>CAVTWC010000040.1:0-27529 GCA_963738105.1 uncultured Alphaproteobacteria bacterium | reverse complement strand
AAATGAATTACCGCATCCGGATTGGTGTTGGCGATGTTGTTGATGATCACGGTGTAGTTGGTGGTTTCGGTCGGAATGCCCTGATCGTAGACGATCTCGATCGGCGCGCCCGAAATCCTTGACGAATTTGCGGAAGGCGTTGGCCTGGGTGCCGGTAAATTCGTTGGTCGAGTAAAGGATCGCGACCTTCTTGATGCCGAGGCCGGGGCCATCGTGCGAAATGAAGTCGGCCACCGGCTTCGGCCAGACCGTCGAGACCGGGTCGGCCATCAGCGCGATATAGGGATTGTCCTTGGAAAAGAAGCTGGCGCCGGTGCCGGTCTGGTCGAACAGGAACATCTTGTGGTCGCGGGCAATCGTCACCGCCGGTGCGGTCAGCACCGAGCCGGAATTGGAGGCCAGCAGATCGACCTTATCCTGCGTGACAAGCTGGTTATACAGCGTGGACGCGGTCGCGGTGTTGCTCTGGTCGTCATAGGCGACAAGCTTGACGGGAATCTTCTTGTCGAACGCCTTCACGTAGACGCCGCCCTCGGCATTCTTCTGCTCGGCCCAGAGCTTGAGACCATTGAAAACCGGCATCGAAATCGACGCATAGCGCCCGGACGACGCGTAAAGCGTACCGATCTTGATTTCCGCCGGCGCGTCAGCCGCAATCGCCTGAGTGGCCATTGCCACACCCGCAGCCAATACCGCGCCCGTCACCTTCAGCATAAATTCCTCCCGGTTTTCTAAAGCGGCGGGACCATACAAGGGGGGTTATGGGGATACAAGCGCAGCGGCCTAATCCATTGTGCCAGAGCCGGAATATGCGGCATGCAACGGCCCCGCTGGACCGTTGACGCCCGGCGGTCCAATGTCGCATCAAGAACAGAACCGGCGGGACAAAAAGGGCCCGTAGCCTCAAGGAGGGAACAATGGCCGAGCCCACGCGCGCAGCGTCCGAAGCCGACGCCTGAAACCCAGCATTTCTGGGACGGCACACAGGCCGGCGAACTCCGCCTGCAGCGCTGCGACGCCTGCGCCAATGTCTATTTCCCGCCGCGGCCGTTCTGCCCGTCCTGCGCCTCGCGCAAGGTCAGCATGTTCAAGGCCTCCGGCAAGGGCACGCTCTACAGCTACGTCATCAACCATCGTCCCGCCGCTCCCGGCTTCACGCCGCCTTATGCGATTGCCGTCGTCGAACTCGAGGAAGGTCCGCGGATGATGAGCAACATCATCGATTGCCCGCAGACGCCGGAGGCACTCGAACTCGACATGAAGCTGGAAGTCGCGTTCGAAAAACTCGACGACAAGATTACCCTTCCCTTGTTCCGTCCGGCGAAGGGATAAGCATCATGCGCAGGAATCAAGTTGCCGTCGTCGGTGCTGCCGAAACCACCGAACTCGGCGTCATCCCCAACATGTCGCAGATCCAGTTGCACGCCGACGCGGCATTGAACGCTATCGCCGATGCCGGACTGAAGCTGTCCGACATTGACGGCATCGCCACCGCGGTCGAAACGCCACAGCAGATTGCGCATTATCTCGGCATCACGCCGACCTGGGTCGACGGCACCTCGGTCGGCGGTTGTTCGTTCATGCTGCACGTCCGCCACGCCGCAGCCGCGATCGAGGCGGGTCTTTGCAAGACCGTGTTGATCACGCATGCCGAAAGCGGCAAGTCGATGATCGGCAAGCAGCCGCGCTCGACGCCGGCGGACAGCCTGAACGGCCAGTTCGAGGCGCCGTTCGGCGTCTACGGGCCGCCGAGCATGTTCCCGATTCCGGTGCTGCGTTACATGAAGACCCACGGCATCACCCACGAACAGATCGCGATGGTCGCGGTGGTGCAGCGCGAATGGGCGGCGAAGAACCCGCGCGCCACCATGAAGGCGCCGATCACGGTCGAGGACGTGCTGAACTCGCGGATGATCGCCTACCCGTTCCGGATCCTGCAATGCTGCCTCGTCACCGACGGCGGCGGCGCGCTGATCCTGACCTCGGCTGACCGCGCCAAGGATTTCCCGACGAAGCCGGTCTATATCCTCGGCACTGGCGAGAGCGTGGAAACGCCGATGGTCAGCCAGATGAAGACGTTTGACAGTTCGCGCGCCTTCAAGGTCGCGGGTCCCCTGGCGTTCAAGGAAGCCGGTATCACCCACAAGGACGTCGATCATCTGATGATCTACGATGCGTTCGCGCATCTGCCGCTGTATGGGCTCGGCGATCTCGGCTTCATGCCGCATGAGGAGACCGGCAAGTTCATCGCCGACGGCAACACGCGGCCCGGCGGTAAGCTGCCGCTCAACACCAATGGCGGCGGTCTCAGTTACATGCATTCCGGCATGTACGGGATGTACGCACTGCAGGAAAGCGTGCGCCAGATGCGCGGCATCGCGCCGGCGCAGGTGCCGAGCGCGAAAATCTCGGTCTGCCACGGCGTCGGCGGCATGTTCGCGGCGTCAGGGACAATCATTTTTACGAACGAAAAATGAGCGCGCGGTGAGAGGCAAAGGCTTCTCCCTCGCCCCGCTTGCGGGGAGAGGGTCGGGGTGAGGGGGCCTCTCAATACGGTCGGACTCGCGGATAGGCCCCCTCACCCGATCACTTCGTGATCGACCTCTCCCCGCAAGCGGGGCGAGGTGAACAGAACACCAGCTCAAGCCGGAGAAATACAAATGACCAAATCACTGCAGGACAAAGTCATCATCGTCACTGGCGCCGGACGCGGCATCGGGCGCGAGATCGCGCTGCTGTGCGCAGCCGAGGGCGCCAAGGTCGTGGTCAACGATCCCGGCGGGGCCGCTGACGGCGCCGGCTCGAGCGCGGCACCGGCCGAGGAAGTGGTCCAGGAAATCAAGCAGCGCGGCGGCACCGCGGTCGCCAACTTCGAGTCGGTGGCGGAAGCGATCCCCGCCAGCAAGATCGTGAAGACCGCGACCGACCATTTTGGCCGGCTCGACGGTGTCGTCAACAATGCGGGCATCCTGCGCGACATGATCTTTCACAAGATGAGCGTGGAAGCGTTCGAGTCCGTCATCAAGGTGCACCTGATGGGCTCGTTCTATGTCAGCCACGCCGCGGCGCGGCTGTTCCGAGAACAGGAGAGCGGCTCCTTCGTGCACTTCACCTCGACCTCGGGTCTGATCGGCAATTACGGCCAGGCAAATTACGCTGCGGCGAAACTCGGCATTGTCGGCCTGTCGAAGTCGATCGCGCTCGACATGGGCCGCTTCAACGTGCGCTCGAACTGCGTCTCGCCGTTCGCATGGACCCGCATGATCGGCACCATCCCCACCGAGACCGACGCCGAGAAGGCGCGCGTCGAGAAGATCAAGCAGATGGGCCCGGAAAAGATCGCACCGATGTGCGCCTATCTGCTCAGCGACGCCGCGAAGGACGTCACCGGCCAAATCTTCGGCGTGCGCATGAACGAGATCTTCCTGTTCGGCCAGCATCGTCCGGTGCGCTCGGTTCACCGCGGCGAAGGCTGGACGCCGCAGACGATCGCCGAACACGGCATGCCGGCCTTGAAGGGATCGTTCTCCAAGCTCGATCGCTCGGCTGATGTCTTTAGCTGGGATCCGATCTGACAGTTTTATGAAATTGTCGTCCCGACGACACGCCGGGACGACACACTCTTTGGTTGCTTCATCAAAACTCGCCCGCTTTATGCCGGATTGCGGGCATATGATCTCCTCCCAACAAAAAAATCAGGGAGGAAATCATGACAAGCCTGCTGACCTTTCCCGACAAACAAAGCCAGACCGAAACGCAGCGCAACACAGATCGGTTCGATCGGCGCACCTTGCTGAAAGGCGCCGCCGCGCTCGCCGGCACCACGGTGCTGGCCTCGGAAGCCTCCGCCCGCGACTACGGCCGCAATGCCGAGCCGCAGCGCTATCCGGACCCCGACATCGTCGTGATCGACGATAAGCGCTTCAAGGCCAAGGTCGGCAACACCTCGATCAAGCGGCTTTACACCGGCTGCCTGTGGGCCGAGGGACCCGCGTGGAACGCGCAGGGTCAATATCTGGTCTGGAGCGACATCCCCAATAACCGCCAGCTTCGCTATCTCGACGATGACGGCCATATCTCCGAGCAATTTCACAAGCCGTCCAATGAGGCCAACGGCAATACGTTCGATTTCGAGGGCAGGCAGATTACGGCGGAGCGGACGCGGCTCGTCCGCTACGAGCACAACGGATCGCTGACCGTGCTGGCCGAGCAAGCCAATGGCAAGCCGCTCAACGGCCCCAACGACATGGTCGTTCATCCCAACGACAAGTCGATCTGGTTCACCGATCCCGGCTATGGCGCGATCAGTATTTACGAAGGGCAGAAGGCCAATACCGGCTCGAACCAGCCCTACCAGAAGGAGGCGGTATACCGGCTCGATGCCCAGAGCGGTCAGGTGACAAAAGTGGCCGACGAACCGTTCAAGCCGAACGGCATCGCCTTCAGCCACGACTACAAGAAGGTCTATGTCTGCGATACCGGCATCACCCATTACCCCAACGCCAAGAACATCGTCTGGCAATACGATCTCAACGGCGACAAGCTCTCGAACCCGCGTACGCTGATCGACATGACGCTCGACGGCAAGTCGGGATTCCCCGACGGCATGCGGGTCGACACCGAGGGCAACATCTGGGTCGGCGCGGGCTGGGTTGGCGACGGCTATGACGGCGTGCAAGTTTTCGCGCCCGATGGCGCGCGGATCGGTCAGATCAAGCTTCCCGAAACCTGCGCCAATGTCTGCTTTGGCGGCCGCAAGCGAAACCGCCTGTTCATGACCGCGAGCCAGTCACTGTATGCGGTCTATGTGGAGACGCAGGGCGCGCATAATTGTTGAGGGAATGCGGAAGCAAATAACTCAGCGTCATGGCCGGGCTTGTCCCGGCCATCCACGTCTTGGAGCCTCAAGAGAAGCAAGGCGTGGATGCCCGGCACAAGGCCGGGCATGACGAACGACTTCAACGCAAGGTTCCCGCTCACCCGCTATTTCTTAACCCCGCCGAGATCCCGTTGATGGTGAGCTGAATCCCGCGCAGGATCTGTTCATCCGGATTCTGCGCGCGGTGTTCTTTCAGCAATTCGACCTGCACATGGTTGAGCGGGTCGAGATAAGGAAAACGGTTGCGGATCGAACGCTCCAGCAGCGGGTTGCCCTGCAGCAAACGCTCCTGCCCCATGATGTCGAGCAGCGTCTCGATCGAGAGATGCCATTCGCGCCGGATGCGGCCGAAGATCTTCTCGCGCAACGCCTCGTCGGGCACCAGTTCTGCGTAGCGTGAAGCGATCGCGATCGAACTCTTTGCCAGCACCATGTCCATGTTCGACAGCAACATGCGGAAGAACGGCCACTCGCGATAAAGCTCCTTCAGGAACGGCATGCCCTGGTCCGGATGTTCCGATATCCAGGTCTCGACCGCACTGCCAAAACCGTACCAGCCCGGCAGCATCAGCCGGCATTGCGCCCAGCTGAACACCCAGGGAATGGCGCGAAGGTCCTCGATCTCGCGGGTCTTCTTGCGCGACGCTGGACGGCTGCCGATGTTCAGGGTCGAGATTTCGGTGATGACGGTCGAGCCCCAGAAATAGTCGGCAAAACCGTCGGTCTCGTAGACCAGCCCGCGATAGGCCTTGAAAGCCAGGGCCGATAATCGCTCCATCGCGACAAGATATTCCTGGCGCGGCGCGCTGTGCCGGGGCTGCATCAGGCTCGCTTCCAGCGTGGCGGCGGCGAGGATTTCCAGATTGCTGCGGCCAACCTCCGCATTGGAATATTTGCTGGAGATGATTTCGCCCTGCTCGGTGATGCGGATCTGACCGTTCACCGCGCCACCGGGCTGCGCGATGATGGCATCATAGCTCGGCCCGCCGCCGCGGCCGACCGACCCGCCGCGACCGTGAAACAGTCGCAGGCGAACGCCGTGACGCTCGAACACTTCGACCAGGCCGATCTCGGCCTTGTAGAGTTCCCAGCCCGAGGTAACGAAACCGCCATCCTTATTGCTGTCGGAATAGCCGAGCATCACTTCCTGCACCGAGCCGCGGCTGTCGACCAGCTTGCGATAATCGTGCAGCGCCAGCATCCGGTCCATAATGCCGGAAGACGCCTGCAAATCCTCGATGGTTTCGAACAGCGGCACGATATTGATGGCGCTGCGGCCGGAAGGACGCAGCAGGCCCGCTTCTTTCAGCAGCAGCGCGACTTCCAGCAGGTCGGACATGCCCTTGCACATCGAAATGATGCATTGGGGAATGACATCGGCGCCGAATTTGGCATGCGCCTCGGCGGCCGCATGGAACACCGCGAGCTCGCCGAGAGTCTCCTCGCTGTATTTCACGAATGACGAGGTCAGCGGCCGCGCGTTGCGCAACTCGCTCGACAGCAGCGCGACGCGCGCCTCCTCGCCGAGCGCAAGATACGACATGCCGGGTGTCGCCGTATCCAGCAGTTCGGCCACCGTGCGTTCATGTACGGCGGAATTCTGCCGCATGTCGAGCCGGGCGAGATGGAAGCCGAAACAATCCACCGCCCGTCGCAGTAGCCGCAAACGCCCGCGCGCGATCACGCCCGAATTGTTTGAGATCAGCGAGCGATCGAGCACGTCGAGATCGGCCTTGAACTCTTTTACACTTGCATAGGGCGCAGCCTCCCCGACCGGCCGACGGCTGGTTTCCACCTCCAGCCGCGCCGCGGTCGCGGTCAGCCGGGCGTAGATGCCGGATACCGCCAGCCGATACGGCTCGCCGCTGCGATGCGGTGACGTATCCGGCGAACGCTCGGCGAGCGCGCGCAGTTCCTCGGAAACGTCGGCAAGATGTGCAGCCAATGACAGTTCGGAGCCGAGAACGTGTAGCTCTTCAAGATAGAAGTTCATCACACGGCTCGATTGCAGCCGTAACGTGCCACGCATGACATCGGCTGTCACGAACGGGTTGCCGTCGCGGTCGCCGCCGATCCAGCTTCCCATTTTCAGGAACGACGCCAGTTCCGCCGCATCGCCGCCCTCGTCCTTGTTCAGCCGGTCTTCCAGACTGCAATGCAGCCGCGGTACTTCGTGCAGGAAGGTGTAGTCGTAGAACGACAACCCGTTGGCGACTTCATCGAGTACTGTGAGTTTGGTCCGGCGCAACAGATTGGTCTGCCACAACGTGAGCACCTCGCGGCGCAACTGCTCGTCGCTGGCCTCACTCTCTTCCGGTGTCAGTTGAACCCGCTCACGCCGGTCCAGCAGTGAGGCGATCTCCATCTCGCGGTCGATGGTGCTTTTGCGCCGGACTTCGGTCGGGTGCGCGGTCAAGACCGGGCTGACTAGCGCTTCCTTGAAGAAGGCGCGCAGATCGGCCGCGCTGAAGCCGGCCTCGCGCGCATGCGCCAATGTATCGGCGAGTGTGCCCGAGCGCAGCGCGCCGCGCGAACGCATCTGGCGGATGTTGTTTTGATCCTCGGCGATGTTGGCGAGGTGCGAGAAATAGCTGAACGCGCGGACGATGCGCACGGTCTCGCTGATCGACATGCTGTCGAGGATGGTTTCCAGTTCGCGGCGGGCCAACCGGTCTTCGTCGCGGTGAAACCGGATCGAGGTCTGCCTGATACGTTCGACCAGGTCGAACACATCGGCGCCTTCCTGATCGCGTACGGTGTCGCCGAGGATACGCCCGAGCAGCCGGATATCCTCGCGCAGCAGCGCGTCCGCTTCGAGAGCGGCGATATCCTCACCGCGGTTAATGCGGGCTTCAGAATCGGAAGGCAGCATCTGGGACGACATCGCTTGCTCCAGAAATTGCCCGGCCGCCGAAGAGTTGCAATTTTTGCGTTGCAGCGCAAGATCAAGATGAGGGCTTCATCCCCGCGTAACGGCTGCGCCGTTATCGCTGGAGGAGCGGCCGTTTGGCCGCGTCTCGGAGGATGGCTAGATCGGGATGTCATGGTTCGAGACGGCGCTTCGCGCCTCCTCACCATGAGGTTTCTGCCCTCAAATCCGCCGGCCGGCCCGCTCCCAATAGGGATCGCGCAGGCGGCGCTTGAAGATCTTGCCGGAATCCTCGCGCGGCAGCGCGCTATGGATTTCGATGTGTTTTGGCACCTTGTAGCCGGCCAGCGTGGTCTTCAACCGGGCCCGAATATCCGAAACCTCGAGCGTCACCCCTGCTTGCGGCTCGACCACCGCCATCAGCGCCTCGCCGAATTCCTCGTCGGGAACACCGAACACCGCGCAGTCATGGACGCCGGGAACCGCATGCAGCGCCGCCTCGATTTCGGCGGGGTAGATGTTGACGCCGCCCGAGATCACCATGTCGCGCTTGCGGTCGCAGATGAAGACATAGCCGTCCTGGTCGATGTAGCCGACATCACCCGAAGTAATAAAACCGTCGCGTTCGACCTCGGCGCGTTTCTCGGGTTTGTTGTGGTAGGTGAAATCAGGTTGATCGGCGGCCCGTGAATAGATTTCGCCGATCTGCCCCTGCGGCAATGCAGCGCCGTCGTCACCGAGAAAACGTAGCTCGACGCCATCCAGAATCCGCCCGACGGTGCCCGGTTTCTTCAGCGCATCGTCGGACGTGGCAAAGGTGAGAGCGCCGGCTTCGGTGCTGCCGTAATATTCCGTGATCACCGGTCCCCACCATTCGATCATGGCGCGCTTGGCATCGGCCGGGCAAGGTGCTGCGGCATGAACGATGTGACGCAGCGACGAGACGTCATATTTTCGGCGCACCGCCTCCGGCAGCTTCAACAACCGGATGAACATGGTCGGCACCATGAAAATCGTGTCGATCTTCTGCGCGTCGATCAGGCGCAGAAATTCCTCCGGCTCGAACCGCGGCATCAGCACCAACGCGCCGCCGAGACGCCCCGACCGCAGGCCGAATGAGTTCGGCGCGGAATGATAGAGCGGGCCCGGCAACAACGCCCGCACGCCGGGCTTCAGGCCATAGATCAGCGCCCGCATCCGCTCCGAGGCGCGCGTCTGTTCCGGTGTCGGCGCGGCCCGGCGAACACCCTTGGGATGGCCCGTGGTGCCCGAGGTGTAGATCATGTTCTGCGGCTGCGGCACCGCCGGGCCGTCATAGGGCGCTTGCCGGGCGATCCAGGATTCCAGATCGATCGCAAAATCGGGCGGCGCCAGCAGATCGGGATCGATTCTGTAGTGCGTGAGGATTTCCAACGGCGTCGGCACGCTGAGCACGGTGACGTGCGCCGGGATGGCGCCGCGTAACGGGTGCAGCATGTCGGCGTGGCCGATCAACACCGACGTTGCCGAGTCCTCCAGAATGTAATTGATCTCCTCCGGCTTGAAATGCCAGTTCACCGGCACGCCATAGGCACCGAGGCGCATCGCAGCATAAGCGGCCTCGATGAAGGTGATGTCGTTGCGCATCAGCATACAGACGCTGTCGCCCTGCCTGACGCCCAAGGCTGTGCAGCCCGCCGGCGATGCGCGCGGCACGGTCGGCGACCTCAGCATGATCGCGCCGGCGCTCGCCGCTGATGATGCCGAGGAAGGGTTGGGACGTTTCCATCTTTCGCTTTCCGATCTGTCGTCGGGCTTATATCTACGCCGTCATTCCGGGATGGTCCGAAGGACCCGACCTCAGGAATTGCGCACGGAATCTCGAGATTCTCAGATGTGCAATTGCACATCGTAGTTCGATGCTACGCATCGCCCCGGAATGACGTTTTGTGTTTCTCACACATCCACAAACCGCGGCGCACGCTTTTCGATGTTGGCGCTCACCGACTCCAGCTGATTGGGGCTTCCCAGCAGCTTCTGCTGCTCGACGGATTCGGCCAATAGTGCCGGACCGGGATCGACCGACAGTTTGTTGAGCATCCGCTTCGCCGCACGGATCGCGTCAGGGCTTTTGCTCGCGATCTCGCGCGCGACCTCGAAGGCCGCCGCGCGCGGATCGTCACAGACCCGCGTCGCCAGAGCCGTAGCTCAGGGCTTCCTGCGCCGAAAAAATCCGCCCGGTATAGGTCAGCTCGCGCAGGATATCGTCACGCACCAGGCTTGCGAGGATCGGCGTCCCCGCCATGTCGGGCACCAGCCCCCATTTGATCTCCATGATCGACATCCGCGCGTCGGGGGCGAGGAAACGCATGTCGGCACCGAGCGCGAGCTGGAAGCCGCCGCCGAACGCCACGCCCTGGATCGCGGCGATCACCGGCACCGGGAAGCTGACGCCAGCCCCAGACCGCCTGCTGCGGGAAATTGGCGAGGCCATGGGTCCGCGCGGTCAGATCGCGCTTTTCGCCGCCAGCGATGCCGTTTCCGCCGGTTTCCTTCATCGCGGCGAAGCGACCCATATCGAGGCCGGCGCAAAACGCCCGGCCCTCACCGGACAATACTACCGCTCGCAGCCCCTTTTCATGGGCGAGCCGCCCGGTCGCCGCCACCAAAGCCTCGAACATCGCGGCATCGAGCGCGTTCATCTTGTCCGCCCGCACCAGCCGAACATCGGCGATACCGTCCTCGATCGATATCGAGACGCGTTCTTCCATGAGTCATCCTCCAGTCTTATTTCTTGGTGACGCTTTACAGAAAGGCGTTGTGCGGATTTAGTCAATCGACCAATTAACAGACAATCTCCGTGGGTGGAAACGATGTTCAACGATCAGCTTCTCGCCGGGCGACGCATTCTTGTAACGGGTGGTGGCACCGGTCTCGGCAAGTCGATGGCCGGGCGCTTCCTGCAACTCGGCGCCGAGGTCCACATCTGCGGACGCCGCAAAGCCGTTTGCGACGAAACCGCCACCGAGTTGATGGACCTTCACGGTGGACGTGTGATGAGCCACGGCGTCGACATCCGCAATTCGCTGGCGGTCGACGAGATGATCCAGCAGATCTGGACCGCAGGCCCCCTCACCGACCTCATCAACAACGCCGCCG
Organism: uncultured Alphaproteobacteria bacterium; assembly: GCA_963738105.1. GTDB lineage: Bacteria > Pseudomonadota > Alphaproteobacteria > Rhizobiales > Xanthobacteraceae > Bradyrhizobium. Next base: position 16,643 of record CAVTWC010000040.1, on the reverse strand, counting down.
GCAATTTCATCTCGCGGACCGAAGAGCTGAGTCCGCGCGGATTCGATGCGGTCGCCAACATCGTGATGCACGGCACGTTCTACGTGACGCATGCGGTGGGACGCCGCTGGATCGCGGAGAAACTGCGCGGCAATGTGGTGTCGATCACGGTCACCTGGGTGCGCAACGGCTCGCCCTACGTGGTGCCGTCAGCGATGAGCAAATCCGCGATCCACGCCATGACCATGTCGCTGGCGGCGGAATGGGGACATTATGGCATTCGGCTCAACACCATCGCGCCCGGCGAAATTCCGACCGAGGGCATGAGCAAGCGCATCAAGCCGGGTGACGAAGCCGGCGCGCGCACCAAGGCGATGAACCCGATGGGCCGGGTCGGCACCATGGAGGAATTGCAGAACCTCGCGGTGTTCCTGATTTCGGGTGGCTGCGACTGGATCAACGGCGAGACCATCGCCATGGATGGCGGCCAGGCGCTGGCGATGGGCGGCAACTTTTACCAACTGCGCGACTGGTCCGACGCCGAATGGAACGAGGCCCGCGAGTCGATCAAGGCGCAGAACGAAAAGGACCGCGCCGCGCGAGGGTAGAGCAATTTTTGACGCGTTTTCTTCACGCGAACCGGTATCCACTTCGCTCAAAAACGCTCTGTTTCCCCGTATTGTCTTTATCGCGGGATGACGCCAAACTCGCCGCAACGAAAACAAGACACATCCGGGGGAAACATGTCCATCGCAGAGGACTGGCAAAACCTTGCCGATATGGTGCGTGCGCGGGCGAAGATCCGCGGTAACGCCATCGTATTCGAATTTGAGGGGCGTCAGACCAGTTTTGCCGAGCTCGATATCAACACCAACCGCGTCGCCAACGCGCTGCTGGCGCTTGGCGTCAAGCCGCGCGAGCGCATCGCCTATCTCGGCAAGAACAGCGACGTCTATTTCGAACTGCTGCTTGGGGCGATGAAGGCCAATGTGGTGATGGCGCCGGTCAACTGGCGGCTGGCCGGACCCGAGATCGCCTTCATCGTCGAGGATTGCAAGGCCCCGGTGCTGTTCGTGGGGCCGGAGTTCATCACGCAGGTCCACAACATCCGAGCGCAATTGCCCGGCGTTCGCACCATCATCACGACCGAAGGCGGCGCGCCGGAATGGCAGGATTTTGTCGCCTGGCGCGATGCCCAAAGCAGCGACGATCCGAAGGTCGCGATCGCGCCCAGGGACATCGCGATCCAGCTCTATACCTCCGGCACCACCGGCAAGCCGAAGGGCGCGATGCTGTCGCACGCCAATTTCCTCAATCTGGTCCGTGCCGGCGGCGACGCACGGCCGGACTGGAACAGATGGAACGAGGACGACGTCTCGCTGGTCGCAATGCCGATCTTCCACATCGGCGGCTCCGGCTGGGGCATGCTCGGCGTCTATCACGGCGCCACCGGCGTGATCGCGCGGGAATTCGATCCGACCAAAGTGCTGGATTTCTTCGAGCAGTCCGGAATTACAAAACTGTTCATGGTGCCGGCCGCGATGCAGTTCGTGGTGCGGCAGCCGCGCGCGCGGCAGGTCGATTTCTCCAAATTGAAATACATGCTCTATGGCGCATCGCCGATTCCGGCCGCTCTGCTGAAGGAATGCATCGAAGTCTTCAAATGCGGCTTCGTGCAGATGTACGGCATGACCGAGACCACCGGCACCATCGTCGCGCTGCCGCCGGAAGACCACATCGAGGGACTGGACCGCATGCGTTCGGCCGGCAAGGCGCTGCCCGGCGTCGAGCTTGCGATCCTCGATGCCGCCGGCAACAAACTGCCGACCGGCGAAGTCGGCGAGATCGCGACGCGCTCCGGCTCCAACATGGTCGGCTACTGGAATTTGCCGGAGGCCACAGCGCGGACGCTCGATGCCGACGGCTGGCTGCGCACCGGTGACGCCGGTTATATCGACCAGGACGGCTACCTCTATATCCACGACCGCATCAAGGACATGATCATCTCCGGTGGCGAGAACATCTATCCCGCCGAAGTCGAAAGCGCGATCTGCGACCATCCCGATGTCGCCGAAGTCGCCGTGATCGGCGTTCCCGACGACAAATGGGGCGAAGCGGTCAAGGCGATCGTGGTGATGAAATCGGGCAAGACCGCCACCTCATCCGACATCATCAATTTTACGCGCGAACGGATCGCGGGCTTCAAGACGCCCAAGACGGTCGACTTCATCGAAGCCCTGCCGCGCAATGCATCGGGCAAGATCCTGCGGCGTCATCTGCGCGATCCGTTTTGGGCGGGCAAGGATCGCCAGGTGAATTGAGCGGACGTCGTACATCATCACGTCGTCCCCGCGAAGGCGGGGACCCATAACCCCTGGCGCTTCGACTGCTGCAGGGCAGTTCAACAAGGCCAAATACGTCTCCCCGAACATTAACGACACGGCGTATGGGTCCCGGCCTGCGCCGGGACGACGTGGCTGCGTGACGCATCCTCTCCCCTCAATGCTTCCCCGCGCCCATGTAGCCGAACAAAAATCCCGCCACTTTCCTTTTCTGGATTTCCTCGCTGCCTTCGGTGATGCGGTAGCGGCGGTGGTGGCGGTAGATGTGCTCGAACGGCTTGTGGCGCGAATAACCCATGCCGCCATGCACCTGCATGGCGCGGTCGGCGGATTCACAGCACAGGCGATTGGCCCAGAAGTTACACATCGAGACCTTGTCGGACAGCGTGTGCTCGACTTGCGCCTGGGTCAGTTGGTCCATTTCCCATGCGGTCTTGCGAATGAGCAGCCGCAGCATCTCGGCCTGGGTTGCCAGTTCCACCAGCGGCCACTGGATCGCCTGGTTCTCGGCCAGCGCCTTGCCGAACGGCTTGCGTTCGCGCGCGTATTTCACGCTCTCATTGATGCAGTAGACCGCAGCGCCGAGCGAACTCGCGGCCTGCCTGATCCGGTTCTCATGGACGAAACATTGCGCCAGCGATAGCCCGCGGCCGATCTCGCCGAACAGTGCGTCGTCGGGCACGAAGACGTCAGTGAAGCTGACGCGCGGATGATCGGTCGGCATGTTGAAGGTCCACATATACTCTTCGACCTTCACGCCTTTGCTGTTGGCCGGCACCAGGAAGCAGGTGATGCCGCGCGCGTCGCCGTCATCGCCTGAGGTGCGCGCGAACAGCGCGCAGTGGCTGGCGATATGCATGCCGGTGGTCCACATCTTCTCGCCGTTGATGACCCATCCCGAGACGCCATCGCGGGTCGCCTGTACCGCGCGGGTTTCCATGTGGGTGGCGTCCGAGCCGTGCTCCGGCTCGGTCAGACCAAAGGTGATACGGTATTTGCCGGTGATGGAGCCCTCGATCATGGCCTTCTGGTCGTCGCGGCCGTAGCGATCGAGCATGGTGACCAGCGGAAGGTTACCGACGATCGAATGCTCGTTCTGCAAATCGTTGTGCAGGCCAAGCCCCTTGGCGGCAAAATGCTCTCGAATGACAGCCATCCAGAGATTGGAGCCATCCTTGCCGCCATAGCGCTTCGGGATCGCGAACCGCAAATGCCCGGCCGCGTCGGCGAGATTTTTCGCTTTCCGCAACAGCGCTTCCCATTCGTGCCGCGGCAAGCCACCCTTGTCGAAATCGGTTCGTGCCCATTCGCGGCGATGATCGAAAAAGCGGATGTTGTCGTCGGCCTCTTCGAGTGGCTTGATCTCGCACGCAATGAAGCGATCGAGTTCGTCGAGATAGGCGACAAGGTCGGCCGGCAATGCAAAATCCAAGGCAATTCCTCCGGAATGTCGTTTATTTTCGTTATCGGCGCGCCCGCATCAGCGATGCCTCGCACGACCGATTAAGCTGAGAAGACCAGCCCCAAGTCAAGCAAGGCGATGCGGCTTGTGACGCGCAGCGTCCCGGCGTAATTGAATGGCGTCAACGGCGGAGAGCGCGCTAGTATCGCGGGGAAATTCCTCGCCACAGAAAAAGCCACGGGAGCAAACATGGATCTGAAGTTTTCCAAGGTCACGCGCAAGGGGCCGATTACGATCGTCACCCTGGCGCGTCCGGAAGTGTACAACGCGCTGCATATCGATGCGCATTTCGAACTCAACAAGGTGTTCGACGATTTCGCCGCCGATCCGGAGCAATGGGTGGCAATCGTCACCGGCGCCGGCGACAAAGCGTTCTGCGCCGGCAACGATCTGAAATGGCAGGCGGCCGGCGGCAAGCGCGGCTGGGACAAGGGCGGGTTTGCTGGCCTCACCACGCGGTTCGATTGCGACAAGCCGATCATCGCCGCGGTCAACGGGGTGGCGATGGGCGGCGGGTTCGAAGTGGCGCTGGCCTGCGACCTCATCATCGCTTCGGACAACGCCACGTTCGCCTTGCCCGAGCCGAAGGTCGGCCTTGCTGCCCTGGCAGGCGGTTTGCAACGGCTGCCGCGCCAGATCGGACTGAAGCGCGCCATGGGCATGATCCTGACCGCGCGCCATGTCTCCGCCAAGGAAGGTCTCGAACTTGGCTTCGTCAACGAGGTGGTTCCCCTGAATGAATTGATGGGGACAGCCGAACGCTGGGCCGAGACCATCTGCAAGAACTCGCCGATGTCGATCCGCGCCTCCAAACAGGCGATCGAGCGTGGCCTTGCAGTGTCGCTCGAACAGGCCATGACCGAACAGCGCGAATATCCGGCCGTGAAGGCGATGGCCGCCTCGCAGGACTACATCGAAGGCCCCAAGGCGTTTTCGGAAAAGCGTGCCCCGAAATGGCTGGGGAAGTAGAACGCCCGTCGTCATTCCGGGGCAGCCCGCAGGGCTGAACCCGGAATATCGAGATGATCATCTCTAGATTCCGGGTTCGATGCTTCGCATCGCCCCGGAATGACGGAGTTGAGCAGACGAGCGCTACTTGGCTCCCACTTTCCAATTCCCTTTTGTACGAAGCATAATTCGGCTGATCGACCGCGAGCTTGTCCATGGTGGTTTGCCAGAGATGCTCTGATAGATCAGGCGTCTTCAGATCGACCTCGCCTTTTGCGATCCTCTCCGATAGCGCGCGATTGAGATCCATCAGCGAACCGTCGGCGCCGAGCAATTGCCTCAGCCGCGCGGTTTCTGCAGCGTCGCTGCCCTGCTCCAGCGTCAGTTGCCGCGTCACCAGATCGAGCGCGTTGATGCCGACGCGGAGCTTGAATGCATTGTGGCCCTTGATGACAGGCGCGATCTCGTTGCGCAGGAAGTCGGCGACCGCTTTGATCAACTCGGTGGGTGTCGGTTCGTCCTGCATCTCAATTCCTCTCTTGTTGGGCATGATCTGATCCAAAAAACCGGTTTCCCACTTTTTGGGATCATGCCCGTGGCGCGAGTAACCGCAGCAAATCAATTTCAGTTTCCGACGAGCGGCGGCCGATCATCGCGCGTTCCATCGAATGATCCGGCCCCAAACGAAACCGCTGCATCATGCCGCAGCACATCACGCCCCAGCGCAAGGTGCCCATCACTTCCCAGAACATCACGCGATCCGGATCGACGCGGCGGCCCGCCGCCTCATATCCGGCGAACAGTTCCTCGCGCGAGCCAAACCCGCCCACCGGCTTGTCGATCTCCCCGAAGCGCCACGAATTGACGCAAACCCAACCTAGATCCTCCATGGGATCGCCGAGATGGGCGAGCTCCCAGTCCAGCACCGCGCGCAGGCCGTCGGGACCGATGATGAGATTGCCGTGGCGGAAATCGCCATGCACCAGCGTTACCTCGTCCGACGGGCCGGGATCGCGCTCGCGCAGCCAGCGCAACGCCAGTTCGAACACCGGACGCGGCCAATTGAAGCTGCGGTATTCGCGATCGAGGTCGGCGATTTCCTTGGCCGCGCTCATCCGGCGCAAATCAGGTAATTTCGATGCATCCAGTTTGTGGATGCCGGCCGCGACTTCACCCAACTGCCGCGCCAGCAGCGGCCGCGCTTTGGCAAACTGTTCGTCGCGCAGGATCTTGCGCGCGATAGTCTCGCCAGCAATGCGCTGCATGACAAAACCGGTGCCGAGCTGGTCCTGCGGCTTCAACACATACATCACCTTCGGCGACGGCAGGCCGGCGTCGTAAGCGAGTTGCATCAAGGTCGCCTCGGCATCGAGCCCGGCGGCCCGCGTCGGCGCCGCGCCATAGCCTTGCGGCGACCGGCGCAAGATCGCGCCGACCGCGCCGTCGGGATGCAGGATGTCGAACGACCAGGTCTCCTGGCTGGCGCCACCGGAGAGTTTTTCGGCTGCGGCAACGCCGGTCGCGCCCGGATACCAGGAGGCGACGCAGCGTCCGAGTTCGGCTTCGATCATCTAGTTCATTTACCGTGGAATTTCGCCGGGCGCTTTTCCAGGAATGCGGTCACGCCTTCCTTGAAATCCGTCGTCGCACCCGCGACGCGTTGCGACTCGAATTCCAGATTGAGCTGATCCTCGAACGAATTGTCCGAGCTGTCCCAATAGAGTTTGCGGATCAGCGACAGCGCCACGGTCGGACCGTTGGCGAGTTCGTGCGCGAGCTTCATGGTCTCTTCCATCAAGGCCGCGTCGTCATAGACCCGGTTGACCAGCCCCCATTCCAGCGCCTTCTCGGCCGGCAGCTTTTCGCCCATCAGCGACAATTCGACCGAACGCGCCTTGCCGATCAGCCGCGGCATGATCCAGGTCGAGCCGCAATCGGGCACCAGGCCGATGCGGCGGAACGCCTGCAGAAAATAGGACGAGCGCGCGCACAGGATCATGTCGCCCATCAGCGCAAAGCTCATCCCCGCACCGGCAGCGGGTCCATTGACCGAAGTGACGATCGGGCAATGCAGATTGCGCAAGCGCCGCAGGAACGGATGGAAGCCGGTTTCCAGGGTCGCGCCGGCATTGCTCCGGCCCGGTTTCTGTTTGTCGCGGCCCTGTAGATTAGCGCCCGTGCAGAACGCGCGTCCGGCACCGGTCAATACCAGGCAGCGCACGTCGTCGCGCTTGTCATCGATCGCATTGAGCGCTTCGGCGAGGCCGCCGAGCATGTCCATCGACACAGCGTTCATGACTTCCTGATGGTCGAGTTTCAGGATGGCGACGTGGCCATCGAACTCCAGCGTAACGTGCTTGAACTGCATTGTTTCCTCTTTGGGTTTGGCCCGCGTCATTGTGTTCAGCGGTGCGTCAGATCCGAACTCTCCAAGCCATATTTGATTTTTCAGGCCGCCTTGTCCATGGTTGGGTCAGAACATCTGCCCGCCGTCGAGCGCAGGCCAAACAATTAGGAAACGGAAACACGCCATGACTTCCCAAAATATGGCTTCCCAAAATATCTTCGATCTCAGCGACCGTGTCACCGTCATCACCGGCGGTAATGGCGGCATCGGCCTTGGTATCGCGCAGGCGCTGAACGCCGCGGGTTGCAACGTCTCGATCTGGGGCCGCAATGCCGACAAGAACAAGAGCGCCGCCGCAACCATGGCGTCCGGTCCCGGCAAGATCGACACCCGCATCTGCGACGTCAGCGATCCCGCTTCGGTCAAGGACGCGATGAAGGCGACGCTCGACACTTTCGGCCGGGTCGACGGTTGCTTTGCCAATGCCGGCATCGGCGGCGGCGGCCGGCGCGCCTTCATCGATCGCACCGAGGAAGAATGGCGCAAGATGTTTGCCACCAATCTCGATGGCGTGTTCCATGTATTCCAGGCCGCCGCGCGCCACATGACCGAACGCGCCGAAGCCGGCGACAAATTCGGCCGGCTGGTCGCGACCTCCAGCCTCGCCTCGCTGTTCGGCACCGCGCGCAACGAACACTATGCCGGCACCAAGGCGGCGCTCAACGCATTGTGCCGCGCACTCGCCGTCGAACTTGCGCGCTACGGCGTCACCGCGAATGCGATCCTGCCCGGCTGGATCAAGAGCGACATGACTGCCGGCATCATGGCCAACGACAAATTCGTCGCCAACGTGATGCCGCGAATTCCGGTGCGCCGGTTCGGCGAGCCCTCTGATTTCGGCGGCATTGCGGTGTACCTGATGAGCAAGGCGTCGAGCTATCACACCGCGGATTGTTTTGTGATCGATGGCGGATATACGGCGTTCTAGATAGATTTTCGTCATGGCCGGGCTCGTCCCGGCCATCCACGTCTTGAAGGCGTTTCGACATGTCGGGTGGCTGGGTTTACATTCTGACAAACCGTCGAAACGGCATCCTGTACGTCGGCGTGACCAGCGATCTCGTTCGTCGCGTATTCGAGCATCGTTCTAGCTTTGTCGATGGCTTTACCAAGCGACACGGACTGAAAATGCTTGTTTACTTCGAGCGGTTCGACGATATCCGCGACGCCATTCAACGCGAGCACAACATCAAACATTGGCCCCGCGCGTGGAAGGTCCGAACGATCGTTGCAACAAACCCGGATTGGGACGACCTCTTCGATACGATCGTGAAGTAAGACGTGGATGGCCGGGACAAGCCCGGCCATGACGGGTGGTTAGACAGACATCCGCCTTCTCGCGGCACGATGCGCCCGAGTTTTACAAATTCATCGGCCCAAAAAGAGAGGGCGCAGGCGACCCTCAAGAGAGGGCGCAGGGAAGACCGGGTGCGCGCTGCACCCGCGGTCTCGCGTGCAAATCGTAAACAAAAAACTGCACACGAGCATACAGGTTCAGCGGAAGCAGTCCGGCCTTCCCTGCGCAATGGTTTTACGGCTTACTTCGAGCTCTCCCCGGTGACCGGCTTGATTGTCACCGTCATCTCCGAGAAGCTTGCTTCTCAAAAACTTGACGCCAGCATCGGGGCGTCAGGACCACACGACTTCGCCGTCCGCATCACGCGCTGTTCGTCAAAAGCGCATCCGCGTCCACCGCATCCCGACCCAACGTTCGTGACGATGGCCAACGCCCCTCTTGCGGGACGGGATGGCATAGTATGAGCCGGTGATTTGGGTCAGAAGGGAAGTGAAAAATTTTTCGCAACAGGGCTGGACAGAGGAATCAACTGACGGCCATTTCACAATTCGGCCGGCGGGCCACCATTCTGGCCGCTCCCAGCGCCATCCGGATGCGTCCGAGAACCGCTCTCGTATCTTTCAAATGTCAGGCTTGAGCGGTTATAATGCGCCCATAACGGCCAGCACCATAATGGCCGCTTGCAGGGAGCGCTCGTGCCATGACCAGGATAGCAACATCACTGCTCGCGTCCGTCGCGCTCTCAGCAGCAGCACTGGCACCCGCGCACGCCGAAATCGATGTTGCCAAACTCAAACCCGCAATCGAGGCGTCGGTCGAAAGCGACTATCCAAAGCTCGACGCGCTCTACAAGGACATCCACGCCCATCCGGAGATTGCCTTCCAGGAAGTGAAGACCGCGGCAAAACTCGCGGCCGAAATGCGCGCGCTCGGCTTCGAGGTCACCGAGCAGGTCGGCAAGACCGGGCTGGTCGCGATCTATAAAAATGGTGACGGCCCCACCATCATGGTCCGCACTGAACTCGACGCGCTGCCGATGGAAGAGAAGACCGGCCTGCCCTATGCCAGCCACGACAAAACCACCTGGCACGGGCGCGAGACTCCGGTCGCGCATAGCTGCGGCCACGACATACACATGGCGAGCTGGGTCGGCACCGCCAAAACGCTGCTTGGCCTGAAAGACCAGTGGCACGGCACATTGATGTTCATCGCGCAGCCGGCGGAGGAAATCGTTGCAGGCGCCAAAGCTATGCTGGCCGATGGCCTGTTCACGCGATTTCCAAAGCCGGACGTTGCGTTCGGACTGCATGATGGCCCCGGCGCCTACGGCACCATCGCCTACCGTGCCGGTGTCGGCTCTTCCATTGCCGACGGCCTCGAGATCACCTTCCATGGCCGCGGCGGTCACGGGGCGTCGCCGCAGAACACCATCGATCCCGTTGTCATCGCGGCGCGCTTCATCGTCGATGTGCAAAGCGTGATCAGCCGCGAAAAGGATCCGACCGAATTCGGCGTGCTCAGCATCGGCGCGATCCATGGCGGCACCGCCGGAAATATCATCCCCGATACGGTGTTCCTGGCCGGGACCATCCGTTCCTTCAAGCAGGAGGTCCGCGCCAAGATGTGGGCCGGGATCGAACGCACCGCGAAGGCTGCCGCCGCGGCGGCGGGTGCACCGCCGCCCGATATCAATATCGAGGAAGGCACCAAGGCCGTGATGAATGATCCGGACGTGGTCGCTGTCGCCGCGAAGACGTTGAAGACGGCGTTTGGCGACAAGCTCCGGGCCACGCCACCCGGTACCGCCAGCGAGGACTTCTCCGAATATGTCGGAGCCGGTGTACCCGCGATGTTTTTCAACATCGGCGTCTACGAGCCGGAACGCATGGCCGCCGCGCGCGATGGCGGCCCGCCTTTGCCCGGCAATCACTCACCGCTGTTCGCGCCGGTGCCGAAACCAACCATCGAAACCGGCGTCACGGCGATGACACTGGCCGTGCTCAGCGCGTTTGATGAGCGCGCACGGGGGAAGTGAGCGGCCGCCCTGCCCCGGCCATCGCCGCCTGTCGGACCATGATTTATTTCAGCAACTACTGAAATATCGTTTGACATCGAATTTCATTTCGATAATCGTTGAAATATGGAAAAGACAGATATCCTCGCGGCACTGGCCGCGCTCGCTCAAGATAACCGTCTCGATATATTCCGGCTGCTGGTCCGCGCAGGCCCCGATGGTATGCCCGCCGGCGCCGTAGCCGAGGCGCTCGACCTCGCGCCCAATACGCTGACGTTTCATTTTGACCGGCTGCGAACGGCCGGGCTGGTCACGGTGCGACGCGACGGCCGCTCGATGATCTACGCCGCCCGGTTCGAGAAGATGAACGCGCTGGTCGGCTTTCTGACCGAAAACTGCTGTGGTGGCGTTCCCTGCGCTCCCGCGGCCGAATGCAAACCCGCGCGCAAGCGCAGCAAAATACCTGCCTGAAAGGACATCACATGAAGCGGCTTCACGTTCATGTCTCCGTCGACGACATTCCGCATTCGATCGGGTTTTACTCGGCGCTGTTTGCGGCGCAGCCCGCGGTGGTGAAACCGGATTATGCCAAGTGGATGCTCGACGATCCCCAAGTCAATTTCGCGATTTCGACGCGCGGCCGCAAGCCCGGCCTCGATCATCTCGGCATCCAGGTGGAAAATACCGACGAGTTGCACGAGGTCTATGGCCGGCTACGCCAGGCCGGCGGCGAGGTCATCGAGCAAGGCCAGACCGCATGCTGCTATGCCCAGTCGGAGAAATCATGGATCGACGATCCCGCCGGGATCGCCTGGGAGACGTTCCACACCACGGGTGAGAGCACGACCTATGGCGATGGCACCGGCGAGAACGCCGCCAGGATCGCGCATGAGAAGGAAGGCGCGTGTTGCGTACCGCAGCAGGCCGCAAAACCTGCATCGAAGTGTTGCTGAGACTGTAGGCGGACTGTCACGATGGACGTCATCATCTACCACAATCCAGATTGCGGCACGTCGCGGAACACGCTCGGCTTGATCCGCAACGCCGGCATCGAGCCTCACATTGTCGAGTACCTCAAGACGCCACCCTCACGGGCGTTGCTCACGCAACTGATCGCGCGCATGGGCATTTCGGCCCGCGCGCTGCTGCGCGAGAAAGGCACGCCGTTTCACGAATTGGGGCTATCGGATCCGGATCTGACCGATGATGCGCTTCTCGACGCCATGATGGCGCATCCGATCCTGATCAACCGGCCCATTGTCGTCACACCAAACGGCGTGCGGCTGTGCCGGCCCTCCGAGCAAGTCCTGGAGCTGTTGCCGGTCCAGCACGGTGAATTTACCAAGGAAGATGGCGAACGCGTCGTCGACCCGCGACAGCAGACGACCGCGCGATGAGCTCGCTGGGGCGCCGGGTCTTCGCCGAATGGCTCGGCACGGCGTTTCTGCTGATGGCCGTGGTCGGCTCCGGGATCATGGCGCAGAAGCTGGCGGGCGGAAATGTCGCCTTGGCGCTCCTCTGCAACACGATTCCAACCGGCGCGATCCTCGTCGTCCTGATCCTGATCTTTGGACCGCTGTCGGGTGCGCATTTCAATCCCGCCGTATCATTGGCATTTGCTATTCGCCGCGAACTGCCGTGGAAGGCAGCCGGCTTTTATATCGCCGCGCAGATCGCCGGAGCCGTGGCGGGCGTTTGGGCGGCGCACCTGATGTTCGAACTTCCGGTGTGGCAGATGTCACTGACCTCGCGGGCGGGCGCCGGACAATGGCTTGCCGAGACCGTCGCCACCTTCGGTTTGCTGCTGACCATCTTCGGCTGTATCGCCCGAACGCCGAGTGCGATCCCCTACGCTGTCGGGCTCTACATCACATCGGCCTATTGGTTCACCGCCTCGACCTCCTTCGCCAATCCGGCCGTGACGATCGCGCGCTCCCTGTCGGATACGTTTGCCGGCATCGCGCCCGCCGGAATTGCCGCGTTCATTGCGGCGCAATTGTTCGGAGCCGCGATCGCCGTCATGTTGGCAGGCTGGCTGTGGAAGCAGCCGGCCTAACCTCGACGGCCAAGCCATCGGAATCCGTTCCGTGAATAAACCACCCACAACACTTTGACATCGGCGGAAGCGCTGCTAGCTTTCGGCACCGGAATGAAGGGGCTGCAAGCGCGCCCTCAACCAAGTGTGAGCGCACGGCAGTTGCGCGGTTGGTCCGGCAAATTGGAATGGGAGGAGACCAAGAGATGTTTTCGCACGTGATGGTCGGGACCAACGACCTCGAAAAAGCCAAGACGTTCTATGACGCGTTGCTCGGCACGCTCGGAGTGCGGCCCGCAAGGGTGGATGGTCATCGCATTTTCTACATGACCAAGACAGGCGTATTTTCGGTATCGAAGCCGATCGACGGCAAGCCCGCGACCGTCGCCAATGGTGGCACCATCGGCTTTGCCTGCGCGTCGCCCGAAGAGGCCGACGCCTGGCACGCGGCCGGTGTCGCCCATGGCGGGACGTCGTGTGAAAATCCGCCGGGCGTTCGCGAAGGCTCCGCCGGCAAACTCTATCTCGCGTACTTGCGCGATCTCGACGGCAACAAGATCTGCGCCGTGCACCGGATGGTGTGATTGAGGTCGGGGACAGGTGATACCACAGATCAATCCGTCATACCCCGCGCAGGCGGGGTATCCAGTACGCCGCAGCCTTTCGATTTCATCTGAGCGCCTTGGAATACTGGATCGCCCGCCGGAGCCTGTCATCGGGCGGCGCGTTGCGCCGACCCGGTGGCGGGCGATGACGGCGGGTGTGTAAAAGCGGACTGACAACTCCCCCCGATTATTCCGTGGCGTGGGCAAAAACGCGCCCGCCGGATGGCCGATCGCCGCTTGTCAGGACCGCGCCACCGTCTACATTGGCGCCAACGAGCTGGCAGCGCGCCCGAACAACAACAACTTGCGCGCATGGGAGAGCCATATGAAACACGCCTACATCCCGCGTACCACGACCTACAATCTCAATCCCGGCGAGGAACTCAACGATCTCCGCATGTCGGACGAGGTTCGGCCGCTGTATGAGCACGTCAAGAAATTCATCCGCGAAACCGTCGATCCGATGTCGGTCGAGTTTTACCGGCTTGGCGAGGGCAAGAAAGATCGCTGGAGCTTTACCGACGGCCAGCTCGAGGTGCTCGGCAAGGCCAAGGCGAAGGCCAAGGAAGTCGGCCTGTGGAATTTCTTCCTGCCCGATGACGAGACCGGCCAGGGCCTGAAGAACCTCGATTACGCCTATATCGCGGTCGAGCTGGCGAAAAATCCGCTGGCCTCGGAAACCATGAACTGCTCGGCGCCGGATACCGGCAACATGGAAGTGCTGGAGCGCGTTGGCACCAAGGAGCAGAAGGAGAAATGGCTGAAGCCGTTGCTCGCCGGCGAAATCCGCTCCGCCTATGCGATGACCGAACCCAACGTCGCCTCATCCGATGCCAAGAACATCTCGACCACGGCGAAGCTGGAAGGCAACGAGTGGGTAATCAACGGCGAGAAATATTACATCTCCGGGCTCGGCGACCCCCGCTGCAAGATCATGATCGTGATGGTGAAGACCAATCCCGATGCGGCGCCGAGCAAGCAGCAGTCGCAGATCCTGGTGCCCAAGGACACGCCCGGCGTCGAGATCATCGGGCCGATGCATGTGTTCGGGCACGACCATGCGCCGCGCGGCCACATGCATCTGCGCTTCAACAATGTGCGGGTGCCGAAGGAAAACATCCTGCTCGGCGAAGGCCGCGGTTTTGAAATCTCGCAGGTGCGGCTTGGACCGGGCCGCATCCATCACTGCATGCGCACCATCGGCAAGGCCGAAAAGGCGCTCGACCTGATGGTGTCGCGCGGCCTGACGCGTGAAGCGTTCGGCAAGAAGATCGCGCACCTCGGCGGCAACCTGCAGATCATCGCGCAGGCGCGCTGCGAGATCGAGGCGATGCGACTGATGGTGCTGAAGGCTGCGAAAGCAATGGACGTGCTGGGCAACAAGGAAGCGCGGATCTGGGTCAGCATGGTCAAGGCGATGGTGCCGGAGCGCACCTGCAAGATCATCGACCAGGCGATCCAGATGCACGGCGCCACCGGCATCTCGCAATGGACGCCGCTCGCCGAAATGTACCAGGACGTCCGGCATCTGCGCTTCGCCGACGGCCCCGATGAGGTGCACTGGATGGTGGTCGGCCGGCACGAACTGAGCATGCCGTAGGTCTACGGTCGGTTCGACGTCTTGCTTTCTCCTTCTCCCCGCTTGCGGGGAGAAGGTTGGGATAAGGGGGCGTCTCCACGAACACTGCGAGTGCGACCTTGCGGAGACGCCCCCTCACCCGGCGCTACGCGCCGACCTCTCCCCGCAAGCGGGGCGAGGTGAACTGAATGCGATAGCCAAGACTGGATCCCCCCATGGAATACGCCCCCGAGGATCTCGCGCCGCGCGAGCGTTACAAATTGCTGGCGGCGTTCGTGCTGCCGCGGCCGATCGCGTGGGTGACGACGCTGGGCCCGACCGGCGTGGTCAACGCCGCACCCTTCAGTTTCTTCAACGTATTGAGCGAGGATCCGCCGCTCTGCATTTTCGCCTCCAACGTGCGTCCCGACGGCACCGCCAAGGACACCGCGATCAATATCGGACGCACTGGCGAGTTTGTGGTCCACATGACCGATGAGCCGCTGGCGCAGGCGATGCACGAGACCAGCGGCGACTTTCCGCCCGAAATCGGCGAACCCGATTATCTCGGACTCAAGCTCGCACCTTCTTCCAAGGTCGCAGTACCGCGACTCGCTGATGCGCCATGGGCGATGGAGTGCAAGGTCTGGAAAACCATCGACGTGAAAGGCAACCGGCTCCTGATCATGGGCGAAGGCGTCAATTTCTACATCCGCGACGAATTATGGGATCCGGCCGCGATGCGGGTGCACATGGAACGCTATCATCCGATCGGCCGCATGTTCGCCGATCGCTATTGCCGCACCGACGACCGTGTCGTGTTCCCGGCGGCCGAAGGGACCAAGGCCAAATCGCCAGGGAGGGGGGGGATGGGAGCCGAGCGCCGTCGAGCTCAAAGATACGTATTTAGCAGCCGCCAGCCGAGCCTGCGCCGAACAGACCGCCAACGCTCAATTCGCCCGTCGTGGTGGGGATCGCGGTGGAGCATGCGGCATTGGAGGATGTGCCTGCGGCAGCGCCGCCAGGGGCCGCCGCTGCGGACGTGGTCGGCGCCTGCGTCGAGGTGTTGGCGGCCTCGCCCGGCAATTGCACGGCACGTTGCGGATTGATCGTCGGCGATGCGCTGATGGCGCCGATCGCCACACTGCCGGTCGTGGTTTGACCGGCGGACGGCAAGGTCGACGTCGGCACGGCAAGGGGATCGGAGGCCGTCGCGGATATCGCACTGGACGTGGCGTCAAGCGATGAGGCGGCACCCGTTGAACCGGACTGCGTGGGACATCAGGAGCGAGGACGAATTATCCATGGCGGTGGCGGCAACGCCGGCTTGTGGAAGCGGTTGCCCGATCTGGGGAGCCGAGGGCTGAGTAGCGGTCTGGGCGTTGGCCGCAGCCAGGCCGCCAAGCCACATTGCCATCGCAAAGATGAACATGCGTTGCATGGCGTCCTCCATCGGCAACGCTGCGCGATGTTGCGTGCATCGCCTGCCGATTGAACGCTTGTGCCCCGGAGGCGTTCCCGCCGATGGCATCAAGTTCCCATGATCGACGGCACGCCTGACGCGACGTGCCGTCCTTCTCATCCATTCAACGCCACGTCATGCGGTTCCGCGGCGTGATGTTCAGAAACCGTCACGCCTTGGCCGGCTCGCCGATCTTGTCCTGCGTCTGAGTTTCAAAATCGCTGGCGTTGTGGCGTTCGTGCAATTGGCTGGCGGGGTCGCCGGAAACGCGATTGACGATGCGGCCCCGCTTCACCGCGGGGCGCTTGGCGATGGTTTCGGTCCAGCGCTGCAGGTTCTTGTAGTCCTGCACCGACAGGAATTCGCCGCCATTATACAGCAGGCCTTTGGCCATGCCGCCATACCAGGGCCAGACCGCGATGTCGGCGATGGTGTATTCGCTGCCCGCCAAAAACTCATTGTCGGCGAGCCGGCGGTCGAGCACGTCGAGCTGCCGCTTCACTTCCATCGCAAAACGGCTGATGGCGTATTCGA
>CAVTWC010000039.1:0-212617 GCA_963738105.1 uncultured Alphaproteobacteria bacterium | reverse complement strand
TATCTGGCGCCCTACGGTTATGCTTCGGGCCAGCTCGTCGAGGCGGCTGTCAACGCAACGAAGTCGCTCGACCAGAAAGGCATCGCGAAATATCTGCACGGCAACGAAGTCAAGACCATCGTTGGCCCGATCGCCTTTGCCGAAGACGGTGAGTGGAAGGAAACCAAGACATTGATGGCGCAGTTTCGCGGTGTCGTCGACAAGAACGTCGAGCAGTTCCGCAAACAGGGCAAGCAGGTGATCCTGTCCCCGACAAACTTGAAGTCGGGCGATCTGATCAGTCCGTTCGAGGCAGCTCGGAAGTAAATCTCGCTTCTGAGGGGATCGGGGCCCGTTCGCTCCGATCCCGGAGTTGAACCAAGCTTGCGACCCGGGGAAGCGGCGGCCTGAAAAGAGGTCAAGGGGGACCTTAAGTGTTTTCAATGGATCTGCTGCTCAATGCGGTGGTGACCGGTGTGCTGGTCGGCTGTTTCTATGCAGCCGTCAGCGTCGGCCTGTCGGTTGCGTTCGGCCTGCTCGACGTTCCCCACGTCGCCCATCCGGCGTTTCTGATTCTCGCGGCCTACGGCGTGTTTTTCCTCAACGACAGCTATGATATCGACCCCCTGGTGGCGGGGCTGATGATCACGCCGCTGCTGTTCGTGTTCGGGCTCGTCGCCTATCGGGTGTATTATGAAACATTCGAGAAGCGCGGTACCGACGCCGGCGTGCGCGGCATCGCGTTCCTGTTCGGCATCGCTTTCATCATCGAGGTGCTCATCATCCTGCAATTCGGCGTCGACCAGCGCTCGGTCAGCGCATCCTATATTGGCAAGGCCGTGCGGCTCGGTGACATGCGCATCCCGGTCCGGCTGCTGGTCGCCTTCGCGGTGGCCTCCGGGCTGACCATCCTGCTGTCGCTGTATCTGTCGAAGACTTTCATGGGACGCGCGATCCGCGCGGTCGCCCAGGACCAGGAGGCGCTGCGGCTGATGGGTGCCAACCCGGTCAAGATCAAGCAATGGGCGTTCGGTATTGCAACGGCGGTGCTCGGGATCGCGGGCGCTCTGCTCATTATCGTTTCTCCGGTCGATCCGACACTCGACCGCGCCTATATCGGCCGCACTTTCTGCGTCGTGGTGATGGCAGGGCTCGGCAGCATCACCGGTACGCTGATCGCTGCCATTATCCTCGGCGTCGCCGAATTGATCGTGCTCAGCACGGTCGGCGCCTCCTGGGCGCCGGCGATCTCCTTCGCGATGCTGCTCGGTGTGCTTGCGGTTCGGCCGCAGGGTCTCTTCGGCAGGCGATCATGAAACGTAACAGCGTTGCTTTCTGGATTGCGATGGCGCTTTTCCTCGCCGGCATCTTCCTGATGACGCAGGTGGTCAGCAACGAATACCCCTTCTTTGCCGGCTACGTGATCCTGCAGTTCATCGTGCTCGCCGTGGCATGGAGCATCCTTGGCGGCTATGCTGGCTACGTGAATTTCGGCACCAACGCGTTTTTCGGTGTTGGCATCTACACTGCGGTGTTCCTGACCAAAGCGACCGGCGCCTCGCTGGCCGTGCAGATCGCCACCGCCGCAAGCGTCGGCGCGCTGCTCGGTCTCGCTGTAGGTCTGTTGACCCTGCGCATGCAGGGCATCTTCTTTTCGATCGCGACGATTGCGCTTTCGATCGTGATCGAGACGTCGGTGACGAACTGGCGATATGTCGGCGGCGCGGCCGGCATCCAGCTGCAGCGGCCGCCAGCGCTGGACATGTTTCACAGCTATCTGCAGATGCTGTTCTTCGTTCAGGCGATGCTCGTGGTGCTGGCGATCGCAACCTCTCGCTATATCCAGCGCTCATGGATCGGCCGCGGCCTGCAGGCGCTCCGGGACGACGAGCTCGCGGCCGAATGCACGGGGGTGCCGACCTTGCGGTTGAAGCTGTTGGCCTGTGTGGTCTCCGGCGCGCTGATGTGCGCGGCCGGCGCGCCCGGCGCCATGTACCTGCAATACGCGGATCCGTCGTCCGCCTTCAACCTCAATTATTCCGTGACCGTGCTGGCGATGGCGCTGATCGGCGGGACCGCGCATTGGATCGGCCCGGTGATCGGCGCAATCCTGCTCGGCGCGACGCAGCAACTGCTGGCCGTCACCATCTCGTCCGAAGTGAACGTGCTGGTGCTGGGCGTGATGCTGGTGTTGTTCGTGGTCGCGGCGCCCGAGGGCGTCATTGGCCTGATCCGGAAGGTTCGCTACCGCGGCGAGGGCAAGGGATGATGGCTCCCGACGCACAAGCGCCGTTGCTGCGGATAGCCGGGCTGACCAAGCGGTTTGGCGGCTTCACCGCGCTCGACAATATCAGCGTCGATATTCGCCCGGGCGAGCGCTTCGGCCTGATCGGTCCCAATGGGTCCGGCAAGACCACGCTGATCAACTGCATTTCCGGTGCATTCCGCACCGAAGCCAATACCGTCGTGTTTCGCGACGAGGACATCACGCGCCTGACGCCGCATCTGCGCACCCGCCGCGGCATTGCGCGCAGTTTTCAGATCCCGCGGCCGTTCCGAAGCATGACGGTCGCGGAGAATCTCATGGTGGCGCTGGATTTCGCCGCGGCCAATGAGGCGCACGCCACCGCCGCGCAACGCCGCGACACCATGATGTCGATCCTGACCCGGATGGGTCTTGCCTCAAAGGCCAATGTCTCCGTCACCAAGCTTAGCCAGGTCGAGCTGCGCAAGATGGAGCTCGCCCGCGCGATGGCGACGCATCCGAGGCTCCTGATTTCCGACGAGGCCATGGCGGGCTTGTCGAGTTCCGAAGTCGATGAAGTGCTCGATCTCCTGATGAGTCTTGCGGATCAGAACATCACTATCATCATGATCGAGCACATTATGCAGGCGGTGATGCGTTTTTCGGATCGCGTGATGTGTCTCGACGCCGGCAAGATCATCGCAATCGGCGCGCCCAATGAAGTGATGGCCAACCAGCGTGTGCAGGAGGCCTATCTTGGCACTTAGCCTCGTTGTCAATGGTCTCGACGCGGGTTACGGCGCCGTGAAGGCGTTGCGCGGCGTCTCGCTCCATGTCGAGACCGGTGAGACCGTGGCGCTGCTCGGCACCAACGGCAACGGCAAGAGCACGCTGATGAAATGCGTGGCGGGTCTGGTCCGGCCCGAGCGCGGGACTTTGTCGCTGACGATCGACGGACGGTCGCATGATCTTGCGAAATTGACGGCCGAGGCGATTGTGGATCTCGGCGTCGCGATGGTGCCCGAGGGGCGGCGGCTGTTCCCCAAGCTGACGGTACTGGAGAACCTGATGCTCGGCGCCTTCCGTAAGGAAGCCCGGCGCAACATCGAGCGCAATCTGGCGCTCGCCTTTGAGGCTTTTCCCGTGCTCAAGGGGCTGCAGGGACAGTTGGCCGGCACCATGTCGGGCGGCCAGCAGCAGATGCTGGCGATCGCGCGGGCGTTGATGTCCTCGCCGCGTTTGCTGCTGATCGACGAGCCGTCGGTCGGGCTGTCGCCGCTACTGGTATCGCAGACCATCAGCAAGATCGGCGAACTCAACCAGCATCTCGGTCTCACGGTGCTGATGGCGGAGCAGAACTTCAACCAGGCCATCCGGATTGCCTCCCGCGGCTACATCATCGTCCATGGCGAGATCGTGGTTGCCGCCAAGTCGGTCGACGAGCTGCGTAGCAACGATATCGTCAAGCGGCTCTATCTTGGCGGCGCCGTCTGAAGCAGCCGTTCCGGAGCGCTGCGCTAGCTGAAGTGAAGGCCGATCCGCGTCTTCTTGCGCGCGATCCAAATTGCGCTTTGATGGCGCTCGTCCCAGCGCTCATCTGAGAGGATGCTGACCACTTGCCAAATCTCTGGGCTCGGAAATCGACGGCGGCGCTGATTGAGGAGGCCGCTCAGAACGACGGCAGCGGCGATCGCCATTTACCGAAGCGGACGCTATCCGCGCTGAATTTGGTTGGGCTTGGTATCGGCGGCACCATCGGCGCCGGCATTTTTGTCCTGACCGGCACCGCCGCCGCGACCAATGCAGGGCCGGCCGTCAGCCTGTCGTTCTTGCTTGGGGCTGTGGCCTGCGCGCTGGCCGGTCTGTGCTATGCCGAATTATCCTCAACCATCCCGATCAGCGGCAGCGCATATACCTATGCCTACGCGACGCTCGGCGAATTGATCGCCTGGATCATCGGATGGGACCTGATCCTCGAATATGCGCTCGCCGCGGTTGCGGTGGCGATAGGGTGGTCCAGCTATGTCGTGAGCGTCGCCAGGGATTTAGGCTGGATCATTCCCAGCCGATTCGCCTCCGCGCCCTATGCCTTTGACGCGAGCCTGCACGGCTGGTCTTCCACTGGCGCGGTTCTGAATGTTCCGGCCGTGCTGGTGGTCGTCATCCTTACGGCGTTGCTGACGATCGGCATCCGGGAGTCCGCAAAATTCAACGATTTTATCGTCGCGCTGAAATTGATTGTCATCTTGCTCTTTATTGTTTGCGCGGTGCCGGCCTTCAGCACGGCGAACTGGGGGACTTCCAGCAACCCGGCGGGTGCGTTCATCCCTCCCAACACCGGCCCCGGTGTGTTCGGGTGGTCCGGCGTGCTTCGCGGGGCCGCTGTTGTCTTCTTTGCCTATATCGGTTTTGACGCCGTCTCCACCGCAGCGCAGGAGGCGAGGGTGCCCGAGCGGGATATGCCGATCGGCATTCTGGGGTCGCTGGTGATCTGCAGCCTGCTCTATGTCGCGGTCGGCTTCGTGCTCACCGGGATCGTACCGTTCGACCGGCTGAACGTCCCGGATCCGATCGCGGTCGGCATCGATGCAGCCGGGGTCGGCTGGCTCTCCCCGCTGATCAAGCTCGGCATCATCCTCGGCCTGACCTCGGTCATCCTGGTGACGCTGCTCGGGCAACCCCGAATCTTTCGGACCATGGCGCATGACGGGCTGCTGCCGCCGATCCTGGCGCGAATTCATCCACAGTTCCGCACGCCCTATGTGGCGACGATCGGAACCGGAATTGTAGTGGCGTTGCTCGCGGGACTGTTGCCGATCGAACTGGTCGGCGAACTCGTCAGTATCGGCACCCTGTTCGCATTTACAGTGGTATCGCTCGGCACGTTGGTGCTGCGGGTGAGAGAGCCGGAATTGGCCCGGCCGTTCCGGGCACCGGCGATCTGGATCGTCGGACCGGGTGGCGCGGCCGTCTCGATATTCCTGATGTCCGGTCTGCCGGTCGATACCTGGCTCAGGTTGGCGGCATGGCTCGCGATCGGATTGGCGATCTATTTCCTTTATGGCGCGCGGCGCAGCCGGATTGCGGATTCCCAATAGGTGGCGACGACGCATCCCGGGCAATCCCGGGTCCATTTGAGCTTGTTGATTACTCCGCCGCCACGCGGGTCAGCGCGTCGGAAGGCCTGGTGGTGACGACCACCTTGATCGCATCTTCGATCCGCTCGCGGGCATATTTCAGCGCGGTCGGTAGATCTTCCAGCGCAAATGTATGGGTGTGGATTTTCGTCGCGTCGAATTTTCGTTCCGCCATCAGCGCCAATGCCCGTCGCGTGGCGCTGCGGCCTTCGCCACGAATGCCGTAGACATAGATGTTGTTGCGGACGAGATGCGCGATATCCGTGGTGACGGGATCGTGCGGGAAGGCCGCGAGGCAGATTTTCCCGCCACGGTTGGTCATGTGAATGGCCTGATTGATCGTCGCCTCGCTGCCGGCGCATTCAACCACGTAGTCGGCACCGATGCCGCCGGTGAGCTGCTTGACGACATCGACGGCATTTTCTTCCGATATGTTGATCACGCGGTCCGCGCCCAGTTCCTTGCCGATGGCAAGGCGCTTGTTGCGCGTGCCCGTCAGGATCACGGGGCTCGCGCCCAGCGCCTTGGCAACGGCGACCGCGAGCAGTCCGATCGGACCCGGGCCGATCACGACTACGCTTTCGCCGGCGACGAGGCCGCCGAGTTCGGTCAGGCCATACATCGAGGTTCCGGCGGTGACGACCAGCGTTGCTTCCGCATCGCTCATGGTGTCGGGCACGCGCTCGACGGTGTTGATGTGGTTGACCGCGTATTCGGCGAAGCCGCCATCGGTGGTAAAACCGTTGGCGCGATGGCCCTTTTCGGGCTTTCCGTAATTGAGGCACGAGGTGTACATGCCCTCGCGGCATCGCTTGCACTGGCCGCAGCCGGCATGAATTTCCACGCTGATGCGCTCGCCGATCTGGAATTCATCGACCTCGGGCCCAAGCGCGGCGACCGTGCCCATATATTCGTGACCGGGCGTAAAGTTCTTGTTGAACGGCAGCCCGCCCCCGATGCTTGCCGGCGTGCCCTGGTGAATGATCTCGAGGTCGGTGGCGCAGATCGCAACCGCATCGATACGGACCAGCACTTCGGCGCGCTTCGGCACCGGCGTCGGCTTCTCGCGCAAATGGAGCTGGTCCGGATCGCCCAGCACCCAGGCCTTCATCTGGGTGGGCACCGGAAAATTCGGCGAGGTTTTGACACCGGCGGGATTGTACATGGGCGTCTCCTTGTTGGCGTCCTGCTTTTCGCCGGAGCTTAGCTGAGTGCGCTGGCCGTTGTCAGCCGGTTTGCGTCGCCGACAATTTGTAGACTTCAAGCGCGTCGGCATCGGCACCGCGTGAGGCTTTTGCCAGCCTGAACAATTGCGCCGCCAGCGCCGACATCGGGACCGGGCTCGATGTGTTGCGGGCAACGTCGACCACCGTGTCAAGATCTTTCAGCATGGTGGAGATATGGCCGAGCGGCGGCGAGTGGATCCCCTGCACCATGCGCGGCACGAACAGTTGCAGCGGGATGGAATCGGCAAAACCGCCGGCCAGCGCTTCCGGCAGCTTGTTGGCGTCGATCCCGGCGTTGACCGCGAGACGCGTGGCTTCGGCGAGCACCGTCATCGCGCAGCCGACGATCACCTGGTTGCAGAGCTTTGTGGTTTGGCCCGCGCCAACCGGGCCCATATGCGTGAGCCGCCGCGCCATCGCCAGCACATAGGGCCTGATGCGCTCGATAGCGGCGGCATCGCCGCCCGCCATCACCGCGAGCGTTCCTTCCTCCGCGCCCTTGCTGCCGCCGGAGACCGGAGCGTCGATCCATCCCATGCCGTTGGCTTGCTTGAGCCGCGTGGCGATGGCGCGGGCGGCATCCGGATGGATCGATGAAAAATCGACCACGAGCTTGTCGCGACCGGCGACCGTTGCCAGGCCATCGACGCCGAACACGACCTCTTCAACGGCCGCGGCGTCGGTGACGCACATGAAGATGATGTCGGCAGCCTGAGCGATGTCGCTCGGGCGGGCCGCAAGCTTGGCGCCCGCGTCCACCAATGCGGCGGCCTTGCCGGCGGACCGGTTCCAGATCATGACGTCGTGGCCCGCGTTGATCAGGCGCCGCGTCATCGGAAAGCCCATCATGCCGAGCCCGAGATAGCCGAGTTTTTCCGTTCGCCTTTGGTCTGATCCGCCAGCCCCAGCCATTCGCGTTCTCCCTTGCTATCGCCGAAAATCGGTCCGGCTGGCCCGCTCTAGCATATATCCGGCCTTTGCAGGAATGTGCCGCGAGCGGTACGACTTCCGGTGGCTTGCCTCAACATTTGAACCATGAAAGGTTTAGCGGCGGGTCTGGCTTAAGTGGAGTTGGGGCATGAAGCGGTTATCTTCGAAGTGGATTTTGGCGGCGGCAGCGATGGCCGTTTTGGCGGGCGTGAACGCCTCGCATGCGCAACAAACCATCCGCGTCGGCTGGACCATTCCGGCCGAGGAATCAAAATACTGGATGATGCGCCGGCCGACCGAATTTCCCGATCTCGGCAAGACCTACAATATTGAATGGACCCAGTTTCAGGGCACCGCGCCGATGACGCAGGCGCTGGCCGCCGGTGCGCTCGATTGCGCGACGCAGGCGCCGTTGTCGCTCGCCAACGGCGTGGTCGGCGGAAATCTGAAGGCCTACATCGTAGCACAGCATGTGTTCGAGAAGCCGGGTGGCTTCTCGGTCTATTGGGCGGTGAAGGAGGACTCGCCGATCAAGACCATCGCCGACCTCAAGGGCAAGACCATTGGTATTTCAGTGATCGGCGGCGGCACCCAGGGGCCCCTCAACATGTTGTTGAAGAAGAACGGCGTCGATCCGGCCAAGGACATCAAGCTGGTCGAAGTCGGCTTCGCAGTCTCCGAGGATGCGCTGCGTCAGGGCCGCGTCGATGCCGTCAACATGAACCAGCCGTTCGCGGCGCGCGCCGAAGCCAAAGGTGGCACGCGAAAGCTGTTTTCGCTGTCGGAAGCGATGCCGAACATCGTCCACATCCTCGAAGCCTGCCGCGCGGATTTCGTCGACAAGAATCCGGAGCTGGTGAAGGCTTACGTGCGCGACATCACCTTGGGCATGAAAAAAGCGCTGGCCAATCGCGAAGAGACGCTCAAGGTCGTCTCGGAGGTGTTGAAGGCGCCGGTTCCGGTGCTCGATACCTATTTGCTGAAGGACAACGACTTCGGTCGCGATCCAGGGGCCGCACCGAATTTCGCGGCGATCCAGAAGATGCTCGATATCTACAAGGAGGCTGGAATGCTGCCGAAAATGGATGTTGCGCAGTTCAAGGGTCCGGTCACCGCGCCGATTCAGTAAGCTATCGTCGTCCCGGCCTAATGCGCAATTGCGCATAAGGCGCCGGACGCCGTGCCGTAGCATTTTTAGCACGGAGACGGACACCATGCTGTTAATCTCGAACGCCAGGGGCTATGGGTCCCGCATTCGCCGAGACGATTATACTGATGACATCATCCAATAAAAAATGGCGATCGCGGGTAACCACCGAAGGTCTCGATCGGGCGCCGCATCGCGCCTTCATGCGGGCGATGGGGCTCGACGATGAAGCGATCGCCAAGCCGATGATTGGCGTCGTCAGCATGAAGGGCGAGCAGACGCCCTGCAACATGACTCACGATTTTCAGGTCGCTGCCGCAAAGGAAGGAATTGCGGAAGCCGGCGGTACGCCGCGGGAATTCTCCACCATTTCGGTGTCCGACGGCATCAGCATGAATCATGAGGGAATGAAGTTCTCGCTGCTCTCGCGCGAATTGATCGCCGATTCGATCGAAGCCGTGGTCCATGGCCTTGCCTATGATGCGCTGATTGGCTTCGGCGGCTGCGACAAGACGCTGCCGGGCGTGATGATGGGCATGATCCGCTGCAATGTGCCGTCGATCTTCATCTATGGCGGCAGCGCATTGCCCGGCAGGTTCGAGGGCAAGACCCTCACGGTGCTGGACTCCTACGAAGCGGTCGGCGGCTTCATGACCGGCGAGATCGACCAGGCGACGCTGGCCGGCATCGAGCGGGCCTGCCTGCCGACGATCGGCGCCTGCGCGGGACAATTCACCGCCAACACCATGGGCATGGTGTCCGAAGCGATGGGGCTGACTATCCCCAACGTCTCGATGATTCCCGGCGTCTATGCCGAGCGCGCGCAGGCCGCCCGCCGGGCCGGGCGCCTGGTGATGGAAATGCTGCAGCGGGGCGGGCCGCTGCCGCGCGAGATCGTCACGCGTAAGTCGCTGGAAAACGGCGCTGCGATCGTCGCCGCGACCGGCGGTTCGACCAACGCGGCGTTGCATCTGCCGGCGATGGCCAATGAAGCGGGCATCGCCTTCAGCATCGACGACGTCGGCGAGGTGTTCGCGCGAACGCCGCTGATCGGCAATCTGCGTCCAGGCGGAAAATACACCGCCAAGGATGTCTATGACATCGGCGGCACCGCGGTCGTGATTCGCGCGCTGATCGAAAGCGGCCATATCGACGGTAGCTGCCTGACGATTACGGGAAAAACCATCGCGGAAGAATATGGCAACGCCAACGCGCCGGATGGCGAAATCATTTATCGCACCTCGGCGCCGATCATGCCGGATGGCGGCGTCGCGGTTTTGAAAGGCAATCTTTGCCCTGATGGTGCGGTCATCAAGGTCGCGGGCCTCAAGAAGCTGGTGTTCGAAGGCAACGCGCGGGTGTTCGAAGACGAAGAGCATTGCGTCGATGCGGTGCGCAATCGCCAGTATGGCGAAGGCGACGTGCTCATCATTCGTAACGAAGGGCCCGTCGGCGGACCGGGGATGCGCGAGATGCTCGGGGTTACCGCGCTGATCTACGGGCAGGGCATGGGCGAGAAGGTCGCGCTGATTACCGACGGGCGTTTTTCCGGCGCCACCCGTGGCATGTGTATCGGCTATGTCTCGCCGGAATCATTCGTGGGCGGCCCACTGGCGCTGGTGCGCGAAGGCGATCGGATCAGGATCGATGCCGGCGCCCGCCGCATGGATCTGATGATCGACGATCAGGAATTCATGGCGCGGCGACAGGCTTGGAAGCCGCGGCCGCCGCGACACCGGGCCGGCGCGCTCGCCAAGTATGCGCGTCTGGTCGGGCAGGCGCCCGGTGGCGCGGTAACGCATGACGGCGCCGCCGAATGGGCATGGTTTGACTAGTGGTCAAGTGCCTATGCCGGCTTGACCATGAATAAATTGTAACGCAAAAGCCGGGAGCCAAGCCGTAAGATCGGCGGGTTCCTCCAAGGGAGAGCGCAGATGCGCAAATGGCTCAAACATGCGGATAGCGACGACATCACGATGGTGGTGTCCGGCTGCGTCGCCGTGTTGGCGTTTTGCACCTTCGTGTTCGTTTGGTTCCTGGCCGCGCCGGCACCGGAATGCGGCAGAAATTGCAGCACGGAGTTCTCGTCGGTTAACCGGTAATATCGGCCTGATCGACCTTCGCCCTCCCGTTCCCCGACCACAAGCCTGTGCTGTCGCGGCGAGGCGGCCATTTTCCTGTTTTGCAGTCACCGATGCCGGGAAACGGCATCGCCAAGCCCTGCCAAGTTCCGCTATGCTCGGGCCGTCAATCCATGAGAGCCGGGAAGCCAAGCAGGGATGAAGGGTTTGCCATTGCGGTCGGACGTTCAGGCGCAATCCGCGCCAACGCGCGGGCAGACGACCGCGATGATCGAGATCGACGGGGTTTCGCAGGTCTTCCAGACCTCGGGCCGTCAAAGCCATCTGGCCTTGTCGAACATATCCCTTGCTATCGACGACGGCGCCTTCGTTTCGATCCTGGGGCCGTCCGGCTGTGGAAAATCGACATTGCTCTATATCGTCGGCGGCTTCGTCACGCCGAGCCAAGGTGTTGCCCGGATGAAGGGCAAGCCAATCACCGGGCCCGGTCCTGATCGCGGGCCGGTGTTTCAGGAATTCGCGCTGTTTCCGTGGAAGAGCGTGCTCGGCAACGTGATGTATGGCCCGCGCCAGCAGGGCGTGAAGCCTGCCGAAGCCGAAGCGCAAAGTCGCCGGTTGATCGAGATGGTCGGGCTGAAGGGCTTTGAAGATTTCTACCCCAAGGAACTCTCCGGTGGCATGAAGCAGCGCGTCGCGCTGGCGCGCACGCTCGCCTATCACCCGGCGGTGCTGTTGATGGACGAGCCGTTCGGCGCGCTCGATGCGCATACAAGAACGCGGCTGCAGAACGACCTGCTCAACATCTGGGAACGCGACCGCAAGACGGTATTGTTCGTCACCCACTCGGTCGAGGAGGCGGTGTTTCTGTCGGACAAGGTCATCGTCATGACCCGCTCGCCCGGCCGGATCAAGGAGGTCGTCGATATCGATCTGCCCCGTCCGCGCCGCCGCGCCGAACTGCTGCTCGACCCGCATTATCAGAAATACGTCGTCGATATCGAAGGCATGATCGACGACACCAGCGAAGACGAGCTGCATCCATGATGTCGGGACGCAAGCTCGTCTCCAGCGCCGCGCCATTGCTGGCTTGCCTGGGCTTGCTTGGAATCTGGCAAATAGGGGCGCTGGTTCTCAACACTGACAGTTTTCCGACCGCGTTGGACGCGCTCCGCGCCGTGCCATCGATCCTTGGCGACAAGGAATCGCTGGTCAACATTCTGGCCTCCCTGCGCCGCATGGCGATCGGCTTTGGCGTCGGCGTTGCGGTGTCGATCCCGCTTGGATCGATGATGGGGCGCAGCCGCGCGGTGGCTTCGTTCTTCAATCCCCTCCTGATGATCACCTATCCGGTGCCGAAAGCGGCGCTGATGCCCATCATCATGCTGTGGCTCGGGGTCGGTGATATCGCCAAGACGCTGGTGATCTTCCTCGGCGTCAGCCTGCCTGTGGTGTTTCACAGCTTTCAGGGTGCCAAGGCGGTCGAGGAGAAGATGCTGTGGTCGGGCGCCGCGATGGGACTATCGGCGCCGCAGCGGATGATCCGGATCGTGCTGCCGTCGGCGCTGCCGGAAATCCTCACGGGTTGCCGCACCGGTCTGGTGCTGGCGCTGATCACCATGATCACCAGCGAGATGATCGCGCGGCAATCCGGCGCCGGCAACATTCTGTTCAACGCGCTGGACATGGGCCAATACGATACGGTGTTCGCGATGATCATTATCGTCGGCGCGATGGGCATCGGCCTCGACGCCGCGTTCGAGCAATTGCGCAAGAGGCTGGTCAGGTGGTCGGAGCCGCGCTTTGACCTACCGCTGAGTTTCTCATGAACCCGCGTACGCTGACATCGGATATCCTGCTCGGCATGATCCCGATCGCGCTTTTGGTTGCGATCTGGCAAGGACTGATTTCGTTCGGTTATGCCCCGGTGACGTTGCTGCCGCCGCCCGGGCAGGTGTTCATGCGTCTCGCCCGGCAGCTTGCCAACACCGAGTATCAACAGGACATTGCCGCCACGCTGTTTCGGCTGTTCGCGGGATTTGCGATTGCTGTCATCCTCGGCGTGAGCATCGGCCTCGCGGCCGCCGCCAGCCCCGCGATCAATGCCGTGGTTCGCCCCATCGTTCGTGTCCTGGCGCCGCTGCCCAAGGTTGCCTTGTATCCGGCGCTGTTGTTGCTGCTTGGTTTTGGCCATGAATTCGAAGATCACGCTGGTGGTCGCCGACGCGCTGTTTCCGATCCTGCTGTCGACCTATTACGGTGCCTCGATGGTGGAGCAGAAATTGATCTGGTCGGCGATGGCGGCAGGCACGCCGCGCCGACAGACCCTGTTCAAGGTGGTGCTGCCGGCGGCGATGCCGTCGATCCTCACCGGTTGCCGGATCGGGCTGGTGATCTCGTGCATCGTGGTGTTTCTGGCCGAAATGATCACGTCCACCGATGGCCTCGGCCATGTCCTGGTGACGGCTGCACGTACCTTTCAGGCGGTCGACATGTTCGTTCCGCTGATTACGATTTCGCTGTTGGGACTGATCCTCAACGGCCTGTTACAATGGCTGCGGTCTTATCTGTTGCGCGGCTTTCCTGAAGTCTGACGGGGTTGTTTATTTTTCCGTCATGGCCGGGCTTGTCCCGGCCATCCACGTCTTGTTTGCTGTTATGCTGCAAAGACGTGGATGCCCGGCACAAGGCCGGGCATGACAAAGCTGGGTGGAGTGAGAAGCATGCTGGCCGATCGCATCGAGGCAAAATGGATCGACGCTTTCTGCGAGATATTCGAGCGCTGCGCCGTCAAATCGGGCGACACCGCCGCCATCCTCTCGGAGACGCAGTCGCGCGCGCTCAACGTTCACCTTGCCGAACTGGCGCTGTTGCGGATGGGCGCGCGGCCGTTTCATGTCGTGGTGCCGACACCGCGCAATCGGCAGATCGTGCCGATCCGGTCTACTGGCGCCAGCGAAGCGATCCAACGGCTTGGGCCGGTCGTTACCGCGCTTCAACAGGCCGGCTTTGTGGTGGATTGCACCATCGAAGGCCTGATGCATGCGGTTGAGACACCGGAGATCCTCAAGGCCGGCGCACGCATCCTGGTGATTTCGAATGAACACCCCGAGGCATTGGAGCGCATGGTGCCCGACCTTGCGCTGGAGAAGCGCGTCCGCGCCGCGGCCAAGATGCTGCGTGGAACCAAGCGGATGCGGGTGACCTCAAAAGCCGGCACCGATCTTGATGTCGATATGGTCGGCGCCTCCACCGTCGGCGTCTGGGGCTGGACCGATCGGCCGGGCACGCTGGCGCACTGGCCTGGCGGCATCGTCGTCAGTTTTCCCAAAAGCGGCACCGTCAACGGCACGCTGGTGATGGCAGCCGGCGACATCAATCTTACCTTCAAGCGTTATCTGACGTCGCCGATCCGGATGACCTTGAAGGACGATTATGTCACCGATCTGCAGGGCGAGGGCGCCGATGCGATGATGATGCGTGCCTACCTCGCGGCGTGGGGCGACCGCGAAGCCTATGCGGTGTCGCATGTCGGCTTCGGCATGAATCCCGGTGCGCGCTATGAGTCGCTGGCGATGTACGACCAGCGCGACACCAACGGTACCGAGCTTCGCGCGGTCGCCGGCAATTTCTTGTTCTCCACCGGCGCCAACGAATTCGCCGGACGCTACACCGCCGGCCATTTTGACCTGCCGATGATGGGAACGACGATCGAGCTCGACGGTGTTGCGGTGATCCGCGATGGCGTGCTGCAGGACGTGTTTGGCTAATCGCGATTGATCACCGGTGGCCGCGCCAGGCCAAAATGCCGGAGCATGTCGACCAGTTGCGCGAGGCGCTGCTCGCGGTAGGCATCGATATCGAGGCCGGAGTAATCGAGGAATCCGGCGCCGGTGCGCAGGCCGATACGGCCCTCCTGCATGTTGCGCGAGATCACGTCGGGCGCGCGGTAGCGGTCGCTGCCGAGCGCGCCTTCCAGATAGCGGCTGGCGTAGAAGAGAATGTCGCCGCCGCCCCAGTCGATGAATTCCAATAGCCCCAGCACCGCATAGCGGAAGCCGAACCCGTAGCGGATCGCGGTGTCGATATCCTCGGCGCTGGCGACGCCTTCTTCCACCATCCGCGCCGCCTCGTTCATGGCCAGCGCCTGGATCCGCGGCACGATGAAGCCCGGCGTCGCCGCGCACACCACCGGCTTCTTGCCGATGCCCTCGAGCAAGGCCTTGATGTCCGCAATGACGGCCGGATCGGTCGCGGCACCCGGCGATATCTCTACCAGCGGGATCAGATAGGCCGGGTTGAGCCAGTGCACGTTGAGAAAACGTTGCGGATGCGCGACCGCGCCGGACAGGTCGTCGACCAGGATCGTCGATGTCGTGGACGCGATGATAATTTCGGGCCCGACGCATTTCGAGGCGGCGGCCAGCACCTCGCGCTTGAGGTCGACCACTTCAGGGACACCTTCGAACACGAGGCCCGCGCCGGCCAAAGCCGCCGCGCTCTCATCGGCCGGCGCGACTGAGACCCGCGTCAACACGGTTTTGACCTCCTGCTCATTCAGCAGGCCAAACCGCGCCAGGCTGGCCAACGTCTTGCTGACCTCACTCAGTGCTTCGTCTTTAAGCGTGGCAAACTGCTCCGCCGATCGCGCCTTGACGTCGATCATAATGACCGCATGGCCAGCATAGGCGAAGGCCACCGCGATACCGCGGCCCATGCGGCCAGCGCCAAGGCAGGCAATGGCGGGGCGGGGGCTTGTCATCGGCCAAAACCTTCGCGTAACAAGGTCTGTAGCTGGTCGCGGCTGAGGGCGCCGAGTCCGAGGCTGGCAAGGGTCCGGCCGTGTTGCATGAAATCCTCGCCACAGATGGCGCCGCCGATGGCGAGAAAGGCCCTTGCGAGGG
This sequence comes from uncultured Alphaproteobacteria bacterium, assembly GCA_963738105.1. Taxonomy (GTDB): domain Bacteria; phylum Pseudomonadota; class Alphaproteobacteria; order Rhizobiales; family Xanthobacteraceae; genus Bradyrhizobium. The sequence continues at coordinate 196,971 of CAVTWC010000039.1, read as the reverse complement.
GCGTTGCGATTCCGGCGAGTTCGGCGACCGAGACCAGCAACGACAGTCCGAGCCGCAGATCCTCGCGCATGTAGCGGTGTTCGGTCAGTACGATGCGCTCGCGCCAATCGCCGGAATCGGTCAGGCGGTCGTGCGAGCCTCGGCCATACATCCAGATCTCACCCTCGCTGGCATAATGATGCGCCAGCGGGAAATGTGGGCCGCCATAGCCAAAACCTTCGCGCACCGCGATCCGCTCGGCGTCGAGTGCATCGGTGACTCGCCTGATGGCGGCCTGGGTGCCTTCCTTGTGAATGTCCCAGCGCTCGAAATGTTCAATCGGCCCGGCGTTCATCACGATCAGCGGCGGATGAATGATCGGTCCGGCATTCATCAGCGCGCCCGACAATGCGTCGCCGCAGGGCTCGATCACGCCCGGAAACGCCCGGCCGATCAGATCGAGCGCATGATCGGCGGTTCGAAGCGGAAACACGCCGACCGGCAGCCGCTTGGCGCGGATGGTGATGGCGACTTCGAACGGCCCATGCTTGCGTGTCAGCCAGGGCAACGTGCCGGTCTCGGCAAAGCTGACCTTGGCGTGATTGCCGGCGTCGTGCACAGCCTTGGCGAAGATCATCGACCCGAACGTCGCCGGCGGCAGGAACACCACCTGGCCATCCCTGAGGTGCGGCGCGATCATTTCAGCGATATCGGGCTGTGCAAAGGCCGGGGCAGGGCACAGGATCAACTCGGCATCCCGAACGGCCTCAGCGATGTCCGAAGTCACCAGCGCAAGCTGCACCTCGTGCCGGCCATTGGCGTCCTTGAGAACGATGCGCGAGCCCGCCGCGCGATGCGCCGCCACCTGTGCCGCATCGCGGCGCCACAGGCTGACCTGATGGCCCTGCAAGGCAAAATCGCCGGCCGCCGCGAACGAACCGTTGCCGCCACCGAGAACCGCGATCTTCAAGACAAATCTCCTTGCGCCGGCGCACCCTCGTACAACTCTCGCAGCCGGAAATGCTGCACCTTGCCGAGCGCCGTGCGCGGCAGATCGTCGACAAAGATGATGTCGCGCGGCACCTTGAAGCGCGCGAGTTGCGTCAGCACATGCGCTTTGAGGGCTTCTTCCTCGACCGAGCATCCCGGGTGCCGGATCACATAGGCCACCGGTACCTCATCCCATTTGGGGTCTGGCCGGCCGATCACACCGCATTCCCTGATATCCGGATGCTCCAGCAGCACGCGCTCGATCTCAGCGGGATAGATGTTTTCGCCGCCGGATATGATGAGATTCTTCTTGCGGTCGTGCACCCAGAAATAGCCGTCGGCATCGCGCATGCCGAGATCGCCGCTGCGATACCAGCCGTTCTGCAAGGTTTCCCGGGTCGCTTCCGCATTGCCCCAATATTCAGTGAAGACGTTGGGGCCGCGTATGACGATTTCGCCCGGGGTGTTGGGCGGCACTTCATTGCCATCGTCATCGACCACGACTGCCTCGCAGCACAGGCCGGGCAGGCCGGTCGAGCCGCTGCGCGACAGATCGCCGCCGAGGCGGGTATAGACCGCGACCGGGCAGGTCTCGGTCGAGCCATAGACCTGCAGCACCGGCACGCCCCGCGCGACAAAGCGCTCGATCAGATGCAGCGGTACAATGGTCGATCCGGTCGAGACCGCTTTCAGCGAGGATAGATCGGTCGTGGCCCAATCGGGATGATCGGTCACCGCCTGAATGGTTGCGGGCACCAGCACCGTCAAGGTCGGGCGTTCGCGCTCGATGGTGGCGAGTGCCGCGTCCGGCGTGAAGCGGGCATGGATGGTCACGGTCGCACCAAACTGCAGAGCGGGCGTGGTCTGGATGTTGAGGCCGCCGACATGGAAGAACGGCAGCACGGTGAGCACGTGATCCTCGGAAGTGAGGTCGTGCATGTGCTGGCTCATCACCGCGTTCCACAATAAAGCGTTTTGTCGAAGCACGGCGCCCTTGGGCCGTCCTGTGGTGCCCGAGGTGTAAACAATCAACAGCGGGTCCGCGAGGCTTGCACGGGCGTTGCGGTCATCCCCTTGCGCATGCGTCAGCAATTGATCGAACGAGTTGGCCTTCGCCGGCACAAAATCGAGCCCCACGATCGCGGTAGCGGGTTGGCTATTCTCCAGCGCCGGCAAGATCGCGGCAAAGGCCTGCTCGAGCACCAGCACCTTGGCCCCCGAATCCGACAGGATGAACAATTGCTCGGCCACCGCGAGCCGCCAGTTCAGCGGCACCAACATGGCGCCGAGCCGCGCGCAGGCATAGAGCAGCACCAGATAATCCGGCCGGTTGAGGCCGAGGATCGCGACGCGATCGCCCTTGGCGACGCCGAATTCGCTCTGCAATGCGCGCGCGGTCTGCACGATGCGTGCATGGAACGCGGCATAGGTGAGCACCTCGCCCTCGAACACCAGCGCAGCCTTGTCCGGCGCGAAGGCGGCATTGCGCTCGATCAGGTCGGAAAGGTCCATGGTCAGCTAGTCGTCCGATTTGCCGGTCTCATACAGCGCTTCGCGGCCGATGCGGTCGAGGCACAGTTCCGCGGTCCATGGCAGCATCAGCGATCCGCAGCGGCTGTCGCGATAGATCCGTTCCAGGGCTAACGATTTCAACATCGCCTGTCCGCCGCAGGTGCGGATCGCCAATGTCGCGATCTCGTTGGCGCCTTCCATGACCGAATATTGCGCGGCGTAGGCCCGCAGCACCTGTTCCTTGGTTGGATTGGCCCGCGCCTCCGTAACCGCCTGGAACCAGGTCGACTTGATCTGCTCCAGCTTGATCTGCATCTGCGCCACCGCGATCTGCTTGGTGGGATACATCCGCCGTTTGACCGGCGGGGTGCCCGGCATCTCGCCACGCAGATAGCGGACGGTGAAATCATAAGCTGCCTGTGCCAGGCCGACATAGGTCGGCGACAGCGTCAGGAACATATGCGGCCAGCGCATCGCAGCCTGAAAGTAGACGCCGCGCGGCATCAACGCGGCATCGTCAGGCACGAACACGTCCTTGAACAACAGCGTGCGCGAGACCGTGCCGCGCATGCCCAGCGGATCCCAGTCGCCGACGACGGAAACGCCATCGGCCTTGGCGGGCAGCGCCAGATAGAGCGTGTTGCGGCGCGAGGCTTTTTCGCCTTCCGCGATTTCGGTGCAGAGCACGCCGTAATAATCGGCGTGCCCGGACAACGACGCAAAGATCTTCTTGCCGTTGACGATCCAGCCGCCCTTGGTGGGTTTCGCCTCGGTGCCGAACGCGACGCCGCCGGCGGCGGCCGCGCCGCCTTCCGAGAACGGTTGCGAATAGATCGCGCCGTCCTCGACGATGCGCTTGTAGTGCACCGCGCGGCGGCGCTCATGCTCGGCGCGGGTCGCGGCGTCCATGTCGAGGTCGTCGGCCAAGGGTCCGGACCACAGCGTCGAACAGACGTGCATGTTCCAGGTCAGCGCGGTCGCGCCGCAATAGCGTCCGATCTCCGCGGCCGCGATCGCGTAGGTCTGGTAATTCGCGCCGAGGCCGCCGTGCTTTTTTGGAATCGCAATGCCAAGCAGGCCGGTGCGATGCAGATCCTGGTAGTTCTCGGTGGGGAATTTGGCGTCGCGATCATAGGCGGCGGCACGGCCGGCGATCACGTCTTGTCCAAGCTCGCGCGCGGTCGCGATGATTGCGGCCTGCGTGTCGTCGAGGCGGAACGCGGCGGGATCGAAGATCGGCCGGTCCAGCGCCACTTTTTCCGGATCGATTTTTCCGACAGGCATGGTCATGATTCCGGTCCAGATATCTCGTGGCTCTCCATCAGGAAATCCCACAATACGGCATTGAATTCGTCGGGGCGTTCGAGGTTGGCGAGATGGCCGACGCCTTCGAGTTCGACATAGACCGCGCCGGGCACATAGGTCGCCATCTTCGCCATCATCGGCGCCGGCGCGTTGTTGTCCCTGGAGCCCGACAGCAGCAAGGTCGGCACCGAAATCTCCTTCAACGCGTGGCGAAGATCAAAACCCATCAAGGCCAGCATGGTGGCGCGATAGCTCGCCTCGGGGACCGCCCCCATGCAGTCGCGCGCCAGTTCCATCCCCGCAATATCCGGGTCATCGCCGGTCAATTCCCGCACCAGCGATGGCGCCAATGAGGCCATCGTCGCGCCGCGATCAAGCGGGCCGAGCCGGGCCTCGATAAACTGCTTCTGCCATTCGCCCTCGGGCTTGCCGAAGGCCGGGCTGGTTTGCGCCAGCACCACGGCGTTGGCGATCAGCGGGTCGGTGGTCAGCAATTGCTGCACGATCATGCCGCCGATCGAGTGCCCGACGATCACAGGCCTGATCGCGCCGGTCGCGTGCAGGAAGTCCTTCAGCGCGCCCGCAAGCGTGGCGATGCTTATGGTCGGAAGCGGTGCCGATCCGCCATAGCCCGGCATGTCCCAGGCGATCGCACGATAGCTGTCGGCGAAATAATCCAGCTGCCCACGCCAGGCCCGCGCCGCGCCGCCGATGCCATGCAGGAACACCAGCGGCGGCAGACCGGGATTGCCAGCGGCCTCATAGCCGAAGCGGCCATCTTTCGTCTTCATGGGAGCGGGATCGGTCACATCAGGCCTTTGCGCAAGTCTTTACGAATGAATCTGGCCGGATGCTAACAGGCCCCCGTTTGATGAAAAGCGATAATCGCGTCGGCGCGGTTGATTTCTTGCAGAAGCTTGAAGTATAAAATATATCCCGTCCTGGCTTTGATACTCCGGGGAGACCGCGCATGTCCGGACTACCGCGTTCCGCGCATGCGCTCGTCACCGGCGGCGGGCGCGGCATCGGTCGCGCCATCGCCGCATCGCTCGCGCAATCGGGCGCAACGGTGACCGTGCTCGGCCGCGACCGCGCCACGCTCGAGCAAGCCGTTGCTACCGGCGACGCACATTTTGCCGCCGTTGCCGACGTGGCTGATCAATCCGCCGTGAACGCCGCGATCTCCGAAGCGGCTGCGAGGCAGCCGATCGACATCCTGATCGCCAATGCGGGCGCCGCCGAATCCGCTCTATTTGCAAAATCTGACGCGGCGCTGTTCCGGCGGATGATGGATGTCAACTTCATGGGTGTCGTTCACACCGTGCAGGCGGCGTTACCTTCCATGAAGGGACGCCCTTATGGCCGCATCGTCGCGGTGGCGTCGACCGCGGGTCTCAAGGGCTATGCCTATGTCAGCGCCTACAGTGCCGCCAAGCATGCGGTCGTTGGGCTGGTGCGCTCCTTGGCGCTGGAGCTGGCGAGCACCGGCGTAACCGTCAATGCGGTGTGTCCCGGTTTCACCGAGACCGATCTGGTCGCGGGCAGCATCGACAATATCATGAGCAAGACCGGCCGCAGCAAAGAGCAGGCGATCGCGGAACTGGCCAGGCATAATCCGCTGGGGAGACTGATACAGCCGTGCGAGGTCGCCGATACCGTGCTCTGGTTATGCGGCGAAGGCGCCGGCGCGATCACCGGACAGGCGATCGCGGTCGCAGGCGGAGAGGTTTGAGATGCGGTGCAAACGCCGCAACAGTTAGAAACTGTCATTGCGAGCAGAGCGAAGCAATCCAGAGCTATCAAGAAAGACTGGATTGCTTCGTCGCAGGTGCTCCTCGCAATGACGAAAACAAAGGGAGTTTCCATGTCTAGACCAGCCAATCCCGTCACATTGCCGTTGGCGGATTATTCGCCCCAGCATTTCCTGCTTGCGGTGACCGAAGGCGTAGCGCTGGTGACTCTCAATCGTCCCGAGCGAAAAAATCCGCTGACGTTCGAAAGCTACCGCGAACTGACCGATTTCTTTCGCGCCTGCGCGTTCGACGATGAGGTCAAGGTGGTTGTTGTCACCGGCGCCGGCGGCAATTTCTCGTCCGGCGGCGACGTGTTCGAAATCATCGGTCCGTTGGTAAAGATGGACACCAAGGGCCTCACTGCCTTCACGCGCATGACCGGCGATCTGGTCAAGGCGATGCGGGCCTGTCCGCAGCCGATCATAGCTGCGGTCGAGGGCATCTGCGCCGGTGCCGGCGCGATTGTGGCGATGGCGTCGGACATGCGGCTGGCCGCGACCGGCGCCAAGGTTGCGTTCCTGTTCAACAAGGTCGGGCTTGCCGGTTGCGACATGGGGGCGTGTGCGATCCTGCCGCGCATCATCGGGCAGTCGCGGGCGTCGGAACTGCTCTATACCGGCCGCTTCATGACCGCCGAGGAGGGCGAACGCTGGGGCTTCTTCAGTCGCATCGTGACGCCGGAGCAGGTGCTGGCCCAGGCGCAACTTCTGGCCAAACAGGTCGCGGAAGGGCCGACCTTCGCCAACACCATGACCAAGCGGATGCTGGCGATGGAATGGGCGATGTCGGTCGAGGAGGCGATCGAGGCCGAAGCGGTCGCCCAGGCGCTGTGCATGACCACGGCGGATTTTGGCCGCGCATTTGAGGCTTTTTCGAATAAAGTGAAACCGGTGTTCAGGGGCAATTGAGCCCAGATTCGGGCTTGCCGGCAAAATACTTTAAGCTTAAAATAATTGCAGTGATCCGGAAGGCGCGGAGGCTGTCATGAAGATCGCGATCATCGGTGGCGGCCCGGCCGGGCTCTACGCTGCGATCCTGCTGAGAAAGCAGCGGCCGGAGGCTGAGATTACGGTCTACGAGCGCAACCGTGCCGACGATACCTTCGGCTTCGGCGTGGTGTTCTCCGATGCGACCCTGGACAATTTCGAGAAATACGATGCGCCGAGCTATCGCCGCATCACCCAGGAATTCGCCTATTGGGACGATATCGCTGTGCACTTCCGCGGCACCGTGCATCGGGTCGGCGGCAACGGGTTTTGCGGCTGTTCGCGCCGCAAGCTGCTGTTGATCCTGCAGGAGCGGGCGCGCGAACTCGGCGTCCACCTGATGTTCGAAGCCGACATCGATGAAATCAGAGGCCTTGCTGACGCCGACCTCGTCGTGCTGGCCGATGGGGTCAATAGTCGCTTCCGCGACAAGTTCGCCGATCATTTCCAGCCCGAAATCGATCTGCGTTCCAACAAGTTTGCCTGGATGGGTTCGACCCGGCCGCTCGACGCCTTTACGTTTATTTTCCAGGAGACCGAGTGGGGGCCGTTCATCGCCCACGCCTATCAATACGAGATGGGACGCTCGACCTGGATTTTTGAGACCGATCCCGAAACCTTTAAGCGAGCTGGACTTGAGGGGCTGAGCGAAAAGCAATCCGCCGATCGGATGGCCGAAATCTTCGGCTGGTTCCTTGAGGGGCATCAACTCCTGACCAATCGCTCGATGTGGCGCAATTTCCCGATGATCCGCAGCAAGCGCTGGGTCAAGGACAACATGGTGCTGCTGGGCGACGCCAAGGCGACCGCGCATTTCTCGATCGGCTCCGGCACCAAGCTCGCCATGGAAGACGCGATTGCGCTGGCCGAGGCCATGCATCGCGCGCCGACGATCGAGCAGGCATTGCAGCACTATGAAACCGGCCGCCGCGAGGAAGTCGAGAAGACCCAGCACGCCGCCGACGTGTCCCTGGTCTGGTTCGAACACGTCGATCGGTTCTGGGATTTCGATCCCGTGCAGTTCGCGTTCGGTGTGATGACGCGGGCCAAGGCGATCACCTACGACAATCTGATGCTGCGGGCGCCGGATTTTGTCAGCGAAGTCGACAAGGCCTTTGCCAGGCAGGTTCGAGCCACCGGTTTTGACGTTGCAGTCGACAAGCCCGTGGCGCCGATGTTCCAGCCGCTGAAGCTGCGCGAGATGACATTGGCCAATCGCGCGGTGGTGTCGCCGATGTGCATGTACTCGGCGAAAGAAGGCGTGCCCGACGATTTCCATCTGGTGCATTACGGATCGCGCGCGATCGGCGGCGCCGGGCTGATTTTTACCGAGATGACCTGCGTTAACCGCGACGCCCGCATCACGCCCGGCTGTGCGGGGTTGTGGAACGACGAGCAGGAAGCAGCCTGGCACCGCATCGTCGATTTCGTACACGCGAATTCGGCGGCAAAGATTGCACTGCAACTCGGCCATGCCGGCCGCAAGGGCGCCACCAAATTGATGTGGGACGGCATGGACCGTCCGCTGGAGCAGGGCGGTTGGGACGTAGTGTCGGCGTCACCGATCCCGTATTTCCCCGATAGCCAGGTGCCGCGCGAAATGGACCGCGCGGCGATGGATGCGGTCAAGATGGCGTTCGTGGCGGCGGCCGAGCGCGGTGAGCGCTGCGGCTTCGACATGCTGGAGCTGCATTGCGCCCACGGCTATTTGCTGGCGAGCTTCATCTCGCCGCTGACCAACACACGCACCGACGCTTATGGTGGCCCGCTCGCCAACCGCTTGCGCTTTCCGCTGGAAGTGTTCGAGGCGCTGCGCGCGGTATGGCCGGCGCACAAGCCGATGTCGGTGCGTATCTCGGCGACCGATTGGTCCGAGGGTGGCATCACCGGTGACGATGCCGTGGTGATCGCGCGGGCATTTGCGGAAGCCGGCGTCGATCTGGTCGATGTCTCGACCGGACAGACCGTGCGCGACGCCCATCCGGTCTATGGCCGCATGTTCCAGACGCCGTTTTCCGAGCAGGTCCGCAACGAGGCGCGGGTCGCGACCATGTGCGTCGGGAACATCACGACCGCGGATCAGGTCAATACCATCCTGGCCGCGGGCCGGGCGGATCTGGTCGCGCTCGGGCGGCCGCATCTGGTTGACCCGTCGTTTACGATGAAGGCCGCCGCCTGGTACGGCGCCTCTGATATTTCCTGCCCGCCGCAATATTTGCCCGGAAAGGAGCAGATTTTCCGCAACAGTGTGCGCGACCGTCAGGATTTCGACGACCTCAAGATTAAGGCTAAACCGAAGACCCGGGCCGAGCTGAAGTCGGAGGCGACAAAGCCGCTTGCGGCCGAGTAACGCTCCATGCGACCTTCACGGCCGTTGTGTAATGGGTTTGCGTGGAGTTCGGACGATGAAGGCGATTATCGTCGGTGGCGGTATTGGTGGGCTGACCACGGCGCTGATGCTGCGCGCCCGCGGCATCGATTGCGAACTTTTTGAACAGGCTGATACCATCCGCGAACTCGGCGTCGGCATCAACACGCTGCCGCATGCGATCCGCGAACTGGCGGGCCTCGGGCTGTTGCAAAAACTCGACGACGTCGCGATCCGCACAGATGTGCTTTATTATCTCAATCGCCATGGCCAGGAAGTCTGGCGCGATGTTCGCGGCATCGACGCCGGCCACGACGTGCCGCAATTCTCGATTCATCGCGGGCGGCTGCAGAGCGTAATTCACCGGGCCGTTGAGGAGCGGCTGGGGAAGGAGGCGATCCATACCGGCTGCCGCCTCGGCGCCTTCGCGCAACATGAGGGCGGTGTTTACGCGTATTTCTTCGATCGCACCGGCGCGCATGTCAAAACGGCGCGCGGCGATATTCTGATCGGCGCGGATGGCATCCACTCCCGCGTCCGCGAAATGCTGTTTCCGAACGAGGGACCGCCGTGCTGGAACGGACTGATGCTGTGGCGCGGCGCCCGGGACTGGCCGGTTTTCCTGACCGGACGTTCGATGATCGTCGCCGGCGGACTCAACGCCAAGGTGGTGGTCTATCCGATCGCGGAAGGCTCCAGCCCGGCGAGCCGGCTCACCAATTGGGCGGTGCTGGTGAAAGTCGGCGACGGCAATTCAGCGCCACCGCGTCGCGAGGATTGGTCGCGGCCCGGCAAGCGCGAGGAACTGATGCCGCATGTCGCGCGGTTTTCAGTACCGCATGTCAATGTACCAGGCCTGATTTCGGCAACGCCGGAATTCTATGAATATCCGACCTGCGATCGCGATCCGTTGCCTTACTGGAGCTGGGGTCGGGTGACGCTGCTCGGCGATGCCGCCCACCCGATGTACCCGGTCGGTTCGAACGGCGCCTCGCAAGCCATTCTCGACGCGCGCTGCCTCGCAGACGCGCTGGCGCGCGCCGAGCATCCGCGCCAGGCGCTGATGATGTATGAGCAGAAGCGGCTACCGATGACCGCGGAAATCGTGCGCTCCAACCGCCGTGGCGGTCCCGAAGGCGTGATCGATGCGGTCGAGCAATTGGCGCCCGACGGTTTTGATAATATCGAGCACGTGCTGAGCTATGCCCAACGCGAAGCCATCGTGCGCGGCTACGCCAGCAAAGCAGGATTTGCCACAGTGCCCGGGCTCGCGGCGGTGCGGGCGTAAGGTGAGCGACAGAGGCAGCTAAATGGTGTGCGGGCTTCCTTTCGAGAACGTGCCTTGGCGAAGCGACGGCAGAAGGGGTCGCAGCAATCCCACCATCATCCTGAGGTGCGAGCCTCTTGGCGAGCCTCGAAGGATAGCCGCACGCACGATGCTGAACACTATCCTTCGAGGCGCGTCAAAGACGACGCGCACCTCACGGGTGAACGCAATTGCGTTCATCCCGGGGATGACGGCGGGGTTGTTGCGAGGGAAAACACGTCGAGTTATCAAATAAGTCTTGACAGCCATGAGACTGATTTGCCCGTCGTGCCAATCTGTCGCGGCAGTCAAGCTTGATCGCAAGGGCAAATCAGCTGCTTATTCCCTGCCATCCCGTCCCACCAGAGGGGCGTATGCGCAATCGTCACGAAACGCGGGTCGGGATGCGATGGACGCGGTGGCTGCGACTGACGAGCGTGGCTGATGCGGACGGCGAAGTCGCGTGGTCCTGATGCCTCGACGCTGGCATCAAGTTCGTGAGAAGCAAGTTTCTTGCGGGCGACGGTGGCAAGAAAGCCCGATCACCGGGGAGAGTGCGAAATAAGCCGTAAAACCATTGCGCAGGGAAGGCCGGATTGCCTCCGCTGAACCTGTATGCTCGTGTGCGTTTTTCTATGTGCATCTTTGCACACGAGACCGCGGGTGCAGCGTGCACCCGGCCTTCCCTGCGCCCTCTATCTTTTGGGGCGAACGAATTTGCAAAACTCGGGCGCAGCATGTCGCGAGAACGCGAAGTTATGGTCGTAGCCCGGATGAGCGAAGCGATATCCGGGTTTCGAGTCCCGCATATCGCTGCGCTCTGCGGCTACAGGCTGTTTGAAATTTGAATCGGAATTGCTGCGCGAGGCCGTGCGGGCGTAAGTAGACGCAGAAGCATTTTCATCGTTTCGTCATGGCCGGGCTCGTCCCGGCCATCCACGTCTTCTCTTGGTCAAGTTCAACAAAGACGTGGATGCCCGGCACAAGGCCGGGCATGACGAGCAACCGCGCCCTGCTGCCTCACGCCCCCGGGGGCGGCGGCAGGAAGTGAATGTTGTATTCCGCGGCCATCGCCACGACGTCCTCGGGCTTCTGTTCCTTCATATTGTTAAGCCCCCAGAACAGATCGTACAGTTTCTTGGTCGGCGATACCCAGAACAGCACTTTCGCGGTCTGGTCTGATTTGTTGAAGATGCCGTGCGGCACGCCCATGCCGAGGCGGATCAGGTCGCCCGCGGTGGCCTGGGCGTCGGAGCCGGCGAGCATGAAATCGAGCTTGCCTTCCAGCATGTAGAGATACTCATCCTGGTCGGGATGAATATGCGGCGGCACGAAAGTGCCGGGCGGCAGCGTCGCGTGCCAGGAGAACGAGTGCTCGGTGCAACTCTTCGGCACATAGGTCTGGCCGAGGATATTCCATGAAATGCCCTGCATGCCTTCGTTGGCGCGGGTGATGCCGGTGATCTCGCTCTTCATCGCTTCTTCCTTCCTCGGTTGTGGCGGCCGTGTGCGCGTGACTAAAGCCCGGCGTTAATTGCCGGCGCAATCCTTCGCATAACGGTCGCCATAGTTCTCGAACACCTTCTGTACAATCTCGGTCTGGAATTTGCCGTCGGCGCGCTTGGCGACCTTGGTCAAATAAAAATCCTGGATTGGATAGCCATTGGTATTGAACTTGAACCCGCCGCGCAGCGAAGTGAAATCGGCCTTCTTGAGGGCCGCGGCAACCGCGTCCTTGTTGGTGAGGTCACCCTTGACCGCCCGAACGGCGCTGTCGATCAGCATCGCTGCATCATAGGCCTGGAACGCATAGGTGGCGGGTACGCTGTTATAGGTGGCCTCATATTCGGCGACGAATTTCTTGCTCTGCGGATTGTCGAGATTGGGCGCCCAGTCGGCGCCGCCAAACATGCCGACCGCCGCGTCCTGCTGCGCCGGCAGTGTCGATTTATCGACCGTGAAGGCCGACAGGAACGGGATCTGGTCGGCGAGGCCGGCCTGCTTGAACTGCTTCACCAGGCTGACGCCCATGCCGCCCGGCATGAAAGTGAAGACCGCGTCGGGTTTCGATCGAGGCGATCTTGGAGAGCTCGACCTGGAAATCCAGCGTGCCCAGCGGCACGTAGGTCTCTTCGACAATCTCGCCTTTGTAGTCGAGCTTGAATCCGGCCACGGAATCCTTGCCGGCCTGATAGTTTGGGACCATCACGTAGACCCGCTTGTAGCCGCGATCCTGCGCCACCTTGCCGAGGATCTCATGGACCTGGTCGTTCTGGTACGAGGTCACATAGAAGAACGGGCTGCATTCCTTGCCGGCATAGCTTGAGGGGCCGGCATTCGGGCTGATCAGGAACGTCCTGGAATCCACCACCGGCTTGTGGATGGCCTGCAGGATATTGGAGAAAATCGGCCCGACCACGAAGTCGACCTTGTCGCGCTCCAATAGCCCTCTGACCTTGGACACAGCGGCATCCGGCTTGAGTTCGTCGTCGACGGCTACGACCTCGACATCGCGGCCGCCCATCTTGCCGCCGAGATCCTTGACCGCGAGTGCGAAGCCGTCGCGCGCCTGCTGGCCGAGCACTGCTGCGGGGCCGGACAAGGTCACGATCACGCCGATCTTGATTTTTTCCTGGGCGACGGCGTGATTGGCTGTGATCGCCAGCAGAAGCGCCAGTCCGGCCGATTTCAGTGACTGCTTCATGATCTCTCCACTTGGTCGCCGGTCTGCGTGAAACTGAAATCCACTTGGCTTGAACGCCCAGGAAGGCAGCTTATTCCGACGACAGCTTCCGCCGCAAGCGAAGCAGCGGTACGTGCGGCTCGTCAAAAGCCGGCATGCAAGCCGCGCGCCAATTGTTTGAAACCTAAAGAAATCCGGCGACCACGCCGGTTGCAGCATCAGGTGTTTTGACTTACAGCACCGATGAGCCAATATTGAAGGACGCTGTCGCCAGACGCAAAGCTGCAGGCGCGAGGGCCGCTCCAGGCAACTATGACCGCATCATGATCCTTGATTTCGAGACCAAGGCTGTTGAACTTCCCCACGAGCACGGCGACGAGCTCAGATTGTGGCTGCGGTTGCTGACCTGCACCACCCTGATCGAAAGCGAAGTGCGCGGCAGGCTGCGCGAGCGCTTCGATGTCACGCTGCCGCGCTTCGATCTGATGGCCCAGCTCGACAAGGTGCCGGAAGGCATGACGCTGTCGGATGTTTCGAAGCGGATGATGGTCTCGAACGGCAATGTCACCGGGCTGGTCGAACGCCTGGTCGAGTTCAGGTCATCTCGATCGGCGGACCTCGGACTCGGACCGGCGAGTGCAGGTCATACGATTGACCAAGGCCGGCCGCGCCGAGTTTCGCAAGATGGCAGCCGAACATGAGACCTGGATCGCCGATATCTTTTCGGACCTCGCCCCGAAAGATGTTCGCGAATTGATGCGCCTGTTGGCAAAGACCAAGGCGTCCGCCCAGAAATCCGCTCAAGCGAGGTCGTCCAAACCTTGAGCGATCCGATCGACTATGAGGTCGAGTACAACAACCGGGCGCGGGTTCCGGAGAATCCGGCGCTGATCGCGGGCTGGGCGAGGGACGCTGCCGCCTATCGCGAGACACACGCGCCGCGCGTCATTTCCTATGGCTCGGGCGCGCGTCACACGATCGATATCTTTGCGGGCGATCGCGACGGTCCGCTGGTCGTCTTTATTCATGGCGGCTACTGGCAGGCGCTGGATGGTTCGTTTTTCAGCCACCTCGCGGGTGGCCTGAATGCCCGTGGCATCAGCGTCGCGATTCCGAGCTACGACCTCTGTCCCGGCGTCACCGTCGATCAGATTATCCAGCAGATGCGGATGGCGACACGTGAACTGGCGCGGCTGGGTCAGCCGCTCGTCGTCAGCGGCCATTCCGCCGGCGGCCATCTGGCGGCCTGTCTGCTGGCCACTGACTGGCCTGCGCTCGATGCTTCGCTGCCGGCCGACCTGATCATCGCGGTCTATGCCATTTCGGGCCTGTTCGATCTTGTTCCGCTGGTGGGGACGTCGATCAACAATGCCCTGCATCTTGACGCAGCGTCGGCGAAAGCCGGCAGTCCGCTGTTCTGGCAGGCGCCTGCACGCGGCAGCCTGGACGCCGTCGTGGGCGAAAACGAAAGCGCCGAATATTTCCGGCAGAGCCGGACCATGGTCGAATGCTGGGCGGCGGCCGGCCTTGCGACCCGGTTCGGTGTCGTCCCCGGCGCCAACCATTTTACTGCGATCGCGCCGCTGGCGGATCCGGATACGCCGATGGTGGCGCGGTTGTCGGAACTGGCGGCGCGCTGACTTACCCCTCCTGGATTAAAAACCGCTGGAACAGCCGTGGCCGGCTCTTGCGCCAAACTATTTTAAGCCTAAAATGATTATCAATGGCGCTGCCGGGCGCATGCGATAGTGATCTCAGGCCTTTCATCCCGAACGCGAGGGCGATGGAAATGTCAGGTGGTAATCCCGAGCTCGGCCCCTCAGGGCACGTCGATGATTTTGCGCGGCGAAATCTTCCGCCCTTCCAGCAATGGCCGGAACTGCCGCTGGAGCGGCCGGAGTTTCAATACCCCGAATATCTCAACGCAGCGGTCGAGCTGACCGACCGTATCGTCGAGCGGGGGCTTGGTGACCGCATCGCGTTGATCGGCAACGGTCGCCAGCGCACCTACAAGGAGCTGGCGGACTGGTCGAACCGTTTGGCGCATGCGTTGGTCGAGAATTACGGCGTGAAGCCCGGCAACCGCGTGCTGATCCGCTCCGGCAACAATCCGGCGCTGGTTGCGGCATGGCTGGCCGCCACGAAAGCAGGCGCCGTAGTCGTCAACACCATGCCGATGCTGCGCGCCGGTGAACTGAGCAAGATCGTCGACAAGGCGGAGATTGCGCTGGCGCTGACCGACAGCCGTATCGCCGACGAACTGGTCGCCTGCGCCAAGACCAGCCGCTTTCTCAAGCAGGTGGTGAATTTCGACGGCACCTCGAACCATGATGCCGAGCTTGATCGCGTCGCGCTGAACAAGCCGGTGCGGTTCGATGCCGTCAAGACCGGCCGGGACGATGTGGCGTTGCTGGGATTTACTTCCGGCACGACCGGCGAGCCAAAGGCGACGATGCATTTCCATCGCGATCTCATGATCGTGGCGGACGGCTATGCCAGGGAAGTCCTCAACGTCACGCCGGACGACGTCTTTGTTGGATCGCCGCCATTGGCCTTCACATTCGGCCTCGGCGGCCTCGCGATCTTCCCGTTGCGGTTCGGCGCTACCGCGACGTTGCTGGAAAATGCCGCGCCCGCCGAGATGGTCAGGATCATCGAGACCTACAAGGCCACGATCTGCTTTACCTCGCCGACGGCGTATCGGGCGATGATGGCGGCAATGGACAAGGGCGCCGATCTGTCGTCGCTGCGGCTGGCGGTATCGGCCGGCGAGACCTTGCCGGCGCCGGTGTTCGACAGCTGGACCCGCAGGACCGGCAAGACCATCCTCGACGGCATTGGCTCTACCGAATTGCTGCACATCTTCATCACTAACCGGGTCGGCGATGCGGTTGCAGGAAAGACCGGAAAGCCGGTTACAGGCTATCAGGCGAAGATCGTCGACGACGACATGAACGAATTGCCTGCTGGTACCGCCGGTAAGCTGGCGGTTCGCGGACCGACCGGATGCCGCTATCTCGCCGATAGCAGGCAATCGAACTATGTGCGCGATGGTTGGAATTTGACCGGCGACACTTTTGTTCGCGACGAGAATGGCCGCCTGTCCTTTGTCGCCCGGTCCGACGACATGATCGTCTCTTCCGGTTACAACATCGCCGGCCCCGAAGTCGAAGCCGCGTTGCTGGTGCATCCGGCGGTGGCCGAATGCGGCGTGGTCGGAGCGCCGGACGAGGCGCGCGGCATGATCGTCAAGGCCTATGTGGTGCTGTCATCGGATGTCATCGGCGACGCTGCGCTTGCGACCGAGCTGCAGGATCACGTCAAGCAGACCATCGCGCCTTACAAATATCCGCGCGCCATTGAATTCGTCACGCAACTGCCGAAGACGGGAACCGGAAAACTGCAACGATTTGCCTTGCGGCAAATTGCGATGCAAGCCGCAGCTTCGAGCTCAGCAGGTATCGCCGCGGAATGAAGTAAGGGAGACCTGATCGTGAGCATGCCAAAAGGGCCCACGCTGGCCGTGCTGCCCGCTACGGATAACGAGGCTTCGGATACCGGCTTGCAGATTTTGCAGCCGAGCGGCTGGCCGATGCCCAAGGGATACGCCAACGGCATGGCGGCCGACGGCCGCCTCGTCGTGACCGGCGGCGTGATCGGCTGGAATATTGCGGGCGAATTAGCGGATGGCTTCGTGGCCCAGGTCCGTCAGACGCTGAACAATATCGCGGCGATCATGGCCGAGGGTGGCGCGCGGCCCGAGCATCTGGTTCGCCTCACCTGGTATGTCGTCGATATCGAGGAGTATCTGGCGAACCTGAAATCGCTCGGGCAGGTCTATCGCGAGATCTTCGGTGCGCATTATCCCGCGATGGCGCTGGTGCAGGTCGTGCGCCTCGTCGAAAAGGCGGCGCGGGTCGAGATCGAGGCGACCGCGGTGGTACCGCGCTAAAAAGTTGACCCCGGTCGCGAGGTCGCGGCCGGGGTCAAGTCGTCAGTCAGTTCTTTATTCTTGGTTTTATCTCTGGTTCGTCAGTTCTTGTACGAGCTGTCGACCCGGTCGAGCTTGCGCAGTAACGCGGGCCACGCCAGATCGCCGTTGCGGTTCGGCAGATTCGGGCGCGGTTTCACCTTGTCGAAGGTGGCTTCCAGCACTTCCTGCGGCGGATAGACCAGCTTGGTATTGCAGGACAGCGCCATCACCTGCACCTCGCAGGCGCGCTCCATCCGATACAGCAGGTTGAAGGTTGCCGGGATCGTTCGGCCGACCACCAGCAGGCCGTGATTGCGCAGGATCATCGCTTCATGATCGCCGAGATCGGCGACCAGCCGTTCGCGCTCGCCGACATCGTCGGCGATGCCTTCGAAGTCGTGATAGGCGATGTGCAGGAACCGCATCGAGGTCTGCGCCAGCGGCAGCAATCCGCATTCCATCGCCGAGACCGCCATGCCGGCCGGGGTGTGGGTATGCGCAACGCAATCCATATCCTTGCGCGCCATGTGAATGGCGCTGTGAATGACAAAGCCGGCGGCGTTGACGCCGTAGTCCGAGGCGTTGAACAGGGTGTTGCCGTCGACGTCGATCTTGATCAGGCTCGAAGCGTCGATTTCCTCGTAAAGCATCCCGTATGGATTGATCAGGAAGTGGTCATGGGTTCCGGGCACGCGGCAGGAGATGTGGTTGGCGATCATCTCGGTATAGCCGTACATCGCGGTGAGGCGGTAACAGGCGGCGAGATCGACGCGGGTTTGCCATTCCTCCGGGCTCACCTGTTCGCGAACCGATTTGACGACTTTGATGGCAGGGGAGCTGACGGGAGGGGTCATGGCGTTTCTCCGGTGGAGCGTTTTTTTGAAAGGGCGGCCCGATCGATTGGCCTCAGGATACCGGCAACCCCTGCCGCGCCGCAAGACGAGTAGAGCCGTCATCGCTGCAACGCAGCCATCGCCAATGCGCTGCGAAAAGCCCTTTTGATAGGCAACAGACAGGGCTAATGCCGATTTGCGACGGGCGCCTATGGCCGCACGGCCGGCGTTTCGATCGGCATCCCGCGGGCTCGGGTCATCAGATAAAGCTCGAGTTCGACCAGTTCCGGCGCGCCATAGTCGAACGGCTGAGCCCGGATCCCGGTCATACAGGCGCGCAGCCGCCGCTCCAGCGATCCCAGCGATTGCCATTCCAGCCGGTAGAGCGGATAGCCGGTCGGCTGGGCCTGCGTGATCGCCGACCCCGCCAGATGCTTGTCCCAATTGTCGTCGTGACAATTGGTGCAGCCGAGATTGAGCTCGCCTTGCCGTTGCATGAACAGGTCGTGTCCTTTGGCAACAAACGGCGCTAGCTGCGGGTCTGCGCCGGTCTCGATCGGGACGCCACGCGATTGCCGGGCGACAAGGGCAGTCAGCGCCAGCAGGTCGCGGCTTTCATAAGGTAGCGGCGTCGCCTGCTGATGCCTGACACGGCAGAGATTAATGCGCTGCTCCAGGGTGACGGGACGTCCGAGCGTTGGGTCGAACGCCGGATAATGCGCCGCGACGCCGCGCATGCTGGCGCTGGCGTCATTGTGGCAATCCGCGCAGGCCTTGTGCAGCGCGCCCGCCTTGTTCTTCCACAGCGCTTCGCCATCCAGCACCCCGAGCATGCCGGGATTGGCGGTATCGTCGTTCTGCATCGCCTGGGTGTCCGGCGTCATGAAACTGTAGCCGGATCGCCGTTGCGTTTGCGGAATTTCGGTCGCGAGCAGTGGAACGGCAATCTCCGCCGCGACCAGCAGCATCGCCGCGGCTATCGCAGGGATCGACTTCATTCGACGGTGATGGAAGCGGATGCGGTTTCGCTAAAACCGTTGTCGCCGATCCATTCGAAGTCGAACTTGCCGCTGTCGGTCGCGATCGTCGAGAACGTGATGAACGGGTTCGCCGCCGTGGCCGGAAACAGGTCGGCGCGAAAGATCTCGGCGCCATTGTAGCGGCAGCTGAAGCTCGTGATGATATCGCGCGGAATGATCTCACCGGTTGCGGTGCGGCGATAGCCGGTCTCCATGATATGCGACATCAATGTTTTGATCTCGATGATATCGCCGCGCTTGGCCTTGGCAGGTACGTTGATCAGGGCGGACGCCATCAGATCACCTCATCGGTGCAGGCGGCCAACGTCACCACGACATCGACACTGGTCTGCCAGAAAGAGCCATCGGAGAGCTGCGCGATGGCGACGATCTTCTGGCTGTCGGCGAGCCTGATCCGGGTCGAGACCTGTGCCCGGCCGGCGCGAGGGCCGAGATAGAAATTGCCGACATTGGGCTGCGGATTCTTCTCGTTGAAGACGTGAATGCTTTTCACGTAGTCATTCGAGGTCATCGGGCTCGTCACGCTGACTGTCATCGGCACCGTGTTGCCGTTTTCGACCAGGGGCGGAATATCGAGTTTGACCTTACCGGTCTTCACTACGGCTGCGCCGACCACATTCCCGATCGCGGATGCAAGCATCGCAGGTGTCGCTTCGGCGGGTCGCAGGGTCACAACGCCGAGGGCCACACCTCCGGCAAGACCGAGGAACTGGCGGCGTGTGGAACTGTCTGGCTCGCGCATCGTTTCTTCCTTGTTCATCCTAATCACGCAGCGTCACCAGATAGGCCACGATATCCTCGATTTGTTCCGCCGACAGGATCGGCTTGCCGCGCCACGCCGGGCCAACGCGATCCAGCCCATCGACGCGGTAATAAGACGGCATGATCGTCGTGGCATTAAGGCGAGACGCATCCACCAGCCGAAGCCGCAATTGCCCGGCCGACCAACGACTACCCACACCTGCAAGATTTGGCGCCAGATCGCCCTGGAACTTCTGCTCGGGAAATGGGCCGTTATGACAGAGGATGCACGTGCTGGTGCGTTCTACCACGAGGGCGCGGCCGCGCGCCGCGTTTCCCGGCGCGCCAGTCAGCGAGGCGGGAATCGCGTCACCGACCACCACAACGCTCTGCAAGGATTCCGCCGGAGCCCCGCAGGGCAGGGCGACAATCGACGCCGCGATCCACAGGTTCGCCGAAAATATCGCTGACCTAGCCAAAGGCATCCACCGTGATCGTCTTGAACCAGGCTTGCGCGTTCTCGGCTTCGCGCTGACGAACCTCGCGCGGCGCATCGACCGGGCTTGTGACATTGCCGTCGACCTCGGCGAACTGACCGTCCTTCGGCTGATAGATCCCCGACAATGAAAAGGCATAGCCGGGTGCGACCGTATTGTAGCAGGTGCCATTGAGCCGCGGCAGCTCAGGCGATTTTCCGCCGATAAGGTTCACGATCGCGGCGGCGCAGGCTGTTGCTTCCGCGTTTGCAGCCGAGGCGGATTTGGGAATGCCGCCGGCAATGCAGGCGTCCCCGATGACGTGAATATCAGGCACGAGTTTTGAGGCAAACGTCACCGGATCGATCGGGCACCAGCCGGTGTGGTCAGCGGCGCCTGCGATCT
Organism: uncultured Alphaproteobacteria bacterium; assembly: GCA_963738105.1. Taxonomy (GTDB): domain Bacteria; phylum Pseudomonadota; class Alphaproteobacteria; order Rhizobiales; family Xanthobacteraceae; genus Bradyrhizobium. Next base: position 176,581 of record CAVTWC010000039.1, on the reverse strand, counting down.
CGGCGATGTGGCCGGCTTTCTGCGGCGGAATGACGTTGGCGACCTTGGCGGGATAGTTGCCGAAATCAGTGACGATGGTATTGGTCGCTGGATCGACCGAGACCACCCGGCCGCCTTGCGACAACGCTATCCGTTCGATCATATCAGGATACAATTCCTTCCAGGCATTTTCGAACAAGCGCTGCTGCGGGAAAGCGTCCTTGGCGTCCAGGATCAGAACCTTGGAGCGTGGTTTTTTCGCTTTGAGATAATGCGCGATCAGGCTGGCGCGTTCATACGGCGCCGGCGGACAGCGCGATGGGCTGGCGGGTACCGCGAGTACGACCGTGCCGCCATCGTCCATGGCTTCAAGTTGGCGGCGTAGCAACGCGGTCTGTTCGCCCGCTTTCCACGCATGGGGCATTTTGGCGGACGCCGCCTCGTCATAGCCGGGCAACGCGTCGAAGCGCAGATCGATGCCGGGCGCCAGCACCAGCCGATCGTAACTAAGCGAGGTACCATCAGCGAGGCCGACCGTGCGCGTTTTCGGGTCTATCCTGGCTGCGGCTTGCGCGATGACGGTAACGCCTTCGGCGGCGATTTTGTCATAGGTGAATTGCTGCGCTTCCAGTTCGCGCAAGCCGGCAATCACCTCGTTGCTGAATGGGCAGGCCGTGAAAATGCGGTTCGATTCGAGCAGCGTGATCTGGAGCCTGGGATCGAGCCGCTTCAATGCCCGCGCACAACTCGCGCCGCCAAAGCCGCCGCCGATCACAACGATTCGCGCCGCAGCCTGTGCGAATACGGGCGGCGCGAGCGTCAGCGCCGCCGCTGTCGCGGCGAGGCCGCGAACGACGTTCCTCCGCGTCTCCGGGCTTGGCGCGTTCATCGGATAGTCCGGTGAGAGGATGAGCGGCGGCTTGCGGCCGCCGCTCAATTGGTCAGGCGAAGGTGATGTTCTGATCGCGCAACGGCACCGAACGGATTCGCTTCCCGGTCGCTGCGAAATACGCGTTCAGCACCGCCGGCGCGGCGACGCAGATGGTCGGCTCGCCGACGCCGCCCCAGAATCCGCCGCTCGGCATGACGATCGCTTCCACCTTCGGCATTTCGTTGATGCGCATCGAGTTGTAGGTATCGAAATTGGTCTGCTCGATGGCGCCGTCCTTGACGGTACAACCGCCATAGAACAGGCCTGTCAGGCCGTAGACGAAGGAGCCGGCGACCTGCCGCTCGATCTGCGCGGGGTTGACGGCATAACCAGGATCGGTCGCCGCAATGATCCGATGCACCTTGATCTTGCTGCCGTCGGTCACCGAGATTTCCGCGGCGGCCGCAACGTAGCTGCCAAAGCCCATATATTGCGCGAGGCCGCGATACACGCCTTGAGGCGCCGGCTTGCCCCAGCCGATTTTCTCGGCCACGGCGTCGAGCACCGCGCGATTCTTCGGATGAATCAGCTTGCGCCGGAACTCCAGCGGGTCCTGGTTCACCGCGTGCGCCATCTCATCCATGAAGCATTCGACATAGAGCGCGTTGTGGTTGACGTTCACGCCGCGCCAGAAGCCGGGGATGATGTGCGGGTTGCGCATCGAATGATCGATCAGGAGATTGGGGATCGAATATCCGAACGTGGCATCGCCCTTGGGGGCAAGACCCTGGAAAGTGGAGGGGTCCATGCCGTTGATCAGTCCTTCCGGGCGGAGCGCGAACTGGATCGACTGACCGGATATCCGCATGTGCAGCGCCGTCAGATTATTGTCGGCGTCGAAGCCGGCCGTCATCTTGCATTGCGTGACCGGATGATAGCGGCCGTGCGTCATGTCCTCTTCGCGCGTCCATAGCAGCTTGATCGGCGTGCCCGGCATCTGCTTGGCGATCAGCACGGCCTGCCGGACATAGTCGGTCTGGCCACGCCGGCCGAAGCCGCCGCCGAGCATCAGCTTATGCACGTCGCATTTGTCCGCGGGCAACTCTGAGCCTTCCAGCACCGCGGCAAGGGCGGCCTCGCCATTCTGCGTTCCGCACCAGACTTCGCATTTGTCTTGCGTATAAAGCGCGGTGGCGTTCAGCGGCTCCATCGCGGCGTGGTTTTGGTAGGGGTAGTTGTAAACCGCCTCGACCTTCTTCACCGCACCGGCGAGCGCGGTGTTCACGTCGCCGTTGGAATTGCCGACATAGGCCGGACCGCCCTCCAGTCCTTCCGACAGCCATTTGGCGATCGATGCGCTGGAGACTTTGGCATTCTCGCCTTCGTCCCAGACTATTGGCAACGCATCGAGTGCGGTCTTGGCGTGCCAGAACGTATCAGCGACGACGGCAACCGCCGTATCGCCGACCTTCACCACTTTCTTCACGCCCTTCATGCCCGCAATCTTGGCTTCGTCGTAGCTTTTCAGCTTGCCGCCGGTGACCGGGCAGTCCTTGATTGCAGCATTGAGCATGCCCGGCAGTTTGACGTCGATGCCGTAGACGGTCTTGCCGACCACCTTGTCGGGCGTGTCGAGGCGCTTCAGCCCCTTGCCGGCGAGCTTCCAGTCCTTGGGGTCCTTCAGCTTGACGTCGGCCGGCGGCGTGAGTTTTGCCGCGGCCTCGGCGACTTTGCCGAAAGTCGTGGTTTTGCCCGACGGCGTATGCGTGATGACGCTGTTGGCGGCGATGCATTCGGAGGCCGGCACCTTCCACTCGTTGGCTGCAGCTTCGATCAGCATCACGCGCGCGGCGGCGCCGCCCTTGCGCACATAATCCTGCGAGGTCCGGATGCCACGGCTGCCGCCGGTCGAAAAGTCGCCCCACACGCGCTTGCGGGCGACGTTCTGTCCGGGAGAGGGGAACTCGGTCGTGACCTTCGACCAATCGCATTCGAGTTCTTCCGCAACGAGTTGGGCAAGCCCGGTGAGCGTACCTTGGCCCATTTCCGATCGCGCGATGCGAATCACGACGGTGTCGTTCGGCTGGATCACCACCCAGGCGTTGACTTCCGGCGAGCCGTCGGCCGCGCGTGCGATCGAGGGGCCGCCAAAGGGAATGTCGAGGCCGAGCGCGAGACCGCTGCCAACCGCGGCAGTGCCGACGATAAAGGCGCGACGATTTATGGTTGGCAAGTTAAGTTTTGGCATATGATTTATGGCTGCCCCCTCAAGCGTTCGCGGCGGCATGAATTGCCTCGCGGACCTGCTGGAAGGTCCCGCAACGGCAGATATTGGTGATGGCGTCGTCGATGTCCTGGTCGGTCGGCTTTGGATTGTCCTTGAGCAGCGCCGCCACCGCCATGATCATTCCGCTTTGGCAATAGCCGCATTGCGGAACGTCGTTGTTGATCCAGGCCTGCTGCACCTTGTGCAGCGCGCCGTTGGTCGCCAACCCTTCGATCGTCGTGATCTGCTTGCCGATCGCGTCGCTGACCAATACGCCGCAAGAACGCATCGCAACGCCGTCGACATGAACGGTGCAAGCGCCGCATTGTGCAATGCCGCAGCCGTATTTGGTCCCGGTTAGACCGACATTTTCCCGAATAGCCCAGAGTAGCGGTGTGTCCGCTTCGACATCGATATCGATTGTTTTGCCATTGATAGTGAGGTTTGCCATCGCGTTCCCCTGATTGGTTCAATCCATCGATTGAACTGCGGGGCAATGTGTGGCCGGAAATTTGGAACAATTCAAATCAAGAATTTGCGTATGCCGAGTGGAAGATCGTTCGCTGTGCGGTGTTACTGGCACGCACAGCTGCAATGCGTTATCGCGGGACCGTCATTCGCAAGAAGCTTATCACACTTCCCAGCACTGCAAATCCAGCACCGAGCGCCAGTCCGAGCGCCGCGCCGTTGTGGCCGGCAAGACTGAAGCACAACGCCGCAAGTGCCGCACCGGTAGTCTGACCGGTCAGACGCGCTGTTGCCACGATGCCGCTTGCGCTGCCGCTGCGGCCGGGTGGGGCGCTCGACATCAAGGCCCGCATGTTGGGCGTTTGAAAGAAGCCGAAGCCAAGCCCGCAGATCGCCATGCGCCAGACGATGTTGGCGACGCTTGGGCTGGCTGGAAGCATCGCCAGTAGCGCCATGCCCACGGCTAGCAGCGCCAAACCGATGCCGCCGAGGATGCCGGCAGGATAGCGGTCGGACAGCCGCCCACCGATCGGCGCCATGATCGCTACCACGAGGGGCCAGGGCGTCATAAAAAATCCGGTCTCTACCTGAGATCGCTGCAACACGTCCTCGAAGTAGAACGGCAAGGCCACGAATGACAGTCCCTGGACCGCGAACGAGCAGACGGCGGTCAGGGCGGACAACGCGAACACCGGCCGCCGAAACAGGTCGATTGGCAGCATCGGTGCCGGATGATCCGCATGCCGGCGGGTCAGCATCCAGCCCAGCACCAAAGCGGCAATCAGTTCGGCGATCACCAGCGTCGGGGGCACCTTATGGGCGGCGCTGCCAATTCCGATAATGAAGAGGCCGAGACAAGCTGCGGCCATGACCGAGCCGAAGAAATCGAAGTTGTGCACGGCCCGCGGCGTCGCCGGCAATGTTTTCCAGCCGATCAGCATCGCGATCACGCCGAACGGCAAGTTGATGGCGAACAACCACGGCCAGTGGCCAATCGCCAATATGCCGGAAGCAATGGTTGGACCCAGCGTGAACGCGGTGGCGACTACCAACGCGTTATGACCGAATCCACGACCCAGTATGCGGCTCGGGTAAATGAAGCGAACCAATGCCGTGTTTACGGTCATCAGGCCGCTGGCGCCGAGGCCCTGGAGTGTCCGGGCAACCAGCAAGCTATCCAGCGACCACGCGCAGGCGCAACCCAATGACGCCAATGTGAACAGCAGGAGACCGCCGAGATAGATGCGTTCGTGGCCGACGATTTCGCCGAGCGCGCCAAGCGGCAATAGCGTTGCGACCAGCGCGATCTGGTAGACATTCACAACCCAGACCACGTCGGCCGGGCTGACATGAAGATCGACGGCGATCGCGGGCAGGGCGATATTGGCGATCACGGTATCCAGCGAGGCCATTGTCAGCGCGGTAAAGATGGCCGCGATAGCCCATCGCCGGCGCTCCCAGGGCAGGCCATCCATGACCGGCCCGGAAGGCGGCTTGGCGGTGGTTACATCGGTGTCCATACCCGCAGAATTCTCCTGATCGCCATGGCGATGGCGCCATAAGCGGCAGGTACACTAGAAAGGAGATGAGCCCCAGCCGTCTGGCTGCATGATGCGTATGCGACGGTCCGGCGCGCCCTGCGTTATTTTCGCCCGGTACCTTTTGCTAGCTTTCCGTCCGCCTCGCGATCGACTAGGTTTCGCGCTGCACTGCGACCGCAAATTCCAAAAGACGGTCGGCGGCAAGGGGAAGCGTTTTGAGCGGACAGGAGGGCCTGGGCACCGAATTGCTGCGCGGTGGGGTAACCCCGATTGGGGCCGCGGATGGCGTGGTCATCCGCAGCGGCAATGAGAGCAACCGCCGTCGCCTGTGGACCGCCCTGTGGGTTGCGCTGTTGCTGGCGATCCTGGGTTTTCTGGTCATCTATCCCGTTCTGACCCTGCTGTTGGGCGCGCTGACCGACACCAACCCGGTGGTCGAAGGCTTGAGCCTGAGCCACCTCTCGATCGCCAATTTCATTGCCGTGCTGATCAATCCCAACGTGGCCGAAGCGTTGTTCAATACGCTCGTGGTCTGCGGTGGTGGAACCCTGATCGCGGTGGTGATCGGATTGGCGTTCTCATGGATCGTCGTGCGGACCAATACGCCGTTCAAGGGGTTTATCGCGGCCACCAGCGTGCTGCCGCTATTCGCACCGCCGCTGGTCGCGGGCGTGGCATGGACCATCCTGGGTTCGCCGAAGACCGGCCTCATCAACACCATGTTCAAATGGATGGGTCTCGACTGGCACGTGAATTTCTATTCGCTGCCGGGGCTGGTGTTCGTGTTCGGCATCTACTACGCGCCCTATGTCTACATGTTCACCGCGTCGGCGCTGCGGAACATGGATCCGAGCCTGGAGGAGGCGGCCGAAATCTCTGGCGCCAGCGCGTTCGCGACGCTGTTTTCGGTCACGTTCCCGCTGATCATGCCGGCGATCATCTCAGGCATGCTGCTGTCCTTTATCGTGATGCTCGGCATCTACGGCATTCCGGCGGTGCTCGGCGCGCCGGCCAATATCAACGTGCTGACGACCTATATCTTCAAGCTCACCAATTGGTCGCCGCCGCTCTATAACACCGCGGCCGCGGTCGCCATTCTCCTGATGATGGTGACGGGCCTTCTGGTGTTCCTGCAGCAACGGGTATTGAGCGGACGAAGCTACACCACGGTGGCCGGCAAGGCGTTCCGGCCGCGCAACCTCAATCTCGGGCCATGGCGCTGGTTCACGCTGGGGCTCGCCGTCGTCTATCTGATCGTCGTCGTCGTGCTGCCGAGCTTTGCGATCATCGTAGCTGCATTCCGCAAGTTCATGTTCATCCGCGATGTCGGCAGCCTGTTCGACATGCGGCAATATTCCCTGATGCATTTCAACAGCATCTTCGACAATCCGCTGACATTGAAATCGATCTACAACGCGCTCGAGGTCGGCTTCATCACCGCGGTGGTCGGCGGCGCGCTGGCCTTTGCCATCGGCTATACGATCCACCGCACCAACGTTCCGGGCCGCCGCAGCATCGATTTGATATCGACTATCCCGGTGGCGATCCCCGGTCTCGTCGTCGGCGTCGCTTATCTCTGGGCGTGGATAGGCATTCCTGCCGGCCTCTACGGAACCATCTGGATTCTCGCGCTCGCGTTCATCGCGCGCTTCATCCCGGACACCGTTAAATCGCTGTCGACCTCGTTCCTGCAGATCCACCGGGAGCTGGAGGAGGCGGCCTGGGTCTGCGGCAAGGGTGTGCTCGGCACCATCGCGACTATCGTGCTGCCGCTGGCGCGGCCCGGCGTGATCGCGTCGATGACGTTGCTGTTCGTGCTGGCGATCCGCGAGCTCGGCTCGTCGCTATTCCTCTACACCAGCAACACCATGGTGATGTCGGTGCTGCTGCTCGATTATTACGAGGGTGGCAATCTCGGAAAAACCGCGGCGTTCAGTATCGTGCAGACGATCCTGCTCGGCGTTCTCATCGGGGGCGCAAACTGGCTGTCGCGAGGAGCGGCCCAGAGCAGCGTTACCCGAACAGGATAGAAAAAATCAGGGAGGTTTGGCTGTGAACAAGAAAATCGTCACCATGATGGCTGCGATCGGCATCGCCGGTCTCGGCATGGCGTTGAACGCTCTGCCGGCGCAGGCGGACGAGGATTTCGGTTCGCCCGAGCTGATCGCGGCGGCCAAGGCCGAGGGCAAGCTTGTGTTCTACACGGCAAATTTCGCCGAAGTCGAAGAGCAGGTCATCAAGCAGTTCAACAAGCGCTTCCCCGATATCAAGGTCGAGATGGTGCGCGCGCCGGGGGGCCAGCTCATCACCCGGGTCCGGACCGAGGCGGCGGCCGGCAAGCTGATCGCCGACATCGTCGATCATTCCGATCGTGCGCTGATGCTGCCGCTGGTCGACCTGTTCCAGGATTACGCGCCGCCGAACGCGGCCGATTACGATCCCGGCGCGCTGATCTCGCCAAAATTCTGGCCGCGGGCCACGGTCGCCTGGGCGATCGCCTACAACACCGAACTGGTGAAGGATCCGCCGAAGAGCTGGAAGGATCTGACCAAGCCTGAATACGACAAGATGACCGGTCAGGTGTTTGCGCAGTCTGGTGGCACCACCTGGACCCGGATCATGTTCGAGCGCCAGGTGCTGGGTGAGGATTACTGGGCCAAGCAGGCCGCAACCCATCCCGTTCTCTATCCGTCCGGCGCGCCGATGGCGGACTTGCTGGTGCGTGGCGAGATCGCGATGGGCCCGCTGCTCTACAACGCGATCTATCCGAAACAGAAAGATGGCGCTCCGGTCAAGATTATCTTCCCGCCGGAAGGCGTGCCGGCCAATCCCTATGCGTCAGGGATTCCGAAGACCGCCGCCCATCCCAACGCGGCAAAGCTGTTCCTCAACTGGTGTCTGTCGAAAGAGGGGCAGACTTTCATGATCAAGGAACTCGGCAACCTCACCTCGTTGAAGGTGGCGCCGTTCTATCCCGAGGGCTTTGACCCGAAGGTGGAAAAAGTCTGGCTGCCCAACTTCGATGACTACGTGAAACTGCACGGGCCCTGGGTCGCCGATTGGGACAAGACGTTCGGTTATCGCCAGTGACTGATGTCATGACGTCGGTTGTGAGCAGACTCATCGCGAGGGTCGCGGGCATGGCGGTCATCGCCGGCCTCGGCATGGCTTTGACTGGAGCACCGGCGCAGGCGCAGGCGGAATTCGGCTCGCCGGAGTTGATCGCGGCGGCGAAGAAGGAAGGCAAGCTCGTTTTCTACACCGCGAATTACGCCGAGGTCGAAGAGCAGGTCATCAGGGCGTTCAACAAGCGCTTTCCGGAAATCTCGGTCGAGATGGTGCGGGCGCCGGGCGGCCAGCTGATTACCCGAATCAAGACGGAAGCTGCGGCCGGCAAGCTGATTGCCGATTTGATCGATCATTCCGATCGCGCGCTGATGCTGCCGCTGGTCGACATGTTCCAGGATTACGCGCCGCCGAACGCGGCCGACTACAATCCCGACGCCCAGATTTCCCCCAATCTCTGGCCGCGCACCACGCTGGCGTGGTCGATCGCCTACAACACCGAGCTGGTGAAGAATCCACCGAAGAGCTGGATGGATTTGACCAAGCCGGAATATGACAAACTGATCGGCGAGGTCTTTGCGCAATCGGGCGGTACCACCTGGACCCGCATCATGTTCGAGCGCCAGGTGCTCGGCGAGGATTACTGGGCCAAACAGGCAGCGACCCATCCCACGCTCTATCCATCCGGCGCGCCGATGGCGGATTCGCTGGTGCGCGGCGAGATCGCCATTGGACCGCTGCTGTACAACGTCATCTACACCAAGCAGAAAGACGGCGCGCCGATCAAGATCATCTTCCCGCCCGAGGGTGCGCCGGTCAATCCGAATGCCGCGGGCATCCCGAAAACCGCACTTCATCCAAACGCAGCAAAGCTTTTTCTCAACTGGTGCCTGTCGGTCGAAGGCCAGACCTTCATGATCAGGGAACTCGGCAACATCACCTCGTTGAAGGTGCCGCCGATCTATCCCGAAGGCTTCGATCCCAAAACCAGGATATGGCTGCCCAAATTCGACGACTATGTGAAATTGCACGGTCCCTGGGTCGCCGATTGGGACAAGATCTACGGGTATCGGCAATGACCGCACGCGTGAAAGCAACATCATGACCGGCACGCTCGAAGTTACCGATCTGCGCAAACAGTTCGCGGTCGGCCGTCCCGCCATCGACGGCGTCAGCTTTTCGGTGCCGGCCGGTGAGATCGTCGTGCTGCTCGGGCCGTCCGGTTGCGGCAAGACGACGACCTTGCGCTGTGTGGCCGGGCTGGAACATCCGACCGGCGGCGAGATCAGCATCGCCGGCCGGGTGGTGTCGTCTCCCGGGCGCGGGATTCTGGTGCCGCCGCGGCAGCGCGACCTCGGCATGGTGTTCCAATCCTATGCGGTCTGGCCGCATATGACGGTACGGCAGAACGTGGTCTATCCGCTCAAGCACCGCAAACTGGCACGCAACGAGGCCAATCAAAAAGTCGATGAAGCGCTGGCGCTGGTCGGCCTCTCGGAATATGCGGAACGGCCGGTGGTGGCGCTATCGGGCGGGCAGATGCAGCGCGTCGCGCTGGCGCGCAGTATCGTCTACCGGCCGCAATTGTTGTTGCTGGACGAGCCGTTATCGAACCTTGACGCCAAGCTGCGTCTGCGGCTGCGCGACGATCTACGTGTGATCCTCAAGCAGACCGGCATGACCGCGCTGTATGTCACCCACGACCAGGCCGAAGCGGTGGTGCTCGGCGATCGCATCGGCGTGATGCGCAACGGCAAGCTGCTGCAGATGGGCACGCCGGACCAGATCTATAATCGGCCGGCTGATCCGTTTGTCGCCAATTTCACCGGCGCCACCAACGAACTCTCGGGCACGCTGGTCGAGCGAAGTGGCGAGTTCGGCCTGATCGATCTCGGCGATGGACGGCGAGGCGAGGTGGCGCTGCTGCAGGCGTTGAGCCCGGGCGACAAGGTACGCATCGCGTTGCGGCCGGAAAACATCGGCATCGGCCAGCAGCAGGGATCCAACATTTTCCCGGCACGCGTGCTCGAGCGCCGCTATCAGGGCACGCAGACGGTCTACGAGATCGATTTGTTCGGGCGGCGGCTGGAGGCGCTTGAACTCGGTACCGCCGCGCGGCATCAGGTCGGGGTCGAGACGACGGTCGCGCTGCCGCGAGAGGCGTGCTGGGCGTATAGCGATAGCGGTCCGTCGTCCCACGACTGACAGCCGTCGCGGTCGGTGGCTGAAGATGGGTCGAGGAAGAATGCCGTTGAACAGTCTGAGGATTGCGGTCCTGGCGCTCGCGCTCGCAGCGCCGGCCGTACCCGTGCAAGCCAGCCAAAGCGTCCATCTCATTCTGAATTGGACGCCGGCCGCGGATCACTCACCGTTTTATTATGCGATCGCCCAGGGCTGGTACGAAAAAGCCGGAATCGATCTTGGCATCGAAGTCGGCAAGGGATCGGGCGTCTCCGCGCTCAAGGTCGGTTCGGGCGCCGCGCCGTTCGGCATCTCGGATCTCGCGACCATGCTGGTCGCGCGCAGCAAGGGCGCCGACGCGGTCGCGGTGATGAGCATCTATGCCAATACCGGCCAGACCTTTTACTGGCTAAAAAGTTCTGGCGTGAACGGCCCCAAGGACTTTGCCGGCCGCAAGATCGGCAATCCACCCGGCGATGCCTCGCGCGTGATGTGGCCGGCCTTCACCAAGGCCGCCGGCATCGCGCCGGACTCGGTCACCTTCGTGAATGTCGGGCCGACTGCCAAATCGGCCGCATTGAAGAGCCACGCCGTCGACATCATCAGCGATTTCTACAACTCGCACGATATCAAGCTAAGGGAATTCGGCAGCGATCTCGGTTCGCTGAACTGGAAAGACATCGGTCTCAATTCCTACGGCAATTCCCTGATCGTCAACGGCGCGTTCCTCGAAAAGAATCCCAAGCTCACCGAGGATTTCGTCCGCATCACGCAGAAGGCTTATGCCGCCTGCGTCTCGAATTTCGAGCCCTGCCTGAAGGCGCTGCTCGATCAGGTCTCCGGTCTCGACCGCGAGGAGCAGCTGTTGCAGTGGCGACGCATCAAATATCTGATGGCGGATGAATTCACGACGACCAAGGGCCTGGGCTGGATCGACGAGGCGCGGATGCGCAAAGACTACGAGCTGGTGCAGACCTATCTCGGTATCGAGAAGCCGTTTGCGGTGGAAAGCGCATTCACCAGCAAATTGCTCGATCCCGCGATCAAGATGGATGCAAGCAAGGTCGAAAGGTGACACTTCAGACGCTGCTGCCACCGGAGCCCTGGTGCAGGGCTAGGCGTTCGACCATCGGCGCAAAACAATACTGGCATTGACGCCGCCAAAACCGAAGCCGTTCGAGATCGCGTGCGTGATGGGAAGCTGCCGGGCCTGTCCGCCGACCAGATCGATGCCCTCGGCGAGAGGATCCGGATTTTCGAGATTGAGGGTCGGCGGCGCGATCTGGTCGCGAACGGCAAGGGCGGTGAAAATCGCCTCCAGTCCGCCGGCGGCTCCCAACAAGTGCCCCGTGGCGGATTTCGTTGCGCTGACCGCGATTTGCCGATCTCTGCCAAAGACAGTCTTGATCGCCGCAAGCTCGCTGCTGTCGCCAACCGGCGTCGAGGTGGAGTGAGCATTCAGGTGCTGGACATCGCCTGGCGCCAAGCCGGCCTGCCGCAGCGCCAGTTGCATCGCGCGGGCAGCACCTTCGCCATCTTCCGGTCCTGATGTCACGTGGTAGGCGTCGGCGGTGGTACCGTAACCGATGATCTCCGCAATTGGCCGCGCGCCGCGGTCCAGAGCATGCTGCAATTCCTCGATCACAAGAATTCCAGCGCCTTCGCCCATGACAAAACCCGCGCGGTCACGATCAAACGGGCGTGACGCGCGCGTCGGCATATCGTTGAAGCCCGTCGAAAGGGCGCGCGCCGCGGCAAAGCCTCCGAGGCTGACCAGGTCAATGCACGCTTCCGCGCCTCCGCAAACCGCAACGTCCGCTTCCCCGGCCCGGATCAGACGCGCCGCATCGCCGATCGCCTGGACGCCCGCCGCACACGCGGTGACGGGCGCGCCGATTGGCCCCTTGTAGCCGTAACGAATTGAGATGTGTCCGGCCGCAAGGTTGACGAGAAAGGACGGTACGGTGAATGGCGAAAGACGCCGGATACCGCGCGCATCCGTAATGCGCACGGCTTCGACAATCGCCGGAAATCCACCGATCCCGGAGGCGATGACGGTCGCCGTTCGCTCCAACGATTGAGCATCCGCTGGAGCCCATCCTGCCTGCGCGATCGCTTCCGCTGCCGCGACCATCGCAAATAGAATGAAGCGGTCCATTTTGCGTTGGTCTTTGCGCGCCACGACGGTATCGGGGTCGAAGCCGGCATCGGCGTCGTCGGTTTTGTCCGGCACCAGGCCGGCAATCCGGGCACCAAGATCCGCGCTGATCTTCTCTGACAAAGCGCGCAAGCCTGATTGGCCAGCGAGCAGACGCGACCATACCAATTCGACACCGCAACCGAGCGGAGACACCGCTCCCAAGCCCGTCACGACAATTCGACGCATGTGAGTACCTATGTCTGGGAGGAAACCGGTCGTAGCGCGCGCATCATGTCCAGGCGCTTGTGCATGCCGCGACTGGCGGCTGGGCCGGCAACGAGCACGATATTATCCAGCGTGATCGGTGCAAGCGTTGCGGCAGCCACCACGATCGGTTCAATCTTTAGCGCAGACTTCCGATCCACCATCAGAAGCGCCTCACCTTTGGGAGCGAGATACTTGTTGCCCCAGGCAAACATCGCCACCACCACCGGGAAGAAATCGCGGCCCTTCTCGGTGAGCACGTATTCATACCAATTCGGTTTCTTGTGGTAGAGCCGCCGCTCGAACAGGCCCTGTTCAGTGAGGTGCTTCAGTCGACGGGCGAGAATGTTCGGAGCGATCCCGAGGCTTCGCTGGAATTCTTCAAACCGCGTAAAGCCCTGAAAAGCGTCGCGCAGAATCAAAATACTCCACCATTCGCCGACGGACTCCAGTGTCCTTGCCGTCGGGCATTCTGAATCCGGGCTCTTCTTTGGCTGCATCGTAAACCCGTAAGGGAGATACTTTCATTTTGCAAGTAATATATCTACGGGTAGAAGAGCGCTAGGGGGACTGCCCGCCGATCAGATCTGGTATGGTAGCTTTCCGATCATCGAACGGGCGCTACGCGCTCGCGCCGAGTCCCAGGCTGGCGTAAATCCGCCGCGCATAGGCGCCGAATTCGTCTGTGGTCTTGATCGGCAGCGCGCGTGGAAACGGCAGCTCAATCGGGAAATATTCCGCCATTCGCGCTGGGCCCGCGGTCAGCACCGCGCAGTGTGAGGCGAGAAACACCGCCTCCTGGATGCTGTGAGTGACGAAGATGATGGTCTTGCCGCTTTCGCGCCAGATCCGCAGCATCTCCAGGTTCATCTGCTCGCGGGTCAGCGCGTCGAGCGCCCCGAACGGCTCATCCATCAGGATCAGCTTGGGATCGTGAATGAAGGCGCGCGCGATCGCCGTGCGCTGCTGCATGCCGCCGGATAGCTGTTGCGGATATTTGTCCTCGTGGCCGGCGAGGCCCACCAGATTGAGCAGATCGCGCGCCCGCGTGCGCGCCGCCTTGATCGGCAGGCCAACGATCTCCGCCGGCAGCAGCACGTTGTCGAGGATGGTGCGCCATTTCAACAGCAGCGCCTGCTGGAATACCATGCCGATGTCACGGCCGGGATCGAACGGCGTCTTCGCATTACCGATCTGGATCGTGCCGCCGTCGGCATTGTGCAGCCCGGCCAGTATCTTCAATACCGTGGTCTTGCCGCAGCCGGACGGGCCGACCAGCGAGATCAGTTCCCCCTCCTGCACGTCCATCGTAACGTCGGAGACGGCGAGGAATTCCTGCTCCCGCGAGCGGTAGACCTTGCGGACGTTTCTCAATCTAATGAACGGCTCTGGTGGTTGCGTCATGCAAGCCACTTCTCAAGCCCGGCAGCGACAAAGGCGTCGTCGCTGAGATCGGAATGCTCGCGGCAGACCCGGTCGATTTCCTGCATCTGGCCGGGGCTGAGACCTTCGGCTGGATCCAGACACCAGATACCCTGCAGCAGGCCTTGCCGCCGCAGGATTTCGTGACAGCCGGCAATGCAGCCGTGGAAATGGTTGGCGACGTCGAAGAACGCGCTGTTGCAATCGGTGACGCGGGCATCGAGCGCCAACAAATCGGCCGGCACGCTATCCTTGTGGCGCGCCGCCTTGCAGCGTTCGAACTGCTGGATCGCGCTTGCCGTCCATACCGACCAATGGCCGAGCAGCCCGCCGCGGAAATAAGTCCGCGTCGTGATGCCCTTGTCGCGAAGGTCGAATGGCAAAGTCAGATCGAGCAAGATGTGGTCGTCATTGCCGGTGTAAAGCGCGATGCGGTCAAGCGCGCCGGCGGCGTAGACGCCACGCAGCACGTCAAGCGTCCGGTAGCGATTGAACGGGGCAATCTTGATGGCGATGACATTGTCGATCGCAGCGAACCGCCGCCAGAAATCGGCACTGAGAATGACGCCGCCGACCGCGGGCTGCAGATAGAAGCCGACCAGGGGAATCACGCGTGCGATCGCTTCACAATGCGCGATGATGTCGTCTTCGGAGGCCAGTTTCATCGCGGCCAGGCTGAGCAATCCCGCGTGATAGCCGATGCCGAGTGCGGTTTGCGCCTCCGCGATCGCCTGCTGGGTCGGGCCGGCGAGGCCTGCGACCATGGCCAACGGCCGTTCGGTCCAGGCAGCGGCCGTCTCCGCGGCCAGTTCAAGAACCGGCCGGTACATGCCGACGTCGCGGATCGCGAATTGCGTGGTGTGGACGCCGACCGCAAGGCCACCGGCGCCGGCGTCGACATAATAGCGCGTCAGCGCGCGCTGGTGCCTGACGTCGAGCGAACGATTGGCGTCCAGCGCCAATGGATGCGCCGGAAGGACGGTACCGTCCGCGATCAGCTTTCGTACCTCCGACCTGATTTCGCTATGATGCATGGCGATCATCCCTATCCAAATTCAGGGCCGGCGACCGCGAACGGCAGTTGTTCGCCCCGTGCGGTCGCACGGCCGAACCGCATGCGCTGAAAGGGCCGCTCGATGGTCCAGCCCCCGCCGGCGAGGCCGGTGAGAAATTCGGTTTGCGAGTTGACGGCGTCTAGCAGCCAGGGCCCGGGCTCGGAATGAACGATTGCGTCCACCAGCGCGAGCGCGCGCTGTGAGGTTTCCGCGAACAGCGGGCCGATATGCCGGGCCGTGCGTCCACCGCGGACGATAGCCATCGCATCGCCGTGCGATAGCAGGCGGGTTTCGGACCGTCCGGCAAACTCGGTCAGCAGCAGACGGCGCTCAAATCCCATGGCGCTGCGGTCGGCTGCGATGAACGCATCGAGGCTGCATGTCGACAGCGGTGTCGTTGCTTTGGCTTGGCGCGGATTCTCCAGCCGCAGCCGCCGCAATTGCAATGTCGGCGTGAAGCCGAGCGGGCCGTAGACATTGGCGCCTTCGGGCGTGGCATCCAGCCAGGTGGTGAGGCCGAGTTTCATGGCCCTGGCGAGACACGCATCGACCAGTCGCGTCGCGATGCCGCGGCGGCGCCAGTTCGCGGTCACCAGTACCATGCTGATCCAGGCATTGCCCGACGAATAAGGCAGTAGCGCCGCGGTCGCAATCAATTGGCCGTTGTCGCGCATGCCATACACCGTTCCCTGGCTCAGGAAGAAGCGCCAGTCGGCCTCGTTCTGGTTCCAGCGCGGTTCGGTCGACAGCACGAGTCCGGCCGCGGCCTCGCCGATGCCGAGTTCGACGATGGGGATGGAGTCAATATCGGCCATCGCGCACCTCATATTTGGTGGGCTTGCCGAGGCTCGGCATCGACCGCGATACCCAATCCGCGGTCCAGCTGATCAGCCGATCGGTGCTGACGACAGGCAGGCCAAACAGTTTCACCGCCTGTGATGTGTTGGTCAGCCATGCGGTCGGCTCCTCCTCGCCGATAATAACAGGCGCGCGGTTGAACAGGATGCCGAACCGCGCGGCAAGATCGCGCACGGCAAGGATTTCATGGCCGCTGACATTGATCGGCGAGGTCGGCGCCTCGCAATGAGCGAGGCAACGCAGCGCCTGTGCGGCAGCGTCGCCCTGCCAGATGAAATTGACATGGCCGAGGCTGACGTCGATCGGCTTGCCCTGCAACACCTTGCTGGCGATGTCGTGCAGCACGCCATAGCGCATGTCGATCGCATAATTGAGCCGGAACAGGCGGCCCGGCGTGGCATATTTGCGCGAGAAATATTCGAACATGCGCTCGCGGCCGACGCAGGACTGGGCATATTCGCCGGGGGGATTGGGGGCCATGCTTTCGTCAGAGCCCCGGCCTTTCACCGGCACGAACGGATAGACGCAGCCGGTCGAGAACGCCACGATCCGCGAATTCCGGAAGGTTTGCGCCACCAAAGCGGGCACATGGGCATTCATCGCCCAGGTCAGCGACAGATCGCCCTCGGCGCCGAACTTGCGGCCGGCCATGAAAATGATGTTCGGCGTCTTCGGCAGCGCGCCAAGCGCGGCCTCGTCGAGCAGGTCGCAATGGATGGTCTCGATCCCTTTTGCCTTGAGCCACTGCTCGACGGCGGGGTCGCTGAAGCGGGCAACGCCGATGACGCGGCGGTCGGGCAGGGCAGCCTTTGCGAGCCCAGCCAGCGTCGGTCCCATCTTGCCGGCGACGCCAAGCACCATGATGTCGCCGTCGACCGCCTTAAGATCATCGATCAGCGCCTGGCTCGGCCGGCACAAGAGATCGTCGAGGGCTGCGATATCAGCGATGGTTTCCGGAAGATGGTCGCGCGCGAGCAGCATATCGTTTCCCTCATTGCAGCCTGATGTCCCTGACAACGAACAGCCGTTCGAGGCCAAGCACGAGGCCATACAACGCGACGCCTAACAGTGTGAGCAGCACCACCGCCATCACCATGGCGGGTGTATCGAGCGAGGATTGCACCTGGATCATCAGGTAACCGAGCCCGCGCTCGGACGCGATAAATTCACCGACGACCGCGCCGGCGACCGCGAGAATGGCGCCGATCTTCATCCCGGAAAATATGTAGGGCAGCGACCCCGGCAGCTGGATTTTCCGGAACAGCGTCCAGCGCGAGCCACGCAATGATTTGACGAGGTCCAACAGGTCGGATTCGACCTCGCTCAATCCGCGGGCTGTCGTCAGAAGGATCGGAAAGAAGCAGATGCTGAAGGCAATCAGGATGTTCGGAAAGATCCCGTAAGAGAACCAGACGATAAACAGCGGTCCGAGCGCTACCTTCGGGATCATGTTCAGGGTGACGAACAGCGGCAACAGCAACACGCTGACCAGCGGCGACCAGGTGAATATCACCGCGAGCATGACGCCGATTAGCGCGCCGAGGCCAAAGCCGCCGAGAATCTCCACCGCGGTGACCAGGACATTGGAAGGCCATGCGTACTTTGCCGAGGCCAGCGTCTGCAGCGTGGCGAGCGGCGAGGGCAGGATGAATTTCGGCACCTGGAACGCGTCGACCAGTATCTGCCAGAGGATGATCACGGCGAGATGCACGATCAGGATGATCGCCAGCGATCGCGCGGATCGTCCCTCACCGGTCATTCGGTATCCCTCTGCCGTCGCTTCCAGATACGGTGTCAGTCTATCGCGGGCATTGGCATGTTTCAACCATCTGGTTGATTAGGGGGTCACGGCCGTAACGCCTGCAGCACCAGATCGACCACGTGGCGGCGGCGCGCACGCTTCGCTGTCGGGCTGCTCAAATCCTTGCCGAAGATCGCCGACAGGGTTGGCGTGTTGGAGAAGAAGAAGTAGCTGAGCCCCGCGATCGAAATGTAGAGATGCACCGGGTTGACGCCGCGGCGGAATGTGCCGGCGCGCACGCCCTGGTTCAGGATCTTCGAAACCATGCTCACCAGCGGCGAATGCATGGCTTCGAGCTTGCGCGAATGGCGCACGTGCTGCGCGCCGCCGCGGTTCTCGTCGTTGAGCAACACGATGAAATCAGGGTGAGCGGCGAGGTGGTCGAACGAACTCGCAACCAGCTTCCGGATCGCCTGTTCCGGCGGCAGGCCCTCGAGGTTGAGTTTGCGCTCCTGCTCGCGGATCTCCTCGTAGACCCATTCGAGCACCGCCAAATAGAGCGCGTCCTTGTCACCGAAATAATGATAGACGAGCTGCTTATTGACGCCGGCGCGAGCGGCGATGTCGTCGACCCGGGCGCCGGCAAGTCCGCGATCGGCAAATTCCCGGCGCGCCGCGGTCAGCAGCTTCTTGCGGGTGCCGGCCGGATCGCGGCGCTGCGGCCTTGCGCCGCCTGATCGTCGTTGAGGCATTTCCAACCAAACAGTTGACAATTCTGGCTGTCCCTTGTTGCATTGGTAGCGTCACCGGCGTGTCACGACAAGGCCGGGTTGCCAGCGAGGAGCTTGCCATGAAGGGTCTCAGGATTGCCGGACTGGCGCTGGCTCTGGCCGCGCCCGTTGCTCTGGTCGCAACTGCGGTTCCCGCGCTCGCCGCCGAGTTGGTCAATCTGATCCTGAACTGGACGCCGACCGCGGACCATTCGCCGTTTTATTACGCCAAGGCGCAAGGATGGTACGAGAAGGCCGGCATCGATCTCACCATCGAGACCGGCAAGGGATCCGGCGTTTCCGCGCTGAAGGTAGGCTCCGGCGGCTCGCCGTTCGGCATTGCCGATCTTGCGACCATGCTGGTCGCGCGCAGCAAGGGCGCCGACGCGGTGGCCGTGATGAGCATCTATGCCAACACCGGACAGACGTTTTACTGGCTGAAGAGCTATGGCGTGAACGGTGTCAAGGATTTCCCCGGCCACAAGATCGGCAACCCGCCGGGCGATGCCTCGCGCGTGATGTGGCCGGCCTTCGCCAAGGCGGCGGGTATCGCGCCGGATGCGGTGAGTTTCGTCAATGTGGGACCGACCGCCAAGATCGCGGCCTTGAAAAGCCATGCCGTCGATATCATCAGCGATTTCTACAACGAGCATGATCTCAAGGTAATTGAGTTCGGCGGCGACCTCGGCTTCGTCAATTGGAAGGATATCGGCCTCAACCCTTACGGCAATTCGCTGATCGTCAACGGCGAGTTTCTGCAAAAGAATCCGAAATTGGTCGAAGACTTTGTTCGCATCACCCAGAAGGCCTATGCCGCTTGCGTCGCCGACGTCGCGCCCTGCCTGAAGGCGCTGCTCGATCAGGTCTCGGGCCACGACAGGGAAAATCAGGAGCGGCAGTGGGAGCGCATCAAGGTCCTGATGACCGACGAGTTCACCACGACCAAGTCGCTGGGCTGGATCGACGGCGAACGGATGAAGAAGGACTACGAGCTGGTGCAGACCTATCTCGGTATGGAGAAGCCGTTCGCGGTGGACACCGCATTCACGACCAAGATGCTCGACACCTCGATCAAGATGGATGCCAGCAAGGTCAAGAAATAGCGCGGTGCGCTGGTCTGAGCCTCACTGCTGCGGAATACCGGAAGCCTTCACCACCGCCGTCAGTTTCTCGTAGTCCGTCTTCATCAGGCCCGCGAGTTCACTGAGTTGCATCGGCTTGCCCGGAATATCGGCGACCGAGAGTTGGCGTTGCACGTCCGGATTCTCCAGCGCCTTATTGATGCCGGCATGGATCTTCTGGACGATGTCATCCGGCGTCGCTGCGGGCACGTATATGCCGTACCATGGAACATAGGCAGCGCCCGCATAGCCGGCTTCTGCGATGGTCGGCACGTCCGGCAGATCCGGCACCCGCTTTTCGGTGAACACGGCGAGCGGCTTTACGGTGCCGTCCTTGATATGCGGCAGTGCCAGCGCCAGCGACACGACCTCGAAGTTCATCCGGTTCGTCATCAAGTCGACCAGCGCTGGCGGCTGCCCCTTGTAGCCGATATTGGCCAACTCGATGTTGGCCACACGAAACAGCTTCTGCGCGGTCAGATCGGTCGATGCGCCGGTCCCGGCATTTCCGAAGTTGAGCTGACCGGGTCTGCTGCGCGCATATTCGACGAATTCGGCGAGCGTCTTGACCGGCATCGCGGGATTCACCAGTGCTACGCTCTGGTTCCAGACCGCGAGACCAACGCATTTGAAATTCGCCATCGGCTCCCAGCCGGCGTCCTTGTAGAGCGTGGGATTGACCAGCACCGCCGGCCCCGTGACCAGCCAGGTGTAGCCATCGGGATCGCTTCGCGCGACAGACGCCGTGCCGATGTTGCTGTTGGCGCCAGGCCGTGAGTCCGCGACGATAGCCTGGTTCCAGTCGCGGCCAACCTGTTCGGTCACGGCGCGTGCAACGATGTCGACGATGCCGCCGGCGGGGTAGGGCACCACGATATGGATCGGCCGATTTGGATAGGGGCTCTCGGCCCGCGCCGATAGGCCAAGGCCGAGCGTCGTTGCGAGGACCATGGCGATCCCGCCAAGGCCACGGATGGTACGCATATCTTCCTCCCATGATGACGACATCGTTCGAGCGATGTGCTTTTTGGTTTTGTTGGCAGAGATGTTGGGTACGGCGTTCCCTATGCGTTGGCGGCCAGCGATCGAATGCTGCGGGCGAGCCCAAGAATCCGCGGCCCACACTCGCGCTCGATCTGCTCTGCGCTGAAGCGGAACGAGGGAATGCCGCAATTCACAGACAGACAATCGCCTGATGGGGTGCGATAGATCGGTGCGGCCACGCCAAAGATCTCGCGCCGCCATTCGCCGAGCGAAACCCCGAACCCGCGCTCCTTGCAGAGTTCGATGTCGGGCAAGGTCCGCGTCTGCACATAGTCGAATTCTTCCGGGCGCTCCGTCTTCACGCTCTGCACATAACGCGCCAGCTCATCCTCGGTGAATAGCGACAGCAGCGCGCGCCCGACCGCGGTGGTCGCCATCGAACCCGTGAATCCAACGTCGGGGACGTGCGGTACCGCGTCCGTGGTGCGCAGCGTTTCGACATAGATGAAGTCGAGTCCGAACGGCATCGCGATCGAAACCGTACCGCCCGCATAGGCGGCGAAGTCGCGCATCAGTGGCCGGGCCAGCTGCCGGACTTTCAACGCCGACAAGACGGGATAGGCGGCGGCCAGGATGCCAAGGCCAAGGTCGAACCGGCCTTTGTCGTTGCGCTTGAGGTAGCCGAGCTGGGCCAGCGTGTAGGTCAGCCTCGATACCGTGGGCCGGGACAGGCCCGTGTGCAGCGCGAGGTCGGCGTTCGACAGCGAGCCGCTGCTGTTGCGAAAGGCCGCAAGCACATCAAGCCCATGCGCCAGCGTGGTGGCGAACGACGGATCGGTTGGATCGGTCGGCCGGGGTAGAGCGGAAGCGCCTGACGATGCCTGGGCCATGCGAAATAATGGCCACATATCCTATTTTTGTCAAGATATCGAAACAAATTTGCTATTCGTTCTGACATGAGTTTAGATGCTGCAAGAAACAGGGAGAACCCCATGGATTTCGATCTGTCCGCCCGGTCGGAGCAGTGGCGAAAACGGCTGCAGGCCTTCTTTGATCAGGAGCTGCTGCCGCGGCATCGCGCCTGGGTCGAGCATGTCGCCCTGCACCGCGAGACGCCGCCGTTCATGGCCGAGCTGCAGCAAAAGGCGCGAGCGGAGGGCTTATGGAATCTCGGCCTGCCTGAACTCGCAGGCGACGAGCCGGGAACACGGCTTTCCAATCTCGAATACGCGCCGCTCGCCGAAATCATGGGGCGGCTGTTCTGGGCCTCGGAAGCCTTCAACTGCCAGGCGCCTGATGTGCCCAACATGATTGCGCTTCAGAACTGCGCCAATCCCGAACAGAAACAGCGCTGGTTGCGGCCACTGCTGAATGCCGAGACCCGTTCGGCATTCGGCATGACCGAGCCGGACGTTGCCTCTTCGGATGCGACCAACATCGCGACCCGGATGGTGCGCGATGGCGATGACTACATCATCAACGGGCGCAAATGGTTCATCACCGGCGCCGCCCATCCGCGCTGCAGTTTTCTCATTGTGATGGGCGTGACGGATTCGGACGCCGACCGCACCCGCCGCCATTCCTGTATCATCGTGCCGATGGCCACGCCCGGCGTGCGCTTGGTCCGGTCGCTACGCTGGATGGGCTGCGAGGATCATGTCGCGCCGATCGGCGAATTGACCTTCGACAATGTCCGGGTGCCTCGATCGAACCTGCTCGGCGCCGAAGGTGAAGGCTTCAAAGTCGCCCAGATCCGGTTGGGGCCCGCACGCATTCATCATTGCATGCGCTCGATCGGGCTGTGCGAACTGTTGATCGAACTGATGATGGTGCGATCCGCGGAACGCTCCGCATTCGGACGCACCGTCATTCAATACGACACCGTCCAGCGCTGGATCGCCGAGTCACGCGTCGAACTAGAGCAGGCGCGCTTGCTGGCCTATCGCTGCGCATGGCGGCTCGATCAAAATGGCCACCATGGTGCGTGGCGCGACGTGTCGCTGATCAAGGTTGCGGTGCCCGCGATGCTGCAGCGGATCGCCGACCGCGCGATGCAGGTGTTCGGGGCGATGGGCGGATCGGACGATACGCCGATCCATCAGGCACTGGCCTGGGGCCGTCTGCTGCGGATCGGCGACGGTCCGGATGAAGTGCATCTGCGACAGATCTTCCGGATGGAAGCGATGCCATCCTGGTCGATCGCGGACTCGCCCTATCTCGCGGCGCGCGCATCCTGACGTGATTTTCGATTTTGATTTGAGTTACCCAACGGGAGTACGGCCATGACCCAGACACCCAGCAGCGAAATGCCCAAGGAAATGCCGAAGGACGCCTCGGCCTCGGTAGTCGCCCGCCACGCGGTGACGCTGAAAGCGCTGCCGTTCTCCGATACCCGTGATTTCGATGAAGCCAAGCGCGGCTTTCTCGGCACGCTGGACCATGCGCGGATTACGTCGGCGCAGGGCAGGGTGGTCTGGAGCCTGGAGCCATACGGCTTCCTCGCTGAGCCCGATGCACCTGCCACGGTCGACCCGAGCCTGTGGCGGCAATCGCGTCTCAACATGAATCACGGGCTGTTCGAGGTGCTGCCCGGCGTCTACCAGATCCGCGGGCTCGACATTGCCAACATGACGCTGATCGAAGGCGATAGCGGCGTGATCGTGGTGGATACGCTGACCTCGATCGAGGGCGCGCGCGCCGCGATGGAGCTGTATTTCCAGCACCGTGGCAGGAAGCCTGTTGCCGCCGTGATCTTCACCCACACGCACACCGACCATTGGGGCGGTGCGCGTGGCGTGCTCGACGACGAGACGCTTGCCAAGGGCAGCGTGCCGATCATTGCACCCAATCTGTTCATGGAGCATGCGGTCTCGGAAAACATCATCGCGGGCCCGGCGATGCTGCGGCGCGCGCAATATCAATTCGGGCCGTTTCTGATGAAGGGGCCGCGCGGGCAGGTTGATTGCGGCCTTGGCAAGTCGATGGCGGCGGGATCGGTGGCGCTGTTGCGCCCGACCGACCTCATCATCGCCACCGGCGACAAGCGTGTCATCGACGGGCTCGAATTCGAATTCCAGATGGCGCCGAACTCCGAGGCGCCGGCGGAAATGCACTTTTTCATCCCGCGCTACAAGCTGCTGAACCTCGCCGAGAACTGCACGCACAATTTCCATAATCTGCTGCCGTTCCGCGGCGCCGATGTGCGCGACGCGCTGGCGTGGTCGAAATATCTCGGCGAGGCCCTGCAGATGTGGGGCGGCAAGGCCGACGCGATGTGCGGCCAGCACCATTGGCCGGTGTGGGGCCAGGAGCGGATCGACACCATGATCCGTCAGCAGCGCGATCTCTATAAATTCGCCCATGACCAGACCATCCGCCTGATAAATCATGGACTGACCGCAGCTGAAATCGCCGAGACGATAAAACTGCCGGCGAGCCTCGACGGCGCGTGGCATGGTCGCGGCTATTACGGCCACATCCGGCACAACGTGAAGGCGATCTACCAGAAATATCTCGGCTGGTACGATGCCAACCCGGTCAATCTCGACCCGCTGCCGCCGGTCGAGTCGGGCAAGAAATATGTCGAATACATGGGCGGCGCGGACGCGATCCTCGATCGCGCGGCAAAGGATTTCGCCAAGGGCGAGTTTCGTTTCGTGGCGCAGGCGCTCAGCCATCTGGTATTCGCCGAGCCCGACAATCCACGGGCCAGAGCGATGCTGGCCGATACCTTTGAGCAGCTCGGCTATTCCGCCGAGAGCGCGACCTGGCGCAACGCCTATCTGTTCGGTGCGCAGGAATTGCGGCTCGGCATGCCCAAGGCGCCGCCGCGGCCGCCGATGCAGCGCGAAACGCTGGCGGCCCTTCGCACCGAGCAATTATGGGACGTGCTGGCCGTCCGGCTCAATGGCCCCAAGGCCGAAGGCAAGCGCATCGTGCTGAACTGGCATTTTACCGACACCAACGAGACCTTTGTTCTTAATCTGGAGAACAGCGCGCTGACCTATATCGCGGGCGCCCAGGCGGCCTCTGCCGACGCCGGCTTCACGCTGGCGCGCGGCACCCTCGACGAAGTGATCGCGAAGCTGACGTCGTTTCCGGAAGCGGTTGCCGCCGGCAAGATCAAGTTCACCGGCGACCCGATGCGGCTCGGCGAGCTGATGGCGCTGATGGACGAATTCCCGCGTATGTTCGAGATCGTCGAGCCGAAGCGGACGGCGGTGAGCTGATAGCAAATCCATTGGCGGTCATTGAGGGCGCAGTCGAAGCAATCCAGGGGCGTTTCGTATCGCGGTCTCTGGACGTGGATGCTTCGGGACAGCTCCGCGCCTACGCATCAGCGACAGGCGATGCCCGCGCTATATCCCCAGATACGCCGCCTGCACCTGCTTGTTGTTGGCAAGCTCCGCGCTGGTGCCGTGCATGATCACATTGCCGCTTTCCAGCACATAAGCGCGCTGCACCAGCGACA
Source organism: uncultured Alphaproteobacteria bacterium (assembly GCA_963738105.1). Taxonomy (GTDB): domain Bacteria; phylum Pseudomonadota; class Alphaproteobacteria; order Rhizobiales; family Xanthobacteraceae; genus Bradyrhizobium. The sequence goes on along the minus strand of CAVTWC010000039.1, from coordinate 151,383 downwards.
GAGCGCGGCTGACATTCTGCTCGACCAGCAGGATCGCGGTGCCCATCTTGTGGATCTCGCCGATCTTCTCGAAGGTCACGTCGGTCATGACAGGCGCCAGGCCCAGCGAAGGCTCATCCAGCATCAAGAGGCGCGGTTTGAGCATCAGGCCGCGGCCGACCGCGAGCATCTGCTGCTCGCCGCCGCTCATGGTGCCCGCGAGTTGTTTCTTGCGATCGGCCAATCGCGGAAAGATACCGTAGACCAGCTCGAGCGTACGGCTGCGCTCAGCCTTCGCCTTCGGCACGTAGGAGCCGATCTCGAGATTTTCCTGCACGGTCATTTCAGGAAATACCTGACGGCCCTCCGGCACATGGGCGATGCCCAGTTCCGGAATCCGGTGCGGCGGCAAGGTTGCGAGATTGACCCCGGCAAAGGTCACAGTGCCTGAGGTCATCTTCACCAGGCTCGATATCGCGCGCAGCGTCGTGCTCTTGCCGGCGCCATTGGCGCCCAACAGCCCGACGGCCTCGCCTTCGCCGACGGTGATATTGACGTTGTGGATCGCCGGAACCGAGCCGTAGCTGGCGCTCACGCCTGACAATTCGAGCACTAGTGTTCTCCCGCCGCCGGTGGGTGCACGTACGAGCCCAGATAGGCGCGGACCACTTCCGGATTTTCCACGATCTCCTTCGGCGTGCCCTCGGCGATCTTCTGGCCGTGATCGAGCACCACGATGTGGCGGGCGACCGCCATGATCGCGCGCATCACATGCTCGACGATCACGATGGTGAGCCCGCGCTGCGACAGCTTTCCGATCAGGCCGACCGCCTGGTCGATCTCGGCGGGGTTCAGTCCGGCCATGACCTCGTCGAGCAGCAGGAGCCGCGGCTGGGTCGCCAGCGCGCGCGCCATTTCTAGCCGGCGCTGATCGATCGTGGTCAGATCCTTGGCGGCGGTCTGCTCCCGTGCGGCGAGGCCAACGAACTCGATCACTTCGCGAGCCTTTTCGCGCGCGACGGCAGTGTTCTTGTCGCGCAGAAAGGCGCCGGTCATGACGTTGGCCAGCACCGTCATGGCGCCGAAGGGTTTTGCGACCTGAAAGGTCCGGGCCACGCCGTGCGCGCAGATATCGTGCGGCCGCAGGCCTACGATCTCGCGCCCATAGGCCAGCACCGAACCTGAATCCGGTCGGTGAAAGCCGGTGATGAGATGAAAGCTCGTGGTCTTGCCGGCGCCGTTCGGCCCGATCAGGGCCACGGTGGTGTTTTCCTGGATGGTAAAGCTGACGTCCTGCACAGCACGCAGCCCGCCGAAGCGTTTACTCAATCCCTTGATGACCAGCGCGTCTGCCATGATCGATGCCTCTACGCGCGCGCCGGACGACGGTTGAGATAACGCTGATAGGCTTCCGTCACCATTCCCATCAGCCCTGTCGGCCGCCAGAGAATGACGGCCATCAGGATCAGGCTGTAGACCGTGAGTTGCAGCCCGCCGAGCGAGCTGCCGAGCCAGCTTTGCAGCAGCGTCGAGGTGGTTTCCAGCAGGATGGTGCCGATCACCGGGCCCCACAGCGTCCCGATGCCACCAACGATCGACACCAGGGCCGCTTCGATCGAGATGTTGAAGCTGAATGCGGTCGCCGGGTCGATGAAGTAAATGTATTGCGTGTAGAACGTGCCGCCGAGCGCGGTGAGAAATGCGCTGATCATGTAGATGTTACGCTTCATGCTGGGCGCATTGACGCCGATCGCTTCGGCCGCGTCTTCGTCCTCGCCGATGGCGACGAGGTAATAACCCATCCAGGATTTCTCGATCGCATAGGTGATGGCGAGCCCGACCGCGAGCAGGCCGAGCACAACGTAATAATAGGCGGACTTCGCCTCGAATTGCATCATCAGCGGAGCGTTGCCCAGATTAGGGATCGTGGTACCCTCGGCGCCCCAGGCGAAGTCGCGGAATTTCAAAAAGATCAGCATCAACGCCTGCGCCGTCGCGATGGTGGCGATGGTGAAATAAGGGCCGCGAAGCCGGAAACACAGCCAGCCGATCGGCAGGCTCGCCAGCATAGCAACCACGCCGCCGGCGATCATTCCGATCCAGGGCGAGACGCCGTAATTCACCTGCATCAGGGTCGAGGTGTAGGCGCCGAGCCCGAAATAGGCGGCGTGGCCAAGCGAAAGCTGTTTGGCGTAGCCGCCCATCAAATTCCAGGCGACGCCCAGGAACGAGAACAACAGGATCCGGATGAAGATATCGATCGCAAACGAGCTCTTCACCACCAGCGGCAGCACCAGCACGATCGCCGCGAGCACGGCAACCGAGAGCAGGCCCAGTCTGTTTGGCTTGTCCACTAGCGTGCCCTCCCGCCGCCGAGGCCATTCGGCTTGAAAGCCAGCGTCAGCAGCAGCATCGCGAACACCACTAGCAGGCCGGAATCGGCGCCGACATATTGAATGCCGAGCGACTCGGCGACCCCCATCATCAGGCTGGCGATCAAGGCGCCCATGACATTTCCGAGCGTGCCCAGCACGACCGCGACAAAGGCCATCAGCACGAAGACCTGCCCGACAAAGGGATAGGCCGAGTAAAACGGCATCAGCAGCGAGCCCGCGGCCCCTGCCAGCGCCAGCGCAATGCCGAGCGCGACGCAGAAGACGCGGTTGGGATTGATGCCCATCAAGGTCGCGACGTCGCGATTTTGTGACGCCGCCCGCATCGCCTTGCCGAGGTCGGTGGTGTGCAGAAACACCCACAGTGCTGCGCTCAGCATCATCGCAACGATAAACGCGATCAGCTTGGCCACGGGAATGTAGAGACCGTTGAGATGGAGGGCCTCGTCGGAATAGAAGGTGTGAACGGTGCGGTAATTCGCGGTGAACAGCATCAATGCCAGATTGAGCAGCAGCAGCGACAGCGCAAAGGTCAGGAAAATCTGCGGCATGTCGTTTGGCCCGAGCACCCGGCGGATCAGAAAATGCTGGATCAGAACGCCGACGACGAACAGCACCGGCATCGTCACGACAAGCGATACGATCGGGTCGATGCCGAACTGGGTGGCGAGGTAGAAACTGAGATACATCCCGATCATCACGAATTCGCCCTGGGCGAAATTGACGATCTTGACCACGCCGAAGATCAGCGTCACGCCGATGCTGACGAGCGCGTAGATACCGCCGATGAGCAGGCCGTTGATGACGGCCTGGGCCACTGTCTCCAACATCTGATGTGACCGTGCTCTAGGTTTTCAGCAGCGGGGCGCGGGCGTCTTCCTTCGGGAAGACGCTGGCGAGATCGCCGTTCTGCCACTGCACGCCGACCGGATGGCCATAGATGTTCTTGCCGTCGGGACCGAACTTCACCTTGCCGCCGGGTGCCATCGCCGCATAACCCGAGGAGACGTCGAGCGTCGACAGGGCCTCGCGCACCTTTTGCGGATCGGCCGAGCCCGCGCGTTCCAGCGCATCGGCGATCATGAAGGTCTGCGCGACGAGACCGCCGGCATATTCGAACAGGAAATCGCCGGTGCGTTTTTTGTATTCGGCGTTCACCTTCTGCGCGTCGTCGCTCATGTCGTGATTCCAGTGCGCGACGCCCTGCAGACCTTCCGCGAGCTTGCCGACGTTCTTGTAGAAGTCGGGGATGACGAAACCGCCCGAACCGCCGTTGATCGCGACGTCGAGGCCGACCTGCTTGACGGTGCGCACGATCAGGATCAGGTCGTTCAGGTAGGACACCGAGAACAACGCATTGGCGCCGGAAGCCTTGACCTTGTTGATCAGTGGGGAAGCATCGGTAAAGCCGGCCGAATAGGGTTCGAACATCACGATCTCGACGCCTTCGCCGGGCGCCAGTTCCTTGAGCCCATTCGACGTCGAGGTGCCGAACGCGGTATTTTCGAAGATCACGGCTACCTTGGGCTTGTCGGCCACCAGTTTCGCCATTTGCAGCTGCGCCTTGGCGAATTGCGAGGCGCGGGCGAACGGCGTGAAGGTGTAGGTGCGGCCCTTGTTGAGCTGGTCGGAACTGGAGCCGGTGATGATCGGCACCTTTGCGCGTTCGCACACTTCGCTGGCGATCAGCGTCAGCGCGCTGGCAAAGCAGCCATGGACCGCCGACAATTTGTTGCCGGTGATCAACCGATCGGTTTCGGTGCGGGTGACGGTGGTGTCGCTCTGGACGTCGGACAGGATCAGATTGAGCTTGGCGCCGCCAAGCGATTTGATACCGCCGGCCTCGTTGACCATCTCGACCGCGAGCTTGGCGGCAGCGACGCAGCCGACGCCGATCTGCGCCATGCTGCCGGTGGTCGGATAAAGTGCGCCGATATTGACGGGATCGGCGGCCCAGCCCCGCAACGGTACCGCGCCGAATGCGCCGGCCGCGACCACGCCGCTGGCCTTGAGGAGGAATTTGCGGCGGCTTTGCCGCTTCGACAGGATTCGAGTGCCGCTCGCGTCGTTCGAGCTTGTATCGTTCAAGACGGACTGCTGGCGATCTTTTGTCATGTCGTCTCCCCCTTGTGCGATGCGGCGCAGACGGCTGTCGGCTCGGCCGCTCGTTTTGTTTATTCGGCCGCGACCGTAACCGCCCTGAATATTGTTTACAATATAGTTTTCAATATTATCATCGTCATGAAAGTTTGACCTCCCGGTCTGCTGGCTGTGCCGGGTGGGATGCGGCTTCCAATCGGGGAAAACATGGCCGGGAAATCGCTCAAGCAGGCGACAGCGCGGATGGCAAAACCTCCGGCGATGCCGGATACGCCGGCACGTGAGCCTTCTGCCGCAGTGGTCATTGCCAAGCGCATCGAAGAAGACATCGTACTTGGGCGGCGTCAGCCGCGCGAACGGCTGATCGAGCAGGATCTCTGCGATCTGTTCAGAACTCACCGCGGTGATGTGCGGCTGGCTTTGTTTGAACTCGAGAAGAAAGGCTTGGTCGAGCGCATCCCCAACCGTGGCGCGATGGTGCGCGGGCTAACGCCGTTCGAGGTCAAGGAAATCTACGCGGTTCGCGAAGAGCTGGAAGTGATGGCGGTCCGCATCATACCGTTTCCGGTGGCGCCGGCGGAAATCAACCGGCTGGAGGAGTTACAGCGCCAGCATAGCGCCGCCGTCGCCAAGGGCGATTTGCTGACGGTGTTTTACAGCAATCTTCGTTTTCACCAGGTGCTGTTTGGGCTGTGCGGCAATGCCTGTTTGATCGAGACCATCGATCTCCTGGCGCAGAAGGTCTATGGCATCCGATCCTATGCCCATGCGTTTCCGCAATCGCTCGACCGCGCCCGCCGTGACCATCTCGACATGATCAAGGCACTACGCAGCTCGCGCCGGGAAGCGCTGATCGCGCTAACCCGGCGTCACCTCGAGCCGTCGCCACAAGCCTATATCAAGGCCTATGAACGCCGCTTCGGCACAGCCGAATTGGCGTCCACGGATTGATCGCTTCTACTCGGCGCTACTCACGAGCTTGATGCGCGGCTGCGCCGCTTCCATCAGGCCGCGATAGGCCGCGAGATAATCGAGCGCCATGCGGCGCGCCGTGAAGCGCTTCTCGAACTGGGCGCGGACGGCGGCGCGATCGATGTTGGCCAAGCGGCCGACGGCGGCAACCGCGCTGATCTCGTCCTCGACGATGAAGCCGGTCAGGCCCTCATCGATGATCTCAGGCGCCGATCCCCTGTTATAGGCGATCACAGGCGTGCCGCAGGCCATCGACTCGATCATGACCAGCCCGAACGGCTCAGGCCAATCGATCGGCAATAGCAGTCCGATCGCGCCGCTGAGAAACTCGGATTTTTCGCTGTCGCCGATCTCGCCAATATATTCGATCAGCGGATGGTCCATCAGCGGCTTGATGAGCCCGTCGTAGTAATCCTGGTCGGCGCGGTCGACTTTGGCCGCGATCTTGAGCGGAATGCCGCATCGGATGGCGATCTTGATGGCGCGGTCGACGCCCTTTTCCGGCGCGATCCGGCCCAGCACCGCCAGATATCCCGGCGTCACTTCTCGCGGCGTCAGGAGTTTTTCCGGCATGCCATGATAGACGGTGCGGTTCCAATTAGCTTGCGGAACCGGCCGGCGTTGCGCGTTCGAGATCGAAATCACCGGCACATCGGAAAAGGTATTGAAGACTGGCTGGTGCTCCGGAAGATCGAGCCGGCCGTGCAGGGTGGTCAGGAACGGGGTGGGCTGCCGGGAGAACAGCGACCACGGGTAATAGTCCAGATGGAAGTGAAGGAAGTCGAATTCCTCCTCGTCACATTTTCGCCTGACGCGTTCCAGCATCACCATATGGAGGGCGTTCGGATCGCGGACCGACCCGTCAAGGCGCAGCGCCTTCGGCCATGTCGCATCGAGCTTCGCTGAAGTCTGGGAGTCACCGCTGGCGAACAGCGTTACATCGTTTCCTAATGCTACAAGTTCCTCGGTCAACCAGTGTACCACCCGTTCGGTTCCGCCATACAATTTGGGTGGAACAGCCTCCGTCAGCGGAGCAACCTGCGCAATGCGCATCTTACTAGTCTCCTTTGTGATCGTGGGTGAAGAAAAGCCCCTGTGGTAGCAGGCACCCGACATGCCGAGTCGGGAACGTTCTCGCATCTGCGAAGTTCCCTCCTACAACGCACTTCTTCCACAGCGCGGTCTTGTTGACGCCATCTCGCCCCATCAGGTTTCTAAAATGCGATTGCTGCAGAATTGTTGCGCGGCGATGGCACGGGGATGGGAACCGCCGATACCGGTCCAACGTTCCTATAAACGCCGCATATCCAGATAAATTCTCCTACACTCCAAGAGGTTTGCAGTCACATGGACAGTCTTTCCGGATATGCGCACCGCCCGTTTCCCTTTGTGTTGCGCTATCTTCGCCAGCGTCTTGCCTCCCATGTGATCATCCTGACCGCCGTTGTTGCGGCGGTTGGTTGTTCGGTAGGCACGCAGTATGGCGTGAAGAACATCGTCGACAGCCTCTCGGCCGGACCGTCGCATTCGGGCGGCGTATGGCTGGCATTCATTTTCCTCATGTCTCTGATCGCCGCAGATAATTTCCTGTGGCGGATCGCGAGCTGGACCGCGAGCTACACCTTTGTCGGCGTGACCGGCGATTTGCGGCGCGACATCTTTCGACATCTGACCGGCCATGCGCCGAGCTATTTCTCCGACCGGTTGCCGGGCATGTTGACCAGCCGGATTACCGCGACATCGAACGCGGTCTACACGGTCGAAAACATGTTCGTGTGGAACGTGTTGCCGCCGTGCATGGCGACCTTTGCCGCGATTGCATTGATTGGAACCGTGAGCCCCTACATGGCGGGCGGCTTGATCGTGATCGCCGGTGTCATGGTCATGGCCATGTTTCATCTGGCGGCGGCTGGAAAACCGCTGCATGACGATTTCGCAAACAAGGCGGCCGCTGTCGACGGCGAGATGGTCGATGTCATCAACAACATGCCGCTTGTGCGGGCCTTTTGCGGCCTCAGCTTTGAGCACGACCGGTTCGACGCGACCGTGGACCGGGAATTGACGGCGCGGGGCCGCAGCCTGCGGTACCTCGAAAAGCTTCGGCTGCTGCACGCCGGCGTCACCGTCGTACTGACCATCGGGCTGTTGGCCTGGGCGATCATGCTCTGGCAGCGTGGTGCTGCGACCACGGGCGATGTCGTGCTGGTGTGCACCTTGGGAATTTCCATCCTGAGCGCAACGCGCGATCTGGCGGTGGCGCTGGTCGATGTCACCCAGCACGTGGCGCGGCTGACGGAAGCCATCGCTACGCTGCTGCTGCCGCATGAGCTGAAGGATCATCCGGAGGCCGAACAGCTGGTGAAGGCGGGCGCCGCAATCGCCTTCAACAATGTCGGGTTCCGTTATCCCGGCGGTATAAAAGTGTTCGAGCGATTCAGCCTGCGCCTGCAGGCCGGGCAACGGGTCGGACTGGTCGGTCAGTCCGGTGGCGGAAAATCCAGCCTGTTTGTTCTGCTGCAGCGGTTCTACGATCCGCAATCCGGCAGCATCACGATAGACGGCCAGGATATTTCCCGCGTCACGCAGCAAAGTCTGCGCGAGGCGATCTCGGTGGTACCGCAGGATATTTCGATGTTCCATCGCTCGATCATGGAAAATATCCGCTACGGCCGGCCGACCGCGACCGACGATGAGGTGCTGCGGGCTGCGATCTCGGCCCGTTGCGATTTTGTCGATACATTGCCGGAGGGATTGGCGACGATGGTCGGTGACCGCGGCGTCAAGCTGTCGGGCGGCCAGCGCCAGCGCATTGCTATTGCGCGCGCCTTCTTGAAGGACGCGCCGATTCTGCTGCTGGATGAAGCCACCGCCGCGCTCGACAGTGAATCCGAAGAAGCCATCCGCGAGGCGCTGGCCCGGCTAATGCACGGTCGCACGGTAATTGCGATTGCCCATAGATTGGCGACGCTGCGCAATTTTGACCGGGTGGTGATGCTCAAGGCCGGCAAGATCATTGAAGACGGCCCGCCGGATCGCCTCATGCAGGGCGAGGGGCCGTACCGCGAACTGGTGACGCAGGAAATGAGCCGTCTGGCGACACATGCGGCCTGATCTGCAGCGGTGGTGTTGCGTCCAAATGCGTAATCGCAAGGCAACCGGGAAACCGCATGAGGTCACATGCCAGCTGAAGTCATAGCCCATATCTCTGCCGCCCGGACCGTCGAGCTCGTTCAGGAATCGCCGTTCTACATCCCCATGACGGGACCCGCGGCGCGGCCGCGGCGCTCGCTCAAACATGATGACACCTTCATCGTGCTGGATAGCCATGGCGACATCGGCGCCTCCGCCGGTGGCCCTGACGGCCTGTTCAATGCTGACACGCGCTATCTGGCCCGGCTCGAACTGGCGCTGGATGATGTGCAGCCGCTGCTGCTCGGCTCGAACCTGCGCGATGACAATTCGTCGCTCACGGTCGATCTCACCAATCCGGATATCTTTCGCGACGGGCGCATCGTGCTGCAGAAAGACATCCTGCATATCGTCCGCACCATCTTTCTTTGGCGCGGCACTGCGTATCAGCGCATCGGACTGCAGAACCACGGCGAAAACCCCGCGAGCTTCGATTTGACTCTGCAATTCGACAATGATTTTGCAGATTTGTTCGAAGTGCGTGGTGAAAGACGCCCGCGCCGCGGTGTCGGCTCCAGCAAACAGATCGGGCCGACGGATGTACGGCTCGATTATCAGGGGCTCGACGATACGTCACGCAGCACGGCGCTGCATTTTGATCCCAAGCCGACGCGCTTGACCGCAAATACCGCGAGCTATCATTTTGAGCTGGGGCCGCAGCAAACCAGTTCGCTGTTTATCGCGGTATCCTGCAACAAGCCGATCGGCGCGAAGCCGGTGCCGTTCTTCCGCGGGTTGCTGGCGCATCGCCGCGAGATGCGGCACTCGACCGAGGGTGCCACCAGCATTGAAACCTCGAACAGCATTTTCAATGAGGTGCTGTGCCAGTCCATGGCCGACCTCAACATGCTGATGACCGATACCCCGCAGGGGCGATATCCCTACGCCGGCATCCCATGGTACTCGACGACGTTCGGCCGCGACGGACTGATCACCGCGATGCAGATGCTTTGGATCGATCCGCGGGTCGCGCGCGGCGTGCTCAAACGCCTCGCTTTCTATCAGGCCAGGAGCGTCGATCCGCTGGCCGACGCGCAGCCTGGAAAGATCCTGCATGAGATGCGCGGCGGCGAAATGGCCGCGCTGCGCGAGGTGCCGTTCGCGCGTTATTACGGCAGTGTGGATTCGACGGCGCTGTTCGTGCTGCTCGCGGGGCTCTATGTCGAGCGCACCGGCGACGAGGAAACGCTGGCCGAGTTGTGGCCGGCGATCGAGGCCGGGCTGAGCTGGATTGATGGCCCGGGCGATCCCGACGGTGACGGCTTCGTCGAATATCAGCGTGCCTCGGAGCAGGGCCTCGCGAACCAGGGCTGGAAGGATTCCTTCGATGCGATCTTCCATGCCGACGGGCGTCTGGCCGAAGGCTATATCGCGCTGGCGGAAGTGCAGGGCTATGTCTTTGCCGGCAAGAATCTCGCCGCACGCTGCGCCGCGCGTCTCGGTAAAGAGGACAAGGCCAAAAAGCTTGAGGCCGAAGCGAGGCAACTGGCCGAGCGGTTCGAGGATGCGTTCTGGTGCGAGGAACTCGGCACCTATGCGCTGGCGCTCGATGGCAACAAGCAGCCGTGCAAGGTTCGTACATCGAACGCCGGGCAATTGCTGTTCAGCGGGATGATCCGCGAGGATCGTGCGCGTTTGGTTGCGGCCGATCTGATGCGGCCGCATTTCTTCACCGGCTGGGGCATCCGCACGGTGGCCCGCGGCGAGGCCCGCTATAACCCGATGTCATATCATGACGGCTCGATCTGGCCGCATGACAATGCCCTGATCGCGTTAGGTCTCGCGCGCTACGGCCTGAAACATTCGGTCGAGCATTTGTTCGGCGCGCTGTTCGACGCCGCGACCTATATGGACCTGCGACGGTTGCCTGAATTGTTCTGCGGTTTCCGTCGCGAGAAGGGGCGCGGGCCGACGCTGTATCCGGTCGCCTGCGCGCCGCAAGCCTGGGCCAGTGCGACTCCGTTCACGTTGCTGGAAGCAGCCCTCGGCCTGGAATTCGATGCCTCTCATGGTGAAATCCGGCTGCGCAATCCGCGTCTGCCGGCGTTCGTCGACGACGTAGTGCTGCGTGATTTGCAGTTGGGACCGTCCAGCGTCGACCTCCAGGTGCGGCGCCATGGCAACGACGTATCCTTGGAAGTTTTGCGCACGCGCGGCCAGATTCGGGTATCGATCGTACTCGCGCACTAAAGGCTGCCTCGATTGAAGGAGACCCTATGCGCACTAAACGCCTGTTCGCGTTGTTTACAATCATTTGCCTGACCGTAGCGGTGGCGCCGCTTCGGGCCGCCGATGAAGCTGTGCCACCGCCGCCCTCAGCGCCCAGCGCACCGTCGGAAGCGACGCCGGCGCCCGCACCAACATCAACGCCGCAGAAAGACACAACGCCGCCGGTTGTGCCGAAGGAGGTCACCAAACCAAAAGACGCACCCAAGGACGCCGTGCCGCCGGCCTCCGTCACCATCATCAACGCCAGGGAAGCCCATGGCGTGCTCGGCCGCGATGTCCGCAGCGCGGCCAACGAAGACATGGGCAAAATTGTCGATGTGATCGTCGATCGAACCGGCACGGTACGAGCGGCGGTGATCGATTTCGGCGGATTTCTCGGCGTCGGCAGCCGAAAGATCGTCGTCGACTGGAACGCGCTGCGTTTCGGGCGCGTTGCCGACAAGAGCGACAGCGTTTCGCTCGAACTGACCAAGGATCAGGTCAAGGCGGCGCCGGAATACAAGGAAGATTCGCCGATCGTCGTGCTCGGCGCCTCCGGCAGCCTGCAACCACTGCAGTTTGATGACCCATGAGTAAAGTGGAGGGAGACGTCCTGAGCGCGCGCGCGCCCAAACACCGGATCGGCCGGATCGATAGCGACGATCGCGGGCGATCGATCGGTGACGATGACCGTGCGCCGCCACCGCCGCAAGCTCCCCGGCCGGGACCGTCACCTTGCCGCGAGAGCTTGCGCGGCCTCGATTGGTTCATCTTCTTCCTGGCGGACGTACAGACAGGGTTTGGTCCGTTCATTGCGGTTTACCTGACGACGCAGAAATGGACCCAGGTCGAGATCGGCCTCGTGCTGTCGATCGGCGGCATCATCGGCCTGATCGGGCAAATGCCGGGCGGCGCCATCGTCGATCTCGCACGCTCCGAACGGCTGGTCGCGGGTCTTGCGGTCGCGGCCATCGGCGTCAGCGCGCTCGGTTTTGCGGTATGGCCGATCTTTCCGATCGTGATCGCGGCTGCAACGTTGCACGCGGCCGCGAGCTGCGTGCTCGGTCCGGCGATTGCCGCGATCAGCCTTGGTCTGGTCGGACCGCTGGCGATCGGCGAGCGGCTCGGGCGCAACGCCCGTTTCGCCTCGCTTGGCAATGGAACAGCCGCCGCGGTGATGGGCACGGCCGGATATCTGCTCTCCAGCCGTTCGGTGTTCATCGTCACCTTCCTGCTAGCGATACCCGCTCTGCTGGCGCTGGCCCAGATCCGCGAGCATGAGATCGATGCGGCGCGAGCGCATGGCGCGGTCGAGCGCGAGGCTGATGACGTCAAGTCCACCAGCATTTTCAACCTCTTGGGCCAGCCTGCATTGCTGATCTTCGCCGGCAGCATCTTGCTGCTGCAATTGGCCAACGCCGCGATGCTGCCGTTGATGGCGGGCGTCGTCACCACCCGTTCCAGCCAGTGGGCGCCGATCCTCATCGCGGCCTGCATCGTCGTGCCGCAGGCCATCGTCGCTTTGAGCTCGCCCTCGGTCGGGCGCAAGGCGCAGCAATGGGGACGCCGGCCGTTGCTGCTGTTGGGCTTTGCCGCGCTGGCGATCCGCGGCGTGTTGTTTGCGGTCGTGCAAGATCCGTATCTGCTGGTCGCGGCACAGGTGTTCGACGGCATCACGGCCGCGGTATTCGCCGTCATGGTGCCGTTGATCGTCGCCGACGTCGCTTTCGGCAGTGGTCACTTCAACCTCGCGCAGGGCATCGTCGGTACCGCAACCGGCATCGGAGCGTCCCTGAGTACCGTGCTCGCAGGCTATGTCAGCGACAAGTTCGGCAGCAGTGTTGCATTCACCGGACTGGCCGGCGTTGCCGCGCTGGGCCTGGTGGTGATCTGGTTCGTGATGCCGGAAACGCGGCGCGTGGTTCAAGCTAACAGCGCCTTGCGATAGAGCGCGCCGTAGCAGGCCGCTGAAATGTCCCAGCTGAATGAACGCGACATCGCGTTGCTGCGCATCGAATAGAGCCGGTCTTTCGCCGTGAATGTCGAGAACGCCCGTCGCACGCCGCCGAGAAACGACTCGGTCGACGGCTGCGAGAACAGGAAACCGGTTTCGCCGTCCTGGATGGTTTCGGCAAGGCCGCCGGTCTGGTGGCCGATCGGCAGCGATCCGAAGCGCTGGGCGTACATCTGGCTCAGCCCGCATGGTTCGAACCGCGACGGCATCAGGGTAAAGTCGCTGCCGGCAAAAATCCGCCGCGCCTGGCCGTCATTGAAGCCGATGACGACGCCGATCGCGTCGGGGCGGCGGCGATGGGCATCCACCAGCGCCTGCTCGATCGCGGGCTCGCCACTGCCGGTAACGACGATCTGGCCACCGGCCTCGATGATCTCGTCGGCGGCGGACAGCACGAGATCGACGCCCTTCTGATGCACCAGCCGCGCCACCAGTCCGAAGATCGGACCGCGCGATACCGCCAGTCCGAACTGCTGGCGAACGTAATCGGCATTGGCGCGCTTGCCCGCCCAGTCGCCGGCGCCGAACGGCTGCGCCAGTTGCGCGCAGACCCGCGGGTCCCAACTCTCGTCGATGCCGTTCAGAATTCCGGTCAGCTGCGCGGCGTTGGAACGCCGGCGGAGCAGGCCCTCGAGGCCGCAGCCGAATTCGGAGGTGGTGATCTCCCGGGCGTAGGTCTCGCTGACCGTGGTGAGGTGGGACGCGTAGACGATGCCGCCCTTGAGAAAGGACAATTTGTCGTAAAATTCGAGACCGTCGATGTGGAAGGAGTCGGCGGGCGCGCCAATCCGTCGCAGCGACTCCTTGGGAAACAGACCCTGATAGGCCAGATTGTGGATGGTCAGGATGCTCGGGATCTTGCTGCCGCGCCATTTGAGATAGGCCGGCACGAGCGCGGCCTGCCAATCGTTGGCGTGGACCAGGTCAGCTGCCCAGTTTTTGTCCAAGGTGCCTGCTGCCAACTGGGCAGCGGCCGAAGCAAATCGTCCGAAGCGGATGTCGTTGTCGGGCCAATCGCGGCCATTGCTGTCGCCATAGGGATTGCCGGGACGATCATAAAGTTGCGGGCACAACAGGACGTAGATCGGCAGGCCGTCTCTGGTTGAGGTGCGACCGAGCATGCAGGCCGGCATTTCTCCCATCGCGGCGCAATGGCCGACAACTTGAAGGTGAGTGAATTGCTCGACGACGTCCCGGTAGCCCGGTAGCAGGATTCTGACATCGCTCAGCGAGCGTAATGCACGAGGAAGAGCCGCCGATACGGCCGCAAGACCGCCCACCCGGACGAAATCGTCCATTTCCGTGGTAACGAACAATACCCTCAAGTAATGCCCTCGTATCAGCCCTAATTATCAATATGCAAGAATGGGTCCAATTTTTTATGCGGTTGAGATGGGGCCTCCAGGAGCACGCGCAAGCAGGCAGAGCTAAACAAACGTGATGCAGGCGGGAGCCGCTTCCCTGGTGCGGCCGCACAATCTAGGGTCAGGCTGCGCCGGGCCACACGGCGGAGGGAGCTACAAGAATGACAATAACGGGAAACGATGAGGGTATTTTGACAAAACGCTCTCAGGGTCAGAGCTTTCAAGGTTTGCGCGTCCTCGACTTCTCGACCACGATCGCGGGTCCGCATTGCACGCGGATGCTGGCCGACATGGGCGCCGAGGTCATCAAGATCGAAGCGGCGGATGGCGAGACGATGCGAACGCGTCCCCCCGTTCGCGGCCGCTGCAGCAGCGTGTTCGGCGGACTCAATGTCGGCAAGAAGAGCCTGGTGCTCGACCTGAAGTCGCCAAAGGCCATCGAAGTCGTTCGCCGGCTGGTGGCGAGCGCGGACATCCTGGTCGAGAATTTCCGCCCCGGCGTGATGGGGCGATTGAAGCTCGATTACGGCTCGCTGCAGGCGCTGAATCCGAACTTGATCTATTGCTCGATCTCCGGATATGGCCAGACCGGCCCGTCGGCCGAACTGCCGGCCTACGCGCCGGTAATCCATGCCGCCTCGGGTTACGACATGGCGCATCTGTCGTATCAGCCCGGCCGCGGCCGGCCGGATTATTGCGGCATCTATCACGCCGATGTCCTGACCGGGGTCTATGCTTTCGGTGCGATCTCGGCGGCGCTCTATCAGCGCCACGGCAGCGGGCGCGGCCAGCACATCGATGTCTCGATGCTGGAATTGATGCTCAGCCTGACCCTGAACGAAGTGCAGTGGTCGCAATTTCCCGTGGCCTCGCCGAGCCGGCCGATGTTCGGTCCGGTCGAGACGTCGGATGGCTATGTCATGATCGCGATCGCCAGCGAAAAGACTTTCCAGGGTCTGGTGACCGCCGCCGGCCATCCGGAGTGGATCGGCGATCCGCGCTTTGCGAAATACAATGACCGGCGCAGCAACTGGGCCGATCTGATGGACGGCATCGAGACCTGGTCGCGCACGCTGTCGACCGAGCAGTGTCTCGCCGCGCTCAACGAAAATGGCGTTCCGAGTTCGGCCTATCGCAGCGTAGCCGAGGCGTTGGCCGATCCGCAGATCGCCCATCGTGGCGCGCTGGCCGAGGTGGAAGATGATGGCGGCACCTTCAAGGTGATGAACCTGCCATTCCGGATGTCGGATACCAGGGTTTCGGCGGGCCGGCGCACAGCCACGCTGGGCGAGCACACCCTGACCTATCTGCGAGAAAGCGGTCTTGGCGAAGACGAAATCGCGGCCTTCACTGGAAAGCCGGCGATGGCCGCGCAGCGCTAGAACCGCACGGGTTACGGATTTGTCTCGACCGCCGGGACATGGCAATGTCGGCGCAAGATCAAGAATATCGGGAGAGTAGCGATGAAGAGTTTCCAGGTCAGTGAGTTCAACGCCCCCTTGACGGAAGTGGATCATCCGACGCCGCAACCGTCGGGCACCCAGGTCCTGATCAAGGTGAAGGCGGCCGGGGTCTGCCACAGCGACCTGCACATCTGGGAAGGCGGCTACGATCTCGGCCATGGGCGCAAGCCGCTGTCCTTGAAGGACCGCGGCGTGACATTGCCGCGCACCATGGGGCATGAGACCGTCGGCGAGATCGTCGCGTTCGGACCTGACGCGAACAAGGGCGATTTGAAGGTCGGCGACGTCACGCTGGTGTATCCCTGGCTCGGCTGCGGCAAATGCGAAACCTGCCTTGCCGGTGATGAGAACATGTGCGTCGTCAAGCCGAATGCGCTCGGCGTTTATTGCGACGGCGGCTATGCCGACCACATGACGGTGCCGAACCCGAAATATCTGCTCAATCTGAAAGGGCTCGATCCCGTTACCGCGGCGCCCTATGCCTGTTCCGGCGTCACTACTTACAGCGCGTTGAAGAAGGTCGAATTCGCCTTCAACTCGCCGATCGTGATCTTCGGTGCCGGCGGTCTCGGCCTGATGGCGCTGTCGCTGTTGAAGGCGATGGGCGGCAAGGGGGCCATCGTCGTCGATATCGATGCACGCAAGCGTGAGGCGGCGGAAGCCGCCGGCGCGCTTGCGACCGTCGACGGCAAGGCGCCCGACGCGCTGGAGCAGCTGACCAAGAAGGCCGGCAGTCCCATTCGCGCTGTGATCGATCTGGTCGGCAACGCCGCGACGACGCAACTCGGGTTCGATTGCCTGACCAAGGGCGGCAAGCTCGTCATCGTCGGCTTGTTCGGTGGCGGCGCGCCATGGGCGCTGCCGTTGATCGCGATAAAGGCGGTCACGATCCAGGGCAGCTATGTCGGCAATCTCAGGGAGACCGCGGAACTGCTCGATCTCGTTCGCACCAAAAAGATCGCGCCGATTCCGGTCACGACGATGCCGCTCGCCCAGGCCAATCAGGCGCTGACCGATCTGCAGCAAGGCAAACTGGTGGGACGCGCGATTCTGACGCCGTAGTACCCCATTTTCGTCATGGCCGGGCTCGTCCCGGCCATCCACGTCTTGCTTGCTCGCTGCGTCAAAAGACGTGGATGCCCGGCACAAGGCCGGGCATGACGAGCTCTTTAGTTTTCTCAAGGAACCCCTCATGTCAGCTAACGACGCATTCCACATTGCCGTACTCGGCGGCGACGGTATCGGTCCTGAAGTCATGGCGCCGGCGCTGGAAGTCCTGCGCAAGGTCGAAGTCCAGATCGGGCCTGAAATTCCGTTTCACCGATGCGCCGGCCGGCGCCAACCATTATCGCGAGACCGGCAAGTCGATGCCGGAAAGCACCGTGCGGCTGTGCGATGAGGCGGACGCGATCCTGCTGGGCGCCTGCGGCCTGCCGTCGGTGCGCTACCCTGATAATACCGAGATCATGCCGCAGGTGGAGTTGCGCTTTCATTTCGACCTCTATGCCGGTGTGCGTCCGGCGCGGCTGATTCCGGGCGTACCGAGCCCGATCGTCGGCGCCGACCAGCGCGGCATCGATCTGGTCGTGATCCGCGAATCCACCGAAGGATTGTTCGCGTCGATGGGCAAGGGCGTCGTTACCGACACCGAGGCGCGCGAGACGCTGGTGATCACCCGCAAGACCTCCGAGCGCTTGTTCGAGTTTTCGTTCCGGCTCGCCGAACGCCGCAAGGCGCGGGGAAAGGCGAATGCCGGATTGACCTGTGTCGACAAGGCAAACGTATTCAAGGCGTTCGCGTTCTTCCGCGAAATGTTCGACGAGGCGGCCAAGCGGCATCCGGATGTGAAGACCGACCGGCTCTATGTCGATGCCTGCTCGGCGCTGCTGGTCAAGCGCCCCTGGGATTTCGACGTGATGGTGATGGAGAACATGTTCGGCGATATCCTGTCCGACATGACCGCCGGCCTGATCGGCGGCATGGGCATGGCGCCGTCGGCCGATATCGGCGATCGCCACGCCGTGTTCCAGCCGTGCCACGGCACCGCACCCGACATCATGGGGCAGGGCAAGGCCAACCCGACCGCGATGATCCTGTCGGCCGCGATGATGCTCGATTGGCTCGCCGACAAGCACGGCCTCGAAGGTGCTGCCGAAGCGGCTGAAAGCATCGAGCGCGCGGTCGACAAGGTCTACGCCGATGGCATCAAGCCGATGGAATTCGGCGGCAGCAACGGCACGGCGGATGTGGCCAAGGCGGTGCTGGGGGCGTTGTAGGTCTCGCAATAAACAAACGCTCGTCATTCCGGGACACGCCGCTTGGCGTGGGCCCGGAGTCCATAACCACTGTGACAGCGTTCGGTGATGGACTTGACCACAGGGGGTATGGATTCTCAGATGCGCAATCGCGCATCGTAGCTCGCGCAAGAGCGCGCCCCGGAATGACGAGTTGGATTACAGGTTTCACATTTCAAACAGCACTTCGCGATCTCGCCGCATGATCTGCGCGAGTTTTGTTCTTTCACTTCCACCCTCTCATAGTAGAGGGAGCAGGGAATGCCGGGTGCTCGATGCACCCGCAGATGGGGTAACGGGCACCCCGGGGCCTTCCAACCGAGCCGCGCTAGCTACGGCGCTGTTTGTAGCGCGCGTCGCGCGGCTTGGTTGGAAGGCAGGCGGTCGTCCCTCACATTGATGGTGTAACGGAGTCAGAGGGATGAGCCTCGCTCCAAGCATCAAGGAGAGACGACCATGGAGCATTATGCAGGAATCGACGTCTCAATGGAATGCTCAAGCGTGTGCGTAGTCAACGCGAGCGGCAAGATCGTCCGGGAGGCCAAGGTGGCCAGCGAACCGGAGGTGCTGATCGGCTGGTTCGGTCCGCTCGGGCTTGGGCTCGCCAGGATCGGACTTGAAGCAGGGCCGCTGGCGCAATGGCTCTATGCAGCCATGAAGCAGGCTGGCCTTGCGGTCGAGCTTCTGGAGACACGACACGTGTACGAAGCCTTCAAGTCGATGCCGGTGAAGTCCGACCGCAACGACGCGCGCAAGATCGCGCAACTGATGCGGCTCGGCTGGTTCCGGCCGGTACACTGCAAGTCTATCACGGCACAGGAGATCCGCGCGATGCTGACGGCGCGCAAGCTGGTGCAGAGCAAGCTCCTCGACGTCGAGAACAGCTTGCGCGGGATTTTGCGCGGCTTCGGACTAAAGGTCGGCAACACGACGCGGACAAACTTTGCCGGACGCATCGACGAACTGGTGAAGGCGCATCCGAACCTTCAGACGATCGCGCAGGCGCTGCTTCGGGCGCGGGCCGTTCTGCTTGCAGAGTTCAGCGGTTTTGAGAAGCGCGTGCGCACGATGTCGCGCCTTCATGACCAGGCCAGGCTCTTGATGTCGACGCCCGCGGTGGGACCGATCGTTTCGCTGACCTTTGCCTGCGCAATCGATGATCCCTGCCGTTTCTCGTCAGCAAAGCAGGCGGGGCCGCATTTCGGACTGACGCCGAAGAAGTATCAATCCGGTGAGACCGATTACACCGGCCGCATCAGCAGGCACGGTGATGCCTCCGTGCGTGAGGCGCTGTACGAGGCCGCTCACATCATGCTGACAAAGCCGATCAGGCACTGTTCAGAACTCAAAAGCTGGGCGATGCGGATCGCCCGGCGCGCCGGCGTCAACAAGGCCAAGGTGGCGCTGGCGCGCAAGCTCGCCGTGATCATGCTCCGCATGCTCAAGGACAATGTACCGTTCAATCCAGCTGCCAAGGCAACAATGGCCTGAAGGAGGAACCAACCGGTTTCCGGGCGGGCCATCACACCAGGCTCTCCCCGAAGCGAAGTCCCTTCGCCGGGACGAGGGACCAGGCCAGGCCGTCACACGGGTTGTCGACGCATCCAGCGATGCGATCACGCCTTCCGCAGATTGGCCGACCTGTCCTTCATGAACCCCGTCAGGCGACGGCCCCTGCGCCGATCCCGCACAGAAGCCAGTACCCGGCGAGTGGATGACGCAAAAAGGGATTGACTCTCCGAGGCCCGTTACAGAAGCCTCGTGTGCGCTTAGGTAGTGGAGTATGCACACGAGTATTCACAGCGGAGGCACCGGAACCATCCGGCATTCCCCACGCAACGGTTTTAACGGTTTCCTTCGCGCTCTCCCTGGTGATCGGGCTTTCTTGTCACCATCATCCGCGTGATGCGAAGCATCATCGCGAATTTGACGCCGGCGTCGAGGCGTCAGGACCACACGACTTCGCCGTCCGCGTCAGCGCCGTTCGTTATCGGCACCTCCGCGTCCACCGCATCCCGCCCCGCGTCCGTGACGATCGCGAGCCGCCCCTCAGGTGGGACGAGACGGAGATGAATAAGCCGGTGATTTGGGTCTGGTGTGAAGAGGGAATATTTTTGCGGAGGGGGCTGGACAGGTTTTGGGTGATTTGCCCGACAGCAGTTTTCGGATGAGTAGGGCGGGTTAGTTAGCCGCAGGCGTAACCCGCCATCTTGCCGTCGATGAACCTTCGGTCCAATCTGTCTGCGTCACCCTCGATGAGGCATTTATTTCACTGCCCACGTGTCGACCAAAGCCGCGAGCTTTTTATCTATCGCATCCCATTCGGCGAAGATTGTTTCCGGCGCTGCGAGCTTTTGTTCCAACCCGTTCCAATCAACAAAAGTCGATTCCGACAACAAGTAATTTGCATTGTAGTCTAGAATATGATGCCCGATCAGTGTTTGCCGTCGGCACGAGCCATAATCGCAAATCACCAGACTGCGCGGATTGTCATCCGAATCGGTGCGTCTAAAATAGAAGATCGTCCGTTCTCGCTGCCATTCCTGCAGAAAAATGGTACCGATTTGAACCTGATAACCGTCGCGAACGCCTGCGGGTCTCATTTCAATCTTGCTGAATTCCCAAATTCGGTTTTCTTCCCAAAAATTATCGAACCCGGCTTCGGCTGGGTGTATGGTGAGACGTTGTCTGGTCGTAAGACACCCTCTGTCATATTGTCCGAGCAGCGTGTCTGGGCACAAAAATACATAAAACCCGGTGCGGCTTGGACTGTCCGGACCTCGCGGACTGTATTGCCACGGAACGAGGAATTGCTGGTCTCCGGCATATCTGAGGAATTGCTGCGGACCTCTCTCGACTAAAGTCAAGCGCACCGTTCCTCCGACGATTAGACAGATCCAGACCACGACAACTGAAGCCGCCGCGGTCGCCCGTAAACCCGAACCGAGCAAGAAAGAAGATACAAACGCCGTGAGCGGCGCAACCCAGAACGAAAGAATGAGTAAGTGCACCACGGCTAGGTCGTAATTCGCCCATTCATGCTGCGGGCCGCGGACATTGATTGCGCCTATCGCCATGGCGAGGTAGGCATATAGCGTCGGGACCAGCGACAGCCAGGCGACGATAACAAACCAGACCGCCTTCTTGTGAAGAAAGTTGGCCATTTGAGACCGGACAGCTTTCATGAACTCAGAACCCGCGGATCGAAGTTGCCAGTATCAGGCAAATCACTATCTCACCCGAAAGGCAGCATGAATCCGGCCATCAGATCGATGGCACGTTCGTGCTACGCGCTGGATTACTTCAATAATGCGATGAGCTGGCTGCGCTTGGTGACGCGGAGCCTTTCATAGATGGCGCGGAAATGGTTTCCGACCGTGTTGTCGGAAATCGCTAACCGCCGGGCTATCGCCTTGTCGGACAATCCCGTCAAAGCGAGGTCGACCAATTCTCGTTGCCGTTCGGTCAACACGGTCAGGTCTATGGCTGGTTTCGCGGCCTGTTTAGTCAACAGGAACAGCGTGTGCAGCACGGGCGCGATCAGGTCGAGCGCCGCCAGCGTTCGCTTCGGCTGCGTTTCCGGTACCCCTGAAAAGCTGAGATAGGTCCCGGCGTTGACGAAGGGATCAATGACGCCGTGCGCTGCGATGACGCCGAGCGAGAAACGGTCGATTTCTTCGAGTTCGCGCCTTGTGGCGGCAATCGATGCACCGGCTTCATCCAGCGCGCCTGACTTGTCTAGAATGAAAGCCTTCCGATTGGACACCCACCACGCAAAGCAGCCGCGCGATTTCAGATCGAACCCACCCTCGAGGCCGGCGAGGAATTCCGGGGAATGGCCGCTCGATACCAGCGAGCGCATCTGGATGCGGCCGCCCGACAAATTGCCGTAGGTACCGACGAATTTCTCAAAGGGGAAGAATTTTCGCAACGGTCCTTCTAGCCATGCAACAACATCGGCTTCGGTTACCGGCGCAGTCGGAAGCTTCCGCAACGCTCCGATCCAGGCGTCCAGATTGAGGCTGGATGCCACATCGGTCTTTGCGGCCGTTCTAGGCGCCACGCGGTCTTTGGGCATAGGACGGCGCAGTGGACACTCCGTTTAATCGTGCAAAGGCCGCCGTTGAAGTGGTGGGTTACGCCTTCGGCTAACCCACCCTACGAAGCCCCTCAAATCACCCGTGCGGCCTTCAGTTTCTCGATCTCGTCCGCGCCGTAGCCAAGCGACGCCAACACCTCGTCATTGTGTTCGCCGAGATCGGGCGTGGCGCTCCGGATTTCGCGGTCGAAGCCGGTGATCTCACAGGGCTGCGCCACCAGATCGAGTTCGCCCAGGCGCGGATGCGTGACGGATCGTTTGATGCGGAGAGCCTCGACCTGCGGGTCGGCGAACGCCTGCTTGATGTCGTAGACCGGTCCGCAGGGCAGGCCGGCGGCGACCACCAGCTCGAACCATTCGGCGGTGGTCCTCGCCTGCAATGCGTCCGCGATCATCGCGTTTAGCGCCTCCTTGTTCTGCCGGCGCGACGCGATCGTTGCAAAGCGGGGATCTGCCGCCATGTTCTCGCGATCGATCAATTTGCAGAATATCTTGAAATTCTTGTTACTGGTGGCGGCGATGTTGAGGTGGCCGTCGGCGGTGGGAAAGCATCCCATCGGCGTGTTGGTGGGATGGTTGTTGCCTTCCTGCGGCGGAATCTGCTTGTCCATGGTCCAACGCGTGGCCTGGAAATCCAGCAGCGTGAGGCCGGCCTCAATCAAGGAGGTCTGCACCCAGCGGCCCTGGCCCGAGACTTCACGATCGAGCAGCGCGACCAGGATGCCTTGCGCGAGGAACGCGCCGGCCATGATGTCGGTGACGGCGACGCCGACACGCACCGGACCCTGGCCAGGATGACCGGTCACCGACATGATGCCGCTCATGCCCTGTGCGATCTGGTCGATCGACGGCCGCGACGTGTAGGGGCCGTACTGGCCGAATCCGGAAATGCTGCCATAGACAATGCGGGGATTGCGCTTGCGGACGGCTTCATAATCGACGCCGAGCCGTTTGGTGACACCGGGTCGCATGTTCTCGATCACCACGTCGGCCTGTTCGGCCAGCCGCATCAGGATTTCGCGGCCCTCGTCGGTTTTCAGGTTCAGCGTGATAGCGCGTTTGTTGCGATGCAGGTTCTGGAAATCCGAGCCGTCGCGGCGGCCCACCAGTTCGCCGGCCTCGCCTTCCTCTGGCGGCGGCTCGACCCGGATCACGTCGGCGCCCCAATCGGCCAGGGTGCGCACGCAGGACGGGCCGGCGCGTGCCAGCGTCAGGTCGATCACCTTGAAGCGCGACAACGGCAGCGCTGATGGTTGCGCGGGCACGGTGGCGCTGGCGGATGTCTCGACGGGTTTATGCATGGCGGTCGTCCTGATGATCTTGCTGGATCGGGATGATGTGCGACGGGTTGATCTCGAGCCAGACTTTCTGGCCGACATCGAACACATTGAGCGGCGGCGAGGTGATGCGCAGCTTGAGGCCGCTGGTCTCGGACTGGAACGCATAATCCCAGGTCTCGCCGAGGAACGCGCGCTCGACGATGCTGCCTGACAGCACCACGCAGTCGCCATCAGCCGGACAATCCCGATGCAGCGCGGCACTTTGCGAGCGCAGCGAAAATTCGCTGGTCCGGATGGCACCGCGGGCGTCGAGCCGGCTTATCGCGACGTCAAAGCCGTTGAAGGCCACGCTGGTGCCATTCGGTTTGCCGTCGAGAATGTTGGAACGCCCGATGAATTCGGCGACATAGCGCGTCTTCGGCTTCGCGTAGAGCGTCAGCGGGTCGTCGATCTGCTCGATGCGGCCCTTGTTCATGACCGCGATGCGGTCCGAGGTCGTCATCGCCTCGGCCTGATCGTGGGTCACGTAAATCGACGTGATGCCGAATTCATTGTGCAGGCGGCGGATCTCGCTGCGCATCTCCTCGCGCAAATTGGCGTCGAGATTGGACAAGGGCTCGTCGAGCAGCAGGATCTCCGGCTGCACCACCAGCGCCCGCGCCAATGCGACCCGCTGCTGCTGGCCGCCGGAGAGTTCGTTGGGATAGCGCGCGGCCAACTGGCTCAGCCGGACGACGTCGAGCAATTGCGCGACCCGGCGCTTCTGCTCGTCCTTGGCGACCTTGCGCATCTTCAGGCCGAAGGCGACGTTCTGCTCGACCGTCATGTTGGGCCACAGCGCGTAGCTCTGGAAAATCATCGACATCCGCCGCCGTTCCGGCGGCAGCGAGGCTGACGCCGACGACATCTGCTTGCCGTCCATTTCCACGCTGCCCGATGTCGGCGTCACGAAGCCTGCGACCATCCGCAGCGTGGTGGTCTTGCCGCAGCCGGACGGCCCGAGCAGCGAGACGAATTCGCCGGCCCGCAGCGTCAGATTGAGGTTGTCGACGACAACGAGGTCGCCGAACTTCTTGCTCAGATTCTTGAGTTGCAGTTTGTCCATCAGTTGCGCCTCAGCATGAAGTCGCGGCCCAGCACGATGGTGCCGAGCAGGGTGACGATGGCGGTCACGGTGAGCAACAGCACGGCGATCGCCGACAGCATTTCGTATTGGCCCTGTTCGCTCAATTCCAGGGTCAGCACCGAAACCACCCGGGTCTGCGGCCCCGACAGGAACATCGCGGTGGAGAGTTCGCGGGTGCCGATGATGAAGATCAACAGCCAGCTTCCGAACAGCGATTTCTTCAGCAGTGGGAGAACGACAAGCCACAGCGCGCGGGCCTGGCTGCCGCCGGAAATCCGCACGGCTTCCTCCAGTTCGGGATGCAGGCCCTGGATCGCCGAATTCGAGTTGGTGAAGGCGATGGGCAAGAATCTTGTCACGAACGCGATCACCACGAGAGCACCGAGCCCGTACAATGCGAACGGCGGCGGCGCATAGGCGGCATAGAAGCAGATCGCCAGCACGATGCCGGGCACCGCGAACGGCGCCATGGTGATGCCGGCCAGCCAATGCGAGAACGGCAGCAGCCGGCGCTGCGCGATATAGGCGACGGCAAAGCCTAGGAAAGTACAGATCGTCGCGGTGATGATGGCGTATTCGAAGGTGTTGAACAGTGCCTGCCGCACCGTGAGTTGATCGATCAGCACTTCGCGAAAATTGCCGAAGGTGAAATTTGCCGCCGACATCGGCTGCGCCCAGGCCTTGCTCAGCGCGGTCTGCAGGATGATGTAAAGCGGCATGAACACCGAGATCGCCGCGATCAGCATGGCGTAACCGAATAGCACCCAGCGCCAGGGACCGAGATCGATCGGCTCGCGATGGCCGCCTTTGCCGCCGACGGTGACGTAGCTCTTGCGCGCCAACAGCCGGCGCTGAATCCACAACAGCAAAATGCTGATGCCGACCAACGGCATTGAAAATGCGGCCGCGACCTCGACACGGACAGGATTTTCGAAGAATGCCGCGAGCTGCGTGGTCACGACATTGAAGCCGGCGGGGATCGCGAGCAGCGCCGGCGTGCCATAGAGGCCGAGCGCTTCGAGGAACACCAGAAACAGCGAGCCGAGGATCGCGGGCAATGCCAGCGGCAAGGTCACGCGCAGCGTGGTCTGCGCCGGCCCCGCGCCGAGGATCGCGGCGGCTTCCTCCATTTCGGTCGAGATCAGGTCGAGCGCGGATTTGGTGAACACGTAAATCAGCGGAAACGAATACAGCGCGGTGACCAGCGCCAGGCCTGAGAAGGTGAAGATATTGAACGGCCCTGAGGAGGCGCCGGTGACCGCCATCCACGCCTTGTTGATCCAGCCGGCGTTAGGGCCGCCCAGCAAGATCCAGCCGATCGCACCGACAAACGGCGGGATCAGGAACGACGCCAGCACCATCACATTGACAAAACCGCGCGCGGGCATGTTGGTGCGCGACACGCCCCACGCCAGCGGCACTGCGATGAAGCCCGCGATCGCTGCGGCGACCGCGCCGAGCTCCAGTGAATTGATCAGCGCCTGCACGTAGCGCGGACGGCCGAACGCGGTGACATAATTGGCGAAAGTGAAGCTGTGGTCGGAGGTTTTGGTAAAACTTTGCTTGACCAGCTGGAACAGCGGATTGGCGACCAGGAAGATCAGCACCGCCACCAAAAGCAGCGCGACCAATGTGGTCGGGTTGATCGCGCCACGGATCGCCGCGAGACGCCCGGGGGCGACCTCGGCGGCGCTCTCGTTTGCGGATATCCCGATCTCGGCCATTACCGCCCGTTGAACTGCGGCTTGCGCTTTTCCATGAAGGCGCGGCGGCCCTCGCGGAAATCCTCCGAGTCCATGCAGTCGGTGCCGATCTGCTTGATCGCGCCCATGTCGCGGTCCGCGGGATCCTTCAGCACCTGCGCGATGGTGATCTTGGCGGCCTTGATCGCGAGCGGCGCGTTGCCGGAGATGGTGCGCGCGATCTCCATCGTCGCATTCCACAGCTCGGCGTCAGGAACCACGCGATCGACGAGGCCGATCCGGACCGCCTCGGAGGAGTGGATCCGCATGCCCGTGAACATCAACAGCCGCGCCCAGGACGGCCCGACCAGCGAGACCAGATGCTTGAGGCCGTCATAACCATAGGCGATGCCGAGCTTGGCGGCGGGAATGCCAAACTGGCTGTCTTCGGCCGCGATGCGGATATCGGTCGACATCGCCACCTGCATGCCGCCGCCGAGGCAGAAGCCGCGGATCGAGGCGATGATCGGTTTCGGAAAATTTGCCAGCAGCGCGCGCTGGGCCTCGCTGCGCCTGGAATATTCTTCCGAGGCTGCCGCATTGTGGCGGTTCTTTTCGAACTGGCTGATATCGGCCCCCGAAACGAAGGCCTTGTCGCCGGCGCCGCGCAAGACCACGACGCGGATGTTTGGATCGTCGCGCAGCTCGACCAGCGCGCTGCCGAGCCCTTCCCACATGTCGAGCGACATGGCGTTGCGCTTTTCGGCATTGTTGAAGGTGATGACACCGACGCCGTCGGTGCTGCTCTGCAGGATCTTGCCGTCGGCGTAGGATTTCTCGGCGCTTGTGGGGACATCTAGCATCGGGGTTGCTTTCGGTAGGGACGCCATCGGTACGTTACTGGCGTTTCATTTGAGGGTGGTGATGAAGGGCTCGAATTTCGCCCGGTCGAAGGCCGGCCGCGCCTGCATTTTAGTCCACCATTCGGTGACGCGGGGATGTTTCTTCGCGGTCACCTCGTCGGGGGCGATTTCCTCATCGATCCGCTTCACGAAGGGCGTCGCGGCGATATCGGCGATCGAATAGGCCTTGCCGACCAGCCATCCCGCGGGTTTCAGGGCCTCTTCCATCCGGTCCAGCAGTTGCGTGGTGAGCTTGTCGCGCGCCGCGCCGCGTTCTTCCTCGGTGTAGGGCTTGCGCGCCACCCGCAGCCACGCTTCCTGGCGTTCCTTGCTCGGAATGTTCTTGAGCTTGGCGGCGAGTTCCTCATCGGTCCATTTCTGCGCCGTCTTCTGCAGATGGTGTCGCCAGTTGAAGACGATGAGATTGCCGATCAGCCCGTCGATATGGCGGATCCAGTTGCGCATCAGCGCGCGGTCGTACGCGCTTTCCGGACGCAGGGGGAGATCGGGAAATGTCTCGTCGAGATATTCGCAGATCGTGCCGCTCTCGTGCAGCGGCTTGCCGTCGTGGATCATGGTGGGGATCACGCCGAGCGGATTGATCTTCAGATATTCCGGCGAGTGATGTTCCAGATTGGCCATGTCGACGACATGGCTTTCATATTTGAGGCCCTTTTCCTCGAGGCACAGCCGCACGCGGCGCGACGCACTCGAACGCCAGCCGTGATGAAGGACGATCATGTTCCGCTCCTGAATTGGAATTTTTTTGAGGGTGCTAGACGCCGAAAGTGTCGCGCCACCTTTCGGTGAGTTCGGGGATGCCCTTGATGATCTCGGCAATGCTCGGCCGGATCGTCTTCATCTCATCAAGCTTCTTGAAGCCCGCGGGCAACGGTGCGTCAGGCCGCAACGGCAAGCCGAATTCCTCGATGTCCTCGCCTGACGTATCCAGCGAATACATGAATTCCATGAACAGCTTTGCCGCGTTGGGATGTTTGGTGTTCTTCATGATCGCAGCGCCCGAGATCATCAGCACCGAGCCCTCGTCGGGATAGGACACTGCGATCGGGTTGCCCTGCGACGCGTTGCGCTGCACCAGCGCCAGCGGGCTGGCGCCGATGCTGCGCTCGCCGGAGACCAGCACCGTGACGGTGTCGATGATGGAGCGGCCGACATGCGGCTTCAGCTCGGCCAGTTGTTCGAAATAGTCCCAGCCATAGAGCTTGGTCATCTGCACCACCCAGGTGCCGACGAAGCCGCTGAAGCCGGGATGGCCGACCACGGACTGGTTCTTCCATCGGGGATCGATGAAATCCTTCCAGCTCTTCGGCGCCTGCCCGGGTTTGACCTTGTTGGTGTTGTAGGCGAGGCCGACCGTGGTGGCGTTGACGATCTGGTAGGCGTCGTCGGGGTCGACGTTGCGGAAACGCGGATCGATCTGTTCGATCGACTTCATCCGGTACGGCATCAGCACGGCGCGATCCTTCAGCGCCACGAATTGTCCCATATCGGTGGTGGTGTACACGTCGCAATTGGCGGCGCTGGCCTGCAGGTCCTGGTTCAGCCGCTGATAGGCGACCTGCGCCGTCGATCGCACCACGCTCACTTTTATGCCGGGGAAAGCCTTGCTGAACAGCGCGCCATGTTTTTCGGAGCGGTCCGACGGCCAGTACACGCTATACCAGGTCAGCTCGCCTTCTTCCCTGGCCTTGGCATGGAGTTCGGCGATGTAGTCGGCCTGCGCGCTTGCGGGCCGCAGGCCCATCAACGCGATGGCGCTGCCGGTCAGAAAACCCCTGCGATCAATAGCCATACGCACTCCCTTGCAGTCGACGCTCTCTGACGTTTTCTTGGACGTTTTGTTGGGCGTCTTCGCCGCACATTCCAGCATTGATTTAATGTGTGCGCAATGCTCTTCTATGTATACATAGAGGAACAGCCATGCGCGGCAGAACCAGCGACGCGTTACGCCGGGAACTGGAAGACGACATCGAGCACGGCCGGCTGTCACCGGGCGACAAGCTTGATGAACAGACGCTGGCGTCGCGCTTCGATGTCTCGCGAACCCCGGCGCGCGAAGCGTTGCTGCAGCTTGCCGCCGCCGGGATCGTGCGGCTGGTACCGCGGCAGGGCGCGGTGGTCTCTAGCGTCTCGCCGCAAATGGCGATCGGCATGGTGGAGGTGCTCACCGCGCTGGAGGCGGAAGCCGCGGGGCTTGCGGCGCGCCGAATGTCATCGGCCGAGAAAGCGCAGCTCACCAAATTGCATCTGGCATCGCAGCCGGCGATGAAGCGGCTGGACAGTCCAGCCTACATCAAGAACAACGCCGCGTTTCATGCCGCGATCTATCAGGGCGCGCGCAACGAATTCCTCGCCGAGCAGATCCGGCTGACGCGGCTGCGGATGCGGTTCTCCCATCGCAGCAGCCTCTACCAGCCGGCCCGCCTCAAGGCGTCATTTCTGGAACACGCCGATGTCACCGAGGCGATCAAGAGCGGCGACGAGGCGCTGGCGCAGCAGAAGATGCGCGACCACGTGCTGTTCGGCGGCCGGGTGTTCGCGGATCTGATCGCCAATTTGACCCAGACGAGCAGCCGGGCTTCATGAGGGGCCGGCCACAACGTATCTGACGAACTCAAAGCTCGTCATGCCCGGGCCTGTCCCGGGCATCCACGTCTTTCTTCGAAAGCAGCAAGTAAGACGTGGATGGCCGGGTCAAGCCCGGCCATGACACATCATTGGTTCACTGCGTCAGATGCGCCGTCAGCGGATGCGCGCTGGCCTTGCTGAAGAACGCGGCTTCTTCGGCCGTGGCCTCGAGCAGTTGCTCATCCTGATTGTAGATGTCGTTGCGGAACTGGATGGTCTGGTCCCTGGTCATCCATGCCGTGAGGTAGATCCACGCCACAGGAACTTTCTTCGGCAACGCGATGTCCTGGCGCTGGCCGGTGGCGATCGCCGCATCAATCGCCGCGCGGTTCCATTTCGGCATTTCTTCCTGCAGCAGCCAGGCGGCGAGGTCGCGGACATTGTCGACTCGCGAGCAGCCATGCGAGTCGAAACGGTAATCGTCGCTGAACAGGCTGCGCTGGTTGGTGTCGTGCATGTAGACCGAATAGGGGTTCGGCATATCGATCTTCACCGCACCGAGCGCGTTCCAGGTGCCGGATTGCTGGCGCACCGTGAAGTTCGGCGTGTGGGTGCCGGACCAGTCGATCGCGTGCGGGTCGATCGGGGCATCATGGCTATCGAGCACGTCCATGTGCATGCGCGCCAGATAGGTCGGATCCTTGCGCATATGCGCCGAGATTTCGGTCTTCGAGATCGACGACGGCACGGTCCAGGTCGGGTTGAGGTTGACGCTGGTGATCTCGGCGGTCAGCGTCGGTGACGGCTTTTCGGTTTTGCCGACGATCACGCGATAGCGCCGCACCACCTTGTCGTTTTCGACCGCCTCGGCGAATGTCGCCGGCAGGTTGACGACGACATAGCGTTGTCCGAACGAGAAATTCATGTTCTCGAGGCGTTCGAGTGAGGCCTCAAGCTGCTTGATCCGCTTCTGCACCGGGACATTGAGCGCGGCCAGCGTCCGCGGCGTCACCACGCCGGTTGCCGCGAGGCCATGGCGCGCCTGGAAGCGCATCACGCCCTCGATCACGGCTTCATCGAAAGCGCCGGTCGCGTGCTCGGCGGCAAGATCGCCGCTCATGATCAGGCGTTTGCGCAGCAAATCGTCGTTCGGACCGGCCACGCCGGATGCGAATTTGGCGTCGGCCGCGATCGTCGGCCATCCGCCGCGCACGGCGAGATCGCCGTAGCTCAGCGCAGCCTCCTTGATTCGCGCCGCGGTGCCTTCGTCGAAGGTCGGCTCGTGCGAAAGCGCGAGTGCTGCCGCCGAACGTGATTCGGGTGTCGATGCCGCTGCCTGCTTGATGGGGTGTGCCGCGGGCGTGGTCGCTGCCGGTTTGGCCGCACCGCCGGCGTCGGTTGTCGTTTCGGCGCTTTGGCCAAGGGCCGAGCCGGTCGCAAGCATCGTGGCGATAGCTATGATCGTCGTCGTGCGCATATTTGATGCCCCTGCAATGCGCCCCGCCGGCGCAGACATAATAAATCGACTCGAAATCGAATGGAGCCCGGCTCAATCAGGCCCTTGTGCCGGCAGGACCCGATCCGGAAATGGTTTCCGGAATATTAGCCTGTGAGAGTTGCGTTCTGATTAAGCTGATTTTGCGGCTGTTGCAGTGCCGTAAGCCCGGACTGGCGATCTGGATTGGACTTTTGGTTGCCTTTGATATGTCGTGGCAACAGCTAAAGTGGTTCGCAACCAATTCAGCGCTATAAAAAGCAAAATTACGCTTGGGAGGTCAAATGCCGTGGACGCGTCGAGAGGCGATTGCGGGCTGTGGTGGCGCTCTGGCCTCGCTGGCCTCGCTGCCGGCCTTCGCCCAAAGCTCTTCCGGTCAAAAGGCCTATCCCAGCCAAACCATCAAGATGATCGTGCCGTATCCGGCAGGCGGCACCACGGACATGCTTGGCCGGATGATTGCCGATCAGCTTCAGGTCGGGCTTAACGGCACGGTTATTGTCGAGAACAAGCCCGGTGCCGGCACCACCATCGGCGCCGAGCAGGTCGCGCGGGCCCAACCCGACGGCTATACGCTGCTGCTGGCGACCTCGACCACGCTCGCCATCAACAAGACCCTCTACAAGAATTTACCCTACGATCCGGTGAAGGATTTTACGCCGATCGCGCTGGTGGCCAGCGTGCCGTTTGCGCTGATCATCAACCCGGCAATTCCGGCCAAGACGTTGCCGGAGTTCATCGCCTACGCCAAATCGAAGCCGGGACTGGCGTACGGCTCGGCCGGCAATGGCAGTCCGCAGCATCTCGGCGCGGAGATGTTGAAGGCGGCGGCAGGAATTGATATCCGTCACGTGGCGTATCGCGGCAGTGTTGGGGCGATGCTCGATGTGATCGCGGGACACATTCCTTTCATGGTGGTCGATCTGCAACCCGCGTTGCCGCAGATCGCCGAAGGCAAGGTCAGGGTTTTGGGTGTAACCACGCCGACACGCGTGGCGTCGGCGCCCGATATTCCGACACTGGCCGAAAGCGGGCTGCCCGGGTTCGAACTGGTCGCTTGGCAGGGCGTGGTCGGTCCCGCCGGCCTGCCTCGTCCGATCGTCGATCAATTGGCTGCGCAGATCAACAAGCTGCTGGCCGATCCCGGCACGCGCGACAAGTTCAAGCTGCTGGCGCTGGAGCCGCTGCCGCCATCGACACCGGACAGTTTTGCGGCTTACGTGAAGTCTGAGGTGGACCGATGGGCAACGATCGTGAAGAATTCCGGTGCCGAACTGGAATGACGCGACGGATGCTCCCGGTAAAATCCTTTCTGCAAGGCGTGGCTTGAAATGACTGAGTTGAATGTACTGATCGTGGGCGCTGGCCCGGTCGGATTGACGCTGGCGATCGATCTGGCGTGGCGCGGGATCGATGTGACGATCGCGGAGACGCGCGCACGGGCTGCACCGCCGGAGCCGAAATGCAACCACGTCGCCGCCCGCACCATGGAAATCTTCCGCCGGCTTGGCGTCGCCGACGCGGTGCGTAACGCGGGATTGCCGGCGGATTACGCGCATGACATCAGCTATCGCACCTCGTTTACCGGGCAGGAGCTGACGCGCATTCCAATTCCCTGCCGCCGCGATCGCTTCACGATGACGGACGGTCCCGATTGCAACTGGCCGACGCCGGAGCCGCCGCATCGTATCAACCAGATTTTCCTCGAACCAATCCTGTTCGAACATGCCGCGGCCCAGCCGCGGATCCGCATCATCAACCGCACTTCGGTCGAAGACGTCATGGTGGAGGATGATTCCGCCACCGTCAGTCTGCGCGATCTCGACAGCGGAACAACGCAGCGCGTGAAGTGCCGCTATCTGATCGGCTGTGACGGCGCGCGCTCCGTCGTTCGCAAGGCGATCGGCGCGGAGTTGAGCGGCGACGCCATCATCCAGCGCGTGCAGTCGACCTACATAAGCGCGCCCGGACTGATCGACCGCCAGCAACACGCCAGCGCCTGGGGAACCGGCGCGATCAATCCGCGACGTTCCGGCATGGTGTACGCGATCGACGGCCATGAGCGCTGGCTGGTGCACAATTACATGAAGCCGGGCGAGACCGAGTTCGAGGCAGTGGATCGCGATGCATGCCTGCGCACCATTCTCGGGGTCGGCGCGGATTTCCAGTACGAGGTGATTTCGAAAGAGGACTGGTATGGACGCCGCCTGATCGCCAACAAGTTTCGTGATCGATGCGCGTTCATCGCCGGCGATGCATCGCACATCTGGGTGCCCTATGCCGGCTTCGGCATGAATGCCGGGATCGCCGATGCGATGAATCTATCCTGGCTATTGGCCGCCCACCTCAACGGCTGGGCGCCGGCCTCCATCCTCGATGCTTACGAGGCCGAGCGCTGGCCGATCACGAGTCAGGTCTCGCGCTTTGCGATGTCGCACGCCGAGGCGGAAATTCGCCGACGCGGCGCGGTGCCCGAGGCGATCGAGGATGCCGGACCCGAGGGCGAGCGGCTCCGCGCAGAAGTCGGGCGTCTCACCTACGAGATCAACGTGCAGCAATATGCCTGCGCGGGTCTGAACTTCGGAACCTACTACGATCGTTCGCCGATCATCGCTTACGATGGCGCCGAGCAGCCGGCCTACACGATGGACAGCTATACGCCGTCGACCGTCCCGGGATGCCGCACGCCGCATCTGTGGTGCGAGGATGGCGTCTCGCTATACGACGCCATGGGGCCTGAGTTTACGCTGCTGAAATTCGATTCCGCAGCGGATGTCGCTGCGCTGGAAAGAGCGGCGCGCCAACGCGGCGTGCCGCTCAAGGTGCTTCAGATCAAGCCGACGGAAGCAACGGGTTATGACGGCAGCCGCCTCGTGCTGTCGCGCCCGGACCAGCACGTGGCATGGCGCGGCGACAGCCTGCCGCCCGATCCGCTCGCGCTGATCGATCATGTCCGAGGCGTTGTAAATTAAGGAAGCAACGCTGGCATCGTCCGAACGAATTGCGTCCGGAGTAAGATCAGCACAAGTGAAGCGGGCTCTGCGTTCAATCGCGTGTCATGAACTAACGTGTGCCATGAGTTGACGCGTGCATGATCCTTCGCGGAGCGGCCGGCACTTTGCGGACCCTGCGTTAGTCTTCGTTCGCGGCGATCGATTCCATCAGCGACACCAGCTGACGCTGAACCGTTTGGTCCTTGATCTTGCTGTAAGCCCGCAGCAGCCTCAGGCTGAAGGAGCTGTCGAGAAAGAGCAGGCTTTCGACTTCCCGTGCCTTGCCGTCGCCGTCGTAGAAGAACGTGACGGGCACATCGAGCGCGGTCGCGATCTGCTGCAAACGAGCGGCGCCGACGCGGTTGACGCCCTTCTCGTATTTCTGGACCTGTTGAAAACTGACGCCGAGTTGGTCACCGAGTTCCGCCTGCGAGATGCGTTGCTCAACGCGCCGAAGCCGAATTCGCTTGCCCAATTCAATGTCGGGTTTGCCGGCACTACGCTGCTTCATCTTTTTTGCGGCTGACTTATTCATTCTGCTGTTACCGTCCTTCGATAGAGAGGCCCCTGAATAAGAGGGTCAGGGATTCACCTTATACTGCCTTAAGTTGACTTGGATCGAGCAATTCGTCCTTCAACCACGGGAATTTTGAGAAATTAAAAAGTCTCCTCGGGTCGTGTTGCCTGAACGAAATGTCCGAGCCGTGGGGACCAGTTGATAGCCAACGGTACTATTTTCCGGCCAGGTTCCCGGGCGCTTTTCAGGCACCCGAAGACGCCTTTTCTGTCCGCCAAGATTGACAGAATATAGTACGCGCCACAACTAACGCGGGTTCAGAGCTTGAGTATTCGACAGGTCGATTTATGGCTCATGGCCGCGATCTCGTCTGACAGAAACATACCACCTGCATATCAATATACTGCTTTCAAGGCTGTTTATTCCCGGGTCTGGCACGGGCTCGGAAGCTGTCGTCGGGATCTAACGCCCGTTTAAGTTATGGCCTCCGGGCGGAAGGCTGACGGCCTTGCGCACCGATTCTGCCGGAAATCGTGCAGCCGGCCGGCCGCGCCAGAATGTTCTTGCCTCGATGCGTGGCGACTGCAATCTCATCCGTGGCCTTGAGAAGCGGGAGCCCCATCGGATGAGCCAACTTGTTGTCCACGCCGGCGACTTTAAGTTCGACGCACGGTTTGAAGATCAGCTGGCGCCCAAGACATGCGCGGCCTTTCGCCGCGCCATGCCGTTCGAGAGCCAGATGGTCCATGTGCGTTGGAGCGGCGAGGGCGTCTGGCTGCCGCTCGGCGATCTCGATTTTGGCGTCGGCTACGAGAACCACACCAGTTATCCGGCTCCGGGCCAGATCATCCTGTATCCCGGCGGCATCAGCGAGACCGAGATCCTGCTGGCCTATGGCGGGGTGCACTTCGCCAGCAAGATGGGCCAGCTCGCCGGAAACCATTTCATCACACTGACCTCGGGGCTCGATCGCTTGGCGGAACTCGGCAAGACCGTGCTCTGGAAGGGCGCGCAAAAGGTCAGGTTCGAGGCGGCTTGAATGGCGGAGGCCACGACGGCGGAGCCCTCGTTTGGCCGGGAAATCGTCGGCCGGATCGGCGCGCTCGGCGCCGTCTCCGAGACACCGGAAAACCTGACCCGCATCTTTCTCAGTCCGGAGCATCGGGCCGCGGCCGACCTGCTGCCGTCGTGGATGCAGGAGGCCGGGATGCGCGCGCATCTCGATGCGATAGGCAACGTTTGCGGCCGTTACGAGGGTGATCGTCCCGGCCTGCCATGCCTGATGCTGGGATCGCACTACGACACCGTGCGCGACGCCGGCAAATGGGATGGGCCGCTGGGGATCATCACGGCGATTTGCTGTGTAGCAGATCTAAACAAGCGCGGGCATCGTTTGCCGTTTGCGATCGAAGTCGTCGGTTTCGCCGATGAGGAAGGCGTGCGGTTCGCGTCGACCCTGCTCGGCAGCCGCGCCATCGCCGGCACCTTCGATGAAGCCGCACTCGGTTCCACGGACAAAGCCGGCCTCACCATGCGCCAGGCGCTGGTGCAGTTCGGGCTCGATCCCGATCGTATCGGCGCGGCGGCCCGGACCCGGCGCGAGCTGCATGCCTATGTCGAGCTACATATCGAGCAGGGGCCGGTGCTCGAAAGCGAGAACCTGCCGGTCGGCGTCGTGACCGCGATCTCGGGCGCGACCCGGCTGTCGGTCGTCCTCTCTGGCATGGCCGGTCATGCCGGCACCGTGCCGATGGGCCTGCGGCGCGATGCGCTGGCGGGCGCGGCCGAATGCATTGTCGCGATCGAGGAGTTTTGCCGTACCGATCAAGGGCTGGTCGGCACCGTCGGCTATATCGACGCGATGCCCGGCGCCACCAACGTGATCCCGGGAAAAGTTTCCTTCACCATCGATATCCGCACCGCGTCCAACCAGCACCGCAAGCGCGCGGTCGCCGATATCGTTGGGAATATCGAGGCCATCGCCAAGCGGCGCACGCTGCTGCTTCAGGTCCATGTCACCCACGAGAACCGCACCGTGCCTTGCGCGCCATGGTTGAAGGCGCAGGTGGCCGAGGTCGTCGCCGCCGAGGGGTATCGCGTTTTTGAAATGCCGAGCGGGGCCGGGCATGACGGCATGGCGATGATCGACGTCGCCGACGTGGCGATGGTGTTCGTGCGCTGCCGCGGCGGCATCAGCCACAATCCGGCCGAGCATGTCGATGAAGCCGATGCCGACGCCGGCGCCCGCGTACTGCTGCGGCTGATCGAGAATTTTCGGCCGCGATAGGTCGGCGACACCGCTTAACCCGCCGTAACGTCCACCAGTTCATCACCATCGAGCACATGCGCGCCGGCGCCGGCGATGCCATGCACCACCACGCAGAACACGATCGGCGCTACGATCATCGAGATCAGCTTCAGGAAAGCGTCG
The DNA here is from genome assembly GCA_963738105.1 of uncultured Alphaproteobacteria bacterium. Lineage (GTDB taxonomy): Bacteria > Pseudomonadota > Alphaproteobacteria > Rhizobiales > Xanthobacteraceae > Bradyrhizobium. The sequence continues at coordinate 114,293 of CAVTWC010000039.1, read as the reverse complement.
CTGAAAATCTTCAGGCTGACGGCGAAATCAGGGGTCGCGATCCCAAGCACGATCCCGAGAAGCAGCGCGATCACAACCTGTACGAAAAGTGATTGGTAAAGAGGCTTTCTCGTGCCTACGACGGGCGCTGTGATGGTTGACATGACCCGCTCCCCCTGTGATTGAACCCATGCCCGGAATCAGCCCGTTCCGAGCAACAAATGTGCCAAACAACCGCAAAACAGGGTGGCGGAGATTTCTTATTTTCAGGCGCTTCCGGTGCTTGTTGCGTCGCGGCTGCCGGGATTGAGATCAAAGCCTTCAACCAGCGCAATGCAACAATACGGGATCCCTGGATGGCTCCGGTCCAACATGGTTCGATGACGGCATGATTTACGATGTTTCGATCCCCGCGGCCTTGATCGCCGGGCTGGTCAGTTTCCTGTCGCCCTGCGTGCTGCCGTTGGTGCCGCCCTATCTGATCTATCTGACCGGCGCGACCATCGAGCATGTCGCCAATAACGAGACCGCCTCGTCGTCGCGGCGCGCGGTGATGATCTCGGCGCTGATGTTCGTGCTGGGTTTTTCCACTGTGTTCGTGTCGCTCGGCGCCAGCGCGTCGCTGGTCGGCGCGCTGATCCGCGCCTGGTCGGCGCAGCTCTCGATCGTCGCCGGCATCGTCATCATCGTGATGGGCTTGCATTTCCTCGGGCTGACCCGGATCGGCCTGTTGATGCGGGAAGGGCGCGTTTCGATTCCGAAGCCGGTGGGCTTGTGGGGCGCTTATGTGATGGGCCTCGCCTTTGCGTTCGGCTGGACGCCGTGCATCGGGCCGATCCTGGCCGCGATTTTATCGGTCGCCGCCGCCGAGGCCACGGTGGCCAAGGGCGCGGGCCTGCTCGCGGTTTATTCGGCAGGCCTCGGGATTCCGTTCCTGCTCGCGGCCTTGATGGTCGAGCAGTTCTCGTCGCTGTTTGCGCGGATGAAGCAGCATTTGGCCAATGTCGAGCGCGCGATGGGCGTGCTGATGGTGATCACCGGCGTTGCCTTTCTCACCGGCGCGATCTCCAACGTCAGCATATGGCTATTGGAGACGTTTCCGGCGCTGCAGAATTTCGGCTAGCGTTTTTTACGGCGCCGCTATCGTGGCGCGAATTTGTAACGGAACGTGCAGCTTGGTGCGCCCTGCATCAGGGTCTGTTCACGATCGAGAATGACCTCATTGCCTGCTGCGATGGCGATGTCGGCATCGGCGGCGCACACCAAAAGCGCACCAAGCTCGGGTTCGTCCAGCGCGCGGAAGAACTCGGCGAACCCGCAACGCGTCACGTCGATATGCAGCGCCTCGCCGTCGCGCCGAATTACCTCGAAGTCGACTTCCTGCTGGGTGACGTCATTGAAGTTGCCTTGCAGGACAGCCCATTTGCGCCGTCCGCTGCCTTCGATACCCCGGGCGATCTCGGCAAACAGCTCACGCGACCAGGTTTGCAGCGCGTCTTTCACCAGCGCGTCGGCTTTGGCCTTACCGAGCTCCGCCCGCATCGCGCGCAACACCGGTACCAGCACCTGGGCTTGAATGCGGGTCTTTTCCAGCACCGAGATCTGAGGATTCACCAGATAGTCGTCGAGCACGTCCATGGCTGCCTCCTGTCGAAATAGCCGCTTCCTGCCTCCTGCCGAACCGGGGTCCATTCGATAGTATACACCAAGCAGTCAGCTCCCGCGCCCTGGCGGTCATCCTCCTGCGCAAATGCGGAACCGGAATTGTTCCCTACAGATTGCTGTCGTTGATCGCGGCGTAGACCATGGTGCGGAGCTCGCGGCGGAGCGGGTAGGCGCTCGACGGCAGCACTTGGGTCATGAAGATCGCGATCAGTTCCTCGGCGGGATCGATCCAGAATGATGTCGTCGCAGCACCGCCCCAGGAATACTCGCCGGCGCTGCCCGGGATCAGGGTCTTGGCCGGATCCATCGTGACGGAGAAGCCAAGCCCGAAGCCGATGCCGTTATAGGTTGCCTCGCTGAACAGCGAGCGCGACATTTCCGGCAGATCGCGTCCGCCGGGCAGATGATTTGACGTCATCAGCGCCAGCGTCTTCGGACCAAGCAGCCTGACGCCGTCGAGTTCGCCGCGATTGAGCAACGCGCGGCAGAAGGTGAGATAATCGGCGGCCGTCGAGCACAATCCGCCGCCGCCGGAAATAAACGATGGCGGCGCAAGGAACGAACTCTTGGCCGGGTCGTCCTGCAGCGTCAGGCTGGATTTGCGCTCAACGGCGTGAAAAGTCATGCCGCCCTGCGGGTCGGCCGAGTAGCACGCCGCGAAACGATGCGCCTTCTCAGGCGGGACAAAAAAACCGGTGTCGTTCATGCCGAGCGGATCGAGGATCCGCTCTTTCAGGAATTGCTCGAACGGCTTGCCGCTGATCTTGCCGATGAGATAGCCGATCACGTCGGTGGCGACCGAGTAATTCCAGGCATCACCCGGCGAGAACTCCAGCGGGATCTTTGCCAGATCCTCGATCATCGTCTGCAGCGTTCCGGCCTTCTCCACCTCGCCGATTTTCTGCGCGCGATAGGCGGCATCGACATTGGAGCGCTGCTGGAAACCGTAAGTCAGGCCCGAGGTGTGGCGCAGCAAATCGACGATCTGCATCGGCCGCGACGGCGGCCTGGTCAGGAATGCGGGTCCGGTGCCGGCCTGGAACACACCGAGGTTCTTCCATTCCGGAATGTATTTATGGACCGGCTCGTCCAGCGCGACACGGCCTTCCTCGACCAGCATCATGAAGGCGACCGACGTGAGCGGCTTGGTCATCGAGTAAATGCGATAGATCGTGTCGTCCTTGACCGGCGCCTGGCGCTCGAGATCGGCAAAACCCTGCACCGCGCTATGAACCACCTTGCCACGGCGATACACCAGCAACTGGGTGCCCGGAAACCGGCCGGAATCGAGGTAGCTTTGCTTCAGATGATCTTCGATACGGTCGAAGCCGGCCTTGGACATTCCAGCTGATTTGGGCGAGGCGGGGGTGGGTGCTAACATCGGGGCTTGTCTCCGGGGCTCTCAAAAGGAAGACTGTCGCGGCTTGCCTTGATAGACGAAAAGTGTGCCTTGTTCCAATCGCAACACGCTTACCCCGGCCGGGCCGCTGGTGTAGGTTGCAAGCATAACGCGTACCCCTCAGGACGAGCGCCATGACCCAATTCAATGACACCGAACTGACCGCCGCCGTGATCAAGAGTTTTGAGGAGACACCGGATCCGCGTGTCAAATTCCTGATGGAAGAATTGGTGAAGTCGCTGCACGACTATGTCCGCAAGACCGACCTCACCTTCGACGAGTGGCATTACGCGATCGAATTCCTGACCCGCGTCGGCCAGAAGTGCACGCCGATCCGCCAGGAGTTCATCCTGCTGTCGGACGTGCTTGGGGTGTCGATGCTGGTGGATGCGGTCAATCACCGGGATCGCGACGGCGCTACCGAGACCACGGTGCTGGGCCCGTTCTATGTCGGCGAGCACAAGGTGACGCCGCACGGCACGGACGTGTCGGCCAATCTGCCGGGTGAGCGGATGTTCGTGCAGAGCCGCGTTACCGATCTCAACGGCAAGCCGCTGGCCGGTGTTCCCGTCGATATCTGGCATGCCGACGATGACGGCTATTACGATTTGCAAAAGCCGGAATATGCGACCGAAGGTCCGTCATCGCGGGCGCGGTTCATCACCGATGCCGATGGCCGGTTTTTCTTCCGCACCATTTTGCCCTGCAGCTATCCTATTCCGACCGACGGTCCGGTCGGCGAGATGATCCTGCAGGTCCGGCGTCATCCGATGCGGCCGGCGCATGTGCACTTCCTGGTCAACGCGCCCGGTTACCAGCCGCTGATCACGCACGTCTTCATGGAGGGCGACAAATATCTGGATTCCGACGTGGTGTTCGGGGTCAAGGATGAACTGGTCGCCAGGATCGAGAAGCACACCGACGGTAAAATGCCCGACGGCAAGCCCGCCTCCGGCACCTGGCACCTGATGACCTACGAGTTTCACATGAAGCCCGGCGAAGGCGAAGCGCCGCAGCCGATGGGCGTGCGGCTGACCGAGGACGCCTGAAGCGCGGGGCGCGGGCTCCGAGTTGTTTTTCGTCATGGCCGGGCTTGTCCCGGCCATCCACGTCTTTCTTGCTCGGACAAGGTGAAGACGTGGATGCCCGGGACATCCAGCGCGAAGACGCGCTTCGCGCTTTTGCCCGGGCATGACGAACTCTCTAACGAGCCCGCTTTAGTTGACTGCTCTTGAGCTTAAGGCCGTACATGCTGTATCGCCAGCAACCCGATAACAACGCATGCCAGAATGACCGTGGTGCATTTCCAGAACAGCGTCGGATTGCGTTCGATCAGCGGCGTCGCCGAACCCTGAAGATAATTCGCATTGGGATGGCGAAGATCGAACATGAATTCCGACAGGCTCTCGTAGCGCTTGTACGGATCGGGATGCACGGCCCGTCGCAACGCCCCGTCGATCCATGGCGGAATTTCGCGACTGACGCTGGACGCGGGATTGTAGCGTAGCTTGCCGAGTTGCGATCTGGTGCGGGCTTTTGCGATCTGCGCGCCGTAGGGCAGCTGGCCGGTCAGCATCTGGTAGGTGATGACGCCGAGCGAAAACAGGTCGGAGCGGGGCGAGCCGCCGTCGCCGCGAAAATATTCCGGCGCGGTATATTGCACCGTGCCCATTATGCCATCGTCGATCTCGGGCGTGGCCTCGGCGACGCCCGCGATTTTCGTCGCGCCGAAGTCGATGATCTTCGCGGTCCCGGTCTTGTCGATCAGGACGTTGGCGGGCCGCAGGTCCTGATGCAGCATCTCCTTGCGGTGAAACGCGCGCAAGCCCCGGGCGATCTGCTCGACGATGCCGCGCACCGTTTCGAGGTCCGGCTTCGGATTGTCGATCATCCACTGCGCCAGCGTCTGCCCGTCGACGAATTCGGTCGCGACATACAGATAGTTTCGCCTTCTTGACTGCGAGCAGGGTTTCAGGACGTGCGGGCTGTCGATGCGGCGGGCGACCCACTCTTCCATCATGAACCGCTTCAGATAGGCCGAGTCGTCGCGCAAATCGATCGACGGCGTCTTGATCGCAACCAGCGCCTCGCTGTCGGTATCGACCGCGAGATAGATATGGCTGCGGCTGCTGCCGTGCAGCTCCCTGATGATCCGGTAGCCATCGAACACCGTGCGCGGTTCAAGCAGCGGCGCGGGAGGCAGTTCGGATGATCGTCCCAGCAATTCGTTGGCGTCGCCGCCGCCGGGAACTTCGTCGAGGCGAACGATCTGCACCGTGAGATTGTCCTGGCTGCCGTGCCGCAGTGCTTGCTCGACAATTATTCTTGCTGCCGCATCCAGATCCTGCGGATGGTCGTGGATCGTTTTGGCGACAAAACGATTGCCGACATGTTCGTAGACGCCGTCGGTTGCGAGCAGGAAGGTGTCGCCCTTCTCGATGTCGATCGCGCTGTAGTCGATCTCGACCGAAGCATTGATGCCGAGTGCGCGGCTTAGATAGCTTTGCTCCGACGATACCCTCACCCGATGGTCCTCGGTGAGCTGCTCCAGCGTATTGCCGGCCACGCGATAGATCCTGGAATCGCCGATGTGAAAAAGATGCGCCGTGCTCGATTTGAGCACGATCGCGCTCAAGGTGCAGACGTAACCCCTGTCCTTGTCTTCGTAGGCGTATTGGCTTCGCCTCGTCTGCGAATGCAGCCAGGAATTGGTCGCGGCCAGGACGCGCTGGGCTGAATTCTTCACCGACCAGGATTCCGACGTGCAATAATAATCGGTCAGAAAAGTTTTGACGGCGGATTTGCTGGCGATGTGGCTGACATTGCTGCTGCTGATGCCGTCGGCCAGAACCACGGCGATGCCTTTCAGCCCAAGCAGCGGCTCTTCCGGAATCAGGATGCCGTGAAAATCCTGATTGGCCGGCTTGCGCCCTTTATCGGAATGCTGTCCGACCGAAATTTTCAGTGCACGCGACATCATGGCGCCAAAGGAAAAGGGGGGCTCACCTTACACAGGCAACGTTCCCTTTGTTGGAAAAGGCAGATCCAGGACAAATTGTTGACTGATGGATGCACGACAATTACACGGGCAGCAACTACAAGCGCCAAAGATTTCGTCGCTCGCAATCGCTTCCGTACGCCATACCTTGATCGCTCTTTTCAGCCTGTCGGTTTCAATCGGCGTCTGGTCTCGCGGGTATCGGTCAAGTTCAGCGCCTGATCCAGGGCAAGGTCGCCGCGCTGGCAAATCGATGTAACGCCGCATCGAGGCCCCAGGTTCTATTGTCGCTAATGCCGGCGAACTGGGCAAAAACACAGAATTGAAGTCGAGCGGCTTGGCTGCAAATCAGTTCGCATTACATGGCAAACTTGCTAGATTGTGTGCGGTTTTCTCGGGATATGGTGTTGGAGCCAAGCGGAGATGATTGGGCGACGGCATGTCTTTCATATCGGCGGGTATGATCCGATCACTCCAGAAAAGCAGCTTGAGCGGTTTCGCCAGTCTCTTTCGCGCTTTCAGCGAACCTGGAACGTTTCGTCTCGAACCTCTGAGATGGTCAAGGCGACGGATATGAGTTCTTCATGGGAATTAGATGCCTGGGGTCCAAACTGGACAACGCGGGTTACGTTCGAAATGCTGCGGTGGGATGATCTTGTTCTAGGCGACTCTCGGCGGGGCATGTTGTCACGCCTCTATCATTCCGCACTGACGCTGTTTGATTTCACCGCGAACGGAACCGTGTTCCGCTATTTCCTCGCAAACTGGAAGTATGCTGGCTTCTTTATTTTTCCGTATGTGTCCATCGCTGTATACGGGCTTGGAAGCGCTGCGGTGGCTTACGCCTTAACTCGGCTGTCGGGCCTGACAGGATTATGGGCAGGGCTATTCGGCATTTTCATCGCGGTTCTGACGTGCGCAGCGTTGATACACTGGCTCGACCCGCGCCGGAGACTGAAACATGCTCTCGATGATGCGGTTTTTTCTCGGCAGTTCCTTCATGGTCAGAGACCCGAAATGGAAACGAGAATTAGCGATTTCGCCAGCCGTATTCTTGAGCGAGTCCGCGAAGGCGGCGTCGATGAAATTGTGATTGTGGGTCATTCGCTGGGCGCGGCGATGGCGATTGCAGCAGTCGCGCGCGGCCTGAAGCAAGACCCGCAATTCGCCGAGCACGGACCGCCATTGTGCATTTTGACAGTAGGCGCGACCATCCCGAAATTCGCTTTGCATCCGAAAGGCGAGCAGTTTCGACAGGCGACCAAGGCTGTTGCCGGGCAGATGCCAATTCGATGGGTTGAATACCAGGCGCGTGACGACGTTATCAGTTTCTATCGAGTAGATCCGGTCACCCTTAAGCGAGTAAGCCGCGAGGACCTGTACGGGCGACCCAATATCCGCCGGGTCCAGGTCCATTCGATGATGGACCCGGTGTCCTTCAAGCGTCACAGGTTCAATTTTATGAGGCTGCACTACCAGTTCTTGATGGGAAATGATCAGCGCGCGGCATACGATTACTGCCTGATCACTTGCGGTCCCCTGGAGTTCGATAAAATAACGGCGCCGGCCGGGGGCGTGGATCTATTCCTGGCCGATGGCTCGGTTGCGGAACAGTAGCAACTCTCGAATCGTTTGGCCGTTGGGCGCTTGGCCAATTTCAAGTGACAGGACGATCTCGGTGGATGCTTGCTCAGTGCGCGCTTGCCAAAATCGCGCGGGCTAGCGCCCGTCCGATGCAGTCGTAGCCTTCTTTTGAATTGTGTAATCTGTCCCAGGAAACGAGCGCTCCGGGCGACAGACCGGCCTCAATGGATTTGTGCATCAGCGCGAATCGCGAAAACAGGCCGACCCGCTCGCGCCGGGCAGCGTCAGCGATCATCGTCTGCACCTTGGAATAGGACGCAGCTGCAAGTATCATCGGCGCGTATTGAAGATCCATCAGGATGACATCAGCGCCATGCGCCTTCAGCGCGTGCACACCCTGAATGATCTCGTTGTTCAATTCGTCGTTGGCGCGCCCGCCCCAGGCAATATCATTTGTGCCTAACTGCCACACGACGAGGTCCGGCTTGAAAGCAAAGACGTCGCGTTCGAAGCGGGCCAGGTTATCTGGTATCGTGTCGCCGACACGACCGCTATTGGTGATACTGATCCTGGCGTTGGGTTGCAGTCTCAGGATCTCTTGTCGCATGACCTCGGGGTAGGTGGCTGCTGGGCGAAACTCCCAAAGGCCCACCGTCGAGGATGAACCGACCGCAACAATTTTCAGCGTATCCCCGGATTTCAAGCGGGCCTCGGTGCGCGGCAAACGCGCTCCCAACGACAGGCCGGAATTGGCAGCGAGGCACGCTTCCGATGCCGGCGTGCCTGCTGGATTTTGAGCATTCGCGCTGTCGGCAGAAAAGCCAAGTATTAAGGCGCTAAAGCCGACTATTCCCGCCGCCCCGATAAGCCACGAACGGACAAGAAAAGGCAGTTCATCGCCGATCGACTTTCCAGGCGACCTGTTGATACTCATTCTCATCGCGAAACTACCATGTCGCGTGCGATACCCCGCGAACCTCGCCGCTCGCGTGTAACGCGCTTGCCCATGAAAAAGACGATCGAATGCCAGAAAACGCTTCAACCCATGTGCCAAGCTACTGTATCGACGTTGCGAAGTGAAGTTATCGTCGAATCCTAAGGCACTTTACGGGGTAATTGGCTTGCGCTTTGTTTGCGACCCGCGGATCTCAGGTGAACCACCACGGAAGACGTGCGCGCTATGACGCCTACGCTCTCAAAGTTGGTTTTCGTTATGCTGGCGGTTGGATGGTACATCATCCGATATAAATACGCCCGGCGTTCAGCTCGCACGCCGATCCTGCGCAGCGATCGGGGTCTACGCGAAACAGCCCTGTTGCTGATATCGCTCACGGGCCTTGGCGTGCTGCCGTTTTTGTATGTTTCGACCGGCATGCCGCATTTTGCAGATTATACGTTCCACCCGGCCCAGGCCTGGCTGGGATTGTTGTTTGCGATCGCCTCGTTGATCATGTTTCAGCTCTCGCACCGGGCGCTTGGCCGAAATTGGTCGGTTAGCCTCGACGTGCGGGTTGACCATCAGCTCATTACCGATGGGATCTATCAAAGCGTTCGACACCCCATGTACACGGCATTTTGGCTTTGGGCCCTGGCTCAAGCACTTCTTTTGCCAAATTGGGTGGGAGGGCTCGCCGGCATGGTCGGTTTCGGAATCTTGTTTTTTGGCCGAGTCTCGAGAGAAGAACGGATTATGCTGGACATGTTCGGCGATCAGTATCGCGCCTACATGGCGCGTACCCGCAGGATTTTACCGAAAATCTATTGAAGCAGCAGCACATGAGTTGGAACCCCGACAGGAACCGTGCTATTTCTGCAACGTTCTCCCAAAAAACGCTCCAAGATTGCTATGGCCAACGCCCCGTTAATTGCATCGCAACGGCGATGGGCTTAACCCTTACGTGGGCTGACGGTTGAACTCTTATACTGACTCGGGACACAGGCACTTCTGGAGGATTCCTTATGCTGAAATTTCTGATTGTTGGGACTGCCACCATCGCTTTCGTAGGCGCGGCCACCGCGGCGGACCTTCCGCATCCGCAGCCGGTTTATCAAAATGCGCCCGTCGGCAAGGCGCCGATTGGCAAGTACCCGGTCGGCAAGACCCCGATTGGCAAAGCTCCAGCGGTGGCTCCGGCTCCGCTCATCACCAAAGGTTAACCTGAGGCGGATGCATCGCAGGCGATGCCCTTGACCATCAAGGGCCACGACGTGCGTTTTCTGATCCGAAGAGGGTTAAATGGCAAAATTGGAATGGAGAAAGGGTGATCCACGCTTTCTTGTGGCGGCGCTTATCGTCACGAGTTGCGTGGGTCTGGGAACCGGTAGCAGCGCTGCACAGCAGCTTGCGGTAGCGACAGACCAACCGGCCTCCGCCCCTCGTAAGCCGTCGGCGCGAGTCAATGCAATGGCGTCGGCTGGCGCTGTTTCAGGCACTGACCAGGCGAGACCGGTACGAAGGTCTCAGGCTCCTGCATCGGTTAAGGGGCCTTACTACGTCGATTTCCGGGCTCGCACGGCGGCTTCTTACGGCCACGCGTTCGTCTGGTTCGGCAAGACGACCGACAAGAAGGTCGAAGTTGCCGGCTTGTGGCCGCAGGGCGAGGAGGTGCCGTACGTGTTGGGCCATCTCATGTGGGTGCCAGCGGGAACGGGGGCCACCTACGGCGACCTGGACGTTCAATATTTGACGGCCAGCTATCGGGTCTATCTCAGTGAAGAGGACGCCAAGAAGACGTTCGCTTACATCAAGCATCTTCAAGAGACCAACCCGCTATGGAACGCTGAAACCACTAATTGCACCGCTTTCATTGGGCAAATAGCGTCTTTCATGGGTCTGAAGACACCGTTCCATTTGCAGAAGCCGGAAGCCTATGTGAATCAGCTGAAGGAGCTGAATGGCGGCCGGCAAACAGCACAATTGGCTTCGGATCGCTAGCGGCATTCGCAGATCCTTATAACTTGCGGCCCCCCTGTTCAGGGGGGCCGTTTCTGTACTTGGGCCCCCGATAGCAACAGCTGGCGCGCAGCATGCCTAAGGCTGCCAACGAGCTGATTTCGCAATTGAGAAGCGCCGAGCCCGGATGACTGGCCGAATCATCGGCCGGCTTCTCGCGCCGGACACTGAATGGTGTCGGCCAGGCGCAGCAGGACAATGAGCCCTCGACACGCGAGGCTCGGTCAGGGCCGTTTGGCAAGTGCACATCACCGGCGCCGACGGTTAGATCCCTCATCCCGGTTTGACAAAAAAAAGAGCCTTGCCTGGCACAGGCAAGGCTCCTTTGCGATTCGGTGGTCTGCGCCGAATCAGGCGGCGGCGCGGGTCGGAGCCACCGCCATGTCGCGCTTCGGCGCCGTCCGGACGTGGGTCGCGTACAACGTCAATCCGGTGAACGAAAGTCCTCCGACCAGATTGCCGAGCACGGTCGGAATCTCGTTCCAGACGAAATAGTCCATGATCGAGAATTTGGCGTGGAGCATCAGCCCCGACGGGAACAGGAACATGTTCACCACGGAATGCTCGAACACCATGTAGAAGAACACCAGAATCGGCATCCACATCGCGATGACCTTGCCAGGGACCGTCGTGGAGATCATGGCGCCGACCACGCCGGTAGAGACCATCCAGTTGCACAGCATGCCGCGGATAAACAACGTCGCCATGCCGGCCGCGCCATGCGACGCATAGCCCAGCGTGCGCGCCTCGCCGATATTTCCGATGGCCGCGCCGACCTTATCAGGATCCTGCGTGAACCCGAACGTCGTGACGAACGCCATCATGAAGGCGACCGTGAGCGCTCCGCCGAAGTTGCCGATAAAGACGAGACCCCAATTTCGAAAAACACCGCCAAGCGTGACGCCGGGGCGCTTGTCGATCAGCGCCAGCGGAGCGAGGACGAACACGCCCGTCAACAGATCGAAGCCCAACAGATACAGCATGGAAAATCCGACCGGAAACAGCAGCGCTCCGACGATCGGCTGTCCGGTGTTGACGTTGATCGTGACGGCAAACCACGCGGCCAGCGCGAGAATGGCACCAGCCATATAGGCGCGGATCACGGTGTCGCGGGTCGACATGAATATCTTGGACTCGCCCGCGTCCACCATCTTGGTGACGAATTCCGAAGGCACGAGATACGACATTAAGATTCCCCTTGTTCTGCGATGAGATGTGCAATCACGGTTGGTGATGCGCTTAGGTGAGATCGTGTTCGCATTCCCGAGCTGCGATTCTGGTCGCCGAACCGCTTTCGGAAATATTTCGTCTGGGCTCTGTGCAGTGTTGCGTCATTCACCATCCTGCTTTCTGACCGCGTCCGATCTGAAACAGGGATGTGCGAGCCATCTGGCATCGCGACGACTGCGCCAAGCTTCCTCGATGAGGGGCTTGAGCCTGTCCCTGAGTTTCAGCCAGGCCGTGGCTAAAACAATCCGGCGAACCGCAGTCTTCGTTGACTGCCAATAATAAAAGCAATCGACGTGCCAATGCTGGCGTGCGGCGCGCAGCGTTGAAATCAAGCGAGGTTTGGCGCGCGGCGTCGCTTCCCGCGAGATCTCTGCGAGAGGAGCGCTGCGTATTTGTGCAATTGCTTAGTTGGCACGCAACGTTGGGCGGCAACGAGATTTGCAGCGATCTGCCCAACTATTGTGCGACGCACAAAGCTTGAGCGAATCGCAAATTTAGGATGCGGCGTCGCCTTCGCGGTTCGACCCATCGTTTTGTCTAACTATTTAAAAAATATCATGTTTTCAAATTCTGTCGGATTGGCATGAAGCTTGAATAGCTAGCTCTGACGCCATCGACGCCGTCCTTCGCAAACCAATCATACGATTTTTGACACCGCCGGACTGGGGCTTCCCCAGCGCGCGCCGCTATGGCGCTGCGCCTGAACCATGCTGGCACGAGACGATCGGATACCGAGAAAGGAAATCTCTAATGCGCGAGCAGAATCCAACCTGGATTTCGGAATGGAAGCCAGAGGACGAGACGTTCTGGAATTCGACCGGCAAGTTCGTTGCCCGTCGCAACCTGATCTGGTCGATCGTTGCCGAGAACGTTGGATTTTCGGTCTGGCTGATCTGGAGCATCGTTGCCACCAAATTGCCGGCGGCGGGTTTCCACTTCACCACCGATCAATTGTTCCAGCTGGTGGCGATCCCCGGGTTGATCGGCTCGCTGATGCGGTTTCCGTATACGTTTGCGGTGACGACGTTCGGCGGTCGTAACTGGACCATCTTCAGCGCGTCCGTGCTGCTTATCCCGACGTTGGGGCTGGCTTATTTCGTCGGCCATCCCGAGACGCCGTTCTGGCTAATGTTGCTGGTCGCTTCCACGGCGGGTCTCGGCGGCGGCAATTTTGCTTCGAGCATGGCCAACATCTCCTTCTTCTATCCCGATCGCATGAAGGGCTGGGCGCTCGGCCTCAACGCGGCCGGCGGCAATATCGGTGTCAGCACCGTGCAGTTGCTGACGCCGATCCTGATGGGCGTGGCCCTGATCAACCTCTATCAGGCGCAGCCGGTGTCAGGCGTGTACCTGCAGAACGCCGGCCTCATGTGGGTGGTGCCGCTGGTGATCGCGGTGTTCGGCGCGGTGTTTTTCATGAACAACCTGACTACCGCAAAATCCTCGTTCAAGGATCAACTCGCAATCATCAAGCGCAAGCACACCTGGATCATGGCGTTCCTCTATGTCGGAACGTTCGGCTCCTTTATCGGCTACTCGGCGGCGTTTCCGCTGCTGATCAAGACCCAATTCCCGGCGGTCACCATCGCCATCGCGTTCCTTGGACCGCTGGTGGGTTCGCTGTCGCGTCCGTTGGGAGGCTTGCTCGCCGACAAGGTCGGCGGAGCGATCGTGACGTTCTGGAATTTCATCGCGATGGCGGCGGCGACGATCGGCGTGCTGTATTTCGTCGGCATCAAGGACTTCACCGGCTTCCTGGTGATGTTCCTGATCCTGTTCGTGACCACGGGCGTTGGCAACGGCTCGACCTACCGGATGATCCCCTCGATCTTCCGCGAGGAGAATCTGCGCAAGGCGAGGGGCACTGGCGACGCCGGGCGCGCGCTGGCCCTGAAGACCGCCAGCATCGAGAGCGGCGCTGCGGTCGGCTTCATCGGCGCGATCGGCGCCTGCGGCGGTTATTTTATCCCGAGCGGCTTTGGTCAGTCGATCGCCGCCACCGGCGGCCCGCAACTCGCGCTGGAAATCTACCTGGCGTTCTACGTGGTCTGCCTCGCGACCACTTGGTGGTTCTATCTGCGCAAGAGCCCGGCGGAAGCGGGAGCGACGAGCCTCGCGGGTGCGCGGATCTGAGCTGCCGGCAGCCACCTTGTTCTCTGGCCTCGCCCCATCATGGGGCGAGGCTGACAAAAAGAAGGGAGCTAAAAACGTGACACCTGAACAAGTCCAGCTCGTGCAGCAGAGTTTTGCCGAGGTCGCGCCGATCTCGGAGCAGGCAGCAACGATCTTCTATGATCGCCTGTTCGAGGTCGCACCCGCGGTGCGGGCGATGTTTCCCGATGACATGACGGAGCAGCGCAAGAAGTTGATGGCGACGCTGGCTGTCGTCGTTGGCGGATTGAGCAATCTCGAAGCGGTGCTGCCGGCGGCAAGCGCGTTGGCCAAGCGTCACGTCAGCTATGGCGCCACGCCGGAACACTATCCTGTGGTCGGCGGTGCGTTGTTGTTCACGCTGGAGAAGGGCCTTGGCGACGGCTGGACGCCGCCAGTCGCGGCGGCATGGAGCGCGGCCTACGGGACACTGTCGACCTACATGATCTCGGAAGCTTACGACGGCAGCACTCAAGCCGCCGAATAAGGATCACGCACGTGAGCGAACCTCTTGTCATTGTCGGTAACGGGATGGCGGCGGCCCGCCTGGTCGATGAATTGTCCAGGACTGCGTTGGGCCGCTACGCCGTCGCCGTGATCGGCGACGAGCCGCGACTGGCCTATAATCGCGTGCTGTTGTCATCGGTGCTATCAGGTGAAACCCAATCGCATGACATCGAGCTGAAGCCGGCGGCGTGGTGGCGCGATCGCGGCGTCACCCTGAAATATGGCTGCCGTGCCACCGAAATCGATGTCGGCCGCCGCGAACTCAAGATCGCGAATGAAGAGAGCGTCAGCTTTTCGAGATTGGTGCTGGCCACGGGCTCGACGGCGCTGCGGCTTAATCTGCCCGGCGCTGATCTCGCGGGTGTCCACACCTTCCGCGACACGCGGGATGTCGATCTCCTGCTGACGCTGGCTGCGCAAAAGAAGCGTGTCGTCGTGGTCGGCGGCGGATTGCTCGGACTGGAAGCGGCCTATGGCCTTGCCAAGGCCGGCGCGCCGGTGACGCTGATTCATCTGATGGACCGGCTGATGGAGCGTCAGCTCGATGCGCCGGCGGGGGCACTGCTGAAATCGTTGGTCGAGCGTAAGGGCATCCGGATTTTGCTGAACGCCAACACCGCGCGCATTCACGGCGAGAGCCGGGTCGAAAGCGTCGAACTGACGGATGGAAGCCGGCTTGACGCCGACGCGGTGATCTTCGCGGCCGGTATTCGTCCCAACATCTCGTTGGCCAAGGAAGCCGGCATTCCCGTCAATCGTGGCGTCGTGGTCGACGACCATCTGCAGACTGGTGTGCCCAATGTTTTCGCGCTCGGCGAATGCGCCGAGCATCGCGGCACCTGCTACGGCCTGGTCGAGCCGGCCTACGAGCAGGCACGCGTGCTGGCGCGGCATCTGGCGGGTGCGAGCGCGGCCTATCATGGCAGCGTGGTCTCGACCAATCTGAAGGTCAGCGGCGTCGGGGTATTTTCGGCGGGCGACTTCATGGGCTCCGAGGGCAGCGAATCCATCGTGCTCAGCGACTTCAGGCACGGCACCTACAGGAAGCTGGTGATTGCCGAGGGACGATTGACCGGCGCGGTTCTGGTCGGCGAGACCGGCGATGCGCTGTGGTATCTCGACATGATCCGCAACCGCCAGTCCGTTGCCGCGATCCGCAGCGACATGATGTTCGGCCGTCCGGCCGCGGCCCGGCCGAAGGCGGCCTGACCCCATGACAGCGGTCGACCCCAGCCTTCGCACCGTCAGCACCACCTGTCCTTATTGCGGGGTCGGCTGCGGCGTGCTGGCGACGCCGGATGGCAACGGCGGCGCTTCGATATCCGGCGATCCCGAACATCCCGCCAATTTCGGACGGCTGTGCTCGAAAGGTTCGGCGCTCGGCGAAACGGTCGGCCTCGAAGGCCGCCTGCTGCACCCGATGATCCGCTGCGACAAGGGCACCATGGAACGGCTGGCATGGAGCGATGCGCTCGATCATGTCGCGAACCGGCTCGGCCATATCGTCGCGCGCGACGGCGCCGGCGCGGTGGCGTTTTATCTCTCCGGGCAATTGCTGACCGAGGACTATTACGTCGCCAATAAATTGATGAAGGGATTTATCGGCAGCGCCAATGTCGATACCAATTCGCGGCTCTGCATGTCGTCCTCTGTCGCCGGCCACAAGCGCGCTTTTGGCGCCGACACCGTGCCGGGCTGCTATGAGGATCTCGACCAGGCCGATCTCTTGGTGCTGACCGGCTCCAACGCGGCGTGGTGCCACCCGGTTCTGTTCCAGCGCATGCTCGCCAACAAGCAGAAGCGCGGCGCGCGCATCGTCGTGATCGACCCGCGTCGCACCGATACCGTCGGGGATGCCGACCTGTTCCTGGGCCTGAAGCCCGGCACCGATACCGCGCTGTTCGCCGGATTGCTGGTGCATCTCGTCGACAATGGCGCGCTCGATCGCGATTATGTCGAGCGTTACACCTCGGGTCTGGAAGAAGCAGTGGCGCGGGCGCGCAGCTTGGCCGGCAGCATTGCCGCAACTGCGCTCGCGACTGGCCTCACTGAGCGGGACGTCGCCGAGTTCTTCCAGATGTTCCGCTCGACGCCGCGCGTCGTCACGCTGTATTCGCAAGGCGTCAACCAGTCGGCGCAGGGCACCGACAAGGTCAATGCGATCCTCAATTGCCATCTCGCGACCGGGCGGATCGGCAAGCCTGGCGCATCGCCATTTTCGCTGACCGGGCAGCCCAATGCGATGGGCGGCCGCGAAGTCGGCGGGCTATCCAACCAGCTCGCCGCGCATATGGGATTCACGCCGCCCGACATCGACCGCGTCCGCCGGTTCTGGAAGGCGCCGCGCATCGCTACCCACGAAGGGTTGAAGGCGATCCAGATGTTCGAGGCGATCGCGCGCGGCGAGATCAAGGCGCTGTGGGTGATGGGCACCAACCCGATCGTGTCGCTGCCGGATGCCGATGTGGTGCGCGCGGCGATGGCAAAGCTCGAACTGTTCGTGGTTTCCGAGAATGTCCGCTCCAACGATACCGTCAATTCCGGCGCGCATGTGCTGCTGCCGGCGCTGGCCTGGGGCGACAAGTCCGGCACGGTGACCAATTCAGAGCGGCGCATCTCGCGGCAGCGGTCCTTTTTGCCCGCGCCCGGAGAAGCCAGGCCGGATTGGTGGATCATAAGCCAGGTCGCCAAGCGCTTGGGCTTCGGTGCGGCGTTCGATTACAACTCGGCGGCGGACGTTTTTCGAGAGCATGCCGGCCTGTCGGCGTTCGAAAATAGCGGCAGCCGCGATTTCGATATCGGCGCGTTGACTGCGCTGTCGGATGACGCGTTCGACGCCATGACGCCGGTGCAGTGGCCGGCTCGATTGGGCGAGGCCGAGCAAGCGCGGTTTTTCGCCGACGGGCGTTTCTACGCCAACGACCAAAAAGCCCGTTTCATCGCGCCGGAAATTCCGACGTTGCGAACCGAAACCTCGGCGTCGCGGCCGCTGCGGCTCAACACCGGGCGCATCCGCGATCAGTGGCACACCATGACCCGCACCGGCGTAAGCCCGAGGCTGGGCCAGCATCTGCCGGAACCGTTTGTCGAGATTCATCCCGATGATGCCAACAAGTTCGGCGTGATCGATGGCGGCTTTGCGCGCGTGGTTACCGATTACGGGCAGTGCATCCTGAAAGTGGTGGTCAGCGAGCGGCAGCAGCGCGGCATGCTGTTCGCGCCGATCCACTGGAGCGGCGAGAACAGCTCGGGCGCGCGCGTCGGTGCGCTGGTGGCGCCGTTCACCGATCCGTTCTCGGGCCAGCCCGAGAACAAGGCGACGCCGGTAGCGATCACGCCGTATGAATATGTCTTCCGCGGTTTTGCACTGTCGCGGGTCAAACTCGATCTTCCCGCGCACGCCTGGTGGGCGCGCGTCGCGGTCGGTGGCGGCTACGGCTATCTGCTCGCCGATAACGCCGATCTCGCGGGCTGGCAATCCTGGCTGAAATCGGCCGCAGGTGATGATCTCGCCGAATACAAGGATTTTGGCGGCGGCGTGTACCGCGCGGCGTCATTCGCCGGCGAGCGCATCGACACCTGTTTGTTCGTCGGTCCCGCACACGACGCCGGCGATTGGAACGTGGTCAAGAGCCTGTTCGCGGCGGATGCGCTGAGCAGCGATCAACGGCGGATGCTGTTGTCGGGCAAGGCGATGGATGGCCTCGCCAACGCCGGCCCGATCGTGTGTGCCTGCTTCGGCGTCGGCCGTACCACGATCTGCGACGCCATCGCCGCCGGTGCCAATTCGGCCGCCGCGATCGGGGCGGAGCTCAAGGCCGGCACCAATTGCGGTTCCTGCATTCCGGAAATCAAACGGTTGATCGCGCAGGCGAATGCCGCCGCGGATCCGGCGCCGCGCGAACTGGAGACCGCCGCCAGCTGAAGGCATGCGGCGAGCGTCCTTGAAGACGCCGAACGATCATCTATGGTGCGCCTCCCGACAGGACAGGTGACCCCTTCAGATGATGTACCTCGATACCCCGCCAAAGCTCATTCAGGCCGAAACCTTCTCGGCGATGCCGGATCATTTCAGGCGCAAGGGCGAAGCCACCAGTTGGGCCGACGCCAACCGGCCCGGCGTGCCGACCGACAGTTTTGTCGAGGGGCCGTCATTCGACGCCGAGGGCAATCTCTACATCGTCGATATCCCGTTCGGGCGCATCTTCAAGATCACGCCCGATGCCAAATGGTCGCTCGCGGTCGAGTATGAGGGATGGCCGAACGGCCTGAAGATCGGTCGCGACGGCCGCATCCTGGTGGCCGACTACATGCATGGCATCATGGAACTCGACGCCAAAGCCGGGCGCATGCAGCCGGTCCTGACCTCGCGCAATTCGGAATCGTTCCGCGGCTGCAATGATCTGCACATCGCCAGCAATGGCGACATCTACTTCACCGATCAGGGCCAGACCGGCTTGCAGGATCCGACCGGCAAGGTCTATCGTCTCTCGACATCCGGCCGGCTCGACTGCCTGATCGACACCGGCATCAGTCCTAATGGTCTTGTGCTGGATCCCGCCGAGGCCACCTTGTTTGTGGCGATGACGCGCGACAACGCGGTGTGGCGGATGCCCTTCATGAAGGACCGCAGCGTCTCGAAGGTCGGCCGTTTCTGTTCGATGTTCGGTCCAAGCGGCCCCGACGGTATCACGATGGATAAGTCCGGGCGGCTGTTTGTGGCGCATGCCTCGCTCGGGCATGTCTTCGTGTTCGCGCCGAACGGCGAGCTGATCGCGCGCATCAAGTCCAGCGCGGGTTCGACCTGCACCAACGTTGCGATCGGCGGCAACAATGCCGACCGCCTTTACATCACGGAATCGGCGACCGGCAGCATCCTGGTCGCCGACATCAGCGTTCTCGATTCGCCATTGCGAGGAGTGTAAGCGACGAAGCAATCCAGTCTTCCTTGCGGCCCTGGATTGCTTCGCTGGCGCTCGCAATGACGGAAGAAATCTTACGTTTGGATTGCGAAGGTGTGGAGGCAATCGTGAGGCAACGAAAATTCGGCAGCACCGGCGACCAGGTGTCCGTGATCGGGCAGGGCACCTGGTATCTCGATCATGGTGACCGCAAGCGCGCGGTGGCGGCGCTACGCCGCGGCATCGAGCTCGGCATGACCCACATCGACACCGCCGAAATGTACGGCGACGCCGAACTGGTGATTGCCGACGCGATCGCCGGACAGCGTGACGGTCTGTTTCTGGTCTCCAAGGTGTTGCCGAGCAACGCCTCGCGGCGCGGCACCGTCACCGCCTGCGAGCGTTCGCTGGCGCGGCTGAAAACCGATCGGCTCGATTGCTATCTGCTGCACTGGCGTGGATCCCATCCGCTGGCCGAGACTGTTGCCGCCATGGAGGATCTGGTGCGCGCCGGAAAGATCCGAAGCTGGGGCGTCAGCAATTTCGACGCCGATGATCTCGGTGAGTTGCGCGCCGTCGCCGGCAAGGGCCGGATCGCCTGCAATCAGGTGCTCTATCACTTGCAGGAGCGCGCGATCGAGCATGCGGTGATCCCGTGGTGCAAGACCCACGATGTTGCGGTGGTGGCTTATTCGCCATTTGGTCACGATGATTTCCCTCAGCCGCGCAGCCAGCAGGGACAGCTGTTGCAGAAGATCGCCGAGGCGCATGGCGCGTCGCCGCGTCAGGTCGCGCTTGGCTTCCTCACACGCGATGAATCGGTGTTCGCGATTCCCAAGGCCTCGAGCGCCGAGCATGCCGCCGATAACGCCGCGGCCGGCAAGCTGACCCTGAGCCAGGATGAACTCAACGCGCTCGACAAGGCGTTTCCGCGTGGGCCGAAGCCCCGTGGTCTGCCGATGCTGTAGGGCTTTCTTACCTCTCCCCATCGGGGAGAGGGAGCGCGTTTCCGTCGTCGTTATAATTTTGGTTCAATCTTATCCGCATTTTTACGGACACGCTTTCTAACAGTATATTTCAGGGTTGCATCGCGCCGGCGACGACCAAGCGGTCGCACCGGTCGCGTTCGCGACGACCAAGAGGTCGCGCCGGAGGTCGCGCGGCCTGCGGCGAGGCGCCGCGCGCAATCGCGCATATCGGCTGCCTGTTTTCGGTCCTTGTCGATCACACGGCTTTATCGTTCTTTGGAACCTCGCCTGATTCGATCATTTATATTTCGCGCCGCGAGCTAAAGCCGTGACCCCGCCTCCTGCCGCAGCCGCCAGGCTGGACCGAATTGCATTGCCGTCGCCCGCTCCCAAGAAGTCCGCGTTGCCCGCCGCGCCCGCGCGCGCCGACCGGCCGTTCCGCGGCATCGCGCTGATCCTGCTGTCGACGATCTTTCTTGGGACCTCGGACGTGACCTCGAAATATTTGTCGGCGACATTGCCGTCGATCGAGATCGCATGGATCAGGTTTCTGGTGTTCATGCTGATCATGGTTCCGGCGATGGTGCCGCGTTCGCCGCTCTACGCCTTGCCGACCGGCCGTCTCGGTCTGCATATGATGCGCGGCGCGGCGCTGCTTGGATCGTCGCTGCTGTTCATCTCGGGCCTGCGGTTTCTCCCGATTGCCGAAGCGTCCGCCACCGCCTTTGTCTCTCCGCTGTTCGTCACCGCCTTGTCGATCATCTTCCTCAGCGAGAGCGTCGGCCTGCGCCGCTGGCTCGCGACCGCGGTCGGTCTGATCGGTGTGCTGGTCATCCTGCGGCCCGGATCGAGCGCGTTCCATCCCGCCGCGGTTTTCCCGCTGGTGTCGGCGTTTTGCTGGGCGCTCACCTTGATCATGACACGCATGCTGAGCGGTAAGGAACGCGCGATCACCACTATGACCTATTCCTCGATCGCGGGTTTTGCGATCTTGTCCGCGCTGGTCCCGCTGGTGTGGATTACGCCGACCTGGCACGACATCTTCTTCGGAGTTGTGATCGGCCTGACATCGACCGCCGGCCAGTGGATCGTGGTGCTGGCGTTCCGCTATGCCGATGCGTCGGTGCTGGCGCCGTTCTCCTACACCCAGTTGTTGTGGGTCAGTATCCTCGGCTTCCTGGTCTTTGGCGAAGTGCCTGGTGTCTGGACCGTGACCGGCGCGGCGTTTATCGTCGCGAGCGGTCTCTACACCGCGCACCGCGAGCGGGTGCGGCGGTCTCAGTTGCTGGAATTGGCGGCCGAGCCGTCGCCCAACGCCTGATCCGTTCACGCGGCGGATTGCCGGGACGTCGCTGCCCCGGCATCTCCGGTTATTTCCGCCGTTTATGTTTCCCCGTTTATGTGCGAGGGATTGTTCAACATAAAACAGCCGAAGCCGGAGGACGCCAATGCGCGCTGCGATTTTCAGGAACGGCGAAATCGTCGTCGATACGCTGGCGGAGCCGACGCCGGCGGCCGGGCAGGTCCTGGTCAAGACCCTGGCCTGCGGCATCTGCGGCTCGGATCTGCACGCGCGCAAGCACGCTCCGCGCATGGTCGAGTTATCCAGGCATTTTCCCGGCCGCAAGCCGATGGATCTTTCACGCGACGTGGTGTTCGGCCACGAATTTTGCTGCGAGGTGCTCGATTACGGACCGGGCACGCCGCGCAAGTTCAAGACCGGGACGCGGGTATGTTCGCTGCCAGCGCTGCTGACGCCGGGCGGCCTGCAAACCATCGGCTATTCCAACGACAATGTCGGGGGCTATGCCGAGCGCATGGTGCTGAGTGAGCCGCTGTTGCTGGAGGTGCCCAACGGACTGGCCGCCGAGCACGCCGCGCTGACCGAGCCGCTTGCGGTCGGTGTGCACGCAGTGGCCAAGGCCAATATTCGCGGCGATGAGGTGCCGTTGGTGATCGGGTGCGGGCCGGTCGGGCTCGCGGTGATCGCCGCGCTGAAGATCAGGGGATTGCACCCGATTGTTGCTGCGGATTATTCGCCGGCGCGCCGCGCGCTCGCCGAAAAGCTCGGCGCCGATATCGTGGTCGACCCCGCGCGCACGCAGCCTTACGCGACCTGGGCCGAGCATGCCGCGATGTCGCCGGAACAAAAAGCTGCACGGCCGCCGCTGCAGGCGATGCTGCCGGCGCTGAAGCCGGCATTGATATTCGAATGCGTCGGCATTCCCGGCCTGCTGCAGCAGGTGTTCGAAGGCGCGCCGCGCGATGCCCGCATCGTGGTGGTCGGGGTCTGCATGGAAACCGATCGTTCCGAGCCGATGCTGGGCATCATGAAGGAACTCAATGTTCAATATGTCCTCGCCTACACGCCGGAGGAATTCGCCTATTCGCTGCGCCTGATCGCGGAAGGCAAGGTCGATGCGGCATCGCTGGTCACCGCCAGCGTCGGCATCGATGGCGTCGCGCAGGCGTTTACCGATCTGGCCAATCCGGAACGGCACACCAAGATCATCATCGAGCCGTGGCGATAAGTCCTTGGCGATAAACTCCATGCGCGACGACGAACGTCCACCGGTGCTGGCGCATCAGCGCTTCGTCGCGGAGCAGGCGTCGTTTGCCAATCTGGATCTTGCACAGCGCTTCCGACGCATCCACGACACTAATCTATGGGGTGCGGCAGCCTCGGTGTCGGGGCTGGGCTCGGAGAGCGATGCAACCGCCGCGCTGTGCGCGGAATTGCCGCGCCTGCTCGGCAAGCTTCAGATGGCCTCGCTGCTCGACGCGCCTTGCGGCGATGCCGGCTGGATCGGTCAGGTCAACCTGGGTGTTCCCGTCATCGGCGTCGACATCGTGCAGGCACTGATCGAAAGCCTCAGGCAACGCGCCGCAGCAGGTGAAATCCGCGGCGAATATCACCTCGCCGATATCACCCGAGATCCCTTGCCGCGATGTGACGCGATCCTGTGCCGCGACTGTCTGGTGCATCTGTCGTTTGCCAACATCGAACGCGCGCTGGCGAATTTCCGCCGCTCCGGCGCGAGATGGCTGATCACGACCACCTTCACGCAATGGCAGACCAACCGGGATTGCGAGGATGGCGATTGGCGCGCGCTGAATTTTCAGCGGCCGCCGTTCAATTGGCATGCGCCGGTGGACCTGATCGACGAGCGTTGCACCGAAGCCGCCGGCGGCTGGCGCGACAAGAGCCTCGGCGCGTGGCGGCTTGCGGATATCTGACCAGCGCGCCCCGGACGAGTAAAGCGCGATGGCGTTCGTGCCCGTCATTTTCGGGATGCGCCACCTTGCGTTCGGTCGTTTATGTTTGCTGGTTTTTATGCAAGGAGTAGCCGACAAGAGACGGAAAGGAAGCGGCCATGATCACGCTGACAGCACAAGAACTCCTGCCGCAAGACGGCACCAAGGGCACGCTGGTGGGACGTGTCTGGCTTCCGCAGGCTGGAGGTCCGGCCGTGGTCGCGATCCGCGACGATGGCGTGTTCGACGTCACCGCGCGGTTTCCGACGGTCAGCGCGCTGTGCGAGGAGGACGATCCCGCCGCCGCCGTGCGCAGCGTCAAGGGCGAGCGGATCGGTGATATCGAGGGCATCCTCGCCAACACGCCGCCCGATCGTCGCGACCGGCAAAAGTCCTGGCTGCTGGCGCCGCTCGATCTGCAGGTGTTGAAGGCCGCCGGCGTCACCTTCGCGATCTCGATGCTGGAGCGCGTGATCGAGGAGCGGGCACGCGGCAATCCCGCCTCCGCCGAGGCGATCCGCAAGGAAGTGGTGCGGCTGGTCGGCGACGATCTCTCGCGGCTCAAGCCCGGCTCCGCGGAGGCGATGAAGCTGAAACAGGTGCTGATCGAACAGAACGCCTGGAGCCAATATCTGGAAGTCGGCATCGGACCCGATGCGGAGGTCTTTACCAAGGCGCCGGTGTTGTCCTCGGTCGGCACCGGCATGGATGCCGGGCTGCATCCAAAATCGACCTGGAATAATCCGGAGCCGGAAGTCGTGCTGGTGGTGTCGAGCGGCGGCAGGATTGTCGGCGCGACGCTCGGCAACGACGTCAATTTGCGCGACTTCGAGGGACGCTCGGCGCTGCTATTGTCCAAGGCCAAGGACAACAACGCTTCCTGCGCGATCGGCCCGCTGCTTCGGCTGTTCGACCGCACGTTCTCACTCGACGACGTGCGCAAGATGGATATCGATCTGACCGTCAAGGGACCGGATGGCTTTGTGCTGGAGGGGCATTCCTCGATCAGCAAGATCAGCCGCGACCCGACCGATCTCGTGGCCCAGACCGTCGGGCCGGAGCATCAATACCCCGATGGATTCGCGTTGTTCCTCGGTACCATGTTCGCCCCCGTGAAAGATCGCGATACGCCGGGTGAGGGTTTTACCCACAAGCGCGACGACATCGTCACCATTGCGGCACCCCAGCTCGGCAAGTTGATCAACCGCATGCGCAGCAGCGGCGAATGCGAACCATGGACCTTCGGCGTTTCCGCGCTGATGAAGAGCCTGGCCAAGCGGAAGGTATTGTGATTTCGGATTCGCAGGGTGGGTTAGCCGAAGGCATAACCCACCATCTTCCTCGCTCATGCTCGTCATTCCCCGGTGCGCAATTTCGCATCGGGAATGAACAAAGTGAGTGATTTTCCCGAAGAGGCAAATCACTGATTTGCCTGTCCAGCCCCATTTGCAAAAATATTCTGCTTCCCTTCGAGGGCAAATCACCGGCCTATTCCATGCCGTCACATCCCCTGGAGGGGCGTATCGCGATCGTCACGGACGCGGGATGGGATGCGGTGGACGCGAAGGCGCTTTTGACGAACAGCGCTGATCGCGGACGGCGAAGTCGTGTGGTCCCGACGCCCCGGCGCTGGCGTCAAGTTTCGCGGAATTTTCCACGAGGCGACGGTGACAACAAGCCGGTCACCGAGGAGCAACTGTGTTGACGGAGACCGGTCATCGGTCGGCCTCAAGGCTGGCGCTGGCGCGCCACCGCCTTCGGCGGCGGACGGCCTTGACCCCGCCCGCTCACCGGTCTGTTGGCTTTGCAAGCGCTCGGTCGAGAACCGAGCGCGGCGGGCCGCTCAGTCAGCCCATTGCGTGAAGGTCCGGATTCCACTTCTGCCCGCGAGCGATCATGATGTTGAGGATCACGATGAGTTTGCGCATGCAGGCTACCAGTGCGACCTTCCTCTCTTTGCCTTTAGCGACCAGGCGCCGGTAGAAGGCCTTGAGCACAGGATTGTGTCGGGTCGCAGCTCCCAGGCAGGCCATGTAGAAGATGTTGCGTATCTTGCGGCGTCCGTCTCTGATCTGGCGCTCACCTCGCCGTTTGCCGCTGTCGTCATCGTATGGGGCCACGCCCAACAGAGCGGCGGCGACCTTGTTGCTTACCTGGCCCAGTTCCGGCATCGCCGCGATCAAGCCAGCGGAGGTGATCCGGGCAAGTCCCGGCACGCTTTCGATGATCTCGGCGCGTTCGGCAAATTGCGGCGTGGCCTTAATCGTGGCTGTGATCGCTACCTCGAGCGTGGCAAGCTCGGCGGCTATCTTCTTCAAAAGCCGCTCCTGTACCTTCTGCACGATATCCGGCGGCGAATGCTCGCTCCTGTTTTGCAACCCGGTCTGCAGCTCAAGGAGAGCCTGCCGCGCATTCACGATTTGCACCAACCTTTCGCGTTCCGCATCATGGATTTGGTGAGAGGCCTCGCCGAAGGTCTCGGCGAACCAGGCAATCATCTCGGCATCGATCGCATCGTTCTTGGCAAGTCGTCCAGCCGATCGAGCGAAGCTGCGAACCCGCTTCGGATCGACGATCCGCACTTCGATCCTCGCGGCACGGAGCGCCTTGGCCCACTCGCGCTCGTACCCGCCGGAAGCTTCCATCACGGCCTTGCCAACTTTCCGCCGGCGCAGCCAGGAAGCCAGCTCTCGCCGACTTTTCGATGTGCTCGCGAACGCGCACCTCAATGACAGCGATCGAATGCAAACATCCACCTTGTCTTTTGCGACGTCGATCCCCGCGACAACCAGATCATCTTGTGCCATCATCCAGCTCCCTTCCTTGCTCGGTCCGGGCTCTAAGCCCATGCAACTGTTCGGGTTGAGGAAGACACCGGACCTGTCCCACGCTCCCCGGCAGGCTCTTGGCCTTCGAGCACGAACGGGCTCAGATCCAGCGACGGGCGGTTGGTCAGAACCGCCCGTCCGCACATTCTGGCACATCCGCCAGACACAAGAGCACGAAGGAAACCGTTAAAACCATTGCGCAGGGAAGGCCGGACTGCCTCCGCTGAACCTGTATGCTCGTGTGCGCTTTTTTTACTGCCTTTGCACGCGAGACCGCGGGTGCAGCGCGCACCCGGTCTTCCCTGCGCCCTCTGATTTGTGGGCAGATGAATTTGCAAAACTCGGGCGCAGTGTGTCGCGAGAGGGCGGAGTTGCGCCTTGAACTATCTCCGTCGTCCCGGACTTGGTTCGGGACCCATAACCCCTGACCTGAGTGGTTGCGAACAACGTTCGATCCATTGTCCAAATGAGACGACACGGCGTATGGGTCCCGGCGTTCGCCGGGACGACGAACTTACACCGGCAAAGCTATCGAATACTTCACCTGGCTCAGCGCAAAGCTCGACTCGATCGAGGCGATGCCATCGAGCCTTGTCAGCTTGTTCTTGAGGAACGCTTCATACGACGACAGATCGGCGGCGACGACGCGCAGGAGATAGTCGCGGTTGCCGGTCATCAGGTAGCACTCCAGCACCTCGTCCCATTTCGAAATCGCCTTGGCAAAGCGATTGAGGTCTTCTTCCTTTTGCCGCGCCAGCTTGATGGAGATGAAGACGCTGACATGCAGCCCGAGCGATTTCTGGTCGACGGTGGCGATATAGCGCGTGATCACGCCGCGCTCTTCCATCAGCTTGACGCGGCGATGGCAGGGCGAGATCGAAAGGCCGACCTTGTCGGCCAGTTCCTGCATGGTGGTCCGGCTGTCGGATTGCAGCAGGCTGAGAATTTTGCGGTCGATGGCGTCGAGGGCGTGCATTGGTATGGACTCGCTGGAATGGGGTCTGAAGCGGTGATTTATCCCAATAATTCAGGGTATGTCGCGATTATTTGAGATTTTTACCGATTGCAGGCCCGCTAACATCGGCGTCTGATCATCTTTCCGGAGCCTGTCATGCCCGTCGAACCCGCACGCCTGGAACTGCTGTCCGCGCTGGCCCGCAAGGTGCTGTGGCTGTCGTCGTGGACCATCCACCACGCCAATCACATCCGGCCCAATGTCGATGGCCTCAAGGTGGGCGGACATCAGGCCTCGTCGGCGTCGCTCGCCAATATCATGTCGGCTTTGTATTTCTCGGTGCTGCGGCCGCAGGATCGCGTCGCGGTGAAGCCACATGCGAGCCCGGTGTTCCACGCCATCCAATATCTGTTCGGGCACCAGACCCGCGAGAAACTGGAAAATTTTCGCGGCTACAAGGGCGCGCAATCCTATCCGTCGCGCACCAAGGACATCGACGACGTCGATTTCTCCACCGGCTCGGTCGGCCTCGGTGTGGCGCAGACGCTGTTCTCCTCGCTGGTGCAGGATTACGTCAAGTCTCATGGCTGGATGAAGGACCGCCCCGAGGGGCGGATGATCGCGCTGGTCGGCGATGCCGAAATGGACGAGGGCAATATCTTCGAGGCGCTGCTCGAAGGCTGGAAGCACGGCCTGCGCAACACCTGGTGGGTGGTCGACTATAACCGGCAGAGCCTCGATGCCGTGGTGCGCGAAGGGTTGTGGGAAAAATTCGAATCCATGTTCCGCAACTTTGGCTGGGACGTGGTGATCGTCAAATACGGCACCTTGATGCAGGCCGCCTTTGCCGAGCCCGGCGGCGAGGCGCTGAAGCGCTGGATCGATTCATGCCCGAACCAGATGTACGCCGCGCTGTGTTTCCAGGGCGGTGCCGCCTTCCGCAAGCATCTGCATGACGACATTGGCGATCAGGGGCAGGTCACGCAATTGATCGACCGGCGCAGCGACGACGAGTTGCTGGCGCTGATGTCCAATCTCGGCGGCCACGACATGAGCAGCATGATCGATGCGTTCGAATCGATCGATCATGATCGCCCGGTCTGCTTCATCGCCTACACCATCAAGGGTGTCGGCCTGCCGATGCAGGGTCACAAGGACAATCACGCCGGGCTGATGACGGTGACGCAGATGGAAAAATGGCGCAGCAGCCAGAACATCCGTCCCGGCCATGAATGGGAGAAGTTCGAGGGGCTGTCGCAGGACACCGCCAGGCTGGAGGCGTTTCTGGCGCAAGCGCCGTTCAACGCCGAGGGCCGGCGGCGCCTGACTGCCCCCGTCATCGATGTGCCGCAGCAATTGACGTTCAAGCCGGCGGCGCAGATGTCGACGCAGCAGGGCTTTGGTCTCGTGCTGAACGAGATTGCGCGTGGCGATACCGAGTTGGCGTCGCGCATCGTCACGGCGTCGCCTGACGTCACCGTGTCGACCAATCTCGGCGCCTGGGTCAACCGTCGCGGGCTGTTTGCCAAGGCGGAAAACCATGACCTGTTCCGGCAGGAGAAGATCCCGTCGACCTTCAACTGGGACTTTTCGCCCAAGGGACAGCACCTCGAACTCGGCATTGCCGAGATGAACCTGTTCATCATGCTGGCGGCGCTGGGGTTGTCGCATGCGATCAATGGCGAGCGGCTGCTGCCGATCGGGACGCTTGTACGATCCCTTCATCCAGCGCGGCCTCGATGCGATGAACTATGCCTGTTATCAGGACGCGCGCTTCATGGTGGTGGCGACGCCGTCGGGCATCTCGCTGGCGCCGGAAGGTGGCGCGCACCAGTCGATCGCCACGCCGCTGATCGGCATCGCCCAGGACGGGCTGGCCTCGTTCGAACCGGCCTTTGTCGATGAACTCGCCGTGATCATGGGCTGGGGTTTTCAGCACATGCAGCGCGAAGGCGGCGAGGGCGGCTCGGTCTATCTGCGGCTGTCGACCCGCAGCCTCGAGCAGCCGCAGCGGATCATGACGCCCGAATTGCAGAAGGGCATTACCGATGGCGCCTATTGGTTGCGCAAACCCGGACCCAATGCCGAGGCCGTGATCGCCTATACCGGCGCGGTCGCTGCCGAAGCAATCGAGGCCATTGGATTGATCGGCGAAAGCCGCCGCGACGTCGGCTTGCTGGCCATTACCTCGGCCGACCGGCTGCATGCGGGCTGGAGCGCGGCCCGGCAATTGCGCCGCGACCGGCGCGGGGTGCAGCATCTCAGCCATATCGAAAAACTGCTGGAGCCGCTGCCGCGCGACTGCGGCATCGTGACCGTGATCGACGGCCATCCGGCCACGCTGGGCTGGCTCGGCAGCGTGCGCGGCCACCGCGTCGAAGCGCTCGGCGTGGAGCATTTCGGCCAGACCGGCACCATCGACGACCTCTACCGGCACTACGGTATGGACGCCAACGCCATCATCGATGCGGCCGAAAGTCTCACCGCCGGAGGGCCGGTGCGGCATCGGAAGATGGCGGTGTGAGGTTAACCGCGGCGGTCGTACAGACACGTCGTCCCTGCGCACGCAGGGACCCATAACCCCTGGCGCCGGTTGCTACAGAAGGTGTCTGCCATAAGGCCTTAACGAGAGTCCTCGGCGTATGGGTCCCTGCGTGCGCAGGGACGACGATTGAATTAAAGTGACCGCCTTGCGCTGCTGACGCCGGTAATCTTATATCCGGTGTCCGTTGCAGTGCAGCGCCCCGCATATGGCGGGTTCAATTTGTCGGGCTTTCGTGCAAAGATGTCTGCCGAACGCTCCGTTCCCCCACCATTCGCTCGAAATCAAGAGGTTTACGATGGTCAATCGCATGCAATTCTACATCGATGGCGCCTGGGTCGATCCCGCCGTCAAGAAGTCCACGCCCGTCGTCAACCCGGCGACCGAAGAAGCGATGTATGAGGTTGCGCTCGGCTCCAAGGCCGATGTCGACAAGGCGGTCGCCGCCGCCAAGCGTGCGTTCGAGACCTATTCGCAGACCAGCCGCGAGGATCGCATCGCGCTGCTGACCAAGATCATCGAAGTCTACAAGACCCGCATCAAGGACATCGGCGCCGCCGTCTCCGACGAGATGGGCGCGCCGCTGCCGATGGCTGAGAAGCTGCAAGCCGGCGCCGGCCTCGGCCACATCGTCGCCACGCTTGATGTGCTGAAGAACTATCACTTCGAAGAGACCGTCGGCACCGCCACCGTGTTGCGCGAGCCGGTCGGCGTCATCGGCATGATCACGCCGTGGAACTGGCCGCTGAACCAGATCGCCTGCAAGGTCGCGCCCGCGCTCGCCGCCGGCTGCACCATGATCCTGAAGCCGTCGGAATTCACCCCGACCTCGGCTTTGATTTTTGCGGAAATCCTCCACGAAGCCGGCGTGCCGAAGGGCGTGTTCAACCTGCTCAACGGCCTCGGCCCTGAGGTGGGTGCTGCAATGAGCGAGCATCCGGATATCGACATGATCTCGTTCACCGGTTCGACCCGGGCCGGCATCGATGTCGCCAAGCGCGCGGCGCCGACCGTCAAGCGCGTCAGCCAGGAACTCGGCGGCAAGTCGCCGAACGTCATCCTCGAAGGCGCCGACCTGACCAAGGCCGTCACCGGTGGCGTGATGCACATGTTCAACAACTCAGGACAGTCGTGCAACGCGCCGTCGCGCATGATCGTGCCGCTGTCGAAGATGAAGGAAGTCGCCGCCATCGCCAAGGGCGTCGCCGACAAGACCAAGGCCGGCGATCCCCGCGCTGAAGGCACCACCATCGGTCCGGTGGTGTCCCGCATTCAGTGGGACAAGATCCAGAAGCTGATCCAGAAGGGCATCGAGGAAGGTGCCACCCTGGTCAGCGGCGGTCCGGGTCTGCCGGAAGGCGTCAACAAGGGCTTCTATGTGCGCCCGACCATCTTCGCCGACGTCACCAACGACATGACGATCGCCCGCGAGGAAATCTTTGGCCCCGTTCTCACCATCCTCGGCGCCAAGGACGAAAATGAAGCAGTGCAGATCGCCAATGACACGCCGTACGGTCTGGCCGGTTACGTCACCGCCGATACGGTCGAGACCGCGCGCCGCGTCGGCCGCAAGATACGCGCCGGCAACGTCAACCTGCAGGGCGTCCCGAACGACCGCACCGCGCCGTTCGGCGGCTACAAGCAGTCCGGTAACGGCCGCGAGTGGGGCAAGTACGGCCTTGAGGAATATCTCGAAGTGAAGGCGGTCGCCGGCTACAACGCCGCGTAATCGTCGGGTTTGAATCAAAAGCGCCGGAGCGGGATCAACTTCCGCTCCGGCGTTTTACTTATTGGCGTCGTCCCGGCGAAGGCCGGGACCCATAACCCCTGGCATCACCGATTACTGAAGGCCTCTGCCCCATTGCCGAAAACGAGACGACACGGCGTATGGGTCCCGGCCTTCGCCGGGACGACGAGGAGGGAGGCGCAATGACGACGCGCGGAAACTATCCCCCCAACGCTCCCTGGGTGTTCACATACAGCGCGTAGATCGACTGGCTCGAGGCCATGAACAGACGGTTGCGCTTGACGCCGCCGAAGCAGAGGTTAGCGCAGCGCTCGGGCAGCGCGATGCGGCCGATCATGACGCCGTCGGGCGCGTACACCACGACGCCGTCGAGTTCGGGATCGCCCATGCCCCAGCCGCACCACAGATTGCCGTCGATGTCGCAGCGCATGCCGTCGGGCGTGCCCGGGCCGGCATCGATGAAGACGCGCTTGTTGGAGATCGTCTTGCCGTTGGCGGCGACGTCATAGGCCAGGATCTTGCGGTTCGGCACGCCGCGGGATTCCACGATGTAGAGGATCTTTTCGTCCGGCGAGAAGGCGAGCCCGTTCGGACCGAGGATTCCTTCGGCGACGATAGTGGCCTTTCCGGTCTCGCCGTCGACCCGGTAGACATTCATGTCGATCTCGGATTCGGCCTGATAACCTTCGTAATTGCCGAGCAGGCCGAAGATCGGATCGGTGAACCAGATCGAGCCGTCGGACTTCACCACAACGTCATTCGGCGAGTTCAGCCGTTTGCCGTCGAAGGAGTCCATCACCACCGTGATCGAACCGTCATATTCGGTGCGGGTGACGCGGCGGCCGCCATGTTCGCAGGTGATCAGGCGGCCCTGGCGGTCGCGGGTGTTGCCGTTGGCGAAATTCGACGGCTTGCGGAAGTTGCTGACGGCGCCGGTCTCTTCGTCCCACTTGATGATGCGCTGGTTGGGAATATCGCTGCACAGCAAATAGCGTCCGTCGCCAAACCATACCGGGCCTTCGGCCCAGCGCAGGCCGGTCGCCAGCCGTTCCACCGCCGACAGCTTGAGCCAGTATTTTTCGAATCGCGGATCGAGCGCATGAATGGCCGGATCGGGATAATAGGTTGCCGGCTGCCAGCCGGCCGAATGGGACGTTGCCTGAGACGTTACTTTGGACATTTGCTGTTCTCGTTGTTGCCGGATTTCCTCGCGGTTTGGTTGCTATCATTCTCGACCAATGACCGCAAATCGGCTTTTACGGGGTCGCTTGCCGCATAGCCGTCACCGCGCCATACTCGCGGCAAGTCACAATCAAGAGGGATGAAATGCCACGCATATTGATGACCGGCGCGTCCGGCGGAATCGGCACGAGCCTGCGGAAACTGCTGCCGCCGATCTATCCGGATCTGCTCCTGAGCGACCTCAAGGCGCCCGCCGATCTCGGCCCGAAGGAAAAGTTCAAGGCCGCCGAACTGTCCGATCTGGCGCAGGTCGAGGCGATCTGCGAGGGCGTCGACGGCATCCTGCATTTCGGTGGATTTTCGGTCGAAGGCCCCTGGGACAACATCCTGCAATCCAACATCATCGGCTGTTACAATCTGTTCGAAGCGGCGCGCAAAAAGGGCGTCAAGCGCATCGTGTTCGCGTCATCGAACCATGCGGTCGGCTTCTACCCGCGCCATCACCGCATCGGAACCGACGTGCAGGCGCGGCCGGACAGCCGCTATGGCGTCAGCAAGGTGTTCGGCGAGGCGGTCGGTGCACTCTATGCCGACAAGCACGGGCTTGGCGTCACCTGCATTCGGATCGGCAATTTCGGCGACAAACCGCTCGACCATCGCCGGCTGGCGATCTGGCTGAAGCCGGAAGATCTGGTGCAATTGTGTCGGATCGGGCTCGACCATCCCGACATCCACTTCGAGGTGTTTTACGGCGCGTCGTATAATGAGCGCTCCTGGTGGGACAATCACCGCGCCTATGACCTCGGTTACCGCCCGGCTGGCCGGGCTGAGGAGTTCCGCGAACACGCGATGGCCGAGCAAGCCAAGATCGGCCCGGATCCGGTAGGTGATTTCTACCAGGGTGGCACGTTCTGCGGGATGGAGTTCGATGGCGACCGCAGCAAGATCGTGGACTGGAAATAACGGCTTCCGGTCCCCAAATGTGCGTTGCACATCTGAGGATGCATCTACTTGGAGCGCCGGCACGGAATCCAGGGTCACAGCGGTGATCGTGGATACCGGACTTGGCCGCTCAAGCGGGTGCCCACGATGCGCAATTGCGCATCGTGGAATAGCCGCTTCGTGCTAATTGAAAGGCAGTCCGGGGCACGCGTCAGCGTGAACCTCAGATGTGCAATTGCATATCGGGGAATCTCCGGCTGATAATCTCTGGATTCCGGGTTCAGTCCTGCGGACTGCCCCGGAATGACGGGTCACTCAAAGGAAAGACAAGATGGCTGACGGATTGCGCAAGGGTTTGACGAGTTACGGCGACGCCGGGTTTTCGCTGTTCCTGCGCAAGGCCTTCATCAAGGCGATGGGGTACAGCGATGACGCGCTGAACCGCCCTATCGTCGGCATCACCAATACCTTCAGCGATTACAACCCGTGCCATGGCAACGTTCCGCAGATCATCGAAGCGGTGAAGCGCGGCGTGATGCTCTCCGGCGCAATGCCGATGGTGTTTCCGACCATCTCGATCGCGGAAAGCTTTGCCCATCCGACCTCGATGTATCTGCGCAATCTGATGGCGATGGATACCGAGGAGATGATCCGCGCCCAGCCGATGGACTCGGTGATCGTAATTGGCGGCTGCGACAAGACCTTGCCGGCGCAGATCATGGCGGCGTTGAGCGCCGATCTGCCGACGGTGGTGATCCCGGTGGGCCCGATGGTGGTCGGGCATCACAAGGGCGAAGTGCTGGGCGCCTGCACCGATTGCCGCCGGCTGTGGGGCAAATACCGCGCCGGTGAAATCGATGAGGTGGAGATCGAGGCGGTTAATGGCCGCTTGGCGCCGTCGGTCGGCACCTGCATGGTGATGGGCACCGCCTCTACGATGGCCTGCGTCACCGAAGCGCTCGGCCTGTCACTGCCGATGAGCGCAACAATTCCAGCTCCACATGCCGAGCGTTTCCGCCTGGCGGAGGCGAGCGGCCGGGTTGCCGCCGCGATGGCCGCCGCCAAGGGGCCGCGTCCGAGCGAATTCCTGACGGAGTCCTCGTTCAGAAACGCCCAGATCGTGATGCAGGCGATCGGCGGCTCGACCAACGGCCTCATTCACCTCACGGCGATGGCCAACCGCACCAAGCATCGCATCGACCTCGAAGCGTTCGACAAGCTCGGTCGTGAGGTGCCGGTGCTGGTCGACCTGAAACCGTCGGGCGAACATTATATGGAGCATTTCCACCATGCCGGTGGCGTGCCGAAACTGATGGCGCAGCTGGGCGACCTGATCGACCTCGACGCCAAAACCATCACCGGTCAAACGCTGCGCGACGTGGTTGCGAACGCGGAAGACGTGCCGGGCCAGGATGCGATCCGGCCGCGCACCAGTCCGATCAAGCCGGAAGGCGCGATGGCCGTACTGCATGGCAATCTTGCGCCGCGCGGCGCCGTGATCAAGCATTCGGCGGCAAGTCCGAAGCTGATGCAGCACACCGGCCGCGCCGTGGTGTTCGAATCCGTTGAGGACATGACCTTGCGGGTCGACGATCCCGAACTCGACGTCAACGCAGACGACGTGCTGGTGCTGCGCAATGCCGGCCCCAAGGGTGCGCCGGGCATGCCGGAGGCCGGCTATTTGCCGATTCCGAGAAAGCTCGCCCGCGGCGGCGTCAAGGACATGGTGCGGATTTCCGATGCGCGGATGAGCGGCACGGCGTTCGGCACCATCGTGCTGCACATCACACCGGAATCCGCCGTCGGCGGTCCATTGGCGCTGGTGAAAAACGGTGACATGATCCGGCTCGATGTCGCGAAGCGAAGCATCGATCTTTTGGTCGACGCCGCTGAACTCGAAAAGCGCCGCGCGGCGCTACCGCCGGCCGTGACCCCCGATTGGGCCAAGCGCGGCTATGCGCATCTGTTCAATGAGACCATTCTGCAGGCCGACGAAGGCTGCGATTTTGATTTCATGCGCGGCACGGGCAAATAGGGGCGGGCCACCGAGCCCTAAGTTTCACATGAACATCATGCCCGCGAACGCGGGCATCCGATGATCCGAGGCGAAGGCATAAGATATAGGCGGTGCTGCGTACAGGATCATCCGCCGGAGCCTGTCATCGGGCGCGCATTCGCGCGACCCGTTGGCGGATGATGACGTCCAGTGAGTCGATCAGGGTCCATCTCGCACATGCGTTGAACGGCGCCCGACTGTTGGTCGATTGACAATCCCGTAACCCCGATGGGATGATCGAACAAAATTAAAACAGGGGGAAACAATGCATATTCCGGCCAGGATTATCCGCGGGCTTATTGCGACTGCGGCCGTAACGTTCGCCTTTGGCGCCAGCGCGCAGGAAGTGAAGCACTATCGCTTCGCCCATGACCAGCAGCTCAATTCCGGCTACAGCATCGCCTATGATATATTTTCCGCCAAGCTCAAGGAATTGAGCAAGGGCACGATGCTGGTCGACCAGTATCCGGGAGCGCAGCTCGGGCAGGAGCCGCAAATCCTGCAGCTGGTGCGATCAGGCGATATCGATTTCGCGATCGTCTCCTCCGCCAACACCTCGACGATCTCGCCGCAAGCCGGCGTGATGTCGCTGCACTATTTGTTTCGCTCCGAGGATCACAACGTCAAGGCGCTCGCCGATCCCAGGGTGTTCGAAGCGGTTCGCGACATGATCGACGATACGGTGCAGGGCATCCACGTCATCGGACTAGGCACGCAGGGTTTCCGCCATTTGTACGGCAAGAAGGAAGTGCACAAGGTCGAGGATCTCAAAGGCTACAAGGTTCGCGTGCAGGCGACGGCCACCGAAGACACCATGTTTGCCGCCTATGGCGCGCAGACCGTGCACATGCCGTTCGGCAGCGTCTATACCTCGTTGCAGACCGGGGTGATGGATTTCGGCGAGAATGCCGTCAACGTCTACCTCATCAACAAGCACTACGAAGTAGCGCCTGTGTTGTCGATGAGCGAGCACGAAGCCAACAATGCCATTTTGTGGATCAGCGACAAGCTCTGGCAGAGCCTGAACGCAGATCAAAAGAAGTGGGTGCTTGAAGCGGGCCGGGATGTCAGCCAGCAGGAGCCCAAGCGGGCGTTCGAGCTGGAGCGTTCCGCCGCAACCAAGCTGCAGAAAATGGGCGTCAAGATCGTCGCTGATGTCGACAAGGCGGGCTTCCAGAAGATCGCCGACCCCTATCTCGACAAGCTCGCCAAGGAGCTTGGCCCGCATGCCGACAAGGTCAAAACCCTGATCCGGTCGATTAATTAAGCCGGCTTACTGACGATGGCCATCGCCGATAAACTGGTGCTGCAGCGGCAACATCACCTGAAATGGCGATGGCTCGACCGGCTCGAACTGGTCCTGATGATCGTCTGTGGCGTGCTGTGTCTCGGCTTCTCGCTGTCGGTGATGTTCGACATCGTGACGCGAACCATCGGCCATCCCTGGCTATGGTTGCAGGAGGTCACGTCGACGTTCTTCATCTATGCGATCTTCATCGGCGCGGCCGTTGCCACCCGCCGCAACGATCATCTCTATCTCACCGCGATCTCGGAAGCGTTGCACGGTACGCCGCGGTTGATCGTCGAGATCGTGATCCGGCTGGTGGTGCTCGGCGTCGCGTTCTGCCTGATCTGGTTCGGCTACATCAATTATCTCAGGGGCTTTGGCAGTTTTCGGCTGCCGTCGGGCACCCCGATTGCCTCGCTGTATGCGATCATCCCGCTGTCCGGCATTCTGATCGGCCTGTTTACGATCGAGCAGTTGGTCAACGGCATCCGCAACGGGTTTGACCATCCGGAGCCGCCGGAGGAGGACTTTGCCATTCCGCCGGTCGACACCGGTATCGCGCAAAGGGAACGGCCGTGAGCGCTCCCTTGGTCCTGGCGCTGATGTCGTTCTGCTTCCTGTTCTTCGGCTATCTCGGCGTTCCCGTGCCGTT
This sequence comes from uncultured Alphaproteobacteria bacterium, assembly GCA_963738105.1. Lineage (GTDB taxonomy): Bacteria > Pseudomonadota > Alphaproteobacteria > Rhizobiales > Xanthobacteraceae > Bradyrhizobium. The sequence continues at coordinate 76,511 of CAVTWC010000039.1, read as the reverse complement.
TTCGCTGATGGCGGGGGTGTTCGTCGGCGCGTTGCTGACCGATGTCTCGCTGGCCGCCATCATCCAGAAGATCTTCGACGGCGTCGATTCCGAGGCGCTGCTGGCGATCCCGTTTTTCCTGCTAGTCGGCGAGCTCATGAGCTCGGCCAATGTCGTGGTTCGAATAGCCAATCTGTCGCTGTCGTTGGTCGGGCATATCAGGGGCGGGCTGTCGCAGGTCGTCGTCGTCTTCAGTATGTTCTTTTCGGAAATGTCGGGATCGACCACCGCCGACGTCGCGGTGATGAGCCGCGCGCTGGGCGGGCCGATGAAGCGGGAGGGCTATAGCCCGGCCTTTATCGCGGCCATCATTGCCTCAGCGTCGACCATCGCAGCGCTGGTGCCGCCGAGCATCACCGCCGTCGTCTACGGTGCGACCGGCAACGTCTCGATCGCTGGCCTGTTCATGGCGGGGGTGGTTCCCGGCCTGATGATCGGCGTCGGCCTGATGATCTACTGCTATTTCTTTGGTCCCTCCGGCCTGCGCAAGCCGCGGGCGCCGATGCGGCAGGTGGCGTTCGCCGCGGCAGACGCAGCCCTTCCGTTGATGATCCCGGTGATCCTGCTTGGGGGGATTCTTACTGGCTGGTTCACGCCAACCGAAGCCGGCGTTGTCGCCGTGGTGTACATCATCGTGGTGGTGATCCCCGCGCTCAACCGCGGGCATTTTCGCAAGATCCCTTACGATTTCTGCCTCGCCGGGCTGATCTTCTCGCTACCCCTGATTACCATCGGCGCGGCCAACGCGTTCGGCTGGATGCTGGCCTATCTGCGCGGCGCCGCCGTGATTGCGGATTTCATCACCTCGATTGCCGGCAACGACCCGCATCTGATCATGCTGCTGATGGTGCTACTGTTCACGGTGGTCGGTGATTTCATCGAGCCCGTGCCGACCATCATCATCTTCATGCCGCTGGTGAATGCCCTGACCCAGGCCGGCGATATCAACGGCGTGCATATGGGCGTGGTGTTGATTGCAACGCTGGCATTCGGGCTGATCACGCCGCCCTATGGCCTGGTGCTGTTGATGGCGTCGAAATTCGTCGGCGTCAGTTTCGGCAAGGCGCTAAGGGCAGCACTTCCGATCTATGTGGTATTTCTATTCACGATCTGCTTCACGATCTATTTCCCGAGTGTGGTGCTGTGGCTGCCCAAACACGTCATCCCGGAATCGGTCGGTTGCTTCAAGTCGCCCTCGGGGACCGGATACATTTGTCCGCAATAGATTGAATCTATGTCGTCCTCGCGAACGCGACGACCCATACGGCGCGGACTATCGTTTGCACGATGCGGGAAAGGTCTTGCTTCAACACAAGCGCCAGGGGGTATGGCTCCTTGCGTTCGCAGGGACGACAGGATTCCTGCGCCTACTTCCCCTTGCTCGTGAACTTCTTCACGGCGACGCGGAATTCATCGGTGTGCATACAGTCGATGATGGCGTCGCGCTCGGCATCGAGTTGCTGCTCGATCGGCGTCACATGGGAGCGGTGGATCAGCTCCTTGGTGGCGGCCAATGCGGCCGGGGCGTTTTGCGCCAGGCGATGCGCCAGTTCACGCGTCGCGGCTTTCAACTCGATCGCGGGGACGACTTTGACGACCAGCCCCCAATCCCGGGCCTGCGCTGCCGAAAAGCTGTCCTCGGCGAGGAATATCTGCAGCGCGCGGCGTGCGCCGACGCTGGCGACGACGCCGACGGTGCCGCCGCCGTCGGGCGATACGCCAAGCTTGGCATAGGCCGGGGTGAATTTGGCATCCTCGGCAGCGATGCAGAGATCGGCGACAAAGGCCAGCGACAGGCCGGCGCCGGCCGCCGAACCGTGCACGCTCGAGACCACGATCTTCGGCATTCGCCGCAGCGTCGTGATGAAGGTGTGGTAGTGCTGCAGCAATTCCCCGACTACGGGGGCGATGGTGTTGGCCGCCGCGGCGGCGCCGATCGTCTGCAGATCGCCGCCTGCGCAGAACGCGCGGCCTTCGCCCTGAATCACCAGCACCCTGATGTCGTCGGAAGCCTCGACCTCGGCGCCGAGTTGTTCCAGTTTTTTGGCAATCGACAGATCGATCGAGTTGAAAGCGGCCGGCCGATTGAGCGTGATGGTCGCGATCGGGCCGTCGATGGTAAGCAGTGCCGGATCGTCGGAATGGGAGGCATTGGCGGGTGTCGACATGGTAAGAACCCCTTATTCCGGGAACGTTGCCACGCATTTAAATCGCAGAAGGCAAGGGGTGACAATCCCCGGCGAAGCCTGCAAAATGTCGGACAAGCGACCTGCGGATTACCGCATCGGAACGATCGAGACGGGGAGAAATCGCGATGAGCATCGATACGATGACCGACCGTCCGGTCTCCGCCGTCGATCCATTTTCGCATGCGTTCCTCAATGATCCCTATCCACACCACGAAGCGATGCGCGAAGCGGGACCTGTGGTCTGGCTTGAGCAATACGGCATCTGGGCGATGGCGCGGCATCAGGAAGTCCGCGACGCCCTGACCGATTGGGAAACCTATTGTTCGGGCGCCGGCGTGGGCTTAAGCGATTTTCGCAAAGAACCGCCCTGGCGTCCGCCAAGCATTATCCTGGAAGCCGACCCGCCGTTACACACCCGCACCCGCGCGGTGTTGACGCGGATCCTGTCGCCGGCGGCGATCAATATCCTGCGCGAGACCTTTGCACGCGAAGCCGACGCACTGGTGGATCGCCTCGTCGAGCGGCGCGAGTTCGACGGCATCGCCGATCTGGCCGAAGCCTATCCCTTGAAAGTGTTTCCGGACGCGGTGGGCATCTCCGAACAGGGCCGGGAAAACCTGCTGCCTTATGGCAGCATGGTGTTCAACTCGTTTGGTCCGCGCAACGACCTGTTCAACAAGGCGATGGCCAATGCCGGGCCGGTGCGCGACTGGATCATGTCGAAATGCAGCCGTGCGGCGCTGGCGCCGGATGGGCTGGGCATCAAGATTTTCGATGCGGTGGATGCAGGCGAATTGTCGGAGGACGAGGCGGGCATGTTGGTGCGTTCGTTCCTGTCGGCCGGCATCGACACCACGGTCTATGGGCTCGGCAATGCGCTGTATTGTTTTGCCGGCAATCCCGCGCAATGGACGATCCTGCGGGAAAATCCGAACTTGATCCGCGGCTCGTTTGAAGAGGTGCTGCGCTTTGAAGCGCCGGTGCAGACGTTCTTCCGCACGACCGCCAAGGCCGTCGAGGTCGGCGGCGTGCAGATCGGTGACGGCGAGAAGGTGCTTCTGTTTCTGGCTGCCGCCAACCGCGATCCGCGCCGTTGGGACCGGCCCGACAGCTTCGACGTTCGACGCCGCGCGACCGGCCATATGACCTTCGGTACTGGCATTCACGGCTGCGTCGGGCAGGCGGTGGCGCGGCTGGAAAGCGAGGCCGTCTTCGGCGCGCTCGCCAAGCGCGTGGCCGCGTTCGAAATCACGGGCAAGGTCGAACGCCGTTTGAACAATACGTTGCGCGGGCTCGACACCCTGCCGCTCCGCGTCACACCGGTTTGATGCGATGACGAAGGGACCTGTTCTGATCGTCGGCGCCGGCCATGCGGGCTTTCAGGTGGCGACCTCGTTGCGGCAAAGCGGTTTCGCTGAATTGATCCGCCTGCTCAACGACGAAGCGCATCTGCCGTATCAGCGGCCGCCATTGTCAAAAGCCTATCTGAAAGGTGGGGGCGGGGCGGACAGCCTGATGTTCCGCCCGGACAAATTCTATCGCGACCAGAACATCGAACTGATCGCAGGCCGCGCCGTCGCGATCGATCGCGACAAGCATAGGGTGTTGCTCGCTTCCGGCGCTTCGCTCGACTACGGCCATCTGGTGCTGGCGACAGGCGCGCGCAATCGCCTGCTCGACATTCCCAATGCCGGTCTCGAGGCTGTGCGGTACCTGCGAATTCTCGATGAGAGCGAAGTGCTGCGGCAGCGGTTGTCGCCGGGCCAGCGCGTGGTGGTGATCGGGGCGGGCTTTATCGGTCTGGAATTCGCGGCGACGGCGCGGGCCAAAGGGCTCGAGGTCGATGTGCTCGAACTCGGCACCCGCGTGATGGCGCGCGCGGTGACTGCGGAAATCTCGGAATTCTTTCAGGCAAGGCATGCCGCGACCGGCATTCGCATTCATCTCGGGGTGCAGGCCACCAGCATCGAAAGTGATGGCGCGATCGTCACCGGCGTCAGCCTTAGCGATGGCCGGCATATCCCGGCCGACCTCGTCGTGGTCGGCGTCGGCGTGTTGCCCAATGTCGAGCTTGCGGCTGAGGCCGGCTTGCCGGTGGCGGCGGGAATCATCGTCAACGAGCAGCTCGTAACCGCCGATCCCGATATTTCCGCGATCGGCGATTGCGCGCTGTTTGCGAGCCCTCGCTTCGGCGCGCCGTTACGGCTGGAGTTGGTGCAGAACGCCACCGATCACGCGCGGTGCGTTGCAGCGCGGTTGACCGGAGATGCGAAGTCCTATGACGGCCTGCCGTGGTTCTGGAGCGATCAGGGTCCGGACAAGCTCCAGATCGCCGGGCTCACCACGGGTTACGATCATGTCGCGGTGCGCGGCAATCCGGCGGAGGGGTCGTTCTCGGTGTTCTGCTACAAGTCAGGACATCTGGTTGGCATCGAGTCGGTCAATCGCGCAGGCGATCATGTGTTCGGACGCCGCGTGCTGGTTTCGAACCGCCTGGTCACGCCGGAGCAGGCGATGGATACGAGTTTCGATTTGAAGGGCGTGCTGGCCTAGATTGGTCTGTTGGCGATTTCCACTTCGGCTGCTGTCGGCATCGACGGCGCGGCTCCCATGCGTTGCACACAGATTGACGCTGCCACGTTGGCGTAACTCAGCGCGTCGCGAATTGATTTTCCTGCCGCCAAACGCGCTGCTACCGCACCGACGAAGCAATCGCCGGCACCGGTGGTATCCACGGCCGTGACGGCGCGTCCCCCAACGACCACCGGCGTTCCATTCGTCAGCGCGATCGCGCCGCGTCTGCCCAGGGTCACGCAGACGATCATGTCGCGATCGCCTTGCAGGACTCTCGCCGCTTCAATGAAACGCGCGGGTTCGTCGCTGTCGCGAAGCTCAGTCTTGGCGAGCAGGCCGAGTTCGGTTTCATTCAGGATCAGGATATCGACGAGATCGAGCAGTTCAGCGTCGAATGCGAGTGCCGGCGCCGGATTGAGAACGGTGGTCGCGCCTGCCGCACGCGCGCGTTTGAAGAAGCTGCTGACGGTGGTGAGCGGAATCTCGAACTGGCTGACGGCGATATCGCCCTTGGCAAGAACCGGTACGCCGACATCTTCCGCCGTCACCAGCGCATTGGCGCCGGGCACCACCACAATCGTATTATCGGCATCGGCAGCCGTGATGATGGCCGTTCCGGTGTGCGTCTGTGGTGTGTCCTTGACGAAGCGGAGATCGATGCGCTGCGCGGCGAGAAATTCCTTCAACTCCTGCCCGAACGCATCGGTGCCGACCCGGCCGATCAGCGTCGTCGCAACGCCGAGTTTGGCGGCCGCGGCCGCCTGGTTGGCGCCTTTGCCGCCGGGAAAATACAACACTTGCTTCCCGGCGACGGTTTCGCCGATCCGGGGATGCCGGTCGGCGGTCGCCACGACATCCATGTTGATGCTTCCGGCGACGAAGACTTGCCCCATATTCAGTCCCAAAATTCTTTCTTGCGGCTGACCTGGAACTCCTGCTTGACGGCATCGATATCAGCGAGCGTCGGCAGGCCGGCCTCGTTGCCGAGGCGTTGAATTTTGTAAGTCGACGCCGCACGCGCAAACTCGAAATGCTCCTGCCAGCCTTTGCCGGGATTGTTGAGATAAGAAAACACATACGCGCCGTGAAACACGTCACCGGCGCCGTTGGTATCGAGCACGCGCTCGCGCGCGATCGGCAGCGCGGGCATGGTGCGGACCGCTCCCGTCTCGTCGTACCAGATCAGGCCTCTCTCGCCCTGGGTGACGCCGCCGACCCGGCAGCCGCGGCCCTTGAGATAATCCAGCATCTTTTCCGGCGTCAAATCCATCTGCTCGCACAATCGTTCGGCGACGATCGCGATATCGATGAACTCAAGGAGCTCGTGGGTGTTGGTGCGCAGGCCGCCGCCGTCGAGCGAGGTGAGGATACCATCCTCACGGCACAGCTTGGCATAGTGGATCGCGGCATCCGGCTGATGGCCGTCGACATGCAACGCACGGCAGCCTTTCAGATTGAGCATCGGAAATGGATGGATGTGCTCGTCGTCGCGGCAGCGCACGATCGCGCGCTTGCCATCCTTCGGCATGATGAACGACAGCGAAGAGGAGTTGACCTTGCGCGGGTGGATCGAGATCCCGTATTTCGCGCTCATGTCCTGAAACATCCGCCCGAGCCAGTCATTGGCGACGGTCGCGATCAGGTCCGGCACGATGCCGAGTTTGGCGCAGCAAAATGCCGCGGTGACCGCGTTGCCGCCGAACGAGACGGCATAGGCGGAGGCCACATGCTTTTCGTCGCCGGTCGGCATGTGGTCGGTGATGAAGGTGACGTCGATATAGGTCTGTCCGATGAAGAGGGCCTGCATTCGATTTCCGTCGTGGCTGAGGGGTGGTCCCGGCCGGCGTCATACATTAGCACCGGTTATCGCAGATCATTCGATAAAATTATTAGCAATGGGGCCGTCCGCTTGGGGTAAGCTTGTGGCGGGACTGCGACTTTATCCGGCACGGCTCGCGTGCCGCCGACCTAACGGCCAGCGCCTGTCCCGGGTTCCTGACAGCGCGACAAAACAGGGGGAACGATGACTGTCTATTCCGGCCCGGTATTCGACATGGCGGTGAACCAGTTCGGGGTGATCGCCAATCACCTGGAAATTCCCATGGACGAGCGCGACCGTCTGCTGCTGCCCAAGCGGGCGATCACGGTGTCTTGTCCAATTCATCGTGACGATGGCTCGATCGCGGTGTTTGAGGGCTATCGCGTCCAGCACCACCTCACGCTCGGACCCACCAAGGGCGGCACGCGCTTTTCGCCCAGCGTCGATATCGGTGAAATCGCCGCACTCGCGATCTGGATGAGCTGGAAATGCGCGCTGGTCGGTCTGCCCTATGGCGGCGCCAAGGGCGGAGTAAATGTCGATCTCTCCACCATTTCCAAACGCGAACTCGAGGGGCTGTCGCGGCGCTACATGCAGGAGATGATTCCGTTCGTCGGGCCGCATACCGACGTAATGGCGCCGGACATGGGTACCAATGAGCAGGTCATGGCCTGGTTCATGGACACCTATTCGATGTATCAGGGGCAGACCGTGACCGAGATCGTGACTGGTAAGCCGGTCGCATCCGGCGGCACGCTGGGCCGGCGTGAAGCCACCGGGCGCGGTGTGGCCTATCTCGCCAACCGTGTGATGAGGGAATTGGCGATCAATCCGAGCCAGGCGACCGCGGTCGTGCAGGGGTTCGGCAATGTCGGCTCCTATGCCGCGTTGGGGCTGCATCAGTTCGGCCTCAAGGTGATCGCGGTCAGCGACCATACCGGCGCGCTGCATGATCCTGATGGTCTCGATATTCCGGCGCTGATGCGCCACGCGGCCACCCATGGCAGCCTCGCTGGTTTCTCCAACCAGTTACAGTTCGATCCCACGCAAATCCTCACGCTGCCCTGCGATGTGCTGGTGCCGGCGGCGTTGGAGCGGGTGATCGACGCCAAGGTCGCGGAAAACCTCAAGTGCCGGGTGCTGGCGGAAGGCGCCAATGGCCCGACGACGCCGGATGCCGATCTGGTGCTGGATAAACGCCGCGATGAGGTGTTTCTGATTCCGGACATCCTCTGCAATTCCGGCGGCGTCGTGGTCAGCTATTTCGAATGGGTGCAGGATCTGCAGCAACTGTTCTGGGAGGAGGAAGAAGTGATGCGGCGCGAATATCACATCCTCGATCGTGCGTTCGAGGCGATGCTGCTGCGCGCCAAAACCGACAATATTTCCCACCGCACCGCGGCGATGGCAATCGGCGTCGAAAAGGTCCGCGCGGCCAAAACAATGCGGGGACTGTTTCCATGATTACCGGGCTCGATCACGTCGTCGTTCTCGTCAGCGACATCAAGGACGGCGCTGCAGCCTACCAGACCTTGTTCGCGCGCACGCCGTCATGGCAGGCCGGTGGCGACGGTGTCGAGCGCGTGCTGTTCACACTCGACAACATGACGCTGGAACTGATGGCCCCGAGCTGCGACGGCGCGACCGCGGATCGGGTTCGCGCTGTTATCGCCGATCAGGGCGAGGGGCTCGCGAGCCTCTGCTTTCGTACCAACGACATCGCCAAAATGCATCGCAGGCTGGATCGGCTGACCTTGAAGCCGGAACCGATCGCGGACGCCGAAAGCCAGGATGTGACGACCGGCGCCACGCTGTCATGGAAGCGAACGCGCGCGGCGACCGACAGGACGCGCGGCGTGAGGCTGTTTTTCCTGGAACTGGCAACAGAACGCCCGCTCTCGGTGCGAACCGAACCTGCGTCGATCACGGCGATGGATCATGTGGTGATCGGAACCGCCGATCCCGAAGCCGCTGCCGCGCTCTACGGCGCGCGCCTGGGGCTCGATATGGCGCTCGACCGGTCGCATCCGGAATGGGGACGGCTGATGTTCTTCCGTTGCGGCGACCTCGTCGTCGAAGTGGCGCATCGGCCCGGCAAGGACACGCCCACCGCACCGGACAAGCTCCGCGGCATCTGCTGGCGCGTCGCCGATATCGCCGCGACCCGGGCGCGGTTGGTGGAAGCGGGCCTCGATGTGTCGGAGGCGCGGCCCGGCCGCAAGCCAGGCACCAAGGTGATGACGGTGCGCAACGGCACCTGCGACGTGCCGACGCTGCTGGTGGAACGGACGCCGCGGCCCGATTAGGCGTCGGCGCCGACCACCTCGGCGACGTTCTTGACGCCGTCGCGCGCCAGCGACTGCGCAAGGCCCGTGATGATGGTTCTGACAACGCCTGGGCCCTGATAGATCAGTGCCGTCAGTAGTTGCACCAGCGACGCGCCCATACGGAGTTTGGCGTAGGCATCCGCCGCGGTGGAAACGCCGCCGGCGCTAATCAGCACGTGACGCTTGCGGTTCATTCGCCGGAACGTCTCGCGCAGGCAGAAATCGGCCAGCGCCGCCGACGGCGGACCGGATACCGCGCCCGGCACGTTGCACCAGACATCCTTTGGTGTGCGCAATCCTTGGGGCTTGAGCGGCGGCAGGTTGAACATGAAGCCGGAGACGAATCCGCGATCATCGGCTGCCGCCAGCACGCGCTCGATCGCCGCAATGCCGCCGAGCGGAGAGACTTTCAGGAACACAGGCAGGCGCAGCGCGGTTTCATCCAGCGCGGCGAGGCAGGCGTTGAGATGGCCGGCATCGGCGAAGAAGTCGCGGCCATCAGCGGTGTTGGGACATGAAAGATTCAGCATCAGATAATCGGCGTGCGGTGCTGTGGCCCGGGCTGCCGCGACATATTCGCCGATAATTTGATCCGCATTGAGCGGAGCCGCACCCGGCCCGCGATTGGTGACGACCAGATTGATGCCGAGCGGCACTGGCAGGCGTGTGCCCGACAGCCGATCGGTGATCGCAGCGGCGCCGTCGTTTGGCAGGCCGTAATAGACCACGATGGCCTGGTCGTCGGGCAAGCGCCACAGCCGGGGCTTTGGGTTGCCAATGGAGGGGTCGATGGAGATCGACCCGATCTCGACGGAGCCAAAACCGAGGCCTGCGAGCGCGCGAACCGCCGATCCGCTTTTGTCAAAGCCGGCGGCAAGACCGATCGGGTTGGGGAAATGCAGGCCGGCCACGTCGGTCGCCAGCCTGGGATCGTCAATTTGGGTTGCCGCGCGCATTGCTTGCGCGGCCCAGCCGAGACGCGCGCCTGCCGCGATGGCGAGGTGATGCGCAGCTTCCGGATCGAGCCGGAATGCGAGTGGGCGCACAAAGGTCGAATAGAGGCTCATGGCCGGAACATAAACATGTCGGCGTTTCTTTCTCAAATCGCCCGATGCATGCTACATCCGGTTGAACACGATGGATGGGCGACGGAATTGGCCAAGGCGAAACGAACCCTGAAGTGGCAGCGCGATCCCGAGGGGATGCGGCTGCGCATTCTCGAGGCGGCCAAGCAGGAATTCGCGGCGCATGGCCTCGCGGGCGCGCGCGTCGACCGGATCGCGGCCAAGGCCGGCGCCAACAAGCGCATGCTGTATTATCACGTCGGCAAGAAGGACGATCTCTACCTCGCGGTGCTCGAAGGCGCCTATGAGCAGATCCGCGTGGAAGAGCGCGGGCTCGATCTGGAACATCTCGATCCGCCGGAGGCGATCGAGCGCCTGATCAGTTTCACCTGGAACTATTTCATCCGTAACCCGGAATTCCTGGCGCTCCTCAACACCGAAAATCTCGCCAAGGCCCGCCATCTAAAGCGCTCGACCAAGGTGAAATCGATGCACTCGCCGTTCGTCGAGATGATCCGCACCGTTGTGATCCGCGGCGTCGAAAGCGGCGACTTCCAGGTCTCGGTCGATCCGGTGCAACTCTATATCTCGATTGCCGGTTTAAGCTTTTTCTATCTTTCCAACAGCGCGACCCTGAGCGTGATTTTCGGCCGCGACCTGCTGGCCAAGGAGGCGCGCGACGAACGCCTCGCCCATATGGTGGCGCTGGTGCTGGCGGCCTTGACGGGAAAATCCACCGCAGCCTTTGGCAAGAATAAGGCGCTGAAACCGCGCTCTCCGGTGCATTCCAACGCTTGATTGATGCGTCTCAGCGTTCGCGGGGCACCCAAGGTCTGGTTTTTTGCCGCAGCAAGACCCCTAGACAGTAATTATCCAACGGGTTAATTTCGGCCTCAGAAGCCAGCAGATGAGGGAGAGAAAATTGGTCGAGCCCAAGGGCCTCGGAAGCGTGTCGAGAGCGCTGAACGCGGCGTGGATTCGCCCGTTTTTGTTCCTGATTTTCATCGTCGTGGCCTGGGACGTGGCGATCCGGCTGTTCCGGATTCCGGCCTATCAGGTGCCGGCGCCGGGCGATGTGGTGGCCGTGCTGTGGACCGATTGGCCGGAATTGTTGCGGCAGGCGTGGCCGACGACCTACGCCACTCTGGGCGGCTTCCTGCTGTCGGCGGCGTTCGGCATTCCCGTGGCGATGCTGATCGCAGGGTCGAAGACGGTGGAAAGCTACGTCTATCCGCTATTGGTGTTCTCGCAATCGGTGCCCAAGGTCGCGATCGCGCCGTTGTTCGTGGTGTGGTTCGGCTTCGGCATCATCCCGAAGATTATCGCAGCGTTCCTGTTGGGATTTTTCCCGGTGGTGGTCTCCGCCGTGCAGGGCTTCAAATCGGTCGACCCTGATATGGTCGATCTTGCGCGCGCGATGCAGGGCAGCCGCTTCCAGGTGTTCTGCGCGGTCAATCTGCCGCACGCGATGCCGTCGATCTTCTCCGGCCTGAAAGTTTCGGTGACGCTGGCTGTGGTTGGCGCGGTGGTCGGTGAATTCGTCGGCTCCAATTCGGGTATCGGCTATGTGCTGCAGCGTTCGATCGGTACCTTCGACCTGCCGACCATGTTTGCCGCGCTGGTGATCCTGGCGCTGCTCGGCGTCGTGCTGTTCTGGGCCGTCGACCGGATCGAACGTTTCGTCATTCCCTGGCATGTCAGCCAGCGCGAGGACATTATTTTCGCGGCGTAAATCGCGAGACACCAATAACGGCCCGAACGGCCGCGACAAAACATGAAGGGGAGGATGAGATGATGCGATGTGTGACCGCGCTTTCGGCACTGGCGATCTGGATGATCTCAGCGGTGGCTCCGGCCGCGGCGGCCGACAAAGTCGTGCTGATGCTGAATTGGTACGTCTATGGCGAGCACGCGCCGTTCTATTACGGCAAGGCCAAGGGCATTTACGCCGCTGAAGGTATCGACCTGGAAATCCAGGAAGGCCGCGGCTCGGCCGCAACCACCCAGGCCGTGGCGGCCAAGACCGCCGATTTCGGCTATGTCGACGTCCCCACCATGATGCGCGCTGCCGTCAAGGGCGCGCCGATCATTGCGACCGGCGTGCTGCTGCAGACCAGTCCGATGTCGGCGATGGGTTTTGTCGACAAGAACATCAAGAAGCCCGAGGACATCAAGGGCAAGACGGTTGCGATCACGCCGGCGGATTCGATGACGCAGATCTGGCCGCTGTTCCTGAAGAAGACCGGCCTCAAGGAAAGCGACTTTACGACGGTCGCCGGTGACGGCCAGACCAAGCTCAACGCCGTGATCAACGGGCAGGCGGATCTTCTGCTCGGCTATGTCATGGATCAGTCGATGAAGATCAAGGACGCCACCGGCAAGGATGTCTATCCGATCAAATTCGCCGACTACGGCATCCACATGGTGAGCTCAGGTCTCGTTGCCAACACCGATTACGTCAAGGCCAACGCCGATCTCGTCAAGCGCTTCATGTCGGCGACCACCAAGGCCGTCGAAGCCGCCGAGAAGGACCCGAAGGGGGCGGCGCAATCGATCCTCGATGCCAACCCGAAGGGCGGCAAGATCGACACGCTGACGCAGGGTTTTGAATTGACCATCCCGCTCTACCGGACCCCGGAAACCAAGGACAAGCGGCCGTTCCAGGTGACCGACCAGAACATGACCGACAGCGTCAATCTGATGGTCGAATATGGCGGCCTCGACGCCAAGGCCAAGGACAATCCCAAGGCGTTTTACACCAACGACTACCTGCCGAAATAGGTTTGGATTGAATGAACGCTGCGACCAAAAAGACGGCTGTGGATCAACCTGCCGCGCATCTGCGCGTGGTGGCTGACCGCGCCGCCAGCGGCACATCGGGCATCCAACTGTCCGGTGTGTCCAAGACCTATCGGTCGCGCGACGGTGACGTGCCGTCGTTGCGGCCGCTGGATTTTCATATCAACGAGGGCGAGTTCTTTGTCGTGGTCGGGCCGTCCGGCTGCGGCAAGTCCACGCTGCTCAAGATGATTTCCGGGCTGCTGCCGCCATCGACCGGCGAGATTTTGGTCGAGGGCGAGAAGGTGACGAGCCCGCACGGCAATGTCGGCATCGTGTTTCAGAATTCGCTGCTGCTGCCGTGGCGCAACATCCTCTCCAACGTGATGCTGCCGATCGACATGAAGCGGCTGCCGCGCGACGAGTATCTGCGCGCGCGCCAAGGCGCTGCTGAAGCTGGTCGGCCTCGAAGGCTTTGAGAAGAAGCTACCCTGGCAATTGTCCGGCGGCATGCAGCAGCGGGCATCGATCTGCCGCGCGCTGGTGCACGATCCCAAGATCATGCTGATGGACGAACCGTTCGGCGCGCTCGACGCCATGACGCGCGAGCGTATGAATGTTGAGCTGATGCGGATCCAACGCGAGACCGGCAAGACCGTGCTGCTGATCACGCATTCGATTCCGGAGGCCGTCTTCCTCGCCGACCGCGTGCTGGTCATGACCGAACGGCCCGGCGCGATCGCCGCGATCTATGACGTGCCGATGCCGCGGCCGCGCTCGCTCGATTCGATGGCGGATCCGATGTTCACCGAGTTGGTGCAGCGCATCCGCAAGCACTTTTTCACCCAGGGCACACTGGATTGAGCCACGTTGGATTGAGGCAGGCCGCGATGCGTTTGGCTGTGCGCGATATCGCATTTTTTGAGCGGCCGGTCGCGTTCGTGCGGCCGTTCCGGTTCGGCGCCGTGGTCATCAATGCTGCGCCGCAGATGTTCGTCCGCGTGGAAATCGAGGTTGAAGGCAAGGGCCCGTCGGTAGGCGCCAGCGCCGAAATGCTGGTGCCGAAATGGTTCGACAAGCGCACGCATCTCAGCCCGGACGAGACCGTCACTGAATTGCGCCGCTCGCTGCTGATCGCGCGCGAGCTTTATCTGGCCCATTCAGGTTTCGAAACCGCGTTTGGCTTGCACGCCGGCTGCATTGCCGCGCAAGTCGCGGCCTGTGCCAAAGAAGACATTCCGCCACTTGCTGCAGCCTATGGCCCGGCGGAAATCGACAAGGCGATCCTGGACGCGTTGCTGCGCAGCGCCGGGGTCAATTTCTTCGACGGCATGATCGGCAATATCGCTGGCGTTGACGCCCGTCTGTCGCCCGATCTGGCGGACAGCGATCTCGCGCAGTTTCTCGCCGGCCGCAAGCGGCTGGAGCGGATCGCGATCCGCCATACCGTCGGTCTCGACGACAAGGTCGAGGGCGCGGGCGGGGTGGCCGACCATAAGGAAAATACCGGCGCGCGTTATTTCAAGCTCAAGCTCAACGGCGATCCCGAAGCGGATGCCGCGCGGCTGATCCGGATCGGCAAGGAGCTGGCGACGCTGTCGCACGACTATCGCGTCTCGCTCGACGCCAACGAGCAATATGCCGACCTCGCTGCGTTGCGCACGCTGGTCGATCGCTTGGAACACGATGGCGCTTTGAAGCCGATCGCGGCAAAATTGCTCTATATCGAACAGCCGATGCCGCGTGACATCACGCGGCAGTCGCCGCTGGGACAACTTGGCTGCGATTTCATCGTCGACGAGGCCGACAATTCCTATGATGCATTCCCGGCGGCCCGCACGCTGGGCTATCGCGGCATTTCCTCGAAATCCTGCAAGGGCATCTACAAGTCGATCGTCAACGCGACCCGCGCCGCAAAATGGAGCGGGGACGGCGAGACGTTCTTCGTCACCGGCGAGGACCTGACCTGCCAGGCCGGTCTCGCCGTGCAGCAGGACCTCGCATTGGGCGCCCTGATCGGCGTTACCCACGCCGAGCGTAACGGCCACCATTATGTCGACGGTTTTGCCGATACGCCGGCCGCCGAGGCGCAGGCGTTTCTTGCCGCACATCCCGATCTCTATGCCAACGACGGCGACAAAATCCGGCTGTCGATTTACGACGGCGATCTGCTGACGGGATCGCTGGTGCAGCCGGGATTTGCCACTTCAGTACATCCGGACTGGTCGGCTTTGCCGCCACTCGAGCAGCCAAAAGCAAGAATAAAGGAGCAAGTACTATGACCACAAAACGTCTCGGCGTGATCATGAACGGGGTCACCGGCCGCATGGGCCTGAACCAGCATCTGATCCGCTCGATTATCGCCATCCGGGATTCCGGCGGCGTGCTGCTATCGAACGGCGACCGCATGATGCCGGATCCGATTCTCGTCGGCCGCGACGCCGACAAGGTCGAGCGGCTGGCCAAACGCTTCAATGTCGAGCGCTGGACCACCGATCTCGAGAAGTCGCTGACCGACAAGAATGACACCATCTTCTTCGACGCCGCGACCACGCAGGCGCGCCCCTCGCTGCTGACCAAGGCGATCAACGCCGGCAAGCATGTCTATTGCGAGAAGCCGATCGCGACCAATCTCGATGAAGCCGTCGCGGTATTGCGGCTGGCCGCCGCCAAGGGCGTCAAGCACGGCACCGTGCAGGACAAGCTGTTCCTGCCGGGCCTGAAGAAGCTGGCGTTCCTGCGCGATTCCGGTTTCTTCGGCCGTATGCTCTCGGTGCGCGGCGAGTTCGGCTATTGGGTGTTCGAAGGCGGCTGGCAGGAGGCGCAGCGGCCGTCCTGGAATTATCGGAGCGAAGATGGCGGCGGCATCATTCTCGACATGGTCTGCCACTGGCGCTACGTGCTCGACAATCTGTTTGGCGAGGTCGAAAGCGTAAGCTGCACCGGCACCACCGATATCCCCGAGCGATTCGACGAGAAGAACAAGAAATATACCGCGACGGCGGATGATTCCGCCTACGCGACGTTCCGCCTCAAGGGCGGCGTGATCGCGCACATCAACATGTCCTGGGTCACGAGGGTTTATCGCGACGATCTCGTCACCTTCCAGGTCGACGGTACCCATGGTTCGGCGGTCGCCGGCCTCACCGAATGCATGATACAGGCGCGCCAGGCCACGCCGCGGCCGGTGTGGAATCCGGACGAGAAGCGCATGCATGATTTCTATGCCGATTGGCAGAAGCTGCCGGAGAACGTCACCTACGACAACGGCTTCAAGGAACAGTGGGAGATGTTCATCCGCCACGTCTGCGAGGATGCGCCCTACAAGTACACGCTGCTGGAAGGCGCCAAGGGCGTGCAGCTCGCCGAATGCGCGCTGCAGAGCTGGCGCGAGCGGCGCTGGATCGACGTCGCCCCGATCAAGGTGTGAGGACCAAGCCATGAACAAGCCAGTTATGCCGGCCTCATCGTATCAGCTGAAACTGCCGACCGCGGATCGTCGCATCGAGACCTATCGTCTCGCGGCATCGCGGACCTTTCCGTCGAAACTACAGGGCACGCTCAACCGCGTGGTGTTTTCCGCGGCCCACACGGTGGCCGACCCGATGGCCGATGTCGATCCGTGGCTCAATGCTGCCGTCGACTGGGACAAGACCATCGCGTTCCGCGAGCATGTCTGGGATCTCGGGCTCGGCGTGGCCGAGGCGATGGACACCGCGCAGCGCGGCATGGGCCTGGACTGGCCGACCTCGCTGGAATTGATCACGCGCTCGGTGGCCGCGGCAAAGGCGAGGGGCGGTGCGCTGGTGTTTTCCGGCGCCGGCACCGATCACCTCGCGGTCGAAGATGCCAAAACGATCGACGACGTGATCCGCGCCTATGAGGAGCAGATCGCGGCGGTCGAAAAGGTCGGCGGCCGGATCATCCTGATGGCGTCGCGCGCATTGGCCAAACTCGGCCGCAACGCCGATGACTACGCCAAGGTCTATAACCGGGTGCTGTCGCAGGTCCGCGAGCCCGTCATCATCCACTGGCTCGGCGACATGTTCGATCCGGCGCTGGCGAACTACTGGGGCACCTCAAGCCTCGACCAGGCCATGGATACCGCGGTTGGTATCATCAACGGCAATGCCGCCAAGGTCGACGGCGTCAAGGTCTCGCTGCTCGACAAGCAGCGCGAGATCGACATGCGCCGGCGGCTCGACAAGAACGTCAAGATGTATACCGGCGATGATTTCAATTACGCCGAACTGATAGCGGGCGACGACAAAGGCTTTTCGCACGCGCTGCTCGGGATCTTCGACGCCATCGCGCCGGCAGCGTCCTATGCGTTGTCGCGGCTGGCCGCGGGCGACGAGGCCGGCTTCCGCGATGTGCTGGAGCCCACGGTGCCGCTGTCGCGTCACATGTTCAAGGCGCCGACCCGCTTCTACAAGACCGGCGTCGTGTTCATGGCCTATCTCAACGGCCATCAGGATCATTTCACGATGGTCGGCGGGCAGGAGAGCACGCGCTCGACGCTGCATCTGGCGGAGCTGTTCCGTCTTGCGGACAAGGCGGGCCTACTTACAAATCCCGAAATGGCGACACGGCGGATGAAGACCGTGCTCGCGCTGCGTGGCATCGAATCCTGATGCGGGATTTTTCGGGCGATCACCGCTGGCTGTCGCTGAACACCGCGACGGTCCGCAAGCAGGGTGATCTCGTTGAGATCATTGAGGCCTGCGCGCGGCATGGCATTCGCGCCATCGATCCGTGGCGTGACCAGGTCGCCACCGTCGGTCTTGATCGCGCGGTACGCGCGGTGCGCGATGCCGGGCTTGAGCTGACGGGCTACTGCCGTGGCGGCATGTTCACGTCGGATGCTGCGCATCGCACCGAGGTGCGCGACGACAACCGCCGGGCCATCGATGAAGCCAAGGCGTTGGGCGCGCCCTGCATCGTGCTGGTGGCCGGCGGGCTGCCGCAATATTCGCGGCCGGGCAGTGTGACCTCAAAGGATCTTGCCCGTGCTCGCGCGCAGGTCGACGATGCGATTGCGGAGATGCTGGTCTACGCCCGTGAAGTCAACATGCCTCTGGCGATCGAGCCACTGCATCCGGCCTATGCCGCCGACCGCGCCTGCATCAATACGACAAAACAGGCGCTCGATATCTGCGACCGGCTCGACCCGCAACGCACCGGCATGCTCGGCGTCGCACTCGACGTCTATCACATCTGGTGGGATCCGGAGGTGATGGCTCAGATCGCACGCGCCGGCAAGGATCGGCTGCTGGCGTTCCATGTCTGCGACTGGATGGTGCCGACCAAGGACATCCTCAACGACCGCGGCATGATGGGCGACGGCGTGATCGACATTAAATCCGTGCGGGCGGCGGTCGAGGCCCAAGGCTTTGGCGGCTATTCCGAGATCGAGATCTTTTCCAACATTTGGTGGGAAAAGCCGATGGACGAGGTTTTGCGGACCTGTATCGAGCGGCATCGGACGGTGGTTTAATAAAACCGTCATCCTGAGGAGCGGCGTCTTCGCCGCGTCTCGAAGGATGGCCACGAGCACGACGCTGAACACCATCCTTCGAGGCGCGCAAGAAAGAGCGCGCACCTCAGGATGACGGCGTCGATTGTTTCACGGCCTCTGAGGAGCGCGCCTTACGCGCGTCTCAGGATGCAGTTCGTCTCGCCACGGTTCGATACGGCGCACCGGACAGCGTAAGAGCGCTGCCGGGAGCGCACCTCGTCACCCTGAGGTCATCGATCGACCACACACGGCACGCTCGAAAATCCTCTGAACCGAACCCGGCCGCCGCGCACCGGCGCGCCCTTCAGCGCATAGCCCGGAAATCGCGCCAAAAACCGCGACATCGCGATCGCGCCTTCGAGACGCGCCAGCGCCATGCCGGCGCATTGGTGCGGGCCGCTGGCGAAGGCGAGGTGACGGTTCGGGGTGCGGCCGATGTCGAGGCTTTCCGGGTCGGCGAATTGCGCGGGGTCGCGGTTCGCGGCGCCGATGCACAGCGTCACCGGCGTGCCCGCCGGCAACGCGACCCCGCCGAATTCAACCGGCTCGGTCGTCATGCGGTTGCCGAGCTGGTTCGAACTTTCAAACCGCAGGATTTCCTCGACCGCGGTCTTGATCAGATCCGGCCGTTCGATCAGGCGGTGCTTTTGTGCAGGGGTTTCCGACAACGCCACCAGCCCGTTGCCGATCAAATTGGTGGTGGTCTCATGCCCGGCATTAAGCAGGAAGATGCAATTATGCAGCAGTTCCTTGGAGGTGAGGCGCTCGCCATTGTCCTCGCCCTGAATGAGGCGCGTCAGCACGTCGTGTTGCGGATCGCCGGGTTTGGCGCGGCGTCGTTCGACCAGCACTTCGAGATAGGCGAGGAAATCCTTGACCGCCTTGTTGCCGCGCGCGAACGCTTCCGCGCCGATCACAGGCTCCAGCGCACCCAAAATCGCCAGCGACCAGCCACGCAACGGTTCGCGTTCGCCATGCGGCACATCAAGCAGATTGCCGATCACTTCGATCGGGATCGCGGCGGCATAATCCTCGATCAGATCGACGTCGCCCTTGGCAGCAAGCCGATCCAGCAGCCGTTCCACCAGTGCGATCAGATATGGCTCCATCGCCGCGATGGCGCGCGGTGATAGTGCACCGATGATCAACCGTCGCACTCGCGTGTGCGCAGGCGGGTCGTTGAACACGAGGCTAGTCGTGTGGTGCTCATACAACAGGGAGTCGCCATATTTCGGCGCGAACTCGCGTCGCTTGTCGGAAGAGAACAGTTTTGTGCTCTTGTAGGCGGTGATCAGGTCGTCATAGCGCGTCAGAAAATACGAACCGTTCGGCAATCGCTTGACCGGCTCGTTCTCCCGCAGCGCCCGATAAGTCGGGTAGGGGTTGGCATAGAACTCCGGGGTCAATTTCTCGATGTCGAAATGGGCCGCGAGTTCTCGCGCATCTGTGTTCATGCTGCCTTATTCTCCGGGTCGAGACCGATATGCCGTTTTCGGTCCTTTCCGAACACCCGGCGCGGTGCCCCAGTCCCGCACCGAAATCGGGTCTCGTCAATCGGGAGGCGTGGTGGGTGGGCGACCGGCCGGCGCGACCCGTCGCTGATGGGTCAAACCGTGGCTTGCCGAGGATTTAGGCCCATTTGTCGCGCCTGGGTTTGGTGCGGCGCAATAATATTTCTTGACATCAAGTTGGTGAGTGATTACTCACACACGCCATGTCAACCCTGCGCATGACCAGTGACCTGCGGCGGCAGCTGATTCTTGGCGCTGCCAAGCGCTGCTTTGCCCGTAACGGCTTTGCGGGCACCACGACCAAGAGCGTCGCGGCGGCGGCCGCGATCTCCGAAGCCCTGCTGTTCAAACACTTTCCCTCCAAGGCCGCGCTTTACGCCGAGATCCTGGCCGAGGAGTGCGAGGCCGATCCGGATCTCGCGCATCTGTTGGGACTGGAGCCATCGACCGCAACCCTGGTCGAATTGATCAAGGGCATGGTCCGGCACTTCCTCAGTATCTCGGATGGGGCCGATCACGAGGAGGCACAACGTTTGCGGCTGATGACCACCAGCCATTTGGATGACGGCGAATTCGCCCGGCTGCTCTATGCAAAAGTCGGGAACCTGATCGGACCGACGTTTGTTGCGTCGCTCGATCGCGCCGTGGCGGCCGGCGATGCGTCGCGGATTGGGGGCGAGCCGCTCAATCTGTTCTGGTTTGCGCATCACACCGTGCTGATGGCCGCGCTTTCAAGACTGCCGGCCGTACCTTGTCTGCCTTACGGCAATACGACCGATCTCGAACGTCAGCTTTGCGAATTTCTTCTCCGCGGAATCGGACTTCACGAGGCCGCCATTACCTCTCATTTGAGCCGCGCCCTGATGCCGGAACCGGCACAACGGACTGCTGCAGAAAGTGCATAACATGAACATTGCGACCGAAGCTCACATCGCCGGCAAGCCGATTACCGAAAAGCCAAAGGCGCGGCCGGTCCGGATGGTCCGCTGGTTCATCATCGTTGGATTGCTGTTGGCGCTGCTGGTCGGCGCACTGGTTGGCTTCAACGCCTTCCGAAGCCACATGATCGCGGAGTTCTTCGCCAACAATAAACCGCCGCCGACCCCGGTCAGCATTGCCGAGGCCAAGTCCGAGGTGATTCCGAATCTGCAGACGGCGGTCGGCGATCTCGCGGCCGTCCATCAGGTGAATGTCACTTCCGATGTCGGCGGACGCATCACGGCCATCATGTTTGAAGCCGGTTCAACCGTGAAAGCGGGCAGCCCGCTGGTGCAATTGTTCGATGCTCCCGACCAGGGCGACCTCGCGAGCTTCAAGGCGCAGGCGGTTGTGGCGCAATTGTCGCTCGATCGCGCCAAGCAGCTCGCTGCAAAGCAGTTCGGCCCGCAGGCCACCGTCGATCAGGCGCAGGCGGCCTACGACCAGGCCACCGCGGGTATTGCGAAGACCGAAGCGATCATTTCGCAGAAACTGGTGCGGGCCCCGTTCGATGGCGAACTCGGCGTTCGTCATGTCGAGGTCGGCCAGTTCCTCACGGCAGGCACCCAGATCGTCACATTGACTGACCTGTCGATGCTGTACGCCAATTTCACGGTGACCGAGAAGCAGAGTGCGCAGCTCAAGGTCGGACAGACCGTGCGGGTCGTGGTCGACGCCTATCCGAAGCGCAACTTTGAGGGAAAGATCACCGCGATCGAACCGCAGATCTCGGCCGACACCCGCAACATCCATGTTCAGGCGACGATCGCCAATCCCGATCGCATCCTCAAGCCGGGCATGTTCACGACGACGACGGTGGTGCTGCCGGACAAGCCGGCGGTCGTCACGGTTCCGGAGACCGCCGTCGATTACACGCTCTACGGCGATTCGGTCTTCCTGATTACCGAGAAGAAAGAGAATGACGGCAAGACCAGCCTGAGCGCCGTTCGCACCTTCGTGCGGACCGGTAACCGGGTTGAGGGCAGGACCGAAATCCTCAGCGGCGTGAAGCCGGGCGATCGCGTGGTTGCGGTCGGCCAGCTCAAGCTGCAATCGGGCGCGGCGGTCTCTATCTCGCCCGATCCTGCGCCGCCGATCCCGGCAGATGTGCCACGCTACTGATTTTCGGAGCTGAGCGATGGTCTGGACCGACATCTTTATCAAGCGGCCGGTGTTGGCGCTGGTTGTGAGCCTTCTGATCCTGTTGATCGGATTCAAGGCCGCGACAAGCCTGCCGATCCGGCAATATCCGAAACTGTCGAACACGGTGGTCAATGTCACCACGGTCTATCCCGGTGCGTCGGCCGACCTGATCCAGGGCTTTATCACGACGCCGATCGAGCAGGCAGTCGCCTCCGCAGAAGGCGTCGACTACATGACGTCATCGTCGGTACTCGGCACCAGCACGATCCAGGTCTACATCAAGCTGAACTTCGACCCCAACCAGGCGCTGACCGAAGTGCTCGCCAAGGTGAACTCGGTCAAATATCTGATCCCGAAGGAATCCAACGATCCGATCGTGACCAAGACCACCGGCCAGACCACGGCCGTGATGTATCTCGGTTTCTCCAGTGAAACCCTGTCGGGATCGGCGATCTCGGATTACCTGACGCGCGTGGTTCAGCCGGTGCTGTCCACCGTCGATGGCGTCGCCTCCGCCGATATTCTTGGTGGCCAGACCTTTGCGATGCGCCTGTGGCTCGATCCCGTTCGCATGGCAGGCCGCAGTGTCTCGCCGCTCGATGTTTCCGCCGCGATTGCCGCCAACAACTTCCAGGCCGCGGCGGGCCAGTCCAAGGGCTATTTTATCGTCTCCAACGTCTCGACGAATACCGACCTGCAGAACATCGGTCAGTTCAAGCGCATGATCGTCAAGGCCAAGGACGGCGGTTTCGTGCGGATGGAGGACATCGCTACCGTCGAACTCGCAGCGCAAAGCACCGACGCCAGCGTCGCCTTCAATGGTGAGCATGCGATCTTCATTGGCGTGCAGGCGACGCCGCAGGGCAACCCGCTGACCTTGGTCAAGGGTGTCCGCGCGCTGTTTCCTGAGCTCGAGCGCAATCTGCCGCCTTCCATGAAGATGAAGGTGGCCTACGACTCGACCAAGTTCATTCAGTCGTCGATCGACGAGGTGGAAAAAACCCTCGGCGAGGCGATCCTGATCGTGGTCGTGGTGATCTTCCTGTTCCTCGCGTCGCTTCGATCGGTGATCATCCCTGTCGTGACGATTCCGCTGTCGCTGGTCGGCGTCTGCAGCCTGATGCTGGTGATGGGTTTCAGCATCAATCTGTTGACCTTGCTGGCGATGGTGCTTGCGATCGGTCTGGTGGTCGACGACGCCATCGTGGTGGTGGAGAACATCCACCGGCATCTGGAGGAAGGCAAACCGCCGGTGCAGGCCGCCATGCAAGGCGCGCGCGAAATCGTCGGCCCCGTCATCTCGATGACGATTACGCTGGCGGCGGTGTATGCGCCGATCGGCTTCCTCGGCGGCCTCACCGGCGCGCTGTTCCGGGAGTTCGCATTCACGCTGGCTGGTTCGGTGATCGTATCAGGTGTCATCGCGCTGACGCTGTCGCCGATGATGTGCTCGGTGTTTCTCAAGAGCGCCGAGGAAGGGCGGTTCGCCAAGCTCGTCAACCGTGTGTTCGGTTCGATGACGCGCTGGTACGGACGGCAGCTCGATCGCTCGCTCGACTATCGCCCGATCACCGCGCTGTTTGCGTTGACGATCCTGGGCCTGGTCGGCTTCCTCTATATGCACACGTCAAAGGAACTCGCGCCCGAGGAAGACCAGGGTATCGTGTTCGCGGTGACCAAGGCGCCGAAATACGCCAACATCGATTACGCGGATTTTTACGGCGAGAAGCTCGACAAGGCCTTTGCCGGCTTCCCCGAAACCGATCTCCGTTTTATCCTCAACGGCATCAACGGCCCGCAGGGCGGTATCGCCGGCATGCTGCTCAAGCCGTGGGACGAGCGGGAGCGCTCCGCGATCAAGCTGAAACCGCTGGTGCAGGCGCAACTCAGCAAGATCGAGGGCGTCCAAGCGTTCGCCTTCAACCTGCCGCCATTGCCCGGCGGCCCCGGCGGCTTGCCGGTGCAGATGGTGATCAGCTCCACCAACGGCTTCCAGTCGGTCTATGAGCAAATGGTGAAGCTGAAGGAAGCTGCGCGCAAAAGCGGCATGTTCATCGTCTCCGACAGTGACCTCGACTTCAACCAGCCGGTGGTGCGGATCAAGATCGACCGCTCCAAAGCCAGCGATCTCGGCATCACGATGCTGAGCATCGGCAATACGCTGGCGACGCTGCTGGGCGGCAATTACGTCAACCGCTTCAACCTTGAGGGGCGGTCGTATCAGGTGATTCCGCAGGTGCCGCGCGACAAGCGGCTGTCGCCGGAATCCCTCGGCGAATATTACGTGTCGAGTGCAACTGGTCAGCAGGTGCCGCTGTCGACACTGGTTTCGATCGAGACCGGCACCGATCCCAACGCGCTGACGCATTACAATCAGCTCAACTCCGCGACCTTCTCGGCCGTGCCGATGCCCGGCGTGACCGTCGGACAGGCCGTGGATTTCCTCGAGGCACAGGCCAAGAACCTGCCGGCCGGCTTCAGCCACGATTATCTGGCGGATTCCCGGCAATATGTGCAGGAAGGCAACCAGCTCGCGGTTACCTTCGGCTTTGCGCTGATCATCATCTTCCTGGTGCTGGCTGCGCAGTTCGAGAGCCTGCGCGATCCGCTGGTCATCATGGTCAGCGTTCCCATGGCAATCGTGGGCGCCATGCTGCCGCTGTTCTTCGGCGCGGCCACCATGAACATCTACACTCAGGTCGGCCTCCTGACCTTGGTCGGGCTGATCAGCAAGCATGGCATCCTGATGGTCGAGTTCGCCAACGAGCTGCAGCTCAATGAGGGGCTCGACCGGCGTTCGGCGATCGAGATGGCGGCGCGGGTCCGGCTGCGCCCGATCCTGATGACGACGGCGGCGATGGTGACCGGCCTGATTCCTCTGCTGACGGCGTCAGGCGCGGGCGCGGCAAGCCGGTTCTCGATCGGCCTCGTCGTGGTCTCCGGCATGTCGATCGGCACGTTGTTCACGCTGTTCGTGCTGCCCGCGGTCTACGTGGTGCTCGCCACCGATCACCGCGCCAGCGCCGAGTCCGAGCGGGCCAAGGAAATCGCCGATTTCGAGCTGGATCAGAAGGCGCTCAAGCCAACCTGAGGCACGGCCGCATAAGGCACTGCGTGACGGCGGCTTCGGCCGCCGTTTTCGTTTGGTGGCCTCTCCCGATCTGCTGCTCCGGCAGGTGCCTCTGCGACGCGTCCAATGGCGCTCGCTTCCTCTGCGTGCCATGATGACCGCGTAATCAGGGGGTGCCAGACATGACGACGCAGGATTTCTCGGCCGGCAATTACCGGTTCATCCCGGCGGTGTTTCAGTATTCGAGCGGCGCTGCGGCCGATCCGGGCTTCGAGATCGAGCGCGTGCGGTTTGATCGCATGCTGCCGCTGGCCGAAGGGTTCGAGCAGATCGCAAAATATATCGGCGCGGCGGGACGGCCTCTCACCTCGTTCTGCGCCTGCGAATTACGCTCGCCCGCGGCCTTTACCGAAGACGGCTTTCGCGCCTTCAACCAGCACTACGTCAAGACACTAGCGGAATGGGGCCTGTTCGACGGCACGACCAACCCGGTGGCGCGCAGCAATGTCTGCCCGGAAATCGACCCGCCCTCCGAGCCGTCGTTTTATGCCTTTTCGTTTACGCGGCCGAGCAAGGGCAAGACGCCCACTTTCGTGATTGCCGGCGGCGCCGAAACCCGTGGCGGTAGCGGCAGCTATCCCGAACGCATCGTCCGATACCGCGATGCCAGCCCGGAAGGCCTGAAGGAGAAGGTGCAACGCACCGTCAACGAGATGGAAAACCGTCTCGAAACCTTCGGCTTCGGCTGGAAGGACACCACCGCGGCGCAAGCCTATTCGATCCGCGATTTTCATCATGTGCTCGCCGATGAGCTGGTTCGCCACGGCGCGCTGCGTTCCGGCCTGACCTGGCATTTCGCCCGCCCGCCGGTGGTCGATTTGGAATACGAAATGGATTGCCGCCGCGTGATGCGGGAAGTGGTGATTTAGCACTGACATCGGCCATTACGTTCGTCATTGCGAGGAGCGCAGTGACGAAGCAATCCAGTCTTTCTTTGCGACCCTGGATTGCTTCGCTGCGCTCGCAATGACGAAAGGGCCTACCGCGCCCTTGGATCCAGCGCGTCGCGCAGGCCGTCGCCGACCAGGTTGAAACTCAGCACCACCAGGAAAATCCCCAGGCCCGGCCACAACGCCATCCACGGTGCGTTGCTCAGGAAGCGTTGCGCGGCGTTGAGCATGCTGCCCCAGGATGGTGCGGGCGGCTGCTGGCCGAGGCCGAGGAACGACAGCGCCGCTTCGGCGATGATCGCGGCGGCGATCGACAATGTCGCCTGCACCAGCAGCGCCGGCATGATGTTGGGCAGGATGTGAAACAGCGCGATCCGCCAGGGTGGATTGCCCATGGCGCGCGCGGCCTCGACATAATCCTCGACCTTGACGCTCATGGTCTGGCCGCGCGTCAGCCGCACGAAAATCGGCGTCGTGGTAATGCCGATCGCAATCATGGCGTTGCCGAGGCTCGGGCCGAGAAATGCCGCGAGCGCGATTGCGAGGATCAGGAACGGGCAGGCCAGCATGGCATCGGTGATGCGGCTGATCAGGGCGTCGATGAAACCGCCGCGATACCCCGACAGCAGTCCGAACGGCACGCCGATGCCAAGCGCGATCCCGACCGAGATCGCGCCTGCCATCAGCGAGGCGCGTGCGCCATAGATCACCCGGCTCAGGATGTCGCGACCGAGATCGTCGGTGCCGAACCAGTGCAGCGCCGACGGCGGCTTGCGCACCAGCGACCAGCTCGTCGCCACCGGATCATAGGGGGCCACGACAGGCGCAAACAGCGCGAGCAAAATGAACACCGCGATGACCACTAATCCAACCACGGCGCCCTTGCGCCGGAACAGCCGGCGCAAGGCGCGCCGGGCCGGGCTTTCCAGTTCGTCGTCGGCGGCGATTTGGATGGCGCCAAGCGTCGCGTCGGTCATGCGCTTACGCCCTCAGCCGCGGGTTGACGAGGATATAGGCGATATCGGCGATCAAGTTCAGCATGATGTAGACGGTCGCCGTCACCAGCACGACGCCCTGCACGACGGCGTAATCGCGATTGAACACGGCATCGACGATCAGCTTGCCGAAACCCGGAATCGAAAAGATCTGTTCGGTCAGCACCGCGCCCGACAGCAGTGTGCCGAGTTCGAGCGCGCCGAGTGTAATCACCGGCGTCAACGCATTGCGCATCGCGTGCTTGAGGATCACCACGCGCTCGGATAGCCCCTTGGCACGCGCGGTGCGGACATAATCGCTTTCAAGCACCTGCAGCATCGCGCTGCGGGTATGCCGCATCAAGATCGCGGCGATGGCGTTGCCGAGCACAAAGGCCGGCATGATGGTGGAAGCGAGGCTGGCGCGCCAGTTTTCGGACAACGGCACGTAGCCTGACGCCGGTAGCCATCCGAGTTTGATCGAGAACAGGAAGATCAGCATGATGCCGAGCCAGAAGTTCGGCGTCGAGATACCCCACAGCGCAAACAAATTGGCGCCATAGTCCCAGGCGGTGCCTTTCTTGACCGCCGAGACGATGCCGGCGGGAATGCCGATCAAGAACGCGATCACGATCGCCATCGACCCCAGCTGGATCGTGACCGGCAGTTTTTGTTCGATCAGCTGAAGCACCGGCACCTTGATGCGGAGTGACTCGCCGAAATCGCCGGAGACGACACCCCTGACCCAGTAAAAATATTGCACCGGGATCGGCCGATCGAGCCGGTATTGCTGACGGATTTTTTCGATCACCGCGGGATCGCGTTCCTCGCCGGCCATCACCAACGCGGGATCGCCGGGCAACAGATGCTGCAGCGAAAAGATCAGGATCGACACGAAGAACAGCGTCGGAACCAGCTGGGCGAGGCGCTTGGTGAGAAAACTCAGCATGGTGCCAAGCTCTCCTTACTCCCTCCCCCCTTGCGGGGGAGGGTTGGGGTGGGGGGTAGCCACAACGGGAGTCGTACTTGGAGACCCCCACCCCCGACCCCTCCCCGCAAGGGGGAGGGGAGCAGGAGCGAGCCTCGCATCACAAACACAGGTTCCATCACTTCAGCTTCAGCCCGACCACGCGCACCAGCCCATCCGGCAGCGGCTTGAATCCGTCCAGCTTAGTGGTGTGGGCGAACAACAGCTTGCGGTGATAGAGATAGATGATCGGCTCTTCCTCGAGCAGGATCTTGGTCAGCTTTTCATAGATCGCCTTGCGCTGCGCCGGATCGGAGACAAGGCGGCCGTCGTCCATCAGTTTGTCGGCTTCCGGATTGGAATAGCCGCCGTCGTTCTGCGGCGCCTTGGTGTGCATGAACACATAGGAATTACCGTCCGGGTCGATGCGGCCGCTCCAGTTGATCTGGAATACCTGGAACTCGCCGGCTTGCGCCTGCTTGAACGACGTCGCGAACTCAATGACGCGGATTTTCAGGTCGAAGCCGGCTTCCGCCGCCATCGACTGAATGACCTGGGCGACGGCTTCGTTTTCGGCGCCCTTGGTGACCATGTAATCGACGGTAACGGGCAGGGCGACGCCGGCCTCCTTCAACAGCGCCTTGGCCTTTTCGATATTGCGCGGCTGAATGGGGAACGCCTTCTGGTAATAGGGATGGGTGGGGCTGACCCACTGATTGCCCGGCGTGAACTCGCCATTGAACACGACCTGGTTGATCGCCTCGCGGTCGATCGACAGATCGAGCGCCTGCCGCACCTTCACCGACTGGCTGAGCGCGCCCTTGGTCTTGTCGTTGGCGATGTTAATGGTGAGGCCGAGATAGCCGAGCTCGGGCACGGTCGACAGCACAAGCCTGGGGTCGGCACGGATGTCCTTGAGATCGGTCGCCAGCACACGCTCGGCCAGGTCGAGCCCGCCGGATTTCAGATTGGCAAGCCGGACCGTGGCATCGACAATGGGCAGGAACACGATCTTGTCGATAAAGACATTATCCTTGTTCCAGTAATCGGCGAATTTCTCGAACACGATGCGGTCCTGCGGCACCCGCTCGACGAATTTATACGGGCCGGCGCAAACCGGATGCTGCCCGAATTTGTCGCCTTCCTCCTTCGCCGCCTTGGGCGAGACCATCATGCCGGCCCGATCGGTAAGCTGCGCGATCAGCGGCGAATATGGTGTCTTCAGGACCAGCTTGATGGTCAAGGGATCGACCACCTCGACGTGATCCACGCTCGACAATTCGGATTTGCGGAACGAGGCCTGCATCGTCATGTGGCGCTCGATCGAGAACTTCGCGGCTTCCGCGTCGAGCGGTTCGCCATCCTGAAACTTGACGCCGGGCCGCAGCTTGATCGTCATCGCCTTGCCGTCGGCGGAGGTTTCGTAGGACAGCGCGAGCTGCGGCACGATGTTCAGCTTGTCGTCGATATCGAACAGCTTGTCGCAGACGGCAGAGAACACGATGCGGCCGACATAGGTGCGCGCCAGCGTCGGATCGAGAATATCGGGGTCCTCGGCCAGCCCGATGCGCAGGGTGGTCTGGGCATTGGCGCCCGCGCCCAGAGAAAGCAACAACGCTGCAGCGGCCACCGCCAAACGCAAGATTTTCATCGCCCTGTTCCTGTATCCACAATTACACCGCCGTTGGTGTCGTCCCGACTATATCAACCCCGGAGGACGCCGGACCTTCCGCTCGCGCGCTGAAGGCGGCGATCAATCGTTCCAGTGCCGGGGAAAAATGCGTATTGGATCGGTTCGCGTCCGCCGGCGGCAGTTCGCCGGCGCGATGACATGCTGTGGCATGACCTGCCGCGTCATTAAGCAGCTTCGGCCGCTCGATGCGGCAGCGATCGATCACATAGGGGCAGCGCGTGTGAAAGCGGCAGCCGGACGGCGGATTCAACGCGCTCGGCATCTCGCCCTTCAGGAGCAGCGGGCTGCGCTTTGCACGCGGATTGGGCATCGGGATCGCCGACAGCAGCGCGCGGCTATAGGGATGGCGTGGCGTCGCGAACAACGCCTGGGTATCCGCGGTTTCGACGATCTCGCCGAGATTCATCACGGCGACACGGTCGGCGATATGCTTCACGACCGCGAGGTCATGCGAGACGAAGATATAGGCGAGGCCGAGCCGGTCCTGGAGATCACGCAGCAGGTTCAGGATCTGCGAGCGGATCGAGACGTCGAGCGCCGATACCGGTTCATCGCAGACGATCAGTTTCGGCTCGACCGCCAGCGCCCGCGCGATCGCAATGCGCTGGCGCTGACCGCCGGAAAACTCATGGGGATAGCGGCGCGCGAAGCGCGGCTCCAGCCCCACCAGCCGCAGCAATTCCTGCACGCGCTGCGGGCGTCGCGACGGCGGCACCAGATCATGCAGTGCCAGCGGCTCGGTCAGGATCTGGCTGACCGTCATGCGCGGATTGAGCGACGCATAGGGATCCTGAAAGATGATCTGCGCTTCGCGGCGGAAGCTGCGCAGTTCGTTCGTACCCAGTGCCAGCAGGTCGCGGCCCTCGAAGCTTATGCGACCTGAATCGGCTTCGATCAGCCGCAATACCAGCCGGCTTACGGTTGATTTTCCGCAGCCGGATTCCCCGACCAGCCCGAGCGTCTTGCCGCGCTCAACCTTGAAGGAGACGCCGTCGACCGCCTTGACGTGCGCAGTCGGCCGGCCGAACACCGAACGTTCCGCGACGAAGTATTTTTGCAGGTCTTCGACTTCGAGCAACGCGGTCACGACACCAACCTCTCGAGCGGCGCCTTGATGCAGCGCGACAAATGCGCGGCGCTCACCGCGACCAGCGGCGGCGGCGCTTCGAGGCAGGCCTGGCCGACGAACGGACAGCGTGCGGCGAAACGGCAGCCGCGCGGCGGGTCCGCCATGTTGGGCACCATGCCCTCAATGGTGGCCAGATGCTCGGTCTGACGATCAAGCCGCGGGATCGAGCCGAGCAGGCCGACCGTGTAGGGATGCTGCGGACTTGCAAACAATTCATCGACCGGCGCGCGTTCGACGATCTCGCCGGCATACATCACCGCGACCTCGTCGCAGACTTCCGCGACCACGCCGAGATCATGGGTGATCAGAATGATTGCGGCGTTGCTGGCGGCCTTCAGCTCGCGCATCAGCTCGAGGATTTGTGCCTGCAGAGTGACGTCGAGTGCCGTGGTCGGCTCGTCGGCGATCAGCAATTTCGGATCGCAGGCCAGCGCGATCGCGATCATGACTCGCTGACGCATGCCGCCCGATAGCTTGTGCGGATAATCGTCGATGCGCCGTTCCGGCGAGGGGATGTGAACGCGACGCAGCAGCTCGATGGCGCGTTGTCGCGCCGCCCGCCGTGACCCGCCGCGGTGACGCAGGATGGTCTCGATGATCTGGTCGCCGATCGTAAAGCTCGGATTAAGCGACGTCATCGGCTCCTGGAAGATCATTGCGAGCCGATTGCCGCGCAGGTCGCGCAGGGTCTGATCCGGCACCGCGAGTAGATCGAAGCCGTCGAAGCGGATCGAGCCTGCGATTTCAGCTGAATGTTTCGACAACAGACCCATAATCGCCAGTGATGTCACGCTCTTGCCGCAGCCGGATTCGCCGACGAGGCCAAGCGTCGCGCCCTGGGCCACGCTGAGATCGACCTGATCGACCGCATGGATGGTGCGGCCGGCGTCGCCATGAAAAGTGACCCGCAGGCCCTCGATTTCGATCAGCGGGTTTTCGGTCATTGCTTTCCTGCAGTCGCGGCTTCAAGGCTTGCTTGAATTCCTGCATCAATCGTGCCGCGGTCGGTAATCCCCGCCGGATTCTTTCGGCTGGGAAGAAACTGCCGGAAATGCGTCCAGCGCTCCCGGCTCACATGTTCAAGGCGCGCCAGCTCAGCGAGCGGATCGGCATGGTCATCGACGCGCAGATCGAGATCGGACCATTCTTCCTCGCCGTAGATCAAAAGTGCCGCCGACTGCTTGCCGCGCTTGTCGCCGCCGGCGGCTTCGCCCGCAACCATCGCAGCGATCAGGCGCTGCGCAAATGGCAGCGTCTTGCGTGCGGTGTAAGCAGCCGCGGTATCGTCCAGCACCCGCGCGCTCGCCAGCATGTTGCCGGCGATCGAGAGGCCGTCGCCCTCGATATGCCCGCACCAGTCGACGCATTCGCGGCCGGTATAGGCAGCGACGCGGCCGCTGGCATCCATCAGGTGCAGTTGCCGGCTGGCGTGGCCGCTATCGGCTGCAATCAAGGTATCGATGATATCGCGCGGGCTGTGCCCGTCGCGCAGCAGTTTCAGGCCGTCGATGCCGTAGTACTGGTTGACCAGCGCCTGTGTTGCGATCGCCCCGATGCCCGCGGCGATATAGGGGACGCGGGCGCCTACGGCGAAGAACCGTGTTGCGACCGCGATGCCGAACTGGCCGGTCTGGGTGTCGCGGGCGATGATCGACCAGGTCATCTTAGCCTTTATATGTCATCTCTTTGCCCTTATCGGCCCGCCGCGTAGCCCTGCATGCCGCGCGGATTGGCGGCAGCGCGGCGGCGCCGGCCGACTTTCGAGGCGGCGGTGAGGCGGCCTTCCGACCAGTCCGGGCCGGTCTCGACGATATGACCACGGCCCTTCAATGTATCGACGGTGGCCTTCGGCACGCGGTTTTCGAGCACGAGCACGCCCGGCCGCGCGGTGCGTGGCCAGAACGAAATCGGGAAATGCTCGGAATGCCACGCCGGCGCGTCGATCGCTTCCTGCAGGTTCATGTTGGCGTGGACGTGGCGCAGGAAAAATTGCGTGGTCCATTGGTCCTGCTGGTCGCCGCCGGGCGAACCCCAGGCCATGTACGGCTCACCGTCACGCAGCGCCATGGTGGGCGAGAGCGTGGTGCGCGGACGCTTGCCGGGCGCGAGCGCGGCGGGATGATTTTCCTCAAGCCAGAACATCTGTGCGCGGCTGCCGAGGCAGAAGCCGATGTCCGGAATGACCGGCGAGGATTGCAGCCAGCCGCCGGATGGCGTCGCCGAAATCATGTTGCCGGCCTGGTCGATGATATCGAAATGCACGGTGTCGCCGCGCACTTCGCCGAAGCGGCCCACCGTGGGCTCGCCGGCACCCATCGCGCCGACGGCTTCGCGATGACCTTCCGCGCGGCGCAGTTTTACGACCGATCCAAAACCTTCGACCGAACCGGGCAGGAAATCCAGCGACGCCTTGTCTTTCGCGATCAGCTTGCGGCGTTCGTCATTATACGCGTCCGATAGCAGCGTCGCGATCGGGATCTCCGTGAACTTGGGATCGCCGTAGAATTTTTCGCGATCCGCAAAAGCCAATTTGGCGCATTCGATCTGCAGGTGGATGAATTCCGGCCCCGCGGGATCGAGCCCGTCGAGTTCAAATCCCTTCAACAGCGCAAGCTGCTGCAGCATCACCGGGCCCTGGCTCCAGACGCCGGGCTTGCAGACGGTGTAGCGCCCGTAATCGTAGGTCAGCGGCGCTTCGACGGTGGGCTGCCAGCGCGCCATGTCATCGGCCGAGAGCACGCCGCGATGCGGCGAGCCGCTGACATCCATGATCTCCTGGGTGCGGCAGAATTTGTCGATCGCTTCCGCAACGAAGCCATGCGACCAGGCCTTGCGCGCGCGCTCGATCTGCGCGACGCGGTCGCTGCCGGCGCTTTCGGCCTCTTTGAGGATGCGGGCATAGGTTTCGGACATTTTGGGGTTGGTAAAGAGCGTGCCGGGTTTCGGCACCTCATTGTTCGGCAGATAGACCGCGGCCGAGGTGGTCCAGTGGTTCCGGAACAATTGCTCGACGGTCCGGATCGTCGCGGAGGCGCGCTCGACCAGCGGATAGCCGTCACGGGCATAGGCGATTGCGGGTTCCAGCACCTCGCGGAGTTTCATGGTGCCGTAATCGCGCAGCAGCAGCATCCAAGATTCAAACGTGCCGGGGACGCAGGCCGCCAACAATCCGGTGCCGGGCACCATCTCGAGGCCCTCGCTGCGGTAATGCGCGATGGTCGCGCCCTGCGGTGCCGGACCCTGGCCGCAAATCACTTCGGTGCGGCCTCGCTTGGTGTCGTGCACGATGATCGGCACGTCGCCGCCGGGGCCGTTCAAATGCGGCTCGACCACCTGCAGCGTGAAGGCGGTGGCGACGCCGGCATCGAAGGCGTTGCCGCCTTTTTCTAGAATGCCCATCCCGACCGCGGTGGCGATCCAGTGCGTCGAGGTGACGACGCCGAAAGTACCTTCGATTTCGGGCCGCGTGGTGAACGGATCGGGATTGATATTACTCATGGGGATATGTCTCGCTGGTAACGTGGTGCTGATGCACTTGACCACAGCCGGGGCTGACTGCCAACCGGCACCGGGCGCTGGTTTGCTCGCCTGCGCGTGATCATGCTGGAACAGCCGCGGAAGCCGGATTGTTGACGGCGTGGCAGGCGACGCCGTCGATTAGCGCGGGTGCCTGCTGGCGGCAGAGGTCGAATACCAGCGGGCAGCGCGGATTGAAGGCACAGCCGGGCGGCGGATTGATCGGATTGGGGATTTCGCCTTTGACCGGAATCCGCTGGCGCCCGGACATCGCCAGATCCGGCACGGCGCCCAGCAGCATCTTGGTGTAGGGCATGCGCGGGTGATCGAACAAATCGCGCGCCGGCGCAATTTCGACGATGCGGCCGAGATACATCACGCCGATGCGGGTCGCCATATGCCGGACCACCGCCAGATTGTGGCTGATGAAGAGGTAGGTGAGCCCGAGCTTGTCCTGCAGATCGCGCATCAGGTTCAGGATCTGTGCCTGCACGGAGACGTCGAGCGCCGAGGTTGGCTCGTCGCAGACGATGAATTCGGATTCCGATGCCAGCGCCCGCGCGATCGCGATGCGCTGCCGCTGGCCGCCGGAGAATTCGTGCGGAAATTTCAAGCCGTCGTCGGGGTGCAGGCCGACCAGACCGAGCAATTCGCCGACCCGCGCCTTGATATCGCGCTCGCCCTGGATCAGGTCGAAGGCGCGGATCGGTTCGGCGATGATGGCATCGACCCGGAAGCGCGGATTGAGGCTCGCATAGGGATCCTGGAAGATCATCTGGATGCGGCGGCGCAGTTGCCGGCGCGCCTGCATCTGCTTCGGATCGCTCATCGAAACGCCGTCGATGACGACTTCGCCCGAGGTCGGCGGCAACAGCCCGACCACCATGCGCGCCACAGTGGTTTTGCCGGAGCCGGATTTGCCGACCAGCGCGAAAGTCTCGCCCTTGGCGATATCAAACGTAACGCCGTCGACCGCTTTCAAATATTCCAGCTTGCCGCCTTCCAGCACCCGGTTGAGCCAGGGTTTCGACACATCGAACTGGCAGCGCAGGTTTTTGACGTCGATGAAGCGAGTTGAGTTCATGCCGCGTTGTTCCTGGCGGCCGTGTCATAGAGATGGCAGGCCACAGCCTGTGAGCCGTGTCTTTGCGGTTCCGGCCGTTCGATCCGGCAGCGGTCGAAAGCAAACGTGCAGCGCGGATTGAACGAGCAGCCGGTCGGGATCGCAGACAGCCGCGGCATCGAGCCCGGGATTTGCACCAGCCGTTCGGCGTCGCCCGCCAGCGTCGGGATCGCCCCCATCAAGCCTTTGGCATAGGGGTGCAGCGGGCTCTGCACCACGTCCTGCACCGGGCCGATCTCGGCGATGCGACCGGCATACATCACGGCGACGCGATCGCAGGTCTCGGCGATCACGCCCATGTCGTGCGTCACCAGCATCACCGCGGTGCCGTGGTCGCGGCCGAGGCGCTTGATCAAGGCGATGATCTGCGCCTGCACCGAGACGTCGAGCGCGGTGGTCGGCTCATCTGCGATGATCAGTTCCGGCTCGGCGCAGATCGCCAGTGCAATGACGACGCGCTGGCGCATGCCGCCGGAGAATTCATGCGGATAGGCGTCGATACGCTTGTCGGGCGCGGGAATGCCCACTTCGGCAAGCAGATCGATCGCCCGCTTGCGCGCGGCAGTCTGCGACAGATTGAGATGCGTGGTGATGGTCTCGACCAGTTGATCGCCGACGCGGTAGAGCGGGTTGAGGCTGGTGAGCGGGTCCTGGAAGATCATTCCGATCCGCTTGCCCCGGATACGGCGCAAATCCTCCGGCGAGAGATTGTCGATTCGCAAGCCGGACAGCGAAATCTCGCCGCCGGCGATCCGGCCGGGCGGATCGATCAGCCCGATCACGGCAAGACCGGTGACGGATTTGCCGGCGCCGGATTTGCCGACCACGCCCAGCACTTCGCCGCGTGCGATCTCAAACGACACATCGTCGATCGCGCGCAGCACGCTGCGGCGGGTGGCGAATTCCACCTTGAGGTTACGCACGGAGAGCACGGGTTCAGTCATGCGAAGAGGTCACCGGAAGCATTGTTCACCGAAGTTTCGGATTGAGCGCGTCGCGCAGCCAATCGCCGAGCAGGTTGATGGAGAGGATCAGTGCCGCCAGCGCGAAGCCGGGGAAGGCGACGATCCACCACTCGCCGGCAAACAGATAATTATTGCCGATCCGTATCAGCGTGCCGAGCGACGGCATGGTGTCGGGCATGCCGGCGCCGAGAAACGACAGCGTGGCCTCGGTGATGATCGCCAGCGCGAGATTGATGGTGGCGATCACAAGAATGGGACCCATCGTGTTCGGCAGCACGTGCCGCAACATGATCACGGGCGCGGGAAGGCCGATCAATTGCGCCGCGGCGACGTAATCGCGGTTTTTCTCCACCATCACCGAGCCACGCACGGTGCGGGCATATTGCACCCAGAAACTCAAGCCGATCGCGAACACCAGGACCGCCAGCGTACTCATGGCATCAAGCCGATTGCCGAATACCGACTTGACTACGCCGTTGACCAATAGCGCGATCAGGATCGCCGGGAAGGTCAGTTGCACATCGGCGATCCGCATGATCAGGCTGTCGACATAGCCGCCGACATAGCCCGCGATCAACCCGAGCAGCACGCCCAGCGTTCCCGAAAACACGACGCCGAGCACGCCCACCGTGAGCGAAATGCGCAGGCCATAAAGGATGGCGGAAAGGACGTCGCGGCCCTGTTCGTCGGTGCCGAGCAAAAACGGGCTTTGCCCATCCGCAGTCCACAGCGGCGAGATCCGCGAATTCATCAGTTGAAGCTGCGCCGGATCGAACGGGTTCTGCACCGCGAGGACAGGAGCAAGGATCGCCACCAGAAAGAACAGCACGGTCACGGCGGCCGCGATCATGGTCAGGCGTGACCGCCGGAACGAATACAACACGTCGCTGTCGAGCGCACGTGCGAACCAGTTCCCGGATGTGGAAGGCGCTGCTGGCGCGCTTGGCTCGGCTTGATGCGGGACGGTGGTTTCGGACATGAAATCTCTCGTGCTCACGCCGGACGGCTGATGGTCGAGCGCAGGCGCGGATCGACCACGGTGTAGAGAATGTCCACCACGAGATTGATGGTGACGAAGATCAGCGACACCATCAGCAAATAGGCTGCCATAATCGGAATATCGACGTTTTGCACGGCTTGCAGGAACAACAGTCCCATGCCGGGCCACTGGAACACGGTTTCGGTGATGATCGCAAATGCAATAACCGAGCCAAATTGCAGCCCGGCCACGGTGATGACGGGAACCAGGGTGTTCTTGAGCGCGTGGCCGAAATGGATTGCGCGCGTCGTCAATCCGCGCGCGCGGGCAAAGCGGATATAATCGGTGCGTAGCACTTCGAGCATTTCGGCCCGCACCAGCCGCATGATCAGCGTCATCTGGAACAGGCCGAGCGTGATCGATGGCAGGATCAGGGCCTTGAGGCCGGAGATCGTCAGCAGGCCCGTGGTCCACCAGCCGATCCGCACGACTTCACCGCGTCCAAACGACGGCAGCCAGCCCAGCGTCACCGCGAACAGATAGATCAAGAGAATGCCGATCAGGAAGGTCGGCAGCGAGATGCCGATCAGCGACACCGCCTGAAACAGCTTCGCCAGGAAACTGTCGCGTCGCAGCGCCGAATAGACGCCCATCAGGATGCCGAACACCATCGCCAGCACGGTAGCGCAGGCTGCGAGTTCCAGCGTCGCCGGCATTCGCTCCATCAACAGGTTCGCGACCGGCTGGCGGAACTGGTAGGACACGCCGAACTTGAATTGGGCTGCGTCGGCAAAATAATGCAAGAATTGTACGGGGATTGGATCGTCGAGGCCGAGCGAGTGGCGGATGGCGGCGCGCTCGGCGGCCGAGGTGTCGATAGCGACAATCTGATTGACGGGATCGCCGGCGAAACGGAACATCGAAAACGAAATGATGCCGACGGCGATCATGACGCCAATGGCCTGTATCGCGCGGCGAAGAGTGAAAGCGAGCATGTGGTCCTTTCACTTCCTCTATAAAACTCGTGACGCATCGTTGCGTTGTTTGGGCGATGTTGCGTTACGGTAGAAACGCAACATGAATCATGCTCTCCCCCGAAAAGTCCCGGAAACGCTTGCTGCCGGCACCTTCGAGGTCGAGATTGATTACTCCTTGGTCGCCCAGTAGAGCAGTACCTGATTGTCGGCGCGCTGGGTCAGCTTCACCTTGTTCGAAACGCCCCACGCCAATGCCTGCTGATGCAGTGGAATGTAGGCGTAATCCTTGATGGCCATGTCGAAGGCCTGCTTGATCAGCTGATCGCGCTTGGCGTTGTCGGTCTCGACCAGCACCTTGTCGGTGAGCGCGTCGAAATCCTTGTTGCAGTAACCGCTCAGATTGGTTTCGCCGCGCGCGGGGTCTTTCGGGTCTTCCCGGCAGCCCATGATGTCGTGCATCACGTTATGCGAATCCTGCGATGCGGGCTGCCAGCCGAGCATGTAGAAAGAGGTGTTGAAGCCGCCGGGCTTCAGCACCTTGGCGAAATACTGTGCCTTCGGCTGCGCCAGCAGATTCACTTTCACACCGATGCGCGCCAGCATGCCGACGACCGCCTGACAGATCTCGGCATCGTTCACATAGCGATCGTTGGGGCAGTCCATCGTAACCTCGAAGCCATCCGGATAGCCGGCCGCGACCATGAGCTTCTTGGCGCCCTCGGGATCGGCTTTCGGACGGACGAATTCCTTGGACAGCGGGAACAATTCGGGCGCGATCATCAGCGCGGACGGCGTCGACAGCCCGCGCATGACGCGGCTCTTGATCAGATCGACATCGATCGCCTTGTAGAAGGCCTCGCGGACGCGGATGTCCTTGAATGGGTTCTTGCCCTTGATGTTGGAATACAGAAGCTCGTCCCGAAGCTGATCCATCCCGATGAAGAGGGTACGCAGCTCTGGCCCGGTCAGAACCTTCGCCGTGCCGCTTGCATTGACGCGCTGGATGTCCTGGATCGGCACCGGCTCGATGATGTCGACGTCGCCCGACAGCAACGCTGCGACACGAGTGGCCGAGGATGCAATCGGGGTGAAGATGATCTCCTTCAGATTATGCTCGGGCTTGCGCCACCAGCCGGCGAAGGGTTTGAAGACCGTCTTCACGCCGGGCTGATGGCTCTCGATAACGAAGGGCCCGGTTCCGTTCTCATGCAGCGAAGCGTAGCTCGGTGTTGTCGCGGACGCCGGCGTCGGCGCGACCGCGTTGTTCTCCTCGCACCACTTCTTATCCACGATGTACCAGCCATCCCACTGCGTGATCAGGATGGGGTTGGGCGTGGAAAGCATGACATCGACGGTATAGTCGTCGACCTTGACGAACTTGGCGCCGGCTGGAATCACGCTTGCGAAATTCGAGCCGTCGGCCCGCACGCGGTCGGCGGAAAACAGCACATCGTCGGCGGTGAAGGGATCGCCATTATGGAATTTGACGTTGTGTCGTAGGTGAAAGCGCCACCGGGTCGGTTCCGGCGTTTCCCAGCTCTCGGCCAGGGCGGGAATGATTTTCAGCTCCTTGTCGCGGGCGACCAGGCCTTCATACACATGCCCGTGATGGGCGATGGTCGTCGTTTCCCTCAGCGTATAGGGATCGAGTGACTTGAGGTCGCCCTGGTTGGCGTAACGCAGGGTCTGCGCCGATGCCGGTGCCATCGCAAAAGCGACAATCGAAGCGGTGGTCGCTGCGAGCAAGATTTGACGTACCGACATGTGCACTCGTTCTCCGTAACCTGCTATTGCCCGCAATATCTGGATCTATCGCCGTTCCATGTTGCCAGAGTTTGGCCGCCGCGCAAGCGTGATTCCACGCAGGCGAACCGGTTTGCGCGGCGATGCGGCAATGATTAGCTACATCATAAGCAACGATACCAAGCGCGTTACATTCAACTTTCGGAGTGCCGGATGGCGGAATTGAAGGCCGATGTTGTGGTCCTGGGTGCGGGTATGGTCGGCGTAGGTGCCGCCCTGCATCTGCAGCAACGGGGACGAGATGTGATCCTGGTCGACCGGCACGAGGGTGCCGGCGAAGAGACCAGTTATGGCAATGCCGGCCTGATCGAATGTGCGTCGGTTTTCCCGCTGATGTTTCCGCGGGATTTCGGGCAATTGCTGCAATATGCCCTGAACCGTACGCCACAGTCGCATTATCGGCTGTCCGATGTACCGGATTTTCTGCCGTGGTTGGTCCGCTACTTCCTGGCATCGTCGCCGGAGCGGGCCTTGCAGAGTGCGATGGCCGAATTGCCGTTGATTCGGCGCAGCCTGATCGAGCACGAGGCGCTGATCGCCGAAGCCGGCGTGCCGGAGTTGTTGCGGCGGACCGGATGGATCAAGCTGTTTCGCTCCGATGCGACGCTTGCCAAGGCGGTCGGCGAACTCGACCGTGCCCGGCAATACGGCGTCGACGGCGAGGTTCTCGATGCCAAGGCGATTGCGGAACGAGAACCCAATCTGACCGGGGAATTCACCGGTGCGGTTTATCTTCCCGCGCCCGGCTTCATTCCCGATCCCGGCGGATTGGCGAAGGCCTACGCCGCGCTTTTCCAGCGCAAGGGCGGCCGGTTTGTCGCCGGCGACGCACGCACCCTCGAACAATCCCGCGGCAAATGGCGGATCAGCGGCGCAACGGGTGCCGTCGTCGCACGCGAAATCGTGGTGGCGCTGGGGCCGTGGTCCGATCTGGTGTTTCGTCCGCTTGGCTATTCCATTCCGCTTGGCATCAAGCGTGGTTATCATCTGCATCTGGCGCCCGGCGGCAACGCCGTGCTGCGTCATCCCGTGCTTGATACCGACAATGGCTATCTGCTGGCGCCGATGAACAAGGGCATTCGTCTCACCACCGGCGTCGAATTCGCCCGCCGCGACGCGCCGTCGACGCCGGTCCAGGTCGAGCAAACGCTCCCGCATGCGCGTGCGCTGTTTCCGCTCGATGGGGCAATCGATGTCAAGCCCTGGAAGGGCGCGCGTCCCTGTTTGCCCGATATGGTTCCGGTGATCGGCAAGGCGCCCCGCCATGCCGGCTTATGGTTCGATTTCGGCCACCAGCACCACGGCCTGACGCTCGGCCCGACCACCGGCCGGCTGCTGGCGGAAATGATGACCGGCGAGACGCCGTTTACCGATCCCAAACCCTATGCGGTCGAACGCTTTGGTTGACCATCTCTACGGATTGGAGTTTTGGACGGTCCGCGCCGCTTGCGTCGGATGGCCTGTCGCGGCGATACTGAAGCGGGCTTTCGAAACGGCATCAAGGAGCGGCGGACATGAAGGTTAACATCGAGATCGATTGCACGCCGCTGGAAGCCCGCCAGTTCTTCGGACTTCCGGACGTGCAGCCGATGCAGACGGCGGTGATGGAAAAGCTGCAGCAGCAGATGATGACCAACATCGCCAGTGTTTCGCCGGAAGCCCTGATGCAGAGCTGGTTCACCTTCGACCCCAAACTCGCCGAGCGCTTCCAGGACATGTTCGCGACCATGGCGGGCCTCGGGAGCACGCGCTCCAGCGACAAGAAAAAATAATGTCGCCCGAGGCAGGCGAACCGCGCGCGACCCCTGAGCTTCATCCGCCCAGCCTCGCCTTGATGCTGGCCGAGGTCCGGGGGATTTTTGAATTCAACGCCAGCCTGTTGCTGTCGCCGCTGTTGATGCGGGCGCCGCGCGGCGATGGTCATCCTGTGCTGGCGTTGCCGGGCTTTCTCGCCACCGATCTGTCGATGGTGCCGATGCGGCGATATCTGCGCGAACTCGGATACGACGCGCAGGCCTGGCAGATGGGCCGCAATACGGGCGGCGTGGCAAAGATGCGGGCCGCATTGCTGGATCGGCTGAGCGCGATCCACACCGCCACCGGACGCAAGGTCAGTATCGTCGGATGGAGCCTCGGCGGTGTCTATGCACGCGATCTGGCGTTGCAGGCGCCCGATATGGTGCGCTGCGTCGTGACATTGGGAAGCCCGTTCGCGGGCGATGTGCGGGCCACCAACGCGCGGCGGCTCTACGAAGCGCTGTCAGGCGAAACGGTGGGACAGCATTCCGAGCTGCGCGAGGCGATCGCGGGCGACCTGCCGGTGCCGGCGACCTCGATCTATTCGCGCAGCGACGGCATCGTGAACTGGCGAACCTGTCTCGTGCGCCCCTCCGCATCAGCCGAAAATATCGAAGTGT
Organism: uncultured Alphaproteobacteria bacterium; assembly: GCA_963738105.1. Lineage (GTDB taxonomy): Bacteria > Pseudomonadota > Alphaproteobacteria > Rhizobiales > Xanthobacteraceae > Bradyrhizobium. The sequence goes on along the minus strand of CAVTWC010000039.1, from coordinate 34,008 downwards.
ACCTCGCCAGCCATACCGGGCTGGGCGTCAACGCCGCCGCTTTATGGGCGGTCGCGGATCGTTTGGCCCAACCCGAGGGGCAATTCAGGCAATTTGACCCATCGGGGCCGTTTGCCATTGCATATGCGCCTCCGGAACAGGCACAATCCGCCTAAATGCAAGAGCGCCAGCAAGGCGCCGTGCAATCTCGTTGCGGGAGGAAATCATGAGTGACGCCAAGAAGCTGTCTTCGATGGACGCCTCGTTTCTGTACCTCGAAACGCCGGAAATGCCGATGCATGTCGGAAGCATGGCGATCTTCCGTTTGCCCGACGATTACAAGGGCGACTTCTTCGAGGATTTCAAGGCGATGATCGCCTCGCGGCTGCATATTGCGCCGATTCTGAAATCGCGGCTCGAAAAGACCCCGCTCGACATCGATCATCCCTCCTGGGTCGAGGACGACCAGTTCGATATCGATCGCCACATTTTCCGCGGCAGCCTTCCGGCGCCGCATGACCGCGCCACGCTGGAGCGCATCGTCGGCTGGATGCATGCCAAGCTGCTCAATCGCGCCCGGCCGCTGTGGGAGTTCTATGTCTTCGAAGGCATGAAGGATCGCGAGATCGGCCTGTATTCCAAGATGCATCACGCCTGCATTGACGGCGGCGCCGGCGCGGCACTGACCAACATGATCTACGACGTGACGCCGGTCCCGCGCGAGATCGAGAAGCCGGCGGCGCGCAAGGTCGGCCAGGAGCCGCGCGACATCGCGGCGAACCTGATCGATTCCTATCAGCAATTATGGCGCCAGCCGTTCGACGCCTCCGCCGCCGCGAAGGGCATCGATCTGCCGCGCTCCGGCAAAAGTGATCTGGGATCGATCCTGTTCGACAACGCGATGTACCAGATCGAAGCCGCAGTGAAATTCGCCGGCAACGTTCCGACCATGCTCAAGAGCGTATCCGAAGTGGTCGGCAAGATCACCGATCCGAAATCGCGCGACAGCATCGCCGGCATGATGTCGCCGCCGACCATCCTCAACAAATCGATTTCATCGGAGCGCAGCTTTGCGGGGGTGTCGATCTCGCTGTCGGCGGCCAAGGCGCTGGCCAAGCAGGCCGGCGGCAAGCTCAACGACGTGGTGCTGGCGATCTCATCCGGCGTGGTGCGGCGCTATCTGCTGGAGCACGGCGCGCTGCCGTCGAAATCGCTGACCGCCGCGGTGCCGATCTCGCTGCGCGAGGAGGGCAATACCGACGCCAACAACCAGGTGTTCGGCATGATCTGCTCGATCGCCAGCAACGTCGAGGATCCCAAGGCGCGGCTGGAGGCGATCATCGCGCAATCCACCAAATCCAAGGAGATGTCGCATCCGCTGCGGGCGCTGATGCCGCAAGTGTCGAACATCTCGATGCTGGGCGCACCGATCCTGGTTCAGATTCTGGCGCTGCTGTACAGCCGCTCCAGCCTCTCCGACGTGTTGCCGCCGGCGGCGAACATCACGGTGTCCAATGTGCCGGGTCCGCGCCAGACCTTGTATGCGGCCGGAGCCGAGTTGCTGCATATCTTCCCGGTATCGATCTCCACCCATGGGCTGGCGCTGAACATCACCGTGCAGAGCTATCGCGATCAGCTCGATTTCGGCTTCATCGCCGGCGCCAACATCATTCCCCATGTCCAGGTGCTCTGCGACATGCTGCCGGGTGAGTTTGCCGCCTTGCAGGCCGCCTGTGCACCGCCGACCGATCTCAAGAGTGTGGCCAGTTGAACAAATAGGGGTCGAACATGATCCAGATGCCGCCGCTGCAGTTCGCCCAGACCAACGGCATTCGAATGGGCTATTACGACGCCGGCCCGAAAACCGACACGCCGCCCATGATACTCTGCCATGGCTGGCCGGAACTCGCGTTTTCGTGGCGTCATCAGATCAAGGCGCTCGGCGATGCCGGCATCCGGGTGATTGCGCCGGACCAGCGCGGCTATGGCGCGACCGATCGGCCTGAGCCGGTCGAGGCTTATGACATCGAGCAACTGACCGGCGATCTCGTCGGCCTGATGGATCATCTCAAGATCGACAAGGCGATTTTCGTCGGCCACGACTGGGGCGGCTTTATTGTCTGGCAGATGCCGCTGCGGCATCTCGATCGCGTCGCGGGTGTCGTTGGCGTCAACACGCCGCACACCAACCGCGCGTGGGCCGATCCGATCGAGCTGCTGCGGACGCGCTTCGGCGATCAGATGTATATCGTGCAGTTTCAGGACCCCGCCCGCGGCGCCGACAAGATCTTCAACAGCCGGGTCGAGCAGACCTTTGATGCCTTCATGCGCAAGCCGGTGCCCCGCCCCAATAGCGCGCCGGCGGAAGAGGTGGTCGCCGGCGTCGGCGCCTCGCCGCGGCTCAATCTGGCCTTTCCGCAGATGATCGCGGGCTATGACGCAAAGCATGATCCGCGGACGCCGATCCTGTCACCGGAAGAAAAGCAGGTCTTCGTCGACAGCTTCACCAAGACGGGCTTCACCGGCGGCATCAACTGGTACCGCAACATGTCGCGCAACTGGCAACGCTCGGCCGACATCGATCACACGGTGAAAGTGCCGTCGCTGATGATCATGGCCGAGAACGACCAGGTGCTGCCGCCGTCCGCGGCCGATGGCATGGAGAAACTGATTCCCGATCTCGAGAAATATCTGGTGAAAGGCAGCGGCCATTGGACGCAGCAGGAAAAGCCGGAAGAAGTCAGCAACAAGCTGATTGAGTGGCGTAGAAAACGATTTGGGTGAGATACAGGCCGCACCGTCATTGCGAGCGAAGCGAAGCAATCCAGGGCGGCGAGTCCAGACTGGATTGCTTCGTCGCTTCGCTCCTCGCAATGACGGCTGATAGGCCGGATAAGGCAGGAGACACGTAACTGATGGCGTCCACCAACAGGCTCAGTCCGATTCCGCAGCCGCCGACCAAACCGGTGGTGGGCAACATGCTGTCGCTGGATTCGAGCGCGCCGGTGCAGAATTTGGCGCGGCTAGCCAAGGAACTGGGACCGATCTTCTGGCTCGACATGATGGGCGCGCCGATCGTGATCGTCTCCGGCCATGACCTGGTCGAAGAGCTCAGCGACGAGAAACGCTTCGACAAGGTGGTGCGCGGACCCTTGCGCCGCGTCCGCGCCGTCGGCGGCGACGGGTTGTTCACAGCCGACACCTCGGAGCCTAACTGGAGCAAGGCACACAACATCCTGCTGCAGCCGTTTGGCAATCGCGCCATGCAATCCTATCACCCGAGTATGGTCGATATCGCCGACCAGCTCGTGAAGAAATGGGAACGGCTGAACGGTGACGAGGAGATCGACGTCGTCCACGACATGACCGCGCTGACGCTCGACACGATCGGTCTCTGCGGCTTCGACTACCGCTTCAATTCGTTCTACCGGCGCGACTACCATCCGTTCGTGGCGTCGCTGGTACGCTCGCTTGAGACCATCATGATGATCCGCGGTCTGCCGATGGAGAACCTCTGGATGAAGAAGCGCCGGCGCGATCTTGCCGGCGATGTCGCCTTCATGAACAAGATGGTCGACGAGATCGTTGCCGAACGCCGCAAGAGCGCCGAAGACGCCGCCGACAAGAAGGACATGCTCGGCGCCATGATGACCGGCGTCGACCGCGTCACCGGCGAGCAACTTGACGACGTCAACATCCGCTACCAGATCAACACTTTCCTGATCGCGGGCCACGAAACCACAAGTGGCCTGTTGTCCTGCGCGATTTATGCGCTGCTGAAGCACCCGGACGTGCTCAAGAAGGCCTATGAGGAAGTCGATCGGGTGCTCGGCCCCGATATCGACGCCAAGCCGACCTACCAGCAGGTCACCCAGCTCACCTATATCACGCAGATTCTCAAGGAGGCGCTGCGGCTGTGGCCGCCCGCACCGGCCTACGGCATCGCACCGCTCAGCGACGAAACCATCGGCGGTAAATACAAGCTCAAGAAGAACACGTTCATCACCGTCCTGGTGCTGGCGCTACACCGCGATCCCAGTGTGTGGGGACCCAATCCCGATGCGTTCGATCCGGAGAATTTCAGCCGAGAGGCGGAAGCCGCGCGTCCCATAAATGCCTGGAAGCCGTTCGGCAACGGCCAGCGCGCCTGCATCGGACGCGGCTTTGCAATGCATGAGGCTGCGCTTGCGATCGGCATGATTCTGCAGCGCTTCAAGCTGATCGACGTCAACCGCTACCAGATGGTGCTGAAGGAGACGCTGACGATCAAGCCGGACGGCTTCAAGATCAAGGTGCGGCCGCGGACTGAAAAAGATCGCGGTGCCTATGCCGGCCGCGTCGCTTCAGCCGTGGCCACGGTCGGGGCCGCAGCCCCGCGCACCCAGGCGCGGCCGGGGCACAACACGCCGTTGCTCGTGCTCTACGGCTCGAACCTCGGCTCCGCGGAAGAACTCGCGACCCGTGTAGCCGATCTCGCCGAGGTCAATGGCTTTACGACCAGGCTGGCGCCGCTGGACGATTTCACCGGCAAGCTGCCGGAGCAGGGGGGCGTGCTGATTTTCTGCGCCTCCTACAATGGCGTGCCGCCCGACAACGCCACGCAATTTCATAAATGGCTCGGCAGCGATTTGCCGAAAGACGCGTTCGCGAAAGTGCGTTACGCGGTGTTCGGTTGCGGCAACAGCGATTGGGCCGCAACCTATCAGTCGGTTCCGCGCTTCATTGACGAGCAGTTGAAGGCGCATGGCGCCCGCAGCCTTGCTGCGCGCGGCGAGGGCGATGCCCGCAGCGATCTCGATGGCCAGTTCGAGAGCTGGTTCGCCGCCGCCGCGCCGGCGGCGATGAAGGAACTCGGCGTTGACACCAACCTCAGCCGCAGCGCCGATGACGCGCCGCTCTACACGATCGAGCCGGTGGCGCCGTTCGCGGTCAATACCATCGTCACCCAGGGCGGCGTTGCGCCGATGAAGGTGCTGGTCAATTCCGAACTGCAGAACAAAACCGGCGCCAACGCGTCCGACAGATCGACCCGGCACATCGAGGTGCGGCTGCCGCCGAACGTCGCCTATCGCGTCGGCGATCATCTGAGCGTGGTGCCGCGCAACGATCCGGCGCTGGTCAATTCGGTGGCGCGCCGCTTCGGTTTCCTGCCGGCCGATCAAATCCGGTTGCAGGTCGCCGAGGGCCGCCGCGCGCAACTGCCGGTCGGAGATGTGGTCTCGGTCGGACGTCTGTTGACCGAATTCGTCGAACTGCAGCAGGTAGTGACCCGCAAGCAGATCCAGATCATGTCGGAACACACGCGTTGTCCGATGACCAAGCCAAAGCTGCTGGCCCTTGTTGGCGACGATGCCGCATCCGCCGAGCGTTACCGCACGGAAGTTCTGGGCAAGCGCAAATCGGTGTTCGATCTGCTGGAGGAGCATCCGGCCTGCGAACTGCCGTTCCACGCTTTTCTCGAAATGCTATCGCTGCTGGCGCCACGCTATTATTCGATCTCGTCGTCGCCGTCAGGTGATTCCGACAGATGCAGCATCACGGCCGCAGTAGTCGCAGCACCCGCGAGTTCGGGACGCGGCGTCTACCGGGGCGTATGCTCGAATTATCTTGCTGGCCGGCGTGCGGGCGATACCGTCCACGCCACGGTGCGCGAGACCAAGGCCGGCTTCCGGCTGCCCGATGATGCGTCGGTACCGGTCATCATGATCGGCCCCGGCACGGGGCTTGCGCCGTTTCGCGGCTTCCTGCAGGAGCGCGCGCATCGCAAAGCTGATGGCGCGAGCCTCGGTCCCGCGATGCTGTTCTTCGGCTGTCGCCATCCCGAGCAAGATTATCTCTACGCCGATGAACTCAAGGCGTTCGCCGCCGACGGGATCACCGAGTTGCACACGGCATTCTCGCGCGCCGATGGACCCAAGACCTATGTTCAGCATCTGGTCGCGGCGCAGAAGGACCGGGTCTGGAGCCTGATCGAGCAGGGCGCCATCATTTATGTCTGCGGCGATGGCAGCCGGATGGAGCCGGACGTCAAGGCCGCGCTAGTGGCGATCTATCGGGAGCGCAGCGGCGCTGACGCGGAGGCGGGCTTGCGCTGGATCGACGATCTCGGCACCAAAAACCGCTACGTGCTCGACGTCTGGGCAGGCGGATAAAGCAAATCGTTTGAATAACATTCGGCGTCGTCCCTGCGAACGCAGAGATGACGTCAGCCCCTATCGCGTCAATGCGCGGCCTTCGCGCTGGCGGCGTGGGCGTGCTTGTCGATCGCGTCGATGATCTCAGGCCACATCCGGATCGGCAGCGCGTGGCCCATGCCTTCAACCATCATCAGTTTAGCGGCAGGGATCGAGGCCGCGGTGTCCTTGCCGCCCTCGGGGCGCACCAGCGGATCGACGGTGCCATGAATCACCAGCGTCGGCGCCCTGACCGATGCGAGCCGCGCCTTGCGGCTGCCGGATGCCAGGATGGCGCGGAGCTGCCGACCGACGCCGGCCGGGTTCAAGCCGCGTTCGAAGGTGCGTTCCGCGCGTGCGCGATCGAGCGCTTCGTCTTCCGGAAAACTTCCCGCGCGCAGCACCTTCCAGGTCTGGGCATAACGCACAATATACTCGTCCCGCGTCGTCACCGGTGGCGCCATCAGCACGGCAGTCGCCTCGCGGGTCGGCTGCGGCACTTTGGGATTGCCGGTCGTCGACATGATCGAAGTCAGCGAGCGAACCCGCTCCGGAAACGCGATCGCGATTTCCTGGGCGATCATGCCGCCCATCGACGCGCCCACGATATGCGCCGACCTGATTTTCAACACGTCCATCAGCCCGATCACGTCCTGCGCCATGTCGTAGAGCTTGTAGGGCGCGGCGACCGGTATCTTCAGAAAGCGCAGCTTGAGCAGTTCCATCGGCGGTCAGTCGTGCGCCGCCGGTCAGCTTGCCGGATTTGCCGATGTCGCGATTGTCGAAACGGATGACGCGGAATCCGCGCGCCGCCATCTGCCGGCAGAAATCATCGTCCCAATGAATCATCTGGGCGCCGAGCCCCATGATCAGCACCATCGGTTCGGCATCGGCGTCGCCGAAAATCTCGTAACAAAGGTCGATGCCATTGGCACGGGCGATCTGCGGCGGCTGATGGGCGAGCGAATTCACCTGAGCTGTTCCCCTGATGTAACCGGTGAGGGAATCTATGGCACGGTTTTCCGCGATGCAGAAGGTTTTCCGACCCGGACCGCTGGGGATAGCGGCGAAGGCGCGCAGTTGACCCGCCCGCGGCAACGGTGTCGTATGACTGAAAACGGTGAGGACAAAAAGTCCCTGTGACAATGGCGGAGGGCGCCGATGGCCGACAAGAGCAACGACCCGGTCGCGATCTGGCAGACCATGGTCGGCGAGATGGAGAAGGGGTTCAATTCCTTCGCCAATCAGGCGATGGCATCGCCTGAATTCAGCAAGGTCGTCAACCAGGTCGGTGGTGTTTCCGCGGGCGCGCAGAAGCAGCTCGGCGAACTCATGGAGAAATACCTCGTCAGCCTGAACCTGCCGAGCCGGGCCCAGATGGTCGGCATGGCCGAGCGGCTGCAGTCGATGGAAGGCCAGCTCAACGAGATCAGGGCGATGCTGCAGCAGATGCAGCGTGCCTCCGGTATCAACGACGACGGATCTTCCGGCCCACCGCGTCCGCCGCGCACCAAGCGTCCGCCTGCGTCAGGGGGACCGAAATGAGCGCCAGCGCCGGTTTCAAATCAGCCGGCCTCGATCTGATGTCGATCCCGGAGCGGATCCAGTCCGAGGTGCAGCGCGCGATCCAGCGCAGCATCAAGGGCGTCGAATATATCGCCTCCTCCGGCCCGTCGCTGGGCTCGACGCCAAAGGACATTCTGCATTCCCGCGGCACGATGAATCTCTACCACTACCGGCCGATGGCCGATGAAATCTATCGCGTGCCGATCCTGATCGTGATGGCGACCACCAACCGCGGCTACATCCTCGACATGGTGCCGGGCCAGAGTTTTATCGAGTTCCTGCTCAAGCGTGGTTACGACGTCTACATGCTGGACTGGACCGCGCCGCGGCCGGAAGAAAAACGGCTGGGGATGGAGGACTACGTCCTCGACTTCATTCCCGATTGCATCCGCCGCGTGCAGCAGGATTCCGGCGAGACCGATGTTACGGTGATCGGCTATTGCTTCGGCGGCGTGCTGTCGCTGCTATACGGATCGATCTTCAACGACGGGCCGATGAAGAACCTGATCTGCTTCACCACGCCGATCGATTTCCGCGAAATGAAGCTGTTCCAGAATTTCTCCGACCGGCGCTATTTCGATGTTGATGGTCTGGTCGACAGCGTCGGCAATGTGCCGCCGGAAATGATCCTGTCGTCGTTCGAGATGCTGCGGCCGGCCTCGCGTGCCGCGAGCCAGGTGCAATTGTGGGAGAACATCTGGAACGACGAATACGTCAAGTCGTACCGCATGTTCGATCGCTGGGCGACCGATACGCTGCCGCTGGCCGGCGAGTATTTCCGAGCCATCACCAAGGATCTGATGTGGGACAACAAGCTCTATAACGACACCATGTCGGTCGGTGGCCGGCCCGTGGATCTCTCCAGGATCAAGGTGCCGATCCTGCACGCGGTCGCCGAACACGATCACATTGTGCCCTACGACGCCGCGAAGCATCTGATTACGAAGATCGGCTCGCCGGATAAGGAGGAAGTGATGCTGAAAGGCGGTCATGTCAGCCTCGTCGCCGGCGCCAATGCGATCAAGCGGCTATGGCCGAAACTGGACTCCTGGCTAGGTGGAAGATCGATATGAGCGAAAAACGTTCCTACCCACGGCACATCAGGTCCGATGTCGGCGAGATCGAATTCCGCCTGATGACGCGGTCGGACGAAGCTGCCGTGCTCGCTTTCGCGCAAAAACTCCCGAGCCATGATCTATTGTTCCTGCCGCGCAACATCAGCCAGCCCAAGGTGCTGTCGGCGTGGATCAACGAGATCGAGCGGGGCGCCATCAAGAGCCTGCTGGCGGTGAAGGGAGGCGAAGTGGTCGGTTGCGGCACGGTGGTGCGCGATCCGCATTCCTGGTCGCCGCATGTCGGCGAGATCCGGATGGTCGTATCCCCCGACGTTCGCGGCGTCGGAGTGGGACGGGCGCTGTCGCAGGAAACTTTTGCGCTGGCGCTGGATTCCGGGCTCGAGAAAATGTCGGTGCAGATGACGGTCGATCAGCAGGCCGCGATTGCGCTGTTTGAAGGTCTCGGTTTCAAGGCCGAGGCGCTGCTGCGCGATCATGTCCGGGACGTCGACGGCAAGACCCACGATATCGTCGTGCTCGGACATAACGTGGCGCAGGTCAGGGCCCAGATGGAGGCGTATGGCCTTCCCGGGGCCGTTCAGCAGTAGGGGGCGATCCACGAACGGATTGCCGGTTTCCGGCACAGATCGCCGCATATTCCAGTCAATCACGGATTCGTGATATCGCACTGCAACATAGATGTTGCGACGCACCATTAACTATGGCACAACGATCTCGCCCCGGGCCAAACCGGACGGGGTGAGCCCATAGCTCAAACCTGAGGATGGAGAGACCCACATGACTACCGAAACCAACTCTGTGCTGAACAGCGTCAAGGACGCTTTTGCTCCCGTGACCGATGCGTTCAAGAACCTTGAGGTTCCGGAAGCTGCCCGCGAGTTCGTGAAGAAGCAGGCCGAGACCGCCAAGGTGCGCGCCGCTGACCTTCACGCCGGTTCCGAGAAGGTGACTGCCGCGATCGAGACCGCCGTTGCCGGTTCGGTCACTGAAGCCGCCAAGATCAGCCGGACGATTCAGCAGGCGATCTATCAGGACGCCGAAGCGTTCTTCGCCGGTATCGACAAGCTCGCTTCCGCGAAGTCGCTCAACGAAGCGGTTCAGATCCAGTCGGACATGATCCGTGCGCGTGGCGAAGTGTTCGTGTCGCGGGCGAAGTCGACCACCGAATATCTCGGCAAGCTCGTCGCCGACGGTGCCAAGACCGCGCAGGACAACTTCTCCAAGGTCTACACCAAGACCGCCTGATTGCGATTATCAGCTAACTGTAATTCGAAAGGCTCGCTCAGGCGGGCCTTCTTTTTTGGCGCTTCGTACGTCATCCTCGTGTAACGGCTACGCGGGGATGACGCCAGTGCGTGTGGCACCTATGTAAAAGTGGCATTCATACGAAAGCCGTCATGAGCCTTCCCGCCACCTTCTCATTCGACTCTCCCGGCGACGCCGCGCGGGCGGCGGAGCTGCGGCGCGTCAAGGCGCTGGCGACATTGGTGCTGGCGGCGACGCTGGCGTTGTTCATTGTCTCGAAGGCATTGCTGCCCGTGCACCCCGTGTTCGGGTTCGTCGCCGCCTTTGCCGAAGCCGCCACCATTGGCGGCCTAGCCGATTGGTATGCGGTGGTGGCGCTGTTTCGCCGGCCGCTGGGCTTGCCTATTCCGCACACCGCGATCATCCAGGGCAACCAGCATCGCATCGCCGACAAGCTGGGCGAATTCATCGAGCAGCATTTTCTCGAAGCGGCTCCGGTGGAAGCCAAACTGCGCCAGATCGATTTCGGCTCCTTCATCGCCGACTGGCTGCGCGACCGCAAGCGCAGCGCCGATCTTGCCCGCTTCGTGCTGCGGCTGCTGCCGGAAGCCGTCTCGGCGACGGAAACCTCGGGCCTGATGGACTTCATCACCCGGCGCGTCACGACGCAATTGCAGTCGATCGATCTCGCGCCGCTCGCAGCCGGCACATTGCGGGCCTTCGTCGCCGAAGGACGTCACCAGGGATTGCTCGACGACATCCTGCGCACGTTCGATCAATCGCTGAAGCAGCCGGAAACGATGGCGATGGTTCGCGAAAAAATTCGTGACGAATTGCCGACGCTGCTGAAACTCTATCGCGCTGACAAATTCCTGGTGAACAAGCTCGTGGCCTCCGCGACCTCGTTCTTCGACGAGGTGCGCAGCGATCCCAATCATCCATTCCGCGGCGAGTTCGATCGCATGGTGCTGTCGTTTGTCGACCGGCTCGGCAGCGATCCCGTTTATGCCGGCAAGATCGACAGCCTGAAGCGCGATCTGCTGGCGCGTCCGGAACTTGCCGATCTCGCGCGCAACATCTGGTCGAACACGCGATCATTCATTGAGCGCAGCGCATCCGGCGAGAGCCAGGTCCTGCAGCAATATCTGGCCCGCATGTTCACGGAAGCCGGAGAGGCGCTTGCCGGTGATCCTGAACTGCGCGGCGAGATCAATCAGGGGTTTGTCGCGGTGCTGCGAAGTTTTATCGCCGACCAGAAGAGCGGTGTATCGAGCTTCATCTCCGATCAGGTCAAGGCCTGGAATATGGGGCAGCTGTTACAGCTGATCGAAATCAACATCGGCCGCGACCTGCAATACATCCGCTTCAACGGCTCGCTGATCGGCGGCCTCGCGGGATTGGGCCTCTACACGGCTGAGTTCTTGTTGCGGTGGCTGTGACTTTTAAACAACGCAGGTGAGTTTAGTTGGGGCTGCCTATTGTCCCCTCAGGCCTCAGCGGCTTGAATGCCTGAACCGACGACTTAACTTGATTCACGGGTTTGTTGCGTTGCGGAACGTTTCGTCGAGATTCGCGTCTTCTTTTTGATCCGAGGCCGGCTGCCGCGACGTAACGGGCCGGGCCAGAACAGGAGCCAGGATGTCCGTTGCTGCGCAGACGCTTCGCCCGCCGTCCAAAACCCTGATGTTTCTGGAAGGGCGCGCGATCCATGAACTCGGTGCTTTTCTCGGAGCCTTGCCGCTACTCAGTCTCGCGCCAAAAGGCGACGGCCACCCGGTGCTGGTGCTGCCCGGGCTCGTGGCTTCGGATATGTCGACCCGCCCGCTACGCAGCTTCCTGAACAGCCGCGGTTATGCCGTCAGCGGCTGGCGCCAGGGCCGTAATCTCGGGCTGCGCGATGGCGTGCAGCACGCGATGGTCGATCTGGTGCAGGAGCTGAGCGACACCCACGGCCGCAAGATCAGTCTAGTCGGCTGGAGCCTCGGCGGTCTTTATGCGCGTCAGCTCGCCAAGATGATGCCGGAGCGCGTGCGCTCGGTGATCACGCTGGGCAGCCCGTTTGCCGGCAGCCCGAAGGCGACCAATGCCTGGCGCGTCTATGAGCTGGCCAGCGGCCGCCGCGCCGACGAAGAAGATGCGCGCTTCGGCGGATCGCTGTCGGAAACGCCACCGGTGCCGACTACCGCGATCTTCAGCCGTACCGATGGGATCTGCGCCTGGCAGGGTTGTATGGAGAAGACCTCGGCGACCTCGGAGAGCATCGAAGTCGAAAGCAGCCATTGCGGCATGGGTCACCATCCCGCGGTGGTCTACGCGGTGGCCGATCGGTTAGCGCAGCCGGAAGGCAAATGGGCGCCGTTCGATCGCTCAGGCTGGCGCAGCATGGTCTATCCCGATCCCGCAAGGTAGTCACTGCGCGGCTTAACCTCGCCCCGCTTGCGGGGAGAGGTCGAAGCCGAAGGCTTCGGGTGAGGGGGCCTCTCCGCAAGTCAGAACGTGATGAGACGCCCCCTCACCCCAGCCCTCTAAGAGCGAGCTTGGCTCGTCTCGCCCCCGCAAGCGGGGCGAGGGAGAAACAAGCTGCCGTTGTCGCAAGTCTCGAAAACGCGCTATGCGTTGCGCATGCCGCAGCCGCTCACCCGCATCATCGACCAGCTCAAGCGCGAGACGTCGCGCACCGGCTCCATCGTCATCACGCTATTTGGCGATGCCATCGTGCCGCGCGGTGGCTCGGTCTGGCTTGGGACGCTGCTGGCGTTTTTTGAGACCATCGACATCGACGCCGGCGTGGTGCGCACCGCGATGTCGCGGCTGGCCGCCGACGGCTGGCTCGAGCGCCACAAGGTCGGCCGCAACAGCTATTACCGGCTGGTCAAGAAGGGCCGGCAAACTTTCGATGCCGCCACGCGCCACATCTACGATCCGCCGCCGTCGGATTGGACCGGCCGCTTCGAGCTGTTGTTGATTTCAGGCAGCGAGGACCGCGACGCCAGTCGTGACGCGCTGAAAAATGCCGGCTTTGGCAGCCCGCTGCCGGGCGTCTGGGTTGCGCCGTCGGGCGCGCCTATCCCTGAGGAAGCCGCTAACGCGATTCGTCTGGAAGTCTCGGCCGAGGACGATAGCGGGCGACGGCTGCTGAGCGAGAGCTGGCCGCTGGATCGCACTTCGGATGCCTATCTGAAATTCATGAAGACCTTCGAGCCCTTGCGCGGCTGGATCGATCGCGGCGAGGCGTTGACCGATGCGGACGCCTTTACCGCGCGGATCCTGCTGATCCATCACTACCGCCGCGTCGTACTGCGCGACCCGCTATTGCCGTCGGCGCTATTGCCGGCGGATTGGCCGGGCAGGGCGGCCCGCGAACTCTGTGGTGAGATCTATCGCGGGCTGCTTCCTGCGTCCGAACAATGGCTTGACCGCCATGCCAGCAACGAAAATGGGCCCCTTCCGGCGCCGGGCGTGGAACTCGGTCGCCGGTTCGGCTAGATCTTAATATGTTACAAAAATAACTTGTATTTAGTATTTTTTGTTATATGTTGGCCTGAAGAACTTCCTGGGAGGAAGGCCATGTATACGCAAGCGCTCAACACTGCGGATACCGAAGACCGCAACATCGAGGACGCCGAACGCGCCGCGCAGTTCCAGGCGCGCATCGATATCGATGACCGCATCGAGCCCAACGACTGGATGCCCGCGGCCTACCGCAAGACGCTGACGCGGCAGATTTCGCAGCACGCGCATTCCGAAATCGTCGGCATGCTTCCCGAAGGCAACTGGATCACGCGCGCGCCGTCGCTGCGTCGCAAGGCCGCACTGCTGGCCAAAGTGCAGGACGAATGTGGCCACGGGCTTTATCTCTACGCGGCCGCCGAGACGCTCGGCACCTCGCGCGAAGAGCTGGTCGACATGATGCTGGCGGGGAAAGCAAAATATTCCTCGATCTTCAATTACCCGACACTGACCTGGGCGGATATCGGTGCGATCGGCTGGCTGGTCGATGGCGCCGCGATCATGAACCAGATTCCGCTCTGCCGTTGCTCCTACGGTCCCTATGCGCGCGCGATGATCCGCGTCTGCAAGGAAGAGTCGTTTCATCAGCGCCAGGGCTTCGAGATCATGATGACGCTGGCGCGCGGCACCGAAGACCAGAAGGCGATGGCGCAGAGCGCGCTCGATCGCTGGTGGTGGCCGGTGCTGATGATGTTCGGTCCGCCGGACAAAGCGAGCCAGCACTCGGACACCTCGACCAAATGGAAGATCAAGCGTTTTTCCAATGACGAGCTGCGCCAGAAATTCGTCGACGCCACCGTGCCGCAGGCGCAGTTTTTGGGCCTGACCATTCCCGATCCCGGCATGAAGCAGAACGAAGCCGGCAATTGGCAATATAGCGCGATCGACTGGACCGAATTCAACCAGGTGCTGGCGGGCAACGGCCCGTGTAACCGCGAGCGGCTGGCGGCCCGGCGCAAGGCGCATGAAGATGGCGCGTGGGTGCGCGAGGCCGCCTCAGCCTATGCCGAAAAGCGCCGGCAACGCGCCACCTTGCAAGCTGCCGAGTAAGGAGATCATCATGGCGACGCCGAATATGCCGCTCTGGGAAGTTTTCATCCGCAGCCGCAACGGGCTGGCGCACAAGCATGTCGGCTCGCTGCACGCGACCGACGCGACGTTGGCGCTGCAGGCCGCGCGCGACATCTACACCCGCCGTGGCGAGGGGTTGTCGATCTGGGTGGTGCCGTCAAACGCGATCACCGCGTCCGATCCCAGTGAAAAGGGTATGATGTTCGAGCCGGCGGAATCGAAGATTTATCGTCACCCGACGTTCTACGACGTGCCTGACGAAGTCGGGCATATGTGAGTTTATCCTCAGCGTCATCCTGAGGAGCGCGCTCTCCGGGCAGCGCACTTGCGCTGTCCGGTGCGCGCGTCTCGAAGGAGGGCGGCCGAGACCAAGGCCGTCATTGCGAGCGCAGCGAAGCAATCAAGGGCACCAAGAAAGAACTGGATTGCTTCGTCGCTTCGCTCCTCGCAATGACGAACTCAATTCTTAACCTGGTTTTAGAACATGGCAGTCGCATCCATTACAGTCTCCGAAACCCCGCTGGTGCTGTACACGCTGCGCCGGGCCGACGATGCCTTGATCCTCGGGCATCGGCTGTCGGAATGGTGCGGCCATGCGCCGATGCTGGAAGAGGACATGGCGCTGGCCAATATGGGGCTCGATCTGCTCGGTCAGGCCCGCGAACTCTATGCTTACGCGGCCAAGGTCGAGGGCAAGGATAACGACGAGGACAAGTTCGCTTACCTGCGCGACGTCAGGCAGTACCGCAATCTGCTGCTGGTCGAGCAGCCGAACGGCGATTTCGCGCGCACCATGGTCCGGCAATTCTTCTATGCCGTGTTCGCCGACCTCTATTGGCGCGCGATGATGCAGTCGACCGACGCGACGCTGGCGGCGATCGCCGCGAAGTCGGAAAAGGAAAGCGCCTATCATGTGCGCCATTCCTCCGAATGGATGGTTCGTCTCGGCGACGGTACCGAGGAAAGCCATCGTCGTGCCCAGACTGCGATTGACGATCTCTGGGCCTATACCGGCGAGATGTTTGCGGTCGACGACAGCGAACGCGGCCTGATCGATCGCGGCATCGCCATCGATCCCGCATCGCTGCGCTCGCAATGGTTCAAGACGGTCTCCGGCGTGGTGGCCGAGGCGACGTTGGGCTTGCCCAAAAGCGACTGGATGCAGCAGGGCGGCCGTAGCGGCCGGCACAGCGAACATCTCGGCCATCTTGCTCAGCGAGTTGCAATCGATGCAGCGGACCTTTCCGGGGGCGACATGGTGACGGCTACGCTCAGCGACAACGAGTTGCGGCAACGCGCATGGAACGCTGCGGCGTCCGTTGTCGATCCCGAAATACCCGTACTGACGATCGCCGATCTCGGCGTGCTGCGCGAAGTTGCGGTGAGCGACGGCCATGTCGAGATCGCGATCACGCCGACTTATTCCGGCTGTCCGGCGATGAACATGATTGCGCTGGAAATCGAATTGGCGCTGGAGCGCGAAGGCTTTGGCCGTCCGAAAATCCGAACCGTGCTGTCGCCGGCGTGGACCACCGACTGGATAAGCGATGAAGGCCGCCGCAAGCTTCGGGAATATGGTATCGCGCCGCCGCAGGCCGGTAGTGGCCGCCGCGCGCTGTTCGGCGAACAGCAGGTGGCATGTCCGCAATGCGGCTCTGACAATACCGAGCTGCTTTCCGAATTCGGCTCGACCTCCTGCAAGGCGCTGTGGCGTTGCAAGAGCTGCCGCGAACCCTTTGATTATTTCAAGTGTCACTGAGGTTGCCTCTATGTCGTCATTGCGAGCGCAGCGAAGCAATCCAGAGCTGCAAGGAAAGCTGGATTGCTTCGTCGCGGAGTTTAGCATCGGGCCCGCCAAAGGCGGGACCCGGTGGCTCCTCGCAATGACGTTGGAAGATTAATGATGTCCCATGCTCCACGCTTTCACCGTCTCGCCGTCAACGATTTGCGCCGTGAATCTCCGACGCGGTATCGCTGACATTCGCGATCCCCCAGGACTTGCGAGACGATTACAGCTTTGAGCCCGGCCAGTATTTGACCCTGCGCATGACGATGGACGGTGAGGAAGTGCGCCGATCCTATTCGATCTGCTCCGGCCCCGATGATGGCGAATTGCGTATCGCGGTGAAGAAAGTCGATGGCGGCGCGTTCTCGAGCTGGGCTGCGGATGAATTGAAATCCGGCGACCAGCTCGACGTGATGACGCCGACCGGCCGGTTCGGTGTCGCGCATGCGCCCGATCAGGCACGGGTCTATGTCGGTTTCGCCGCAGGCTCCGGCATCACGCCACTCCTGTCGATCCTCAAGGGCGTGCTGGCGCGAGAGCCGCATAGCCGATTTTTCCTGTTCTACGGCAACCGCTCGACCGGTGGCATGCTGTTCCGCGAAGCGCTCGAGGAACTGAAAGACCGCTTCCTGCAACGGCTCTCGATCTTCCACGTCATATCAGGCGAAGAGCAGGACATTCCGATCCTGCACGGCAGGCTGGATGGCGAGAAGGTGAGGGTGTTGCTGCGCTCGCTGGTGCCAGCGACAAGCGTCGATCACGTCTTTATCTGCGGTCCCACCGGCATGAGCGAGGATATCGAGGCGACCTGCCGGGATATCGGCATCGCCGACGAGCGCATCCATGTCGAACGTTTTGTCTCGGAGCTCGGAGGGAGGCCGCGCCCGAAAGCGGTGGTTGCGGCAGGCGCGCCGCCGAGGGCGATGGCCTCGCTGGTGGTGGACGGCAAGCGCCGCGAGGTGCCGGTCGCCGAGGGCGAGTCCATTCTCGATGCGGCGTTGCGCGCCGGCATGGACCTGCCGTTCGCCTGCAAGGGCGGCATGTGCTCGACCTGCCGTGCCCATCTTGTCGAAGGCGACGCGCCGATGGAGGTCAATTATTCGCTGGAGCCGTGGGAGCTGAAGGCAGGCTTTATCCTGACCTGCCAGGCGCGGCCGGCGTCGGATCGGGTCGTGGTGGACTACGATCATGTGTAACTTGTTCTCCGTCATTCCGGGGCGCGAAGCGAACCCGGAAGCTCGAGATTCCGGGCCTGGTCCTTCGGACCATCCCGGAATGACAGGAATTAACTTTGGACCGCGTTGAGACCTCGGATACAGGGTCTCAAGACTAACTAACGGGATTTATAGAGGCTTGTTTCAACAAGCTCGGCAATGGGAGACCGCAGTGAACGTCACAGCCACGCTTTCGCCTGATGATCTCGCGCGCGCCTGCGCCGATGCGATGTGGGCGGAAGACGACGCCAGCCAGGGCCTCGGCATGGAGATCGTCGATGTCGGACCGGGTCGGGCGACGCTGACGATGACGGTGCAGCCGCACATGGTCAACGGCCAGCGCATCGCCCATGGCGGCTTCATTTTCCTGCTGGCGGATTCGACCTTCGCCTTTGCCTGCAACTCGCGCAACGAGCGCACCGTGGCGGCGCAGTGCGACATCACCTTCATCAAGCCGGGCAAGCTCGGCGACCAATTGACCGCGACCGCGCGCGAAATCTCGCGCAGCGGGCGCTCCGGGATCTACGATATCCGCGTCACCGCCGATGAGGTCGTGATCGCCGAATTCCGCGGCCATTCCCGCACCGTCGGCGGCGCATGGCTCCCAGTGGCGGAGTCCGACCGAAAATAGAACGCCAACGTCAAATAACAACATAAAAAACGCAGAACCAGGGAAACGCGCAAATGGCTACGACACAGCTCAAATCCGGTGGCAGCGGCTACCGCGCCGAACTGGATGACGCCGAGCGGGCGTCGCGCGACGAGATATTGTCGCTGCAAACCAAACGCCTCGCCCGGTCGCTGGCGCACGCCTACGACAATGTCGCGCATTACAAGAAGGCGTTCGAAAACGCCGGCGTGCATCCATCCGACTTCAAGCAGATTTCCGATCTCGCCAAATTTCCGTTCACGGTGAAAACCGATCTGCGCGACAATTACCCCTTCAACATGTTCGCGGTGCCGCGCGAGAAACTGGTACGCGTCCACGCCTCCTCCGGCACCACCGGCAAGCCGATCGTGGTCGGATACACCAAAGCCGATATTGATATGTGGTCGGAGGTGATGGCGCGATCGATCCGCGCTGCCGGCGGCCGCACCGGCATGATCATGCACAACGCCTATGGCTATGGCCTGTTCACCGGCGGTCTCGGCGCGCATTACGGCGCGGAACGGCTGGGCTGCACCGTGGTGCCGGTTTCGGGCGGCATGACCGAACGCCAGGTGCAACTGATCAACGACTTCAAGCCTGACATCATCACGGTGACGCCGAGCTACATGCTGGCAATTCTGGATGAATTTAAGAAGCAGGGCCTCGATCCACGCAAATCATCCCTCAAGTTTGGCATCTTCGGTGCCGAACCCTGGACCAATGCGATGCGCGCCGAGATCGAAACCACATTCGGCCTCGATGCCACCGATATCTACGGTCTGTCGGAAGTGATCGGCCCCGGCGTGGCGCAGGAATGCGTGGAGACCAAGGACGGGCTGCACGTCTGGGAAGATCATTTTTATCCCGAGGTGATCGACCCCGAGACCGGCGCGGTGTTGCCCGATGGCGAGAAGGGCGAACTGGTTTTTACCTCGCTGACCAAGGAAGCGTTTCCGATCATCCGCTATCGCACCCGCGACCTGACGCGGCTATTGCCGGGCACCGCGCGGCCTGGCATGCGGCGCATGGAAAAGGTCACCGGGCGTTCCGACGACATGATTATCCTGCGCGGCGTCAATGTGTTCCCGACCCAAATCGAAGAAGTGCTGCTCGCGACCGAATGGTGCGGCGGCCATTTCATCATCGAGCTGACGCGTGAGGGCCGGATGGACGCGATGAACGTCAAGGCCGAAGCACGCCCTGAGAGATGGGACGGCGGCGGGCTGATCGTTCACGCCGAAAGGATTTCCAATTTCATCAAAAACACCATCGGCATCACCGCCGGTGTGCAGATTGTGGCGCCCGATACGCTGGAGCGGTCGTTGGGCAAGGCCAAGCGGGTTTACGACAGGCGGCCGAAGGGGTAACTCCTGCTCTCATGAAAAGTGACATGAGAAGCAGGGAATATCGCTAATGGCGCTTGCCCAGAAGCCGGGGGCTGACCCGGTCACGATCGAGGCGCGCTGCGTGCGGCTGCTCGCCAAGGCGCCCGATGCGGCATCGATCGCGCCTGTGATCGAGCAGCATGGGCTGTCGCGGGCAGCCGATGAATTGCTGATTGAGGTCAAGGCCTCGGCGGTCAATCCTTCCGACGTGAAGGCCGCCACCGGACTGATGCCCTACGCGGTGTTTCCGCGCACCTCGGGCCGCGACTATGCGGGTGTTGTGATCGATGGCCCGGACGGTTGGATCGGGCGCGAAGTGTTCGGCTCGTCGGGCGATCTCGGCATCCGGCGCGACGGCACCCATGCGACGCACCTCGCGGTCGAGGCCGACGCCGTGGTGGAGAAGCCGAAGGGGCTGTCGTGGGAGCAGGCCGCCGGCATCGGCGTTCCCTTTGTCACCGCGATGGAAGGGCTGCGCCGCGCCGGCATTCCGAAATCGGGCGAGACCGTGCTGGTGATGGGCGTCAACGGCAAGGTCGGACAGGCCGCCGTGCAGATCGCGACCTGGCACGGCGCGCGCGTCATCGGCGTGGTGCGCAAACGCGAGCCCTATGAGGGCCACACCAACGCCAGCGTCGAGGTGATCGACGCGTCGGCCATGGATGTCGCGACCCGCGTGCGCGAACTGACCGGCGGCAAGGGTGCCGACATCGTGTTCAACACCGTCGGCGACCCTTATTTTGAGGCCGCGCATAAATCGCTGGCCCTGCGCGGCCGCCAGATCCTGATCGCCACCATCGAGCGTGTTGTGCCGTTCAACATCCTGGAATTCTATCGCGGACAGCATACCTATGTCGGTATCGATACGCTGGGGCTGTCCTCGGTTGCGACAGGGGCGGTGCTGCGGGAACTCGGTCCCGGCTTTGCCAGCGGCCATCTCAAGCCGTTTCCGATCAAGGCCAGTGCGATTTATCCGCTGCAGGACGCCAAAGCGGCTTTCGACGCAGTGGCCGGCTCGTCGCGCGATCGGGTGATTCTGCGACCGGCGTGATAGGATCGCCTGTCGAATTCTGGGAAACAATCATGCCATCCGCTGCCAATCTCGTCATTCTCTGCGGTCTCCTGATCGGCCTCGTCTATGGCGCGGTTGGCTTGCTGAGCGGATTTTGCATGATGAGCAGCCTGCGCGGTTGGTGGGCGCAGGGCGACAGCCGGCTGGTCCGCACCTATGCGCTGGCGATGGGGGTTGCGATCGCGGCGACACAATTGCTGGCGGTGCGCGACGTCGTCGATCTCGGCAAATCGATCTATCTGCAGCCAACCTTTTCCGCGCCGCTGATGTTTATCGGCGGAATTCTGTTCGGCTACGGCATGGTGATGTCGAACGGTTGCGGCTCGCGCGCGCTGGTGCTGCTCGGGCGCGGTAATCTACGTTCGCTGGTGGTGGTGATCGTGCTTGGCGTGGCCGCGCAGATGACGCTGAAGGGCCTGATCGCGCCGGGACGGATCGCCGTGCTGCAATGGACGCAGATGACCGCGAGCATCACGTCGCTGCCGGCGCTGGTGGCCAAATTCGGCGTCAGCGAGGCCTTTGCGCGCTCGCTCGCTGCGCCGGTCGTCAGCGCGGCGCTGATCATCTTTGCGTTTTCCCATGCGCCGTTCCAGCGCGCCTGGGGTCAGATCGCGGCGGGCTTGATCGTGGGTCTTCTGATCGCGGCCGGATGGTACGCCACCGGCCATCTTGGCGCCGATGATTTCAACCCGACGCCGGTGACCTCGCTCACGTTCGTGGCGCCGATCGCCGACACCCTGCAATACATGATGCTGTCGACCGGACTGACATTGAATTTCGGTATCGTCACGGTGGTTGGCGTGTTCGTCGGCAGCCTGGTGACGGCGCTGGCGACGCAGCGCTTCCACTGGGAAGGCTATAGCTCGCCGAGCCACATGCTGCGCTCGATCGGGGGCGCGGTGCTGATGGGCGCGGGCGGCGCGATGGCGCTCGGTTGCTCGGTCGGGCAGGGCCTGACCGGTCTTTCGACGCTGTCGCTGGCGTCGTTCGTGGCAGTGGCCGGAATCATGCTCGGCACCGGCATCGGCCTGCGCGGTGCGCTTCGGGTGCGGCCGCTGGCTTCGACCTCGGCCTGAATCACGCTCGTTCGCTCGACGTCGCCAGCCGCATCACGTCGAGATAGCCGGGTCTCACTTCCATGCGTTTAATAAAACCCTTCTCGACCAGCAGCCGATGCGCTTCGGGCAGGCGGTAGCATGGCAGATACATGAACAGATGGTGCTCGGCGTGGTAGTTCACCCAATAGGGCGCGATCAGCAGGCGCTCGATGGGGTTGGCGAGCGTGGTACGGGCGTGGCTGAACGGGTCTTCACCGGTCGAGGTGCAGGCATGTTCGGCGATATTGCGGATCCGCGTCACCAACGATAGCCACGTCGCCATGGCCACAACCCAGACCGCACCATACCAGATGCCGGCGCCCGCGAGCCAGAACAGGCCGAAAAGAAGCGCGTTGACGGCAAGAAAGCGCGCCATCTTCTCGCGCCCTGTCGCAACAAAACTCTCATGCGATACGGCTTCGTCCTGTTGCGGCCGCTGGAACAGCGAGAGGAACAACGGAAGACGTTGCTTGACGAAGGTCTGCCCGGTGAGATCGCGGATCGCTTTGCGGGTGTAGCTTTCCTTGGTGATGGGAAATGGCGCCGACAGCGATAGATCGGGATCTTCCGGTTGCTGGGTGAATTTGTGGTGCTGCAGATGATAGGAACGGTAGCTGGCGAGATCGGCGCCTACCGGCACCGCGCACAGCCATTGTCCCACCCATTCATTGATCGCCTTGTTGTGGTGAAGTCCGCCATGCGCAGCTTCATGCATCAGGATCGCGAGCCCGAGCTGCCGCGTGCCGACTACCATCACCGCGATCAGCCAGCTCAGCGGATTGGGCCATAGCGTCACCAGTGCGATCGCGGCGGCAATGGTGCCCCAGGCATGCGCCACCAGCCACATGCCCCGCCACGAACTGCGCGAGGTCAGGCGGTTCCATTCGTTGGGCGAAAAGATCGTCTTCGGATCGACGCGTGCCACGACCGGCATGGCTGGCTCCTTATCCGCCCAATGATAGGCGTCGTTGTTCGCCCGTCAATCCGCCGCCTTGGTCACGATATGGATCTCCGAGGTGAGGGTGCGGTGCACCGGGCACTTGTCGGCGATCTCCATCAGTTTCTTGCGCTGCTCGGCGTCAAGCGCGCCTTCCATCGCGATGACCCGGTCGAATTGGTCGAGCATCCCGACCTTGGTTTCGCACTCGGCGCAATCTTCCGCGTGGATCCTGTTGTGCGACAGCGTCACCGTGACACGCTCCAGCGGCAGCGACTTGCGCTCGGCATACATCCGCATCGTCATCGAAGTACAGGCGCCGAGGCCGGCGAGCACATAGTCATAGGGGCCGGGGCCAGTATCTTCGCCGCCGACCGCGGCCGGCTCATCGGCCAGCAGATGATGCGGTCCGACAATCACGGCATTCTGGAACTTGCTGTTGCGGGTTTCGCGCACCACCACGTTGCGCGGTGTTTTGCCGGGGTCGACCGCTGGCGCGGGCGCCGCAGGCTCGATGTAGCGCGTGGCCCAGGCGGCAATCATTTCGGCGACATAGGCGGCATCGCCTTTGTGGGTCAGCAGATGATCGGCGCCTGACAGCGACACGAAGCTCTTGGGATGCCTGGCCGCCACAAAGATCTTCGTCGCATTCTCGATGCCGACGGTGTCGTCGGTCGGAGAGTGCATCACGAGCAAGGCTTTGTGCAGCTGAGCGACATGCGTCATCAGGCCTTGTTCGGCGATATCGTCGAGGAATTCACGCTTGATGCTGAAAGGCCGTCCCGCCAGCGAGACCTCGACCTTGCCGTTTTTGCGGATGTCGTCGATCTTGTCCTTGAAAAAATTGGTGACATGGGCGGGATCGGAGGGCGCTGCGATGGTGGCGACGGCCTTCGCGTCCGGAATTTGACCGGCCGCGGCCAGCACGGCGGCACCGCCGAGGCTGTGTCCGATCAGGATCGCAGGGGCCCCGCGGGTTTCGCGCAGATGATCCGCGGCGCGGACGAGATCGGCGATGTTGGACGAGAATGTCGTATTGGCAAAATCGCCTTCGCTGGAGCCGAGCCCGGTGAAGTCGAACCGCAGCACCGCGATGCCTTTAGCCGCGAGCGCGACCGCAATGCGCTTGGCGGCCAGCACGTCCTTGCCGCAGGTGAAGCAATGCGCGAACAGCGCATATGCAATCGGCTCGCTCTCGGGGAGATCAAGCGATGCCGCGAGCTGTTGGCCTTCCGAACCGGTAAACTGAAAACGTTCAACCGCCATTGTGTTCTCCGCGGTCTCTTTCACCTCTCCCTTGGGGAGAGGTCGGCGCGAAGCGCCGGGTGAGGGGTTACGTCTTATCTGGAAACCTTAACCCCTCACCCGAATTCCTCGCTTCGCTCGAAATTCGACCTCTCCCGCAGGGAGAGGTGTAGCTAAACTTTAACGTCAGCCTCAGTCATTGGAGTAGCGCTGCTCGGCCCAGGGATCACCGCGGTTATGATAACCGCGCACTTCCCAATAGCCCGGGGCGTCCTTGGCAACGAACTCGATGCGCTGCAGCCATTTGGCGCTTTTCCAGAAATAGAGATGCGGCACCACCAGCCGCACCGGGCCGCCATGCTCTTGCTCCAGCGGCGCGCCCGACCAGCTATGCGCCAGCAGGGCGTCTTCGGCGGCGAAATCTTCCAGCGCCAGATTGGTCGTGTAGCCGTCATGGGCATGCAGCACGACGTGGCGCGCTTCGTCGCGCGGACGGCAGGCCATCAGGAGATCGTGAGTTGATAGACCTTCCCAGGCATTGTCGTAACGCGACCATGTGGTGACGCAATGGATATCCGAGATGAACCGGGTCTGCGGCTGCGCGCTGAACTGCTTCCAGTCCCAGAAGATCGGATTCTCCACCGCGCCATAGACATCGAGCCGCCAGCGCTCTCTGGAAATCTTTGGGGTCAGGCCGAGGTCGAGGGTGGGCCAGTCTTTTGTCAAATGCTGGCCCGGCGGCAGGCGCTGCTCCTCGGGGCGGGAAATTTTGCCGGTGAGGAAACGGCCCTCACGCGCCCAGCGTTCCTTGCTGCGCGTCAGCTTGCTTGCCGGTGGCTGATCACTGTCGTCGGTCATGTCCTGCGCAACCACTATTCGTGGCGATGCATCGCCGATTTATGCTTGGTGTCGCGCATCGTAGCATAGATGATCAAGGAGAGGCAGATCATGCCGCTCAGGTAATAATAGAACCAGTCCTCGTGGCCGAGGCTCTTGAAATACAGCGCCACCGCAGGCGCAGTGCCGCCGAATACCGAAACCGTGATCGCGTAGGGGAGCCCGACGCCGAGCGCCCGGACGTTGGTCGGAAACAGCTCGGCCTTCACGATGGCGTTGATCGAGGTGTAGCCGGCGACGAAAATCCAGGCCGCGCAGATCAGCAGGAAGGCCGTGAACGGCGATTTGGTTTCCTTCAACGCGGTCAGGATCGGGATCGTCGACAATGTGCCGGCGACGCCGAAGAAGATCAGCAGCGGCTTGCGGCCGATGCGGTCGGACAACGCGCCGTAAATCGGCTGCAGCAATGTCGCGAAAATCAGCGAGCCGAAGATCACGAAAGTGGTCTCGTCTTCAGTCAGTCCCACCGACAGTTTGACGAAGGTCTGCATATAGGTCGTGAAAGTATAGAACGCCGCGGTGCCGCCGGCCGTCAGGCCCACCACCAGCAGCAATTCGCGCGGGTAGTTCAAGAGGCCCCGGATCGAGCCGGTCGGCTTGCTGATTTTCTTGGCCTCCGTGAAGGCTTCCGTCTCCTGCAGGTTCCGTCGCATCACCGCGGCAAAAATCGCGAGCATGGCGCCGATCACGAAAGGAATCCGCCAGCCCCAATCCTTCAACTCCTGCGGCGTCAGGAACACTTTCTGCAGCAACAGAAGCACGATGATCGCGGTAAGCTGACCGCCGATCAGGGTGACGTATTGGAAGCTCGAATAAAAGCCGCGATGGTTGGCGTCGGCGACCTCGCTGAGATAGGTCGCGCTGGCGCCGTATTCGCCGCCGAGGCTGAGGCCCTCGATGATGCGCGCCAGCGCCAGAATGATCGGCGCGGCAAACCCGATCGTGGCGTAGGTGGGCGTGGCCGCGATAATCAGCGAGCCGAAACACATGCAGACGACCGACAGCGTCAGCGAGACCCGCCGGCCATAGCGGTCGGCAATGAAGCCGAACAGCCAGCCGCCCAGCGGACGCATCAGGAACGTGGCGGCGAACAGCACGGCAGCATTGAGCTGCTGCACCACGGGATCGCTGTGTGGAAAGAATGCGGGCGCAAAGTACAGCGCGAACGCCGTATAGGCGTAGAAATCGTACCATTCGACCAGATTGCCGACCGAGCCGATGAAGATCGCCTTGATCCGGCGTTCGACGTCGAGGATATCGAGATGCTCGCTCCGGGGCTGTACGGCTTCAACGGTCATCTCATCTCCTGACGGGAACAATTTGTTTCCGGTCTTTGGCTTAAATTACCTCCCTTTTCCAGTGCGATTTGACCACGTTTCGGACTTTCGGTTGCCTCAGCCCGCCTTTCCAAACAATACCGGCAACTGCCTTGGCCCCCGCACCGTGCCTTCCGACCAGGTGACCTTGCCGGCCGGATCCAGCCTGAACTCCGGAATACGCTTCAGCCATTCCTCGATCGCGACTGTCATTTCCATCCGCGCGAGGTTGGAACCGACGCAGCGGTGAATCCCGAGCCCGAACGCGGCATGGCGGTTTTCCTTGCGGTCGATCACGACTTTGTCTGCATCCGGGAACATCGCGGGGTCGCGATTGGCGGCCGGAAACGACAGCAGCACCATGTTGCCCGGCTTGACCGGGCAGCCGCTGACGACGGTTTCCTTCATCACCTCACGCGCCATCGTGACTGGCGAATAGGCGCGCAGCAATTCCTCGACGGCGGTCGGCATCAGTTCCGGCTCGGCGATCAAGCGCTCGCGGTCGGCCGGTGTTTTGGCCAGATGCCACAGCGACGAACCGATCGCGCTCCAGGTGGTGTCGATGCCGGCGATCAGCAACAGCCGCAGCGAGCCCAGCACGTGCATGTCGGACAGCGGCTGGCCGTCCTTGTCCCTGGCATTCATCAGCGTGGAGATCAGATCGTCGGTCGGATGTTTCTTGCGCTGCTCGATATGGCCGGCGAAATAACCGGCCATCTCATGCACGGCGCGCATCAGGGCGTCGTCATCCTTGATGCCGAGCTCGAGGATCTCGTGAATCCATTTAATGAAGAGGTCGCCGTCTTTTTCGGGAATCCCGAGCATGTGGGCGATGGCGCGAACCGGGATGTGCCTTGTGTAGCGCGCGGCGGCATCGCATCGGCCGTCCGCGATGAACTCGTCGATCAGTTCGTTGCAGATGGCGCGGACCCGCGGCTCCAGCTTTTTCATCGCGTCCGGCGTGAACGGCGGCAGCAGCAACTGCTTGGCTGGCTTGTGCTCCGGCGGATCGGAGGTGATCGGCGGCGCGGAGTTCGTCACTGGCGGGCGGACGTCGCGCACGATCACGCGGCGCGAGGAGAAATGCTCGGTGTCGTAGGCGATCTCCTTGACCGCCTGATAAGTGGTCGGCATGTAGCAGCCGAGAAAACGCTTGGTGTGAACCACCGGGCATTCGGCGCGGAGTTCTTCCCAGATCGGGAACGGATTCTCGGTCCAGCGCGGATCGGTGTGGTCGAAATCGTGAAGCCAATCGGTGACCGGCGGATGCTCAGGCATGGCGCTGACGGAATCGGACATCAGGAAAATTCCCTCTGGTTTGGTTCGTCCCAACTGGGTTTGCCGCCGCTCGCGGCCGGATCTGTCGCACTGCGGAACAGGCTATTTTTCATTCCTCGGTGACCTCGATGGCGATCTCCGGGCAATTGGTTTGCGCGAGCCACGCCTTGTCCTCGAGCCCGGCAGGCACGGTACCGTCGCCGATTTCATGCGCATTGCCGAATTCGTCGAGATTGAACAGTTCCGGCGCCAGCGATTTGCAGCGGGCGTGGCCCTGACACTTGTCCTGATCGACGCGTATCTTGAGTTTTCCGGACATCACAAACCTCTCTCCTGGCTTACGCGCCGCGATCCGTGGCGCGGATAGTCCTCATTTTTCACTTTTATGACCTGAGGCTCTTGGCGGCCCCGCTAAGTTATAGCATATTACATTCCCGCATGGCGGGCTCGTCAAGTGAAATTATGGGTCGCCTACCAGATGCCGCCTCGCATAGCGCGCAAGCCGATCAATACGTATCACCACGGCGATCTCCGGGATGCGCTGGTTCAGGCGGCATTTCAGGAAGCGGAGCGGGGCGGCCCGGAAGCCATCAGCATCAAGGCGTTGGCGAAGCAGCTCGGGGTTTCACAGCCGGCGCCGTACAAGCATTTTGCCGACCGTGAGGCATTGCTGGCGACGGTGACGGCCGAGGCCTTCCGCCAGTTCATGGCAACGCTTCGGGAAGCGATCGCAAAACCGTCGAAGCGCTCGAAACTATCGCGCTTCGCCCACGCCACGGTGGAGTTCGGCCTCCGCCGCAACGGGATCTATCGCCTGATGTTCGCCTCGCGGATCATCGTCAGCGCGCCGAAAAGCAGCGAACTTCATGGCGTGGCGATGGACACCTTCACGTTGCTGGTGGACGCGTTGGAAGCACCGGCGGTCGGATTTTTGCGCGAACGCAGTGCGCTAAAAATTTGGGCCGCGCTGCACGGTGTGGTGATGCTGGCGGAGCAGGGGTTGCTGACGGGGCAGCTGGCGCAAACCAGCCGCGAGGAATTGGTCGAGGAGATCGTCGAGCAAACCAAACTGGCGCTCACGGTCGCGATCAAGGCGGCGGGCGGAGACGCGTAGTTCGCAAGTTTTGTTGGGCTTAGACCTCAACTGGATTTCTAATCGTCATTGCGAGCGTAGCGAAGCAATCCAGAGTTACAAAGGAAGACCGGATTGCTTCGTCGCGGAGCCTGTCATCGGGCGCGCATTCGCGCGACCCGGTGGCTCCTCGCAATGACGAACGCAGCAAAAAAAGGCGCTCCTCACCATGAGGCCGAAGTTACTTTGGAGCCCTCGGATCGATCGGCGTGGTGCCACGTACACCCAAAATATCTTCCAGCAGCCGGGCGCCGGCGAGAAGCTGCGCGTCGGCGCGCGGCGGTCCGACCATCTGAAGTCCAACCGGCAGACCAGACGCGGTGAAGCCGCACGGCAACGACAAAGCGGGAACGCAGATCAGCGTGATCGCGTAGACGATGCCGAGCCATTCGACGTAATTGTCGAACGTTTTGCCGGCGCATTCGGCGACGTAGCGGTTCTCGACGGGGAATGGCGGCACGATCGTCGCGGGTGCGAGCAGCAGGTCGTAGGTTTCAAAGAACGTGTTGGCCCGCTCGATCATCGCGACCCGCTGTGCTTCGGCGCGTGCCAGCTGCTCGACCGTCAGCTTAAGGCCTTCCTCGACATTCCAGATCACTTCGGGCTTGAGCTGGTCGCGCTTGTCGCGCAGCAACGCCGCCTTGCTGATCGCGAAGTCGAAAGCGCGCAACACGTGGAAGCATTCATGCGCTTCGCGCAAATCGGGATGGGCTTCCTCGACAATGACGCCGGCTTCGGCAAAACGCTCCGCCGCCTTGCGGGTGATCGCGGCGACTTCGGGATCGACCGGAGTGATGCCAAGGTCGGGCGAATAGGCGACGCGCTTCGGTTTCTTGCCGGATCGCACGGCCGAGCGGAAGGATTCCGGCAGCAGAGGCAGTGACAACGGGTCGGCCGGATGTTCGCCGCTCATGGCGTCGAGCAGCAATGCGAGATCCTCGACGTTGCGCGCCATCGGTCCCTGCGCGGTCAGGTTACGATCGATCTTGAGCGCAGGGGTGCGGGCGACACGGCCGATGCTCGGCCGCATGCCAACCACGCCGCAGAAGCTGGCGGGATTGCGCAGCGAGCCGCCCATGTCGGAGCCGTGCGCGAGCCAGGCCGTGCCGGTCGCGAGTGCGACCGCCGCGCCGCCCGAGGAGCCGGCCGCGGATCGCGAAGTGTCCCAGGGATTGCGCGTCGCGCCGAACACTTCGTTGAAGGTGTTGGCGCCGGCGCCGAATTCCGGCGTATTGGATTTGGCGTAGATCACGCCGCCATTGTTTTCGAGATGCTCGACCAGAATGTCGGAGCGGGCGGGGATGTTGTCGCGGTAGATCGGCGAGCCCTGGGTGGTCAGTACGCCCTCGACATTGGTCAGGTCCTTGATCGGGATCGGCATGCCTGCGAGCAGGCCGCGCTGGCCGGCGGGTTTTTTCATCAGCGCCTTGGCATGCGCGCGGGCGCGATCGAAGCACAGCGTCGGCAGCGCGTTGACCTTGCCGTCGACTTCGGCGATGCGCTTTTCCAGCACGTCGAGCAAATCGAGCGGCGTGACTTCACCGGCGTTCAACTTGTCGACGACGGCGCAGGCCGTCTCGCGGATCAGTCCCTGATGTTCAGTCACGCGTCTCTCCCATTCATTCGGCTTCGTGATAGCGGATGGGGTAGTGCTGTAAAACATTTTCCGGCAAAGTGGAAACGCCGCTCATTCCGGAGACCAATCATGACAACGCCATCCGACGCGCCAGACTGGCACAAATTAAGCCAGCAAGACCTCGACCTCGGTCTCAACAATGGCGTTGCGGTCGCCGGCAGCGGCGATATGGCCAATGGCTGGGAGCAACGCTCCGCCGAGCTGCGCCAGCGGCATCCCGGCTATGTTGAACTTCGATACGGGTCGCGGGAACGCAACCGGATCGACTTTCTGAAAGCGGCTGACAAGGCGCCGACTTTGTTGTTCATCCATGGCGGCTACTGGCAGACGCGCTCCAAGGAGGTTTTTACGATTTTCGCCGAGGGGCCGCTGGCGCACGGCATCAACGTTGCGCTGATCGGCTACACGCTGGCGCCAGACGCGACACTTGAGAAGATCATCGCCGAAATCCATCAGGGCATCGATTATCTCACCGAACAGTTGCCTGGGCTTGGTGCCAAAGATGATGGCATCGTGGTGTCGGGATGGTCGGCCGGCGGGCATCTGACGGCGATGGCGCTGTCGCATCCGAAGGTGAGAGCGGGCACGGCGATATCGGGCATCTACGACCTCGAGCCGATCCGTCACAGCTACCTCAACGTCAAGCTCGGACTGGACGAAGCGATGTCACGCCGCAACTCGCCGATGGCGCAGCCGGGCGGCCCGATGAAGCCGTTGGCGCTGGTGGTCGGGGCTGCCGAACTGCCGCTGCTGCGGAAGCAGACCGCCGATTTTGCCGGGCATCGCGCCAGATACGGTTTGCCGGTGAGTTACGAAGAAATTCCGGGCGCCAACCATTTCACGATCATGCCGGAAATGCAGTCGCCGAAAGGACGGATCACGACGTTGATCCGCGAGTTGTTCGAGCGCACGGCGGGTTGAGCTCGTCATTCCGGGATGGTCCGAAGGACCAGACCCGGAATCTCGAGATTCTCAGATGTGCAATCGCACATCTTAGTTCGATGCTTCGCATCGCCCCGGAATGACGAATTCTATTTTCCTTGCCGCGCTTTTCGATGACGGGCGGAGCCAGTTGCGCCTAACCCCAGCCCGCGCTGATCCCGCCATCCACCGTATAAATCACCCCTGACGTGTACCCTGCGCGATCCGAGGCCAGGAACGCCATCAGGTCCCCGATCTCGCGCGCGTGCGCAGGGCGGCCGAGTGGCAGGCCTTTCTGGAATTCGTGGTAACGGCTCTCGTCGCCGAACTGGCTTTTCGCCCGGGTCTTCAACAGCGTGACGTGGCGGTCGGTGCCGACGGGGCCGGGGTTGATGCCGACCACGCGGATGTTATCGGCAAGGCTCTTGCCGCCGAGCGCGCGGGTAAACGCCATCAGCGCCGCGTTGCCGGCGCTGCCGCAGATATAATTGGCATCGAATTTTTCACCGGCGGCGCCGATGTCGTTGACGATGACGCCGTGGCCGCGCGCCTTCATCCGCGCGTAGATCGCGCGCGTCAGGTTGATGTAGCCGAACACCTTCAGTTCCCAGGCGTGGCGCCAGGTCGGCTCGTCGATCTTGTCAATCGAGCCGCCGGGAATATCGCCGGCATTGTTGACGAGAATGTCGATCTCGGCGGCGTCCTTGGCCAGCCGTGCCAGGTCTTCGGGTTTGCGCAGGTCGACGACGTGAGCGGTCGCGTCGATCTGGTGCGCGCCGCGCAGCCGCTCGGTCAGCGCCTTGAGCTGCTCGCCGTTGCGCGCTGCCAGCATCAGATGAGCGCCTTCTTCGGCAAAGGCTTCGGCCGCGGCGGCGCCGATACCCTTGGATGCACCGGTGATCAGGACACGCTTGCCACGCAAATGAAGATCCATGGATTTGCTCTCTTGTTGGGGATGTCAGGTGTCGCGGGGTGGGTTTTCAACTGTTAGGCTGCCGCCCTTGGGCCGGTCAACATTGCACTGCACCGTTGCACCGCGGCGGAGTTTGGTCCATTGCAATCCCGTCAAATAAACCAGGCCGCCGGTACGGCTAAAGGGACATTTCGATGAGCAAAAAAGAATATCGCATCGCGGTCATTCCCGGCGACGGGATCGGCAAGGAAGTGGTGCCGGAGGGGCTGCGGGTGCTGGAGGCGGCGGCGAAAAAGCATGGCGTGGCCGTGCATTTCGACCATTTCGACTTCGCGTCCTACGACTATTACGCCAAGCACGGCGAGATGATGCCGGAGGACTGGAAGGCCCAGATCGGCAAGCATGACGCGATCTATTTCGGCGCCGTCGGCTGGCCCGCGAAAATCCCCGATCACATTTCCTTGTGGGGATCGCTGATCAAGTTCCGCCGCGAGTTCGACCAATATGTCAATTTGCGCCCGGTGCGGCTGATGCCCGGCGTTCCCTCGCCACTCGCCAATCGCAAGCCCGGCGATATCGATTTCTGGGTGGTGCGCGAGAATACTGAAGGTGAATATTCGTCCGTCGGCGGCCGCATGTTCCCGGATACTGATCGCGAATTCGTCACGCAGCAGACCGTGATGACCCGCATCGGCGTCGACCGCATCCTGAAATTCGCGTTCGACTTGGCGCAATCGCGACCGAAGAAGCACCTGACCTCGGCGACCAAGTCGAACGGCATTTCCATCACCATGCCGTATTGGGACGAGCGCGTGGAGGCGATGGCCAAGCAGTATCCCAAGGTGAAGTGGGACAAATATCACATCGATATCCTGACTGCGAATTTCGTGCTGCATCCGGACTGGTTCGACGTCGTGGTCGGCTCCAATCTGTTCGGGGATATCCTGTCCGACCTTGGCCCGGCCTGCACCGGCACCATCGGCATCGCGCCGTCGGGCAACATCAATCCGGAAGGCAATTTCCCGTCGGTGTTCGAACCGGTGCACGGCTCCGCGCCTGACATCGCGGGGCAGGGCATCGCCAATCCGATTGGCATGATCTGGTCCGGCGCGATGATGCTGGAACATCTCGGCGAGAAAACCGCCGCGGCCTCGATCGTTGCCGCGATCGAGCGCACCCTCGGCGAACGCACGCTGCGCACCAAGGATCTCGGCGGCAACGCCGACACCACGGCCTGCGGCAAGGCGGTCGCGGAAATGGTGGAGTAAGCGCTCGCGGCTCCGATTTGTGGACTGAGTGTTTCGCATCGATGGCACGGGCTTGACCCGGCCATCCACGTCTTTCTTGCCGCGCAACGGTTAAGGCGTGGATGCCCGGGACCAGCCCGGGCATGACGAACTGAAAACAGCGGATCACCTAGCCAACGGCACATGCAGGTCTCGCGGACGATGTGTGCCCAGGTGTCTGCCTCTTGTCGCGCAGAGCGGGCCCGCTGGATCAAACGGGCTGATTACGCCTCATCCCTTCGCGATCCGGCGGCAGTGCTCCCAGGCGGCGCGGATCAGGTTTTCGTTGGCTTCGGGCGTGCGGAATGCGGAATGCGCCGACAGCGTCACGTTGGGTAACGTCGTCAGCGGATGATCCATCGGCAGCGGTTCGACGTTGAAGACGTCGAGGCCGGCGTGGCGGATGTGGCCTGATTTCAGCGCATCGATCATCGCGGCTTCATCGACGATCGCGGCGCGCGCGGTGTTGATGAAGAGAACGCCTCGCTTCATCTTCTCGATATGAGCGCGCGTGAGAAAGCCGCGGGTCTCGTCGTTGAGCAGCAGATGCAGCGAGACCACGTCGCTCTGCGCCAGCAGCGCCTCCAGTGACACGAATTCGACGCCCGCTGCACTCTTCGAGGT
>CAVTWC010000038.1:0-176904 GCA_963738105.1 uncultured Alphaproteobacteria bacterium | reverse complement strand
AGGAGCCTTACTGCTCCAGCACCATCATGCCGTTGGCGTATTCGAAACGCTTCAGCCTGGACAGAAACGACAGGCCGAGCAGGTTCTCCGACAGCGCCTCGTCGGGCAGCACCATGGCATCGACATCGCGCACCACGAGGCCGCCGACATCGACCATCGCGATCCGGGTGCGCGCCGCCTTGATGGTGCCGTTGGCGGTGGTGACCGTGGCGTTGTAGTCGCCGCGCGACGGACGCAGGCCGAACCGCGCCGCGGAACTCTCGTTCAGCGCGATCACGGAGGCGCCGGTATCGACCATGAAGCCGATGCGCTGTCCCTTGATCCGGCCTTCGGTGCAAAATGGCCGCGGGCATCGTGCGGAATGTTGAGCGTGCGGCCCGACGCAGATGCCATGGGACGGCCATCGCCGACCGGCGCGGCCTGATGCGGAACGGAGCTGGCGAGCGCGGGCGTCATCCGGTCGGCGATCTGGGCCATGAAGGTGCCGAGGCCGGCCATGACAGCGGCAAAGATCATGATGTTACGCATGACGCTACACTCGATACGCTACACTGATCCGACAGGCGATATCACCACGTCCGCCGCCAAACCGCGACTAATGGCAGTGGCGGAGGCTGTTGTTTCGGCGAATAGGATGAGGGAAGTGTTAACGCCTTGCACTTGCGTGCGGAGCGCGTGGTACCTACGTCCCCCGCGGCTTGACCCGGCGGGTCGGCATCGCGCTCGCGGGATCCTCCGGCCAGGGATGCCGGGGATAGCGGCCGCGCAGATCGGAACGCACGGCCGCATAGGTGCCGCGCCAAAAGCCCGGCAGATCGCGCGTCACCTGCACCGGGCGGTGCGCCGGCGACAGCAATTCCAGCACCAGCGCGACCGTGCCCTTGGCGATCGAGGGATGGGTGTTGAGCCCGAACAATTCCTGCAAGCGGACCGCGATGGTCGGCCCCTGCTCGGCCTCGTAGTCGATCGCGAGTTGCGTGCCGGTCGGCGCCTCGAAATGCGTCGGCGCTTCCCGCTCCAGCCGCGCGCGCAACTCCCACGGCAACAGCGTCATCAGCGCGTCCGACAGATCGCCGGCCGAAAAATCCTTCAGCGAAGTCTTGTCGTGCAGCGCCGGCACCAGCCAATTCTCGCGCTGCGCCGCCAGCGCGCCGTCGGACAGATCAGGCCAGGCGACGCATCGCCCTCGGCCTTGCGCAGGAACATCACGCGGTCGCGCCATTGCTTCGCGGTTTCGACCATGGCAGCCGGTCGATGCCCGCGGCGATCAGGCCATCGGCCAGCACCCGCGCGGTCTCCGCCGACGGCGTCAACGCCATTGGCGCTTCCGACAGCGTGATCGCATGCAGCGTGCGCTTGCGCCGCGCCCGCAACGCCATCGCGCCCCGATCGAACGAAATCTCGTCGGAGGTTTCGATCTCATCGGCAAAGTGCAGTTCGATGTCGGCCTGCGCGATCGGCGCCGCCAGCAGAATGCGCCCTTGCGCCGCGGTGCCCGTGAGTTCCGCCACCGCGATATAAGGCGCGCGCGCCAGCGCGGAGGTCTGATCGACCGCCGCGCCGCGCCCGTTGGCGAGCACGAAACTGCCATTGCCGCGGTTGCGCGCGACGCGATCGGGGAAGGCAAAGGCGAGCATGACGCCGGTGCGAGTTCATGGCGAGCTTCCCCTCCCCCTTGCGGGGAGGGGTCGGGGTGGGGGTAGCCACAACGGAGCCTTCCTGGGACCCCCACCCCGACCCTCCCCCGCAGGGGAGGGAGAAGAAGCCGCGCTCATCTGCGCCACCTGCTCGGCCCAGCGCCGCGCCAGGCTGCGCGCGCTGGTGGCGCGTTGCGAGCGGTCGCGGCGGAATTGATCGAGCCGGTATTCGAGATCGACGCTGTCGCCGCCGAGGCCGCGCTCGGTCAGGATCGCGGCGATCTCGGCGGCCTCCTCGCCGGCGCCGAGCCGATGCGAATCCACGATCATGCGCGCCAGCCGCGGCGGCAGCGCCAGCGCGCGCAGGCTGTTGCCCTCGGCGGTGATCCGGCCATCGCCGTCGAGCGCGCCGAGTTCGCGCAACAGGCTTCGCGCCTCCTTCAGCGCCGGCGCCGGCGGCGGATCGAGAAACGCCAGCGTGGCGGGATCGCTGACGCCCCATTGCGCGAGGTCGAGCACCAGCGACGACAGATCGGCGCTGAGGATTTCGGGCTGGGTATAGGCCGCCAGCGACGCGGTCTGCGGCTCGTCCCACAGCCGGTAACAGACGCCGGGCTCGGTGCGTCCGGCGCGGCCGCGGCGCTGATCGACCGCGGCGCGCGAGGCGCGCACGGTTTCCAGCCGCGTCAGCCCGATATCCGGCTCGTAGCGCGGCACCCGCGCCACGCCGGAATCGACCACGATGCGAACGCCCTCGATGGTCAGCGAGGTCTCCGCGATCGAGGTCGCCAGCACGACCTTGCGCTGGCCCTTCGGCGCCGGCGCGATGGCGCGATCCTGCACGCCGGCATCCAGCGCGCCGAACAGCGGCACGATTTCGATCGCTGGCGTCATGCACCCGCTCGCCGAGAAAATTCTGGGTGCGGCGGATTTCCGCAGCGCCCGGCAGAAACGCCAGCACCGAACCGGGATCGGCGCGCAAGCGCCATCGCGATCGCATCCGCCATCTGCCGTTCCAGCGGCGCATCGGCCTTGCGGCCGAGATAGCGCGTCTCGACCGGAAAGGCGCGGCCTTCGCTGGCTATCACCGGCGCGTCGCCGAGCAGTTTTGCGACCCGCGCGCCGTCGAGCGTCGCCGACATCACGAGGATGCGCAGATCCTCGCGCAGGCCGGTTTGCGCGTCGCGCGCCAGCGCCAGGCCCATATCGGCATCGAGCGAGCGTTCGTGAAATTCGTCGAACAGCACGGCGGCGACGCCGGACAATTCCGGGTCGTCGAGAATCTGCCGCGAGAAAATGCCTTCGGTGACGACCTCGATCCGGGTCGCGCGCGATACTTTCGAGCCGAACCGGACGCGGTAGCCGACGGTCTGGCCGACCGGCTCGCCCAGCGTCTTCGCCATCCGCTCGGCGCTGGCGCGGGCCGCGATCCGGCGCGGCTCCAGCATGATGATCTTCTTGTTTCCGAGCCATGGCGCATCGAGCAGCGCCAGCGGCACCCGCGTGGTCTTGCCGGCGCCGGGCGGCGCCACCAGCACCGCGGCATTGCGTCCTGGCGAGCGTGCGCGCGAGTTCGTCGAGCACCGCGTCGATCGGGAGAGGGGTGTCGAAGCTGCGGGGCAAAGGTTATCCAGTTCCGTCATCGCCCGCGCTTGTGCCGGGCGATCCACGTCTTTCTCAGGCGTTCCAGAACACAAGACCTGGATGGCCGGGACAAGCCCGGCCATCGACGGAATACGTCGACGAAGTTAGCATCAACCCCGCGCTTCGGCGGCGCGGCCGACGCTTTCATAGATGAAGCCGAGCGCCGCCATGTCCTCGGGGCGATAGATGTTGCGCAGGTCGATGATCACCGGCTGCGCCATCTCGCGCTTGATGCGTTCGAGATCGAGCGCGCGGAACTGCACCCACTCGGTCACGATCACCAGCGCGTCGGCGCCGCTTCACGCAGGCGTAGGGATCGTCGCAATATTCGATATCGGGCAATTCGCGCCGCGCCTGCTTCCATGCCGACCGGATCATGCGCGCGCACTTTGGCGCCCATGTCGAGCAGGCCGGTCACCAGCGGGATCGACGGCGCCTCGCGCATGTCGTCGGTGTCGGGCTTGAAGGTGAGGCCGAGCACGGCCACCGTCTTGCCGCGCAGGCTGCCGCCGACGGCGCCGGAAACCTTGCGCGCCATCGCGCGCTTGCGGTTGTCGTTGACCGCGAGCACCGCCTCGACGATCCGCAGCGGCACGTCGTGATCGAGCGCGATCTTGACCAGCGCGCGGGTGTCCTTCGGAAAACACGAGCCGCCGAAGCCCGGCCCGGCATGCAGGAATTTCGAGCCGATGCGGTTGTCGAGCCCGATGCCGCGCGCGACTTCCTGAACGTCGGCGCCGACCTTTTCCGCAAGATCCGCGATCTCGTTGATGAAGGTGATCTTGGTGGCGAGGAAGGCGTTGGCGGCGTATTTGATCAGTTCGGCGGTGCGCCGCGCGGTGAACATCAGCGGCGCCTGGTTGAGCGACAGCGGCCGGTAGATGTCGCCGATCACCTTGCGCGCCGCGCTCGTCCGCGGTGCCGACCACGATGCGGTCGGGAAACTTGAAGTCGCGGATCGCGGCACCCTCGCGCAGGAACTCCGGATTGGAGGCGACCTCGACATCGGCCGTCGGATTGGCCTCGCGGATCAGCCGCTCGACTTCATCGCCGGTGCCGACCGGCACGGTCGATTTGGTGATGACCACCGTGAAGCCGGACAGCGCCGTGGCGATCTCGCGCGCGGCGGCATAGACATAGGACAGATCGGCATGGCCGTCGCCGCGCCGCGACGGGGTGCCGACCGCGATGAAGACCGCGTCGGCTTCCGCCACCGGCGTCGGCCAGGTCGGTGGTGAAATCGAGCCGGCCGGCCTTGACGTTGGAGGCCACCAGCGCGTCGAGGCCCGGCTCGAAGATCGGGATTTCGCCGCGGCGGAGCGCGGCGATCTTGCCGGCGTCCTTGTCCACGCAGGTGACGTGGTGGCCGAAATCCGAAAAGCAGGCGCCGGAGACCAGCCCCACATAGCCCGTGCCAATCATGGCAATCCGCATAAGACAACCTGCCTGTAATGGTTAATGACGGTCCCGATTTCGGGGCGGTCTTAGATCATTTCGGGCGAATCGGAAACGGCCTGGTTCCAGAAAAGCGGCATGACGTTTGTATGAATAAAGGAGAATGAAACCGATCCGGCCGATGATGCCGCCGTTCGCGCCGAAAAAGGACAGCGATGGCAGCAAACGGCACATCCGCCGTGACAGATCGTTCCACCGCCCGGCGGGCGAGCGCGTCGATTGGGTCGATTATGCCAAGGGCATCTGCATCGTGATGGTGGTCATGATGCATTCGGTGCTGGGCGTCGAACTGGCGGCCGGCCAGACCGGTTTCATGCATCTGGTCGTGATGTTCGCCAAGCCGTTCCGGATGCCGGACTTCTTCCTGATCTCGGGCCTGTTCGTCTCGGTCGTGATCGACCGCGACTGGCGCACCTATCTCGACCGCAAGGTGGTGCACTTCGCCTATTTCTACGTGCTGTGGGTGACCATCCAGTTCGGCTTCAAGGCGCCGGGTCTTTGCCGCCGAGATCGAGCTGGAGCCATGTCGGCTATCTCTATCTGGAATCCTTCATCGAGCCGTTCGGCACGCTGTGGTTCATCTATCTGCTGCCGATCTTCTTCGTGGTGATCAAGGCGACGCGGCGGATGCCGGCGCTGCTGATCTGGGGCGCTCGCGGCGCTGCTGGAGATGGCGCATGTCGCCACCGGCTGGACCGTGATCGACGAATTCTGCGCGCGCTTCGTCTACATCTATTCCGGCTATCTGTTCGCGCGACTACGTGTTCGCGCTGTCGGACCGGGCGCGGACGTACCCGCTCTCGCGCTTGCGGGACTGGCGCTGTGGGCGCTGGTCAATGGCGGCCTGGTCAGTCGGGCTATCAGCGAATGGCCGCTGGTCTCGCTCGCGCTCGGGCTTGTCCGGCGCCTGCGCCATCATCACGATCGGCACGCTGCTGGCGCGCATGCAATGGCTGACCTTCCTGCGCTTCTGCGGCGAGCATTCCATCGTGATCTATCTCGCCTTCTTCCTGCCGATGGCGACGACGCCGGACGCTGTTGCTGCACACCGGCCTGATCCACGACATCGGCACGGTTTCGCTGATCGTCACCATCGTGGGCGTGGTCGGCGCGCTGCTGATCTGGTGCGTGGCGCTGGCGGCCGGCGCCAATTTCCTGTTCGAGCGCCCGGCCGCGTTCTGGATCGCGCCGAAAAAGCCCCGCGCCACGCTGCAGGCGGCGGAGTAGCATCCGATCGTCGTCGCCCGGCTTGACCGGGCGATCCAGTATTCCGAGCGCTCGTACGAACATGCTCTGGAATACTGGATCACCGGCTTTCGCGGGTGATGACGGCCGGGACGACATAATTTGGCTGTGCGGCCTGCCAAAAATCCCCTCCCGAGGCTGTCAATCCGCGCAAAAATCCTTAAATTTCGGCCATGCCGAAAACAGCCCCAAAAGCCGCCGCAAAACCCGTCGCCGCCAAAGCCCTGAAGAAGGGCGACCACGTCTTTCTGGTCGACGGTTCCGGCTATATTTTCCGCGCCTATCACGCGCTGCCGCCGCTGAACCGCAAATCCGACGGGTTGCAGGTCAATGCCGTGCTCGGCTTCTGCAACATGCTGTGGAAGCTGTTGCGCGACATGCCGCCGGACAACCGGCCGACCCATCTCGCCATCGTGTTCGACAAATCCGAGGTCACGTTCCGCAACAAGCTCTATCCCGATTACAAGGCGCACCGGCCGCCGGCGCCGGACGATCTGATCCCGCAATTTCCGCTGATCCGCGAGGCGGTGCGCGCGTTCGACCTGCCCTGCCTGGAGCAAGGCGGCTTCGAGGCCGACGATCTGATCGCGACCTATGCCCGCGAGGCCGGCGAGCGCGGCGCGACCGCGACCATCGTCTCCTCCGACAAGGATCTGATGCAGCTCGTCACCGACAAGGTCGAGATGTACGACACCATGAAGGATCGCCGCATCGGCATCGCCGAGGTGATCGAGAAATTCGGCGTGCCGCCGGAAAAGGTGGTCGAGGTGCAGGCGCTGGCCGGGCGATTCCACCGACAACGTGCCGGGCGTGCCCGGCATCGGCATCAAGACCGCGGCGCAATTGATCGTCGAATATGGCGACCTCGAAACGCTGCTGCTGCGCGCCGGCGAGATCAAGCAGCCGAAGCGGCGCGAGGCGCTGATCGAGAACGCCGAGAAGGCGCGGATCTCGCGGCAACTGGTGCTGCTCGACGACAAGGTCAAGCTCGACGTGCCGCTCGACGAGCTCGCGGTGCACGAGCCGGATGCGCGCAAGCTGATCGCGTTCCTGAAGGCGATGGAGTTTTCCACCCTCACCCGCCGCGTCGCCGAATATTCGCAGATCGATCCGGCCGACGTGGAGGCGGATGCCAGCAACAAGAGCGGCGCGCGTCGTCGGCCGCGCCGCCAAGGCAAAATCGAACGACGCCTCCGGCGATCTGTTTGCCAGCCCCGCCGCACCAGCGACGCCAAAGCCCGGCGCCGACAAGCAGGACAAGGCCGCAAGCCCCAAGGGCACGCCGATCTCGCTCGCCGCGGCGCGCGCCGAAGCCGCGCGCAAACTGCCGGTCGATCGCAGCAAATACCAGACCATCCGCAGCCTCGATCAGCTCAAGACCTGGATCGCGCGCATCCACGAGGCCGGCCATGTCGCCATCGACGCCAAGGCCGACAGCATCGATCCGATGCAGGCCGAGATCTGCGGCATCGCGCTGGCGCTCGCGCCGAACGATGCCTGCTATATCCCGCTCGCCCACAAGCAATCCGGCGGCGGCGCCGGGCTGTTCGATGCCGGGCTGGCGCCGGACCAGATCAAGGCGGCGGATGCGCTCGCCGCGTTGCGTCCGGTGCTGGAATCGGCGGGCATCCTGAAGATCGGCTTCAACATCAAGTTCAACGCCGTGATGTTCGCGCAGCACGGCATCACCCTCCGCAACCATGACGACGTGCAGTTGATGTCGTATGCGCTCGATGCCGGCCGCAACGCGCATGGGCTCG
This sequence comes from uncultured Alphaproteobacteria bacterium, assembly GCA_963738105.1. Taxonomy (GTDB): domain Bacteria; phylum Pseudomonadota; class Alphaproteobacteria; order Rhizobiales; family Xanthobacteraceae; genus Bradyrhizobium. Next base: position 169,163 of record CAVTWC010000038.1, on the reverse strand, counting down.
ACACGCTGGCCGACCTGTGGCTCGGCCATGCCACGCTGACCCATGGCGAACTGACCGGCAGCGGCAAGACCAAGCTGACCTTCGATCAGGTCGCGATCGACCGCGCCACCGCCTATTCGGCCGAGGACGCCGACGTGATCCTGCGGCTGTGGCGGGTGCTGAAACCGCGCCTGATCGCCGAGCGCATGACGACGGTCTACGAGACGCTGGAACGGCCGCTGATCTCGGTGCTGGCGCGGATGGAACGGCGCGGCATCTCGATCGATCGGCAGGTGCTGTCGCGGCTGTCGGGCGAATTCGCCCAGACCGCGGCGCGGGTCGAGGCCGAGATCCAGGAGATCGCCGGCGAGCCGGTCAATGTCGGCAGCCCCAAGCAGATCGGCGACATCATCTTCGGCAAGATGGGAATTCCCGGCGGCACCAAGACCAAGACCGGCGCGTGGTCGACCTCGGCGCAGATCCTCGACGAACTCGCCGAACAGGGCCATGAATTCCCGAAGAAGATTCTGGAATGGCGGCAGGTCTCGAAACTGAAATCGACCTATACCGACGCGCTGCCGACTTACGTGCATCCGCAGACCCATCGCGTTCACACCACCTACGCGCTGGCGGCGACCACCACCGGACGGCTGTCGTCGAACGAGCCGAACCTGCAGAACATTCCGGTGCGCACCGAGGACGGCCGCAAGATCCGCCGCGCCTTTATCGCGTCGCCCGGCCACAAGCTGGTATCGGCGGATTATTCGCAGATCGAACTGCGGCTGCTCGCCGAGATCGCCGACATTCCCGTGCTGAAGCAGGCGTTTCGCGACGGGCTCGACATTCACGCCATGACCGCGTCGGAAATGTTCGGCGTGCCGATCAAGGACATGCCGGCCGAAGTGCGGCGCCGCGCGAAGGCGATCAATTTCGGCATCATCTACGGCATCTCGGCGTTTGGGCTGGCCAACCAGCTCGGCATCGCCCGCGAGGAAGCCTCGGCCTATATCAAGAAATATTTCGAGCGCTTTCCGGGCATCCGCGCCTACATGGATGCGACGCGGGATTTCTGCCGGGCGCATGGCTATGTCGAGACGCTGTTCGGCCGCAAATGCCATTACCCCGATATCAAGGCCTCCAACGCCTCGGTGCGCTCGTTCAACGAACGCGCCGCGATCAACGCGCGGCTGCAAGGCACCGCCGCCGACATCATCCGCCGCGCCATGACCCGGATGGAAGAGGCGCTGGCCGAGCACAAGCTCTCGGCGCAGATGCTGCTGCAGGTGCATGACGAACTGATTTTCGAAGTGCCCGACGACGAAGTGGCGGCGACGCTGCCGGTGGTGCAGCACGTGATGCAGGACGCGCCGTTCCCGGCCGTGCTGCTGTCGCTGCCGCTGCAGGTCGATGCACGGGCGGCGAATAACTGGGACGAGGCGCATTAAGACGGTCACCGTCGTCCGCTTGCGGTAAGGCCGGGCGACGACAGCGGGTACATCGGCAGAATTATTCGACCAACATCGGCATGATTTACGAAATGGCATCGCCGCGCCGCGGGTTACAAACTGCGTATCTCCCTGCTCCGCGAGTCCATCATGCCCCATCTCACCGCCCTGCTCGGCTTCGCCCTGATCTCACTCGGCATGGTGCTGACGCCGGGGCCGAACATGATCTATCTGATCTCGCGCTCGATCACGCAGGGGCCGGCGGCCGGCATTGTTTCGCTCGGCGGGGTCGCGCTCGGCTTCGTGTTCTACATGCTGTGCGCGGCGTTCGGGATCACCGCGTTCCTGTTCGCGGTGCCCTATGCCTATGACGCGCTGCGGCTGTCCGGCGCGGCCTATCTGCTGTGGCTGGCGTGGCAGGCGGTCAAGCCAAATGGCCGCTCGCCGTTTCAGGTGCGCGAATTGAAGGTCGATGGCCCGCGCAAATTGTTCGCGATGGGTTTCGTCACCAATCTGTTGAACCCGAAGATCGCGATGCTGTATCTGGCGCTGCTGCCGCAATTCATCGATCCGGCGCAAGGCAGCGTGCTGACGCAGTCGCTGGCGCTTGGATCGATCCAGATCGCGATCAGCGTCAGCGTCAACGCGATGATCGCGCTCGCCGCCGGCTCGATCGCGACGTTTCTCGGCACGCGGCCGACCTGGCTGCTGGTGCAGCGCTATCTGATGGGCACCGTGCTGGCGGGGCTGGCGATGAAGATGGCGTTCGAAGCCAGGCGGGCGTGAGCGGGCTGCAACAGCTCAATCCAGCTTCGCTTCCATGCCGCGCTTGACGGCGGGCCGCGCCATCAGCGTGTTGTACCAGCGCTCGACATGGGGAAAATCCGACAGTTCCACCTTGTGGCGCGGATGCCGCCAGGCCCAGCCGAGGATGGCAAAATCGGCGACCGACAGCGCGTCGGCGACGAATTCGTGGTTGGCCAGACGCCGATCCAGCACGCCATAGAGCCGGCGCGTCTCCGCCATGTAGCGCTTCAGGCCATAGGCGCGGTCCTGTTCGTTCTCCAGCGCGATGAAATGATGCACCTGCCCGGGCATCGGCCCGAAGCCGCCCATCTGCCACATCAGCCATTCCAGCACCGGGACGCGCTCGGCGAGCGGTGCGGGCAGGAACTTGCCGGTCTTCTCGCCGAGATACAGCAGGATCGCGCCGGATTCGAACACGCTGATGCGCTTGCCGCCGGGACCATCGGGATCGACGATGGCGGGGATCCGGTTGTTGGGGCTGATCGCCAGGAACGCGGGCGCCATCTGCTCGCCCTTGGAGATGTTGATCGGGATGACCTTGTAGGGAAGCCCCATCTCCTCCAGCGCAACGCTGATCTTGCGGCCGTTCGGCGTGTTCCAGGTGTGGAGTTCGATCGTCATCCCTGTTTCCCCGTTTTGAACGCTTTGACCTCCCGTAGCCCGGAACCCGACGTCCCTACAACCGCGATTTCCGATGGGGCGGCCCCGCGCCCACGCTGTTGACGGCGTGGTATCAGCGCTGGAATGTGCCTGAAGGGGCCGATAGATTGCGCCCGCCTTCAACCCAGAGAACCTCATTTTGTCCAAATCAGCCTCCCGCGCCCGCCTCGCCGAGATCATCCGCAAACGCTCGTTCGGGCGTGGCGAGATTACGCTGGCCTCGGGACGCAAGAGCGATTTCTACTTCAACCTCAAGCCGACCATGCTCGATCCCGAAGGCGCGGCGCTGCTGGCGGAATTGACCTATGAGGCGCTGAAGGACGACGGCCTCGACTATATCGGCGGGCTGGAAATGGGCGCGGTGCCGCTGGCCGGCGCGATCGCCCAGCTATCGTGGATCAAGGGCCATCCGATCGCGGCGTTCTTTGTCCGCAAGAAGCCGAAAGAGCACGGCGCGCGGCTCGCCGTCGAGGGCCTCGCCAAGGGTGAAAATCTGCAAGGCAAGCGCATCGTGATCGTCGAGGACGTCACCACGACCGGCGGCTCGGCGTTGAAAGCCGTGGAAGCCGTGCGCGAGGCCGGCGGCAACGTCGTGCTGGTGCTCACCATGGTCGACCGCGAAGAAGGCGCCACCGCAACCTTTGCCGAGGCCGGCCTGACCTTCCGCTCGCTCTATAAGGCGGCGGAATTTTTGAAGGACTGAGGCGACGAGGATTTCGGCCTCGCGCTCAGCAACGTTTTGAATTCAGCCAACGACCGTCATGCCCGCTTGAACGGCCATGACGACGGATTGCATTTCTTTTCGTCGCAAGCAGCGCTTGCTCATAGCTCGTTTACCATCCCGAATTAAGGTGAATCAGGGCTGAAGCTTACGTTCGTAAGCCCAGGTTTTGTGGTGCCGGGTTCAGTGGCGTTGGGTGGAGTTGGCGTTGCGTAAAGAGTTGAATGATCGGCGCTTGCAGCGCTGCGTGATGCTTGTGGCCGCGGTTGCGCTCACCGGCGCGATGGCGATGGCGCCGCGTGCGGCGTCGGCCGAGGGGCTGTTCGATTTCCTGTTCGGCGGCGCCCAGAAACAGCAGGCGCGCCAGGCGCCTCCGCAAGCCAGTTTCTTCGCCGACCCCAACCAGCCGGCGGCGCCGCCGCCGCGTCAGGTTGCATCGAGCGGCGGCTCCGGACCGGCGTTCTGCGTGCGCAGCTGCGACGGCCGCTATTTCCCGCTGGCGCGCGGCAATGCCTCGCCGGTTCAGATGTGCCAGGCGTTTTGTCCGGCCAGCGCCACCAAAGTGTTCTACGGCAGCAACATCGACAGCGCATCGTCGAGCACCGGCGAGCGCTACGCCGACAGCGAAAACGCCTTCGCCTACCGCAAGGCGCTGCGCGCGGACTGCACCTGCAACGGCCGCGACTCCGCAGGGCTGGCGCCGGTCGATCTGACGCTCGACACCTCGTTGCGTTCCGGCGACGTGATCGCCACCACCGACGGGCTGGTCGCCTATTCCGGCGTCAGGGTCGGCAACGGCCAGACCGCCGAATTCACGCCGGTCGCTTCGTTTCCGGGCCTCACCGCCGAGGTCCGCGCCCGGCTCGGCGAAATGAAGGTGGCGCCGGTTCGCGCCGACACCATCGCCGACGATAATTCAGCCAGCCGCGACGCGCTGCCCGTCTCCGCGCTGCCGAGTTCCGGCGCAGCAAGAGACAAGCGCGCCGAGGCGGATTAGGTCTATTGCAGATCGTCATTCCGGTGGCGATGCGAACGCGATCGAACGCGTCGCGAAACTGCGAGATTCCGGGTCTGCTCCTTCGGACCATCCCGGAATGACGGCGGCTAATTCTTCGTCGCTTCGTCTCGACAACGACGAAGATGATTCACCGCCCGACGATGACGCCGATGACATTCGGCGCCGACAGATATTTTTCCTCGATCGCCGCGCGCGCCGCGGCGCGGTTTTCCGGCGTCAGCAGGCCGCGCTTCTCGGCGAGGATCATCCAGCAATAGCCCCACCAGTCCGTCAGCATGCCCTGGTCGTCGATCAGGTCGTAACCCTGCTCGGCGGCGAAGATGCGCGCATGCGCTTCATCGAGCGTATCGAGCCAGGCGTGGTCGGCGATCGAAAACAGATCGTCGCTGAAATCGTCGGTGGTGTAACCCCACACCGACATGCAGACGGCGTTGAATTCGCGGTCGATCTGGTCGTCATCGACCAGCCGGCGGCGGGACGTCTGGTGCAGCCGCGACAGCGAACGCGCGAAGTCGGCGATGCGGGTGAGAGCGAATTGATCGAAGGCGATGGTGGACATGTAGTCCTCACAAGCTCGGACAGACCCTAGATATTGTATCGGCACAGCGCCGAATCACAATGATATATCAAAGACTTGCTAAAGTGTTCTTAATTTGTTCCAATTGATATCGTCGTGGAGAACGTCAGGGATTCAAACTATGGACAAGGCGCGGCCGCTCCAGGAGGAGACTGCCATCGACAGCGATCTGCGATGGGAAGACGTGACGCTGCACGTCTTCCGTCTGCCGAGACAGATCACGATACGCTTATCTTGGCGTCACCAACTGACGTCGCGATCTGCTAAAAACACCGCGATGGTGGATCGTCAAAAGCCATGGAACGCTGCGATGAGACGCTACGCAGAAGCTATCCGGTGAGAAGCACTGAGATAACTGGCGCGCGATTGGAAGCATCCGTGGTCGAAGAGCAGATCCGCATCGAGCAGCTGTCGACGGCGATCTTCGTCCGACAATGGCGGCTCATACCCGTCGACCGAGTGCAGGTCCATCGTTCGAACGATAGGACACGGCGTATGGGTCCCGGCCTTCGCCGGGACGACGCAAACTTCAACTCACATCGCCGACAGCATCTTGTCGCTGCAATAATTTGCCGAAAATTTTCCGCCGCATTGCCGGCGGATCGCGGCGCAGCGTGCTGCGGGGGAAGCATTCGCCGGAACGCTGAAGGCGCAGCTCAGGCCGTCGGCGCTGCGGCCGATCTTGCCGCCGGCGGCGAAGGCGGCGCTTGATACGCTGATGCAGTAAACCAGAAGTGCGGCAGCAGCGATCTCGATGATCAATCTCATGGCCAAGTCTCTCTAAACCAAGTCTCCCTGAACACAGTTCCTCCCCTGAATTGTCGCGATATAGCGGCTTAATGCCAGCCTATATCACCAAACCGGTGCGCGCGGAGGGCGGCAAATCGGCCTGGTCCTTGCATAAAAACCATGCATGCATTGCACAAACGAGACCTCCTGCGGGTTTCGATCCCGGTGCAAGGCGCGTATCATTTCGTTGGGATTCACGGTTCAAGGATCGAGCGTTTGTCAGATCAATCTCACCCGGTGCATTTTCCGGCACTCGGTCAACCCGTCGATGAATTGGCGCTGGCCGAGATCAAGGGCGCGATTCTCGCCAAGCTCAGGCTCGCGATCGGCAAGGACGCCGGCATGGCCAGCCGGCAGGACTGGTACAAGGCGGCGGCGTTGGCGCTGCGTGACCGCATCGTGCACCATTGGCTGACCGCCGAGAAGAAGAGCTACGACGCCGGCCGCAAGCGGGTCTATTACCTGAGCCTGGAGTTCCTGATTGGCCGCCTGTTCACCGACGCGCTGAACAATATGGGCCTGTTGCCGGTGTTCGAGGCAGCGCTGGGCGATCTCGGCGTCGCGTTGTCGGACTTGCGCAAATGCGAACCCGACGCGGCGCTCGGCAATGGCGGTCTCGGGCGGCTCGCGGCCTGCTTCATGGAGAGCATGGCGACGCTTGCGATCCCCGCGATCGGTTATGGCATCCGTTACGATTTCGGCCTGTTTCGCCAGATCATCGCGCAAGGCTGGCAGCATGAATATCCGGACGAGTGGCTCGGCTTCGGCAACCCCTGGGAATTCCAGCGGCCCGAAGTGGTCTACCAGGTGCATTTCGGCGGCGGCGTCGAACATGTGACCGATCCCAATGGCCGCGAGCGCGTGATCTGGCACCCGTCCGAAACCATCCAGGCCGTTGCCTATGACACGCCGATCGTGGGCTGGCGCGGCCAGCACGTCAACGCGCTGCGGCTGTGGTCGGCGCGCTCGCCCGATCCGCTCAAGCTCGACGTGTTCAACAAGGGCGACTATCTCGGCGCCGTGGCCGAGGAAGCCCGCGCGGAAGCGATCTGCAAATTCCTCTATCCGAACGACGAAAGCCCCGCTGGGCGCGAACTGCGGCTACGCCAGGAATATTTCTTCGTCTCGGCGTCGCTGCAGGATCTGATCAACCGCCATCTTGCCTCCGACGGCCAATTGCGCAATCTGGCGACCAAGGCCGCGGTGCAGCTCAACGACACCCATCCGAGTCTCGCCGTCACCGAATTGATGCGCATCCTGGTCGACCTGCACAATTTCCGCTGGGATGAAGCCTGGCAGATCACGGTCGCCACGCTGTCCTACACCAACCACACGCTGCTGCCGGAAGCGCTCGAGACCTGGCCGGTCGAATTGTTCGAGCGGCTGCTGCCGCGGCATCTCGACATCATCTACCGCATCAACGTCGCGCATCTGGCGCTGGCGGAACAACGCTGCCCCGGCGACGTCGATTTCCGCGCCTCGGTGTCATTGATCGACGAGAAGTCCGGCCGCCGGGTGCGGATGGGACAGCTCGCCTTCGTCGGCTCGCACCGCATCAACGGTGTCTCCGCGATGCATTCCGAGCTGATGAAGGAGACGGTGTTTCACGACCTCAATCATCTCTATCCCTCGCGCATTACCAACAAGACCAACGGCATCACCTTCCGCCGCTGGCTGATGCTGGCCAATCCGAAGCTGACCGACCTGTTGCGCGAAGCCTGCGGCGAAGCCGTGCTCGACGACCCCACCCAATTGTCGCTGCTGGAGGCCCGCGCCAGCGATGGCGCGTTCCAGCAGAAATTCCGCAGCGTCAAGCACCACAACAAGATCGCGCTGGCGCGGCTGATCGGCGAACGCCTTAATGTCCGGGTTGATCCAGCGGCGTTGTTCGACGTCCAGATCAAGCGCATCCACGAATACAAGCGCCAATTGCTCAACATCCTCGAGACGATCGCGCTGTATCAGGCGATCCGCGACGAGCCGCAACGTGACTGGGTGCCCAGGGTCAAAATCTTCGCCGGCAAAGCTGCGGCGAGCTACCGCTATGCCAAGCTGATCATCAAGCTGATCAACGACGTCGCCGATGTCGTCAACAACGACCCTGTCGTGGCCGGCCGCCTGACAGTCGCGTTCCTCACCGATTACAATGTCAGCCTCGCCGAAGTGATCATCCCGGCCGCCGATATCTCGGAACAGATCTCGACTGCGGGCATGGAAGCCTCCGGCACCGGCAACATGAAGCTCGCGCTTAACGGCGCGCTGACCATCGGCACGCTCGACGGCGCCAATATCGAGATTCGCGATCATGTCGGAGCCGAGAATATCGCGATCTTCGGCATGGAGGCGATGGACGTGGTGGTACGGCGCAAGCAGGGGCTTGATGCGACCGACGTGATCCGGCGCTCTCCGGCGCTCGCGCGCGCCATCAACGCGATCGGCAACGGCGAATTTTCGCCCGACGATCCGGGCCGGTTCGAATCGATCGCCCACGCGCTGCGTTATCTCGACCATTACATGGTCAGCGCGGATTTCGAGTCCTATTACCAGGCCCAGCGCGGCATCGACGCCCGGTGGCAAGTGATCCCGGCCTGGACCCGCGCCAGCATTCTCAATGTCGCGCGGATGCCCTGGTTCTCGTCCGACCGCACCATCCGCGAATATGCCGAGGATATCTGGAACGTGCCGGTGCCCGGACCGCAGTCCGATACGCTGCAGGCGCAAAGCGGCGGATCGCGGTGACAATCCAGACTTGACTTGTTGCCCTGGATTGCCTGGTTTCGCTCCCAATGACGAGGCCCGGCAAATCCAACGCTGGTCCCAGACGCGAAAGTTTCATGCTGACAAAAGCCCCACATTTATTCGATGACGCCACCCGGATCACCGCGGGCGACTCCAGTTGGCAGGGGCGCGCGGGCGAGGACTACTGGGCGTTCGTCGGCCAGTTCGGCGGTGCGACCGCCGCCACAATCCTGCGGGCATTGATCGACCACCCGCAACGTGCCGGGGATCCGCTCTCCCTCACCGTCAATTTCTGCGCGCCGGTCGCGCAAGGCGAGTTCGATCTCGACGTGCGGCTGGTCAAGGCCAACCGTTCGTCGCAGCATTGGTCGGTCGAGATGACGCAAGGCAGCGCCGGCGTCGTGACCTTCGCCACCGCCGTATTCGCCGAACGCCGTCCGTCGTGGTCGCACCAGCAGGCAGCATCCCCGCAGACCACCGCCTTTGAGCAGACGCTGCCGTATGCCTTGAAAATCGCCGCGACGTGGGTCAAGCAATATGACTTCCGCTTTGTCGAGGGCGAACCGAAATTCGGCTCCTCGTCGCCCGCCGTGCCGGGCAGCGCTTTCTCCAAATTATGGATCGGCGATCGCGTGCCGCGGAAAATTGACGCGCTGTCGCTGATGTCGATGTCGGATGCGTTTTTCGGCCGCGTATTTCACGCACGAAGCGAACTGGTGCCGTTCGGCACGGTGTCGCTGACGACCTATTTCCACACCGACGCCGAAAGCCTTGCGGCCGAGGACATTACGCGCGTACTCGCGATCGCCGACGCCAAGATCTTCAACAAAAGCTATGGCGACCAGAACGGCGAATTGTGGTCGCCGAGCGGGCGGCTGCTCGCGACCACGACGCAGATTGCGTATTTCAAGGCGTGAGGCAGGATCCCAACTGAAGAGACCCGATCAAATGCCCGACACTGCCCCATCGAAAAATCCGACGATCGCCTTGCTCGGTATCCCCATCGAGATCGGCGCATCGCAGGCCGGCACGCTGATGGGACCGGCGGCATTGCGCACCGCCGGCATCGCGCGTGTGCTTGAGCAATTGGGGCTGACGGTCGAAGACCATGGCGACATGACCAAGCCGGCGGTGATCGCGTCCAGCGATCCATCGCCCGCCAACGCCAAATATTATGATGAGATCAAGAGCTGGGTGCGCGCGCTCAGCGATCGCGCCTGGTCGATCGCCGCGAGCGGCGCGATCCCGATCTTCATGGGCGGCGATCACAGCCTGTCGATGGGCTCGGTCAACGGCGTCGCGCGTTATTGGCAGGAACAGGACCGGCCGCTATTCGTGCTGTGGCTCGATGCGCACGCCGATTACAACACGCCGGCGACGACCATCACCGGCAATATGCACGGCATGTCGGCGGCCTTCCTGTGCGGCGAGCCCGGCCTCGACGACCTGCTCGGCAACCAGCCGCGTGCGTCCATCACACCCGATCGGCTCGATCTGTTCGGGATCCGCTCGATCGATCCGCTGGAGAAAAATCTGGTACGCGAGCGCCGTGTCGCGATCGCCGACATGCGCGCGATCGACGAATTCGGCGTCGGCGTGCTGATCCGGCGGGTGATCGAACGGGTCAAGGCGCGCAACGGCGTGCTTCATCTGAGCTTCGACGTCGATTTCCTCGATCCCGCCGTGGCGCCCGGCGTCGGCACCACGGTGCCGGGCGGCGCCACCTATCGCGAAGCCCATCTGATCATGGAGCTGCTGCACGATTCAGGCCTGGTGCGATCGGCCGACATCGTCGAACTCAATCCGTTCCTCGACGAGCGCGGCCGCACCGCACGCGTCGCGGTCGAACTGATCGGCAGCCTGTTTGGTGTGCAGATCACCGACCGGCCGACGCCCAGCAACGCAGTGTTGCCCGATGAGAATTGAATAGTCCGAAACCGAATCGGCAATGAAAAAGGGCGGCCCGATGAGCCGCCCTTCTCTTGTTCCGTCATTCCGGACGCTCCGTCTTCGGAGCGATCCGGAATCCAGAGGTGATCATATCGAGATCGCGCTTCGCGCGCCCCGGAATGACGTTATCGTTTATTCCGCCGCGAGCTTTGCTTCCGGCGCGGCGGCGCGGACGTCGGCGTCGACCTGCGCTTCGAACTTGGCGAAGTTCTTCTGGAACATGCCGACCAGCGCGCGCGCGGTCTTGTCGAACTCGGCCTTGTCGGCCCAGGTCTTGACCGGATCGAGGATGTGCGGCTCGACACCGGGCAGCGAGGTCGGCACCGCGAAACCGAAATACTTGTCGGTGCGGAAATCGGCATTACGCAGCGAACCGTCCAGCGCCGCGGTCAACAGCGCCCGCGTCACCTTGATCGGCATGCGGCGGCCGGTACCGTATTTGCCACCGGTCCAACCGGTGTTGACCAGCCAGCAATCGACATTGTGCTTGGCGATCAGGTCGCGCAGCAGATTGCCGTAGACCGACGGATCGCGCGGCAGGAACGGCGAGCCGAAGCAGGTCGAGAATTCCGGCTGCGGCTCGTTGCCGAGGCCGCGTTCAGTGCCCGCAACCTTCGCGGTGTAGCCGGACAGGAAGTGATACATCGCCTGTGCCGGTGTCAGCTTGGCGATCGGCGGCATCACGCCGAACGCGTCGGCGGCGAGCATCACCAAATTCTTCGGATGGCCGGCGCGGCCGGTACGCGAAGCATTCGGAATGAAGTCGAGCGGATAGGCCGAGCGGGTGTTTTCGGTCTTGGAGCCGTCGTCGAAATCAGGCGTGCGGGTGCTGGCGTCAAGCACGACATTTTCCAGCACCGCACCGAAGCGCTTGCTGGCCGCATAGATCTCGGGCTCGGCTTCTTCCGACAGCTTGATGCACTTGGCATAGCAGCCGCCTTCGAAATTGAAGATGCCGTCCTCGCTCCAGCCATGCTCGTCATCGCCGATCAGCGTGCGCTTGGGATCGGCCGAGAGCGTGGTCTTGCCGGTGCCGGAGAGGCCGAAGAAGATCGCGGAATCGCCGTTGGGTCCGACATTGGCCGAGCAATGCATCGGCATCACGCCCTTTTCGGGCAGATAGTAATTCAGCGTGGTGAACACGCTCTTCTTCATCTCGCCGGCATAATAGGACCCGCCGATCAGGACGATCTTGCGGGCGAAATCGATGGCGACAACGTTTTCGGATTTGCAGCCGTGACGTGTGGGATCGGCGCGGAAGCTCGGCAGATCGATGATGGTCAGTTCCGGCACGAAGCTCTGGAGTTCCGATGCTGCCGGGCGGATCAGCAGCGTGCGAATGAACAACGAGTGCCAGGCCAGTTCGGTGAAGACGCGAGTCTTGATCCGATGCGTCGGATCAGCACCGCCATAGAGATCCTGCGCGAACAGTTCCATGCCTTCGGCGTGCTTGAGGAAATCGGCATAGAGCGTCGCGAACTGCTCAGAGGTGATCGACTGGTTGCCGGCCCACCACATGTTCTTGTCGGTGGTGCCATCGCGAACCGTGAACTTGTCCTTCGGGCTGCGGCCCGTGAACACGCCGGTGTCCGCGCACAGCGCGCCATCGGAAGACAGCACGGCTTCACCGGTGCGGAGCGAATGCTCGGTGAGCTGAGGCGCGCCGAAATTCCAATTCACGCCCTTGAGATTTTTCAAGCCGAATTTGTCGGCACCGAAGGCACCATTATGCACGCCCGTCTCTTGCACGAAATCCTCCTCGAACCTGCGAATGGGCCCAACGTGCCTCTGTCGCGGTAAGCCTGAACATAGCCTTCCGGCCTCGGTCCGGCGACCTAATAGTGATGAACGCCGGCCTTGCCAAGCCGATCCCGTGCGTTTTGGTTTATTCTGGAGGCAGGCCAGATATGCCGCAAAAATGCTTTGCTGCGGTGCGCAGTGCGTGCATTGGGGGGCCACGCGACACTCCGTCACGCCTGAGTAGTTTTGCTGCTGTGCACAATCGAAACTTTAACGCGCGGCGCCTTCGCCGATCAGCGCAAATGGCCCCCAGAACGCCGGATAGGCGTTCCGCGGTGACGATTTGTCGTTGAGAAAGTCGAGCATGGCCTGACGCAGCGCTTCGGTGCGGCCCATTTTCGGATCGACCTTGAGGCGATCGAACGTAGAAGTTGCAAGCCGCGTCGCGGCCTCCGAACTGACCGCCCAATGCGACACCAGCAGAGCCCGCGCGCCAGCATAGAAGAACGAGCGTGCCAGGCCAGACAGGGCTTCGGCGCCGGGCTTGTCGCCGGCGATCGTGTTGCAGGCCGATAGCACCACCCAATCGGCGTTGAGTTTTAACTGCGCCACTTCGCTCGACGTCAGCAGACCGTCATCAAGTTCGGAGGGATGCTCCGGCATGCTGAGCGCCAGCGACGGTTCGGCGAGCCCCTTCACGTCGCCAGCGACGAGACCATGGGTAGCAAAATAAATGATGCTGTAATCGGCCAGCGGCGCGCGCTTGACGGTGGTTTCGCTGGCATCGGCACCGAGATGGATGTCCGCGGCGGCCACACCGAGGTCGTTGGCGACCGCCTTCAATTCATCCGCGGTATCAGGCAGTTCCGGCAATGCTTGCGCTAGCATCGCGCGGTCGACGCCGGCGCCCTGCCAGAAATCGGTATAGGCCGCCGACGTCACACCGCGGGCGGTAGACTTGGTCGCCTCAGACGCGCTGGCGGCACGTTGATCGCCCGTATTGCGCTGCGCCGGGTTGAACAGGGGATCGCCAAAACCGGTCATCGGCTTGATGCCCTGATCCTTGCGCGTGAACGCCCGCAGCGCCTTCAGGCTCGCCACCGACGGCAGCACCGACACCGCCTGGCGCTTGAGCAGCCACGCCGCCTCGCGGTAGCCGTCAAAAGTTTCCGGAATCGCAGCCGGCGGCTTTTCCGTCACCAGCAGATGGAATGGCAGCGCTGTCAGCGCCCCCGATGGCACCACCAGAAGAGTGCGCTTGTCTTTCACCGCGGTTTCGACCGGCCCCAGCAGGGCTGCATATAATTCATTGGCGAGCGCCAGATCGAATAGGCCAGCGTGGCCGGATGGATCGCTGGCGTTGCCGAGCTTAGCGAGATCAAGCCCGCGACGGAATGCGGCGACCTTTTGCGACACGGCTTCGCTGCCGAGCGGCAACCGCCGCCACGCGAAGCCGTCCTGGGTGATCGCCAGAACGTAGCTCTCGCTGTCGACCACCGCGAACAGCACCAGGGCTTCGTCCGGCGACAGCAGCGACTGCACTTCCTTGACCGTTATCGGCAACGGATTGGACAGCGCTGCGTAATCGGGAAACTCCGCCGCCAGGATTTTCTGCAGACCTGCGCGTTCGGTTGCGATGGCTGCGAGCCGGCTTCGGCTGCGTTGTTCCGCGGCCGCATCCCGCTTCGCCGCGCCTTGCGAGACGGCTGATACGATCGCCTTGTCCAGCGTCTCGGCTTCCACGGCGAGGTCCTGATCCCGGCGAACCAGTTCGGCGAGTCGATCGGTTCCGGCGGCGAGTTCGAACCGCAAGTTTGCTTACGGCTGATGCGGCCGAGGATTGGGTGCCGCGCTGGATCGCATTCAGGACATCATCCAACGCCCTCTCGATCGAGACCAGTTGCCGCGCCTGCGCGTCGAACAACACTGGAAGTGCGATGCGCAACTGCGTACGTCCACTCGCGATGGTCTGTTGCACCAGAGGCAAGGCATCGCTGGTTCGTTTCTGGCCCTGATAAAACGAAGCCAGATTGTTCTGCGATGTCGCGACGTCGGGATGATCTGATCCCAGCGCCCGCTGACGGATCGTCAGCGCACGCTGATACAGCGGTTCCGCCTCGGCCGGGCGGCCGACGCGCTCATCGAGTTCGGCCAGATTGTTCAGCGATCGCGCGACATCGGGATGATCGGGGCCGAGCGCCTTCTCGCGGATCGCCAGCGAGCGCTTGATCAGGGGCTCGGCGTCGGCGGCACGTCCTTCGACCTTGTAGACCTGGCCGAGATTATTGAGCAGCGTCGCTACCGCGGGATGATCCGGACCCGCCGCCTTCTGGTAGATCGCCAGCGCTTGCCTGAACAGCGGCTCGGCGTCGGCGTGGCGGCCCTGTCTTTCATACAATGTCGCGAGATTATTCAGGGATTGCCCGACATCAGGATGGGCTTGTCCGAGCGCCTTTCGGCGGATCGCCAGCGCGCGCTTGAACAAGGGTTCAGCCTCGGCGTAACGGCCCTGCCGCTCATACAGCGCCGCCAGATTGTTCAATTCCGGCGCGATCTCGACGCGATCGAGGCCATCGGTTTTCTCCAGGATCGAAAGCGAGCGCCTGTAGAGTGGCTCGGCCTCGCTGTCCTGACCCTGGCTGCCATAGAGCAGCGCCAGATTGTTCAGCGCGCCGGCGAGGTCTCGGCTGACCGGGCCGGAGGATTTCTCGAGGTTGGCGACCTGCTGCTTCGCCAGGGGGATCGCTTCCGAATATTTTCCGGTCCGGCTGAGTTCGGCAATCCGGGCACTGAGCGCGGCACTGTCGCTCTTCTGCGCAAAGGACGAAGCGCCGAGACAGGCGCTCGTGATCAGCGCCAGCCCCATGGTCAGAGCCAACCGATTGCCGGATTTCATGCTGGATTCGTCTCACATTCGACGGCCGCGGGCGCGCCGGCTTGGATCGTGTCTTGGATCGTGTGATGGGTCGCGTGAACCCTCGCGCCCGTTCAATGTTCCGACGCGTCGACGACGATATCGGCCGTCAAGATTCGGCTCGATCAAGCCTCAATCAAGCCTCGATCAAGTCTCGATCAAGTCTTGGCACGTGCCTCGCCCACCAGCCGGACCAGCATCTTGCGCAGTCCATTGCCATTGGTGACGCGCTCCGGAAACTCCAAGCGCAGCGTCGTCGCCCCGGCCTGCATGTCCATCCCGTCGGGGTCGCAGCCGGTACAACGCCAGTCGGCGGCTTCCGCGCCCAGCAACTGGGTCGCGTACAGATTCATGGCGTCGCGGTGGTCCTCGTTCATGTGCTCGATGGCTCCCGGCTCGGCTTCCAGCAGCGCCGTGGCATCGGAAATGTCGGTCAGGAACCGTTCCGGTGCCAGATCCACGATCCGGCCAAATCCAGCCACCAGATGGGCGCCTGTGGGCCGGATCCGGAAAAAGGCAAAATCCTTAAATTCGACAAAGGCTTCCGCCGATGGATGGGCGTTGAGGTAGCGCCGGCGCAGTACCGCGGTCTGGTCCGCCCCGGCCTGTTCCGCGTGGCCCGCCAACATGATCCGGGCGCCCTCCAGCGGGTCGCCGGCGGTCCGCTCGTCCAACATCAGCGAAACCCTGGCATCGCCAAGGATGTTTTTGGTGTGCAGCGCCAGCTGCGAAATCAGCAGAATGGGCGAGCCATCGGCGTGGCTCGCAACGTTCACCAGGGAACAATAGGGATCGCCGGTTCCGGCCATCAGGGTCGCCAATGCCCCCTGCCGGCTGCGCCGCAGCAGCGACCGGGCCAGCCTGGAAGGGTCGAAATCAGCTGATGGCTGCATGCTTTAAACCTATCGCATCCTGTTGCAATGAGGGTCTTTTTTCGGGTACATAGGGGCTACCACGGGTTGGAACGCTTTGCCCCGCGAAGCGCTCTGCGGAACTCGGTCACACTTCAGCCCAGCTTGCATTGCTCGTTGACCGCGTTCGAAACCCACTTATACGGCGCACCGCTATATAGCCCGCCGTTTCAGCCACCGTTTTTTCGAAAGCAGGCTCATGCCCACAATCGCCTTGGTCGATGACGACCGCAACATCCTCACATCGGTCTCGATCGCGCTGGAAGCCGAAGGCTACCGTATCATGACCTATACGGATGGCGCGTCGGCGCTCGACGGCTTTCGCACCAGCCAGCCGGACCTCGCCATCCTCGATATCAAGATGCCGCGCATGGACGGCATGGAGACGCTACGCCGGCTACGGCAGAAATCGGATCTGCCGGTGATCTTTCTCACCTCCAAGGACGAGGAGATCGATGAATTGTTCGGCCTCAAAATGGGCGCCGACGATTTCATCCGCAAGCCGTTCTCGCAGCGCCTGCTGGTCGAGCGCGTCAAGGCGGTGCTGCGCCGCGCGGCGCCAAAGGATCCGACCGCAGTCCCGAAGGAGACCGACGCCAAGGCGCTCGATCGCGGCTTGCTGCGGATGGATCCCGAGCGTCACACCTGCACCTGGAAGAACGAGCCGGTCACGCTGACGGTGACGGAATTCCTGATCCTGCAGGCACTGGCGACCCGCCCCGGCGTGGTCAAAAGCCGCAACGCGCTGATGGACGCGGCTTATGACGATCAGGTCTATGTCGACGATCGCACCATCGACAGCCACATCAAGCGGCTGCGCAAGAAGTTCAAGGTGGTGGACGACGATTTCGAGATGATCGAAACCCTCTACGGCGTCGGCTACCGCTTCAAGGAAACCTGATCTTTCGAGAACCCTGACATGCATGCGCCCCAGCGCACGCATTGTTAACTGACGCGGCCGCCCATCTCGGATAGGATGCGCGAAGAAAATGCGGGGCACGCGCGAAAAGCGCACTTCGCGGGACGTTTCGAAACAACCGGCAGTCCACAACCAGCAGTCCACAACCAGCAGTCTTGGCCATTGCTCGATCGAACGCTGTCTGACCCGAATCTGGATGCCGCGGACGAAGTTGCGTCACACGGCGTGGATTCGGCTGCCAGCGATGCCCCGCGCGTCAAAGGCTGGCAGGTGCCGCTCGACTGGCTGCGCCGCGCCGGTCAGTTTTTCTTTGCGCTGTCGTTCTCCAGCCTCACCCGCCGGATCGTCTCGCTCAATCTCGCCGGCCTCGTGGCGTTGGTCGCCTCCGTTCTCTACCTCTCGCAATTCCGCGCCGGCCTGATCGACGCGCGGACGCAAAGCCTGCAGGTGTCGGCCGAAATCATCGCCGGCGCGATCGCGGCCTCCGCGACCGTCGATACCAACACCATCACCATCGATCCCGACCGGCTGTCCGACCTGAAGAACGGCGAAACCTACGGTGCGCCGGACGAATATTCCGGGCTCGATTTCCCGATCAATCCGGAACGGGTCGCGCCGGTGCTGCGGCGGCTGGTGTCACCGACCAACACCCGCGCCCGCATCTATGACCGCGATGGCGGCCTGCTGCTCGACAGCCGCAGCCTCTACAGCAAGGGCGATGTGTTTCGCTTCGAGCTGCCGCCGCTGTCGGGCGAAAAGCCCGGCGTCGCCGAGCGGACCATGATCGCAATCCGCACCTGGCTCAATCGCGGCGACCTGCCGCTCTACCGCGATCTCGGACCTGAAAACGGCAAGGGCTATCACGAGGTCAGCGAGGCGCTCGATGGCCAGAAGAGCAGCCAGGTCCGCGTCAACGAGCGCGGCGAGGTGATCGTCTCGGTCGCAGTGCCGGTGCAACGCTTCCGCGAAGTCTATGGCGCGCTGATGCTCTCGACCCAGGGCGGCGACATCGACGCGATGGTCACCGCCGAGCGGCTCGCGATCCTGAAAGTCGGCGGCGTCGCCGCGGCGGTCATGATCGTATTGTCGCTGCTGCTGGCGAGCACCATCGCCGGGCCGGTGCGCCGGCTCGCCGACAGCGCCGAGCGGGTGCGCCGCCGTATCCGGACCCGCGTCGAGATTCCCGATTTCACCCGCCGCCGCGACGAGATCGGCCATCTCTCCGGGGCGCTGCGCGACATGACGGACGCGCTTTATAACCGCATGGAGGCGATCGAGATGTTCGCCGCCGATGTCGCCCATGAATTGAAGAACCCGCTGACTTCACTGCGCTCCGCGGTCGAAACGCTGCCGTTGGCGCGCAACGAAAACAGCCGCGCCCGGCTGCTCGCGGTGATCGAGCATGACGTCAAGCGGCTCGACCGGTTGATCTCGGACATTTCGGACGCCAGCCGACTCGACGCCGAATTGCAGCGGCAGGATATGGCGCCGGTCGATCTGCGCCGCCTGCTCAGCACGCTGACCTCGGTCGCCAATGAGACCAAGCTCGGCCATGATGTCGGCGTCCAGACCCGATTCGAAGGACGGACTTCCGCCGACACGTTCTCCGTTCCCGGTCATGATTCGCGGCTCGGACAGGTCATCTCCAACCTGTTGATGAACGCCCAGTCGTTCTCGACTGCCGGCAACAAGGTCCGCATGGTCTGTCGCCGGGTGCGATCGGAAATTGAAATCGTTGTCGATGACGACGGACCCGGAATACGCGACGACGCGCTGGAGCGCATCTTCGAACGGTTTTACACCGACCGCCCGCATCAGGGATTTGGACAGAATTCCGGACTGGGGCTGTCGATCTCCAAACAGATCATCGAAGCCCATGGCGGCCGCATCTGGGCCGAAAATCGCGTTGGCCCTGCCGACGCCGAGGGCGAGTCCACGATCGCGGGCGCGCGCTTCGTGGTTCGGCTCCCGTCGCCATGACGGACACGGCGGCTGCAAGCGTTCACGCTTCGGCCGTGATGGTCGGCAACCGCGCCGTGCTGATCCGCGGGCCTTCCGGGTCAGGCAAGTCACGCCTCGCCTTTGACCTCATCCTGGCCGGCCGCACCGGGCAGATCTCCCCCGCCATGCTGGTCGGCGACGACCGCGTCCATTTGGCTGTGCACGGCGATCAGCTCGTAGTCCGGCCCGCGCCGCAACTGACGGGACTGATCGAGATTCGCGGGTTAGGTATTCGCCGCTGCGCATTCGCTGCCGAGGCCGTGGTGGGGCTGGTCGTCGACCTAGCAGCTCAGGACGCCGAACGGCTGCCGCCGCCGGAGGCCCTGCAGGCGCTCATTTATGGTGTGGAAATACCGCGGATACCCGTAGAACCGGGTTTTTCACCACTGCCACTGGTTGTGGCTGAACTGACAACAACTAAGAGTATGATAACCTGCGCGCTTTCGACCGATTGTGAGAAGGGAATTAGTAACCATATGGGGTCCAGTATTGCGACCGAGTGACCGGCGCAGGCTCCCCCTCCAAGGCTATTTTCCGGGAGAATCGCAAAGATCCCCTCTTGCGCGGGGGCTCTGGATGGTCAAAGTGGCGCGTTCGTGCGGTGCACCAAAAAGCACCCACGAGGAGTTTCCGATGATTGGTCTAGTGCTTGTGACCCATGGGCGCCTTGCCGACGAGTTCAAGGCGGCGCTCGAACACGTCATGGGTCCGCAAAAACAAATCGAAGCTGTTACGATCGGAGCCGAGGACGACTCGGATTTGTGTCGCAGCGATATCATTGAAGCCGTCAACCGCGTCGATAGCGGCGATGGCGTTGCGATTCTGACCGACATGTTCGGCGGGACGCCATCCAACCTCGCGATCTCGTGTATGAGCCGTCCGAAAGTGGAAGTGCTCGCGGGAATCAATCTTCCGATGCTCGTCAAACTTGCGAAGGTTCGTGAAGAGCGGTCGCTGCCCGATGCCATATCGATGGCGCAGGAAGCCGGCCGCAAATACGTCACCATCGCCAGCCGGGTTCTCGCCGGCAAATGAGCGACGACGATACGACGCCCGAAACCAGTTCCGGGCCGAGTGTCCCGCCGGACGCGCTGTCCCGCGAAATGCCCATCATCAACAAACGCGGCCTTCATGCGCGCGCTTCCGCAAAATTCGTTCAGATGGTGGAGCGCTTCAACGCCGAGGTCTGGGTGACGCGCGGCAACGAGACCGTCGGCGGCACGTCCATCATGGGATTGATGATGCTCTCGGCAGGTCCGGGAACCACGATCACCGTCTCCGCGGCGGGCCCTGAGGCCGAAGCGGCGCTGAATGCGATCACCGAACTGGTCGGCGAAAAATTCCACGAAGAAAACACCTGACGCCCCGGTCGCGTGGCAAGCCACGTCGACAGGCTATTTTCCCGGCGGGACGATGTAGATTTTCCAGGTGCTCGACGGCCCGGAATGGCCGCGGAAAAACCGCTGCGTCGTCATCACGAGGTTCTCCGCATTGGCGGCGTTGTCCTTCATCCACGCTTCGCAGGCCTTCAGCCGATAATCCGACGTGTCGCAAATGCCGATAAAGCCGAGTTTCCTGGCCTCTTCGAGCGAGGTTAATCCCGACGACCAGGTCTCGCCGGGCGTATAGGGCTTCGGATGATCCGGACTGTAGAACGTCATCGGTTCGCCGATCTCCGTGGTGCCGGCGACCACGGGCCAGCGCGAACCGAAGCGTTCGTGCCAGGCCTGGGTGAGTTCGCGGGCGAGCTCCGAGCGCGCGCTGTAGCCTGATGCGCCATTGGGATTCTCGGCGATTTCGAGCGCCGCGATGCGGGGCGCCGCCGCCAAGGTCGCAAGCGTAATCACGAGCCAGACCGCGGCCAGATAGAACACCGCGATCTTTGGAATACGCAGCCAGGGAATCGCCACCAGCGCCAGCGGCACTAGGAAGAACAGCGAGATTCCCCAATCGGTCTTCAGATAAACAATGAACGCGAGCGCGCCCAGCGGCGGCCCGATCGCGACCACGATCTGGATAATCCAGACATTGAGTGCCTGCGAGGTGTTGACGCCCGGGTTCGGCCCCCGCGACCAGTGGCGTGTGATCAGCGCCAGCGGCCGCCGCGACATGCTTGCCCACAATCCCGGCGTCAATGCCAGCACCAAAGCGGCCAGCGCCACCGGCGCGGCTAATAGCGCAAGGTTATGACCGAGATAACCGATGACGAGCTGCAGGCACTGCGCCCGGTCGGTCAGGGCATAGATGTCGCCGGCATAGCTAAGCGGCGCGAAGTCGACTTCCCTGAGCCACCACAGATGCGGCAACATGGCCACCAGCAGCGTCGCGATCGCAACCCAGGGCGCCGGCGAACGCAGGAACGCCAGCCGTTGCGGATGCAGCAGCGCAGCGATCCCGACCGCGCCGATCATGGTCAGCACCCAGTATTTCGTCATTAGCGCCAGCGCGCCGGCGAGGCCAAGCCACAGCCCCGAACGCGCGGTGCGCTTCTCGAACGCATCGAGATAGGCCAGCACCAGCAGCGGCAGCGTCACCAGCTGCAGCAGGTCCGGATTGTATTTAAAGCCCTTGAAATTGAAGATCGGGTAGAGCGCGAGCATCACCACCACGAAGAACGCGCGGCGCCGATCGACCACACGCAGCGCGGTGAACCAGGAGATCACCAGGCCGCAGCTGACCGTCGCCATCGCCAGCGCATAAGTCGACCAGTTGGCGGCCGGAAAGATCTGGAACCAGAGCCCCGCCACCCATCCCGACAAGGGCGGATGCTTGCCATAGCCGAACTGGAATTTCTGGCCCCAGGCGAAGGCTTCGGCGACATCGAAATGAATATCCTGCGCCGCCTTGAGCTGGATCAGGATCATGGTCCAGAGCATCGCATGCAGGATGGCGAAACCGATCACCAGCCAGGGGCCGGCCCGGCGGCTGGAGGCCGAAGCGGCAAGCAATGCCGCCAGTCGCCGGATACGTGGCCTGCGGCGCGCGCGTGATGTCGCGGGTAAAATCGAAGCATTAGACATGGCCCCGTGCCTAGCGCGTTTTCGTGCAAAGTGGAATCAGCTTGCCGTGAAGCTGAGGCGCCGGATCAGGCCCGGAAACGCCGCATTCCGGTTGCCGCAGCGGGGTGCCAATGCTATCCCGCGCCCATGACAACTGCCCCTATTTCCAACATCCGCAACTTCTCCATCGTCGCCCATATCGACCATGGCAAATCGACCTTGGCCGACCGCCTGATCCAGATGACGGGCGGGCTGACGGATCGCGAAATGGCGGGCAAGGAGCAGGTGCTCGATTCCATGGATATCGAGCGCGAACGGGGCATCACCATCAAGGCGCAGACCGTCCGGCTGAAATATCGTGCCAAGGACGGCAAGGATTACATC
Source organism: uncultured Alphaproteobacteria bacterium (assembly GCA_963738105.1). Taxonomy (GTDB): domain Bacteria; phylum Pseudomonadota; class Alphaproteobacteria; order Rhizobiales; family Xanthobacteraceae; genus Bradyrhizobium. The sequence goes on along the minus strand of CAVTWC010000038.1, from coordinate 146,610 downwards.
TTCAACCTGATGGACACGCCGGGCCATGTCGACTTCGCCTACGAAGTCTCGCGCTCGCTGGCGGCCTGTGAAGGTTCCCTGCTGGTGGTCGACGCCAGCCAGGGCGTCGAGGCGCAGACCCTCGCCAACGTCTATCACGCGCTCGATGCCGGCCACGAGATCGTACCGGTCCTCAATAAGGTCGATCTTCCGGCGGCCGAACCCGACAAGGTCAAGCAGCAGATCGAGGACGTGATCGGCATCGATGCTTCGGATGCGGTGATGATCTCGGCCAAGACCGGCCTCGGTGTGCCCGACGTGCTGGAAGCCATCGTCACCCGCCTGCCGCCGCCGAAGGGCGACCGCGACGCGACGCTGAAGGCGCTGCTGGTCGATAGCTGGTACGACGTCTATCTCGGCGTCGTCGTGCTCATTCGTGTGGTCGATGGCGTGATCAAGAAGGGCGACCGCATCCGCATGATGGGCACCGGCGCCGCCTACGATATCGAGCGGGTCGGCTTCTTCACGCCGAAGATGACGCAGGTTGACGAACTCGGTCCCGGCGAGATCGGCTTCATCAACGCCGCGATCAAGGAAGTGGCCGACACCCGGGTCGGCGACACCATCACCGATGACCGCAAGCCGGTCACCGACATCCTGCCGGGTTTCAAACCGGCCATCCCCGTGGTGTTCTGCGGCCTGTTCCCGGTCGATGCCGACGATTTCGAGACGCTGCGCGCAGCGATGGGCAAGCTGCGCCTCAACGACGCCAGCTTCTCGTTCGAGATGGAAACCTCCGCCGCACTCGGCTTCGGCTTCCGCTGCGGCTTTCTCGGGCTGTTGCACCTGGAGATCATTCAGGAGCGGCTGTCGCGCGAGTTCGATCTCAATCTGATCGCGACCGCGCCATCGGTGATCTACAAGATGCGGCTGACCGACGGGCAGATCATCGAGATTCATAACCCGATCGACATGCCTGACGTGGTGAAGATCGCCGAGATCGAAGAACCCTGGATCGAGGCCACCATCCTCACTCCCGACGAATATCTCGGCAGCGTCCTGAAGCTGTGCCAGGACCGCCGCGGCTCGCAGAAGGAACTGACGTATGTCGGCTCCCGCGCGATGGTGAAATATGACCTGCCGCTCAACGAAGTGGTGTTCGACTTCTATGACCGGCTGAAGTCGGTCTCCAAGGGCTACGCCTCGTTCGACTATCATTTGACCGACTACAAGCCGGCCGATCTCGTCAAGATGCAGATCCTGGTCAACAACGAACCGGTCGACGCGCTGTCGATGCTGGTGCACCGGACCCGCGCCGAGGGCCGCGGCCGCGCCATGGTCGAGAAGATGAAGGAATTGATCCCGCCGCACATGTTCCAGATCCCGATCCAGGCCGCGATCGGCGGCAAGGTGATCGCGCGCGAGACCGTCCGCGCGCTGCGCAAGGACGTCACTGCCAAGTGCTATGGCGGCGACATCACGCGCAAACGCAAGCTTCTGGAGAAGCAGAAGGAAGGCAAGAAGAAGATGCGGCAGTTCGGCAAGGTCGACATCCCGCAGGAAGCCTTCATTGCCGCGCTGAAGGTGGATAGCTGAGGCTGTCCGCGCGAACTCTGTGCCCTCGGCCAGTACTGTATGTCGCACCGTAAAATTACGGGTCCCGGTCGCCGTCGCTGCAATTCTTAAGGAGTTTCTGGGACTTTCCGAATTCCTTTTCAGCAGAGATTCGGCGGCCTCATGTTCAGACTTCGATCGATCGGCGCACAACTGATTCTGGCGATCTCGCTAACGGTTGCAGCGGCCTGCGCTATCCTCGGAACATTTTCGATGATGCAGCAGCGTTCGCTGATGCAGCTGGCGCTCGATCAGCAGCTCAAGCTGCAATATGACAGCGTGATCGCCGCCCTTGATTATGAGGGGCGCGCCGCGATGGCCGTCAGCACGGCATTGGCCGCCCTGCCCCCGGTTGCGGACGCCGTCATCAAGGGCGATCGCGACAGTCTGTCGGCCATACTCGGCGATGCATCGAAGGCGCTGAAAGCGCAGGGCATGCCCTTGATGAACCTGATCCTGCCGCCGGCCACCATTTTCCTGCGAGTCCACGATCCCAAGGCATTCGGTGATGATATTTCGTCGCGCCGCTCCGCCGTGGTGACCGCCAACACGACAGCAAAGCCTGTCGTCGGCGTCGAACAGGGGCGCGATACGCTCGGCATCTTCGCAATCACCCCGATCCTCCGCGACGGCAAGAGCATCGCGGCGTTCGACGTCGGCGCCGTCTTCGGCAAGGAATTCGTCGATCATGCCAAGCAGCGTTTTGGCGTCGATCTCGCCGTGCATTGGTACGATGGCAAATCCTTCAAGACCCTCTCGTCCACCTTCGGCGATCGTGTGGTCGCAACCGAGGGCGAACTGAAAAGCGTGCTCGCCGGCGCAACGTTGAACCGCGACGCCAATCTGGATGGTCACCCGGCCGCGCTCTATGTCGGTCAGATCAGGAATTACGCCGGCACGCCGATCGCAGTCCTCGAGGTGGTCAAGGATACCACCGCCTACGAGGCCGCGACCGCGAGTTCGCAGCGCAACCTGATAATCGGCACGGCCATTATTCTATCGATTGCGGTGCTGGTCGCCTTCCTGCTCGGCCGGGGCCTGTCGCGCCCGCTGGCCGCGATTACCGCCGTGATGAACCGCCTTTCCAGCGGCGATACCGCCGTGACGATTCCCGGAGCCAGTCGAAAGGACGAACTCGGCACCATGGCGGCAACGGTCGATGTGTTCCGCCGCAACATGATCGAAGCTAATTCGTTGCGCGAATTGCAGGACGCCGCGAAGCAGCAAACCGAGGCGGAAAAGAAAGCGCTGCAGCGCCAGATGGCCGATCGCTTCGAGGCCGACGTCAAGAGCGTGGTCGCCGCTGTGGCGCAGGCGACCAAGGACATGCAGCGGGTGGCGCACGAGATCACAGCCAGCGTCAGCGGCACCTCAAAGCAGGCGACCGCAGCCGCAGCCGCATCAGAAGAAGCATCCGCCAGCGTCAACACCGTTGCCGCGGCGACAGAAGAACTCGCGTCCTCCGTCGCCGAGATCGGCCGCCAGGTTACCCATTCCAGCCATGTCGCCGATGGCGCCGTGGTCAAGGCCGGGCAGACCACCGAAATGGTCGGCAGCCTCGCCGCGGCCGGCGAGAAGATCGGCGATGTGTTGCGCCTGATCGGCGCGATCGCGAGCCAGACCAACCTGCTCGCGCTCAACGCCACCATCGAGGCCGCGCGTGCCGGCGAGGCCGGGCGGGGCTTCGCCGTGGTCGCCGCCGAGGTCAAGGAACTCGCGAGCCAGACCGCCAAAGCCACCGAAGAAATCGCCGGCCAGGTCACCGCGATTCAGTCCGCGACCGGAAGCTGCGTCGATGCCATCGGCGATATCAGCACGACGATTCGCGAGATCAGCGGTATTGCCACCACGATCGCAGCCGCGGTCGAGCAACAGGATTCGGCAACCCGCGAGATCGCACGCAGCGTGCAGCAGGCCGCGGCCGGTACCAGCGAAGTCTCGCAAAACGTCGCCGGCGCCAGCCAGGCGGCCGACCAATCGCGTGCGCTTGCCGACAATGTGCTGGTCGCATCAGGCGAACTCAGCCAGCACGCAGCGACGCTGTTCAACAGCGTCGACACCTTCCTGGCCGGCCTGCGCAACGCCGCATAGGCCGAGCGTTGCCGTACAAGGTGTCTCCCGATGATGTTCGGAAGGCACAGTCAAGCCGCTCCCGCTTTGCATAGGCGCTGTTACGCCGTCTCGCCCATCTTGATCGGCGGCGGCGAATAGACCACCATGCCGCCGCCAATCAAAACCCTGGAAAAGGGCGAGGAAACCAATGAACAAACTTCCCGGCTTCGGACTTATCGAGCGCGCGCGAGCGCTGGCGCCGCTGATCGCGAGCGAGGCCGACGAAATCGAACGCACCCGGCGCCTGACTCCGCCGGTCGTCTCCGGATTGATCGAGAACGGGCTCTATCGCTCGCTACTGCCGCAAAGCGTCGGCGGCGCCGAGGCGCCGCTCGAAGTCTTCATGGACATGCTCGAGCAAGTGGCGATGGCCGACGCGTCTACCGCGTGGTGCCTCGGCCAATGCAGCGTCTGCGCCATGACCGCGGCCTATCTCGACCCCGAGACCGCTCAGGAGATTTTCGGACCCGCCAACGGCATCCTCGCCTGGGGCGCGATCGCAGGCGAGGTTCAGGTCGTGCCAGGTGGCTATCGCGCCCATGGCCGCTGGAATTTCGCCAGCGGCTCCCGTCAGGCCAGCTGGCTCGGCGCGCATGTCATGGTGGTCGAGGCCGACGGTACCAAGCGACTCAAGGCGGATGGCACACCGGAAATTCGCACCATTGTGTTCCCGATCAGCAGCGCCACGATGTATGACGTCTGGGACGTCATCGGCCTCAAGGGCACCGGGACCGATTCCTATTCGGTCGATAATCTGTTTATCCCGGAGCGGTTCTCCGCGCTACGTGACGACACCCGCGCGGTGCGTGAAAAAGGCCCGCTTTACCAGCTCACGACCAACATCGTGTTCGGTATGGGCTTCGCGTCGGTTGCGGTCGGCGTCGCACGCGCGACGCTCGACGCTGCAACCGATCTGTCACGCAGCAAGACCCCCCAGGGGCTCAAGGCGATGCACCAGAATAACGCCGTGCAGGGCGCGCTCGGCCGCACCGAAGGCAATTTGCGCGCCGCGCGCGCCTATTTGCATGCGACTGCGGCCGAGGTATGGGGCGACCTGATGCAAACCGGGAAATACACCGAAAAGCATCGGACCGCGCTTCGGCTGGCTTCAACCTGGACCATCCATCAGGCGGCTTCGGTGGTCGACGCCGCCTATCACATGGCCGGCGCCACCGCAGTGTTCACCGCGAACAAGTTCGAACGCCGCTTCCGCGACATGCACGCCATCGCCCAGCAGATCCAGGCCCGCGACACCCATTATGAGGACGTCGGCCGCGCGCTGCTCGCCACCGATCCCACCGCCGGTTCAAAACTCACCTGACGAGCATCGCAGAACGTAACCTTATCGCGGCGGCAACGCAGGTGGCGGAGCGGGGCGATCCGCTCTGTCGTCCTGCCACGTGTCGGATTGTCCCCAACCATTCACGAACGGCTTCTTGAGCAGCCCGTCGAGCGGCTGCTTCTCGCGATCATCAACCATGCTTGAATGCCCCCTCTCTTTACAAAACGAATGTTCGTTCTTTATAATGCTTGCGAGCGATCGTCAGGCTGACCACCGCTGCCGGACTGCGTGGAGCGATGCCATTGCGTACGCCGCGCGCCCGATGAGGCAGGGTTCACGACTGAAGGGACCGAGCATGCCGAAGGTGAAGCCCGAAACCCTGGCGATCCGGCGCGAGGAGATCCTGCAGGCGGCCGAGACCTGCTTCGCGCGCCAGGGATTTCACCAAACGACGATCCAGGACGTGATCCGGCAATCCGGGCTCAGCGCCGGCTGCATCTACGGGCATTTCGCCAGCAAGGAGGAGCTGATCCAGGCGATCGGGGAAAGCCGTCACGCCCGTGACGGCGTGCTGCTCGCGGCCAAGGAAGCGGATCAGGATCCGCTGCAGCGCCTGCGGGCGATCGCACGCGCCTTCCTGGGCGATCTGCAGAAGGAGCAAGGGCTTCGCGCCCGACGAGTTGCCCTGCAGCTCTGGGCCGAGGCGTTGCGCGACGACGTGGTCCGCGACCAGGTGACGAGCGGGATCCGCGAGCCCATCGCGCTGATCGTGGACCTGCTGCGGCGCGGCCAGCGCAGCGGCGCGATCGGCCGGGCGATTCAACCGCGCGCCGCCGCGCGTGCGATGGTCGCGATGTTCCAGGGATTGGTACTGCAGCGGCTGTGGGGGGAAACAGTCTCCACCGCCGAGGCGATGCATGTATTCGACATCTTCCTTGCCGGCCTTGCCGCGAAACACTGACGGAGGACACGAAATGAACCTCCACGACCTGTTCGCCGGAATGTTCACCGGTCTGGCTGGCGGATTGACCGCGGGCCTTTTGGGCGTCAGCCCGGGCGGCGGGCTTGTTGTCTTCTCTGTGCTGCTGCTCGGCGCCGGGCAGCACGTCGCGCAGGGCATCTCGCTGGTCGCGCAGGTGCCGCCCACCAGCCTCGCCGGAATCAAGCGCTATTGGCAGACCGGCAACCGCACGCCGCTGCGCTGGATCATCGTGTTGACGATCGGCTTCGTGGCCGGGGGTGCTGCCGGCGCGCTTGGCGCGAACAACGTGTCCGACTCCATCCTGCGATGGACCTATGTGGCCTATCTCGTCGCCCTCGATGCGATGCTGATCCTGCGTGGCGGACGCGACAAGACCGAGTCCGTGAAGGAACGTCCCGTGCGTGAGCTGCATTGGACGGCGTTGCTGGCCGTCGGATTGCTCGCCGGATTGTCGTCGGGCTTTCTCGGCATCGGCGGCGGACTTGCGACCGTGGTCGGACTGAGTGCCGTGCTCGGCGTCCCACAGCACCAGGCGCAGATGGTCAGCCTTGTGATGTCGCTGGTCCCGACCACGATTCCCTCCGCGTGGATCTATTGGAGTGAGGGCTCGCTGGCGTCGTGGCCAGTGCTCGCCGGCGTGATTGCCGGATTGCTCGTCGGAACCGATCTCGGGGCCCGCGCGGCCAACCGGATCGACCGCACGACGCTGCGTGTGGCGATGATTTTTTTCGTGTCGCTGATGGCGATCTACATGACGTTCAAGGCACTGTCATGATTTGGACGGCGCCGCGCTGCCAGAGGCGCTTCCGCCAACCGCGCGGTTAACCTAGACTGCACCGATCGTCACGGGTTTTTCGTCATGAAGACGCCGGGCCGGAAAAGTGCCAGCAAGACCCGACTCGCGCGGAGCCCAGCCGCCGCAGTGAAAACCGTCTTCGCCGCCTATCCTGCACCGGTTAAGGCAAAGCTGTTGGCGCTGCGGCGGCTGATCCTCGACACCGCGAAAGCGACCAAGGGCGTCGGCGCACTGGAAGAGACGCTGAAATGGGGACAGCCGAGCTACCTGACAGCGGCGACAGGAAGCGGCAGCACCATCCGCATCGACCAGGTGAAGCCGGCTACCGACCAATACGCAATTTACTTTCATTGCCAAACCAATCTGGTTGAGACCTTCCGCGAATTGTATCCGACCGAACTGAGCTACAGCGGCAACCGCGCCATCATCCTGAACGCGGAAGATGCCTTGCCCGAACCGGCGTTGCGCCATTGCGTGGCACTGGCGCTGACCTATCACCTGAATAAGCGCAAGGGCGTCAGGACCGAATAGCCAACGCCGTCATTGCAGGAAACGCCTGCGCCCTGCTTATGCAACGCGCGCGGCGTTCGCTCCGAACTGGGTGTCCAACATCGCGACGATCTCGGCGTTGGGCCGGGCGTGGCTGAACAGAAAACCCTGCGCTTCATGGCAGCCCTCGCCGCGCAGGCAGTTCAATTCGCCTTCGGTCTCGACGCCTTCGGCCGTGATCGTGACGCCGAGGCCGACGCCAAGACTGATGATCGCGCGGACGATCGCCTGGGCGTCGTTATTGGTCCCGAGGCCGCGCACGAACGACTGATCGATCTTGATCTTGTCGAACGGAAAACTGCGCAGATAGCTCAGGCTTGAATAGCCGGTGCCGAAATCGTCCATCGAGATGCGCACGCCGAGCGCGCGAAGTGCATGCAATGTGGCCTGCACCTGGCTGCTCTTTTCCAGCAGCAGAGTTTCCGTGATTTCCAGCTCCAGCCGCCTGGCCGGCAGACCGGACTGCTTCAACGCTTCCATCACCACCGACAACAGATTGCCGGCACGAAATTGCAGCGGCGACAGATTGACCGCGACCCTGATGTCGTCGGGCCAGGCCGCCGCGTCCCGGCAGGCCCGATGCAGTATCAGGCTGCCGAGCGCGTTGATCAGGCCGGTTTCCTCGGCGACGGGGATGAATTCGGCTGGCGAAATCATGCCACGTTCGGGATGCGGCCAGCGCACCAGCGCCTCGAAGCCGGTGATCCGTCCACTCGAGAGATCGACCAGTGGCTGATAATACGGCCGCAGCATGTCGCCCTGGATCGCATCGCGCAGATCGATCTCGATCTTGCGACGGCTCTGCGCGCGCGCATCCATGCCGGACTCGAAGAAGCTGAAGGTGCCGCGTGAATCGTTCTTGGCGCGGGATAACGCCATGTCGGCGTGCTTCAGCAGCTTCTCGGACTCATCGCCATCGCCCGGCGACATCGCGATGCCGATGCTGGCGCCGATCACGATTGAATGACCATCCAGCAGATAGGGTTCGCCGACCGCCTCCAGCAGGCGCCGCGCCAGCAGCACGGCATCTTCGGGCCGCACCATCCCGCTCTGCACGATCGCGAATTCATCGGAGTTGAGGCGGGCGAGCGTGTCTTCCTCGCGCAGCGTGGAGCGCAACCGCTTGGCGACGCCGCGCAGCAGCTTGTCGCCGACAGCGTGGCCAAGCGTGTCGTTGACCGCCTTGAAATTATCGAGGCCGAGCATCAGCACGGCCACCTTGTCCGAACTGCGCCGCGTATGCTGCAGCATCTCGTCCATTTCCTGACGCAGCAAGGTGCGATTGGGCAGCCCGGTCAGGCCGTCATGCTGCGCCATGAAGGCGAGCCGCGCCTCGGCGCGCTTGCGCTCGGTGATGTCCATCAGCGACAACAACACCGCAGGACGGTCTGCATAGACGAGCTGGCGCGAATAGATCGCGAGGTCGATCAGCGTTCCATCGGCCCTGACGTGCTTCCAGGTGCGCGCTGTCAATTCGTCGTTCGAGTGGTCGCCGGCCCATGGCGGCCGGGAGTTCGAAGGCCTGGACGCTGCCGATCGTGAGCTTTTCGAATTCGGCGCGGCTATAGCCGTAATGCGCGATCGCAGCGTCGTTGACACTCAGGATGCGCTCATCATCCAGCGCGCAAACGATCATCGGCACCGGGTTTGAGTCGAATAACAGCCGGAACGAGGCCTCGCGCTGCTTCAGTTCGGTGATGTCGACACGCAGACCGATGACGCCGCCATCCTCGGTCAGCCGCTCTTCGATCAGGATGCAGCGGCCGTCGGCCAGGGTCTGCTCGTGGCGCTCGCCGGGCTGAGAGAGCCTGGCGAGCCGCTCGGCGAGCCACTCTTCCTCGCGGCCGATCGCTTCGGGATAATCGCCGCGCTCGACACCGATGCGAATGGTGTCCTGCAGGCGCGCGCCGCGTTCGAACAGGTCCGAGCTGCGGCTATAGATCTCCGAATATTTCTTGTTCCAGAGAATGTAGCGGCCATCGGCATCGAGAAACACGATACCTTGCGGCAGGATTTCGATGGCCTGGCGCAGCCGTTCGTGGGATTTGCGCGCCTCCGCAATCGCAGCCTCAGCCTCGGCGCGCATGCGCACGATCTCGCCGATCTCATCGGCGGCAGCGCGGCTGCGACGATTTGAAAGCTTGGCGCCGGGCTTGACGGGCCGTCTGGCTATCGCGGCGTGTTTCGGTCTTTTGTTGATCTTCGGCCGGCTCGTCGGCATTGCTTCGCCCCACTCGCATTCTGCGTGCCGCAGTTCTCCGACAAGTATCTGAAAAAAAGGTATCTTTTGCCGGCTGGCCGTCACCGCACCGGCGTTCCAGATGCCTGTTTAGAAGGCGCATTCTCGGTTCGCGCGCGAGACCGCATCAGGTGACGGGTGCGTGCTGCTGCCGCGCGAGGCAAAAGCCACGGCACTGTATGACAGACGTCTGACGCACGCCGCGATTGCACAATGAATGCGCGAAACCTCCGCTTGGCGCACGAAGATTTCGTCAATGATCGACAGGGTTATCGAACGGTTAAAACCACGCGCCCCGACGCGCTAGTTCGTGTTGAAGAGCTGCGTTCTTGGGCAGCCGGGATTAGCGACCGTTGGGCTCAATGACTGACCTGTGCGCATGAGCCGATGATCGTGCAGATCAAGCAATAGCGACGGTCGCCGTTATTCTCAATCGCCGTTTCCATGATAGGCTTGGGCGATAGAGTGCCCCGATGACCCCTCGCCTGATTCTGATCCCCCTCTTGATCTCGGCCTTCATCGCCAGCGCCGGCCATGCGCTGGCGCAGGACAAGGGCACGCTTGATCCGAAGCCGCTGCCGCCGCTGGCCAATCCCGGCGATCCCAAGATCGGCGCCAAGGAGCTGTTCGGCCGCAAGGTGCTGCCCGCGGCGATGCCGACGCGCGTCATCGGCTTTTACTCCAAGGGCTGCATCGCCGGTGCCGAAGCGCTGCCGATCAACGGCGACACCTGGCAGGTCATGCGGCTGTCACGCAATCGCAATTGGGCGCATCCGGATATGGTCGAACTGCTGGAGCGGCTGTCGGCCAAGGCGCACAAGGATGCGGGCTGGCCGGGGATATTGGTGGGCGACATGGCGCAGCCACGTGGCGGCCCGATGATCACCGGACACGCCAGCCATCAGGTCGGCCTCGACGCCGACGTCTGGCTGACGCCGATGCCGAATCGCCGATTGTCGCGCGAGGAGCGCGAGGAAATGTCGGCGGTCATGATGGTGCGGTCCGACCGGCTCGACGTTGATCCGAAAGTCTGGACCCAAGGCCATCTCACGGTGATCCGCGACGCCGCGATGGAGCCGCGGGTAGAACGCATCTTCGTCAACGCCGCGATCAAGAAGGCGCTGTGCCGCGACGCCAGAGGCGATCGGAGCTGGCTCTCCAAGATCCGGCCGATGTACGGCCATGATTATCATTTCCACATCCGCATCACTTGTCCGGCCGGCGCAAAGGAATGCGTGTCCCAACCGCCGCCGGCAGATGGCGAAGGCTGCAGCCCGTCCGACTTCGCCTACTGGTTCAAGGATTCGGTGCTTCATCCGAAGCCGTCGAACGAACCGCCGAGCCATCCGATCACGCTGTCGCAACTGCCGGCCGATTGCCGCCAGGTTCTGACCGCGCCGGATGCCAGGAAATAACGCCGCGAAAGGTGGTTGATCGACCTGAACACACGACTGAGGCGTTTTCTTCACGCCAACCGGGTATCCGCTTCGCTCGAAAACGCTATAATATCGGCCATCGCCGCGCCGTAAGCGCGGGCGAGGCCCCGGATCAGGGCGACTGATCTCATCCATTCCCGATCATCGCCGGATTGCGCCGTGTGGCGGCCGGCGTCATGCTCGGGAAAGCTATTTTGAGGGATCCACCATGCGCATCAGTGCACGCAACCAGATCAAGGGCACCGTCGTCGAAGTGACGAAGGGTGCGACCACCTCGCACGTTCGCGTCGATATCGGCAATGGCCAGATCGTGACCTCCTCGATCACCAACGAGGCGGTCGATGAATTGGGCATCAAGGCCAAGGGCAACGTCACCGTGGTGGTGAAGGCTTCCGACGTCATGATTGCGGTGGATTGAACATGCGAAACGCTCTGCTGATCGGCTTTGTCCTGCTTGGAACGACTTCGGCCTGGGCCGCGGAAGAGCCGAGCGGCTGCGACAAATTCAAATGGCCGATCGAGCATGAGCGCGCCGCACTGACCGCGCCGGACCGGGTCAAGCTCGCATCCGGCGCTGAAGTAGCCGCGGTGCCGGCGACGGGAATGACCATCGCGTTGCTGGCACCCGCCGAGGCGAAACTGCCGACGCCGCCCGAGCGGGCGCCAAAGGAAGGCACCTTCGCCGGCTTCGCGAGTTTCAAGACTGCGCCGAAACCCGGCCTCTACACCGTGAGCCTGTCGGCAGGCGCCTGGATCGATGTAGTCCAGGGCGGTCATGCTTTGAAGCCCAAGGGTTTTAGCGGCGCGACCGATTGCGACGGCATTCGCAAGACTATGAAATATGAGATTTCGGCTGCTCCCTTCGTGCTGCAGATCAGCGGCGCCAGGGACAACGCCGTGTCGGTGGCCATCCTGCCGTCTGAATAGACGAAGGAGGCCTTTTACCCCTCCCCGCAGCCTGTTATTGTTTTGCTTGGCGATATCCCGATCGGCCGTAAGCCATTGGGATTGACGGAACGGCGCTTCCGCTTATCGCAGACCATTGGTTCAACGCCCGATTTGCGCGCGCTGTGCGCCGCGAACGAGCATGGGAGCGCCCCAAATGCATCGTCTTGCCGGACTTTCCTTTCTCGCTTTCACGATCCTGTTTGGATCGATCTGGTCGCCCGCACAGGCGCAGGACAAGAGCCTCACGGTGTTCGCCGCAGCCTCGATGAAGAACGCGCTCGACGACGTCAATGCGGCCTATACCGCCAAGACCGGCGTCAAGATTTCAGCGAGCTATGCCGCAAGTTCCGCGCTCGCCAAGCAGATCGAACAGGGCGCACCGGCTGACATTTTCCTCTCCGCCGATACCGACTGGATGGATTACGCCACGGCCAGGAAAAACATCAACGAGCCGACCCGAGTCAATCTGCTCGGCAACAGCATCGTGCTGATCGCCCCGAAGGATTCCAAGATCGATAACGTCACGATCGGAAAGGGCTTCGATCTCGCCAAGCTCGCCGGCGACGGCAAGATCGCCACCGGCGACGTCAAGGCCGTTCCGGTCGGCAAATACGCGCAGGCCGCGCTCGAGAAACTCGGATCCTGGCAGGCCGCCGCGCCAAAATTCGCGATGGCCGAGAGCGTGCGCGCAGCGCTGGCGCTGGTAGCGCGCGGTGAAGCGGTGCTCGGCATCGTCTATTCCACCGACGCCAAGGTCGAGCCCGGCGTCAAGATCGTCGGCACCTTCCCGGCCGATTCGCATCCGGCGATCATCTATCCGGTCGCGGCGACCGCAACCGCGAAGGCCGAGGCGACAGATTTTCTCGCTTTCCTGAAGACATCGGCCGCCAAGGCGATCTTCGAGAAATACGGCTTCACCTACCTCGTCAGCCCGACGACCTGAGACGTGTTCGACATCTCGCCGACGGAGTGGACGGCGATCCTGCTGTCGCTACGCGTCGCCACGATCGCCACGCTGGTGGCGACGCCGATCGGAATTGGCGTCGCGTGGCTGCTGGCGCGGCGCGACTTCTGGGGCAAGGCGCTGCTCGATGCACTGATCTATCTGCCGCTGGTGCTGCCGCCGGTCGTTACCGGCTATTTGCTGCTGCTGACCTTCGGCAGGCGCGGACTGGTCGGCGCGTGGCTCGCGGATCATCTCGGCATCGTGTTCGCGTTCCGCTGGACCGGTGCCGCACTTGCCTGCGGCGTGATGTCGTTTCCGCTGTTGGTGCGGCCGATCCGTTTATCGATCGAGGCCGTGGACCGCCGATTGGAGCAGGCTGCGGCGACGCTGGGGGCTGCGCCATGGCGGGTGTTCCTGACCGTGACATTGCCGCTGGCGCTGCCGGGCGTGCTGGCCGGCATGGTGCTCGGCTTTGCCAAGGCGATCGGTGAATTCGGCGCGACCATTACGTTCGTGTCGAATATTCCCGGCGAGACCCAGACCATCTCGTCGGCGATCTATTCGCTGATCCAGACGCCGGACGGTGACACCGCCGCGCTTCGGCTGGTAGTGGTTTCGATTTTCATCGCGACCGCGGCGCTGATTGCGTCCGAATTATTCGCGCGCCGCGCCACCCAGCGCCTGCATGGAAACTGACCATGCTGCACGTCGATGTCTCCAAGCAACTGGGTGAGTTTACGTTGGAGGCCTCCTTCAGCAGCGAAGGCCGGGTGACCGGTCTGTTCGGCGCGTCCGGCGCCGGCAAGACCTCGCTGATCAACATGATCGCAGGCCTGGTGAAACCGGATCGCGGCACTATCGCGCTCGATGGCGAAACGCTCGACGATAGCGCGGTGGGCCTCCACGTCCCGCCTCATCGCCGCCGCATCGGCTATGTGTTCCAGGACGCCCGGCTATTCCCGCATCTCAATGTCAGCCAGAACCTTGATTATGGGCGGCGCATGAACCGCCTTGATCCAGACCCCGCACAGCAAAAGCGCGTCATTGACCTGCTCGATATCGGCAGCCTGTTGGACCGCCGTCCCGGCAAACTGTCCGGCGGCGAACGTCAGCGCGTTGCCTTTGGCCGTGCCCTGCTGTCGAAGCCGAAATTATTGCTGCTGGACGAACCGCTCGGTGCGCTCGACGAGGGACGCAAGCTGGAGATCCTGCCCTATCTGGTGCGGCTGCGCGACGAGGCCGGCATTCCCATGGTCTATGTCAGCCACGACGCCGCGGAATTGCGTCAACTCGCGACGCAGATCGTGATGCTCAAGGGCGGCCGCATCACGGCGTTCGGCGGCGTCAAGGTTTTGACGACGACTTCCCAGCCGTGATGCGAAATGACTATCGATCGACGTTGAGCACCTCGCCCGTGGCAGCATCGACGTCGACCTCCATGTAACGACCGGAAATGTCCCGCCCCTCGATCTGCCATTCATCGCCGGCGAATTGGGTGTGGGACACCGTCACGATCCCGATATCGGTGGCGACATCCAGCGCCGCTTGCATCGACATCAGCCCACCGGAATCATAGGCGAGAGCAGGCGTCGCCAGTCCGAAGGCTAGGGTTGCGACGATCGGCATGAGGTGTTTGCGCATAGCTACTCCTGGTCAATGTCATCGTGCTTTCACGACATTGCTGAAAACCATTCGGAGCCAGATGGGTTCCGCTTCGCGGCTGGGGCCATTTGTTGTCAGCATCTTGGCAAGAGCGCGAAGGAAATGGGCCGCCCTGCCCGCGAGCTATTTTCGGATTCACTTTTCAAACAGCCAGCTCACCGTCGTGGCCGGGCTTGTCCCGGCCATCCACGTCTTTGCAGCGATCAAAGTAAGACGTGGATGCCCGGGACAAGCCCGGGCATGACGATTGAGAGTGTGGTCCGTCATTGCGAGCGGTAGCGAAGCAATCCAGGACAACACGAAAGAGCTGGATTGCTTCGTCGCAAGCGCTCCTCGCAATGACGTTGATAATTAGAGACGATCGCGAAACGCCCCTCAACCTGGACGACAAGCACGTTCGTGGTCTGGCCCTGCCCTCAACTTCGTGCGCAGCAGCCCGGGCACCGAAGTCTAAAGCACAATTTAATGGTGCCGGCGAATGGCGAACCTACGTCAGCGTCAAGGCTTCGCCGTTCCTGTGAATCATAGTGGTGTTTCCTCATGTCCAACGCCTCCGTCAGAGTCGCTGTCGCATTATTCATGGTCTTGACCCCGCCAACCGTTTCATTTGCGCGAGGCGGAGGCGGACACGGAGGTGGGCACGCGAGCCTCTCGGCAATGGGAGCATTTTCGCGACCCGCTGGTTCGGCAGGTACGGGAAACGTGCCGATCAGTGGCATCGCACCCGGCCCTGCGAACCTGGGCGGAATAAATAATACGAGGATCGATCCGAGCGGCATAGGCAATGCGACCAAAGTAACAACGCCGCCACAGCCGAACATAGCTGCGCCGATGCTGCCGAGCGGCTTGCGAATTCCGGCCGCACCGCCGCCGATGACCGCAGCGCCGTCAACGCTGGAGGAGGTAGCCGGGACACATCTCCAGCCGCGCGTAAAAGTACCATCGGAAAAAGACCTCACGAATCCGAACAGTCCGGTCAACCGAGAGAACGCCGCGGTCGATCACATGCTCGACATTTGCCACGGTTGCTGAATATCCGTTCCGCGGTCCGGCGCCATCAGGTTGAACCTTCGATGCCGCTTATTGGCACAAACCCGGAAGTCGAAACTTTGCCGCTCACGTCCGCATCCCGGGGATAGCGGATAACGTCCCACTCTTCCTCTTATGAGCCTACGCCCTAAACTCCCGCCACCGACGACCAGATGTCGGCAAGCTTGCGTTTCAAGGCCTGCGTTCGCGTCAGTGGCACAGGCGCGTCCTCTTCCTCCGGCAGGCGAAGGCCGACGACATTGACCCGGCCGCCGCCGATACTGCGCGCCACCAGCACGATGCTGTCGAGCGCGAGCTCCGCGCCTTCTTTCGGAGCGTGATCGAGATGGACGTCGAAATAATCCGCCAACGTGAGCTTGAGGTCGTCTTCGTTGGCTTTGACGCCGTAGATCTCGGCCAGTTCGCCCAGCGTGTGCTCGCCCGATACGGTGAAATCCCCGAGCAGATGCGGATCCGGCGCCGAGCTCGGCAGCATGTCGACAAAGAAACGATCGAGCGCTTCGGCCTTCTCCGGGGGCGCCAGCAGATAGATGTAATCGCCGGCTGCGACCGGATCGGCCTCCGTGGGCGAGAGAATCCGCTGGTCGCGAATCACCAGCGTCGGCTTCGACCAGGAAGGAATAAGCCCACGCCGCAGAAACAGGCTTTTCGGGCGGACGGGATAGCCGACCAGTTGTTGTTCGAGCTGGCCGGGCAGATCGAGTTCGACGCGGCGCGGGCCGCGCTCCGAGCGCGGCAGCGCCACATGCAGCCGCCGGGCGGCCGCGGCCAACGTCCAGCCTTGCAGCAGCAGCGAGATGATGACGACGACAAAAGCGACGTCAAAATAAAGATAGGCTTTTGATAGCCCGACCAGCATCGGAATCGACGCCAGGAAGATCGCGACCGCGCCGCGCAGGCCGGTCCAGGCCATGAAGACCTTTTCCCGCCAATTGAAGCGAAATGGCGCCAGACACAGAAACACCGCGAGCGGCCGCGCCACCAGCATGAGGACCAGCGCAACCGCCACCGCCGGAACAGCGCTGCTCAATAGCCGTTGCGGCGAGACCAGCAGGCCAAGCAGCACGAACATCACGATCTGCGCCAGCCAGGTCGCGGCATCGAGGAATGTCACCACCGAATTATGCGCGCGGGTCGGCCGGTTGCCGATGATAATGCCGGCGAGATAGACCGCGAGGAATCCCGAGCCATGCGCGATCTGCGCACCGCCGAAGATCACCAGCGCAGCGGTCGCGACAAAGGGCGCATGCAGGCCCTGCGGCAGCGCCACCCTATTGAGCGCCAGCACCACCAGCCGGCCGCCAATCACGCCTGTGATCGCGCCGAACAAGGCTTCCTGGGCGAATTCACCTACCACATGCCAGAACGAGCTGGAGCCTTTGGAGATCAACTCCACCAGCATCAGGGTCAGGAACACCGCGAACGGATCGTTGGTGCCGGATTCGACTTCCAGCGTGGCGCCGACGCGCGGCCGCAGCCGCAGGCCCTGCGCATGCACCAGGAGAAACACCGCCGCCGCATCGGTCGATGCCACGACAGCACCGACCAGAAGCGCCTCGGTCCAGTTCAGATCGAGCGCATATCTGGCGACCGGCGCCGTAATCAGCGCGGTCAGCAATACGCCGATCGTTGCCAGCACCATCGATGGCGCCAGCACCGCGCGGATACTCTGGAACCGGGTTTTCAGCCCGCCATCGAACAGGATCAGCGCCAGCGCTACCGAGCCCACCAGATAGGTGGTGCGCACGTCATCGAACCTCAGCTGGCCCGGGCCGGAGTCGCCGGCCACCATGCCGATCACCAAAAACACCAGCAGCAGGGGCGCGCCAAAGCGCAGCGCGAGCAGACTCGACAGGATGCCGGTCATCACCAGAACGGCGCCGAGAAGGATGGCTATGCTGACCGAATCGAGGGAAGCCATGAGCTCTCGCAAATCACTGCAAATACCTGCATTTGCATCCTTATCGTCGCGACCCAGCGACGCCAAGGGCATTCAAGGCGATTGGGGACCGATGGCGACAATGTGCCCGATTGGCCGCGCCTGGCGGGCTGGACAACCATGTCGTCGCAATAGCGTCAGCGCCCGGGTTGTGGGAATTTGCCGCATATTCGAATCAAGTTCGGCCGTGGATCCGCTAATCTTGCCTGAGATGAGATTTCGACGATGGAAATGACCGACATTCTCGATGTCCTGCATTCAGCCGCGCGTTCGGTCGGCGCCGAAGTCACCTCACCATGGTTTTATCTGCAGCTCGGCATCGTGATGGCCGGCGCCGGAATATCGTTTGCGGCCGGTGCCGCCATCCGCGCCCACACCGACATGTCTACAGTCGCGAGAGGCTGGCCGGCGCCGCTGCGTATGATGCTCCGCGTGCTGATCGCCTATTCCTCGACCGCAGTGTTCGCGGTGCTGATGCGGGTGGCGCGCACCATCATGGCGGCGTCGACCTGGCCGAGCCGCAGCTATTTGCTTTCGATAACCGCCAAGCTCGCGCTGGCATGGCTGGTGATCCGCCTCGTCACCTCGGTGATCCGCAACGAGTTCATCGTGCGCCTGGTGTCGATCACGGCGTGGCTGGTGGCGGCGCTGAGCATCATCGGCCAGCTCGAACCCACGCTGGACGCGCTCGACTCGGTTGCCATCGTGTTCGGCGGCATGCGGCTGACGCCGCTGTTGCTGATCAAGCTCGCCGTGCTGCTGTCGGTGGCGCTGTGGCTGACCAATATCGCCAGCAACTTCGCCGAAACCCAGATCACGCGCACCGGCGACCTGACGCCATCGATCCAGGTGCTGCTGGTCAAGATCGTCCGGCTCGCGCTGATGGTGCTTGCGGTCACGATGACGTTGAGCGCGGTCGGCATCGATCTGTCGGCGCTGGCGATCTTCTCCGGTGCCGCCGGCGTCGGCATCGGTTTCGGCCTGCAAAAGATCGTCGCCAATTTCATCAGCGGGATCATTCTGCTGGTAGATAAGTCCGTGAAGCCGGGCGACCTCGTCACCATCGGCGACAGTTCGGGACGGATCAGCACGATGAAGACGCGCTATATTTCGGTCGCCGCCGGCGACGGCCGCGAATTCCTGATTCCGAACGAGGACCTGATAACGCAGAAGGTCACCAACTGGACCTATACCGACAAGAACACGCTGGTGAAGGTCAATTTCGGCACCAATTACGACGCCGATCCGCGACAGGTCTGCAAGCTCGCCGCCGAAGTCGCTGCCGCCGCCCCCCGCGCCACCAAGGGCAAGACGCCGAACTGCATCCTGATCGAATTCGCCGAGGCCGGCATGAAGTTTTCCCTGACCTTCTGGATCGCCGATCCCGACGGCATGGATAACGTGAAGAGCGAGGTGATGCTCTCGCTATGGGATGTGTTCAAGCGCGAGGGCATCCGCGTGCCCTACCCGGTCCGCGAGATCCGGGTCCGCGGCGGCGCGTTGCCGGTCGAAAACATGGTGGTGGAAGTTCCCACCTGAGGTATCAGCGATTGCCGCCGGATTTGGCCGCAAAAGGCTCCGGGAGCAGGTTATTGCCGGCGACATCGGCCCTGTCCCACCCCAAGCTTGGCTTGCACTGCTCGCCCCGATCATTAAATTAGGGCTTCAACCCATCGATTTCGGCCTCCGCCGCAACCCAGCCCGCCAAAGCATGACCCGCCCATGAGCTATGTCGAAGCCTCCGATGTCTCCTTACGCAAAACCGGCCAGATCAAGCTGCACGGCCCGGGCGCGTTCGCGGGCATGCGCAAGGCCGGCGCGCTGGTCGCCAAATGCCTCGATGAGCTGACCGATATCGTCAAGCCGGGCCTACCGACCGCCGAGATCGACGAATTCGTCCGCAATTTTGCTTTCCGCCACGGCGCCTATCCGGCGACGCTGATGTATCGCGGCTACCGTTATTCGACCTGCACCTCGATCAATCACGTGGTCTGCCACGGTATGCCCGGCGACAAGATTTCTGAAGGAAGGCGACATCGTCAATGTCGACGTCACCTTCATCGTCGAAGGCTGGTACGGCGATTCCAGCCGGATGTATGCGATCGGCGCGATTGCCCGCAAGGCCGAGCGGCTGATCGAAGTGACCTATGAAGCGATGATGCGCGGCATCGCCGCGGTGAAGCCGGGCGCCACGACCGGCGATATCGGCCACGCGATCCAGAGCTTCGTCGAGCCGCAGGGCATGAGCGTGGTGCGCGATTTCTGCGGCCACGGCCTCGGGCGCATGTTCCACGACGAGCCGAACATCATCCATGTCGGCCGCCCCGGCGAAGGCGTGGCGCTGAAGCCCGGCATGTTCTTCACCATCGAGCCGATGATCAATCTCGGCAAACCGCATGTGAAGATTCTGTCCGACGGCTGGACCGCGGTGACGCGGGATCGCTCGCTGTCGGCGCAGTTCGAGCACTCGGTCGGGGTGACCGCAACCGGCGTCGAGATCTTCACGCTGTCCGAGCGCCACGGCGAAAAGCAGATCGCCGCGACTTGATCTATCCGGATCGGCCGGTAGCCCGCATGAGCCCTTGCGACATGCGGGGCAAACGCCTGAGACCCGGATATCGCTAACGCTCATCCGGGCTACGGTAGCTGCCGCGCTATTTGCGCTCGGTCGCGAGATAAATCAGCGACAATAGCGGCAGCGCCATCCCGATCGAGGCGACCAGCGTCCAACCGCCATTGGCGTAGGCCCAGCCGCCGACGGCCGACCCCATGGCGCCGGTCAGGAAGAACGTCGTCATATAAAGGCCGTTGAGACGGCTGCGGGCTTCAGCGCCGAGCGCGAACAGGGCGCGAAAGCCCAGCACCACATTGGCCTGCACCCCGAAATCGATCGTGATCGCGGCGAGCCCCAACACCACCAGCGATAACGTCGAGCCAAAATCGACCATCCGCGTCAAAGCAAATCCACCCGCGGTGAGCAGGATCGCGGCTGCGGTCGCGGGCCGCGTCCATCCCCGGTCCGCGACGCGACCTGCGATCGGCGCCGAGATTGCGCCCGCGACGCCGACCAGCGCGAACAGTGCGATGCCGTTTTGCGAGAGATGGAATGCCGGTCCCGCCAGCAGCAGCGGCACTGCAGTCCAGAACATGCTGAACACGCCAAACAACGTGGCGTGATAAAGCGCGCGGCGCCGTAGCATCACGTTGCTGGTTGCCAGATGCCCCATCGACGCCAGCAGGGCGCCGTAGCTGAGACGTGCGGTGGGCACGCGCGGCGGCAGGGTCCGCCGCAGCACCAGGATCAACAGCACCATGATGGCGGCCGAGGCGACATACACCATGTGCCAGGACGAGGCCGCCGCGATGAAGCTCGCGGCCGGACGCGCCAGCATCACGCCAATCATCAAGCCGGAGGTCACGTTGCCGACGACACGGCCGCGGCTAGCCGCGGGCGCCAGATGCCCGGCATAGGGAATCAGGATCTGCACGGCGACCGAGCCCAGCCCGACGAAAACGCCGGCCACCAAGAACGGCAGCGGATGGGTGGAGAGCGCCGCACCGACCAGTGCCAGCGCACCGAGGCTCGTCACGGCAAGCACCAATCGCCGGTTCTCGATGAGATCGCCGAGCGGCACAATCAATAACAGGCCCGCGCAATAGCCGAGCTGCGTCATGGTCACAATCAGCCCGCCCGCCTGGGGCGACAGACCGAGATCCGCCGATATCGGCCCGACCAGCGGCTGCGCGTAATAGAGATTGGCGACGATCAGCCCGCACGACACCGCGAGCAGCATGGTGAGCCAGCCCGACACGATTTCCAGGGGCCGAGGCAGGTCAGTTGTGATCGTCGTCAAGCGAGGTCTCCATGTCGCGATTGCCCATGGCCTGCCATGAGCAACCGATCAGCAGTGTTGTTCATTGCGATCGGGACGACGGATCAGCTCGAAGCGATCCACCTTTTCCGGCGACGCGCATGCGTCCGGCCGGAGACCGGCGCCTGCGCGCCTCACCCGATCGACCTGCCTTGGTACCTGCCTGGGATAGATTTTTCTGTGTGACCTTGATGGATCAGGTCAATAAAAACGCCCCGTTCTTGGCGAGGCTGCTGCCGGTGGCAAAACATCCGCCACGGTGCAGCAGACCTATAGGATTGGCGCCCGAAGACAAGTGCGTTTGGCACATCGCTGTCCCGCAGCCCATCACATGCCCGTCAGCGACCGCTCATCCATGCCGCCAACAAACTCGCATAAAGCCGGCCCCGGGCACTTCAAGGTTGCAAAACCTGTCAGGCGCGGCATGCTGCGTGCCGATGGCCGCAAAACCAGACCAACCGCAATCCGAACCCGCCGAGGCGCCGCATTATCACGGCCATCGCGAGCGGCTGCGCGAACGTTTTCGCAGTGCCGGGGCGGATGCGCTGAGCGATTATGAATTGCTCGAACTGGCGCTGTTTGCAGCACTGCCGCGGCGCGATACCAAGCCGCTGGCAAAATCGCTGCTCAAGACGTTCGGCTCATTCGCCGAAGTGATCCATGCGCCGGAAATCCGGCTGCGCGAGGTCGAGGGCATTGGCGATGCATCGATCAACCAGATCAAGCTGCTCGCGGCAGCCGCGACCCGGATCGCCAAGGGCCAGTTGAAACAGCGTACGTTATTATCGTCGTGGAATGACGTGATCGGCTATTGCCGCACCAGCATGGCCTTCGCCGACAAGGAGCAGTTCCGCATCCTGTTTCTCGACAAGCGCAACCAGTTGATCGCGGACGAGGTGCAACAGACCGGCACCGTCGATCACACCCCGGTTTACCCGCGCGAAGTGATCAAGCGCGCGCTCGAACTATCGTCGACCGCGATCATCCTGGTGCACAATCATCCAAGTGGCGACCCGACGCCCTCGCAGGCCGACATCCACATGACCAAGGCGATCGTCGATATCGCGCAACCGCTCGGGATCGCGGTGCACGACCACATCATCGTCGGCAAGAACGGGCATGCGAGCTTGAAGGGGATGAAGCTGATTTAGCAGACTTGCTGCGTCGGCAGCATTTCAACCGGTACACACGGCTCTGATTAAAACGTGAACAGGATCGACGCGTACCATGAGTAGCGATCGGTCTCGTCTGTGTTCTCGATGCCTCGTCGGACATAACCCAGCAGATGATAGGTATCGTTGAGGTCGTAGCGAAACCCGACGCCGACACTCGACGTCGCCGGGGTGCCGATCGCGTCGGACGTCTGGTGAAACAGCTCCGCGCCGAGCTGAAGTTTTGGCAACAATTGATAGGTCAGCACGCCCCCAACCTGACAGAAATCCAGGCCTCTGCCGTTTGCGATCGTGCATCCGCCGCCGCCGAACGCCGACCATCCGCCGCTCCAGTCCTTTTGCACCCAGACCGGCAACAACAGCGAGGCGTGGTTGTCGCCGGTGAGGTTTGAGCCGCTCGGCAGAAACACGCGCGGAAAAATACTGACGTCGAGGCCGAAGGAATCCTGGTGCAGGAAGCGATATTTGGCGGCGAGTTCGACGTTGCCCGGACCAAGGCTCAAACCGCTCGCCGCGGGCCGGTCAAAGCCGCCAGGCAACGTCGCGGTGAGCTGGAGGTCCGGCGCGGCGCCATAGTTGAAGTCGATGCCGGTCTCGCCGGACGTTCCCTCGCGGGTGCTCGTTCCGTTGTTGAACGTGTAGATCTCGAAATGCTGGTAGTCGGTCGGCTCCGGATCGTCGGAGACATAAGGCGGCCCGGCCAGCGCCGTCGCGGGCATCAGCCCGAGCAAAAGCACCGCGATTTTCCATGCTTGCGCGAGATGTCGCCGGGGCATCATCCAAATCTGCGTGGCCGCCCGACGGGCTGGAAGTTCTTGACGTAGTAAATACTACATGTTCTTATGTCCAGAAGGTTTTACTACACGTTTCGGAGCGCGCCATGTCGGGTGTGGTTTCAGCGGGACTTGGCAGCGAGCTCGATCGGCTGCTCCGGCAGACCAACGAGCAGCTCGGCGCAGCCGGGCGTCGGGTGGCAAAATTCATCGACGAAAATCGCCAGACTGTGCTGGCAAGTTCGGCAGCCGCGCTTGGCAGCTACATCGGCACCTCCGATGCGACGGTGTTGCGCACCATCCAGGCTTTGGGTTTCGCCGGGTTGAGTGACCTGAAGCAGGCCATCCTGAAATCCGCCGACAACGCCTCGACCCCTGCCGATCACATGCGGCGCACGCTCGCCGATCTGGAAAAATCCACCGGACAGGCGGTCGAGAGCGTGTTGCAGGCCCATGCCGACGGATTTGCGGTGCTGCAATCCGAAAAATGTCGCGCGCAAATCGCAGCCGCTGTCCGCGTTCTGGACGCAGGCGATCGCATTGCGGTGTTCGGCATCGGACCCTCGGCGGCGCTTGCCGGTTATGTGGCGATGTCGCTGGCCCGTTGCGGCCGTGCCAGCCGTATCATCAACGCGACCGGCTCAATGCTGGCGGATCAGCTGCTGGACCTTCGGCGCGGCGACGTGCTGCTGATCCTCGCTTACGGCCGCCTCTACAAGGAGGTCAGAACGGTCTTCGCCGAGGCAAGGGAGTTGGGGCTCGCCACCGTGCTGGTGACAGAAGCCGAGGGCACGCCGCTGGCGAAGCTCGCCGATGTAGCGGTCGCGATTCCTCGCGGGCGCCCGGATCGGGTCTCCTTGCACGGCGCCACCCTGGTCGGCCTGGAGGCGATGGTGCTGTCGCTCGCGGCCGCGAAGCCCGAGGCCGCCGTAGCCTCACTCGACAAACTCAACCGGCTGCGGCGCGCGACCGAAGTTCCGAGCAAGGCAAAAGGCGCCTAGCGCGAACACACAAGCCCCGAAAAGCACGTGGTGGCGTGAAGCGCCACGACCAAACACCCGAACCCAAAGGACGGCGTAATGAATCCTGGCGGAGAGCGAAGCAAGGTTCCAGAAGTTACCCTCATCTTCTGGATCATCAAGATCCTCGCCACGACGCTCGGCGAGACCGGCGGCGATGCGGTTTCGATGTCGATGAATCTCGGATACGCGACCAGCAGCCTCATCTTCATCGGCATCTTCGTCGTCGCCGTCATCGCACAGATCGCCGCGAAGGCATTTCACCCGTTTCTGTATTGGCTGGTCGTGGTCGCGACGACGACCGCGGGCACCACCATGGCCGACTTCGCCGACCGATCGCTGGGCATCGGTTATCCCGGTGGCGCTTCGCTGCTGTTCGTGCTGCTGATGGCCTCGCTCGCGGTCTGGTACTGGTCGGCCGGATCGATCTCCGTCAACACCGTTGCCACCCCCAGGATCGAAACGTTCTATTGGGTGGCGATCCTGTTTTCGCAAACGCTGGGCACCGCGCTCGGCGACTGGATGGCGGATACCAATGAGCTCGGCTATGAGGGCGGCGCGATGGTTTTCGCGGCGGGGCTTGCCGTGATCGCAGCGGCATACTTTGCCACCAACGTCTCGCGAACGTTGCTGTTCTGGGCCGCGTTCATTCTAACGCGGCCGCTCGGCGCGACGCTTGGCGACCTGCTCGACAAGCCCCTCGACAATGGCGGTCTCGCCTTCAGCCGATTCTATGCGACGGCGATCCTGGCCGCGATCATCATCGCCTGCGTCGCGTTGCTTCCGCAACGAGCCGGCTCGCATCCGGGAAAGCCCGCGCCAGCAAGCGGCCGGAATTGATCGCCATGCAACCTATCCATCTGCCGGCGCTCGGGCCGAGATACTGGGTCGCATTGTGCATCGCCAGCATCTTCGGTGCCAACATGGGCGATTTCTTTGCCCGCAATATCGGGCTTGGTCATGTCGCCGGCCTGCCGTTTCTTGCAGCCGCGCTTGCCATCGTGATGGTGGCCGAACGTTTCGACCGGATGACGCATCAGATCCACTACTGGATCGCGATCATCATCGTCAGGACTGCAGCAACCAATTTCGCGGATTTCGCCTGCGGCGATCTCAAATTGCCGCGGCTGGCGGTGATGGCGGGGCTCGCAATCATTCTTGCGCTTGCGTTATGGGCTAGTTGGCAATTTGCCTGGCGCGGCTCGACCGGCAAGACCGATCAGGCCCTCCCGGTGCTTCGCGCCGATCTCGGTTATTGGGTCTGCATGTTTGTCGCGGGCACCCTTGGCACGGTGATCGGCGACTACAGCTCGCACAATCTGCATTTCGATGATGGCGGTGCGGCGCTCTTGCTGAGCCCGATGGTGGCGGCCTTCTTCCTGCTCGGGCGAAACGGTTTGCTGCGCTGGCTGCCGTTTTACTGGGCGACCGTCGTTGCGATCCGCGCCGCCGGCACCGCGGTAGGAGATTTCATCTCCGGCCGGCATGTGCTGGGATTGCCGCTCAGCACGCTGGTCACGGGACTTGCGCTGGTGGCCCTGCTGGCTATCTGGCGAGAGCCCGACAGATCGGGACGATTACTGCCGGCCGGCTAGAGCGGGATGACTTATCTTCAAATCGTCCTCCCGCTCTAGTTTATTGTTTGAGCATGATCTTTTCGGAAAAACGGTTTCCACTTTTCCGGATCATGCACTGGTCAGGACGACTCTGCCGCATCCGCTGCCTGCGCGGCGCGGCGCTTCAACAGCTCGCGTTCGCGATCATTCGCCGCAAGGCCGGCGGCCGCTTCGAAGACATCGCAGGCTTCGGCGTAACGGCCAAGCTTGCACAGCAGATCGCCGCGGACGCTGCCGAACAGATGATAGGTCTTTAGCGTCGGCTCGCCCGCCAGGCGCTCGACGATTGCAAGTCCCGCCGCCGGGCCCTCGGCCATGCCGACGGCCACCGCACGATTGAGTTCGATGACCGGCGAGTTCACCAGTTTTGTAAGTGCGCCGTACAGCTCCGCGATACGCTGCCAGTCAGTTTCATCCGCGGCCGATGCCTGGGCATGGCAGGCGATGATTGCGGCCTGCAGCGCATAAAAGCCGCCGGCGCCGCCGAGTTCGCACGCTCGCTGCAGCGCCAACATGCCGCGGCGGATTTGCAGTTGGTCCCACAGCGCGCGGTTTTGGTCCATCAGCAAAATCGGCTCACCAGCCTTGTCGGTGCGTGCTGCGATGCGCGAGGCGTTCAATTCCATCAGCGCCAGCAAGCCATGGACTTCAGGTTCATGCGGCGCGATCGAAATCAGCACGCGGCCCATGCGTAGCGCCTCATGAAGGAGCTGCGGACGCAACCAATGCTCGCCGCGCGCCGCGGTATAGCCTTCGTTGAAGATGAGATAGACGACCTCGAGCACCGAAAGAAGGCGCTCGGAAAGTTCTTCGCCCCGTGGCGTCTCGTAACCCAGACCCGATGCCGAGAGCGTCCGCTTGGCACGCACGATGCGTTGGCCGACGGTCGCCTCCGGCACCAGGAATGCGCGTGCGATCTCCTCGGTCGTGAGGCCGCAGATCATGCGCAGCGCCAGCGCCGCGCGCGCCTCTTGCGACAACAACGGATGGCAGGCGGTGAAGATCAACCGCAGCAGCTCATCGCCGATATCGTCGTCAAGCGCGGTATCGAGATCGGGCACGACTTGCTGCTCCTGCTCCAGATCGTGCGCGACCATGTCATGCTTGTGCGCCAGCATCTTGCCGCGGCGCAGATGATCCAGCGCCCGGCGCTTGGCGGTCGCCATCAGCCATGCGCCGGGCTTTTCGGGAACGCCCGTCGCCGGCCAATGTTCGAGCGCCGCGACCAGGGCTTCCTGGGTCAAGTCCTCGGCCAACGGCACGTCGCGCAGCATCCGCGACAGACTTGTGATCAGCCGCGGTTGCTCGTTGCGCCAGACGGCAAGGACGGTGCGCTGGATATCGGCGGCCATCATGGCCGCTGGCCATGCCCGCGATGCGCTCGCCTCAAGAGGCGACCTTCGCATCCGCCTGGCACGCCATTTCGTCGCCCGGCGTCGCGAACGATCGAACTTCGCACGTTCCCTCCCATCCCGGCATGTGCTCCTTGTGGAGTTGCATGAATTCGACAGCGGCTGCCACCGCCTCTTCCTTATCGCGCAGCTCGAAGATCGCGTAACCGCCGATCAGTTCCTTGGCTTCGACAAACGGGCCGTCGACGACGCTGAGCTTGCCGCCGGAAACCTTGACCTGCGCACCCAGCGAGACCGGCATCAGTCCGCCGCTGTCCAGCATGCGGCCGGCCTTGATCTCCCGGTCGGCCAGTTTGTGCATAGCCTCCATCAGTGCCGGCGTCGGGCCACGATTGGGCTGGGGCGAGGTAACGATATACATGAAGCGCATCGAAAACTCCCTCATTGAGGCGAGCCGCGGCCCCCGGGCGCGCGGAACTGTCTCGCTATCTGGGACGACGAACGGACCTGGGGCAGATCGACAGGTGGAATGAAAAAAAATCGCTTATCACAGTCATTCCGGGATGCGCCTTTTGGCGCAGACCGCAGATGCGCAATTGCGCATCGGGGAATCTCGAGATTCTCCAATGTGGAACTGCACGTTGTAGTTCGATGCTTCGCATCGCCCCGGAATGACAAACTCTAAGGCTGCCCGGACGAAATCCCTACTGCCGCAACATGATCAGGGGATCAGCGCTGTCGGGCACCCGCCGCCATTGGGCGTTGTCGTCGGCTTCGAACTGCCAGGTCTCGCCGCTGGCCGACAGCAGCAGGATCTGGCCATGGTCGAGTCGCCATTGCGTCGGCGCAAAGGCTGCGACCACGGGGTCGCATTTCGGCTTCAGGAAGACCTGGAAGTTGTCGGCCGTCGCCTCAGTGTTGGTCAGGGTCAGGCCGCAGATCGCCTGGCCATTGCCGCGCACCATCGCCCAGTCGCCGATCATCTGGTCCATCGATTTGGCCAGCGAGCGCGCGGCGGCGAGATTCTGCAGGATGTAGACGCCCTCGCCGGTTCGCAGCCCCTCGAAAATCCCGGTCTCGACTTCGGTGAAATCGATCACCGGCTGACCGGCGGCATCCTGCAACCGGACGATGTCGCCCAATCCCTTGATGCTCCAGGAGGTGATGCCGGAGGTAAATGGCAACGCCGCCGCGCAACCGGGCTCAAGCTCAAGCTTCATGCCCAACGGCGTCGCATCGCTCTTCATGGTGACGACGCAGGTCTTGCTGCGCTCGGTCGTGGAGAGCTCCCACTGCCCGATCATGTCCTTTTTCAGTGTCGAGGTATCCTGCGCCCACGCCGGCATGCCGCATGCCATCGACGCCAGAACGGCGGCAACCGCGAAGCGGGCGTGACGGCGCAGCATCAGCGGGCTTTCGCTGGGGTTTCTGCGACAGGCGTCAGCGGTGGCTTGCCGGCAAACCACGTTTTCAGATTGTCGACCACCAATTGATCCATCGCATTGCGTGTGACTACCGAAGCCGAACCGATGTGCGGCAGCAGCACCACATTCTGCATCGCCTTCAACTCGTCCGGCACGTTCGGCTCTTTTTCGAACACGTCGAGACCGGCGGCCAGGATGCCCCCCGACTTGAGCGCGGCAATCATCGCCTGCTCGTCGATCACCGTGCCGCGCGCGACATTGATAATCACGCCGCGCGGCCCAAGCGCCTGCATCACTTCGGCATTGATCATCTTGTTGGTGCTGGCGCCGCCGGGGACGATCACCACCAGCGTGTCAACGGCTTTCGCCATCTCGATCAGGTCAGGATAGTGCTTGTACGAGACGCCCGCGGCCGGGTTGCGGGTGTGGTAGACCACCGGAACCAGCGAGGCATCAAGCCGACGCGCGATCGCCTGGCCGATGCGGCCCATGCCGACCATGCCGACTTTGCGGTCACGCAGCGAACCGACGCTGAGCGGGAAATTCTGCGTCGACCAGAGCCCCGATCGCAGATAGCGGTCGGCCTTGATGAACTCACGCAGCGTCGAGATCAACAACCCCATCGCGATGTCGGCGACTTCCTCGGTCAGCACGTCAGGGGTGTTGGTGACCATGATGTTATGGTCGCGCGCGTAATTGGCATCGACGTGATCGTAGCCAACACCGAAAGTGGAAACGATCTCGAGCTTGGGAAATGCCGCCAGCGTGGCGCTGTCGCCGCGCACTGAATTGTAGGTGATGGCGGCGCCACGGATCCTGGCGGCGTCGGCCGGGCTGAGCCGTTCAAGATCGTGCTTGGTCTCGAATTTATGCAGGACAAACTGGTCGGAAAAACCGTTGTCGACGATCGGTTTGCTCGGGCCATAGATCAGCAAATCGATCTTCTCGGAAGAAATCGCCATCAGTTTTCCTTTCTTAACGCACTCTCGTGCCAGCGCCGCAATATCAGGTGTGAGGTTAGCGCGAGCAGCCCATAAATGACAATTCCCGCGGCGGAGAGCAACAGCAGTGCCGCGAACATTCGGGGAATGTTGAGACGATAGCCGGATTCCGCGATTCGGTAGGCCAGCCCGGAACCGGCGCCGGCGGAGCCCGCCGCGATTTCAGCGACCACGGCGCCGATCAGCGACAGGCCGCCCGCGATCCGCAGACCGCCAAGGATGAAAGGCAGCGCCGCGGGCAATTTGAGGTATCGCAGCGTCTGCAACCGCGACGCACCGTACAGCTGAAACAGGCCGGCCAGATTGCGATCCACGGAATTCAGGCCGAGCGTGGTGTTCGACAGCACCGGGAAAAACCCGACGATCCAGGCGCAAACAATGACCGCGGTCTGTTGCGGCAAATAGATCAGCAATAGCGGCGCGATCGCGATGACCGGCGTGACCTGCAGGATCACCGCATAGGGAAACAGCGAATATTCCAGCCATTTCGATTGATTGAACAACAGCGCCAGCGCAATACCGCCGACAGCCGCGGCGATGAACCCTTCCAGCGTCGTCAACAAGGTCGTCAGCAGCGACTGCGACAGCACCGGCCAATCCTTGATGAGCGTCTCGAATACCGCCTCCGGTCCGGGCAGCACATAAGGCGGAATATTGTTGATCCGGACCACGAGGCTCCAGACCGCAATCCCCGCCGCAAGCACGACCACCGGGAGCACGATCCGGATCAGGCCCAGGATACGGCTGGTCGGTCCTGCGGCAGAGGGCGATATTTGCAAGCTGGCCATCAGCCCGGCACCCCCTGATACAGTGGCGCCAGTGCATTCGAAACAACACGGCAATAGCCGGCATATTCAGCCGACGTCCGGAATTCCTCTCCGCGCGGTTCGGGCGAAGCGATCTGAAATTCCGCCGCTATCCGCCCGGGCCGTGCGGTCATCACGATCACCCGTTGCGACAGATACACCGACTCGAACACCGAATGGGTGACGAAAATCACGGTCTTGCCCAAGGTACGCCAGAGCGCAAGCAGATCGTTGTTGAGCCGGAAGCGGGTGATCTCGTCGAGCGCCGCGAACGGCTCATCCATCAGGAGGATGTCCGGCTCGGTCACCAGCGCGCGCGCCAGCGATACCCGCATCTTCATGCCGCCGGATAATTCGCGCGGGAACGCAGCGGCGAATTCCGTCAGCCCCACTTGCGCCAAGGCTTCGCCGATCCGCGCGTCGGCTTCCGCTGCGGGCATGTGCCCCAGTTTCAGCGGCAGCCGCACATTGTCCCGGACGCTGGCCCACGGCATCAGCGTCGGCTCCTGAAACACAAAGCCGATGGAATGCTGCCCAGGCGTTTCGCTGGAACGATGCGCGACGCGGACGGTGCCGGATGTTGGGGCGTTGAGGCCTGCGATCAATCGCAGCGCGGTGGACTTTCCGCACCCCGACGGCCCGAGCAGCGATACGAACTCGCCGCTCGGTACGGCTAGATTCAACGGTCCGAGCGCTTCCACGCCGCTGTCATAGCGCTTGGTCACCCCGCGCAGATGGACCGCAAGCCCGGCCGGCTCACTTTCGATATCGGGAAGCGTGGGATCCGCCATCATCAATTCATGGCTGATTTTTGGACTGATTTTTCGTCTGATTCTTGGGCCGCAGCTCGAGGCCGACGCCCTTGTTGATGAAGCGCAGCGTGTAGCCCTTGCGGAAATCGATGTCGGAATGCGCCACGCCGGCGCGCACCATCTTTTCGAAGAAGCTGGCGACACGCTCGTCGCTCATGGCGCCAATGCCGTTTTTCAGCGTGTCGCCGGAATCGACAATACCATATTCCTTCAGCTTGCTGACGGAGTAGGCCAACAACTCGTCGTTCATTTCCGGATTGAGTTTCTTGATCATCGCATTGCCGGGGGCATTGTCGCCATAGAGATAATGGTACCAGCCGATGATCGAGGCGTCGACGAAGCGTTGGACCAGATCCGGCTTCTTGTCGATCAGATCGCTGCGCGTTTCGATCAGGGTCGAATAGGCATTGAAGCCGTAATCCGCCAGCAACAGCACTCCGGGCTTGAATTTGGCGGCCTGTTCGACCGCATACGGCTCGGACGTGACATAGCCCTGCATCGCGCTCTGCTTGTCGGCGATGAACGGCTGCGAATTGAACGTGTAGGGCCTGACCTTGTCCTCGCTGAACTTGTATTCAGATTTCAGCCACTGAAAATAGCTCGCGATCCCTTCCTTGGACACGAACAACGTCAGCGGCTTGAGATCCTCCAGTTTGGCGACCTTCGATTCCGGGTGGGTCAGGAAGATCTGCGGATCTTTCTGGAACATCGCCGCGATCTCGATCACCGGCACCTTGTTGGCGACGGCATCAAAGGATTGCAGCGTGTTGGCGCTGAGGAAGAAGTCGAGCTTGCCCGCAATCAACTGGATCCGGTTGTTGTCGTTCGGACCACCGGGCACGATGGTGACGTCGAGCCCATATTGCTTGTAGGTGCCGTCGGCCACCGCCTGGAAGAAACCGCCCTGCTCCCCCTCCGGCAGCCAATTGGTCCCGAACGAGACCTTGTCCAGCGTCTGCGCGCCGGCGGATGCGATCATCAGGGCGGCGGCGACGAGACCGGCCGTTAACGTTCGCGGCAAAAGGCCCGACTTCATGATTGGACTCCGTCGCTCATTTTGGCCCATGATGAGAGGCCGATTGCGGTCCGGAACTGGTTAACGCCGTTCGAGGACCAACACAAACTACCTTGCAAACGGACTGAGAGAAACGCTTCGCTCGATGGCTTCAACCGTTCCTCCACGCGACTGGACCGAGATTCACTGGCCCGATATTTCCGGCGCGGAGCCTTCACGCTGGATCGCGGTGTTGCCGCTGGCGGCGACCGAGCAGCACGGGCCGCATTTGCCGCTCGGTACCGACGTGATGATCGCGCAGGCCTATCTCGATCGGGTGTGCGAGCTGTTGCCTGCCACCGTGCCCGCAACATTTCTCCCGATCCAACCGATCGGGATTTCGACCGAGCACATCCATTATCCGGGCACGTTGTCGCTGCCGACCGCGACCGCGCTGAAGGACTGGATGGAGATCGGAGCAAGCGTTGCGCGCGCTGGCATCAGGAAGCTGGTGATGGTGACCAGTCACGGCGGCAATAGCGCGGCGATGAGCCTGGTCGCACAGGACCTGCGTGCCGAATACGGACTTCTCGCGGTCACGACCAGTTGGTCGCGCTTCGGTGTGCCCGATGGATTGTTCTCGGCCGAGGAGTTGCGTCACGGCATTCACGGCGGCGCGGTCGAGACTTCGATCATGCTGGCGCGATATCCGCACACCGTGCGCCAACAGCACATCGCTGATTTTCGTCCGGCCAGTATTGCGATGGAGAAGAATTATCTTTGGCTCTCGGCGCATCGGCCGGCGCCGTTCGCCTGGCAGGCGCAGGACCTGCATCCCAGCGGCGCTGCCGGCGATGCCACCCAGGCATCTCCGCAGAAAGGCCTGCAATTGCTGGATCACGGCGCCGCCGCGTTCTGCGAATTGCTCGCCGACATCGATAGATTCGATGTGACCGTACTCTCGGATCATCCGAAGAGCTGACGCGCGATCGGTTACCCGGCTGTATCGGCGGCAAGATCACGCGGAATCGTCAGTCACTGCTCCGTGATCGAACCGGATTCGAACAGCCCCCGTCCAACTGGTCATGCAGGCCACAACGGCCGCTTCGAACCGGATGGAGTTTCTCATGTCGATCAAGACCAAAATTGCAGCGGCCGCACTCGCAATACTCGCCGTTACCGGCAGCATCGCGTCCACCACCCAATCAGCAGAGGCCAGGGGCCTTGGCTTTGGTATCGGCGCCGGCCTCGTCGGTGCAGCCATTGTCGGCGGCGCCATCGCCGCCAGCAGCAACGGATATTACGACGGTTATCGCCACTGCGGCTGGGTTCGCCAGTTCGACGCTTACGGCAATTACATCGGCCGCGTGCGCAGCTGCAATTACTGAGGATCGATCGAACTTTCTGTAGACGCGCCTTCGCGAGCACAAACGAGAGTCCATCTCGTTTGAAGACGCACTAGCCGCAGTTCCTGCGTTCGGCACGGGCGCCTCATCCACCCCCGTGCCGGCACCCGACCCGCCCGGTCGTCCCCCCGGGCGGGTCATCCTTTTTTCATCGCTGTTTTCCGGGTTGGCCCGCGCCCAGACGCGGGCTTTCTGTGTTGCGTGGCTGTCACACAACGGTGCCAACAGATCAGCGACACATTTACCCTCACTTGCAACTAAGAATGACTTGCAATAAGGATTGGCTTGCTGGTCAAAGACTTGGCGAGGGATCAGGGAATAATCCCGGTTTTTGGTCTGGCTTTTGATTGGGAGAGAAGGCATCGAACGGCCCGGCGAAGCCGTTTTGGCTGATTCTTCGGTGGCAGCGCGACGGCAAATCTGCAGTGATGACCAAAGAGACCGCCGGGATGTTCGTGCTGGAAAAAATCACCCGATGAGCCGCCGCAGCCGAACCGAAATTTGCGCGTTGGCGAGCGTCGGTCTCGGCATGCTCGCGTCTGCCGGCTCGGCTGCTGCGGCCGACTTGCCGCTCAAGGCGCCGGCTCTCAAAACCGTTTACGACTGGACCGGATTTTATTTAGGCGGCCATGTCGGTTATGGCGGCGGCAGCCTGGGTCCCGGCACCAATCCGGTGCCCGAAGAGGGTTTTCCGTTTCCGCCCAGTATCACGGGCCTGATCGGCGGTTATCAGGCGGGATACAATTGGCAGTTTTCCAACCATGTCGTGCTCGGCATCGAAGCCGATGCGTCATTCGGCAGCCCGCTCGATGCGCCACGTCTGACGCCCGCGCCCTTCAACAGCACGATCGATTACGTCAGCACGGTGCGCGGCCGCGCCGGGTACGCCTTCGGCCGCTGGATGCCGTATCTGACTGGCGGCTTTGCCTGGGGGCATAGCCACGTCAATCTCAATGACGATGCGGGAAGCATCTTCGCAGCTCCCGGACAAATCCACACTGGTTGGACCGCGGGTGCGGGCGTCGAGTTTGCCGTGAGCGGCAACTGGAGTGCCAGGCTCGAATACGACTACGTCGCGCTGTCGCGCCGGATCTACGACCTCTCCGGCTTCGGCCTGGCCAACGTCACCGTCGATCCCAACGTCAGCCTCGTCAAACTCGGGCTGAACTACCGCTTCACCGATGCGCCCTGGGTGCCGATCAGCGACAAGACCGCGCTGCCGGAATCCAATGACTGGAATATCCACGCCCAAACCACCTATTTGCCGCAGACCTATCCCTCGTTCCGTTCGCCCTATGCCGGCCCCGACAGCATGCCCGGCCCCGGCCAGACCCAGGCGACCTGGACCGTGACCGCGTTTGCCGGCGTGCGGTTGTGGCAGGGCGGCGAGTTCTATTTCAATCCCGAACTGGCGCAGGGATTCGGCCTCAACGGCACGCTCGGGATCGCCGGTTTCCCGAACGGCGAGGCGCAGAAGGCCGGTGCCGCCGAGCCGAAGTTTCGCCCCCAACGCTATTACCTGAAGCAGACATGGGGTTTTGGCGGCGAACAGGAAGACATCGCCGATGCCGCCAATCAATTGCCCGGCAAGCGCGATATCGACCGCCTCACGCTGATCGTCGGCCGCTTTGCGGTCGGCGACTTCTTCGACAACAACAGCTATTCGCACGATCCCCGCGCTGACTTCATGAACTGGGCGATGTGGTCGTCGGCCGCCTATGATTTCCCGGCCGACCTCCCCGGCTATACCCGCGGCGCGGTGGCCGAACTCAACCGCAAGGATTGGGCGGTGCGCGCCGGGGTGTTCGAGGTGCCGAGTGCGCCGAACAGCGACGTTCTGGTTCTCAACGGCAAGAATTTCGGCACCGTGGTCGAACTCGAGGAGCGCTATGCGCCGTTCGAGCAGCCCGGCAAGCTGCGGATCGGCCTGTTCGCCAACGACGGCAATACCGCGAATTATCGTCAGGCGGTGGCGATTGCGGGCGTCGATCCGGCGCTCGATATCAATGCGGTGGTGCCGGACATTCGGCAGGCCAATCTCAAATACGGATTCTACCTCAACGCCGAACAGCAGATCGTCAAGGACGTCGGGCTGTTCGCGCGCCTGAGCTGGAATGACGGCAAGACCGAAATCCTGTCGTTCACCGATGTCGACCGCAGCGCCTCGGGCGGATTGTCGATCAAGGGCAGTTTCTGGGGACGGCCCAACGACAGCATCGGCATCGGCGGCGCGGTCAACGGGCTTTCCAACGCGCACCGCGATTTCCTGGCGGCCGGCGGCCTCGGCCTGTTGATCGGCGACGGCCAGCTCCCCAACTATCGCCCCGAGCAGATCTTCGAGACCTACTACGCCTATTCGGTGAACCCGCATTTCACCGTCACCGCGGACTATCAACTCATCACAAATCCCGCCTATAACGCCGATCGGGGACCCGTCTCTGTCTTCTCGGCTCGTCTGCACGGTGAATTCTAGAACAGCATGATCCGGAAAAGGGGACGCCGGCTTTCCGCGGGGCAAATGCGGCGCATTTGCCGCGAGATCACGCTCACATAACAGCAAGGCCACGGTTCATGGCGCTTCAGGATTTCCGCCCGGCTGCCCTTGGGCAGGCGTTGCGGCCGAACATCTGGGATATCGTCGCGCTGATCCTCGTGACCGGCGCCATGGTGCTGATCGTCTATGGCGGCGAGCAGACCACCGCCCCCTTGTCGGCGCTCGACGTCGCACCGGTGTCGCTCGATCCGGCCAACCTGCCGGCCTATGCGCTGCGCACCACGATGCGGATGCTGCTGGCGATCGTCTGCTCGATCATCTTCACCTTCATCTACGCGGCGCTGGCCGCCAAGAGCCGGCGCGCCGAGATGGTGCTGATCCCGCTGCTCGATATCCTGCAGTCGGTGCCGATCCTGGGCTTTCTGACCTTCACGGTCGTGTTCTTCATGAACCTGTTTCCCGGCCGCGTGCTGGGCGCCGAACTCGCCTGTGTGTTCGCGATTTTCACCAGCCAGGCCTGGAACATGACGTTCAGCATGTACCAGTCGATGCGCAACGTCCCGAAGGATCTGGAAGAAGCCTCGCAGAGCTTTCATCTCAGCGGCTGGCAGCGGTTCTGGCGGCTCGACGTGCCTTTCGCAATGCCGGGCCTGATCTGGAACACGATGATGTCGATGTCCGGTGGCTGGTTCTTTGTGGTAGCCTCGGAAGCGATCACGGTCGGCAACACCACGGTGACGTTGCCCGGCATCGGCTCCTATGTCGCCCTCGGCATTCAAAAGCAGAATTTGCCCGCGATCGGCTACGCGATCCTGGCCATGCTGCTGGTGATCATCGCCTATGACCAGTTGCTGTTTCGCCCCCTGGTGGCCTGGGCCGACAAATTCCGCTTCGAGCAGACCTCCTCGGGCAACGCCCCGACCTCGTGGATGCTCGATCTGTTTCGCCGCACCAGGGCGCTGCGGGCGCTGTCATTGCCGTTCTCGGCGCTGAACAAGGCCGTTTCCAATTTGCAGATCTCGGTTCCCGATTCGTTGAAGATCGCATCGAAAGAGCAACGGCCGCCGTCGCGCATCGTCGATTCGATCTGGCTGGCCTTCATCGTTGCGAGTACCGGCTATGCCGCCTGGGAAGTTTATCTCTATCTCTCGGCGACCCTGAGCCCGTCCGACGTGCTCACGGCCGTTGGCGACGGCCTGATCACGCTCGCCCGCGTGGTCGTGCTGATTGCGCTGGCCACGTTGATATGGGTGCCGATCGGTGTCTGGATCGGGTTGCGGCCGAAACTCGCTGAACGGATGCAACCGCTGGCGCAGTTTCTGGCGGCCTTTCCCGCCAATCTGGCGTTTCCGGTGTTCGTGGTGGTGATCGTGCGCTATGGGCTGAACGCCAATGTCTGGCTCAGCCCGCTGATGATCCTCGGCACACAGTGGTACATCCTGTTCAACGTCATCGCCGGCGCCAGCGCCTTTCCGAGCGATTTGCGGGAAGCGGCTTCCAGCCTGCATCTGAAGGGATGGCGCTGGTGGGTGAAGGTCGTGTTGCCCGGGATCTTCCCGTATTACATCACGGGCGCGATCACGGCGTCCGGCGGTTCGTGGAATGCGTCGATCGTCGCGGAGGTCGCAAGCTGGGGCAACACCCATCTGACGGCGACCGGTCTCGGTGCCTATATCGCCACCGCGACCGAAAACGGCGACTTCCCGCGCGTCGTGCTCGGGATCGCGATCATGTGCATTCTGGTGACGCTGTTCAATCGGCTGCTGTGGCGGCCACTCTATGCCTTCGGCGAGCGCCGGCTTCGGCTCGGCTGATCAGGAGAAATTCATGCTCGATCAAGTCAAACAGAGCAGCCTGCTCGACATCCGCAACGTCTGCCGCTCGTTTCCCAAGGGCAGCGGCGAGGACCTGCTGGTGCTCGAAAAGGTCGATCTGACGATTCATTCCGGCGAGATCGTCGGCCTGCTCGGCCGTTCCGGATCGGGCAAGTCGACCTTGCTGCGCATCATCGCCGGACTGGTTACGCCCTCCTCGGGCGAAGCGAAGTGCCGCGGCGAGACCATCAAGGGACCGCCACACGGCGTCGCGATGGTGTTTCAATCGTTCGCGCTGTTTCCCTGGCTGACCGTGCTGCAGAACGTCGAACTGGGCCTGGAAGCCCTCGGCATCGACAGTGCCGAGCGCCGCACCCGCGCGCTGGCCGCGATCGATTTGATCGGCCTCGACGGTTTCGAATCCGCCTATCCCAAGGAATTGTCCGGCGGCATGCGCCAGCGCGTCGGTTTTGCGCGCGCACTGGTCGTGCACCCCGACCTGTTGCTGATGGACGAGCCGTTCTCGGCGCTCGACGTGCTGACCGCCGAGACGCTGCGCACCGACCTGATCGATCTCTGGACCGAGGGCCGGCTGCCGATCAAATCGGTGCTGATCGTGACGCACAACATCGAGGAAGCCGTGCTGATGTGCGACCGCATCCTGGTGTTTTCGTCCAATCCGGGCCGCGTCGCCGCCGAGATCAAGGTCGACCTGCCGCATCCGCGCAACCGGCTCGATCCGACCTTCCGCCAGCTGGTCGACAGCATCTATGCCCGTATGACCCAGCGCGCGGAGCCGAAGACGCCCGCGATCGAGGGCATTCACGGCACCGGCGTCGGCATGATCCTCAATCACATCTCGTCCAACGTGCTCTCGGGTTTGATCGAGACGCTGGCCGGCCCACCCTATAACGGCCATGCCGACCTGCCGGTACTGGCCGGCAGCCTGCAACTCGAGGCCGACGAGATCTTCCATCTCGGTGAAGCGCTGCAATTGCTGCGATTTGCCCAGCTCAGCGAAGGCGACCTGGTGCTATCGGATGCCGGCACCCGGTTTGCCCATCTCGAAACCGATGCCCGCAAGAAACTGTTCGCCGAACATCTCATCAACTATGTGCCAATCATGGGCCTGATCCGCCGCGTGCTCGACGAGCGGCCGACCCACACCGCGCCGGCCGCCCGCTTCCGCAACGAACTCGAAGACTACATGTCGGAAGATTACGCCGACGAAACGCTGAAGACGGTAGTATCCTGGGGCCGCTACGCCGAGCTGTTCGCCTATGACGAACAGTCCGAACTGTTCAGCCTGGAAAACCCGCATTGAGCTGACGGCGGCCGTCTGAAACTCCACTTCGTCGTCCCGGCGAACGCCGGGACCCATACGCCGTGTGTCCCCGTTTCAGCAGTGGGTCAAATGCCTTCCGTCATCGCGAACGCCAGGGGTTATGGGTCCCGGCGTTCGCCGGGATGACGTGAGTAAAACCCTATCCCGCCGGCGAGAATGAATCCGCGCGTGCCATCGCCCAGCCGTCGCGGAAGCGCACGTCGCTGGTGCCGTCGATCAACTCGCCGGGGCGCAGCGATGGATAGAGCTGTGCAAACGAGTGCACCTCGGTGATGGAAGTGCGTTGCGAGAAATGGATCGACCGAATTTGCTGCGGATGCTCGAGGCCGGCCGCGGCGATCAGTTCGGTCAGCGCGAGCAGGGTCGCATGATGATAATTGAAGACCCGCTCGATCTTGTCCGGCACAAACAATGCGCGATTGCGTGAGGGGTCTTGCGTGGTCACGCCGGTCGGGCAGCGGTCGGTGTGACAGCTCAGCGACTGGATGCAGCCGAGCGAGAACATGAAGCCGCGCGCTGAATTGCACCAGTCGGCGCCGATCGCCATCGCACGCGCAATGTCGAAAGCGGTCGCGATCTTGCCGGAAGCGCCGATCCGAATGCGGTCGCGCGCGTTGATGCCGATCAGCGCGTTATGGACGAAATTGACGCCCTCGCGCATCGGCATGCCCAGGTGATCCATGAATTCCAGCGGGGCGGCACCGGTGCCGCCTTCATTGCCGTCGACCACGATGAAGTCGGGATAGATTCCGGTTTGCAGCATCGCCTTGCAGATCGCGAGGAATTCCCAGGGATGGCCGATGCAGAGTTTGAAGCCGGCCGGCTTGCCGCCGGACAAACGCCGCATCTCGCCGATGAAGGCCATCATCTCCAGCGGCGTCGAAAATGCCCGGTGGAAGGCCGGCGAGATACAATCCTCGCCCATCGCAACGCCCCTGATTTTTGAAATCTCTTCGGAAACCTTGGCTGCCGGCAACACGCCGCCATGGCCGGGCTTGGCGCCCTGGCTGATCTTGAGTTCGACCATCTTGATCTGGTCATCCGAGGCGACGCGGGCGAATTCCTCGGGATTGAAGCTGCCGTCGCGATTGCGGCAGCCGAAATAGCCGGAGCCGATTTCCCAGATGATGTCGCCGCCATTCTCGCGATGATAGGGGCTGAGGCCGCCTTCCCCGGTGTCATGGGCGAAGCCGCCCTTTTTAGCGCCCGCGTTCAGCGCGCGTACCGCGTTGGGGCTGAGCGCACCAAAACTCATCGCCGAGATATTGAACACCGATGCCGAATACGGCCGCTTGCAATCCGGGCCGCCGATGGTGATGCGGAATTTCTCCTGGGCATGCGGCTTGGGGGCCATCGAATGATGCATCCATTCATAGCCCTCGCGATAGACGTCCTCCTGGGTGCCGAACGGCCGCTTGTCGAGCACCATCTTGGCGCGCTGATAGACGAGCGCGCGGGTGTCGCGGCTGAACGGCATGCCGTCCTTCTCGCTCTCGAAGAAGTACTGCCGCATCTCCGGCCGGATCTCTTCCAGGAGAAAGCGCAGATGCGCCGAAATCGGATAATTCCGGAGCACCGCGTGGTTCTTTTGCATGAGATCGCGAAAGCCAAGCAACGTGAGCGCGCCGAAAATAACCACCGGGACCAGGACCAGATCGAAAACCTTGTGATCGGCGAGCGCGATGCCGAGCAGCAACACCGTCACGACGCTGCAAATCGTCAGGACGATGAAGCGCGGAGAGAACGGAAGCATCAGCGTTTCCATGGGACCCCTTGAGGCAGAAGCTGCCGTATTATTTCTTGGAGCATGATCTGCGGGCAAACGCGGCGCGTTTGTCCCGAGGAAAACCGGCTTCCACTTTTCCGGATCATGCTCCAGCCACCGCAAGCCTGGTTCAAAACACCGGACAATCTGTACACGTTATCCGGCGTGCCGGTCAGGGATATGACAGCGGTTCCTGCTGAAGCTACCGAATCCCGCGATGGAAAATCAATGAGTTCCGTTGGCCATCGTCGGGCGCATCTTTTTTTGCAGTGCAGCGTAGCCCGGCAGGATTTTACGCAACGTGTGAGGAAATAGCGGCTCCGAACCGATCAATGGGTGTGCGGGCGCATCTCTTCGGGAATCCCGCTCCTTTGCAGGCCGCCTTGCGCCAGCCACGCGTCGGTGCTCGCGATCGCGCGCTCGATATGATCCGAGGTCCGCGAAAAATCGTAAGGTGACCCCACCAGCGGACAAAGCGGCGGCACCACGTAATATTCGATCTCGGGGGCGAGATCTTCTAGTTCACTGACCAACTGCCGCGCGATCAACAACGTCAGCGCATGCAGCGCGTTGGCGACCGCGCCGGTCGGCGGCGCATGCGTCGAGCAGGCATAGCCGGTCGGCAGGATAATCAGGCGCTGCGCACCCATGGAGACCGCGACCTTGATCGGGGTGTTGCTCGAGATCGCGCCGTCGGCGAGGTAAAAATCCTTGTAGCGAACGGGTGCGAAGGCGCCGGGGATTGCGGTGGAGGCGATGATGGCTTGCGCGGCGGAGCCTTCCGACAACACCACGCTGTCGCCTGAAATGATATCGGTCGTGACAATATGAACCGGAAGCTGGGCGTCCTGCAGCCTGCGATAGGGCAGATGATCGTCGATCAGCTTTTCGATCCCGTCATGCGCGATCAGAAAGTCCCGCCGCCACAGGAATCCCAGCAAGGTGCGCCACGTCACCGGAAAGACATCGCGCCGCTGCAAACCGCGCCAGATGGTCTCCAGTTGCAGCACACCCTTCAGCGTGGGATCGCCGGCATAATAGGCCCCGTTGAGGGCGCCGACGCTGGAACCGACCACCATATCTGCCGATATTCCGTGGGCGGTGAGCGAGTGCATCATGCCCACCTGAATGGCCCCGAAACTACCCCCGCCGGCGAAAACAAAGGCTGTTCTCGCCAGACCCGTCCGATCAAGTCCCGCCAAAG
This sequence comes from uncultured Alphaproteobacteria bacterium, assembly GCA_963738105.1. Lineage (GTDB taxonomy): Bacteria > Pseudomonadota > Alphaproteobacteria > Rhizobiales > Xanthobacteraceae > Bradyrhizobium. The sequence continues at coordinate 104,207 of CAVTWC010000038.1, read as the reverse complement.
CTCAAACGCTCCCCTTGTCGCCGCATCGGCTATCGGCCGCACGACGTTTGGGCGCGTTATAGCAGCGGGGAAGCGAGCTGCACTATCAAGAAAAGGTTGGGAGGCCGTGAGCGACGCTCAAACCGAGATCGTCACTCCGGCGTGGTCCGAAGGACCGCACCGGTTCGATGTCTGGTCGCCCCGGAATCCCGGTTGGCGTTTTCACCGCTCGACGAACGCCTTCTCGATCACAAAATGGCCGGGCTCGTTGCCGCTGCCTTCGAGAAAGCCGCGCGCCTCGAACATCTGACGCAGTTCTTCCAGCATGCCCGGGCTGCCGCACATCATGATGCGGTCGGTCTCGATGTCGAGCGGCGGCTGGCCGATATCGCTGAATAACTGTTCTGATGTGATCAGGTCGGTGATCCGGCCGCGGTTGCGGAACGGCTCGCGGGTGACGGTCGGATAGTACTGCAGCTTCTCGCTCAACAGCGGTCCGAACAGTTCATCGTCGCGCAGCCGCGCCACCAGTTCTTCGCCATAGGCCAGCTCGGACACCTGCCGGCAGCCGTGCACCAGCACGATGCTGTCATAGCGGTCGTACACATCGGGATCCTTGATCAGGCTCGCGAACGGCGCCAGACCGGTGCCGGTCGACAACAGCAGCAGGCGTTTGCCGGGAATCAGATTGTCTGAAATCAGCGTGCCGGTGGCCTTGCGCCCGACCAGGATGGTGTCGCCTTCCCTGATCTTCTGCAGCTTCGAGGTCAACGGGCCATCCGCGACCTTGATGCTGAAGAACTCCAGTGCCTCTTCATGATTGGCGCTCGCCATGCTGTAGGCGCGCAGCAGCGGGCGGCCATCGACCTCGAGGCCGATCATCGCGAATTGTCCGTTGAGGAAGCGGAATCCCGAATTGCGGGTGGCGGTGAAGCTGAAAAGCGTATCGGTCCAATGCCGGACAGAAAGAACTTTCTCTCGATGGAATGCGCTCATGTGTTTTAGTTTACCCGTTGCTCTCGATGTAGAACGATCGTGTTGTCCGGCCCCTGAATCTGGGCAAAAACCCCTGAATTATCAGGGAATTTGGCGTGCGACTGACGCCCGTGACAGAGATAATCGCATTGCGCTGACGCGCAATTGCGGGCTCACGATGGCAGTCGGTTTATTTTACAGGATGGTTCATAGCCGCGGTTTTACGCGTAATTAACTTGCTGAAATCAGCTCCAATCCGACAATAAATTGTTGCGAAGCATGGGCGGAGCGGTGCCTTGGCAGGTGGTTTAGAGCTATACCAGACCGGCTCTGAAACGGCCGCTGCGGCGGCAACGGGTTAACGATGCTCAACAGCCAGCGAATATTTGTCGAAGCCTTGCGAAGATATTGCGCAGAGCGCGAGATCGCGATCGACATCAGGTCCGACGGCTGGCTGATTGTCATGCAGCGCGGTGACCAGCGGCGCCACGCGTTTGGCTATGACGTTGGATTGAACAGCGCCGTGGCGCATCGCATCGCCAATGACAAGGCAGCGACCGCGGAAATTCTGGCGATGGCCGATGTCGCCTGCGTTCCTCACACGCTGTTCCTCAGTCCGGAAATGAACCAGTACGTTTCCCAACCAGGATCGTGGGAGGCGATGCTGCGGCTTCTCACCGAGCATCCCACCGGCATCGTCGTCAAGCCGAACGAAGGCACCACAGGCGAATCCGTTTTCATGGTGTCGACCAGGCCGGCGCTTGAACTCGCCGTGAGCCGGATTTTTGCCTCGCATTTGAGTTTGGCGATTTCGCCGCGCGTCGACATCGAGGACGAAGTTCGCGTTGTTATTCTCGATGGCGAGCCGATCGTGCTCTACGGCAAGAACCGGCCATATGTGGTGGGCGACGGCCAACACTCGCTGCTCGAGCTTGCGCTGGCGGTTACGCCAGCCGCGCAGAGATCAACGGTATTGCCGGGCATGATCGCCGACCTCGATAAAGCCGATCTGGATTTCGTGTTGCCGCCGGGCCAGCGACGGGTATTGAACTGGCGCCATAATCTTGATTCTGGCGCGCGACCGATTTTGCTCAGCGACGGCAAAACCCGCGACGCCTGTGCCGAGATTGCGATCCGTGCCGCGAAGGCGATCGATATCCGCTTCGCGTCGATCGACGTGGTTCAGGTCAACGGCGCCTGGCTGGTGCTCGAAATCAATTCGGGGGTGATGATGGAGGCGCTGAGCAAGCTCCACCCCGACCTGGTCTATGCGGCGTACAATTCGGCGCTGGACAGGCTGTTCCACGGTCCGCGTTAATGCCTCATTAACCATAACAGGCCGATGGTCCCTGAAAAGGGAGCCTTTGCACAGGAAGCACTGCATGACCGACCTGTCTTCCATCGCCTCGTCCACGACGAGCTTCATCGCCAACCAGACCGCCCAGATCGGCAAAGCCGCCGTAGACGCCAAGAACAGTTTTGCCACCGCCTTGAACCGCGCGCAGACCACGATCGGGATCAAGCCCAAAGCGGGCTTCACCGCCGGTCCCACCTACGAAGCGACGACGTTGACCGGCCAAACCCAGGCGGCTGTCAGGAACACGATCAACGCCGCGAAATCCGCGCTCCACATCAAGCCGTGAAAGTGTGATCCGTTCGCCGATAGACAGCACGACCTAATAGTTCGTCATGCCCGGGCGTAGCCGTCCGAAGGACGGCGTCGCTTCCGCTCGCCTATGCCCGGGCATCCACGTCTTAACTCCGCATCGGCAAGAAAGACGTAGATGGCCGGGACAAGCCCGGCCATGACGTTGATTTTGTACGACACACAAAAACGCCGCCCGAAAGGGCGGCGCTTGCTGTTGCGATCAACGCATCCGGATAAACCGAGCCTCACCCCTGCATTTGCAGCAGGGTCGACATCAGGTCGCTGGTCAGTGACTGCGAGGGATTGGCACCGATCGCGCCACCCGCGCCACTGGTCGTGTTTTGCAAATATTGATTGAGGGACTGCTGGAAGGCTTTCGCGCTAGAGGATTGCGATTGCGCGGCTGGAGCCTTTGATTGCGAGGACGACTGCGACGACGCCAACGGATTTGCGGTACCACCGACAGCAGCGACCATGAATTCATCCCCGATGAGCGAGAGCCAACTTCCTCCTTTTGGTAGAACTTTATGGTTAACCAACAGTAAATCGGGCTGGCAGCGTCACGCTCAGGACAGACACGACCGCCTCGCTTCAACCTGATTGCCGCTAATTCGCACCCGCGGTATCGTCGAGCACCTTGAAGGCCTCTTCAAGCTGCGGCGAGATCGCGACGTTCAATTTCTCGCCGGTCGGCAGCCGCGAGATGAACCACTTGTTATAAAGCGGAACCAAATCGTGGTTCGATCCGAGCTTGCGGAACGCACGCTCCACCACTGCGGTAAGTTGCGGCTCGCCCTTGCGATACATGATGCCGTAGGGATCGTAGGACAAATAATCCCCGGTGACCTTGAACTTGTCCTGGGATTTGTGCCGCGCGATCAGGCCATAGAGCAGGATGTCGTCGGTCGCGAATGCATCGGCCTTGCCGTCCACCAGCATTTGATAGGATTGCTCGTGATCCGGCGACACCACGATATTGAGCGCCAATGCGAACTTCTTGTCGAGCGCATGCATGGCCTGTTCGTTGGTGGTGCCCTTGGTGACCACCACGGTCTTGCCCTGCAAATCCTTCGGCGCTGAAATCGTCGACGCCTTCGGCACCATCAGCTTGGTCCCGGCGACGAACATCAGCGGCGAGAATGCCACCTGCTTGCCGCGCTCGGCATTGGCGGTGGTCGATCCGCATTCGAGATCGATCTTGCCTTGCACGACCGCGGGAATACGGTCATCCGAGGTCACCTTGACGTACTCGATCTTCAGATTGGGGTCGTCGACCTCGGCGCCGATCTCGTCAACGATCGCCTCGCAAAGTTCAAGGCTGTAGCCGATCGGCCGGCCGGACGGATCGACGAACGAAAACGGCGGCGAACTCTCGCGATAGCCGAGGTGCACAACGTGCGTATTCTTGATCGCGGCGAGCGTCGGGCTCAGCCCTTCACTGCCGCCGGTCTGGGCCGCCGCGGCCGTTGCCAGCAGACACCCTGCCAGCAACAGGCTGCCGGCCCGGATCCGTCGTCCCTGAATGTGGCGCATGCATCGCTCCCATCAATGGCCGGCCATTGCGGGGATCTCGCCGGGGATCATGGTCGGCGGCACGACGTCGTCGGGCCCAAGCGCGTGCTCGGGCGCAAGTTCGCCTTCCCACTTCGCCACCACCGCAGTAGCGAGCGAGTTGCCGATCACGTTGGTGGCGCTGCGTCCCATGTCGAGGAACGTATCGATACCCATGATCATCAACAGGCCGGCTTCCGGAATGCCGAACTGGCCGAGCGTCGAGGCGATCACCACCAGCGAAGCGCGGGGGACGCCGGCAACACCTTTGGAGGTGACCATCAGGGTCGCCAGCATCGCGAACTGCGTGCCGAGCGACATTTCGATGTGATAGGTCTGGGCGATGAAGATGCTGGCAAAGGTGCAGTACATCATCGTGCCGTCGAGGTTGAACGAGTAACCGAGCGGCAGCACGAAACTTGATATTCGCGACGAGGCGCCGAAGCGGTTGAGGCCTTCCAATGTCTTCGGATAGGCCGCTTCCGAACTCGCAGTCGAGAACGCGATCATCAGCGGCTCCCGGATCAGCCGCAGCAGATGGCCGTATCGGGACCCGATCACCAGGAAGCCGACGATCACCAGGATGCCCCACAGGATCATCAGAGACAGATAGAAGCCGCCCATGAACACGACGAGCTTCCACAGCACCAGCAAGCCGTTCTTTGCGACCGTTGCGGTGATCGCCGCCCACACCGCGATTGGCGCGAACAGCATGACGTAACTGGTCACTTTCAGCATGATGTGGCCGAGATCATCGATCAGCGACAGGATCGGCTTGGAGCGCTCCGGCGCAGCACCCAGCGCCACCGAGAAGAACACCGCGAACACCACGATCTGCAGGATTTCGTTCTGCGCCATCGCATCCGCGATCGAAGTCGGAATCAGATGGGTCAGGAACTTTTCGATCGAAAAGGCCGATGTCGGCAACCCCGTCGAGGCAGCCTTGTCCGGCAGGGTGCCGGGAAAATTCGCGCCCGGTTGCAGCAGATTGACCATCACAAGGCCCAGCAACAGCGAGACGAACGAGGCACTGACGAACCAGCCCATGGTCTTGGCGAAGATGCGGCCGAGACGCGCGCCACTGCCCATATGCGCGATGCCGCCGACCAGGGTGGCGAACACCAGCGGCGCAATGATCATCTTGATCAGGCGCAGGAAGAGCATGGCGATCAGGTTTATGTCGGCGGAGAGATCACCCCTGTCATCGGGACGATAATTGAAGATCAGCGCACCCATCACGATGCCCAGCACCATCGCGAGCAGGATATATTGCGTAAACCTGTTGGACATTCTCTTACCCCCGTAAGTTCCCAGCGCATTCGAGTTTGGCAGATTTTAGCTCGCGCGCAACAAGCTTCATAAATTGGTCAAACCGGGCTCGGTGAGGCTGGCATGCCAGAGCAGTGACAATTGTTCCGTTGTGGAAATTAGCTTCGCGGACTAGCGTCAAGCGCAGCGCACAATGTGTGCAGTTGAGCGTCCGATGTGCGCCTTCTGCATCAAAGAACGACATACCGGGAGGAAAACGCCATGAACGCCACCGTCAATCGCCAGGTTTTGCTGATCGAAAAGCCCACAGGAAAACTCGGGCCCGAACATTTCAGAATGTCCAACGGAGCGATGCCCGAGCCCAGGGATGGCGAAGCATTGCTACGGGTGCGTTATATTTCGCTCGATGCCGCCAACCGGGCCTGGATGCATGGCGCAACCTATCGCGCCGCCGTCGAGGCCAACACCGTGATGGCCGGCGGCGGCATCGCCGAAGTCATTGCATCGAAGGCTCCCAATCTTGCGCCGGGTGACCTCGTATTCGGCGACACCGGCTGGCAGGAGTACGCCGCCGTTCCCGCCAAGCATCTAACCAAGATGCCGAAGGTCGAACCGATGACGCATCTGCTCAGTGTCTACGGCATCGCCGGTCTCACCGCCTATTTCGGCCTGCTCGACGTCGGCAAGCCGAAGGCCGGCGAAACCGTCGTGGTCTCGGCCGCTGCAGGCTCCGTTGGATCGATCGTCGGCCAGATCGCCAAGATCAAGGGATGCCACGTCGTCGGCATCGCCGGCGGCAAGGATAAATGCGATTGGCTGACCTCGACGCTCGGCTTCGACGCCGCGGTCGACTACAAGGACGGCGCAGTCTTCAAAGCGCTCAGGGCGGCGGCTCCAAAGGGCATAGATGTTTATTTCGATAATGTCGGCGGCGACATTCTCGAGGCGTGTCTTGCGCAGATGAACAATCGCGGCCGCATCGCTTGCTGCGGTGCGATCTCGCAATATGACGGCACGCCCTCGGCGACCGGCCCGCGCGGCGTGCCCGGCCTGATCGTGGTGAAGCGCCTGATCATGCAAGGCTTCATCGTGATGGACTTCATGGACCAGCGCGACGAAGCCTTGTCCGACCTGCAATCATGGGTCTCCTCCGGCAAGTTGAAGGTACAGGAGGACGTCATCAACGGCCTTGAGAATACGCCGAAGGCTTTGATCGGATTGCTGGCGGGTGAAAACCGCGGCAAGCGGATGATCAAACTGTGACGGCTGCCGTTTACGGACGATAACAATCTACTTGCGGTGGCATCGGAAAACGAAAATGATGCCACTCGCGAGAATTTCTCGTGCCGGGCTTTTTAAAACAATGCACTTCGGTTGACGCGGCGACGGCAGCAACAACCAAAAAGGATTTATTCAAATGATCAAGACGTCAGGACGCACGGCCGCGCTGTGGGCAATCATAGCAGGCGCAACATTCGCAACCGCGATGCCCGCATTTTCGCAAGCACCGACCGACGCGCAACGCAGCGCGATCCGGTCGGCATGCCGCTCCGATTACATGGCGCATTGCTCCAGCGTGCCGCCGGGCGGCATGGCGTCGCTGCAATGCCTGCAGAAAAACATGTCCAGCCTGTCCTCGGGCTGCCAGAGCGCGGTTCGCGCGGTCGAGCCGGCGGCTGAAGCCGAACCAAAGGCCGAGGCCAAGCCGGAATCGAAGCCGGAAGCCAAACCAGAATCCGCGCCGGCTGCGGCGTCGGCTCCCCCTGCGGAGAAACCAGCTGCCGCGGCCGCACCCAAGGCCGCCGCAGCCGCACCGTCGAAGAAGCCAAGCAGCGCGCAGGTGGCGGCAGTCCGCAGCGCATGCCGCTCAGATTACATGGCGCATTGCTCCAGCGTGCCGACGGGCGGCGCCGCGGCGCTGAATTGCCTGAAGCAGAACAAGTCGAGCCTCTCGGCGGGCTGCCAGCAGGCGGTCAATGCCGCGAGCGGTGGCGCCGCATCGGGAGGCGGTACAGCCGCGCCGGCGGCGGAAGGCAATGCGGCTCCCGCTGGCGCCGCAACCGCGGCTGCCGGCGCAGCCCCGGCGGCGGCGCCGATGATGCTGCGGCCGATGCGACCGCGCGAGGTGTTGTTCGTGCTGAGGTCGGCATGCGGCGCCGACGTCCGCTCACTATGCGCCAGTGTGCCGCCCGGTGGTGGCCGCATCGTCGAGTGCCTGGCGTCGCAGGCTGCCTCGCTGTCGCCGGCGTGCCATGACGTGTTGGGGTCTTTCGCGCAGTAAGTCAGATCGGCCGTGCGGGACGGCGAGTGGGCCATCCCGCGGCGGCTCTGCAACCCTGTCGGCGGGAACAAGCCGCGCTTTTCCGCCGACCTCGGCTAGCGATATTTTTTGGTAGCGCCGTTATCTCGCAGCGGTTAGGGTAACCCAAATTGTCAGTATACTGTCGATTGGGAGAGGAACGTTCGTGCGTATCGCCGTCGTTGGCGGAGGGCCGGGAGGCCTGTATTTCGCCTACCTCTGGAAAAAGCGGCATCCAGATGCCGTGATAGATCTGTTCGAGCAGAACCCCGCCGGCGCCACCTGGGGCTTCGGCGTGGTGTTTTCCGAGCAGGCGCTTGAATTTCTGCGCGCGGACGATCCGGAAGCGGTCGATGCAATTACGCCGCGAATGGAGAGCTGGAAGAACATCACGCTCTATCTGCGTGGCGAAAGCGTTGCGCTCGACGGCGTCGGCTTCTCCTCGATCGGCCGGCTCGAATTGCTCACGATCCTGCAGCAGCGGCTTCGCGCTGTCGGCGTCACCCCGCGATACGACACCACGATCACATCCGTGGAGCAGTTGACCGGCTACGATCTGATCGTCGCGGCGGATGGCCTGAACTCGCTGCTGCGCCGCAGCTTCGAAAAGGAGTTCGGCGCGTCGGTGACGCATTCCGGCAACAAGTTCGCGTGGTACGGCACCACCAAGCGGTTCGAGACACTGTCGCAGACGTTTGTGGCGACCGAACTCGGCAGCTTCAACGCCCATCATTATCGTTACGCGCCTGACATGAGCACTTTTCTGGTCGAATGCGATCCAGCGACCTGGCAGCGCTACGGCTTTGCCGACAAGACGGTCGAGCAATCGCAGGCCATTTGCGAGGAGGTCTTCGCTGCCACGCTCGACGGACACCGGCTGGTGTCGAATAAATCGGTGTGGCGCAATTTTCCGTGGATCTGGAACGAGCGCTGGAGCCACCGGAATATCGTGCTGATCGGGGACGCCCTGCATTCGGCGCATTTCTCGATCGGCTCGGGCACGCGGCTTGCGATCGAGGATGCTGTTGCGCTGACCAAGGCGCTGGAAGCAGAAGCGGACATTTCAGGCGCGCTCGCGCGCTACGAAACCGAACGCAAGCCGATCGTGAAGAAGCTGGTGACGGCGGCGCGGACCAGCGCCGACTGGTATGAGAAATTCCCCGACCACATGAAGCTCGACCTGATGGATTTTGCCTACAGCTACATCACTCGTTCCGGCCGGATCGACGATGCGCGGCTGCGCGCGATGTCGCCTGAATTCATGGCGCGCTTTGAAACCTCGAAGGGCCGAGGCCATCCATGACCCAACCGATCGCCGATCAGGTTCCTCCCGACAGCCCCGGTGCACGCGAAATCAATTTCGCGATGCCCGAGCGCTACAACGCCAGCCGCCTCCTGTTCGACAATCTCGCCCAGGGCCGCGGCGACCGGCTGGCGCTGACCGGCGCGGGCGGCACCCGCACCTATGCCGAACTCTGCGCCGACGCCTGCCAATGGGGGTACGGATTTCTATCGCTGGGCCTGAAGCGCGGCGACCGTATCCTGATGTTCCTTGACGACACCCCTACCTATCCGGCGGCATTCTTCGGTGCGGTCCGTGCCGGCTTCGTGCCGCTGTTGATCAACACGCTGACGCCACCCGACCTGCTGCAGTTCTATCTTTCGGATTCCGGCGCAGCCGTGGCCGTCGCCGACGCCGGCTTTTGCACGCGCTTCGATGCGACCGCCTGCAAGGACACCTCCTTGCGCAGGCTCATCCTTGTCAATGGCCCCGTAAGCGATCACGCGGTGCCAGAAGTCGTGCTTGCCGAACAATGGCTGCAGGGATTCCCAACGGATCTCACCGAAGCCGATACGCATCGCGACGAAATGGCGTTCTGGATGTACTCATCCGGCTCGACCGGACGGCCCAAGGGCATCGTCCATCTGCAGCACGACATGGCCTATAGCGAACAAGCCTTCGCTCGCCACGTACTCAAGCTCAAACCGGACGACATCTGCTTTTCGGTGCCAAAGATCTTCTTTGCCTACGGTTTTGGTAATTCGATCACTTTCCCATTCTCGGTCGGCGCGGCGACGCTGTTGCTGCCGGGCCAGCCCAAACCGTCGACGATCTTCGAGGCAATCGAGCGCTATCGTCCGACCGTCTTCTTCGGATTGCCGACGCTCTATACCTCGCTGACCAAGGCCGAGGGCGCGGCCGCGACCGATTTCTCGTCGCTACGCATGGCGGTGTCCGCCGCCGAAGTGCTTTCAGCCGATGTCTTCAATGACTGGAAGACGCTGACCGGGATCGAGATCGTCGAAGGACTTGGGTCGACCGAAGCGCTGCACATCTATCTCTCCAACCGGCCGGAGCAGAAGAAACTCGGCGCCGCCGGCCTGCGCGTGCCCGGCTACGAAATCCTGCTGCGCGACAAGGACGGCCGCGACGTCGCCGACGACGAGGAAGGCATCCTGTGGGTGCGCGGTGATTCCAACACGCCGCTGTACTGGAACCGGCCCGACAAATCCGCCGAGACGATCCGCGAGGCCGGATGGATCTACACCGGCGACCGCTTCGTCCGCGACCGCGACGGCTTTCACTTCTTCCGCGGCCGCGCCGATGATCTGATCAAGATTTCCGGCCAGTGGGTCTATCCGCTCGAAGTCGAGCTGTGCCTCGCCGAGCATCCGGACGTCCGCGAATGCGCCGTGTTCGCGGCCGAACTGTCGGATCGGCGCATGACATTGAAGGCCGTGGTGGTGATGAACAGCCGCGCATTCGAAGCCGCCGAGACGACCAGGCGGCTGCAGGATTACGTCAAGGCAAAGCTGCTGCCCTATAAATATCCCCGCGAGATCGCCTTTCTCGACGAACTTCCGAAAACCGGCACCGGCAAGATCGACCGCCAGGCGGTGATGCGGATTTGAGGTCGTAACTTGACAGGTGCCGTCCTGCGCTGGATCGAAACACCTGTACGACCTCGATGTATCGCCGAAGGCATCACCTGTGGAAAGCGGGGAAACCGCGGAAAACCTTGATGCTGCCTTATTTAGCTAACGGCAAAAGACCGCGATGATTGCAACCTCCAGTTAAAGGGGATTTTATGCGCAATCAATCCATATTGTTCGGGCTCGCATTGATGCTGGCCGGATGTTCATCTCCCGGCCAATTCATTTCACAAACACAAGCTTCCCTGTCCGGCATCACGGACGCGATTACCAACTATAATACGTTCAAGGCGCAAATAGCGACCAACGCGTCCTACGCCAGACTGGCCTATGCCGATACGCTGAAGAGCACGTCGCTCACCAATCGACGGTTACCGGCACAGATCATGGGCGATGTGTGCCTGAGTTACGCGATTTCGAAAAACGTCCAGGACGCGGACATTCAGGCACGGCTGAAAACCCTGAACAAGTTCCTGACCACCGCTACAAATCTCCTTTGCTCGGGATCAACCGCTCCTCCGAAAGACTGGGAAGCTCCTGGAGCGAAGAGCACCGATCAGGTGTCGGCAGCGGCGTGTCCGGTTACCAAGCAACAGGCGTCACGAACGAGTTTTCTGGCGCTTCTGACCTTCTTTACGGATATGGCCAGCTTCACGCCCGCCGCTGGTAGCGCAACTGCGGTCGACGCCATTGCGCAGGCCCTGTCCAATGGCGTGGATCTCGCCGAAAAGAACGCGTACTACAATCTGACCATCGCTTTTCTGCAAAAGCCCAGCACTCAAACCGGATTTGAGTATGCGGTCGAGCGGATTGAAAGTGATTTGAAAAACGCGAATGACGACCTCGAGAGCAACATGCACACCTGGAGGAAGTGCGAGAGCGCGCGTCTGGCCATCGCACAATCCAAGCTAGCCTGGAATGACGGCTCCAGCGTTCTGGTGTTCTCACGCGAAGCGGTTGAAAGCAAAAAGACCTTCGACGGCATTCGAAAGCAATACCTCGCCTACAAGAAAACTTTCGTTTCCAGCGAGACCAGCTCACTCAAGCTGCTTGAAACCGCCTTTGCAACACTGCCGACGGCGCAGCCCGATTCCGCATCGATCGACACGATCGTGAAAGCCCTCGGCGGCGTTCAAAAAAATTTACAGACCCTGGAAGCCGCCAGCACATCCACCGCCTCATCCAAAACGGCGGCGGCAAAGTCCCGGACTCTGGTGGCCTTGTTCAGTCAACCGGCTCCTGTTCTCCGAACAGCCGATCAAATTGGCGTATCCAGCGAGAGAACACATTTGGGCTCAAGCGCCGAGGCATTGCCATCCAAGCAATCGGACGCAGCACCGGCCCACAACGCGCCGTTGTCGCCTCGTGTCGAAATTGTTGCGACGCCGCAGATTGGAGTTGACTGATCCAGATCGAACGCACCGGCGCGTATCACCCCGCCAACCCCGTGCCGCCATAGAGCCACGCCAGATCGCGGTAGTAATCCTCTGATGTCTTCGCGCTCATGATGGCGTTGCGGAGACGGGCGTGTTCGCCGTCGGGATGGTAGATGTGCTCGCCGATGGCGCGGGACAGCAATTGCACGCGGGCGGTGCGGGCAAAACGTTGCGCGCGGTATTCTTCCAGCGCGGTCGCGTGGTCATCCGGATGGCTACCCAGCATATGCGACAGGCACACGGCGTCTTCCATCGCCTGGCAGGCGCCTTGCGCGAAATATTGCATCATCGGATGCGCGGCATCGCCGAGCAGCGCGACCCGGCCGTCGATCCAGCGCTCGATCGGATCGCGGTCGCACAACACCCATAGCCGCCAGTTCTTGCCGTGACGGATGATCTCCTGCGCCCGCGCATGCACATGGGCAAAGCCCTGCATCACCTCTTCGTCGGATACGGGCTTGCCCGCAACCGGCTCCGGCGCGTCGTTGTGATAGGTGACGACGAGGTTGAACACCTTCCAGCCTGACAGCGGGTAATGGACGATATGGCACTTCGGGCCGGCCCACAGCGTCGCCGCATTCCAGCGCAGGTCTTCCGGCATCTGCTCGGTCGGGATCACCGAGCGATAGGTGGTGTGGCCGGACACCCGCGGCGGCCCGTCCGCCGCGACCTGCTTGCGGATGTTCGACCACAATCCGTCCGCGCCGATCAGCAACGCCCCCCCGACGCGCTCGCCCGATGCAAGCTTTGCCGTCACCGATGAACCATCCTGGTCGTAGCCGACCACTTCACTGCTGACGCGCAGCTCGATCAGCTCATGGGCCTGACACGCCTTCAGGAATACGCCATGCAGGTCGCCGCGATGCACGACCGCGTAAGGATTACCGAACCGGGCGCGGAACGGATCGCGCAGATCGACATGGGTGATCTCCTCGGCCGTCAGCGCATCCATCAGCCGGAGCTGGTCGATATAGACCGCCATGCCGCGCGCAGCTTCGCCCACGCCGAGATAATCGAAAGCATGGAACGCGTTGGGTCCAAGCTGGATGCCGGCGCCGATTTCGCCTAACACCGCGGCCTTTTCCAGCAGCACCGACCGGATGCCCTTTTGCGCCAGACCCAATGCCGCGGCGAGCCCGCCGATGCCGCCGCCGGCGATCAGGACCGGTCGCGCGCGGAGGCCCGGCATCAGCTCGATTTCCTGAAATGTTCGAGCGCGTCTTCGGCGCGCAGCGGGACCCGCGACGCCTCATTGTTGAGGTCGACCAGTTGCGTCATCAGCGCCAGCAGCGTCTTGCGGTCGGCGGGCTTCAGCGGCTGCAGCATCCGCGCCTGCGCCTGATCGACCGACGGCATGATATCGCGCAGCAGCGCCGCGCCCGACTTGGTCAGGTGCAGCAGCTTTATCCGCTTGTCCCCGGCGGACGGCTTGCGCTCGATATAGGTCTTGGCTTCCAGACGCTCGATCACGCTGCCCAGCGTCGAGCGGTCGAACGCGATCACGGCCGACAGCCGCGTCGCATCAATGCCGGGATGGGTACGGATCGCCACCAGCGCCGCATATTGCACCGGTGTCAGATCATGCGCCTTGCACTCCTCGACGAAGATCGCGACCGCGATCTGCTGCATCCGGCGAAACAGATAGCCGGGCGCGGTATAGACCGCGTCCATCGTGATCGGCGCATCCTTGGTAACGGGAGACTTTGTAACGGGCGCCTTGGTCATGGGAGTTTTGGTCGCCTTATTCGGCATCGGGTTGTCGGTCGGGAGCGGCATCTGCAAACGCCTTGAGCTTTTTCGCCGCCTCCTCCGCTTTTAGCAGCCGCGGAAACGCCGCGAGGTCGACGCCGAAGCGCCGGGCATTGGCCAATTGCGGCACCAGACAGAGGTCGGCGATCGTGGGCTCCGCCCCAAAACAGAACGGACCGGCTTCGCCTGCAACCAGCTTTTCGCAGGCTGCGAGCCCCTCGCCATTGGCCCATGCCGCCCACTCCGTCACCTTCTCCTCGGGCAGGCCTAGCTGGCGCAGCCGCGCCAGCACTTTCAGGTTCTGCACCGGGTGAGTGTCGCAGGCGAGCGCCATCGCGAAGGCGCGGACCTTGGCGCGGCGCAGCGGATCCTTGGGCAATAGCGGCGGGGCGGGATGGGTCTCGTCGAGCCATTCGATGATCGCCAGCGACTGGGTCAGCACCGCATCGGCAGCTTCCAGCGCCGGCACCAGCCCTTGCGGGTTGATGGCGAGAAAGGCCGGCGCGCATTGCTCGCCCTTGCGCAGATGGTGCGGCAAATGTTCGGCGCTCAAACCCTTCAGGTTCAATGCGATTCTGACCCGGTAGGACGCACTGCTGCGGAAATAGCCGTGCAGCTTCATCGGAACCTCCCTCAAACCTTCTTGTTTGTTGCCGTTACGGCATTGACGCTATCCATATTGTAAGTATGCTGTCAATCAGAACGGCGAAAACGTGAAACGACAAGCAATCAGGGAGGCGTCAGATGGAAGCCGTAGCGAAGACCCCGGAACGCGAAGCGTTCTACAAGAAGATCGACGGCGAAAATCTTTCCGCGCTGTGGAATGTGATGGGCGACCTGATCACGCCGGAGCCGCGCAGCGCCTGCCGGCCGCATCTGTGGAAGTTCGACGCCATCCGCGACTACATGACCGAAGCGGGGAAGCTGATCACCGCCAAGGAAGCCGAGCGGCGGGTGCTGGTGCTGGAAAACCCCGGCCTCCGCGGCCAATCGAAAATCACCACCTCATTGTTTGCCGGCGTGCAGATGGTGATCCCCGGCGACGTCGCGCCGGCGCACCGACACAGCCAGTCGGCGTTGCGTTTCGTTCTCGAGGGCAAAGGCGCGTTCACCGCCGTCGATGGCGAGCGCACCGCGATGGCGCCCGGCGATTTCGTGATCACACCGTCGATGACCTGGCATGACCATTCCAACCAGACCTCGGAGCCGATGTTCTGGCTCGACGGGCTCGACATCCCGATGGTGCAGTTCTTCGATGCCTCATTCGCCGAAGGATCGAACGAGGATCAGCAGAAAATCACCAAGCCCGCCGGCGACAGCTTTGCGCGCTATGGCCACAATTTGCTGCCGGTGGACCAGAAGCGCGCCTCGAAAACCTCGCCGATCTTCAATTATCCCTACAGCTATACCCGCGAGGCGCTGGAACAGGCCAAGACCAGCGGCGAGTGGGACGCCTGCCATGGCCTGAAGCTGAAATTCTCCAACCCCGAAACCGGGGACTTCGCGATGCCGACCATCGGCACCTTCATCCAGTTGCTGCCGAAGGGATTCAAGACCGCGCGCTATCGCTCGACCGACGCCACCGTGTTCGCGGCGATCGAAGGCAAGGGGCGCACCCGGGTCGGCGAGCAGACCTTCGAATGGGGCCCGCGCGACCTGTTCGTGGTGCCGAGCTGGCAGTGGGTCACCCACGAGGCCGACGAGGATTCGGTGCTGTTCAGCTTCTCCGATCGCCCGGTGCAGCAGAAGCTCGATCTGTTCCGCGAAGACCGCGGCAACGCGTAAAGTTTGTTATCGCCGTCATGCCCGGCCTTGTGCCAGGCATCCACGACTTTACGGCGCATACGGAAGACGTGGATGGCCGGGTCAAGCCCGGCCATGACAAACGATGGTTCTTGCTGCGTTTGTTGATCCAAGGAAAACAATGAAAAACAAAATCTCCCTGCATCTCGCCCTCGCCGCCGCCACTCTCGCTTTCACCATCCCGGCATCCCGCGCCGACGACGCAGCACTAGCGGCCGCTGTAACCGGGCACATCGCCGCCGCCACAGCCGCTGCAAAAACCGACGAGCTCGGTCCGCTCGGTCTCTGCAAGACGGCGACGCCGCAGGATGGTCCAAGCTTCATGGACAATTACAACGCCCTCAAAAAGGAGCCGCCGCTCGAGCCGATGCAGGTGATGGACGATCTGTATTTTCTCGGCACGCGATGGAGCACCGCATGGGCGCTGAAGACGTCCGCCGGACTCGTCATCATCGACGCGCTGGATAACACCGACGAAGCCAAGCAATATATCGAAGACGGCTTGCGCAAGCTCAAGCTTGATCCCGCCGATATCAAATACGTCATCGTCAGCCACGCCCATGGCGACCACTACGGCGGTGCGCCCTATTTGAAGGAAAAATTCAATCCGAAAATCGTGATGAGCGAGATCGACTGGAAGGTGTTCGAGGACCCGAAATTCGATCCGAAGCGGATTCCGCTGTTCGGGCCGCCGCCGAAGCGCGACATGGCGGTCAATGACGGCGACACCATTACGCTCGGCGACGCGACCCTAAAACTCTATGTCATCCCCGGACATACGCTGGGCACGCTCGCGACCGTGTTTACGGTGCATGACCACGGCGAGGCGCACCGCGCTGTGGCGTGGGGCGGCACCGCCTATAATTTCGGGCCGCTGCCCGACCGGCTGCAGATCTACGCCGACACGACAGCGAAATACCACGACATCCTGAAGCAGGAGAAGGCCGACGTCCTGCTGTCGAACCACGTCTTCTTCGATGCCGCGATCGCCAAGATGGCCGCGCTGCAGACCCGCAAGCCGGACGAACCCAACCCGTTCGTGGTCGGCAACGACTCGGTGCAGCGCTTCCTCACCGTGCTCGGCGAATGCGCATTGGCGACCAAGGCCTATGTCGAGGCGGGCCAGCCGGGGAAGGCGAAGTAACGTTTTGCTTTAAGGCCGTCATTCCGGGGCGACGCGAAGCATCGAGCTACAATGTGCAATTGCACATTGGAGAATCTCGAGATTCCCCGATGCGCAATTGCGCATCTGAGGGCTGGTCCTTCGGACCATCCCGGAATGACCGATGGCTCACCGCCAGTGCAGCAACCGCACTTCCAGCAAATTGATCAGCTTGCCCACCGCGAGCCCGAACAACGACAGGATCACGACGCCGGCGAGTAGCTGATCGGTCTGCATCAGGTTGCCGGCCTGCAGCACGAAGGCGCCGATGCCGTATTCGGCGCCGATCATCTCTGCGCTGACCACCAGCAACAGCGCCACCGATGCGGTGATGCGGAAGCCCGCCAGAATCGAGGGCAACGCGCCCGGCCAGATCACCCGGCGCACAATGGCGTGGAATGGCACATTGAAACTTTGTGCCATCCGGATCAGATTGCGCGGCACCGCGTCGACACCGCTATAGACCGAAATCGCGGTGGAGAAGAACACGCCGAGCGCGATCGTGGCGATCTTCGGCTCTTCGCCGATCCCGAGCCACAGGATCAACAGCGGCAGCAACGCGATCTTGGGAATCGGAAACAGCGCCGAAATGAAGGTGATGCCGACGCCGCGCGCCAGACTGGAGAGACCGATCGCGAAACCGACGATGACACCGGCAGCGGTGCCGAGAACCCAGCCGGTGCCGATCCGCATGATCGAATACGACAAATGCTTCCATAGCGCGCCGCTTTGCGCGAGCTGGTAGATCGCGCGTACGATCGCCAATGGTGCCGGCAGGAACAGCGGATTGACCCAACCGGCGCTGCCGGCCAGTTGCCAGAACGCGATCACCAGCGCCAGCGCGATCCAGCCTGCACGGCGGCCGGCTGTCGGCGCAAAGCCGGCGCCCCGGAAAACGACCGGTCGTGTTGTCGCGGCGGGATCGGCCGGCTTCGACGCGTCGGGTGGCGCGCGGTCAAGCACTTTGCACCTCGCGTTCGGCGTCGATCGCTTCCTCGCGGATCAGCGACCACAATTCGTTTTGCAGTCTGAGCAACTTTCCACGCGCGCCGATGTCGCCGCGTTCGTGGCGCGTCATTGGAATCGTGACGACCTCTCTGATACGGCCGGGCCGCCGCGACAGCACCACGATGCGATCGGCGAGCCGGACAGCCTCCTCCAGATTATGCGTGACATAGACCGCACCCATCGCGCCATCGGCGAGCAGATTGATGAAATCTTCCATCAGCAGCTCGCGGGTTTGCGAATCGAGCGCCGACAGTGGCTCGTCCATCAACAGGATCGCGGGCCGCACTGCCAGCGCGCGGGCGATGCCGACGCGCTGGCGCATGCCGCCGGAGAGTTGTTTGGGATAGGTGGCGCGGAAATCCGACAGCCCGGTACGCCGCAAGGCGTCGACGACAATCGCCTGCCGCTCGGTCGCACCGAGGCCGGTATGCAACAGAGGGAATTCGACATTCTCCTCGACCGTGCACCACGGCAGCAGCGCAAAGTCCTGAAACACGAATGTCAGCGGATTGAAACTCGCCGGCGGCGCCGCGCCGCGTAGTTCGGCCTGCCCTGCGCTTGGCTGCAGCAACCCGCCGAGTATAGACAGCAACGTGCTCTTGCCGCAGCCGGAAGGGCCTACGATCGCGACCACCTCGCCCGAGGATACCGTGAACGAGACGTCGTCGAGCACGTCGAGCGACCCGAAGCGGTGGCTGATATGGTCGGCGATCAGGTCCATTTAGTGTTCAGTTCCTGAAATAAGTGACTCGCTGCCGTCATCCTGAGGAGCGCGCCCTTGCGCGCGTCTCGAAGGATGGCAACGGGCAGTGCGTGCTGCATCCTTCGAGACGCGGCGAAGACGCCGCTCCTCAGGATGACGGGTTTTACAGTCAATCCGGCTTCACATAGTCCTTGGCGATGATCGCATCCGCATCGAATCCCTTGTCGACAAAACCCTGCCCCTGCAGCCAGCTGATCTGGTTGGCGACGTTCTTGACGTCGAGTTTGCCGTCGGGATCGATATAGGCGCAATTGCCCACCACCTGCTCGACCGGCAGATTGGTGTATTTGGCGATGATCTCCAGCAGCGGTTTTGTTTTTTCGTCGATCGAGGCGTTGCCATCCTTCACCGACGCCAAAATCACATCGTGATATTCGCGATCGGCGCGTTCCAGCGCGCTGAGCAGCTTCGTGACCAGCGCCTTGTTGGCCAGCGCTTTTGGCGAGGCGAACACTGCGCCCAACTGCCACGGTGTTTCGTCGCCGACCCACCCCAACAGCTTGGCACCATTATCGTCCATCAGCTTGCGCGCGGTCGAGACCGGCAGCAGTGCCGCATCGACGGTTTCGCCTTTCAGCGCGGCGGCGGCGTTGGACAGCGATTGCAACGGCAACACCTTCACGTCGGAGAGCTTGAAACCATATTTGTCGGCAAGCAGCCCGAGCGAATAATGAAAGCTGGAACCCACTTGCGTCACCGCGATGCGTTTTCCCGCGAGATCCTTTGGCGTCTTGAGGCCGGCGGCATAGGCATTGTTGCTGGCGAAATAGCCGATCAGCGGGAAGCCCGTCTTCTCGCGGCTCATGCCGCCGATCACCTTCAGAACACCCTTGCCCGCGAGGTTATAAAGCCCTGCCGTGAACGCCGTGATGCCAAAGTCGACATCGCCCGACGCGGTTGCGACCGCGATCGGCTGCGCCGCATCGAAGAATTTCAGTTCGACATCGAGCCCGGCGTCTTTGAAATAACCCTTGTCCTGGGCGATGAACACCGGCGCCGATGACGACAGCCGGAGCACGCCGATCCTGGCCTTCAGCAGCTCATCCGCCCGCGCCGCGCCAACCGCGGCCATCACCAGCAGACCGGCCAACGCGAGCCGCGCAAATCCCGTCATCCAGTTTTCTCCGTCTCGTCTTAAAGGCCCGTCGGCACGCTTTGCTCGCGTCCGATGAACGCGCCCTGTTGCTTCAGCGTTTGTTGCAGCTTTTCCACGGCAATGTCGCGTGGAATCGTGTTGCCTGACAGCGCCAACGCCGCCGCGGTTCCCGCCGCCTCACCCATCGCAAAGCAGGCGCCGGAGACCCGCGCGGCGGACTGGCCGTCATGGGTCATCGAGGCGCAGCGGCCGGCGACCAGCAGATTGTCGAGGCCCTCGGGCGTCAGCATCCGGTAGGGCAATTCGTTGAAGCCGCGCGATTCCGGGATCGGCGGGAACTTGAAGATCACGTCGCCCGCGACATGCTGCTCCATCGGCCAGCCGTTGACGCCGATCGAATCATCGAACGAGGCGCAGCCGAGCACATCCTCGCCATCAAGCATGTAGCCGCCGACCACGCGCCGGGTTTCGCGGATGCCGAGTTGCGGCGGCAGATCGACAATGTAGGATTCTTCGAAACCCGGTACCGTGCGCAAAAAGTTGAAGGCGTTGATGGCCTGACGGCGGCCGTCGATCTCGCCGCGCGTGAGCTGGTCGGGTTCGAGCCCGTTAATCGCGGTGCCGTCGTCACGCGCGAGCTGGGTGAAGTTCACCCGCCATTCGATGCCGGATTTCTGCGGCCGCACGATCGCGGCCTTGCGCGGGAAATGATGGGTGCCGGCGGCTTCGGCTTTTTCCATCAATCCCGGAATTGTGCGCCAGGCATCACCGGCCTTGTCGGGATCGATGCCATTGAGGCGAAACATCATCGAGGGGTAGAGCATGCTACCGGAATTATCGCCCACTTCGAAACGTGCGCCCGCCCATGCCGCGAGGTCGCCATCACCGGAGCAGTCGATAAAGATGTCGGAGCGAATGGCCTGGCGGCCGGCCTTGGTCTCGACCATCAGCACGTTGATACGCGCCTTATCTTGCATCACCACGCCGGCGCCGAGCGCGTGAAAGAGAATGTCGACCTTGTGCGCCGCCAACAGGTCATCGGCAGCGATCTTGTAGGCGGCGGTGTCATAGGCCTGCGCCAAAATCTTGCCCAGGATGAGATGCGGCGCATTCAGCCCACCGAGATGATCGATTCGATCAAGCAGATCGGAGGCGACGCCCTGCACCACCCGATGCATCTCGCCATGCACATTGGCGTGAAGTCCGCAAAAATTCGTCACGCCGGCAGCCGTCCCCATGCCGCCGAGAAATCCATAGCGCTCGATCAGCAGCGTGCGTCGCCCTGCACGCGCCGCCGCCACCGCCGCCGCGATCCCCGCCGGTCCACCGCCGAGCACCGTGACTTCATATTCGCCATAGAGCGGGATCTGGCGCGCCGGCTCGGTGATGGTTTTGGTGGACAAGTTCGGGTTCCCGGATCGTTTCAGGCACCATGCCCGGATCGGCGGATTTTGGCTATCCCGACTAGCGACTAACAGAGTAAGCAGGCGCGGGAAACGCCAATATTCAGGCCGTGGCGGCGAGCGGATGGACTTTGGCGACGCCGGCAGTCTGGGGGATACGTCATGGCAAATGAGATGGCCGAGCGACTCCATCGCTACACCAATCTGACAGCCACCATCCACATGCTTCGTTCAAGGTCGATCACGCTGTTGAACCCGGCCACCTGGGACGACAGAAATGACGCCTACTTCATGGCGGAATACAAACGAAAGGTTGATGCGAAGACGGTGTTGGCGCTTTGCTTTGCCGAACGGCAGGAAAGCTATCATCACTGGCGCGTTTTCGCACATGGCTCGGACGGAGTCCGGATCGAATTCGACAAGGAAAAGTTGCTGTCGACGTTCGAAACCGATGATCGAATAACTTCCGA
The DNA here is from genome assembly GCA_963738105.1 of uncultured Alphaproteobacteria bacterium. GTDB lineage: Bacteria > Pseudomonadota > Alphaproteobacteria > Rhizobiales > Xanthobacteraceae > Bradyrhizobium. Next base: position 82,662 of record CAVTWC010000038.1, on the reverse strand, counting down.
CTATGTGATGTACAAGAAGATCGACGAAGTTCGAAAGGTGAAATTCGTTCAGATCAGGCAATTGCCATTCTTGAAGCGGCTTCCCTACAAGGATGAGGGAGAATATCGCGTCGTTTACGTCGACCCCAAGGAAACCATGGAAAGCAAAAGCTTCAATATAAAGATTTCCTTGATTCGCCGGATTACGCTGAGCCCATGGATCGCGCAGCCATTGTTCGCATCCGTCAAACAGACGCTGCAATCCATCGACGGCTGCTCGGGGCTCAAGATTTATCGATCGACCCTGATCGAGAATGAGAAGTGGCGAAGTCTCGCATCGGATGTACGGGAGTAGTCCAACGCCACGCCGGCGGTCTTTACGCCTTGCCTCGCCCCCACCGCGCCGCCCGTTTCTCCGCGAACGACGCCAGCCCTTCCGATGCCTCCGCGGTCTGCCGCTTCGCAGCGTGCATCTTGACCAACCGCGCGTACGCCGCGTCATCCACGGCCATGCCGCCGAACGAGCTTTCCAGTGCCAGCGCCTTGGTCTCCGCCAACGCCTCCGGGCCGTTGGCCAGCAATTGCTCGACGACTTTGGCACCGGCGCTTTCCAGTTCGGCCAGCGGCACCACCTCATGCACGAGACCGATGCGGCGCGCGTCGTCGGCAACGAAGCGCTCGCCGGTCAGCGCGTAGCGGCGGACTTGTCTCACGCCGATGGCATCGCAGAGTTGCGGGATGATAATGGCCGCGGTCAGTCCCCAGCGCACTTCGGTGATCGAGAACAGCGCATTGTCAGCCGCGATGACGACATCGCAGGCGGAAATCACGCCGGTGCCGCCGCCGAAGCAGCCGCCCTGCACCAGGGCGACAGTCGGGATTGGCAGCGTATTGAGCCGTTGCACGGCCTCGTATGTCGCGCGCGAGACCGCCTCGTTCTCTTCCGGCGAGCCCGGCCGCACCGCGTTGATCCACTTCAGGTCTGCGCCAGCCTGAAAATGCTTGCCATTGCCCTTGAGGACCACGACGCGCAAATGCGGTTTCTTGCCCAAATCATCCATCGCCGAGAGCACGCCGTTGATGAGGCCGGCATCATAGGCGTTGTTCACCTCGGGGCGATTGAGCGTGACCGTGGCGACGCCGCGTTCATCGAGGCTCCACAAAACCGGATTGGCAGACATTGGACGTTCAACTCCCTCGATATTATGCATCCGTTTCGCCGGCCACTATGCCGGGAGCGCGCGCCCCGATCTATCACTTTTCGTCATGGCAGCAGCGCCCGTTGCGGGAACGGTTGCGCTGCAGCGCAAGCTTGTGGAAACTGGCGTTTCAACCGTCCCTCTGACAGGACATCAACCCCATGCGTATCTGTATTTTCGGCGCGGGCGCCGTCGGCAGCCATTTTGCGGTTCGGCTCGCGATGGCCGGGCATGAAGTGTCCTGCGTGATGCGCGGGGCGCATCTTGAGGCGGTCAAGGCCAACGGCTTGCGGCTTCGCGTCGGGGCCGCCGAGTTTTCGGCCGATATAAAAGCCTCCGACGATCCCACAGCGCTCGGCCCGCAGGACCTCGTCATCAGCACCTTGAAGGCAACGGGGATCGAAAGCCTGGTCACGGGCCTGCCGCCGCTGCTGCGCGAGGACACCGCGGTGATCTTTGCCCAGAACGGCATTCCCTGGTGGTACGATCTCGGCCTGCCCACCCATCATCGGCCGCCGCCCGATCTCGGCTTTCTCGATCCCGGTGGCAAATTGCGCGCCGCGGTTCAGATGCGGCGCATCATCGGCGGCGTGATCTTCTCGTCGAACGAGATCATTGCGCCCGGTGTCGCCGCCAATCTTTCGCCGGAGCGCAACAGGCTGCTGATCGGCGAATGCGACGACCGTCAGAGCGAACGGATCAAGCAGTTCCGCGCCATGCTCCAGGCGGCGTCGATCGAATCGACTGATGTAGCGGACATAAGGGAAACCATCTGGACCAAGCTTTTGACCAACATGTCGATGTCGGTGCTCTGCCTGCTGACCGGCCAAACCGCGCGCGGGGTTCGGGAAGACCCTGCGTTGAAAGACGTGGTGCCGCGCCTGGTGGATGAAGCCGACAGCATCGCGCAAAGCTGTTACCCCGCGATCCAGCGCGTGGTCCGCGCCGGCCGCGCGCCCGACCACAAGCCGTCGATCCTGCAGGACTACGAACTCGGCCGCGCCATGGAGATCGATGTGCTGGTGAAAGCGCCCGCCGCCTTCGCGCGCGCCGCGGGACTATCAACCCCGATGCTCGATCTGCTTGCCGCCCTCGCGATCCGCCAGGCGCGCGACAAGGGGCTTTATCAGGGCTAACGTTCAGCTCTCGCCGCGCGAAAACGATCAATCAGGAACTTCGATATGCAAATCAAAGACAAAGTCTGCGTCGTCACGGGAGCGGCGAGCGGGATTGGTGAGGCGGTGGCGCGTGCTTATGCGGAAGCCGGCGCGCGCGGCGTCGTCGTCGCGGACCTCAAGAACTCGCGCGAACGGCTCGCCAAGGTCGCAGGCGATATCGACGGCTTCGCTGTTACCGCCGATGTCGGCCAGGAAGCCGACATCAAGGCACTGATCGCAGCCGCCGAGGCCAAATACGGACCGGTCGATATCTTTTTTTCCAACGCGGGCTTGTCACGCAAGGGACAAGAGACCGCTTCGGACGCCGACTGGGATGTGAGCTGGCGGGTGCACGTGATGAGCCACGTGTTCGCCGCGCGCGCGCTGGTGCCGGGCATGCTGGCGCGCGGCTCCGGCTATCTCCTGAACACGGCCTCGGCAGCCGGGCTTTTGGCGTCGCTGAATTCGATGCCGTATGGAGTCACGAAAAACGCCGCGGTAGCGCTCGCCGAGCATCTCGCCATTCAATATGGCGACCGCGGGATTCGCGTCTCTGTGTTGTGCCCGCAATCGGTGCAAACCGGTATGACGACGGCAGGGCCGAGCGCGGCACGGGTCGATGGCGTGATGCAGCCGGAGGAGGTCGCACGCCTCGTGATCGAGGCGATGGACCAGGAGCGCTTCATGATCCTGTCGCATCCGCAGGTGCACGAATACGGGCTGCGCAAGGCTTCCGACCGCGGCCGCTGGATCGCCGGGATGCGGCGGCTGCGCGACAAGATCTATGGCGCGCCGCTGGCGGGTTGATCGCCCACGGCGCTACGCGATCGCGTTGGCGAGATCTTTCATGCTGGGCACCAGAATATCCGGCTGATGCGGGGTTTCGCCGAACGGCCGGCTGCGGCGATCGATGAAGGCGGTCTTCATGCCGGCCGATTTGGCGCCGATGCAATCGAACGCGTGATTGGCGACGAACAGTATCTGCTCGGGTTTTAACCCCAGCAGTTCGGCGGCCTTGGTATAGGTCGCGACATGCGGCTTGAACGAGTTCGCCTCGGCGACTGAAATGACGCGATCGAACGGCACCTTGTGATAGCGCTTGGCGGTCTCCAGCATGTCGGGGTCGCCGTTGGAGAGCACGACCAGCTTGTATTTGGTGCGAAGCTTGTCCAGCGCTGCCGGCACTTCCGGGAATGGCTTCAGCTTTTCAATCTCGCTAACGAGATAGCGAACGTCTTCCTTTGAATATTTGATACCGGCCCGATCCATCACATGGGCGACGGCGCGGTGCCCGATTTCGCGATAAGGCGTATGCTCGCGATGCAATAGCGCATCGATCATCGAATTCTCGAAATGGGTGCGGCGCCACCAGGTCACGAAGGAATTCGGGTTGCCGTTCCAGCCTTTGTCTTTGAGAAAGGGCGTCGCGATCGCAACCAGCCCTCCCTGCATGTCGACGACGGTGCCGTATTGATCGAACATGCAGACTTTGACGTTGTTCTTGATGGTCTCGATACTCACGGCGGTCTCCCTTTGCGGTTTCTTGTTCCCGGCATCCTGCCTCAGGGAACGCCGAATGCAAATGGGGAATGCCGAAAGCCCGCAGGCTGAATTCGCTCAGCGGACGATCGCGCCGGCCCATGCCGCGAACGCGTCGAGGATTTCGTTCATGACTTCGCCGTCATTGCGGCCCGAACGCGCCAGCACGTGGAAGGAATGATCGGCATCCCTGACCGGATGCAGCGTCGCAGATCGCCCCAGGCTTTCGACGACGGGCTCGAGCAGCGCCGGTTCCGCAAGCGCATCGCGGGTGCCCTGCAGAAACAGCATGGGGACATCAATATCCGCGAGATGTTTCGCCCGCTCACTCGACGGCTTGCCCGCCGGATGCAGCGGAAAGCCGAAAAAGGCCAGCCCGCGCACGCCGGCCAGCGGTTGCAGCGCCTGCGCCTGCGCCTGCGACGTCATGCGGCCGCCGAATGATTTGCCGCCCGCGATCAGCGGCACGCCTTCGCAGCGTCGCGCCGCTTCCGCGACTGCGGCACGCACCGCGACGTGCGCGACAGCGGGTAAATCAGGCCGCTTGCTGCCTTTCTCCATATACGGAAATTGATAGCGCAACGTCGCCACGTGACGCTCGCCCAGCCCGGCCGCGACCTTTTCCATGAACGGGTGGGCCATCCCGGCGCCGGCACCATGAGCAAACACAAAGCAGGCGTGAGGCTTCGATGGCCGGGTCAGAAGCCCGGAGACGGACCCGGCGTCGCCGATCTTGATGGTGAGCTGTTGCGGATCAGAGCCTGTCATTTCATCACGCCATCACCGAATGCATCCAAGACGTCCCGTCATGGATGTCGGATGATAGGCCAGACGCCGCCTGGCTCCAAGCTCGCCCGGATAAACACAAAACGGTTCGCCCGTCGTTTTTGATGGAAAACACCCTCGCTTCAGCCGTATCATCCGATCCAACTGCCGCGATTCAAATGAATTTCGACGTGTCGACCTGCCGACCGGATCAAAAGGAAATAGAGATGGACCATCTGCCAAATTCCGCCGCGGCGCGCGACGTTTCATACCTGCTGCATCCCAACACCAACGCACGCAAGCACGAGAAGACCGGGCCGATCATCATCGATCACGGCAAGGGCGTCTTCGTCTACGACGACCAGGGCAAGGAATACATCGAGGCGATGGCCGGCCTGTGGAGCGTCGGCGTCGGCTTTGGCGAGGACCGGCTGGTCAAGGCCGCCGCAGCCCAGATGACCAAGCTGCCTTATTATCATCTGTTCGGCAGCAAATCGACCAACCCGGCGATCGACCTTGCGGAGGTTCTGGTTCAGATCACGCCGCCCGGATTAGACCGCGTGATGTATACGAACTCCGGCTCGGAAGCGAACGACACCGTCGTCAAGCTGGTCTGGTACTACAACAACGCGATCGGCCGGCCGCTGAAAAAGAAGTTCATCGCGCGCACCGGCGGCTATCATGGCATCACCATCGCGTCCGGCAGCCTGACCGGATTGCCCGCCAATCATCGCGGCTTCGACTTGCCGTTGCCGCAGATGTCGCATGTCACCTGTCCGCATTATTACCGGTTTGGAAATCCCGGCGAGAGCGAGGAGGCTTTTTCCGATCGTCTTGCCGCCGAACTTGAAAGCAAGATCATCGCCGAAGGCCCCGAAACCGTGGCCGCCTTCATCGGCGAACCGCTGATCGGCGCCGGCGGCGTGCTGGTTCCGCCCAAGGGATATTGGGAGAAAGTTCAGAAGGTCTGCCGCGCCCATGACGTGCTTGTCGTGGCCGACGAAGTGATCACCGGTTTCGGGCGCCTCGGCACCATGTTCGCCTGCGAAAAATACAACATCAAGCCCGACATCATCGTGCTGTCGAAGCAGATCACCTCGTCCTATCAACCGCTCTCCGCCATCGTGATGAGCGACGCCTTGTACCAGGGCGTAGCCGACGGCTCGGACCGGCTCGGCATGTTCGCCCATGGCTATACCGCGACCGGCCACCCGGTTGCGACCGCGGTTGCGCTCGAAAACATTGCGATCATCCGGGAGCGCAATCTCGTCGGCAACGCCAACGAAGTCGGCGCTCACATGCAGGCGCTGCTCAGGCGATTTTCATCGCATCCCTTGGTCGGCGAAGTCCGCGGCGAAGGCCTGATCGCCGGCGTCGAACTGGTTGCCAACAAGGCGACCAAGGAAAAGTTCGACCCGCCGGGCAAGGTCGGCACCTATTTGTTCGGACGGGCGCATCGGCACGGGCTGATCATCCGCAATGTCGCCGACACCATCTGCTTCTGTCCGCCGATGATCATCACCCGGTCCCAAATCGAGGACGCGGTCAGCCGCTTCTCGGCGAGCCTGGACGAAACCGCTGCCTGGGTTTCGGCGGGAATGCCGCCGGAGTAACCGGGGCTCGTGCATGCCGCCGTCGGACATGTGCCCGGCCGCGCGCATCGGTATGGAAACGGCGGAAATCGTCTCCATATAGTCTGCAATAGACATGGGGCTTGCCTCCATGGATGGACCCGTGCGGCCTTCCTGGGTTCCAGAGATCAACTGCAAATGGAAACCCAATGACGGCATTGTCCATCCTCGATCTTGTGCGGGTTACGCAGGAGACTGACGCACGCGGTGCGCTTAACAATGCGCGTGACCTCGCTGCCCACGCCGAAGGCTGGGGATATCGCCGCATCTGGGTGGCGGAGCACCACAACATGGCCGGGATCGCCAGCGCTGCGACTTCGATCGTGCTGGCCCATATCGCCGAAGGCACAAAGACGATTCGGGTCGGCGCCGGCGGCATCATGCTTCCGAACCACGCGCCTTACGTGATTGCCGAACAATTCGGGACCTTGGCGCGGCTGTTTCCCGGCCGCGTCGATCTCGGGCTTGGACGCGCCCCGGGCACCGATCAACTGACGTTGCGCGCCTTGCGCCGCACGCCCGACGCCGCCGATAACTTCCCGCAGGACGTTCTCGAAGTGCAGGCTTTCCTGGCTCCGGCCGGTCCCAATCAACGCATCCAGGCGGTCCCGGCAGCGGGAACGAACGTGCCGTTGTGGATTCTCGGATCGAGCCATTTCGGCGCCATGGTCGCGGCCGAACTCGGACTGCCCTACGCCTTTGCCTCGCATTTCGCACCCGAGCTGCTGATTTCCGCGCTGCAGATCTACCGCGACCGCTTCAAGCCTTCTGAGCAGTTGGACCGCCCCTACGCGATGGTGGGTGTCAACATCATCGCCGCCGGAAGCGATGACGAAGCGCGCCGGCTGGCGACGACGCAGCAGATGTCGTTTACGAACATCTTCCGCGGCGCGCGCGGCCTCAGCCAGCCGCCGATCGACGACATCGAAACCTACTGGTCGCCGACGGAAAAGAGGCAAGCGATGGGAATGCTCGCCCGCTCCATCGTCGGATCGCCCGAGACGGTTCGTTCCGGCATCGCTGCGCTGGTTGCAGAAACCGGCGCCGACGAACTCATCGTCGTGTCGGATGTTTACGATCACGCGACGCGGCTGCGTTCTTTCGAACTTATCGCCAACGCTGCCGGCACCGTCTCCTGATAAACAACATAGATGCCAGCATGAAACACATCGGATTTCTATCGTTCGGACACTGGACACCCTCTTCGCAATCGCAGACCCGCTCGGCGGCCGACGCGCTGCTGCAATCCATCGACCTCGCCGTCGCGGCTGAGGAGCTGGGCGCCGACGGCGCCTATTTTCGCGTTCATCACTTCGCCCGCCAGCTCGCTTCACCTTTCCCTTTGCTGGCAGCCGTCGGCGCGAAAACCAGCCGCATCGAGATCGGCACGGCCGTGATCGACATGCGCTACGAGAACCCGCTCTACATGGCCGAAGACGCCAGCGCGGCCGATCTCATCTCGGGAAGCCGCCTGCAACTTGGCCTTAGCAGAGGCTCGCCCGAGCAGGTCATCGATGGATGGCGCTATTTCGGCTATCAACCGGCCGAGGGCGAGACAGATGCCGATATGGGTCGGCGCCATACCGAGGTCTTTCTTGACGTGCTGCGCGGCCAGGGTTTCGCGCAACCCAATCCGCGCCCGATGTTTCCGAACCCGCCCGGATTGCTTCGCCCCGAACCGCATTCCTCAGGCCTGCGTGACCGCATCTGGTGGGGCGCCGGCTCGAATGCCACGGCACTATGGGCGGCGAAGTTGGGCATGAACCTGCAGAGTTCGACACTCAAGAACAACGAAACAAATGAGCCTTTCCACATCCAGCAGGCTGCCCAGATCAGGGCCTACCGCTCAGCCTGGAAGGAGGCCGGCCATGAGCGCGAGCCCCGGGTGTCCGTTAGCCGCAGCATTATCGCGCTTATGGACGATCGCGACCGCGACTATTTCGGCCTTGGTGGAGACCGGGATGACCAGATCGGTTTCATTGATCCCAAGACCCAGGCGATCTTCGGCCGCGGTTATACGGCCGAGCCGGACGTTCTGATTGAGCAGCTCAAGAAGGACGAAGCCATCACCGAGGCCGATACGTTACTATTGACGGTCCCTAACCAGCTCGGCGTTGCCTATAATGCCCATGTCATTGAATCGATTCTGACCCACGTGGCGCCGGCGCTCGGGTGGCGCTGAGGCCCGTCGGGGCAATTCCGGTAACTGGCGGCCGCTTTCGCGGCTGAGCGTTGTGCTACAGTTCCGTGTGACGAGTCCGCGCATCTGTCGCTGACCGTGCAGTTGTTAGCGTATTGATCCAAAGGGGAGTCCGAGCGTGAGCGTTGCCTTCACCAAGGAAGACAGTGCCGAAACGGCGTCGGAGACGCTGCTACCCGACCGCCCGATTTCGCCTCATCCGAACCTGGTTACGGAAGCAGGATTAAAGGCGCTGGAATTCCAGCTCCAGCAGGCCCGCGAGGCGTACGAGACGGCGCAGAAGATCGAAGATGTGAATGAACGACGGCGGCAAGCGGCAACGCCCTTGCGGGATGCGCGCTATTTTGCGGCGAGAGTTCGGACGGCTCAGCTCGTCTCTACCCCGGCGTCAACAGACACTGTTGCCTTCGGGAGCACGGTGACCTTCCGACGTGACGATGGGCGCGTGCAGAAATACCGCATCGTCGGAGAGGACGAAGCGGACCCCAAGGCCGGTTCCATTTCCTTTGTCTCTCCGGTGGCGAGATCGCTGATCGGTAAAGCGGTCGGGGATGTCGTCGGCACACCCGGTCAGGAACTTGAGATCATTGCGATCTCTTAGCACGGCCGCAGCGATACTCGCAGACGCAGCGGCCGCTTGTGCCCTCAACGCGGCAAGTTTCGCGAAGCGGATATAACAACCGGGGTCGACTTGTAGGAAGGCGTTCCGCATTTTGCGTCGTAATGATCGAGCGCGACGAGGGCGTTCGCCTCCGGATAATAGGCCGCCACTGACCCCTGCGCGATATTGTATGCGACCGCCGTCAGGTTACGCATAACGCGCTCGCCAGGCTTCGATCCCGCATCGGGCACGACGCTCACATCGACGAGATCACCGTGCTTCAAGCCGCGACTGGCGAGGTCCCGCTCATTGACGAACACGACGTCACGCCGCCCTGTAATCCCGCGGTAGCGATCATTCAGCCCATAGATCGTCGTATTGTACTGATCATGGCTTCTGATCGTCGCGAGCGTAAGAGCTTCACGATTACCAACACGCGGATCTTCATCGAGTCCCGGATATACGATAAAATTGGCCTTCTTCGTCGATGTCCGCCACTCGCGCTCCGACGCGGCAACGTACAACCGAAATCCACCCGGCTTTTGGATGCGCGTATTGAAGTCCGCGAACTCCGGAAAGACCGCCTCGATGCAATCGCGGATCTTTCCATAGTCTGAAACCAGTTCCTCCCATCCAACCCGCGTATTCGGCAACGTGGCCTGCGCTATCGCCGCGACAATTGCCGGTTCTGACTTGAGATGCTCGGATGCTGGTTTCAGTCCGCCTCGTGAAGCGTGAACCATCGACATGGAATCTTCCACCGTGACTGACTGCGGACCGCTTGCCTGAGAATCGATCTCGGTACGCCCGAGGCAGGGAAGAATGAAAGATTGCTTCGCGAGCAGTAAATGGGATCGATTGAGCTTGGTGGCGACATGCACCGCGAGATCGAGACTACGCATCGCCTTGAACGTGACTTCCGGATCCGACATCGCAACGGCAAGGTTGCCGCCAAGACAGATCAGAGCCTTCGAGCGCCCGTCCCGGATCGCCTCAATGGCTTCGACCGCGTTGTGGCCCTTGTTGCGCGGCGGCTCGAACCCGAAGACGCGGGCTATTGCGTTCAGGAACGTTTCGGTCGGGATCTCGGTAATGCCGACCGTGCGATCTCCCTGCACATTGGAGTGGCCGCGGAGCGGAGAGATGCCGGCGCCCTTGCGCCCGATATTGCCGCGGAGCATCAGCAGATTGGCGATCTGCTGCACGTTGCCGGTGCCATGACGATGCTGGGTGATCCCCATGCCATAGTTGATAATGACCCGCTCCGCCTTGGCGTAGATATTGCCGGCTACCTCGATATCTAAGCGCGCCAGACCCGAGGCCTGCTCGATCGCCTCCCAGGAGGTCGCCTCAAGGTCAGCGAGCAGTTCATCGATGCCGGATGTATGCTCGGCAATGAAAGCACGGTCAATGACGCCGGGACCTCCTTCCGCGAGGCTTTTTGCATCGAGTGCCACGACGGTCTTCATGATTCCCTTGAGAACCGCGATGTCGCCGCCGACCTTCACCAGATAGTAGGTTGACGCGATTGGCGTAGAACCCAGCGTCAACATCTCCACCGGGTGCTGCGGTGACGTGAACCTCTCCAACCCTCGCTCGCGCAGCGGATTGATGACGATGATCGGCGTGCCTCGCTTCGCGACCTCGCGCAGCGTCGTCAGCATGCGTGGATGATTGGTCCCTGGATTATGGCCTATGCAAAAGACCGCGTCGCTGTGATCGAAGTCCTCCAAGGTCACCGTGCCCTTGCCGACCCCAATCGACTCCGGCAGGCCGACACTGGTCGCCTCATGACACATGTTCGAGCAGTCCGGAAAATTGTTGGTTCCGAATTCACGCGCGAACAGCTGATAGAGGAAGGCCGCCTCATTGGAGGACCGGCCAGACGTATAAAACTCCGCCATATCGGGGTGAGGCAACTCACGGAGCGCGGCGCCGATCTTCGCCAGGGCAAGGTCCCAGGAAATCGGCAGGTATCGATCCGTTACCGGGTCGTAGGCCATCGGATGCGTAAGACGCCCCTCATTCTCCAGGTCGAAGTCCGACCAATTCCAAAGTTCGCTGACGGTATGTGCCGCAAAGAACTCCGGCGTCGTCCGCTTGGCGGTCGCCTCCCACGAGACCGCCTTGGCTCCGTTCTCACAGAACTCGAACGACGAAGTATGTTTTGGATCGGGCCAGGCGCAGCCGGGGCAATCGAACCCGTGCGGCTGGTTCATGGTAAGTAGACCGCGCGTCTCCTTGACGATGGCCTTCTGACCACGAACGGCATCTGCCACGGCTTTCAGAGCACCCCACCCCGCTGCCGCTCCCTCGTAGTCGCCGACCCCCGCAATGTTGTCTTCGCTCATCGCGCTCTCCGTTGTCGACGGCACTGTTCGCCGCGAGAAAAATCCGTGATGGAAAAAAGCTCGCCAGCACAGCTGATCCGATAGACATCGCGAACGAACGCCGTCCGTTCAAATAACAATAGTTTTAATCTTCCAGGCCAAACGCCTGAACTCTCACACCCTGGATTCGAATAAATCAAAATTTAGAGACGCGAAATTCCCGCCGTCGAAGCGGCACCGGAACAATAAACGCGTATTTAGTTGAACTGTTCGGGCAAGCCATTCAACTTCCAGCAACAGGAAACTGAAAGCGCCTGGTTCGGGAGCAATACTGTGCGTGCCCTTTTTCTCGTTACACCGATTCTCGCCTGCGCTAGCGGACACGGCGCTGGACAATAAGTTGGACATTTGCCGCCGCTGATTTTGCCAGAACCTCATTCGACACACATGAGATTGATCAATGTCAGATAGCCTCACACCCATAGAATCCGGCACCGACCGCGGCAACGCGGTTCGCAAGCGGCGAAGATCGAGGAAATTCTTGTTGGTTGCCGCTGCCCTTTCAGCGCTGTTGTTCTGCAACGCTGCGGCGGCTCAAATTGAGGATACCGTAGCCCCGACACCCACGATTGGTGCGACCACGCCACTTGGCATTGCGATGGGCTCGTCAGCGGCTCCGACCGGGACCGGAATCCCGCTCGGCTCCACCGAAGTCACATCAGCCGGAATCAGTCCGGCGCCCACCGGCGTAACGGACACGATTACAATTCCGACGACGGCCGGCAGTACGGCATGTCCGACAGTGGCAACTCCGCCCTCGGAAATGTTCGGATCGTCCGCGAGTTTCGATGGCGGCGGAACGGCAGTTGGAGCTTCGACTCCTGCCAACGCGGTAGACCCGGGCACCGTGGCAATTCCGGGAATGTCGGTATCCTCGGGAATGTCGACACCGACATCCTCCGGAATGCTGGATACGGCGGGAATGTCGGGAATGTGCGGCTCCGGCTCAAACAGCATTGCTGCATCGTCCAGCCCGGCGTCAATAACGCCTACCGTTCCGGGCGGCGTCGATCGAACCGGAATTCCGTTCGGATCATTTGAGATCAACAGTCTCGGCGTTAGTTCCACGCCAGCGGTACCGGTGCCGAACGTATTGCCCGTTGTTGGCACTATGGCGCCGAGTTCATTGCCAACGATTCCGATGGCTTCACCGATGACTTCCCCGACGATATCGAGCAATCCGGCATGCACGATGACGTCCGCGGCTGGTGCGATCGGAAGTTTCGCTGGCGAAGGCAACGGAGGGGTCACCGGAACGACGGCCTCGGCGCGGGCGCTGAGAGACGCGATCCTGTGTCAACGGCCATGAAAAATAACCTCGTCGCGGCCGCTGTCTTGTTGAACGGCGCTTGCGGGTGGTCGCCACGTCAGCCTTCCGCCATCATCGGAGAATCCCCATGCGCGCATTGTTGATCGTCGCGACGGCGTTGCCTTTCTTGTGCGGTAGCGCCGCATTCGCCCAGGTCGAGACAGTCACTCCTCCGCTCGGCGTCACTTCCTCGCTGGGGGCGGTTCCCAGCGCGCCGGTCGGCCCGAATGGCCTGCAGGTCGGCGCTTCGGCCACCGCCGGTCCGGTGCCCAATGGCGTGACCGGCACAATTACCGTTCCGAGCATCAGCAGCGGCGCGGGACCATGTTCGACCCTGGCGAATTCGCCATCGGGAACGTTCGGATCGCCCGCGACCTACGATGGCGGCGGAATGGCTATGGCAAATGGCAGCACGATGCCCGCCACCGCGGCGACGTCGGGCGGCGTAGTGCCGTCGGAAACATCAACGTCATCGGGAATATCAATGTCGACGGCAATCTCGCCGACGTCGGGAGAAACGATATCTTCGGCAATGCCGGAGACATCGGGGCTGACCGGAATGTGCGGCTCCGGCGCGAGCAGTATCGCTGCATCGTCGAACCCGACCTCAACCTCACCTGCCACATCGAGCAGCGGCACCCGCGCCGGAATTCCGTTGGGATCTTATGAGATCGGCAATCTCGGAGTCAGCGCCGCGCAAATCATCCCAACGCCAAGCGTATCGCCCATCGGGGGCACCGTGGGACCGAGTTCGACGGTGCCGACAATGCCGACTGTCCCATCCACCACGCCAAGCACGGTCCCGTAAACCTTCTTCATCTGCAAACGAAAACAGCCATGAAAAACAAAGTCATTATTCCCGTCCTGCTCACAGCGGTGCTTGCGGCCGGCGGTCTGTACTTCGCGCATAACCAGGCCCTGGAAAAGGCCTCTGCGACGACGCCGGCTGCACCACCGCCGGTGCCGATCGTCGCCGGCACGGTCGCCCAGCATGACGTGCCGATCTATCTGACCGGCGTCGGCACGGTGATCGCGTACAACACCGACATCGTGCGCGCCCAGATCCAGGGGCAGATCATCAGCATCAACTTCACCGAGGGGCAGACGGTGCATGCCGGTGACCTGCTCGCGCAGATCGATCCGCGACCGTACCAGGCCCTGATCGACCAATATACCGGAAACCTGGAACGCGATCAGGCACAGCTGAAGAATGCGCAGGCCAACCTGACCCGTTACACCACGTTGGGCGACCAGGGCTGGGCCACTCCGCAATTGGTCGAGACCCAGCAGGCGCAAGTCGGCGAGCTGCAGGCGGCAATCAAGTCCGACCAGGCGCTGATCGATGCCGCAAAGGTGCAACTCAGCTACACGCGCCTGACGTCGCCGATCGATGGCGTGGTTGGCATTCGTCAGATCGACGTGGGTAACATCATCAGCCCGTCCAACACCAACGGCCTCGTGGTCGTCACGCAGATTCATCCGATTTCGCTGATATTCACGCTCCCTGAAACGAGCCTGCCGCAAATCCAGAAGCAACAGCAGAAAGCCAAAACCGCGCTCACGGTTTTTGCCTACAATCAGGACAACACGATGCAGCTTGATCAGGGCAAACTTGGCTTGGTCAACAACGAGATCCTGCAGACCACCGGCTCGATCCAGCTCAAGGCGAACTTCGACAACAAAACGAACCTGCTCTGGCCCGGCGAACTCGTCAACGCGCGGCTGCTCGTCGATGTCAGGCATAACGGCCTGACCGTTCCCGCAGCGGTCGTGCAACAAGGTCCGAAAGGGCCCTACGCCTATGTCGTCAATCCCGACAGCACCGTGGCAATTCGCCCGATCAAGGTCGCGCAAATTGCGGACGGCCAGGCGCTGATCGATTCCGGCCTCACAGCCAACGAACAGGTCGTGGTCGACGGACAATACAAGCTGCAGCCCGGCACGCACGTGGCGCTGCTGCATGGCCATGCGGCAGAGGAAGCAGCTGCGCAGCAAGCATTACAGGCACCGATTCCATGAATATTTCCGCACCTTTTATCGAGCGGCCGATCGCGACCGCTCTGATAATGGTAGGGTTGCTGGTGGCCGGCCTGGTCGCCTATCCGCTCATGCCGGTGGCATCGCTGCCCAATGTCAACTATCCGACGCTGACGGTAACGGCACAGTTGCCGGGTGCCGACCCGGAGACCATGGGATCGACGGTGGCATCGCCGCTGGAGCTGCAGTTCGGCGAGATCCCGGGCCTCACGCAGATGACATCGGCGAGCGCGGTCGGCTACACCCAGATCACTCTGCAGTTCGATTTGAACCGCAACATCGATGGCGCGGTCAGCGACACCTTGTCGGCTATCCAGGCAGCGTCCGCCTATCTGCCCCTGAACCTCCCGTATCCACCCATGATCCGCAAGGTCAATCCGGCCGACACGCCGATCCTGGTGCTCGGCATCAGCTCGGATAGCTTGCCGATAACGGTCGTCGATGCCTATGCGCAGAACATATTGCTGCAAAAGATCTCGCAGATCTCCGGGGTCGGCCTCGTGGGTGTCGGAGGTCAGCAGCAGCCGGCGGTCCGCGTCCAGGTCGATCCAGAGGCGCTGGCGGCTCGCGGCATCAACCTCGAGGATGTGCGCACGGTACTGGGCCAGGCCAATGTCGACCTTCCGAAGGGTCAGCTCAACAGCCCGCGCCAGACCTTTACGCTCAACACCAACGATCAGTTGTTTGACCCCGACAAATACGCCGACCTGGTCATCGCCTATCGCAACGGATCGCCGGTGCGCATCCGCGATATCGGCCGCGCCATCAGTGCGGGACAGAACGAGCTGATCGCCGGCTGGGAAAATAACAAGCGCGCCGTCACTCTGGCGATTCAGCGTCAGCCCGGCGCGAACGTGATCGAGACCGTGGGTCGCATCAAGGCCATGATGCCGGTGCTGCAGGCCTCCATCCCGGCTGCCATCAAGATAGACGTCATTTCCGATCGTACCGAAACCATCCGCGCATCGGTTGCCGACGTGCAGTTCACGCTGATGTTGACGGTGGCGCTGGTCGTCATGGTGATCTTCATATTCCTGCGGAGCTTCTGGGCGACCGTTATTCCGGCCATCACGGTGCCATTGTCGCTGGTCGGCACTTTCGCGATCCTCTACGAAATGGGCTATAGCCTCGACAACCTTTCGCTGATGGCGTTGTCGATCGCGGTCGGATTTCGTGGTCGACGACGCCGTCGTCGAGATCGAGAACATCCAGCGGCATATCGAGGAGGGCCTCTCACCGTACGATGCGGCGATGAAGGGGTCCGGCGAGATCGGATTCACCGTCGTGGCGATCACCTTCTCGCTGATCGCCGTGTTCATCCCGCTGTTCCTGATGGGTGGCTATGTCGGACTGCTGTTCCGTGAGTTCGCGATCACGGTGAGTGTGGCTCTGCTTCTCTCGCTGGTGATCTCGCGGACGCTCACGCCGATGATGTGCGCCTACCTGCTCAAGTCCGAGAGCGAGGAGCACGGCCGGCTGTACCGTATATCCGAGCGCGGTTTCGACAGCCTGCTTGACGCCTACGAGGCGGGCCTCAAGATCGTGCTGCGGCATCGCTTCACCACACTCATGGTGATGTTCGGCACCATCGCGCTGACCGGCTACCTCTATGTCGTCATCCCCAAGGGCTTCTTTCCCCAGCAGGATACCGGCCTCATCCTCGGCCAGTCCGAGGCGGCGCAGGATATTTCCTTCCAGGCCATGACCGAGCGCCAGCAAGCCATGCTCGACACCATCATGCGGGATCCGGCCGTGCAGGCCGTCGGTGCGGCGACGGGCGCCGGCGGCGGGCTCTACACGATCAACGATGGTCGTGTCTTCATTCAGCTCAAGCCCAAGGCGCAGCGTGGCCCGATCGACCAGGTGATAGCCCGGCTGCAGACGAACATCGCCAAGATACAGGGCATTACGCTCTACATGCAGGCTGCGCAGGACATTACAATCGGCGCGCGGCTGAACAAGACACAGTTTCAGTACACCATGAACGATCCCGACCCCGGCGAACTAAGCCATTGGACGAACCTGTTCGTCGAAAAGATCAAGGCGCTTCACAGCGTCACCGATGTTGCCACCGACCAGCTCAATGCCGGGCCGCTGCTCGACATCAAGATCAAGCGCGACGTTGCTTCGAGCTACGGCATCCTGCCCTACACAATAGACAATACGCTCGACGACGCCTTCGGCCAGCGTATCGTCTCGACGATCTACACGACCCTGCAACAATACCATGTCATTCTGGAGGTCGACCCCAAATTCCAGTATGGGCCGGAAGCGCTCAACGGCATCTATGTCAAATCGTCGAGCGGACAGCAGGTGCCGATCTCCACGCTGGTCGATTCGGCCGTAAAGGTCGCGCCGCTGGTGGTTAACCACACAGGCCAATTCCCGTCGGTGACAATCTCGTTCAATCTGGCGCCGGGCGCGGCGATTGGCCAGGCGGTAAGCGACATTCAAGCGGTCGAAGAAAGCGCTTCATCCGCCGCTCTCCCTGCAGACCAGCTTCCAGGGCAACGCCCAGGCCTTTGGCTCGTCGCTGAAGAGCACGCCGATCCTCATACTCGCGGCGTTGTTCGTTATCTACCTGATCCTCGGCGTGCTCTACGAGAGCCTGATCCACCCGATCACCATCATCTCGACGCTGCCCTCGGCCGGCGTCGGCGCGCTGCTGCTGCTGATGGCAGTGCACATCGATCTGAGCGTGATCGCGATCGTCGGCCTCATACTGCTGATTGGCATCGTCAAGAAGAACGGCATCATGCTGGTGGATTTCGCTATGCAAGCCGAACAGGGCGAAGGCCTGACGCCCGAGGAAGCGATCTACCAGGCTTGCATCAAGCGCTTTCGCCCGATCCTGATGACGACGATGGCGGCGCTGCTCGGCGCCGTGCCGATGATGCTCGGCACCGGCGTCGGATCGGAGATTCGCCAACCGCTCGGCTACGCCATCGTCGGCGGCCTCGCCGTGTCGCAGATCCTCACCCTTTATACCACGCCGGTCGTCTATATTTACCTCGACCGAGTTGCAGAACTGGCTGTTCGGGGAAAAGAGGAAGCAGGCCGTAGCCTCGGGTGAGACAAGCCCGGCGCCTGCCGAATGACCTGATATCGCACAGCCGCCCCAACGCCGCCGCGATTTCAAAACCGTGCCTATGACCTTGAGCGATCGGCCGCAACGGGATCACGAGGCTTTGACCGAACTGCTCGCCTGCGGGCCCGCGCCCAACCTGGCCCGGGATAATATCGACCATCGCGGGTTCAATTGCGCGAGCAGCTGACAGCCGTACGCGAATGAGATTTTTAAAACCAAATTTAATAGCGCACGGAAAGCGCGCGACCATTTCCCAACTGTTCAAATTCATTCTTCCAACAGGAGAGATATTCAATGTTCTCGAGGCGAGACATGTTGGCGGCGACAGCCGCGGGAGGTTTGGTAACCGCAGCGACAATGACTAAGGCGGATGCCGCCACTCCGGTGAAGAGCGATATCAGCTTCGGCAATCCGAACGATCCGCCGCAGGGTGCGATCAACGCCAAGAATCCCAAAAGCGTCACCGATCCCGGTCCACAAAATCCGGCGATACGGGATCAGTTTCCGGGCGCATTTTCTCCGCCGCCGACCGATGTCGGCAGCATGCCGCTGAGCTGGGCGTCATTCAACAACGCGCCGCGGCGCATTCAGAATGGCGGCTGGGCGCGTCAGGTCACGCAGGATTCCTTCGCCGTTGCGGACACCATCTCCGGCGTCAACATGCGGCTCACGGCCGGCGGCATCCGCGAGATGCACTGGCACCAGTTCGCCGAGTGGGCCTACATGACCTACGGCACCTGCCGGATCACCGTCCTCGACGAATTGGGCCGGCCTTACATCGCCGACGTGAAAGAGGGCGACCTCTGGTATTTCCCCGCCGGCCTGCCGCACTCGCTGCAGGGCCTCGGCCCCGACGGCTGCGAATTCCTTATCTGTTTCGATGAAGGCAAGGCCTCCGAATTCACCACCCTCTTGGTATCGGAATGGTTCACGCACACGCCGCCGGATATCCTCGCCCAGAACTTCGGCGTGCCCGTCGAGACCTTCAAGGACATCCCGCTGCGCGACCTCTACATCTTCCAGGGCGAGTTACCCGGCGACCTCGCCGCGGACCGCGATGCGGTCAGTGGAAAGGGCGCGCCGCCGCACCCGTTCACCTTCTCGCTCGGATCGGGCGCCCCGGCGCGCGAGACCAAGGGCGGTACGGTGCACATCGCCGACAGCCGCAACTTCACGGTTTCCACAACGGTTGCCGCCGCGCTGGTAACGGTGCGTCCCGGCGGCTTGCGGGAGATGCACTGGCATCCCAATGCCGATGAATGGCAGTACTGGATCAAGGGCAAAGGGCAGATGACGGTGTTCAACACCGGCCCGAACGCCGTCACCATGGACTTCAACGCGGGCGACGTCGGCTACGTCAAGAAGAACCTTGGACACTATATCAAGAACACCGGCGACACCGACCTGCAGTTTCTCGAGGTGTTCAGGGCGCCCTATTTTGCCGATGTCTCGCTGTCCGACTGGATCTCCCGTACGCCGCCGGCGATGGTGGCCCAGCACCTGAACGTGAGCGAGGCTACGATCGCAAAATTCCCCAGGAACAAGCCGGAAGTCATGCCGATCTGATCGGGCGATTGCTCGACGTTTCGTCAGCAAAGGCGATGCGGAGGCGCCAAAAATGGACTATCTGGGCGCACTGCGCATGTTCGTGCGAGCGGTAGAGGTCGGCAGCTTTTCGAAAGCTGCAAGTGCCACGAATGCCAAGACCTCGACCGTCTCGCGCGCGATCGCCAGCCTTGAAGAGGATCTTGGTGTCAGCCTGTTTCATCGCACCACGCGCTGCGTGCAACTCACCGAACCGGGCGCCACGTTCTACGAGCACGCACGCGGCGTTCTGCGGGGCCTGGAGGAAGCGCGGGATGCAGCCTCGGCGATGGAGGGGCGGCCACAGGGATTGATCCGTCTGCATGTCCCGAATTCCTTCGCGCGCTTGCACATCATTCCGTTCGTGCCGGACTTTCTGGCCACTTATCCCGATATTCGTCTCGATATCTCATTGACCGATTTGCGAGTGGACCTGCTGTCCGTCGGCGCAGACCTGGCGATCCGTATCGGTTCGCTGATCGATTCCAGCTTGCTTTCCCGCAAGCTCGCGCCACACCGGCGCATTGTCTGCGCGAGCCCGGCCTATCTCGGCCGCATGCCGCCAATCTGCGAGCCGCTCGACCTGCTGCAGCACAATTGTCTGGTCTATACGCTGCAGCCGACCGACCGCTGGTTCTTTCGCCACGGAGACGAGCCGGCAGATGCTTTCGAGCAAGTACCCGTGACCGGCACGTTACGCGCCGATGATTCCGAGCCGCTGCGCGATGCGGCGGTTGCCGGCGTGGGGGTCGTGCTCCTCCCGACCTGGCTGGTCGGCGAGGATATCAAGGCGGGCCGCCTGCGGCACGTACTTCCCGAGTGGTCCTCCATGATCGCCACCAAGCCGGCCGGCATCTTCGGAATCTTTCCTCCGCACCGCATGGTGCCACCGAAGGTGCGGGCCTTTCTGGATTTTGCCCAGAAGCGGTTCGGCAAGCCGCCCTACTGGGATCCCGATTGGACAGAGGACCGGCGCAAGACGTCGTACGACATCACCGAGTTAGACCGTGCAGACAACGTCTGACAGATCGCGGAGCGGTGCAGGTGGTGCGCGCGCCGCAACAATCTCTCCCAGCACGGGGCATAGAGCGCGGCCGACTGCTGACCTACATCATCCGTATGCCTTACGGCGATGTCGCCCTTTAGGCTCTGATGGAGAAGCGAAATGTCGAAACTTGGTATTGTAAGCGCGACGGCCCTGTCACTCGTGTTGGCGGCTGCAACCCCGGCCTTCGCCACGGGGCCCCGCGTTAGAGGTGCGATGTATATCGGCAGCGGCGGGCTCCACGGTCCTCAAGCAAACGTCGGCTCCGTGTTACCGGGCGGCGGCGATGCAGCCTATTGCGCCCAACGTTGGGCCTACTACGACCATGCATCCGGGAGAGCTATGGGCGACGATGGCCAGTGGCGTCCTTGCCCATAAGGGCGAAAAATGCCCGGATTGATTGGTGCTTCCTGCATTCGGCGAGTGGCGATCCCGGCATGACTCGAACATGCGACCTACGGTTTAGGAAACCGTCGCTCTATCCGGCTGAGCTACGGGACCGGAGCACCCGCCAAGGCAGATGCGGGAGCCTGCCTGCTCCATAGCAGAGCGGCGCTCCGATCTCCAGCCTCTCGACGTCATTTCGGCCGACGTCATTCTTGCACGACTGCAAGACGGCAGGATTTTGGCGGTTGCCGCGCAGGCCGCTTGCCACCGCCGCGCGGCCGGGCGAGGATCGCCAACCGGCCGCCATCAGGCGATGCCGGGTTTGTTCGGACGCCAAGATCCGACTCCTGGAGAACCCCCATGCTTTCCTCAGCTTGCTTGCGCAGCGTTGCGGTCGCCGCTGCGCTTTTCGTCATCATCCCCGGCGCCTTTGCCGAAGGGCCGGTCGCTACCAAACCAAAGGAGGCCGGCTTTTCCACCGAAGGGCTGGCGCGGCTCGACGCCTATATCAAGAACGAGATCGCCGGAAACAAGATTCCGGGCGCCATCATGATGATCCAGCGCAACGGCAAGACCGCCTATTACAACAGTTTCGGCGTCCGCGATCCCGGTACCAAGGCGCCGATGACGCCCAACACCATCTTCCGTATCTACTCGATGTCGAAGCCGATCACGACGGTCGCGGCGATGATGCTGGTCGAACAAGGCAAGTTGCAGCTCGACGATCCCTTGTCGAAATACATCCCCGCCTTCGCCAACGTCAAAGTCGGTGTCGAGAAAAAGGGTGAAGACGGCAAGACAGGGCTCGATACCGTGCCGGCCAAGAAGCCGATCACGATCCAGGACCTGATGCGCCACACTTCCGGCATCACCTACGGCTTCTTCGGCGAAGGCCTGGTCAAGAAGGCCTATGTCGACGCCCATCTGTTTTCCGACGACGTCAACAATGCCGAATTCGCCGAGCGGATTGCAAAACTGCCGCTGGCCTATCAGCCGGGCACGACCTGGGACTACAGCCATTCGGTCGACATCCTGGGCCGGGTGATCGAGGTGATCTCCGGGAAATCGCTCTATCAGTTCGAGAAGGAAAATCTGCTCGATCCGCTCGGCATGAAGGACACCGCCTTTTACGTCACCGACGACGCCAAGAAAGCGCTGGTGGCCGAACCGTTTCCGAACGACCGCACCATCGGCAATGACGCGGTCATGAACGACCCGCGCGTGCCGCAGAAATGGGAATCCGGCGGCGGCGGAATGGTGTCGACGATCGGCGACTACGCCCGCTTCGCGCAGATGGTGCTCAATGGCGGCACGCTCGACGGCAAGCGCTATCTCAGCCCGAAGACCATCGCCTATATGGGCGCAAACCATATCGGACCGGGATCCGGCGTCGTGCCCGGTCCCTATTATCTGCCCGGGCCGGGCTTCGGCTTCGGGCTTGGCTTCGCCATTCGCACCGAGGCCGGCGTCAACCCGGCGGAGGGCTCGGTCGGCGAGATGAACTGGTCCGGCGCCGGCGGCACCACCTTCTGGGTCGATCCGAAGGAGAACATGTTCGTGGTGTTCATGGCCCAGACGGTGTCGCAGCGCGGACGGTTGCGGGTGGCGCTGAAAAACATCGTCTACGGCGCCTTCGACAAATAGGCGCGTTTCCGGCAGCGCAGCCTCTGAGCCCGTGGGTTCGGAGGACGCTGCCTGAGCGCCGCAATTTGATTCGATCCGGCTTTACAAACGCCGACTTCGCGCGACAGCATGCGCTGGCGATCGCCGTCTCCCGTAAAACCACGGGCGCTTTGAACCAATTGGCGCGCGAAAAGTTCTGATTTTCAAATGTTGCGGGTTCCACACGGCCGCCCGGAGGCGGCCTGCTCCTCAGTCTCCCGGCTTTCGGCCATAAACGCATAGATATACTAGTCCAACGATTCGCAACCGGCGGGATACAGCCGCATCCGAATTCAAGGGGTGAACAGCTATGTGGGCAGCTCTGGAACGCCTGTTGGATTCGTCCATGTTTTCCCCGCACGGAATTTGCCTGCTTTGGCAGCCGGAGCTGATCTGGCTGCATGTTGTTTCCGACGCCGTCATTGCCGCTTCGTATTTTTCTATCCCGTTCGCGCTGGCCATCATCGTTTCGAAGCGGCGCGATTTTCAGTTCGGCTGGGTCGGATGGTCGTTCGCGGCCTTCATCATGGCGTGCGGCCTCACCCATGTGTTTTCAATCTATACGCTGTGGGTGCCGGTTTATGGCATCGAAGGCATCGTCAAGGCCATCACCGCGATGGCGTCTGTTATTACCGCGCTGGTGCTCTGGCCGCTGATTCCGAAGATCATCGCCATTCCATCGTCGGCCCAGCTTCGTCAGGCTTATGTCGCACTCGAGGAAGAAGGCAAGCAGCGGCGCGGCGCCGAGACGCTGCTGCAGCGCTTCCGTGAAACCGAGGCGACGGAAATGCAGATCAGACAGGCCCAGAAGATGGAGGCGGTCGGCCAGCTGACCGGCGGCATCGCGCACGACTTCAACAACATTCTCACCGTGATCACGGGAACGATCGAAATTCTGGCCGATGCAGTCGCCGACCGGCCCGAACTGGCCGGAATTGCAAAGCTGATCGACGATGCCGCCACCCGCGGAGCCGCCCTGACCCAGCATTTGCTGGCCTTCGCCCGCAAGCAGCCGCTGCAACCGGCCAGTGTCGATATCAATGCGCTGATCGTCGATACCGTGCAGCTTCTCAAACCCGCGATCGGCGAACGCGTCAGCATCGATTTCCAGCCGGGGGAAAATGTTTCGCCGGCGCTGGTCGATCCGAGCCAGCTGGCCACGGCTATTCTCAATCTGGCGCTGAACGCCCGCGATGCGATGCCGAACGGCGGCCAACTCCGCATCGAAACTACCAATGTCGAATTGCAGGATAATGCAGTCAGAACCTTCGACGGCCCGACCGCCGGCAAATACGTAATGATCTCGTTCGCCGACACCGGCCATGGCATCGCGGCGGGTGATTTGAGCAAGGTATTCGAGCCGTTCTACACCACAAAGGAAGTCGGCAAGGGCACCGGGCTTGGTCTCAGCATGGTGTATGGCTTCGTCAAGCAATCCAACGGACACATCACCATTCAGAGCGAGAAGGGCCTTGGCACGACCATCCTGATCTGTCTCCCGCAAGACGAAGCCACCGCAACAGAGCATGTAGGCACCGATCTCCCGGAGCCGACCCGGCAAGGTCACGAGATCATTCTGGTGGTAGAAGACGATCCGCTGGTGCGCACCTATGTGCTCGCCCAGATCTCCAGCCTCGGTTACCGCACGCTATCGGCCGGCAACGGACCGGAGGCGCTCAACGTGCTGCGCAGTTCGGAACCGATCGATCTGCTGTTCACCGACATCATCATGCCGGGCTCGATCAACGGGCGCGAACTTTCGATCGAGGCCTTGAAGCTAAGGCCCGATCTCAAGGTGCTGTTCACGTCGGGTTATACCGAAAACGCGATCGACCACGATGGCCGGCTCGATCAGGGCGTTCAATTGCTTCGGAAGCCTTACCGGCGCTCCGACCTCGCCAACATGATACGCGCCGCCCTGATGGGCCGCGGCGTCAGTTTTCTCAAGGAATTGGCCTAGCGAACGGAGCGGCGTGCGACGGCGCTATTTCAAGGGCCCGCCACGCTCGGCAACAAGGTCTGCGATCGCTTCACCTGCTTCACCCGCTTCGCGAAATCCCGCGATCACACCGAGCCGATCCGCGGGTGGCCGGTTCTGGCTCATCTTCCATTTGCCTTCGATGCGGGAAATAATAATTTCCACGCCGACGATGGCGCGCATCTGCGCCGTCACAAAGTCAGCCGGCGCATCGTCGACCTTCCACGGCTCGGCGCGATCGCTTTCACGGCTGAGCGTCAGATCCGCGATCTGACGGCGTAACCAGGCGTCGTCGTTCATCACGCGAGGGCGACCCCAGGCATGCACCGTAGCGTAATTCCAGGTCGGGACGACCTTGCCGGTTTCGCGCTTGGTCGCATACCAGGACGGCGTGACGTAATCCTGCGGCCCCTGGAACACGACCAGGCACTCCTCTAACGCCCCGAGCTCGCGCCATTGCGGATTGGCACGCGCGATGTGAAGCCGCAGCGTGCCGTTTTCAGACCCCTCCGGGTCCAGCAGGAACGGAAACGGATTGGCGATCAATCCGCCCGGCCCCGCCGTAATCAACAGACCCAGCGGATGCGCCCGGATCAGTTCATGCTGAACCTCGATCCGGTCCTCGCGAAAGGCGGGTGGCTGGTACATGGCGCGGCCTTCGATCTCATTCCCTGCGATCAAGCATATCAAATCGCAGGCATAATCAAATCGTCATGACCGCGCGCCTAATATGGCCCCCGGACCGGTGCCAGCCGTGCTATGTTGAGGGGCGGGTCCGCCTGGCCCTCGCAGCTCGGCAGCAACATGTCCACTTCAGACGGTTCGACCGGCGCGGTAGACCTGTCCCCTCGCAGCCGGACAAGAAAGACCTCGCCGTTTCTGGTGCTGGCCGCCGGACTGCTGGTTTTCGCGGCCGTCATCTGCGGCTATCTCGCGATCACGCGACCGACGACATTGCGCATTGCGGTCGGGCCGTCCGGTAGCGACGACCAAAATCTGGTTGAGGCGCTGGCGCAGAATTTTAGCCGCGACGGAAACTCGATCCGGCTGGTGCTGGTCCCGACCGCCGGCCCGGTCGACAGCATCGCCGCGCTACGGGCCCGCAAGGCCGATCTTGCGGTCGCACGCGGCGATGAGGAAATGCCTGACGGCACCGAATCCGTCGCGATCCTGCGCAAGAACGTGGTTGTGCTGTGGGCGTCGCCGCGCAAGGGCGCGAAGAAGGGTGCCAAATCGAACATCAAGGGCATCGATGATCTCGCGGGTCACCGCATCGGCGTGGTCGGCCGAACGCAAGTCAATGTGACGCTGCTGCAGGTGATCCTGAAGGAATTGGGCGTCGATCCCGACAAGGTCACGGTCGTGCAATTCAGTGTCGACCAGATCGCCGCGATGCTGAAGGATTCCACCATCGATGCCTTCATGACGGTCGGCCCGATCGGCAGCAAGATCACGTCGGATGCTATCGCCAGCACGGCGCGCACCCGGGGCGAGCCGACGTTCCTGCCGATCGAGGTCTCCGAGGCGATCGCCTCAAGGCATCCGCTGTACGAATCCGAGGAAATCCCCGGCAGCGCCTTCTCGTCCTCGCCGGCCCGGCCCGACGACAAGATCGAAACCGTCGGCGTCAATCATCTGATCGTTGCGCCGAAATCGCTGTCCGAAAGTACGGTGGCGGCGTTTACCCGCCAGCTGTTCGCCGCCAAACCCGCACTCGCGCGGGAAATTCCAGGCGCGTCGCGGATCGAAAAGCCCGACACCGACAAGGATGCGGCGCTGCCCGCGCATCCCGGTGCTGCGGCTTACATCGACGGTAACGAACGCACCTTTATGGACAATTACAGCGACTATATCTGGGGCGCGGTGCTGTTGTTCTCCTTGCTCGGCTCCGGCGTTGCCGGCTTGCGCCACTACATCAAACGCGACGAGCGGCGAATGAACACCCTGCATCGCGAGAAATTACTTACCGCCATCAGCCAGGTGCGGCGGATCGATTTCATCGAAGAACTCGACGCCATGCAGCACGAGGCCGACGAGTTTCTCCGCGAGACGCTGGAATGCTACGATGACGGCGCGATCGAGCAGGCAGACCTCGCCGCCTACAGTCTTGTGCTCAACCAGTTTCATAACGCGGTCGTCGACCGTCGCGCCGTCATCGGCGCTGTCGCCGGCAGTCAGCCAAGAATGCGCGCAGGCTAAGCCAAGCTGTGCGGCACGCATCGTCGATGTGCGGCCGCGGCAGCGGGTTCCACCCAGAACCGTCGCCGTAACGCTTGGAAAACGTTCACAAAACTTCCACGGGAAAACCCGAGCCTTACCGCGTGACAAGACTGTCGATAATGGGCGACAATTCGGGTAAATAACGTCTCAGCAAATCACCGTTGAATCGCGTCGGAAAAATCGTCTGTGATCGCACCGCGTTACATGTTTTTGATTGCCGCGACCGCCGGTTGTATCGTGTTGCAACCATGGCGAGCACATGCGCAGTGGTGGTCGCGCGCCCCCGCCGATTTCGAGGACTGCGCCGACGCCGCCGAGAAAGCCGCGACCAAGGAGGCCAAGGCTTCGGCGCTTGCGACATGCAACGCGAAATTCGCCGGGCGCCGCAAGCCGGGCGGTGGCTATACCTATTTCGATTTCATGCAGGACCGCAGCTTCGACATCGCGGGCCCGAATCCGACGCCGGAAGAGCAGAAGAGAATCGATCAGCAATACACCGAATATCTCGACAAGCAGCGGCGCAGCAGCATCGCCGCGGCGTTCGCCGCAAAGCAGCAGCAGCAACAGCAGCAGCAAGCGCAACCGGTGATGTTTAGAAGCGAGACCGAGAAGATTCCGCTGCCGGTGCAAGCGCCCAATAAGCGCGCCGCCGCAGCCGAACTCAAAGCCCGCGACGCCAGGAACGCCGAATGCGCGCGGAATTCATTCTCCTGCGAATGGCCGCGGCTTTCCGAAACCCTCAACGACTTGAAGAAAGCGCTGTTTGGGCCCCCGGCACCGACGGCGAGCGCGACCCCGACCAAGCCCAAGCCCAAGCGCGGCTAGTGCTCATAGGGATTGTCAGCCTGACGACGCAGGAACGGTCTCAGGTCGACACGGCACCGAGCCGATCGGCGTGAAGGTATAAACCGCGTCGCCGTTCTGATTATAAAGAGTCCACTTCACCAACGCGACGCCCTGAGGCTTTGTCCTTGAAGGCGTCAGGCCGACAATCTCGCCCTCGAGGTGGAGAATATCGCCGGGTCTTACCGGCAACATCCATCGCAGACCGTCAACCCCGAGGCCAATAAGTGGATGGGGACCAAACGGGCGAATTTGTACGGCCAGGCTCATGGCAATGGCGGCGGTGTGCCATCCCGATGCCGCCAGTCCCTTGAAGATTGTTTTTTGGGCCGCCTCATCGTCCAGATGAAATGGCTGCGGTCAAACCTGGCAGCAAACTGCTTGATCTCATCTTCTGATATTTGGACGGTCTCACTTTTGAAACGCATTCCCAAAGATAAATCTTCGAACCACTCGATCATCGTCGATCCCTCGAAATCACGAAGTTGCGCCGCCGGCGGTAATATTCTCCCCGCATAAATAGACTATTTTGAATTGACGACCGGCTTAATTCGGCATCCGCCCGAGCATCGACGACACGCGCCTTCGACAGCATACTCCCGGACATCTTCCCGCCGCTCCTCATGACGGCTAAATTCTTCACCGGATCCGCCGGTAATTTGCGATAGGATCGCCCCCGCGCGCTCGAAGGCGACGTCAATGGCAATTCACGCTCCCTCGCGTACCCGGATCCGTTTCGCGGTTGCTGTCCTTTCGGCGGCGACCCTTTCGCCGATTTGTTCATTTCGTGTCGTGCATGCGGCCTCGCCGACGCCCGACAGGGTGACTTTGAGTGAGTTGACGATGGCCTGGAGCACCGTCAAATATGCTGCTGATGCGGAGAACGGATTCGTCAGCGGGTCGCTCGACAAGAACACCATCGTCGATCACACGTTCAGAACCTACGTACTCGAGAATCGTTATCTGAAGGTGACGCTGGTGCCCGAGTTCGGTGGGCGCATTCTCTCCATCATTTACAAGCCGACCGGCCACGAACAGCTTTATCGCACCGAGGTCGGCGTTCCCTATGGGATGACGGCCGGCAATTTTTATTACGACTGGATGATGGTGGTCGGCGGTATCTTTCCCACCTTCCCGGATGCCGAGCACGGCAAGACCTGGCTTAAGCCATGGGATTTCAAGGTGGTGAGGGAGAGTGCCGGCGAAGTGACGGTGTCGATGTCGCTGAAAGACGATTTCGCCTATAGCGCGGCGCCGAAGCAATTCAGGCGAGGCTCGACGGGTATCGAGGCTACGACCACCATCACGCTGAAGGCCGACCGCGCCGCGCTCGATGCGCGCATGGTGCTGAAGAATCCGCAGGACAAGGCGATCGACTACGAGTACTGGACCTGCACGACGCTCGCGCCGGGATCGGACCCGAAACACCCCGAGACGACCGGCAGCGCCGAAATCATCGCGCCGATCCAGGCCTACACCACGCCCCGCTGGTCGGCCAATTTGGCCGAGGGCGACCAGAGCCTGGGTCTCGGCCGGAGCCGCTTCGAACGCCTGCGCTACTTCCGGAACTGGCCTTCCATGGGAATCGCCTATGCGGCGCCCGATATGCGGGGCGGAAATTTCTGGGGTGTGATCAACCACGACAACGAAGAGGGCATCATCCGCATCGCCGACAACACGATCACGCGCGGCCTGAAAATGTGGACCTGGGGATTTCAGTCGTTCACCAACGAGGCCGACGCGCGCCAGGACCCGACCCCGGGACAGCCTTACGTCGAATTATGGGCGGGCGTGTCGGACCAGTTTTTTCACAGCGCCAGCTTTCCCGCACGCGGCGAAGTGTCGATTCCGGAAACCTACAGCCCGACCGTCGGCATGAGTAACGTGACCCATGCCAACGAGAACATCCTGGTCAATCTCGTGGCTGAGGCGGCGCGCGTAAACCTTCAGTTCTTCAGTATCGAACCAGCCGCGCCGCTCCGCGTCACGTTGAAGCGCGGCGATGCGGTATTGTTCGACGACACCGTGAAGGCAGACCCGAAAGATGGAAATCGCATTGCCGCGGCGATACCTGCCGGCAGCAGCGGCGAACAAATACGGCTGATAATCAGGACCGCTGAAGGCAAAGAGCTGATCGCAGCCGAGACAACAATAAAGTAAACCCTTAGCTCACGTTTGACATGCGCACTTTAGCCGCGACCCCGATCAACGCAGTCCCGGCTGCTGGATGTAACCGACGCCGAGCGACAGGCTGAGATTCGACGTCGGCCGAATTTCGACGCCCGCATGTGCACCATAGGCCGGCACCGTGCTGGACAGGGCGTCGAAGGGAGCCAAAGGCCCTCCGAAGCTGGTCTTGTAGTTCAAGGTATCGAAGCCGGCATAGACCGTGAGGGGTAGTCCGCTCCCGTCCGTGCCTTGGAAGTTGTAACCGAACTGCACGTTTTGGGAATCAAGCGTGCGGCTATAGCCGAAGCCATCACTCTGGTTGATGCCGTTCATGCCGAAAGCCGTGCGGCCGCCTCCGGCGCCGACAAACCAGCCATCGGAAAAATTGTAGCGCGAATAGGAAAAGCCGTTACCTTGGGCGTCACTGCCACTAAAGCTCGGAAAATTGCCGTAGGTGTTCCAGCTCTGGCCGTCCGCCAGATTGCCGCCGAAGCCGAGAGGCCAACCGGGGGTCCAATAGTTCACCGGCGCAGCCTGGGCATAGGCCGCCCGCCCGCCCAGACAGGACGCCGCCAATACCAGTGCGAGAGCTAGTCGGCTGGAGAAAATGGCCATCCACGGTTCCGCCAAGTGTCGTGAAATTATACGGCCTGGACGTCCAAAATGCCAGCGCGCTCAAGCCGAGGAAAATCTGGAGCTTTTGCCGCTTGGGTCCGGCCGGTTCTCAACCAGCCTTTTGGGTTGCCAATTTGATTCCGAGAGCGATGAAGACAACGCCGCTGGCGCGATCAATCCATTTGCTTGCTCTTGAAAATGCTGCACGCATGCGTGGCGTCGTCATGAAATAGCTTACACCGACGAACCACGTCACCAGGCAAATCGCCATCACGACACCGTAGCCAAACTTGACGGCAGGCGGCGTGCTTAAGCTAACGACATTGGCGAAAATGGAGAGGAAGAAAAAAACCGGCTTTGGGTTCAGCGCATTGGCTGCAAACCCAAGTGCGAACGCCTTCAGCACCGGTTGGCATGGTTGCTCCCGAGGAGCTCGGGCCTTCGGTTCCACCATTGCGGTTGTACCGGCACGGAGAGACCGGATGCCGATATAGACGAGATATGCGACACCGCACCATTTGACGATGTTGAACAGCAATATCGACTGCGAAATGATCAGACCGAGACCGAGGATCGTATAACCCACGTGGAAGAGCAGAGAGATGCCGATACCAAGCGACGTCACGATGGCTGACCTGCGCCCGTACACGATCGACTGGCGCATAACCATCGCAAGATCGGCACCGGGAGAAATGATCACGAAAAAGAAGATCGCCATCAATGCGGAGAGTTCTAGCACGTATGTGGTCATTTTTTGATTCGTCCGATCAGCGCGCCTTGATCACTCGCCGTTGAAGTAGAGCTCGCGCGCCGTCGCGCCGAAGATTTTCGCGCGCGCGCCGGCGTCCGGAATCGCATCGACCAGCCAGTCGATGGTGGCTTGATACGGGAACTGACCCTCATGGCCGACAAACGGACAGTCACTCGCCCACACCAGCCGATCGGGGCCCGCGACCTTTAGAAGCTCGCGCGCATAGTCCTTGGCCTGCGGTCCGAGCCGGTAGCCGCCCGAGACCTTGACCCAGGTGCGGCCCTTGTCGATCGAGCGCAGCAGCGCCTTGAAACCTTCGCTGTTGACGCCGGATTTCGGATCGGGACGGCCGAGATGGTCGACCACGATCTTGACGCCGGAGGCCTCCAGCGTTGGAAGGATTTTCGGCAGGTCCTCACCCTGGACATGCGGATGGACATGCCAGTCGAGATCGGCAAGGCGACGAAACAGTGCGCGGTAGTCGAAGGTGGTGATATCAGGAAGTTCCGGCAGCCCGATGAAGGGAAGCCGCACGCCAACGAAACCGTCGCGGCTCATCGCCTCCAGCTCGAACCGCTCCATCGGGCGCCGGAAAATCGCGGTGGCGCGCAGCCGCGCTCGGATAGGCGCGCACCGCCTCAAGCATGTAATCGTTATAGTCCCCCCATGGACTTGCGGCCGCGATCACCGCGCGATCGATGCCGTTCTGGTCGAGGGTTGCGATCAGGTCCGCGTGGGTGAAACTGTAGGTCGGTGCGTGGCGCGGGTTGTCGATCAGCGGCATGTCCGTGGTGAAGACATGCACATGGGCGTCGATCTTGAAACTGTCGGGCATGGGAATTCAGCTCACTGCGGTTCGAGGCCGACCTTTTTCACCACGGCGGCCCACATGTCGATATCGGATTTGATCCGCGCGCCCAGTTCTTCCGGCGGTCCCGCGACCGGGTCGCCGCCGAGTTCGATCAAGCGCTTGCGGAAGTCGGGATCGGCAACGATCGCGCGGACGTGGCCGTTGAGAAAGGCGATAATGTCAGGCGGCGTGCCGGCCGGCGCCACCAGCGAGTTCCAGCCGTCGACCGCGGCATCGATGCCGCTCTCACGCAGCGTCGGCACATCGGGCTGTAGCGACGAACGCTTGCTGTTGGCTGAGGCGATGGCGCGGATCTGATTGGCGTCGATCGCCGACTTCAGCGCGGCATAGGTCTCGACGCCGATCTGGATATCGCCGCGGAGCAGCGCGGTCAGAACTTCGGCGGAGGTGCGGTGCGGCACCACCGTCATCGGAATGCCGCTGGTCACACGCAGCAAGTCGCCGGCGACGTTCTGGGTACTGCCGGGATTGATGGTGCCGACGTTGAATTTCTTGGGGTCGGCGCGCGCGGCGTCGAGCGCGTCCTTGAGGGTGTGGATAGGCGAGTCCGCTCTCACCAGCAACAGCAGGTCGAACTGCGCCATGGTCGCGATCGGCGCAAATGCGGTGGCCGGATCGAACGGCATCGACTTGAGCAGCGATCTGGAAAGCGCGATGCCGCTCGAGAATACGAACAGCGTGTAACCGTCCGGCGCTGCCGAGGCGACGGTGTTGCCGGCGACCACGCCGCCGGCACCGGGCCTGTTCTCGATCACGACCTGGGCGTTGGCGCGCTGAGCCAGTTTCTCCGCCAGCAGGCGAACGGTGATATCGGCAAAGCCGCCCGGCCCGAACGGAACCACGATGCGGATCGGCCGGTCGGGGTAAGCCGCCTGTGCGCGCGCCGGGATGAGGGATACCGCGCCGAGCACAAGAGCGATCAGCACGGCCGCTGTTCTCTGAAGCAATACAGCCCCCTCGAGTTTTCCTGCGTCGCCCGATCCGGATGCGGCCGGCGATCGATTTCTGTTGGCGTGGAATATAGCGGCGATGCCGCGCAGGTCCACCCTTGTCTGTTGGACTTATGAAAGCGATGGCCAACGAACGCGACTAGGGCGGAAGTCGGGCGAGCATAAAATAACTCGCTATGGTTGCAGGTTGCTCATTTGTCGGTATTGTCCAGATGATTGAGCGGGGGGCTCTCGACTTCAATGTCCGACGACTGGTTTCTCTTTGACGGTAACGCCGAGCACGGACCGCTCACTCGCGATAATCTGACGGACAGGCTAAGAGCCTTCAGAACGCTCGATAATGTAAGCGTCTGGCGCGCCGGGTTTCAGGACTGGAAGCCCGCCGGACAAGTGTTTGAGCTTACGCGACCTGAAAGGCTCGTTCCCCGCTATGAGGCGCCCACGATCTCATATAAGCGGCGCTATGGCTTGTACGGTGTCTATGCAGGTTTGGCTGTCTGTCTAGGGGACACGGTTCTCAAATGGCGAGGCGAAAAATTCGAAGCTTGGCAAGGTGATGGCCTTGCCCATAACCTTGGATACATTGCGGGGACGGTTGGTATTCTCTGGTTCGTTTGCTTCCTCGCCGGCTTGTTTCGCGACAACTGGAAATCAACGAAGCCAAGCGAGAGCGTTCTGGATCCCGGAAACTTTACTAGGGTCGAGCCGCTACCAGAGCTATCGAAGCGGCCGAGCCGATACAACAATTTCATCGCGAGAAACTGGCGCGGGGAATACTCGCTTGTAACGGCATACTGGGGATTCGGATTTCTTGGAAATATCCTGGCGGCGCTTGTACCTGTTTTTGCCGCTGGCGCGTTTCAATCTAAGGGTGGATACGATCCCCGCGCCCTACTCGCGACAATGGTCACCGCTTGGGTTGGCGTCTCCGCCATCGTAACATGGCAATTGGTTGGGGTGTGGCGCGCGGCCGATCGGCACATTGCGGCTCGCGTAATGTTAGGCAAACGTTCGCCGTGGGCGGGCCTTGCGAAGGTCGCCGCGTTTTTCGGATTGCTGCGTTTGCTCGGGACTTTCGTGACCACCGGCTTTCCGGAACTCACGGAAATCTCTCGCATGGCCTTCCTGGACGACCCGAACATTCCGGCATATTCCATACGAGTGATGCGCAACGGGACCGAGGCAGAGATAACAGGCGGGTTTAAATACGGCCTCACGGATGACTTTGTAAAAGTTTTGAATGCTTCGCGGCAAATCAGGGTGGTGCACCTCGATAGTTTGGGTGGCCGAATAGGTGAGGCTGCGAAGCTGAATTCTGTAATAAGACAGCGGAAGCTGATCGCTTATGTTTCGGCAAATTGCTTATCAGCTTGCACGGTCGCATTTGCCGGTGGTCAAAAACGAGTTCTTCGAAACGGGGCGACGCTGGGGTTCCACGCTCCGGCATTTCCCGGGATGGGCGCCAGCGAACTTGCGGATGCAGCCGAGGACCAGAAGAATATTTTTGCTGCCGCTGGATTCAACAAAGCCTTTGTCGATCGCGCCCTCTCAACTCCGAGTTCAGAAATTTGGGAGCCCCCGGCGGATGTTCTTCTGCGGGCGGGCGCGATAACGGCGACATCCGATGGCAACGATTACGCAATATCGGGCTTTGGTCCGAATCCAGATAAACAGCACATAGGCGATCTGCTGACAAAATGGCTACCGATCTTGCAAGCGCTTAACGCACGATTCCCCGAGGACTATGATGCGGTCGTGCAAGCCTACTACGACAGCTTTGTTGACGGAAAGACGGAAAATGAAGCTGCTTTGGCAGCCCAAGAAAAACTAATCGGTGCGATAGCGACGCTCAGGCCCCTCGCGGATGATGCGGTGCTGGTCGATGTCGGCAACTTATATGCGGACCAGTATTCCGCGTTGGGCGTCAAAAATCCCGCTCTCTGCTATCAGTATGCGTCCGGAGTTGGGAACGGTGTCACCCAATCCGATATCCCGAGCGATTTTGTCAAACGCGAAGCTGAAATAAACAAACGTGTGATCGAGACCGCAGTGGAGAGACCTGCTACCCCCGAAAGCGTGACGGGAGCACTTTGGAAAAAGATCGGCGTGCAATTGGGCGCTAAGGGGATCGCGGCTGAACAGTTTGATTTGATCGGAAGCAGCTCGGTCTCTCCGGAAAAATACGCGGATTATTGCACCGTCGCCGTACTTCTATACCGCGAGATCAGCAAACTGCCTCAGAACGAGGCCGGCATTCTTTTGCGGCAATTGTTGTCTGAGAAGTAGCTTCATCAGGATCCAACACGCTGGACCGTCACTCCGTTGCGCGAGCATCGCGGATCAGTGCCTGTGCCTGATGCGACGCCGCGGAATCGGGCGCGGCGTCGGTACCGCGGGTTGATGGATCGCCGTCGCTGCGCGCTGCTCCTGCAACCTGGCGTCATATCCCGGCGATGGTGTCACCGTTGGCGGCGCGGCGTGCACCACCGGGGTTCCGCCACATCCGATGACGATGGCAACCACGGCAAAAAATCGCTTCATCGCATTCGTTCCGTTCGTTGCTGCTTTGCAGGCGACAAGCGTTCACGGCCGGATCTGTTCCGGCGTCAGTCGGGGCGACCCGGAGCCTGCGGCCTCGGCGCTTTTGACCAGCTCGACGATGCGCCGCGACAGTGGCGCCTGCAACCCGTGCCGCTCCGCGATCTCGACAATGACGCCCTGCAGATAGTCGACTTCGGTGCGGCGCCCGCGCTGCAAATCCTCCGCCATCGACGAGCGTGCCTGCGGATCGATCTTCATGGTACGTCCGAGCAGCGCCTCGAAAATCGCATCCGGCAACCGCAGCAAAGACGGCGTCCAGTTCGACGGTATCGGCGTCGGCGACACCGGTCTGATCCCCTCGGCGCGGATCGCCGCGAGGCCTTCGCTCATCTGGTCGGCAAACAGCCGGCGCCACGCGCGCTGCGCCAATTGCTGGCGCAGCGGCACGCCGGCCAGCGCATTTAGCGCGTTGTTGAGATTGACCAGCAGCTTGCCCCATTGCACGCCATCGATGTTATCGGAGGCGCGCATCGTCAGCCCCGTCACTGACAATCGAGCAGCCGTGCGGGCTTGATCCTGCTCGATCACGATGTCGCCCGATGTGGCGCGATGAAATCTTCCCTCGCCGGGCGCCACCACATTGAACGGCACCATTCCGGCCAGCACAATCCGGCCCGGCAATCGCGCCCGCAGCACCGCGACATTGCCAACGCCATTTTGCAGGCTGATGACCACCGCGTCCGGCGGCGCATGCTGCGCGATGATGTCGGCAATCTCGGCGGTATCGGCGCTTTTGACCGTCACCAGCACCACGCCGACATCGCCAAATATCTTGGGATCTTCCGACAGCGTCAGGCTGTCAGCGGCGATGGTCTGCTCCAAACCCTCGAAGCTGGTCAGCCGCAGACCGTTCCGGTCGATTTCCTGGATCACGCGCGGCCGCGCCAGTAACGCGACCTTGCGGCCCGCGGCGGCGCACATGCCGCCGACAAAGCAGCCGATACTACCGGCGCCCGCTACCCCGATCGTGCTGTCAGCGATCATCCCGCTTTCCGTCCGTTGCCCTAACTAATCTCGTTAGCAGAGTTTTGCAGCCGGCGCCGCCCAAAGCCCGTGCCGCGAGCCGCGTGCGGCGGTCTGCGCCTTGTAACCGTCATGGGGCGCCGGTATGTTTCCGCTGGCGGGGCAGTAGCGGCAGGAGAGAACCATGGGTTTACTTGACGTACTCAACGGCATGCAGAACGGCCCGCGCGGCCCCAGCGATCCGAACGCACAATCCAGCGGGATGTCGCCGATGACGATGGCGATCCTGGGCCTGCTGGCCTGGAAGGCGGTCAAGCATCTGACCGCGGGCAGCGACCAGCCGAGCGCAGCGCCGGCGGCACCGGCGCCGACACCCGCAGGTAGCGCCATGGGCGGCGGCCTTGGTGATCTTCTCAAGGGCAATCTCGGCGGCATCCTTGGCGGCGCGGCCGCGGGCAGCGTGATCAGCGGCGGGCTCGGCGACCTGCTCAAGCAATTGCAGCAGAACGGCCATGGCGAAACCGCCAATTCATGGGTCAGCCCCGGCCCGAACAAGCAGATCGCCCCGCACGATCTCGCCAGCGCGCTCGGCGCCGATCAGATCAACGGGCTGATGTCGCAAACCGGGCTGTCCCGCGAAGATCTGCTGTCGGGCCTCAGCCAGCAATTGCCCGGCGTGATCGATCACCTGACGCCGGATGGACGGGTGCCGACCGAAAACGAATTGTCGGGCCGGCTCTGATCCCTGCCGCTGTCGCGACACCGATAGCGCCTTTTGGATTTTCCCAGGAAAAGGACGACAGCCATGTTGTATGTTTTGATCGTAGGCCTCGTTGCCGGGATTATTGCGCGGCTGATCTCGCCGGGCCCGAACAATCCGAGCGGATTTATCCTGACCGCCGTGCTCGGCATCGCTGGCGCGTTCCTCGCCACTTTCGTGGGCCAGATGATCGGCCATTACGGTCCCAACCAGGGCGCCGGCTTCATCACCGCGACCATCGGCGCGCTGGTGGTGCTGTTCATCTGGAACCGGCTGGTCGCCAGCCGCGTGATTCCGGATATCGGGAATAAGTGAGTAAATAGCAGCTTCCGTCATTGCGAGCGCAGCGAAGCAATCCAGGGGCTACCGATATGGAGCCCTGGATTGCTTCGTCGCTTCGCTCCTCGCAATGACGAATTAAGTAATCAAATGCAGCCCGGCGTCCATGCGGACGATTTCACCGGTCATGTTGCTCGACGCCGGCGTGGCCAGGAAGCACACCAGTTGCGCGACCTCTTCCGCCGTTGACGCACGCTTGAGCGGCACCTTCGCCACCACGGAATCGCGAACCTTGGCAGCGCCCTCGACGCCGCGGCCCTTGGTGAACCACGGCGTATCGATATAGCCGGGGCATACCGTGTTGACGCGGATCAGCGGCGCCAGCGCGCGCGCCAGCGACAAGGTGATGGTGTTGAGCGCGCCCTTGCTCGCGGCATAGGCGACCGACGAGCCGATGCCGCTGATGCCGGCGACCGACGACACATTGACCACCGATGACGCGCGGCCGGAGGCCTTGGCGCCGGCTTCGAGCAATGACCGCGCGGCGCGGATCATCTGGAACGGGCCGATGGTGTTGACGCCGAACAGCCGCTGGAAATCTTCCGCCGACAGGCCGTCGAGATTGTCATGCGCCATATGCTTGGTGGTGCCGGCATTGTTGATCAGCACATCGACCCGGCCCCAGGAGGCGGCTGCCGCCACGATCTTCTTGCAATCCTCGTCGCGGGACACATCGCCCTGCACCACGGCCACCTCGGCGCCCGCCTTGCGGCAGAGATCGGCGGTCTCCTCCGCCTCCTTCTCGCTGGAGGAATAATTGACGACGATGCGCGCACCGCCCTTCGCCAGAATGGCCGCGGTCGCGGCACCAAGGCCGGACGCGGAACCCGTGATAATTGCGCACAAACCGTCGCCTGAAGTACCTTGGGACATCCACATTTCCTCTTCTTGATCTTGAGCAGCCCCGCTGCGTGCGATGCGCGGTCTACCATATCGTGGCGGGGTTTACCCGCAAATCCGCCAAACTCCATTGCACGGAATTATTGCAGATACCACCGACACTTATGCCGGGTTCGCAGGCTGCCCTACCGACATCGCGGCTTGTCATGGCACTGGCTTTTCGCCATCGTGCGGCCCAAGAAACGGTCGCACGATGGTTGGGCGCGGAAGCCTTGCGCAGGTGTGTCCAGATGGAAAACGAGGAACGTTGTGGCGGAGAGTGAAAACATTGTTGCCGAGACCGCGGAGAAGATTTTTGCGGATCTCGCCGACGCCCAAACCATCAACCATGACAAGAAGGGCGAGTGGAAAGCCCCGCTCTGGCAGGCGCTGACCGAAGCCGGCCTGCCGCTGTCATGGGTGCCGGAAGATTGCGGCGGCTCGGGCGCCAGCATGGCCGAAGGCTTCAGCGTGCTCAGCGCCGCCGGCCGCTTCGCGATCGCGGTGCCGCTGGCCGAGACGATGCTGGCGGGATGGCTGCTGGCGCAGGCCAAGATCACCTCGCCCGATGGCGAGATGACGGTCGCCCCGGCAAGCCCGAAGGACCGCATCACGCTCAATGCCGACGGCAGCCTGTCCGGCCGCGCCCGCGGCGTTCCCTTTGCCAAGGTGGCCAAGCACATCGCCGTGCTGGCCAATGGCGGAGATGGCCTCTCGGTCGCGCTGGTCAAGGCCGGCGATTGCCGGATCGAGGCCGGCCTCAATCTCGGCGGCGACAACAACGACACGGTTACCCTCGACAAGGTCAAGCCTGTCACCATCAAGCCGGCGCCAAAGGGCTTTGACCACACAGCGTTGTTGCTGATGGGCGGGGTGGCGCGAAGCCTGCAGATCGCCGGCGCGCTGGAATCGATGCTCGATATCAGCGTGCGCTATTCCAACGAGCGCGTCGCGTTCGAGAAGAAGATCTCGAAATTCCAGGCGGTGCAGCACAATCTGGCCCGGCTCGCCGGTGAATCGGCGGCAGCGCTGGCGGCGGCGACTTCGGCGGCGGACGCCATCGCCAACGCCAAATCATTCAACGACGAAGTGTTTCTCGAGGCTGCGGCGGCGAAAATCCGCTGCTCGGAAGCGGCCGAAAAAGGCGGCGGCATCGCCCATCAGGTGCACGGCGCGATCGGCTTCACCATCGAGCACATCCTGCATCGCTATTCGCTGCGGGCGCTGGCCTGGCGCGACGATTTCGGCTCCGAGAGCTATTGGGCGGTCGAACTCGGCAAGTTAGTGGCCGCGCGCGGCGCCGACGAGCTGTGGCCGCTGGTCGCCTCACGCTAACACTTAAAGCCTGCACGAAAGTCGAGATTCAATATGACCGCAGCCCTCCGTTTCGATCCGATCCGCCTGCCGCCCGAGTGCGAGCAACTGCGCAAGGAAGTGCGCGCCTTCCTCGCCGAGGAAATCGCCGCCGGCACCTTCGACCCCTACAAGCCCAACCGCGAAGACACCGACGCGCCGGAATTTTCCCGCAAGGTCGGCGCCAAGGGCTGGCTCGGCATGACCTGGCCGAAGAAATATGGCGGCCATGAGCGCTCGTTCCTCGAGCGTTATGTGGTGACCGAGGAAATGCGCGTCGCCAACGCGCCGACGCGACGCTTCTTCGTCGCCGACCGCCAGAGCGGCCCGGTGCTTTTGAAATACGCGCCCGAGAACATCAAGATGGACATCCTGCCGCGCATCTGCCGCGGCGAGGTCTGTTTTGCGATCGGCATGAGCGAGCCGAATTCCGGCTCCGATCTGTTCGCGGCCAAGACCAAGGCGACCAAGACCGACGGCGGCTATCTGATCAACGGCACCAAGATCTGGACCTCGTCGGCCCATATCGCCGACTACATGATCGCGATCTTCCGGACGTCACCGCCCACGAAAGAGAACCGCCGCCACGGCCTGACGCAATTTCTGGTCAAGATGAAGCAGCCGGGCATCCAGGTGAACCCGATCGGCCAGATCACCGGCCAGTACGAATTCAACGAAGTGGTGTTCACCGACTTTTTCGTGCCCGACGATCACGTGCTCGGCGAAGTCGACGGCGCCTGGAAGCAGGCGACCTCCGAGCTCGCCTATGAACGCTCCGGCCCCGAGCGTTTCCTGGAAACCTATTACGTGCTCACCGAACTGGTGCGCGCGGTCGGCAACAATCCGGATACCCGCAGCGCCGAAGGCATCGGCCGGCTGGTGGCGCAGTTGCACACCATGCGGCGGATGTCGGTCTCGGTCGCCGGCATGCTGCAGGCCGGCAAGGAGCCGGTGGTGGAAGCCTCGATCGTCAAGGATATCGGCACGGTCTGGGAGCAGCAATTGCCGCACCGGGTGCGCGATCTCGCCGCCTTCGTCGAGGAAAACGCCACCAACCGCGAGACGCTGGAGAACCAGCTCTCGTTCGCGATCAAGACCGCGCCGAAGCTGACGATCCAGGGCGGTACCACCGAAGTGCTGCGCGGCATCATCGCGCGCGGGCTCGGTTTGCGCTAATTCAAAATAGGAAATCATCATGGCAAATTACACTGATATCGGCGTCGAGAAGCACGGCCACGTCGGCCTGATCGAAATCCGCAAGCCGCCGCTGAACTTCTTCGACGTCTCGCTGATCAACCAGATCGCGGACGCGCTCGAGGAATTCGACAACGACATCGAAATCCGCGCGTCGGTGCTCGCAGCCCAAGGCAAGGCGTTCTGCGCCGGTGCCAATTTCAGCGATCCCGCCCGCCAGGAACAAGAAGAGAAAGCCAAGAACGATCCGGCGTCCAATTTGCCGATCAACCATCTCTACGTTCAGGCGGTGCGCATCTTCCGCAACAAGAAGCCGATCGTGGCGGCCGTGCATGGTGCGGCCATCGGCGGCGGCTTGGGCCTTGCGGTGTCGGCAGACTTCCGCGTCACCTGTCCCGAGGCGCGCTTCGCCGCGAACTTCACCAAGCTCGGTTTCCATCCGGGCTTTGGCCTGACCGCGACGCTGCCCGAGCTGGTCGGCAAGAACAACGCCGAGCTGATCTTCTACACCAGCCGCCGCGTCACCGGCGAAGAAGCCTATCGCATGGGCCTCGCCAATGTCTGCGTGCCGCAGGACCAGGTCCGCGCTGAAGCGATGAAGCTCGCCGCCGAAATCGCCGAATGCTCGCCGCTCGGCCTGATCTCGACCCGCAAGACGATGCGCGGCGACCTCGCCGACCGCGTGCTGGCCGCGACCAACCACGAGCTGGTCGAACAGACCAAGCTGCGCGCCACCGAAGACTTCAAGGAAGGCGTCAAAGCCACCGCCGAGCGCCGCGTCGCGAATTTCAAGGGGCGGTGAGCACTTACCTCGCCCCGCTTGCGGGGAGAGCGCTGCCGCTGTTGCAATGGAAGACGATACGTCGTCCCTGCGAAAGCAGGGACCCATACGCCGTGTCGTCTCGTTTTATGCGATGCGGCGCATGCCTTCTTCAATCATAACCGCCAGGGGTTATGGGTCCCCGCTTTCGCGGGGACGACCCTGGAGTTGTTTGAGCGCTCAGACCGAAGCTACCCGTTCTTCCTCACCACCAGCGCGTCGACGATCGTGACGCCTTGGCCTTCCGGATGCACCAGCACCGGATTGAGTTCGATCTCGGCGATCTCTCCGCGCACCTGCGCCGCCAGTACCGATATCTGCGAAATCAGTTTTGACAGCGCCGGAATGTCGGTCTTCGCGGCACCTCGGAAACCGCTGAGCAACGGGGCGGCCTTCAATTCAGCCAGCATCGCGCTTGCTTCGGTCGCGCTCACCGGCGCTGGCCGATAGATCACGTCCCTGAACAATTCCGTGGTGATGCCGCCGAGGCCGACCATGATCATCGGGCCGAAAGTCGTGTCCGTCATGGTGCCGACGATGATCTCGACGCCCTTCTTGGCCATCGGCCCGACCAGCACGCCCTGGATATCAGCGTTCGGCCGATGCTTGCGCGCATTGTCGAGTAGCAATTGATAGGTCGAGAACGCCTCGCCCTTGGTGGTGATGTTGACGCGGACGCCGCCGACTTCGCTCTTGTGCGGAATGTCGCGCGACTGGATCTTCATGACCAGCGGAAAGCCCGCTTTGGCGATCGCAGCGTCCAGCCCGTCGCGTTCGGTCACCAGCACTTCGTCCGGCAGCGTGATGCCGGCGTCGCGTAGCAACGCTTTGCTGTCGGATTCCGACAAGGTCGGTGATTTCAAATGCGCGGACAAATCGCGCACCGGCAACGCTGCCGCATCCGCCGCCGGAGGCAGCTTGAACCTGGAATAATCGCGGAGCCGCCGCATCGCGACACCGACATGGGTCAGGCCCGACAGGATCACCACACCCGATTTCGCCAGTTCCCGCCGCGCAAAGTCCGAGGGCAACGTGTAGGAATAGAACACCACCGGCTTGTTCTGCGCCGATATCACCGGCTGCAGCTCAGCTTCCTTGAACGGCATCCGGGTTTCGCTGGAAAACGACATGATCACCAGCGTCGCGTCGACTTCATCGGACGTATCGAACAGCTCGATGCTCTTCTGCAATCCGCCGCTGCTGACGCCCTGCGCGGTCACGTCGACGGGATTGCCGGCTGCGCCATAGGACGGCATCCATTTCTTGATCTCGGACTGGATGCCATCCGACAAAGCCGGCACCTTCAGACCCTGCATGGATACGGTGTCGGCCCCCCAGATGCCCGCGCCACCGGACACCGTCAGCACTGCGACGCGATCACCTTTCGGCAGCGGATTGCTGGCAAGCACCGCGGCGATGGCCACGGCCTCGTCCATGTCGTTGGAAACAATGAAGCCGTATTTGGCGAACACAGCGTCATAGGCGGCCGACCAGCCGGCCATGCTCGCGGTGTGCGAGGCCGCCGCGCGCTGGCCTGCCCCGGAGCGGCCGACCTTGGTGACGA
The DNA here is from genome assembly GCA_963738105.1 of uncultured Alphaproteobacteria bacterium. Classification (GTDB taxonomy): domain Bacteria; phylum Pseudomonadota; class Alphaproteobacteria; order Rhizobiales; family Xanthobacteraceae; genus Bradyrhizobium. Next base: position 39,219 of record CAVTWC010000038.1, on the reverse strand, counting down.
TCACCGGCTTGCCGACCTCCGCCGCGCGTTTGGCCGCGGCCAAAAATTTATCGACGTCGCGGATACCCTCGATGAACAGCAGGATCACGTCGGTCGAAGCGTCCTGCACCATGAAGTCGAGGAATTCCCCGGCGCCGAGATCGGCTTCATTGCCGGCGCTGACGCAATAGCTGATCGCAACGCCCAGCGCCTTGGCACGATGTTTGATGGCAAACCCAATGCCGCCCGATTGCGCGACAACAGCAATCCGCTTCCTGGTGGCAACCAGCGGCACATGGCCCGGCTTGATATCGACGGTCGGACTGAAGGTCGCGGCGACCTTCTGCACCTCGCTCATGAAGCCTTCGGCGTTGGGGCCGGAAATCCGCATTCCCGTGCGCTTGGCGATCGCCACAATGCGGTCCTGCATCGCAGCACTATCGCCGCCCTCCTCCGCGAAGCCGGAGGAGATGATCACGCAGTTCTTGACGCCAGCCGCGGCGCACTCTTCCAGCGCGCCGATCACGACCCGCGCCGGAATGATGATGATGGCGAGATCGATTGGTTGCCCGATATCGGCAATCGACTTGAAGCATTTCAGCCCGTCGATGTCGCCGTAATTGGGATTGACCGGATAGATCTGCCCCGGAAATTCGTTCTTGCGCAAGTAGGCCAGCAACCGTCCCGGAATCTTCTCATGATCACGCGACGCGCCGATCAGAGCGATGCTTGCTGGCGCGAAGAAACTGTCGAGCGGGTGGGACATTCGGGACCTTGTTGCTGTTTTGAATCACAATCTCGTCATGGCCGGCCTTGTGCCGGGCATCCACGTCTTACTGCTTTAGGCAAGAAAGACGTGGATGGCCGGGACGAGCCCGGCCATGACGAACCAAACGGCAGTGATAAGCTTACGCCGCGAGTTGGAATGTAACGCCGCCAATCAAGAAAGTATCGCCCGAGACTTCATAGCCCTTGGCGGTGGCAGCATGGCGGACCGCGGCGATATCGCTGACCCGGAACGTCAGCCCGCTCATGATCTCGGTAGAGCCCTTCACAAATCGGAAGCTGCAATTCGGCAGTTTCAGTTCGGGTATGCCCCCCTGCCCTTGGCTGACGGCGATACCGATGATCCTGCCCCAATGCGCGGCCAGATCCTGCGGCTCCGGGCTTTGCATCTCCACACCGGTCAGTGCCTGCGTCACATCCCCAGCGATCGATTTCTTCCAATCCGGGCCCGCGGGCGGATAGGGCCCGAGGATGTCGTCGCTGCCATCGGTGTGGTTGAATTCGATGAAAGCGGCGCGGCAATCGCGCGGATGCAATTGCACGCCGTGATAGGGCGCGTGATCGATCACATTGGCGGTGCGCACGCCCAGCGTCCTGGCGTGCGTGGCGCGTTCGTCGGGATCGTCGCAGCAGAAGATCGCCATATAGCCGCCGCGGCCGCCGGTCCTGTCGATGAAACGCCCCGCCGCGGTACCCGGCTGAAACGGCGCGACCACTTCCAGCAGGATGGTATCGACCGGCAGCAGCGCATTCTCCAGGCCGTATTTTGCGACGTTACCGTCGCGGTAACAGACCTTCAGACCCATGATCGCAGCGATGTCGCCGATCAGCGGCTCCAGATGCGGCGCCACCAGACAGATCTGCCGCAATCGCATGTAGCCGGTGACTTGTTTCCGGAGTTCGTCAGTCATTGCGGTAACCCTCGGCAGTAACGGCAGCGGAAACGCGCCCCCTCTCCCATGGGGAGAGGGTTGGGGTGAGGGGGTACGGACTCTCGTTAAGCGCCCCTCACCCGAGCAGCCATCAATGCCCGTGAAACACCGGCTTGCGCTTCTCGACGAATGCTTTCGCAGCTTCCTTGTGGTCGTCGGTTTCGCCGGAGCGGGAGTGATGGATCGCTTCGCCATCGAAGCAGGCTTCCAGCGACATCGTCTCGGCATTGTTGATGTTGCGCTTGATGTAACCGAGCGTCACCGACGGACCCTGCGCCAGCGACATCGCCAGTTCATGCGCCGCGGCGTCGATTTCGGCGTCGGGAACGACCTTGGTGACCATGCCGAGCGCGAGCGCTTCCTGTCCGCTCAACACCGGCGACATCAGATAGAGCTCCCGCGCCTTGGCGCTGCCGAGCATCTTGGTCAGATAGTACGTGCCGCCGTAATCGCCTGACAAACCGACCTTGGCGAAAGCGGTGGTGATCTTCACCGAGGCGCTGGCGACGCGGAGATCGCAGGCCAGCGCGATCGACAGCCCGGCGCCCGCGGCGGCGCCATCGACCTGCGCCACCACCGGCTTGGGCAGCAGATGCAGCAGCCGGGAAACTTCCATGCCGCGCCGCAGATTGGACATCTTGGCTTCGAACGGCAGCGGGGCGCGCCCTGCCGCCATCGACTTGACGTCGCCGCCGACACAGAACGTGCCGCCGGCGCCCTTGAGCAGCACGGCACGAACGTCATGATCCTCGCCGGCGCGCCGCGCCGCCTCAACCAGGCCCTGAGTCATCTCGGGATTGAGCGCATTGCGCCGATCGGCCCGGTTCATAGTGATGGTGAGCAGGCCGTTTTCAAGATTTCTGAAGGACCAAGTCTGTCATGCGTTTTTGCTTTCGTTGTTGTTTACAGGTGACGTCGTTCCGGGATGTCCGAAGGACCAAACTCGGAACCTCGAGATTCCGGGTTCGTGCTGCGCACGCCCCGGAATGACGGGATCTGGCGTGGACAAACTTAGGTACAAATTAAATCATACAAATCGTTCCACTGCGGATTTTCTGCTTCAATCAGCTGAATTTTCCAACTGCGTTTCCATTTCTTGAGCTCTTTCTCGCGAGAAATTGCCGAGATCGGATCATCGTACATTTCGAACCAAACCAGCCGGGTAATGTTATATTTGGATGCAAAGCCCGGAACCAACTTGTTGCGATGTTCATAGATTCTACGAATAATGTTGTTGCTGACGCCGATATAGATCGCCCCATCTTTCCTGCTTGCGATGATGTAGACGAAGTAATTCATTCGTGCGGATTTCTGCATGTGAGGAAGTGTCATTCCGCGGAAAACACTCCGGTGTCATTCCGGGATGGTCCGAAGGACCAGACCCGGAATCCCGAGATGATAATGCCGCGCCAGACAACCTCTGGATTCCGGGTTCGATGCTTCGCTCGCCCCGGAATGACGCTTCGTGTCATTTCTTCACCAGCGGGCAGCGCGACAATTCGAGTCGTCTGGAATGCCTCGTTGCCGGGAACGGTCGCGAGCAGCTTGTAATCGTCCCAGCGTCCCTTGGATTCCGAGGGCTTCTTGACCTCGAACAGATACATGTCGTGCACCATGCGGCCGTCCTCGCGGATCCGGCCGTTCTTGGCGAACATGTCGTTGATCGGGGTGTCCTTCATGATTTTCATCACCGCGGCTGGGTCGGTGGTGCCGGCGGCCTTCACCGCCTGCAGATAATGCAGCACCGATGAATAGACGCCGGCCTGCGCCGAGGTCGGCACTCGCTTGACGCGCTCCATGAAGCGCTTGGAGAACGCGCGGGTGTCATCGTTGAGATCCCAGTAGAACGCTTCCGCCAACAGCAGGCCCTGCGCGGTCTCGAGCCCGACACTGTCGATATCGGTCACGAAAGCGAGCAGCGGCGACATTTTCTGGCCGCCCTTCATCAGGCCGAATTCGGCGCCCTGCTTGATCGCGTTGATGGTGTCGCCGCCGGCATTGGCGAGCCCGATCACCTTGGCTTTCGAGGCCTGCGCCTGCAGCAGGAACGAGGAGAAATCCGAAGTGTTGAGCGGATGCCGGACGCTGCCCAGCACCTTGCCGCCGGACTTCAGCACCACATTGGTGGTGTCCTTTTCCAGATCCTGCCCGAACGCGTAATCCGCGGTCAGGAAGAACCAGGTGTCGAGGCCGGATTTCACCGCGGCAAGCCCGGTCACATTGGCCTGCGCGAAGGTGTCGAACACGTAGTGCACGGTATAGGGACCGCAGGCTTCGTTGGACAGGCGGATCGATCCGGGGCCGGAGAACATGATGATCTTGTTGCGCGCTTTGGCGACCTCACCGGCGGCCAGCGCGGTTGCGGACGCCGCGACGTCAAAAATCATCTCGACGCCCTGATTGTCGAGCATGTCGCGGGCGATGTTGGCGGCTAGGTCCGCCTTGTTGAGATGATCCGCGACCACAATCTCGACCTTGCGTCCGAGCACCTCGCCGCCGAAATCCTCGACCGCCATTTTGGCGGCCGTCTCGCTGCCGGGCCCGGTGATGTCAGCATAGAGACCGGACATATCGAGGATGCCGCCGAGCTTTAGCGGCGGCTTGCTCTGCGCCATCGCCGATGTCGCGGCCAGCGCGATTACCGACGCCAAAACACCGGACAATACCCGTTTCATGCAGCCTCCCTTGTGGCGGCGCCGTGTTGCCGGCGAGCTTGATTGCTGTTGCGGCAATCATGCCGCATGCCATCCGCAGCGGCAAGACGCAGTCTCCCCCGCGAAGATTGTGTTTTTCCGCTAAGCGGAATGCACTGTTTATGAGAACATGGCGTCATGTTTCTGTCGGCGATATCAAACCAGTTTCGAGGCGCGCGCCGTGCAACGATCGCGCTCACAATCCCTGTGATCGCAGCGTTACTTGTGATCGCGCGTCACTTGTGATGCCTTCACTTGTGAGTGCAGCCACGATCGATCCGGCCATCGCGGCCGGATGCGTTTTCGCCCCGCAGGGCGAGGGCCGCGTTACCGAGGTGATCGATGCGCGCAGCTTTCGCCTGGAGGACGGCCGCGACGTCAGCCTGATCGGCATCGAGCCGGTCCCGGCCATCGACACCAACGCGAACCGTGCCGCGGCATTGGCCGCGATCATCGGGCGTCACGAGGTGACGCTGCGCGGGGACGACGACACCCCGGATCGCTACGGCCGCCAGCCGGCGTTTGTGTTCGTCGGCTCCTCCGACACACCGGTGCAGGCCACTCTGCTGGCGCAGGGCGCGGCGCTGCTCGCGGCCACCGTCACGGACAAGGAGTGTGCGGCGACGCTGGCGGCGGCCGAGGCTTCGGCGCGGATCGGGAAACTGGGAATCTGGGCCGATCCGGCCGTCATAAAAAACACGGAAAGTCCGGGCGATATTTTGGCCGGGATTGGGCGTTTTACGGTCGTCGAGGGCAAGGTTTTGTCGGTTCGACAGGCCGGGGCAACGACGTATTTGAATTTCGGCCGGAACTGGACACAGGACTTCGCTGTGACTATTCCAAAGCGCATAATCCCCGTGTTCGAGGGTGCCGGAATCATGCTTAAGTCCCTCGAAAATCGACGGATTCGTGTCCGCGGCTGGATCGAGGCGCGCGGCGGCCCACGAATAGAGGTGCTCCGGGTGGGGCAGATTGAACTGCTGGGCGAGAATTAGCTCGCTCCAAATCGAGTGACGACGGTGTCAGAGTGTGCGGGACGGCACGAGACCAGGCTGAGCCGCCGCCTTTGGGCTGCGTCCGTTCTGCTGTGCGCAAGCGTCGCACTTGCCGCTTGCGGGGATGTCGGCCGATTCCAGACCGTCAATTCGCCGGCCACGCCGACCCCGGTCATCAAGCCCAACCATACCGTCACCCAGACCCCCGCTGCCGAGCGCGAGCATGAACGCATTCTGTCGTCCTATGGCGGCGCCTATGACGATCCGCAGCTCGAAGCGCTGATCGGCAAGACGGTCGACCGGCTGGTCGCGGCTTCCGATCGTCCCGACCAGGCCTACAAGGTCACGATCCTCAATTCCGGCGCGGTCAACGCGTTCGCATTGCCGACCGGCCAGCTTTATGTGACCCGCGGCCTGATCGCACTGGCCTGCGATACGTCGGAACTATCCTCGGTGTTGTCACACGAAATGGCACACGTGCTGGCCAAGCACGCCGCGATTCGTGAAGACCAGGCGCGGCAGGCCGCCGTCGTCACCAAGGTCGTCACCGACATGAGCACCGATCCAGATTTGACCGCGCTGGCGCTGGCCAAGACCAAATTGACGATGGCGAGCTTCTCGCGTCAGCAGGAATTCGAGGCCGATAATATCGGCGTCGGCATTTCGGCGCGCGCGCATTTCGATCCCTATGGCGCGTCGCGTTTCCTGACCTCGATGGAGCGCAACGCCGAACTCAAGGCCGGCAGAGCCTCGGTCGATCCGCGCGCCCAGGACTTCCTGTCGTCGCACCCGGCAACGCCCGAGCGGATTCAGAGCGCGCAGGCCAGCGCGCGGCAATATTCGTCGCCCGAAGGCGGCGAGCGGGACCGCGAAACCTATCTCGCGGCGATCGACAACATCGTCTATGGCGAAGATCCGAGCGAAGGCTTTGTGCGCGGGCATCGTTTCCTGCACCCCAAACTCGGCTTCACCTTCAGCGCGCCGGATACGTTCACGCTGGATAACACCGCGCAGGCGGTGATCGGCGTCCGTGACGGCGGCTCGCAGGCGATGCGCTTCGATGTCGTGCGGGTGCCGTCCGAACAGACGCTCGGCGACTATCTCAATTCGGGCTGGATGGAGAATGTCGACAAGTCCTCGACCGAGGACATCATCATCAACGGATTCCCGGCGGCATCGGCCGTCGCGCATGGCGATCAATGGGACTTCAAGGTCTATGCGCTGCGTTTCGGCAGCGACGTCTATCGCTTCATCTTCGCCACCAAGCAGAAGACCACCGAGAGCGAACGCAACGCGCGTGAAACCGTGAATTCATTCCGCCGGCTCACCCTGGAGGAAATCCAGGCCGCCCGTCCCTTGCGCATCAAGGTGATAACGGCGCAACCCGGCGACACCGTGGAATCAATGTCGCACCGCATGGCCGGCGTCGACCACCCGATCGAGCGCTTCCGCGTTCTCAACGGCCTCGACGCCCGCGCCCAGATCAAGGCCCGCGATCGCGTGAAGATCGTGGTGGATTGAAAGGGAAGGCTCGCGGTGCGATTGCTCGGCAGGTATTCCTGTTGCTCTCTGACTTAGCCGCGGTCATTCCGGGGCACGCGCAGCGTGAACCCGGAATCTCGATTTCAGATGTGCAATTGCACATCGTAGTTCGAGGCTTCGCCTCGCCCCGGAATGACGAACGGTGATGGTGCGTCGCGCCAACAAAAAAGCCCGGTCCTGCGACCGGGCTTTTGCTTATCTCAATCCGATAAAACCGCTTACGCGGCTTCATCCGCCACGGCGGTGTCGTCGCCGTCGCTGTCACCATCGGCGTCCGCGTCGGCATCGCCTTCCGCACCGGCTTCGGCCTCAGCCTTGGCACCGCGGCGCGGGCTCTTGGCGAGCTGGCCTTCGATTTCCTTGACCGCTTCGGTCTCGGTCACATGCTGCACGACGGCGATCTCGCGCGACAGGCGATCGAGAGCGGCTTCGTAAAGCTGCCGTTCGCTGTAGGACTGCTCGGGCTGCGATTCGGAGCGATAGAGGTCGCGCACGACTTCAGCGATTGCAACGATATCACCCGAGTTGATCTTGGCTTCGTATTCCTGCGCGCGGCGGGACCACATCGTGCGCTTGACGCGGGCACGGCCCTTGAGCGTCTCCAGCGCGCGCTTGACCAGCGCCGGCTCCGACAGCTTGCGCATGCCGACATTGGCGACCTTGGCGGTCGGAACCCGCAAGGTCATCTTGTCCTTCATGAAATTGATCACGAAGAGCTCAAGCTTGGCGCCGGCGATTTCCTGCTCCTCGATGGCCAGGATCTGGCCAACGCCATGGGCGGGATACACCACGAATTCGTTGGTCTTGAAGCCCTGACGCTGGGTCAGCGCCTTCTTCGGTTCCTCGACGCGCGGCGCGGCAACCGCCGGCTTGGCGGCGGCGACGGGTTTCGCAGCGGCGGCGGCAGCCACCGGCTTCGACACAGGGGCTTTTACAGGGGCGGTCTTCGCGGGAGCGGCGGCCTTCGCAGCAGTTGGCTTCGAAACGGTCGCTTTCGCGGCAGTTTTTGCAGTCTTGTTTGGCATTGCGCTTCTTTTGTTTTTCGAGGATTTTGCAGCCGTAGCCTTGGCGGCGGCCCGGGTATCCTTGGCAGAAGTCCGGACACGGCTCTTGGTTGCGCTACGGCTGACCGCAGCGGCTTTTTTGGAACCCTTGGAAATACTCTTTTTACGCGTTTTCTGTGACACAGCCTGCGCGCGGAACTGCCACGCCCCTGTTCGATGTTTTCACGGGAACCTCTGACGCCACAGGATACGCATGGCTGGGTTCGGCTTGTATTGTGCCTAATATAGCACAAATTCCGCAAAAATCAATGATTTAGGCGATATGGCAACAGCTTACGGGCCGTTTCGGACCTATCAATCAGGATTAGGGTTAAGTCGGCGGATGGTGCGGCGCGACAAGCTTCACCAAAGCGTGACCGAAAAATTAGTCACCGGTACCGGGTGCCGGAGAAAAATATTTCTCGAACTTGCCTTCGACACCCTCGAATTCCTTGGCGTCCGCAGGCGATTCCTTCTTCTGGGTGATGTTCGGCCAGGTCTTGGCGTATTCAGTGTTGACCTCGAGCCACTTCTCAAGGCCCGGCTCGGTATCCGGCTTGATGGCGTCGGCAGGGCATTCCGGCTCGCACACACCGCAATCGATGCATTCATCGGGATGGATGACCAGCATGTTGTCACCCTCGTAGAAGCAGTCCACCGGGCAGACTTCAACGCAATCGGTATATTTGCATTTAATGCAGGCTTCAGTGACGACGTAAGTCATCTAGTCCAGTCTCCGAGGCTCCGAAACGGTCAATTTTCTGAGGGTTGCGTAGCGCATGAGCCCCGCAGCCGCAAGTGAAGCGCGGCACACCCACGAGGGGTTTTTGTGCAGGCCTGTTGTTTAATTGCAGATAGCTATTCCACCCGATTCTGCAAATCCGGCGGCTTCAAATCATCATAGAGCACGCGCGCCGCCGAGGCGTCGCCGCGGCGCTCGGCAAAGCCGATCACTTTGAGGATGCGGACGCTGTGATCGAGGCCGATGGTCAGGACGTCGCCGGGTTTCACGGCATGGCCAGGTGATTTCTCGCGCACCCCATTGATGCGGACATGACCGGCCTCGACCAGCGCGGCCGCGCTGGTGCGGGCCTTGACCACCCGCGCATGCCACAACCATTTATCGAGACGCTGGCGCTCCAAACGACACTCGTAGAGTGATGTTAGTCCTTGCGGTTGCCGGCGAGCTGCTCCTTGAGCGCGGCCAGTTTGGCAAACGGCGAATTCGGATCGATCGGCCGATCGCGCTCGCGCGGCGCGGCGGTGGTCGCCCATTGGCGATGCGACGGGCCGCTGTCGCGCTTGTCGCGTCCGCCCTTGTCGCGGCCACCGAAATCACGTCCGCCCTTGTTGCGATCACCTTTATTGCGATCGCCGTCGCGATTACCGCCGAACTTGGGACGATCGCTCTTCTCGCGGTCCTTGCCCTCAAAACGCTCGCGCGGCGGACGGTTGCGGTCATTGCGCTGGTCGGGGCGTGCTTCGGCTGGCGCCGGAGCACCATCCGCTGACGCGGCGACCGCAGGCGTATCGGTGCGCGGCTTGCGGAACTCATTGTTGCGGCGGCCGCGCCGATGATGCTCGCGCTTCTCGCCGGCTTCGCCTGCGGCCGCGGCTGGCGCGCCGTCTTGTGCGGCAGGTTGATTGCCCTGATGGCGTTGATGGCGGTTGCGATCGTGCCGCGGGCGACGCTCTTCCGAACGTCCGCCGGGCCGCCAGACTTCGATCAATTCCGGCGCTGCGGGCGCGGCATCGGGCGCAGCCGCAGCGGCTTCGCCGGGGGCTGCGGCTTCGACAGGGTCGCGGCTGATCCTGCGGCGCTTCGGATGTGGCAGCCTCGACAGAGGCCGTGGGTTCCGGCGCGGTTTCGACAGGTGCGGCCTGGATCGGCGCGTCTTCGACAATTGCGGCTTCTACCGATTGAGCTTCAACCAGAGCCGGCTCTTCAGCAGCAGACGCCGATGGTGCCGCCGCCTCTTCAGCGCGGCGCATCAGGCGTTCTTTCGGCGGCATCGCTGGGCTCTGCAGTGACAGCGAGTTCTGAAGCAACAGCCTCCGTCGTCGTCACGGCTTCCGCCGACGCGGCTTCTGCAGCTGCATCCTCGGCGGCGAGCGCCTCCAGCACAGCGGCTTCCACGCTCGTTGCTTCCGCGGGCACTTCCATCACGACCGGCGTCTCGGCCGCCACCGGCTTCGGCGGCAACGGCGCGCGTTTCTCGCTGCGATAGCCGAGCGCGCGCAGCACCGACGCAAAATCTTCGCCGGCCGAACCGGTCAGCGAGGTCATCGCCTGCGTCACCACAAAGCTGCGGCCATCGAACGCGCCGGCGGGCTTTTCACCCGGGGAGGATTCGCGCCACGACAACGCGGGACGAATGAGATCGGCGAGACGTTCCAGGATGTCGACGCGCACCGCGCGCTCGCCGCACTGCTTGTAGCCGAGCACGCGATAGGCATCGCGCGGCAACGCCTTGTCGACCGGGAACGAAGTCCGGCCGCTGCCGGCCAGATGCTGCGCGCCCGACAGCGCCGACATATCGACATTGTCCTGCTTCTGCGCCCACAGCAGCGACGCCAGCGCGCGCGCGGCCGGCTTCAACAGCGGCGGCACGTAGATGTGATAGGCGCCGAAGCGCACGCCGTATTTGCGCAAGGATGCGCGCGACGGCTGATCGAGATCCTTCATCTCGGCGGAAATTTTCGAGCGCTCCAGCACGCCCAGCGCTTCGATCAGCTGGAACGCAATGCCGCGCGCGATGCCGGTGATGTCCTCGGCCTTGTTGAGATCGAACAGCGGCCCGAGCAACTTCTCGATATGCGTCTTCAGCCACAGATCGAGCCGGGTCTGCACCGCTTCGCGCGGCGCGCCGTTGAGGCGATCATCGGAAATGATGCGCAGCCGCGGATGCAGCGCGTCGTCGGCGGCCATCAATTTGGCCACCGCATCGCCGGTCCAGCGCAGCGTGCCGTCGGAGGCCAGCACGAACTGTTCGTCGGGCGCCGCGGCCAGTTTTTCGGCACGCGCGTCGATTTCGCCGGCCAGCGCCTTCTGCGCGGTCGCCTGCAACGCTTTCGCATCGGATCCGGCTTCCGCCGCGTCTGGCGCAAAGGTGAATCCATCGAGGCGGCCAATCACGTGGCCTTCCACGATCACTTCGCCAGTCTTGCCGATTTCCGTATTCAACACCGTGTTCTCCCGCAGGCGGCGCATCAATACACTGGTACGGCGGTCAACGAAACGCTCCGTAAGCCGTTCATGCAGCGCATCGGACAATTTATTTTCAACGTCGCGCGCGATCCCCTGCCAATGTTCGGGGTCGGCGAGCCAATCCGGGCGGTTGGCGACGAAGGTCCAGGTCCGGATCTGCGCGATCCGCCCCGATAGCGTGTCGATATCGCCATTGACGTTGTCGGCCTGATCGACCTGGGCGGCAAACCAGGCATCCGGAATCCGGCCCTTTTGCATCAGAAAACCGAATAAAGTGGTGACCAGTTCGGCATGGGCGGCGGGCGCGATCTTGCGGTAATCCGGAATCTGGCAGGCGTCCCACAGCCGCTCCACGGCTTTAGCGCCCACCGCCATCTCGCGCACATCGGCGTCGCGCGCGGCGTGATCCAGCACCCGCAGATCCTCGGCGATCGGCGCCCGGGTCAGCGCCTCATGCGACGGCGACAGCGCCAAAGACACCTGCAAAGCGCCCAACGAAGAAAAATCCAGCCGCGAATTGCGCCATTGCAGCATTTTCACACTCTCGAAGGTGTGGTTCTGCAGCGCATTGACCAATTCCGGCTCGAACGGCGCACAGCGGCCGGTGGTGCCGAAAGTACCGTCGCGGGTGGCGCGGCCGGCGCGGCCGGCGATCTGCGCGAATTCGGACGGATTGAGCCTGCGGAATTGATAGCCGTCATATTTGCGGTCGGAGGCGAACGCGACGTGGTCGACGTCGAGGTTCAGCCCCATCCCGACCGCGTCGGTGGCGACCAGATAATCGACGTCGCCACTTTGGAACATCGCCACCTGCGCATTGCGGGTGCGGGGCGACAGCGAGCCCAGCACCACCGCGGCGCCGCCATGCTGGCGTTTGATCAGTTCGGCGATGGCGTAAACTTCATCGGCCGAGAACGCCACGATCGCGGTACGGCGCGGCTGCCGGGTGATCTTGCGGTCGCCGGCGAATTCGAGCTGCGACAGCCGCGGCCTTGTGACGATGGAGGCGCCCGGCAACAGCCGCTCGATGATCGGGCGCATGGTGGCCGCACCCAATAGCAGCGTCTCGTCGCGGCCGCGCCGGTGCAGGATGCGATCGGTGAAGACATGCCCGCGCTCGAGATCGGCCGCGATCTGGATTTCATCGACCGCCAGAAACGACACGTCGAGATCCCGCGGCATCGCCTCCACGGTGGACACCCAATAGCGCGCCTTCGGCGGCTTGATCTTCTCCTCGCCGGTGATCAGCGCCACCGCGTCGGCGCCGACCCGGGCGACGATCTTGTTGTAGACCTCGCGCGCCAATAGCCGCAGCGGCAGGCCGATCACCCCCGAGGAGTGCGCGACCATCCGCTCGATCGCGAGATGGGTTTTGCCGGTGTTGGTCGGCCCGAGCACCGCGGTGACGCCGGCGCCGGGAGCCCTGTCATTGCCGAACGAGTTTTGGGCGAACAAGGGCGGAGGAGACGAAAAGGCCATGATTTCAGGTAGTTTCTGCGTCGCTTGCTTTGAAGAGGTGTTTCACTATGCGACGCATAAAAGGCCGCGGCTTAAGCTCTGGAACGAGTCCGGAACGAATCGCGCCCGAATCGCTGACTCCACTCCTCTCCTGAAACGTTCACCGCAACATCTCGCAGTCATGGTCGTTGGCGGCACTAGATCAAGTTCGGAGCGGTCCCACAAGCGACGGTTTTTCGACGAATTTCGTTAAGATCGGCGCGGGGACGGAGTCGAATCAGAAGTGGAGCAGAGTCAAGCTTGATTCCTGCGGTTGTGGGGGTGGCGCTTCTCCCTTTTTCTCCCTCGCCCCGCCCAAAACACCCGTCATGCCCGGGCAAAAGCGCGAAGCGCGTCTTCGCGCAGATGTCCCGGGCATCCACGTCTTTAAGCGCCGCAGCAAGCAAGACGTGGATGGCCGGGACGAGCCCGGCCATGACGATATACTGACGGTATACTGGCGTTCACTCTCTCAGCTCACTGCGTCTTCACCGCATGCGCCGGCGCCGCTGTGGTGACGAACTCCGTCGCCTCCAGCATCGCGGGGCCGAGCGGGGTCGGCACGCGCATGCGATAGGGGATCAGCATCCGGGTTCCCGCCAGCGGCGCGAAGGCGATCTCCATTTTGCGCTCCGCCGAGAGGTATTTGATGACGGGGCGATCCGGGATGTAGCCCGACACCGGCACGAAATAGAGCGCGCAGACCAAAACCGGGCCCTGATAGCCCTTCTCCGCCTTGACGGCTTCCATCCGCTTGAAATCGAGCTTGAGGTCGTAGCGCATCCGGCCGTCGAAGATCGCAGCCCCGGTGCGGCAGGAATCCGGCGCCATGATTTCGCCATTGCCCGGCACCCGCAGGATCGCGCCGGTCATCGGATCGTAGACGCCGTGGCGCTGCGCATCGGTGACCGGAATGCGGTCGGGATCGACCGGCGGTTCCGGCTCGATGACAAAATCCTTCACATAGCCGTTGACCAGCGCCATCCGGATGGTTTCGGATTTCTTCGAGGTGGTGGTGGTCGCGACATAGCCCGATGAGACCAGCGCGCCATTGACGATGCGGCCCTGCGAGGCGCTGGTGCCGGAACCGCCGGCGAACGCCTTCAACAGCCCCGCGGTGCCGCCGGAGGCCGCGGCGGAAAACGTGTCGTCGGAGATTTCGATGGTCCAGGCGCCGCGGCCGACGGGAATGCCGGCCAAGGTCGCCTCATAGCGCGCGTCGAGCCGGGCCTGACCCTCGATCTGCGCCTGCGCCGCCTGCTGCTGCAACAGCAGCAGCACCGCAGCCGCGCACAGCCCTCCGAGCGTCCGCAGCCAGAAAGCGGCGGAGAAAGACGGCATCCGATGGGAGGTGATCACTGACTGAGTGTCCTCGACGACGCGCGATCGGTCATTCATCTGGCAATACTATCCGGCAAACCACCAACCAGGCGTATGCCGTTTCATTCAAAATTCGCATGGTGTTTTGGCTGGGATTTGGCGCGCTTTTGAACAAATCGCCTTAACCGCAGCCGGAAATTCCATGCCCCCTGATTTCGGCGTCGAATACGCCGTTTATATGATGCACCGAGGGGCGGTTTACAGAAGCCGGATCAGCCTGTTAAGGCTTGGGAACACTGATAAATCGGGCTTTCCCCGGCTGCTTTTGCCGCTTCCAACCTTGACGCAGGGAAAGCCAGCCCCTATACGTCCGCGGTTCCCGAGAAGGACATGATTTTGGACCCCCGTGGCCTCCCCTTATAAAAGGGCCGGGATCGGGGATGGCAGAGGATTTTTAGAAATGTCGCGTCGCTGTGAACTGACGGCCAAGGGCCCGATGGTGGGCCACAAGGTGAGCCACTCGAACATCAAGACCAAGCGCCGGTTCCTGCCGAACCTGTGCAACGTCACCTTCATCTCGGATGCGCTCGGCCGCAACGTGCGCCTGCGCGTCTCGACCAACGCGATCAAGAGCGTCGACCACAATGGCGGCCTCGACGCCTTCCTGCTCAAGGCCAAGGCCGACGTCCTCTCGCCCCGCGCGCTCGACCTGAAGCGCGCGATCGAGAAGAAGCTGCCGAAGGCGGAGTTCGTGAAGAAGGCGAGCTGAGCTAACTTACAGTTTTAGAATTTTGAACGGCCGGGTCGAAAGACCCGGCCGTTTTTGTTTGGGCGATGACCCGAGACGAATGGCGTTTGCTGGTTCCGACTTGGCGATACTGAACCAAACAGCCTCGCAATCTACACAGCAATACGCTCCAGTTCTTGCTGAACGACAGGCGCGACGAGGGCACTCTCGACGCTTTCGATTAGCACCTTTCGCTGCGTGCCGTTCTCCAGAAGTAGCTCGATCTCGTCGCCTTCCTCGGCTGCTAACACGGCTTGCCCAAGCGGAGACTCCCCTGACAGCCGGCCCTTCTCAAGATCATTTGCGCCATCGACTAAACGTACTGACAACCTCTTTTGGTCATCCGAAAAAACAAGAACAACCTTGTCTCCCACGCAAATCTTAGTTTCGTTTGCGATAGTAGGGCGCACATCCGATAGATATTCTTCTCCTGAGACAGAGGCCATTGTGCCAGCAGAGGGGCCTGCGGATGATTGAACCGTACGATGCTCCGTGAAGCGGTGCTTCATGTTGCCAACGGAACCTTGCGCAATGGGCTCGATTCCTAACCGAGATAGTATCTCACAAAGATCATTTATGATCGCTTCAGGCGCGCGATAGAAACTTGACGCGAAGCATCGCCAGAAGCGCCAACCGACGCGCTCCAGTGTACGTTGCCGCCGCATATCTTGCTGCCAATGCTCGGGGCCATGGAAACGGTCTCCGTCACACTCCACAGCCAGCCTTAGGCCATTCACCCCCTCGACCACCATATCGATGCGGTATCCAAGCGATCCGACTTGACCATGAACACGGTAGCCGCGATCCAGCAAACGCTGCATTAGGTCGCGTTCGAAGTTCGATTTCACAGGTAGAAATTGCATCAGAAATCTCCTCGCGATCGGGCATGGGATTCTCGAAGTGCGCAATAAGACGGGCTTTAAGGTCACTCGGGTTGAGTTCCTCCCGCTTAACAGACCTGACTAGGACGACGCGATCACGCGCACGCGATACAGCAACGTTAAATCGCTGCTCATAGCGCTGCATCGTAAGAGCCGTCTTGTTAGCCGAATCCGCAACCATCGACAGGTAGACGATGTCTCGCTCTGATCCTTGAAAAGTCGCGCTGTCCCCACACAAGATCAAGTGGCGTTGCATGATCTCTTCGCCCACCACCTCAGATAATCGTAAGCGGATATGCTCAGCCTGCTCCTTTCCAACGAGCGAAATTACTCCGATGGTACGCTCGCGCATCTCGGGATTTCTCGTTAGCCTCTCAATCTCCTCGACAATAACGTCCGCCTCCGCCGAATTGACCTTTTTGCCCCTTCCCCGAGCGCCGTGGGGGACATAGATGTCGATGAGCGGGGGGTCCAACCTCTCTTGCGCCGACGGTATGCGAAGCGGCAACATTATCTCCGGATAAAATTGCATGGAGAACCGGATAATCGGTTCGACGCAACGAAAATGTTCCTTCAACATCAATCGCTGATTTGGAAAAACTGCACGCATCAAATCGTAGATGCTCTCACCCGGCTCAAGTAGACTCTTAAACGGCACCTCGCCCTTTAAAGTGCTACATCGCGCTCTGCCGCCGATACGGTCACGATGCGTTCGATGCGGATCTCGGGAGGCCGCGCGGGATCAGCAGACAATAACACCCATTCAGAGAGTTCTTTCGGTGGGCTCGGAGGCTCCTTGCGCGATAGCCGCTGCACCTCGAGCCACACAGGGCCCTTCTCGTCACGATCATCGTGACGCACAGAGGGAAGGTTCTGAGTATCTGCCTTGGTCACCGCGAAAGTTGTACCGTCAGGAAGATGATATTCGGAAAGTCGGAATGCGACGCGCTCGTCGAGACGAACGACCTGCTCGATATAGTCGAGCAGCCCCACCAATTTCTGTCGCGCATCAACCATATGTACCCGCCCCCGAGCGGCATCAGACCGCTTACCCAAATAGAATGCAACCCTTAGTACCCAAGCCGAGGGATATCACTTTTAATGCAACGTGTTGGAAACTTTAGTTTTAACGATCAAACCTCCAGGCAAGGACAAAGCACGTAAGCGGAAACCTGCACCTACCGCACCGCACTGCGCCTCCTCTCCCCTTGCCACCCCCTCCCCGCACTGATTTGCTTGGCCTCATCGAAGCCTCCGCCCCTCGCGCCGCCTTCGATCCAAAAACAACAAGCAAAACGACCCAGGGAGAGAGACCGATGAAATGGCAAGCGCTCGCCGCCGCTACTTTGCTTTCGATCGCCGCAACATCCCACGCCGCCGAGAAGAAATACGGCACCGGCGTCACCGATACCGAAATAAAACTCGGGCAGACCTCGCCGTTCTCCGGGGCGGCGTCGGCCTATAGCGTGATCGCGAAGGCGCAGGCCGCCTATTTCAAGATGATCAACGACAAAGGCGGCGTGAACGGGCGCAAGATCAATCTGATCACGCTGGATGATGCCTACAGCCCGCCGAAGACGGTGGAGCAGACGCGCAAGCTGGTGGAGCAGGAGGAGGTCGCCGCGATCCTCAATCCGCTGGGCACGCCGACGGGCCTGTCGGTGCGCAAATATCTCAACGACAAGAAGGTGCCGCAACTGTTCGTCGGCGCCGGCGCCACGCTGTGGGGCGATTACGAGCATTACCCGTTCTCGATCGGCTTCCAGCCCTCCTACCAGGCCGAGACCGCGGTCTATGCGAAATATCTGCTGAGCAAGATGCCGGACGCCAAGGTGGCGCTGTTCTACCAGAACGACGACGCCGGCAAGGATTACGGCAACGGCTTCAAGAAGGGGCTGGGGCCGGAGAACACCGCGAAGATGGTGGTGGCGGAGGCCACTTATGAATTGACCGACCCGACCATCGACAGCCAGATCGTGAAACTGAAATCGAGTCGGCGCCAACGTGCTGTTCATGCACGCGATCCCCAAGCAGGCGGCGCAGGCGATCAAGAAGATCGGCGAGATCGGCTGGAAGCCGGATATCTTCTTCCTCGCGGCGACCTCGACCTCGATCGCCTCGGTGATGAAGCCGGCCGGCTTCGAGCACGGCCAGGGCATCATCTCGTCCTACACCAACAAGGATCCGAACGATCCGCAGTGGAAGGACGACAAGGACGTGCAGGACTGGTTCGCCTTCATGAAGACCTACATGCCCGAGGGCAACACGCAGGACCAGCTCATCGTCTACGGCTATGTGGTGGCGGAGGCGACCGTGCAGGTGCTCAAGCAGTGCGGCGACGATCTCACCCACGAGAACATCATGGCGCAGGCCGCCAACCTCGACATCGCGCTGCCGATGCTGCTGCCCGGCATCAAGCTGAAGACCTCGCCGACGGATTATTTCCCGATCCAGGCCATGCGGCTGCAGCGGTTTACCGGCGAGACGTGGCAGTTGTTCGGGGACACGATCGGGAATGATTGAGGGGGGATGGTTGCGCCGTCGCCCCAACAAGTCGTCCCTGCGAACGCAGGGACCCATAACCCCTGGCCTCAAAAGTGAGAAAGGGCCTTTGCTCCAGCGGCTAAACGAGAATCCGCGCCGCCGCGATGAGCGCAATTGCGCTCACGCTGGGGTCCCTGCGTCCGCAGGGACGACTCGCGGAGAGTGAGTGCGCGCTGAAACGTACGGCGATGATTTTGCGACGTAGAAAGTAAATCTCTCGTCATGGCCGGACTTGTTCCGGCCATCCACGTCTTGCTTGCTTTCGCCGCCCTAAAGACGTGGATGCCCGGGACAAGCCCGGGCATGACGAACTTTAGCTCAATCCGCATGACGCGTTCCCCGGATGCCGCGCAGCACGAAGTGATGCGCTGCTGATCCGGGGTCCACATCTGCAGCGAGTTTGCCCATCGGAAAAAATCAACGGAATCAACGTCCAGCCCCGCGCACAAAAATATTCTGCTTCCCTTCGAGGGCAAATCACCGGCCTATTTCGTGCCGTCTCATCCCTCACGAGGGGGCGTTGGCCATCGTCACGAACGTCGGGGTGAGATGCGGTGGACGCGAAGGCGCTTTTGACGAACAGCGCTGACGCGGACGGCGAAGTCGTGTGGTCCTGACGCCCCGGTGCTGGCGTCAAGTTTTTGAGAAGCAAGCTTCTTGGAGATGATGGTGACAAAAAGCCGGTCACCAAGGAGAGCACGAAGGAAACCGTAAAACCATTGCGCAGGGAAGGCCGGACTGCTTCCGCTGAACCTGTATGCTCGTGTGCGTCCTTTTTGCCTATTTGCACACGAGACCGCGGGTGCAGCGCGCACCCGGTCTTCCCTGCGCCCTCTGATTTCGATGGGCGAGCGAATTTACAAAACTCGGACGCAGTGTGTCGCGAGAAGGGAGACTTGTATCTCCCCGTCATTGCGAGGAGCGAAGCGACGAAGCAATCCAGTCCTTCCTTGGCGGCTCTGGATTGCTTCGCTTCGCTCGCAATGACGATGAACTCTAATGCGGCGCGGCGCCTACCGGCGGCGGCGCGGTCGGCGGGCGCTGCAGGAAGGTGATCGTAAGAAACGCGCCGATCCAGGAGCCGGCAGCGGCGAAGGCGACGTAGATCCAGTTCTCGGTGTAGCTGATCACCGCATAGGACGACAGCAGATACCAGAAACTGCTCCAGGTCGCGGCCGGAATGCGACGCCGCGCAACGACGGCGGAAGTGAACATGACATACACCGCATCGGTCGCGGCCGTCGCAAGCACGACACCGGCAGCGGTCAGGGCATTGATCGAAGACATCGTTGGCCTCCCAGAGGAAGCGCCCATGATGACGATGCGAGGGTGGGAAAGCAAACGCGGGGGCGTGAGTGGCGCGGGAGTTTTTACGGCGTGAGGCGGACGGGTTGCGTGATCCGTTCAACGAGTCGTCCCTGCGAACGCAGGGACCCCAGCGTGAGCGCAATTTGCGCTCATCGCGGCGGCGAGGACTCTCGCTTTTGTCGCTGCGGCAGAGGTCGTTTTTTACCTTTGATGCCAGGGGTTATGGGTCCCTGCGTTCGCAGGGACGACCTACTGAGAGCGTGTGCAAGGCCAAGACTGCACGACACGATCATATGCGATGCCCCCTCCCCGCAAGGGGGAGGGGAAGAAAGCAGCGCCACGTCAGATCATCGCATCACGCCGCCTTCACCAGGCTCGCATCGAGATGCTTCAGCCGCGGCATCACTTCGTGCTTCAACAGCGAGAGCGAATGATGCCAGGCTTCCGGCTTGTGCTTGTAGTCGAAGCCGAACACCAGCAGCGTGCCGAAGCCGCCGACCTCGCGGTAGATCTTTTCGATCTTCTCGGCCACCGTCGACGGCGAGCCGATGACCCAGTTGTGTTTGGCGCAATAGTCGACGGTGACGTCGGTGTCGGGCACATCGGGCGCGTGCTTGAGGTAATCCTTGAAGCCGAAATGGCCGAGCAGCGGCAAAAAATATTCGCCCATCATCCGGCCCATCATGTCGCCGGACGACAGCCGCTTCGCCTCCTCGTCGCTATCGGCGACGAACACTTCGCGCACCAGCCGCCAGTCCTGTCGATTGGGTTTGCGGCCGGTCCTCGCGGCGCCGATCTCCACCGATTCCCAATGGCTCGATACATAGGCCGGGTTGAGGTTGAGGCTCATCGGGATGTAGCCGCGTTCGCCCGCGAGCTTCAGCGTGTCGGAGCCCTTGCTCAAGCCGGCGACGCCGATCGGCGGATGCGGCGCCTGCTTCGGCTTGAGGTGCGGTTTGAGGAAATCGAACATGGTGTCGGGCTTTGTCACCGTCCAGAACTTGCCGTTGTGGGTCCACGGCCCGTCCTCGGTCCACATCTTCAGGATGATCTCGAGCGCCTCGCGCGTCATGTCGCGGTTCTGGCCGGACATGCCGTCGACATTGAACATCGTCCAGTCGCTCGGCAGGCCCGACGCCGCGACGCCGAAATTGAGCCGGCCATCGCTGAGATGATCGAGCATCGCGACGCGGTTGGCGAGTTCTGCGGGGTGATGATAGGGCAGCAGGAAACCGCCGGGGCCGAGGCGGATATTCTTGGTCTGCAGGAACGCCTGCGCCAGCAGCAGATCCGGCGCCGGATGCGGCTCCCATGGCGCGGTGTGATGCTCACCGATCCAGGCTTCGGTATAACCGAGTTCATCGAGCCAGCGCAGCACCTGCAGGTCCCAATCGTGGCCCTCCTTCAATCCGCACTCCGGCGGATGCGAGGGCATCGCGAAATATCCAATTTCCATAGGGGTTCCTCTCGCTTCTTGTTACTTTTTTGTCTGACGCGTTTTCTTCACGCGAACCGGTATCCACTTCGCTTGAAAACGCTACGGATCCACGCGTCTGATGCGCGCAAGCGAGAGCATAGCACGCCGGGCGTGTGGCCGAGATATGACAAAACGCGCGGGGTGAAAGGCGCGTTGTGGCGCGCACACTCTCGTCATGGCCGGGCTCGTCCCGGCCATCCACGTCTTCGCAACAGGAAAGCAGAAAGCAAGTCGTGGATGCCCGGGCATAGGCGAGCGGCAGCGACGCCGTCCTTCGGACGGCTACGCCCGGGCATGGCGAAAGAACGTAGTCGACTACCTACCCCCGAACGTGGTCTTGCCGAACAGCTCCTTCTGGGTCGAGGGCTGCGAGCGCCAGTATTGCGGCGGGGCTTCGACCTGGCCGCCGAGTTCGGCGGCGGCGTGCCAGCCCCAGCGCGGGTCGTAGAGCATGGCGCGCGCGAGCGCGACCATGTCGGCGCTGCCGGAGGCGATGATCTCCTCGGCCTGCTTCGCTTCGGTGATCAGGCCGACCGCCATGGTGGTGACGCCGGTCTTTTGCTTGATCTCTTTGGCGAACGGCACCTGATAGCCGGGCGACAGTGGAATCTTCTGCAGCGGCGAGGCGCCGCCGGAGGAGGCATCGACCCAGTCGACGCCGCGCTTCTTCAATTCCTTGGCGAATTCGACGGTCTGCGCCAGATCCCAGCCGCCCTCGACCCAATCGGTCGCCGACACCTTGACGCCGATCGGCTTGTGGTCGGGAAATGCCGCGCGCACCGCGTCGAACACTTCGAGCGGATAGCGCATCCGGTTTTCCAGGCTGCCGCCATATTGATCGGTGCGCCTGTTGGAGATCGGCGACAGGAATTCATGCAAGAGATAACCGTGCGCGCCGTGCACTTCGATCGCATCGATGCCGAGCCGATCGGCGCGCTTGGTGGTCGCCACGAACGCATCGCGAATTCGCGCCAGCCCTGCGGCATCGAGCGCGGTCGGCGGCGTCTCGCCTTCCTTTTGCGGCACCGCGGACGGCGCCACCGGCTGCCAGCCGCCTTCGGCGATCGGGATCAACTGACCGCCATCCCACGGCTTGTTGCTCGATCCCTTGCGGCCGGCATGGGCGATCTGCATCGCCAGCGCGGTCTTCGAATGCTTGCGCACCGAGGCAATGATCGGCTTCAGCGCGGCTTCGGTGGCGTCATCCCACAACCCAAGGCAGCCCGGCGTGATGCGGCCGATCGCCTCGACATGGGTGGCCTCGAAACAGAACATCGCCGCGCCCGACAGCGCCAGCGTGTTGACATGCGTGAAGTGCCAATCATTGGCCTCGCCGTTGATGGCCGAATACTGGCACATCGGCGCCACCATGATGCGGTTGGCAAGCTTGAGGCCGCGCAACTGGATCGGAGAGAACAATACGCTCATGGGGAGATCCTGACCGGAGGGAGGGCTGACGTCCTGTCTTATTTAGCCACGCGGCGGGCTTTGCTCAACCGCCGGCTATTGTTTAATGCCGGCGGCCTTGATCACATCGAGGTTGACCGCGGTCTCGCGCTTGACGAGATCGTCGATTTCAGCGGGCGTCATCGGCGACGGTTCGACGCCGAGCTGCTTCAGGCTGTCCTGCATCGCGGGCTCGGCCAGCACCTTGACGCCGGCGGCGTGCAGTCTCTCGACGACATCGGACGGCGTCTTCGCCGGCACGAACACGCCGAACCAGATCGCGCTGTCGGCATTTTTCAGCCCGATCTCCGGCGGCGCCGGCACGTCGGGCAGATCGGCGACGCGCTTGTCGGTCGACACCAGGAGCGCGCGCACCTGACCGGCCTTGATCAGCGGCAGCGCGGTCGCCAGCGGACAGAAATAGAAATCGACGCGGCCACCGATGATGTCGGCGATCACTTCGGCGCCGCCGCGATACGGCACATGCGTCGCCTCGATGCCGGCGGCGAGGCGGAATTTCTCGGCGCTGATATGCACCGCGCTGCCGATGCCGACCGAGCCGAACGAGATCGAGCCGGGTTTTGCTTTCGCGTCGGCGATGAAATCCTGGATGGTTTTCCACGGACGCGACGGCGGGATGATCATCACATTGGCGCTGGAGCCGATCATCAGCACGCCCTTGAGGTCGTGGCCGGCGTCGAAGGTGAGATTGGGGAAGATCGCGGGCGCGATCGTCAGCGCGGAGGAATGCGCCAGCACGCTGTAGCCATCGGGATCGGCTTTCACCACCAGCGCGGTGCCGAGCGTGCCGCCGGCGCCGGGGCGATTTTCCACCACGATGGGCTGGCCGAGTTCCGCCGACAGATGATCGAACACGACGCGCGGCACCACATCGGTGGCGCTGCCGGCGCCGAACGGAATCGTCGCGCGGATCAGCCGCGACGGCCAGGTATCGGCATGCGCCGACATCGGGAACGACAGGCCGGCGAGAACACACATTGTCGTGAAGAGTTTGGCCGTGAAGAGTTTGAAGTAGTTGAACCTGGTCATCGACGCTCCTTTTTGCAGCGTCTTACGCTTGCAAGAACCGTTCCGCCATCCGTCGTCCCCGCGAACGCGGGGACCCATAACCCCTGGCGCCCGCTACTTGCAAAAAGCATCCACCACACGGCCAAAACGAGAGGTCACGGCGTATGGGTCCCGGCGCCGAGGCCGGGACGACGAACGGCTTGTATTCGTCGCAAGGACGGCGAAAAATTTCATTCCACCAGCGTGAATTGCAGCAGCAGCGTGCGCTGGATCATCGAGAAATTGTCGTCGGAGACCAGCGTCAGCACGGTCTCGCCTTCCGGCGTCACGAAACTGTCGATGCCTTCCATGTTGTCGATTTCGTTGCCGAGATCGGCGGCGAAAATCGGCGGACCGTCGACCACGGCGCCGGGTGCGATCGATTTGAGCGGGATGTTGCGGATACGAATGCCGACGCCGTTGACCAGCGAGAATTTGCGCTCCAGCACCAGCAATTCGCCTGACGGCAGCAAGGTCGCGTCGCTGATGTCGAAATTGTCGGTGCGGCGAACGCTGAATTGTCCAGGATTCGGGCCGCCGACCAGGAACGCGATCAAATTGCCGCTGGCATCGAGGCCGCGTTCGGACAGCGCGATCAGCGTGCCCGCCAGCGGCAGGCCCTTCGGCACCATCACCAGCGCTTCGAGGCCCTGGTTGAACGGCAGTTTCTTAACCGCCGGCGGCATCGGCACCACTTCCGCCAGCGAGCGCGTAAACCCTTTGCTGAAATCGA
Source organism: uncultured Alphaproteobacteria bacterium (assembly GCA_963738105.1). Lineage (GTDB taxonomy): Bacteria > Pseudomonadota > Alphaproteobacteria > Rhizobiales > Xanthobacteraceae > Bradyrhizobium. The sequence goes on along the minus strand of CAVTWC010000038.1, from coordinate 14,980 downwards.
AACGGAGCACCATGTTGACGCGTTCGAGCCCGATATAGACCAGCGAGCCGTCGATCGCGATCGATTCGGAATCGAACCAGCCGCGCGCGGTGATCGGCTTGCCATCGGGTCCGAGCATCGGCGCGGCCTCGACATCGGCGAGCCCGGTCATCTCGGCGCCCTGGTAGACGATGCGGCCGGTGAACCAGCTGCCCTTGTCGCTGAAGGAAATGAAGCGTTCGCCCTTGCGGTCGAGTCGCAGGCCCGACAGTCCGCCGAAGCCGCGAAACGACGAGGTCAGTACCAGCCCGCTGCGATATTGCAGCGCGCCGAACCGCACATGCGAGCGATCGCGCGGATCGAACGAGGCGATCGGCCGGGCATTGACGTCGATCGAGACCGGGGCGGTGACTGAATATTCATCCGGCACCAGCGATTTCGCCACCGGCTGCGCCGCAAACTGCGCCCGCGCCACGGCGGGCAGCGCGGCGAATGACAATCCGGCGATGGCGGATTGCAACAGGTGACGGCGGGAGAGGGGGTTGAAATTATGATCCATCTAAGTCGAGACAGTACACCGACCGTTCGGAAGCGGAAGCGCGCTCCCTCTCCCATTGGGAGAGGGCTGGGGTGAGGGGTTACGACCTATCGATAGAGCGTAGTCCCTCACCCGCTCGCAAGATGCTCGCGACCTCTCCCAAAGGGAGAGGTGAGGAAGTTACTAATGCAGCCTGCGACGGCGGCCAGGTGGAGCGGGCGCGGCGCCCTGGGTTTCGCTGAACAGTTCGGCGAGCTTTTCGGTGATGGCGCCGCCGAGTTCCTCGGCATCGACGATGGTGACGGCGCGGCGATAATAGCGCGTGACGTCGTGACCGATGCCGATCGCGATCAGCTCGACCGGCGAGCGGGTCTCGATCTCCTCGATGATGTGGCGCAGATGGCGCTCCAGATAATTGCCGGGGTTGACCGACAGTGTGGAGTCGTCGACCGGCGCGCCGTCGGAGATCATCATCAGGATCTTGCGCTGTTCGGGGCGTCCGAGCAGCCGCTTGTGCGCCCAGTCGAGCGCCTCGCCGTCGATGTTTTCCTTGAGCAGGCCCTCGCGCATCATCAGCCCGAGGTTTTTCCGCGCGCGCCGCCACGGCGCATCGGCGGATTTGTAGATGATGTGACGGAGATCGTTGAGGCGACCGGGATTGGCAGGCTTGCCCGCAGCGAGCCACGCCTCGCGCGACTGCCCGCCTTTCCAGGCCCGGGTCGTGAATCCCAAGATCTCGACCTTGACGCCGCAGCGCTCCAGCGTCCGCGCCAGAATGTCGGCGCAGGTCGCGGCCACCGTGATGGGCCGTCCACGCATCGAACCGGAATTATCCAGACAGCAGCGTCACCACGGTATCGCGGAACGTCGCTTCCTTTTCGTTCATGAACGACAGCGGATGATAGGGATCGGTGACCACGCGCGACAGCCGCGCCGGGTCGAGCATGCCCTCCTCGAGGTCGAACTCCCAGGCGCGATTCTGCTGCGCCATCAGGCGGCGCTGCAGCCGGTTCGCCAGCCGCGCCACGATGCCCTGCAGATGCGCCAGTTGCTTGTCGAGGTAGCTGCGCAGCCGCTCCAGTTCGTCATGGTCGCAGAGATCCTCGGCCGCGATCACTTCGTCGAATTTCGGCGCGAAGGCGTGATATTCCGGCCCGCGCGGTTCGTTGGCGCCGCGCGAATTCGGCCGCGTCGCTTCGCCTGGCGTCTCGTCATCGCCGAGTTCGCCATCGTCGAACGTATCGCTGGTCGACGCCTGCGCGCTTTCCATCGCGCTTTCCGACATTTCGTCCGTGGTCGCCTGGGCCTGATCGGCGCTCATCTCCTGCGCCGCGTCGCTGTCGGGCGAGCCTTCGGCGCCGGACTGGTCGTTCTCGCCGTCGCGGCTCTCGTCCTGATTCTCGTCGTCCTCACCGTCGGCATTGGTCTCGTCGCCGAGATCGAGCGCCGACAACAAATCGTGCACGAGATCGCCGAACTTGGCCTGATCCTCGGTGACGCGGCTGAGCTGATCGAGCCGCGCCCCGATCTTGTCCTCGAGCACCGGACGCCAGAGATCGACCATCTTGCGCGCCGCCGCGGGCGGGGCAAGCCCGGTCAAGCGCTCGCGCACCAGCATCGCCAGTGCGTCCGACAATGGCGCATCGGCGCGATCGGTGATCTCGTCGAACTTGCCGCGATGAAAATGATCGTCGAGCATCGCGGTGAGATTTTTCGCAACGCCGGCCATGCGCCGCGAACCGATCGCCTCCACCCGCGCCTGCTCGACCGCCTCGAACACGCCGCGCGCCTGCGGATTGCCCGGCATCAGCTTGCGATGAACTTTCGGATCATGACACGCGAGCTTCAGCGCGATCGAATCGGCATGGCCGCGCACGATCGCCGCATCGCGCTTGGTCATCTTGCGCGCGGGTTCCGGCAGCCGCGCCTTGCCCGGCGCCAGACCCGGACGCTCGGCGGCGAATGTCACTTCGAGTTCGGGCGCCTTCGCTATCGCGCGAAGACAGGAGGTGACCGCGCGCTTGAACGGCTCGGTCGGCGCTTCCTTTGATCCGGTGCGGAATTTGGTGTTGGACGTTGTCATTCGGCTATTGCCTCACCCCGGGTCGTCCCTGCGCACGCAGGGACCCATAACCACTGGCGGTCATCGTTCTTACGGGCTTCGGCTCCATCTCTCTACGAGAGTCCTCGGCGTATGGGTCCCTGCGTTCGCAGGGACGACAGCTACGACAACGCCACGTTCACTGACAACTCCGCCAGTTCCACATTGAAGCAGCGCTGATAGAATTCCGCGACCAGCGGCCGTTCCAGTTCGTCGCATTTGTTGAGGAAGGTGACGCGGAACGCAAAGCCGATATCGCCGAAGATATTGGCGTTCTCGGCCCAGGTGATCACGGTGCGCGGGCTCATCACCGTCGACAGGTCGCCATTGGCAAACGCGTTACGGGTGAGATCGGCGAGCCGCACCATCTTGTTGACGATGTCGCGGCCTTCCTGAGTGCGATAGTGATGCGCCTTGGCCAGCACGATCTCGACTTCCTCGTCATGGGCGAGATAGTTGAGCGTGGTGACGATCGACCAACGGTCCATCTGGCCCTGGTTGATCTGCTGGGTGCCATGATAGAGGCCCGAGGTATCGCCGAGACCGACCGTATTGGCGGTCGAGAACAGGCGGAACGCCGGGTGAGGCTTGATCACCTTGTTCTGGTCGAGCAACGTCAGACGGCCGGAGACTTCCAGCACGCGCTGGATCACGAACATCACGTCGGGACGGCCGGCGTCATATTCGTCGAATACCAATGCGATATTGTGCTGCAGCGCCCAGGGCAGAATGCCGTCACGGAATTCCGTGACCTGCTTGCCGTCGCGCACCACGATGGAGTCCTTGCCGACCAGATCGATACGGCTGATGTGACTGTCGAGGTTGACGCGCACGCAGGGCCAATTCAGCCGCGCAGCGACCTGCTCGATATGGGTCGATTTGCCGGTGCCGTGATAGCCAGTGACCATGACGCGGCGGTTGTGCGCGAAGCCCGCGAGAATGGCGAGCGTGGTGGCGCGATCGAAGCGGTAGTCCGAATCGACATCGGGCACGTGCGGGTCGACTTCGGAATAGGCGGGCACCTCAAGGTCGCTATCGATGCCGAACACCTGCCGGACCGACACCTTCATGTCAGGCAAACCGGTAACTTCTGGCGATTTGGTCATGGCGGCGGTCGTCATCAATCCTCCGAAGGTCCCGGGCTTTCCCGAAACCAGCTTTGCTGTATGGCTGCGGATGGGGGCTTTTAGGAACCCTAGCAGAGAGCAACGGCCGGCAGAAGCCCGCCGCGTAATCAAAGTTCCGTTGCCTTATCATCAAGATAGGGGGTGGACGCGGTTTTTGGAAGGCTGCCCTGCGAATCACGCTGTGCTTTCAGCGGCTGAAATTTGGTCATCCCGGGCGGGATGCGGATTTGATGGCACTTTCTGCCCCCGTCGCTACTTATGTAAGGTCCCCGCGCACCCCGGCCCTCCCGTCCAGCCCAGGAATTGTGTGACTTCTTTTATCGATCCATTGGTTGCTTTCGTCTCGGCCCATGCGTGGCTTGGCTATCTCACGCTATTCCTTGCGGCATTGCTGGAGGCCGTCCCGATCGTGGGCTCGGTGGTGCCCGGATCGACCATTATCCTGGCTCTCAGCGCGCTGGTTCCCACCGGGGATTTGCGGCTGGAATGGGTGCTGTTGTCGGCGGTGGCCGGCGCGCTGCTCGGCGACGGAACCGCATTCTGGATCGGGCATCGCAGCCAGCGCGAAATCCTCGGCAAATGGCCGATGGCGAATTATCCCGGCGTGATCGCGCAGAGCGAGGCGTTCTTCAATCGCTGGGGCGCATTAGCGGTATTCTTCGCCCGCTTTGTTCCGCCGATCCGCGCTTTCGTGCCAATCACCGCCGGCGCGCTCGGCATGCCGCCGATGCGCTTTTACGCCGTCAATATCCCGGCGGTCCTGCTGTGGGCGCCGGCGCATGTGCTACCGGGCGTGCTCGCGATCGCCGCCTTGCATAAATATGGCGGCGTGCCGCATCACGGGGTCGCGAAGCACTACTGGATACTGCTGGTGATCGGCGGCGCCTTGATCGGGGCGCTGGCGTTCTGGTACGTCCGTCGCCGCAATGGCGGTGGGCTCATCGAGCCGGCGCGGAAGCACTGAGCAATGGATCGGAAGCTTCGTTGTTGCTGCGCAGGCTGCGACGACGAAAGCGTTATGCCCCGCGGACCACGGTCTTCAGATAATTATACGCCTTGATGATCTCGATCAGGCGGTCCTCGGTGGAACGATCGCCACCATTGGCGTCGGGATGGTGCTGCTTGACCAGCGCCTTGTATTTCGCCTTCACCGATTCCAGCGTCGCGTCAGGCCCAAGCCCCATCACCTGCAGCGCCTTGCGCTCGGCATTCATGACCTTGCGCGTTTCGACCTTGGCTTCGGCGCCCGGTCCGGGCCGCCAACTGCCGCGACCGTTGAGCTCGCTGAACATGGCGAACGGATCGGCCGCGCCCTCCAGCTCGGCCTCGGCGCTGCGCTTGCCCTTCTTGCCGGCGGTGTTGGCGCCCATCTTCCAGGTCGGACGATGACCGGTCAGCGCGTCCTTCTGGTAGCGCGCAACCGCATCGGCGTTCATGCCCTGGAAGAAATTATAGGACTGATTGTATTCGCGGACGTGATTGAGACAGAAGTGCCAGTACTCCCGGGAATTCTCCCGACCCTTGGGCGCGCGATGCGGGCCCTTGTTCTTGCACTCGGGCCATTCACACATGGCGGCTTCTTCGCGCGCCTGTGCCTGCTGCTTCGCGCTCAGCTTGTTGGGCTTGATGCGAATGGAGTCGAAGAATTTGGATGAATCAATCGCCATGGCTGACTATGACAACGCAATGCGAAAGGCTTCAAGTCTTGACATTGCGAATACCTCGCTCCTGATCTTCCATTGACGAATTGTGATCACGGACGTAATGCCGCAGCCATGACCAGCGATCAACCCGTCAAGCATACTATCACAAACAAGTTGCGCGAAGCTTTCTCCCCGGAAAGCCTCGATGTCATCGATGAGTCACATCTGCATGAAGGCCATTCCGGCCACAGGCCGGGCGGCGAGACACATTTCAGAATATATATCGTGTCGCGTGCGTTCGAAGGGAAGAGCCGAATCGAACGCCATCGCATGATAAATACCACGCTATCGGCGGAACTCGCAGCCTCCGTGCACGCGCTGGCGATCAAGGCGCAGGCCCCGGGAGAAGGCGGCTAAAAGCCGCCTATTATTCAGCCAGCCAAGTATTCCGCCAGCCAAGCTTTCTCAGTAAGCTACGCCTTCCAGAGTGCCTTTTCGGGACACTTCCGCTCAGGCCGTGACCGCCGCCATCACCTTGCGCACGGCGGGCCGTTCCAGCATCCGGCGGCGATGATCGATCACCTTCGGATAGCGCGCGAGATCGAGGCCGTCGCCTTCCATCCATCCCGACAGCGTGAAGAGATAGGGGTCGCTGACCGTGAAGCTGGCTCCCATCGCCCACGGCCCGTTGAACTGGCGCTCGATCAAATCGAAGCAAGCGGCCATGCTTTCCGGAACCTTGCGCTTCATCTCGGCGATCGCGGCGGGATCATCGGCCCATCGCGTGCCGCGCCCCTTGTGGGCATGAGCGACGTGAACCGTGGAGCAGAGATAGCTGTTGAAAGCCTGCATCTGCGCGAAGGCAAATGGATCGGCCAGCGGGGCGAGATCGGCTTTCGGATAGCTTTGCGCGATGAACACCAATATCGCCGGCGTCTCGGTCAGCACGCCGCGATCGGTGACCATCGCCGGCACCCGCGCTTTCGGATTGATCGCCTTGTATTCCGGACTTTGCTGCTGGTTGGCCGCGAAATTGAGCCGTTCGGCCGCATAGTCCGCGCCGGCTTCTTCCAGCGCGATGTGCGAGGCCAGCGAGCAGCTGCCCGGTGAGTAATACAGCTTGATCATGGGTTCGTTGTGTCCGTCTGTTCTGTTGCCTACCGGCCAGTGCTGCGATGATAGCCCAATTTAAAACGCCGTGCCTGCCCGCTTCGGCTTTTTCTCTTCGACCTCGGCGTCACGTGGCACCGCGACGATGCGCAGCGCGGTGATGCGGTTGCGCTCGCGGCGCAGGACGCGAAAGCGGAAGCCGTGGAAGGTAAAACTCTGCCCACGTTCGGGTATAGAACGGGCCTCGTGAATCACCAGACCTGCGATGGTGGTCGCCTCTTCATCCGGCAGATTCCAGTCCATCGCGCGATTGAGATCGCGGATCGGCACCGAGCCATCGACCACCACCGAACCGTCCGGCTGGGCACGAACGCCCGCCACCACTACGTCCTGCTCGTCGGAAATATCCCCGACAATTTCTTCCAGGATATCTTCCAGCGTCACGATGCCTTCAACTTCGCCGTACTCGTCGACGACGAGCGCGAAGTGGGTTTTGCGGCGGCGGAACGCCTTGAGCTGTTCGGACACCGAGCGCATTTCCGGCACAAACCACGGCGGCAGCGCGATGGTCGAGACGTCGATCTTGCCGGTGTCACCGTCGGCAGTGCGGATCGCGCGCAACAGATCCTTGGCGTGCAGCACGCCGATGATATTTTCCGGCTTCTCCCGCCACAGCGGAATCCGCGTGTATTCGCTGGCCAGCACTTCGCGGACCAGTTCTTCCGGCGGCAGGTCGGCGTTGATCATCACCATTTCGGTGCGGTGAACCATCACGTCGGAGACCTGCAATTCGCGCAGATCCAGCAGGCCGCCGAACATGTCGCGATCCTGCTTTTCGACCTTGCCCTCATGGTGCAGCAGATCGACCGCGCCGCGCAGGCGTTCGGTCGGCGACAGGATAGGCTGGTTGATGCCGATCTTGATGCCGAGCGCGGTCATCAGTACGCGAACCACAGCTTCGATCACAGTGAGCAGCGGCCCGAGCAGGTGCACCATCAGGGTCATCGGGCGCGCGACCAGCAACGACACCCGGTCTGGCGCGTTGATGGCGATAGTCTTCGGCAGCACCTCGGCGAAGATCACGACCATCACCGTCATGACGCCGGTGGCATAGAGCACGCCGACATCGCCGAACCACGCCGTGAGGATGCCGGTCGCCAGCGCCGAGGCACCAATATTGGCGATGTTGTTGCCGAGCAGCAACGCCCCGATCATCCGCTCGCGCATCGCAAACAGCCTGGAGACGAACAGCGCTTCGCTATTGCCCTGCTTCGACAGCCGCAACATGCTGGCGCGCGACGCGCCGGTCAGCGCGGTCTCGCTCGCCGAAAAGAACGCGGAGATCAATAGACAGGCGAGGACGATCGAAAGCGCAATCCAATCCATGGGCAATGATCACTTCATTCGTCGCTGGAGCGATGTCGGGAAAAATGTTTGAGTTTCTCCCGGCGGATCGCGATCATACGCTGCTTTTGCCGGCCAGTTTGCGTGCCAAAAAGTCGCGAACCAAGACGGGTTCGACGTCTGACGAGATGACGGCGCGCCCGACCGCTTCGAGCAGGATGAAGGTGAGCCGGCCGCGCTTGACCTTCTTGTCCTGCGCCATCAACGCCATCAGCGCGTCGGCGTCGGCGAGGCCCTCCTGGGCAAAGCCGGCAATGTCCTGCAGATTTGTCGGCAAGCCTACCGCGGCGAGATGACGTTTGATGCGCGCGGCATCGGCCTCTGCGATCATGCCGAGCTGTGCGGAAAATTCCGCCGCCAGCACCATGCCGACGGAAACGCCTTCGCCGTGGAACAGTCGGTCGGAAAACCCGGTGGCGGCTTCCAGTGCATGGCCGAAGGTGTGACCGAGGTTGAGCAGCGCGCGTTCGCCGGTCTCACGCTCGTCGCGCGCCACGATCGCGGCCTTGGCCCGGCACGAGGTTGCGATCGCGTGTTCGCGCGCGGCCCCGCCAGAGAAAATGTCGGTGTGATTGGCTTCCAGCCAGGCGAAGAATGCCTCGTCGCCAAGCACGCCGTATTTGGCCACTTCCGCGTAGCCGGCGCGAAACTGGCGCGGCACCAGCGTATCGAGCACCCCGGTATCGGCGACCACCAGGACGGGTTGATGGAAGGCGCCGAGCAGATTTTTCCCCTTCGGCGAGTTGATTCCGGTCTTGCCGCCGACCGACGAGTCGACCTGCGCCAACAGCGAGGTCGGCACCTGCACGAAATCGACTCCGCGACGCAGGATCGCCGCGGCGAAACCCGCGAGGTCGCCCACCACGCCGCCGCCGAGCGCAATCACCAGATCGTTGCGCTCGATTTTGGCCGCGATCAGCGCTTCGCTGACCTTCTCGAGTCCGGCGTAGCTCTTCGAGCCCTCGCCTTCCTCGACAATGATCCGCGACGTCGCAACGCCGGCCTCCGCCAGCGCCGCTTCGGTCGGCTCGAGCCAGTGTTTTGCAACAGTCCTATCGGTGACGATGGCGGTGCGCGCTCCGGGGCGCAGTGCAGCGATACGCGCGCCCAGCGATGGCAGCACGTCGCGGCCGATGACGATGTCATAGGCACGATCGCCGAGCGCGACGTCGACCGTGATCGAGGCGGAGTGTTTCAGCGGCGCGGTCATCCAGTGGAATCCAATCTATCGGACGGGGTTGCAGTCACGGCCCCGCCGCACAGCCTGCTATGCAAGGCCTCGATGCACTCATCGACGATTTTTTCGTGCGGCACGTCGCGCGACCAGATCGTGAGGTCGGCAAATTGATAGAATGGCTCGCGCTCCCCGAGCAGCCGCGCGACGGTCGCCGCCGGATCCGCGGTCTGCAGCAGCGGACGGTCGGCCCGGCGCTTGACCCGGCGCATGATGATGTCGGTATCCGCCTTGAGCCAGATCGAGACCGCCTGACGGCGAATGCGGTCGCGGGTGTCCTCGCGCAGGAAAGCGCCGCCGCCGGTTGCAAGCACGCAACCTCCACCGTCGAGCAACCGCGCGATCACGCGCGCCTCGCCGTCCCTGAAATGCGGCTCGCCATGGGTTTCGAAAATGTCCGGTATCGACATGCCGGCCGCGGTCTCGATCTCGGTATCGGCGTCAAGGAATGGCAGCCGCAGCCGCACCGCCAACCGCCGCCCGATGGTGGATTTACCGGCCCCCATCATACCCACCAGCACGACCGAACGCGTTCCCAGCGCCGACACGATGTCGGTCTCCTGGGAAGTGCTTGTCGTCGCCGGTAAGGCCGTCTCGGGCATCAAAAGAACTCTATTGCCACAGTTTAGTAGTGTTCGGCGCCACCTATACTACCCCGGCCGACGGCCTTGCCAGAGACTCTTGCAACCGGCAGGGGAACATGTTGGTAGTCAGCCGCGCCCATCCCGATGATTCAATGGTTAATTCGCCCCCTGAGGCTCGCTGATGCCCAGCCTGTTCCGCTTTCTGACGGCCGTCGCCATCATCGTCGGTATCGTCTACGGAGCCATCTTCGCGCTGGCTAATTTCGTTAACCCGAAGCCGCGGGAAATAACCGTGACCATCCCTCCGGATAAGTTCCTCAAGAAATAGCAGGTAGGGTCTCGGAATGCGTTCCAGGACCAGAATTGCCAAGACCACAGATGCCGCAAATGCCACGCCCTCAGACGCCAGGCTGATCGGTCTGTTTATCGACATGCTTGCCGCCGAACAGGGCGCCGGCCCCAACACGCTCGACGCCTATCGGCGCGATCTGGAGGATTTCTCCGAGTTTCTCGGGCCCGCCGGCCAGAGCTTTGCCACCGCCGAAACCCAGGTGCTGCGCGATTATCTCGCCGACCTCGACGGGCGCGGTTTCAAATCGTCGAGCGTGGCCCGGCGGCTGTCGGCCATGCGGCATCTGTTTCGTTTCCTGCTCAATGAGCGGATTCGCGACGACGATCCCGCGGCGATCCTGTCGGGCCCGAAGCGCGGCCGCGGCTTACCCAAGGTGCTGTCGATTTCCGACGTCGACCGGCTGCTGGTGCGGGCGAAGGAACTTTCGACCGCGCCGGACGCGTCCGCCACGCAGCGGCTGCGTGCGATCCGGCTGTATTGCCTGCTCGAAGTGCTCTACGCCACCGGCTTGCGCGTGTCGGAACTGGTCGCGCTGCCGCTCTCGGCGTCGCGGCGCGACGCCCGCATGATCGTGGTGCGCGGCAAGGGCAACAAGGAGCGGCTGGTGCCGCTCAACGAAGCTTCGCGGCAGGCGATGGCGGATTACCTTGCGGCGATGGAAGCGCAGAAGCCCGCGGGCAAGAAAGCCGCGCCGGCCTCGAAATGGCTGTTTCCCTCGTTCGGCGAGAGCGGACATCTGACGCGGCAACATTTCGCGCGCGACCTGAAAGAACTCGCGGCCGCCGCCGGCCTCGCGCCGCGGCTGGTCAGCCCGCACGTCCTGCGTCATGCGTTTGCCAGCCACCTGCTGCATAACGGCGCCGATCTGCGCATTGTGCAGACGCTGCTCGGCCACACCGATATTTCCACCACCCAGATCTATACCCATGTGGTCGAGGAGCGCCTGAAAAGCCTGGTGCGCGACCTGCATCCCCTGGCGGAGAAGTAGCGTGATGCCCCGACGCCTTGACTTCGGCGCCTTCTGCCGTGAAAGAGCCGTTTACCGCCTGTGCTATCGCTTCGGGCACTTCCTACAAGACGGACCCTGTCAGAACTCCCGTTAACTAATTGAAGAAATTTGATTTCTTCACGCACCCCGAAACCGTTTCGCCTCCGGGCAGGTTCCTCCTTATATTGCTTTGATGCCGGACCCCATGCGCTCCTATCTCGATTTCGAAAAACCTGTCGCCGAACTCGACTCCAAGGTCGATGAACTGCGCGCGCTGGCCGCGACCGGCAGCGACATCGGCGACGAGATTGCGCGGATCGAGGACAAGGCCGGGCAGGCGCTGAATGACCTCTACGCCAATCTGACGCCGTGGCAGAAAACGCTGGTCGCGCGGCATCCGCAGCGGCCCCATCTGAGCGATTTCATCGGCGCACTGATCACCGAATTCACGCCGCTGGCGGGCGACCGCAAGTTCGCCGAGGACGAAGCCCTGATCGGCGGGTTCGGCCGTTTCCGCGGCGAGAGCATTTGCGTGATCGGCCAGGAAAAAGGTGCCAGCACCGACTCCCGCATCAAGCATAATTTCGGCATGGCGCGCCCGGAAGGCTACCGCAAAGCGGTTCGCCTGATGGAGATGGCCGACCGGTTCGGCATCCCTGTGTTGTCGGTGGTCGATTCCGCCGGCGCCTATCCCGGTATCGGCGCCGAGGAACGTGGACAGGCCGAGGCGATCGCGCGCTCGACCGATGCCTGCCTGTCGCTGGGCGTGCCCAACATCGCGATCATCACCGGCGAAGGCATGTCGGGCGGCGCCATCGCCATCACCACGGCCAACCGGGTGCTGATGTTCGAGCATGCGATCTACAGCGTGATCTCGCCGGAAGCCGCATCCTCGATCCTGTGGCGCGACGGCACCAAGGCCCAGGAAGCCGCCAACAGCATGAAAATCACGGCGCAGGATATGCTGCGCTTTGGCGTGATCGATTCGATCCTGAAGGAGCCCGCCGGCGGCGCCCATCGCGATCCCAACGCCATGATCGCAGCCACCGGCGACGCCATCGCATCGGCGCTCGGCGACCTGCGCCATCTGCCGCCCGAGGCGATCCGCCAGCAGAGGCGCCAGAAATTCCTCGATATCGGCCGCAAACTGGGCTGAACGGCATAACCGCCGTCGTCGCTCGGCTCCGGCGCGGGCCACTCCCGGTAATTTTTGAGAAAATCGGGGATTTCGGCCGCAATTAGGCCCAGACGCCAATATTTAACCTCTGTTGACTATGCCTGAGGTGGAACCTGCAGCGACGCCCTGATCGGCTTGCGAGCGGGGAGGCCAAAGGATAATATTTTAGTTAATGGCTTCAGAGCGCGGACGCCATAATCGGGCTGCGGGATTGCCCACCAGGTCGGGCACTTTGGGGTGTGGAGCTTTGGTTTGATTTATCGCTCGCTGGTTCGCGCGCTCGCTCTGTCGGCTGCATTGGCAGCCGGTGCGCTGTTGGCCGGCTGCAACACCGACGAAGTCTCGCTCGCCACCAACGCCAAGGCCAACCAGCCGGTCCCCCCGAAGCTCGTCGCCGCGATGGTCGAGAAGGACATGGATCTGCAATCGCCGATCCTGGTCCGGCTGTTCAAGCAGGAAGCCGAGCTCGAGGTCTGGAAGCAGGATCGTTCCGGCCGTTTTGCACTGCTGAAGACCTATCCGATTTGCCGCTGGTCGGGAGACCTCGGCCCCAAGGTCCGCGAAGGCGACCGCCAGGCGCCGGAAGGCTTCTATTCGATCTCGCCGGCGCAGATGAACCCGCAATCGGCCTATTACCTTTCGTTCAACACCGGCTTTCCCAACGCCTTTGACCGCTCCTTGGGCCGCACCGGTTCGGAGCTGATGGTGCATGGCGATTGCTCGTCGCGCGGCTGCTACGCGATGACCGACGAACAGATCGCGGAAATCTATTCGCTGGGACGGGAATTGTTCTTCGGCGGCCAGCGTGCGTTCCAGTTCCAAGCCTATCCGTTCCATATGACAGCGGTGAACATGGCCAAGCACCGGAACAATCCCAACATGCCGTTCTGGCGCATGATCAAGGAAGGCAACGACCATTTCGAGGTGACCAAGCACGAACCGAAGGTCGACTTCTGCGAGAAGAAATATGTGTTCGATGCGGTCAAGGCGCCGAATGCGACCCGCGATCCGGTGTTCGAGGCTTCCGCGAAATGCCCGGCCTATGTGATTCCCGACGACATCGCCGACGGCGTGCGCGCGAAGCAGCAGGCCGACGACGCCGAGATGGCGCGGCTCGCCGCCAAGGGAACGCCGGTTGCCCGGATGAACACCGGTATCGACGGCGGCATGAACAAGGTGTTCGCCGCGGCGCTGCCGAACGGCGACACCGGATTGTCCGAGGGCGGCCAGGGCCAGAGCCTTTCGCTGGTGCGCGAGCGCCTGCCGGGAACGATCCCGATCGATCACGTCAATCCGCCGCATTCGCCGTCGGACAATCTCCTGGCCGGCGCCCCGGAAGAACCGAAGATCGCAGCACCCGCGCCGGCCGCGCCCGCGACGCGCGTAGCCGTGGCATCGGCTGCGCCCGCCGAGCAGTCGGGCGGCTTCTTCAGCAATCTCGCCCGCAAAGTGGGCCTGGGTAGCGCTACTGCCGACACCACGGCGACCGCCGCGCCGCCGCCAGCACCTGCGAAACAGAAAGCCGAAGCCAAGCCGAAACCCGCCAAGCCTGCGGAAACCAGGCAGGCCGCCGCCAAGCCGGCATTGAAGCCGTCGGTAACCGATAGCTCATCGACCGCAGCCGCAGCACCCGCGCCGGCCACCCAGAACTCCATGGTTGCAGGCGCTCAGCCGATCGTGCCGACGAATTCGTTCGACAGTCGCTTCTCGGCGACGAAGTAATTTCTCGACTTCGCGCGATACCGCAAAGACCGTCATCCCCGGCTTGACCGGGGATCCAGTACGTCGCGAGATGTCGCTTCCATCACCAACGCCTCGGAATACTGGAGTCTAAGCTTCTCCGCAATGACGAGCAAAAAAGCCATCGATTTTATCAGGTGCATTTAAATCAGTCCCTTAAGACATGCCTGCGCGATCTCGCGGCATGAAATGTCCGAGCGTTGCGTTAGCTTTCGACCCTTTACCCTCCTGAAAACAGAGGGAGCAGGGAAAGCCGGGTGCGCGCTGCACCCGCGGTCTCGTGTGCAAGTGGGTAAAGAAAGACGCACACGAGCATACAGGTTCAGCGGAGGCATCCCGGCTTTCCCTGCGCAATGGTTTTACGGTTTACCTCGCGCTCTCCTCGGTGACCGGCTTTCTTGCCACCGTCGCCCCTGGGAAGCTTGCTTCCCAAGAACTTGACGCCAGCACCGGGGCGTCAGGACCACACGACTTCGCCGTCCGCACAGCACACGCTCGTCTTTCGCGCGCATTGCGTCCATCGCATCTCACCGCAACGTTCGTGACGATCGCGAGCCGCCCCTCCTTCGGGTGAGACGAGCTAATAAGCCGGTGATTTGGCCTTCATGTTAAGCGAAATATTTTTCGCGACAGGGCTGGACATGATTTGCTGATTTGCCCCGGACGGGGAAAGTGGACCATCTCTTTCGGGGGAATGGACAATCCGATCACGTTGATTGGCATCGGCTGGTGAAAATAGGCGCAGATGATGCTTTGCCGATCATCATTCGAATTGAATGGCAACCTTCGGTCAGCGGGGTGGCCGCTTTCTCGTCCGAGTTCTTCGGTGCCGTCACAGGCGAAAATCGCCTGATCTTGCATCCTCAAGATCCAGCGTAAGCGCCTTCCATCCGTGGTGCCCCTGAAGATCAGCAAGCACCACCGAGACGAAATGCATTCATAGAAAGCCGGGCAAGGAGCCCGATAAGTCTCTGAAATTATTGGCTAACCGTACCGCCCATGG
>CAVTWC010000037.1:0-103553 GCA_963738105.1 uncultured Alphaproteobacteria bacterium | reverse complement strand
CGGGTGCGCCTGCGCTATGGGTAGCCTTGCACCCGGCGGCTGCAGTACAGCCGTACGAAATTCTCGCCGTGACGGCCGATCCTGCTGAAGGTGAGGCGTTCACCGATGCCGGCAACAATCTGGTCGAAGCGGTTCCAATGCCGTCCGAAGTCGTAGAAGCCATCGTTCGATTTCTGGCCGAACACCACGTCGAGCGGCCCTTCGTCAAACGCCAGCGCCAGCCGGCGGAGCCGACGCTGGCTCGACGACAAGACGAAAAGGGAGGGCGATAAATGACCGCGCCTGAAAATTTCGTCTCACGCTGGGCGCGGCTGAAAAGCGAGTCCGATCCCGAGCCCAAAACGGAACTCGTGGGATATGGGTCACGGCCGGAGGCTTCGGCCGATACGGAAATGCCATCCATGAAGCAGCAGGACGAGGTGGTGGATGAGCCCTTTGATCCTGCGAGCCTGCCATCGATCGAGACGATTACCGTCGGCACCGACATTCGCGGGTTTTTGCAAAGCCGTGTGCCCGCCGCATTGACGCGCGCCGCGTTACGCCAGGCCTGGACGAGCGATCCGGCCATTCGCGACTTTGTCGGCATCGCCGAAAATCAATGGGATTTCAACGATCCAACTACGATGCCCGGGTTCGGTCCGATGCTTGAGACGGATAACATGCCAGCTCTTCTGGCGCGGGCGTTGGGCGGCGGGGATAAACTCGCAGGTGTGCTTCCGGAAATCCCAGCTCCCAAGGAGAATGCACGGTCGGTCGCAATCGAACCTGAGCCAGCCAACCCTGACCTGAGTTTAGGGCAATCGTCTGAGAGACAGCCCGTGGCGGACGAGATTTGCAATTTGGCGGACGAGGGCAAAGAAAGTGCAGCGACCCAGAACGATCGGGTCGCTGAAGAAGATGAGCCTTCACGAAGCCACCATTCACACGGCAGCGCTTTACCGCGCTAAGATAGGTCGGGGCGGTTCCGGCTCGTTCCGGCAGGTGTACAGGTCACGATAGAGAATGGAACAGATGCAGGAATTGACGTCTCAGATAGCTTCCAGGCGCGTCGTCGATGAGATCGATCACGCCCGTGCGCAGGAATATGCTCTACTGGCGATCCTGCTTTCTCGCAGTCCCGATGCCGAAATGATTGAAAGGCTGGCGTTGTTGACGGGGGACGCCACCCCGCTCGGAGCAGCCCACGCGGCGCTCGGGCAGGCTGCGGCTCGGACAGATGAACAAAGGGCAGGGCGGGAGTTTTTCGATCTGTTCACCGGACTCGGACAGGGCGAGCTTCTGCCCTACGCATCGCATTACCTCACCGGTTCGCTCTATGGACGTCCGCTTGCGCGGCTGCGTGAAACCTTTCAACGTCTGAGCCTCGAAAGAGCGACCGGTCGTTCGGAACCCGAGGATCATGTCGCAATTCTCTGTGAGATCATGGCGGGTCTTGTCAGCGGAGATATTGCCGCTCCGTTGAACTCTGATCGTGCGTTCTTTGACGAACACCTTGGTCCCTGGATCGGGCGTTTTTTTACCGAACTGGAGCAGGCTCAAACGGCGGATTTCTATTCCTGCGTCGGATCACTTGGACGGGTTTTCGTGGGCATTGAAGCGAAGGCTTTTGCCCTTTCGGCTTGAAGATCCGGTGTAATGACGCTTCAGCCGGACGAGACCGGTTGCGAAAGAAGGAGGATTAACGTGCGAGTTTTCGCTGTTGCCTGTGTTGTTGCCTTCGTTGTCGCCGTCAGTACGGCTGTGATTCTGGACAATTTCGTTCAGGAGACCGCGAGGGCGGCCTTTGCCGAGCCGAGCGCGAGAATCTGACGTCCCTGGCCGTACAAAGACTTAATCGGGGAGGTCGGCGCGGGTTTTTTCGATATATCGTGAACCGAACTGCGGTTCCGCTGACAACTTGATGAGTTCGAAGATCAGGAGCTCACCATGATGCGTCTGATGATTACCGCAGTCGTCGTTGTCGCCGTGATGGCGGGGGCTTCGACCCTGCTACGGTCTCGATCTTCCCTGATTGAACTATCGGCTGGAACCGCCGCCATGCCGTCGCTGCTGGAACTTCACGCGGCCGCAGGTGTGCATAAGCTCCCGGTACAGGACATCGAAGATCAATCGCTGATCTACCCGGCGGTGGAACAGCGCTGAGGGTCGTTATAAATCCGCGCCAGGACACCGAGATCGGTACGGCTCGCCGTCGTCGTCTTGACGGCGGCGCCGACGAAAACGTCGTACAGCTTTTGCGTGCGGTTCAGGTTTTATTTGTTGCGAGCCGATCGAGGAAGCCGCGCACCAGGGACGCGATCTCGTCCGTCGCCTCGTCGAGCGCGAAATGTCCCGCTTCCAGAAGGTGAACTTCTGCCTTGGGCACGTCGTCTGCATACGCAGTCGCGCCGGCGACGGTAAAGGAAGGGTCGTATTTCCCCCAAACGACCAGCATCGGGGGCTGCACTTCGCGAAGCCACTCCTGCCAGCGCGGGTAGGAGGCAACGTTGGTCCGGTAATCCAGGAATAGTGTGGTTTGGATGTCTGCCTGGCCCGGACGGGTGAGAAATGCGTACTCGTCCGCCCATGTATCCGGATCGTAGCGATCGGGATGCGGGCTGGACCCGATGTGGCGCTGGCGCGTCGCTTCGAGAGACGTGAAGTTGGCTTTGAGATTCTCGAGTTCGTGGGCCGGATCTGCCCAATATTTCCGGCGTGCCTGCCAAAGCGGGCTCAGCCCCTGTTCGTGAGAAACGGCGTTCTGAATAATCAGGGCGCGGACGCGCTCGGGATGGGATAGCGCCAAACGGAAACCAACGGGCCCTCCGTAGTCCTGCATGAACAGGACGTAGCTTGTGATCCCAAGCCTCGTTGCAAGTTCATTCGTCACCTTCGCGAGATTGTCGAAAGTGTACTCAAAGTCGGACGGAGAGGGCGCGCTGCTGTTGCCGAATCCGGGATAATCAGGAGCGATCAGATGATATTTGTCGGCGAGGAGCGGCAGTAAAGGCTCCCACATCCGAGATGAGGACGGAAAGCCGTGCAGGAGCAGCACCGTCGGCGCATTCGCCGGTCCCGCCTCGCGGTAGAAGATCTTGAGCCCGTCGATTTCGACCGTGTGATAGGAAATCGAACGTCGGCTCGATCGCAAATCCTGGGCGGATGCTTGGACAGCCATGCAGGCAATGGCAGCTGAGAGGGTAAGCAGGGCTGGCATATTCATGTAATCGCTCCTCTTTCGGTAAGCTGCACAGAGATGCTTCTGGGGCGGTCATTATTCCCTGGTTTGGATCGTTGCGGTACCGGGCAGCGTTCTCCGCGCGACAACTCTATTGCGGCTACCGGACGTTTTCCTATCCACTTCCCGGCGCGGCGCGCTCATACATTGATATGACCGGCCTCGGTCGAGGGTTCTATGGCTCCGCACGCCAGTGGCGTTCAGAATGGCGTGAGCGTTGGCAAGACGCCGATGTAGCGCTCAGGGCACGCTTCTCAAGGAGGCTGACATGTTGCTTCACCTACCAATTGTAATGTTAGCGACGCTTTCACCGATCGCGATTTCCGATACGTTACCCAAGTTCGACACTGTGAAGGAGTGCCGGTTTGAAAGCGAATCGTCCGCTACTTTCGATCGGTGCTCTCGAGACGAAGCTGATGCGCTTCAGAAACTCGAAGCGGAATGGCCGCAGTTTATTGGCGCCGATAGGAGCGCCTGCTTCACCGAGGCAACTATTGGCGGCTCTGCGAGCTATGTCGAGCTGCTGATTTGCCTGGAGATGGCAAGAGATGTCCGCGGCGACGAGATCAATTCTCGTGGCTCATTGGGAGGCAAGCCAACGCGTCCAGCACTGCCCGAGACGAGCGTGGTCGACAAACACGAATGATTGGGTTGAGAAACGATCGTTCCTTGGGAGGGATTGTCGCATGGTAACCGGAATTGAGGAGAACAAGAGTGGCGCGGAGTTGATCGAGCCGCCCGCGATAGACAGTACAGCTGGCTTGGTTCGCGACGCCGCACGATCAGGGACAGATTCTGGTTCAAAGCCGGTTTTAAACCAGCGGTTCACGCGGCGACGAGAACTATTGATCGGTGTGCTCGGTGCTGCCGTGATCGCGGCCGCGGTGTTTGGGATTCCATGGGTCCGGTTTGTACTCAGCACGGTTTCGACCGACGACGCCTTCGTGAACGGCCATGTGACGTTCGTCGCTCCCCGCGTCCATGGTCAGGTCTCCCGGGTTGTAGTGGACGACAACAATCGCGTGCACAAGGGAGATATTCTTGTTGAACTGGACAAGGAGCCATTTCGGGACGCCGTCGCCGTGAAGAAGGCGGCGGTCGATACCGCGCAGGCGGACCTCGAGGCGGCCAGGGCCACGGCGCGGGGCATCGAAGCACAGGCCGTGAGCCGGCGCTGGCAACTGCAACAGGCCATCGAGAATGTCGAAAACCAGGTGGCCCTGCTGCGTGCCCGGGTCGCCGCACTCAAGAAGGCAAAGGCGACGCTTACACTCGCGCAGCAGGAGTTCGACCGAACGTCGCACCTGGTCGTGTCTGAGACCGCGAGCCGCGAGCTCTATGATCAACGTCAGGCAGCGTTGTTGATTGCCCAATCGGGGGTCGTCCAGGCGTTGGCCGATGCGAACCAGATCCGCGTCTCTTTAGGGCTGCAGGCGCAGGCCGAAGACAGCGCTGATCTCGAGCAGGTGCCCCCCGATCTCGATCAAACGTTTTCCTCGGTCCTGCAGGCGCAGGCAGAGCTGATTTAAACCGCGGCTGATCTCGGCGTTGTCCATTCGTATAACCAGACACCGAAGCAGATGCTCGAAGCGTTCGAAAAGCTAGATCCCAAAGGCGATGTTGACCGCACGTTCGATCGGCTGGCCGCGGCGGCCCCGGCCGTCAAGCAAGCCGAAGCCAAGCTCGAAGCCGCCAAACGCGATCTCGCTCTGGCCGAACTCGACCTTCGCTACTGTGACGTCGTCGCGGAGATCGACGGCATCGTCACGCGCCGAAACGTCAATCCCGGCAATGACGTTCAGGTCGGACAGAGCTTGATGGCGGTCCGCTCGCTCAGCGAGATCTGGGTCGATGCCAATTTCAAGGAGACGCAATTACGCGACTTGCGCATCGGTCAGGCTGTCGATCTCTATGTCGACATGTATGGCGACAAACAGGTATTCAGTGGTCGGATCACCGGCTTTACGATGGGAACCGGATCGACGCTCGCATTGCTGCCGCCGCAGAACGCCACCGGCAACTACATCAAGATCGTCCAGCGGCTGCCGGTCCGGATCGAGCTTGAGGGTTACGATCCGGACAAGAAACCGCTGTTCATCGGCGCATCGGTTGTCCCTTACGTCTATCTCGATAAACCGCTGAGCGGACCCAATGCCGGGACGTATCTTCAGGGCTTCGAGCGGCAATCGCCAACCAGCCTTTCGGCTGCGAGCCGACCGGGTGTCGGCAAATGACCGAGTTGGCGCTTTCAGCCTCCAGATCCCGAACGGACGTGAACCCGTGGCTGGTGGCCGCCGTCGTCATCATCCCGACTTTCATGGAAGTGCTCGACACCACCATAGCCTTGGTGGCGCTACGATACATTGCCGGCGGCCTTTCGGCCACGGTGGACGACGGCGAATGGGTCATCACCAGCTATCTCGCCGCCAATGCCATCATTTTGCCGATCAGTGGCTGGCTTTCGGCGCATCTCGGGCGTCGCAACTACTTCCTGCTGTCGATAGCCGTCTTTACGCTCGCGTCCGCGCTTTGCGGGATGGCGACAAGTCTCGGTCAGCTGATTGTGTTTCGCGTCTTGCAGGGCCTGGCGGGCGGCGGTCTTCAGCCGTCCAGTCAGGGCGTGCTGCTGGACGCCTTTCCGGTGGAGAAGCAAGGCACTGCGATGACGCTGTTCGGTCTGGCCGCTCTTTTGGCGCCGGTCGTCGGTCCGACCCTCGGCGGTTGGATCACGGACAGCTATTCGTGGCGATGGGTGTTCTATATCAACGTCCCGGTTGGTCTGCTGGCGCTTGCCGGATGTTATGCTCTGCTGCGGGATCCCGACTATCTTGTGCAGCAGCGCAGCGAGTTGAGGAAGCAGCCGTTGCGCTTTGACTCGCTCGGCTTGTTGCTTCTGGTAATCGTCATGGTTTCCTGGGAAGTGGTGCTCAGCAAGGGACAGGAGTGGGACTGGCTAAGTGATCCATTCTGGCGTGTGCAGACGCTGGCGATCTTTTTTGTTTTAGGTCTGATAGCGCTGATCTTTTGGGAGTTGCGTCACCCGAGCCCCGTGGTCAATTTCCGTCCCCTGCGAGAGCGCAATTTCGCGGCATGCTGCGTCATCATCTTTTTCGCCTTCGCGGTCCTTTACGCAGCCAGTACGTCGTTGCCGGCGCTGCTTCAATCTCTGTTCGGTTATGATGCTTTCAGCGCGGGATGGGTGATGTCGCCGGCAGGGTTCGGCGCGCTGGTGGCAATGCCATTTGTCGGCGTGGCCCTTGGCCGAGGGGTTGACGCCCGGTGGCTGATGGCCGGCGGCCTGCTGGTCATGGCGTTGGCAAACTACTGGATGTCGCAAATGAACCTGGATATCAGCCCGGGCCAGATCGTCTGGCCTCGGGTGATGCTGGTTCTTGGACTCTCGATGTGCTTTGCGCCGGCGAATGTCGCGGCCTACCTCTATATCCCGCCGTTACTGCGTGGCGCAGCCGTTGGCTTGCTAAGTCTGCTGCGTAACGAGGGAGGCAGTGTGGGTACGTCGATGGCGCAGACAGTTCAGGAGCGCCGTGATCAATTTCACACCCTGCGGCTGGGCGAGGTCATCGATTCCTTCAACGCTAATATCGTTGCCTTCCTCGATCAGGCGCGGGCAGTTTTCCTGCAGCAGAGCGGCGATCCGTCTGCCGCGCAGCAACTGGCCTTGCAGACGCTTGAGAACTTGCGGCAGCAGCAGGCATCGTCACTTGCCTATTTCGATGTCTTTTGGTTGTTGGCTGTGGTGATGCTGGTGCCGATACTTACAGTGCTTCTGATGAAACGTTCGGTGGCTGAGAAAGGCGCCCACATCGGTCACGAATAACGAGCGCCGGGCACGTCGCATAGCCGTGCACTATGGGAAGACGTGCCGTATACGCCGGTCCGAGAAGTCAGCGATAGAGACGTCACTCTCCGTGGTTTTGGTTGGAGAGCCTGGACCGATGGCGATGATTGCGATCGCGCCAGTCGTCGCCTCGTGATGCCCATTCATACCTTGATATGACCGGTCTGCGCCTAGTGTTGGATGGCCGAGCGCGACGGTGGCCTGCATCGTAGCGGCACCCTTCCACCGAGGAGCAATGGAAATGTTCCGGCCTTCCTCATCGCTAATCCGGCGCGACTTCCCTGAAACAGCGGCTGCCAGGGAGACTTTAGGCCCTCTCGGTGCCGTATCTGAGGGGCCGTCCCGCGATGTGGACGCCGCTGTGATCGATTCAGTCCGCCTCTACCCGGCATCCACAGATTACACCCACCGCCTTCCGGGCAATCTCCCTCAGTTCGGCGCGGCGGGCGCCGGCACGCGCGCGGATGGCGATACTGTGCATCGTGGCCGATGCGACGATCGCGAGCGCCGCGGGGTCGGCATCGGGCTTCAGTTCGCCTGTCTCAACCGCCTTGCGGAAACGGGCTTCAAAATCGGCGTCAATCATACGCAGGCCCGCCGCGACGCTGTTCCGGATCGCAGCGTCTTCGGCGGCTTCGGTGACCGCGGTCCCCATCACAAAGCAGCCGCGCGCGCTTCCCTTGCCCGAAAAGTAGATGGACAACGCCGCTTCGTAGGCGAGCATCAGGCCTTCGCCCAGGGGACGGTCCTCCGCGAGAGCTTCACGTGTGGCGGCCAGGCTGATCTCCCAATAGCGCGCGAGCGCCTCGAGATAGAGGCCGTGCTTGTTGCCGAACGCCGCATAGAGGCTCGGCGGGTTCATGCCGGTCGCGGCAGCTATGCTGTCGAGGGAAGTACCGGAGTAGCCGGTCCTCCAGAATGTTTCCGTTGCCTGCTTGAGCGCTGCCTGTGTGTCGTAGGCGCGCGGCCGTCCTCGACGCGCTGGTCCGGTTTCGCTCGTTTTTCGTGCCATATCGCAAACACCCTGGTTGTTCCGTGTCCGTGCCATATTACGTATGAATCGTTACAAAAATAAATGGGCGGACACCTTGATTAGTGCGTGATAGCCCAGTATTTGTATGAAGCGTTACAAAATACAATGGAGGCGAGGGCTTTCGATGGGCTTTATTTTTTCACCATTCGCCGGTCGGGCCGGCGACCGCAACGAGTTCCGCCAGAACCAGGCGGCCACGCAATTGGTGACAGTGAAGACAACGGGGCCGGTTGCGGGTGATGTGTCTGTCGGTGTCCGCCCTGTCGGCGCCGAGAGTACTGGCGGAACGGTAGAAATTGCGCAGCCCCGTCGGCTTCAGGCTCCCGAGCAAGAACCGAGATTTACGGGTAGCAGCGTAGCTTCCGCAGGAGTAGCCGAATCTGCGGTCGAGATGCGATTTGATCGAGTTATCGATGGCGCCGCGTCCGACAGGGGGGCATCGGTACCCCGGAGGAGCTTGAGAGAGCGGCTGCGCCGCCCCCTCATGCTCGCATTGCCGATCGTGTTGGCTGCGTTCGGCGCTGGCTACTATCTCGTCGAGGAACCTTACGTCTCGACCGACGATGCGTTCGTTCGCGCGGCGAAGGTAACGATCAATGCCCGTGTTGCCGGCCAGGCAGTCGAAATCGCGGTCCGGGACAACGAACACGTGCGGCAAGGGCAGGTCCTGTTTCGAATCGATCCGGAGCCCTACCAGATTGCGGTCGATCAGGCGGAAGCTCGGCTCGCCAGCGCGCGCCTGCAAATTGACGGGCTCAAAGCAACCTACCGTCAGCAGGAGGCCGAATTACAGTCCGCCAGGGATTCTGCGTCCTATGACGAACGCGAGTATAATCGCAAGAAGATGCTGGTCGCTTCCGATTTTACCCCGCGCGCGGTCTACGACCAGGCCGAGACAAATTTCAAGGTCGCCCGCCAGCATGTCGCGTCGATTGAACAGCAGATCGCCAGCACGGTAGTTGCCCTGAACGGCGATCCGGATATCGAGATCGATCGTCATCCAACGGTGCGCGCAGCCAAGGCGCAGCTCGACCGCGCCCGGCTCGATCTCTCCTATGCGACCGTAACGGCGCCCGACGACGGCGTCGTGACGAGGGTCGACGACCTGCAGGTCGGAGGCTTCGTTAATCCTGGCGCCGCCGTGTTTTCGCTGCTGTCGAGCCGGCGCATCTGGATCGAGGCGAATTTCCGCGAAACGGGCCTGACCCACATGCGTCCAGGTGAAGAGGCGACGATCGACGTCGACGCTTATCCGGATCATAGGTTCAAGGCGCACATCGTCAGCATGAGCCCGGGCACCGGATCGGATTTCGCGGTGCTGCCGCCGGAGAATGCGACCGGCAATTGGGTCAAGGTTGTCCAGCGTCTGCCGGTGCGCCTCGAGCTTGATGAAGTCGATCCAAACCGCCCGTTGTTTTCGGGTATCAGCGTCACCGCGCGGGTCGATACGGGCCATCGCCGCACTTGGCGTCATCCGCTTCGGCTCGCGCTCGCGACGGAGGCCAAATGAGTGCCGCTCTCGCATCGAGCACCGCCGTCGATGGCCGAGGTGCAATCACCGTCGCGGCCTTGATGGCGACCTATATGGAGGCGGTGAACATCTCGCTTCCGAATGCCGCCTTGCCGCATATCCAGGGCACGCTATCGATGGCCGATGACGAGGTCGGCTGGGTGTTTACCGCATATATCGCGGCTGGCGCCGTCGTCATGCCGATGGCGCGATGGCTTGCGGAGCGCTATGGCCGAAAGACGATCCTTCTGCTGTCCCTTGCGATCTTCTCGTTTGGTCTGATTCTTGACACGCTAGCGACGACTTCCATCCAGTTCGTGTTCGCCCGGATCGTCCAGGGGGCCGCGGGAGGCACACTCGCTTCTCTATCGCTGGCGATTCTGCTTGATGTGTTGCCGCCGGTGCGCCATGCCCGGATCAGTCTGGCGTGGTCGGTATGCTTCCTGCTCGGCATCAGCAGCGGTGCGAGCATCGGCGGTTGGCTCAGTGAATATCACGGCTGGCACTCGATCTTCTATTTCAGCCTGCCGATGACCGGATTCATCTCCCTGACAGTAGCCCTGCTACTTCCTGAGAAGAGGGCGGAGCGGAGCCCGCCCTTCGACTTCTTCGGTCTGGCGGCCTTTTCGATCGGAATGATCGGCCTGCAGATGCTGCTTGACCGCGGCGAGCGCCTGGAATGGTTCGAACTCGACGGAAATCCGGGTCGAGGCGATTGCCTCGGTCCTGGGATTTTATCTCTTCATCGTACACATCATGACGAGGGATGTGCATTTCCTCCACAAGGCGTTGTTCAAGGACCGCAATTTCGTTCTCTCGGCGATCATGTTCTTCGCTGTGGGATTCGTCCTGCTACCGACCCTGGCTTTGACCTCGCCGATGCTGGAGGACTTGCTCAATTATCCAGTTGATACCACGGGCTACATGACTCTCGCGCGCGGCGTTACGCTTGTCGGTGGCCTGATACTGATGAGCTTTGTGCCGGCACGGGTGGACTACCGGCTGTTCGTATTCGGTGGCGTGGCGGTGGTGGCCTATGCCAATTCGCTGATGCTTGGCTATTCACCGGCGATGGATTGGCGGCTGGTGGTCGTGGCGACCCTGCTCCAGGGGGCAGGTCTCGGCGCGTTGCTTCCGGCGCTCTCCAAGACGGCATTCGCCACGCTTGATCCGAAATTCCGTCCGGAAGGCACTGCACTCTTCAACATATCGCGCGCCTATGGAAGCGCGCTCGGCATCGCCGTCGTGCAGATATTCTTCTACAACAACACGCAGGCGATGCACCTTGCGCTCGCGAAGAACCTCGCGCCCTACCGCGCCGCCGCTCATCTTGCGGGCTCGATAGACAAGGCAGGATTGGCCGCGCTCAACGAAATGATCACGCAGCAGGCGGCTGTCGTAGCGGTCATTGACCAGTTCAAGATCCTGATGTTCGCCATGCTGATCGTAAGCCCGCTTGTACTTTTTCTGCGCAAGCCGCGACCGGCCAATTAACACACGAAGGAGTATCCCCATGACAGCACCTGACACGCTTCGCAATACGAGTATCCGCCTCAATCATGGGTCTGTTTTGATGCCCGCCGTGGGCTTTGGCACCCTGATTCCTGATCCGGTCGTGACAAAACAAGCCACCAAGACTGCATTGGAAGTCGGATTTCGACATTTCGATTGCGCGGAACGCTACCGTAATGAAGAAGCGGTTGGCGAGGCGATGCAGGAAGTGTTCAAGGCCGGAACTGTCCGGCGCGAGGACGTTTTCGTGACCACGAAACTATGGAATAGCAATCATCGTTCGGAACGGGTCAAACCCGCCTTCGACGCAAGCCGCCAGCGACTGAGAATAGACCAAATCGATTGCTATATTATCCATACACCCTTTGCCTTCAAACCTGGCGACGAGCAGGATCCAAGGGACGAGGAAGGCCGGGTAATCTACGATTTAGGCGTTACGTTGGTGGAGACATGGCGGGCGCTGGAGCGCCTCGTTGACGAGGGGCACTGCAGGTCGATCGGTCTGTCGGATATTACCTTGGAGAAGCTGCGAGAGGTTGTTTCGGCTGCGCGGATCAAGCCGTCTGTCGTGCAGGTGGAATCCCATCCATATCTTCCCGAATGGGAGTTGCTCGAGTTCTGTCGGGAGCACGGGATTGTGCTACAGGCGTTTGCAGCGGTGGGCCATGGCCTGGAGCCAAAAGTCATCGACGACCCGGTGATTACGTCCATCGCGCAACGTGTGCACAAGACACCGGCTCAAGTGGTCCTGGCCTGGGCGGTACAGCGCGGCACCGCTTTCCTGACCACCTCGACCAAACCTCAGCGTATCCAGGAAAATTTTCAGATTTCGTCACTCCCTGAAGACGCCATGCGGGAGATTCGCGAACGCATCACGACGAACGTCAGGTTCAACGGGGTGGTCGAGACCGGCGTTCCCGGATTTATTCCCCGGGCCGGGGCGAAATGAATGCCGCAACGCGGAGCCGCAAGAGTGAGCTTGGCGACCTCGGCGTTCGGCTCGCGGATGAAAAGGCAAGGACTACTCGTCGAGCTTGGCCGGAAGCGGCTGCAGCGCCAGCTCCTAATCCTGTTCGCCGAGAGTTTGAAGATAGGTTTTGCCGTATGGATAGAACGATTCCTTGCGGCCCTGTTGCCAGGCCGCTTTAAGTTCGGGCGTTGTGATGTCCCAGTCCGGCCGGCATTTCCTGCTGACAGCACGCAGATCCAGGCGGAGCTCTTCCATCGTGGGTCGCCCGAAGAACCAGTAGCCATTGTAGATCTTGTGAATGACAAGGCCGGGCTCAAGCACAATCACGTGCGGAATCATGGGATTGTTGACGGGATCGGTGTATTCGGCGATGTCGAGATCCTTCTGAACAACGCGCCGCGGATCGGAGAGAAACGGCCAGTGGGCGCCTATTCCGCTGCGATTTTCGTTGGTCTGGGTGATATTGTCGGTGCTGATCGTGACCAGACGGCAATAGCCAACCTCCATTTCGCGATGGAGTTGCCGCAAGCCTTCTGCCTGACGGCGATCTTTGGGACAGAAGCTGCCACGGCTAAGGACCAGCACCATCGGATCCTGTCCCTGCAACTCGGAGAGCCTGCGATGCTTCGCGGTATGATCGCTAAGCTCGTAGTCAGGGAAAACAGTTCCGGCCACGATGTCTGATCGCATGTGGAGTCCTCCATATGTGAGTGCGCAAGTAACGAAAACCTCATGTGATCACAGATCGATTACGACATCGCCCTCGGGTTGCGAGCAGCAGATCAGTAGATCGCCGTCCAACGGTGCGTCGATCGGGGTTGGCTGATAGCCGACCTTGCCCGCCACGAGTCCGGTCTCGCAGGTGTGGCAGACCCCGGTTCGACAAGCCCACCGCACGGGGACGTCGCACGCTTCGGCCAATTCGAGCAAGCTGCGGAATGTCGGGTCCCACCGCACATTGAGACCGCTCCGGGCGAACGAAACCAGCGGTCCTGAGCCAGGTACGCCCGCCGGCAAATGAGGCTGAACATGCGGCGCAGTCGCAATGCCTGGGGTATTGGACGGACCGGCGCTGAACATTTCGGTGTGGATGCGATCCCGCGGGACACCCATTGCCGCAAGACCGGCAGTCAGATCGCTCATGAAAGTCGACGGTCCGCAAATGTAGAAATCACCATCGCGTGGCAAATCAAGTTGCTGAAGTACTTTCATATCCACGCGCCCGCGAGCGTCGAAATCAACATTGGGCCGATCCCCGGGATCGGGCGAACTGTAGCAAACGTGGCTGTGATGGTGGGCAAGCGCTTTCAGCAGTTCGCGCGTCTCCTCGGCAAACGGATGTTCGTGGCCGTTACGGGTTCCGTATAGCCACCAGATTTCCCGTGTCGATGCTTCGGCCGCCAACGCATGAAGCATCGCGAGCACCGGCGTCACGCCGATTCCGGCACTCAACAAAACAACAGGGGTGTCGCCCGGCCGCAGTGTGAAACTACCGCGAGCCGCGCTTGCTTGCACGATGTCGCCTGCTTGTAGCTCATCGTTGACGTAGGCGCTGGCCGCGCCATGGGTTTCCCGCTTGATACTCACGCGATAGTAGATGGCGCCAGGCTCTCCCGACAGCGAATAGCTCCGCATCAGCGCAGGCGCAGGTGCCGGCCCGAGCCGCAGCACGACAAACTGCCCGGGGAGAGCCGCGGCAACAGGCTGTCCGTCGGTGGGCTCGAGCAGCAGCGAGGTCACGTTGTCGCTCTCGCGCAGCTTGTGCGATACACGAAACGGGCGGAATCCACGCCACGCCGGCGGCTGGCCGGACACTGCAGCGAGCCCGGCGTTTCCAGTCGTTGTGCCGCCCTTGCGCTCCTGTGCGAGCAGCGCCTCGAAGGAACGACGCCAACCGACACTCAGCGTCGGGATGCGAAGCGCGCGCTCCAGCTGATCGCGGGAGTGGCCCGGCATGTAAAGCAGCGCATCGATCTCGGAGACGCTCATGCGCTCGGGCCCGGACGCGACCTGCGTGATCTGGTCGCCGGCCTCCACTTCTCCTTCTTCCAGCACTCGGAAATAGAAGCCGGGCCTACCGTGCTTGACCACCAGTGCCGCCATTTCCGGTTCGTTCATACGAATGCCTAGCCGGTAACAAGTGACGCGCGGCTGTGTCACTTCGAACAAGGCTCCGCCGATCCGGTAGCGATCTCCAATACACACCTCTGCATCCGGCAGGCCATCGACGGTAAAATTCTCTCCGAACTGCCCATAGACGAAGTCGTTGCGTCCCAAATGGTCCCGCCAATGCCGATAGGAATCCATCTGATAGACAAAGACGGCCCGGCGTTCGCCGCCGTGACCGGCCAGGTCTCCCTGTCCGTCGCCATCTATGTTGAGGCGGCGTACCATGCGCGGTCCCTGGACCGGCGCCTTCCAAATGCCGGTATGGACTGTCTTGCCTTGCCAGGTGATGTCGCGCGGCAGGCCCACATTGACTGAAAGCAAGCGTCCCATCACGTTTCCCAATGATGATCACCGCAAATTGGAGGTGAACTCAGCGAGACTACCAGCCGCCGGCTCTGAGCGCAGCCGACGGTTTTATCCTTCTTGTGAACCGCTCTGGGGGCTTCATGCCGCATCGAGTCACTCGAATAATTGTAGCTATATTGCTGACGTTTAGGCGCTTTCTTCCATTCGACCTTCGGAAGAAGCGGGTCATATCAATGTATGAGTGGCCGGCCAGCTATTCTGCGTTTATGTGCCAAGCCGGCATCGATAGTTTTGTCACTGGATGCGCGGATTTGGCAGACCGTAGCAACAGCGAGGTGCTTCGGCAGCGCATTGGCTGACTGTCGTTACGCGCCCGGGTCGGTTTAAAGCGCCAGTGGAATCCACTCACCAGCATCAAGGAAACAACGATGATGACTGAAATCAAACCGTCTCACGTGCGGACCCTCGACATGAAGCTCGAAGTCATCGTGATCCCTGTTGCAGACGTCGATCGGGCCAAGCAGTTCTACGGTGGCCTGGGTTGGAGGCTCGACGCCGATTTCGCCTTCGATGACGGTTTTCGCGTGATTCAGTTCACGCCGCCTGGATCGCAAGCCTCGGTCATCTTCGGCACCAATGTCACGGCGGCGGCACCGGGCTCCGCGAAGGGATTGTACCTGGTCGTCTCCGACATCGAGGCGGCGCGCAAGGAATTGCTCAGCCGCGGTGTAAAGGTCAGCGAGGCATTTCATGGCGGCGGCGATGTGCACTTCGGAGCCGACGAGCCGCATTTGTTCGGAAGTGTCCGGATCGGTGGCCCGGACCCCGGACGCCGCAGCTATTTATCTCTTGCCTCCTTCACCGATCCGGACGGCAACGGCTGGATGCTGCAGGAAATTACCGCGCGGCTTCCCGGTCGTGTCGAGGCCAACACGACCTTCACCTCGGCAGCAGAGCTCGCGGCCGCGCTGCGGCGCGCCGCAACCGCGCACGGCGAGCACGAGAAACGAACGGGCGGCCACGATGTGAACTGGCCGGACTGGTACGCCGAGTATATCGTCCGCGAGCAGGCTGGCGAACCATTGCCATCCTGAGCACGGGACGGCGTCTTCCGTCATCGGCTGTGGCCGCACGAATTCGTCGCTGAGAGACTGGCATGAGCAATCGAATCCTCGTTTTTTACGGCTCGTATCGTTCCGACCGGATGGGCATCCGCCTGGCCGAATTCGTGGTTGAGCGGTTGCGGCGCCGGGGCGAGGACGTCGAATTGATCGATGCCAAGGCGGTCAACCTTCCGATGCTGGACAGAATGTATAAGGAATATCCGCCGGGAAAGGCCCCCGAGCAACTTCAGCGGTTGGCTGGCAAGATCCGCGATGCGGACGGTTTCGTATTCGTCACCGGCGAATATAATTGGGGTGTCCAGCCCGGGTTGAAAAACCTGACGGATCATTTTCTGGAAGAATGGTTCTGGCGCCCGGCTGCGATCGCAAGCTATTCGGCAGGACGTCTGTCCGGTGCACGATCCGCAACCGCCTGGCACGGCACCCTCTCCGAAATGGGGATGGTGGTGGTTTCAAGTACGATTGCGGTTGGTCCCATCGGACACACCCTTGCCGCCGATGGTACGCCGACGGGCGAAAGCGGTGGGGCGCTCGAACGGGCGTTTCCGCGTTTCGCCGACGATCTGATGTGGTGGGTAGAGGCGGCCAGGATGCAGCGACAACGCAGGCCGCCGCCATATTGACGGACTGAACGCGACGGCCCCGAGGTCAACCCAGATTTCCCGTTCTATCTCAAGGACGCTTACCCGCTTCCGCACGTCGGACCATGTTCGCGAGCTCGCCCACCTTGGACTCCCTTGGAGACGATGATCGGATTTCGGTTCGCCGCGGCGGAATCCGCACGCCGATGCCCTCGGAGAGGTGCCCATGAAAAGCGCCTCTCCAGCAGCGACCTGCAACCGCAGTTTTGGATATTCGAGCTACGAAGCCCGAGCGCCGGCACCCGCTTTGGCCCTTTGCTTCAGAGTCGCCATCAGGGTCTTTGCGGCCGGACCGGAGGAATGCGGATTCTGTCCGGTGATCAACAGGCCGTCACTGACCACGTGAACTCCCCAGTCGGCCACCTTCGAGAAAACGGCACCCAGCTTCAACATTTCGTCTTCGACCAAAAACGGTACCACCTTGGTGAGGCCGACTGCTTCCTCCTCGCCGTTGGTGAAGCCGGTAACTTCCTTGCCTTGAACCAGCGGCTTGCCGTCTGGCGTCTTGACGTGATGCAGCGCGCCCGTGGAATGGCATACGATCCCGATTGGCTTGCCGGCTGCCAGGAAGGACTCGATCAATTTGATCGAGTGCTTGTCTTCGGCGAGATCCCACATCGGCCCGTGGCCGCCGGGGTAGAAGACGCTGTCGAAATCTTCCTGCCTGACGCTGTCCAGGCGAAGGGTCTTGTCGAGCTGCGCTTCCGCGGCGGAGTCCTTCTCGAACCGGAGGGTCAGGTCGGTGCGGAACTCGGGTTCGTTGCTTTTGGGGTCAAGCGGCGGTCGTCCGCCCTTCGGCGAGGCGAGCGTGATCTCGACCCCGGCGTCCTTGAAAACGTAGTAGGGAGCAGCAAGCTCTTCGAGCCAGAAGCCGGTCTTTCGTCCGGTGTTACCCAGTTGGTCGTGGGAGGTGATGACCATCAGTATCTTCATGAGAATCTCCGTTTGTTGACGTAATCGGGTGAAGTGTCATCCCACCGCAGTAGCGGTGCTCCAGCGCGATCTCGCCCTTCGCGCCTCGTTGCTGAGCGGACTCCAAATTCGACGACGGCGAGTGGTGCAGTTTCTAACTTAGGTGCCGCAGGCGGCTCACTCATACGCTGAGCGAAAATTACTCATACGTAGATATGAGCGACATCTTCCCAATGTTGAATGGCCCGTAAGAGCGGGGGCGGAGAGTATCCACTCAATAGCGCTGGCCTCGCCATCTAGGAACATCGCGAGGTTGCGGAACTCGGTCGGGCAAGGTGACGCAACATGATCAAGATCAAACGCTTACACGATATCGGTCGTCGGCGATTTCTTGGCGTCACCGCCGGGGCGCTAGCGGCGGCGCAAGTCGCAATCAATCAAACCGCCAAGGCAGGGCTCGTTCTGGAGGTATCGATCAGAGAGTCGCAACCCGAGGTGGATGCTCTGTCATCGTCCTTGAAACAGATCGATGCCGGCGTGCTCAACGTCGGATACGCCGAAATGGGCTCCGTCGATGGACCGGCGGCCATTTTGCTGCATGGCTGGCCTTATGACATCTACAGCTTCTCTGACGTCGCGCCGCGGCTGGCGTCGGCGGGTTTCCGCGTCATCGTTCCCTATGCCCGCGGCTATGGCACAACCAGCTTTCTTTCGAGCGAGACGGCCAGGACTGGTCAGCCGTCTGCCCTGGCGCTCGATACGATCGCCTTGATGGATGCGCTGAAGATCAGGCAGGCGACCATCGCGGGATTTGATTGGGGCGCTCGCACCGCCGATATCGTCGCTGCATTATGGCCGGATCGTGTCAAAGGCATCGTCTCGGTGAGTGGTTACCTCATCGGAAGCCAGGAAGCGGGGAAGGCCCCGTTGCCTCCGAAAGCCGAGCTTCAATGGTGGTATCAATACTATTTCGCGACAGAGCGCGGTCGCGAAGGTTACTCGAAATACCGGCGTGATTTTGCCGAGTTGATCTGGAAGCTTGCGTCACCCCAGTGGAAATTTGATGAGGCAACGTTTTTGCGTAGCGCGGCGTCGTTCGATAACGCGGATCACGTCGATATCGTGATCCATAATTATCGATGGCGTCTCGGACTGGCCCAAGGTGATCCAGGCCTTGATCAATTCGAAGTGAAGTTGGCCGCCGCACCGCAGGTCGGCGTACCGGCCATCACGCTTGAAGGCGACGACAACGGCGCGCCGCATGCAGACTACACCGCTTACGCCAAGAAATTCTCAGGCAGATATCTGCATCGCCTCGTCAAGGGTGGCATCGGCCACAATTTACCTCAGGAAGCTCCCGAGGTGTTTGCGCAAGCCGTGATCGACGTCAGCAAGAGCTGACTCCCTCATTGTCATTAGGAGCAAGCGACATGACTCATCTCCCCAATCTCCCGGTCCAATCGGCTGACTTTGCGAGTTATCAGGATCGCCGCCAGTTCCTCAGCAGGGCGGCGATCGGCATTGTGTCCGCGAGTGCGGTCAGCCTATTCCCCGCGCATCCGGCTTCCGCGACGGAAAGTGATCCCATTCGTCCCTTCCGCATCAACATTCCAGAGGGCGACCTTGCCAATTTGCGCGAACGCGTAGTCGCGACGCGCTGGCCGGATCGCGAAACGGTTGCCGACCAATCCCAGGGCGTGCAGCTGACGACCATTCAACAGCTCGCGCGGTACTGGGGGACGGATTACGACTGGCGGAAAGTCGAAACGCGGCTCAACGCCTTGCCGCAATTCGTCACCGAGATCGACGGTCTCGATATTCATTTCATTCATGTTCGCTCCAAGCATGAAAATGCGCTGCCACTCATCGTCACGCACGGGTGGCCCGGCTCGATTATCGAGCAGATGAAGATTATCGATCCGCTGACCAATCCGACGGCCCATGGCGGCGACGCATCCGATGCGTTCGATCTGGTAGTTCCATCGCTACCAGGCCACGGCTTTTCGGGTAAGCCGACCGCGCCCGGCTGGACCCCAATCAGCATTGCTCGCGCGTGGGCGACGTTGATGCAACGCCTCGGCTACACACGGTACGTAGCGCAGGGCGGCGATTGGGGAAATGCTGTCTCGGAGGTGATGGCGCTGCAGCAGCCGGCGGGATTGCTCGGCATTCACACCAATATGGCGGCAACGGTTCCAGCCGATGTCTCAAAAGCTCTTTCGGTTGGTGGCCCGCCGCCTGCCGGCCTCTCGGCAGATGAAAAACATGCGTGGGACCAACTCGATGATTTCTATAGGCATGGCCTGGCCTACGCCCAGGAAATGTCGAACCGGCCACAGACGCTTTACGGAATCGTGGATTCGCCGGTCGGCCTCGCCGCGTGGATGCTGGATCATGACATCCGTAGTTACGGTATGATCTCACGCGTCTTCGATGGCAAGACGGAGGGACTAACGCGGGACGACGTGCTCGATAATGTCACGCTCTATTGGCTGACGAACACCGCGATCTCCTCGGCGCGCCTCTACTGGGACACCGCGCGGATTTCGACGGGGGGAGGGTTCTTCGACGTCAGGGGGGTCGCGATCCCAGTCGCCGTGAGCGCCTTCCCCGACGAAATCTATGCGGCGCCGCGTAGTTGGGCGGAACGGGCTTATCCCAAACTCATTTATTACAACAAGCTCGACAGAGGCGGTCATTTCGCCGCTTGGGAACAACCGGCGCTGTTTTCCTCCGAGATGCGAACCGCATTCCGATCGCTGCGCCAATCGATTTGAAACGAATCAGCGCGCGCCCACCGACGCGCATCCTTCCAGAATCCAGGAGCACATCATGAGCGGTCCCGAAACAACATTCTCGCCCCAACGAATCCGGCTTGAACGACGCCTGCCGTCATACTGGCGAGTTACATTTGACATGCCGCCGGTCAACATCTTCGGTCCGAAGGAACTGCCGCAACTTGACGAGATCATCACGGCAATCGAGAAAGATGAGCAGGTCAAGGTCGTCGTGTTTGACAGCGCCGTCGACGGCTTTTTTATTACCCATTACGACTTCGTGGCGCCGCTTGAAGAATCCGCCAAGGTACCGCCCGGGCCGACGGGCCTCCAGGCCCTGCCGGACATGCTGGTGCGCCTAAGCCGGGCTCCAGTAGTGTCGATCGCCTCGATCAGGGGACGCGCGACAGGAGTTGGAAGCGAACTCGCGCTGGCGAGCGACATGCGCTTCGCAAGCCGCGAGAAGGCTATTCTGTCCCAATGGGAAGTAGGCGCGGGCCTCGTCCCGGGCGGCGGGCCGATGGCCCGGTTGCCGCGCCTGATGGGCAGGGGGCGGGCGCTGGAAGTATTACTCGGCGCTGACGACATCGATGGCGATCTGGCCGAACGCTATGGCTACGTTAATCGCTCGCTTCCAGACCCCGAACTCGACGGCTTCGTCGATGCGCTCGCGATGCGCATTGCGTCGTTCGACAAGCAGGCAATCGCGGAGACCAAACGGCTTGTCGATGTCGCGAGCCTGCCGCCGGATGCGGAAATCGCGCCGGAATGGGACGCTTTCATCGCGGCACTCGGTCGTCCCGCCAGTCAGAAGCGGATCAAGGCTCTGATGGCGCGTGGCTTTCATCGTGCCGGCGACGTCGAAAACCGGCTCGGCTTCCATGTTGGACAACTCGGCGACTAATCTGAGGCGCGGCTAGTGACCCCAGATCGGCGAACGCCGGAAAGGACTGCCATGACCCGTAATCATCAACCTGATCAATCTGTGTTCCGGTCAATCCTGCCCGAAGACATCGAGTGGAAGCCATTTCCGGCTTTTCCGCCTGGCGCTCGGCTCGCTGTCCTGGTCGGTCATCCGGCGGAAGCCGGTCCGTACGTGGTCAGGGTCAAGGTGCCTGCGGACACCAAACTGATGCCGCACAAGCATCCCGAAGATCGGATCTACACGGTCATGTCAGGCGTCTTCTACATCGGGCTTGGCGAGACGTTTGATGGTGACAAGGTGAATGCCTATCCACCGGGCAGCGTCATCGTTCTGCCCGGGGAGACCTGGCATTTTCATTGGGCGAAGTCGGGCGAGTACGTCACGCAGGTAACCGCTATCGGCCCGCTTGGTCTCGAATATCACGACGCGCACGACGATCCACGCCGGCACAGCCCTTAGTATCGCGTGCGGCCTGTCGGATGGTGCGGGATTTGTCACTCTAACGAGATAGTGGTGGGAGGAATCGATCGTGAAGGCGATGAGGGTAGCTGCGAGTGCGGCAGCAATAGCGACAATAGTCGCGGTCGTCGCTAGCGGGCAGACGGCATTGGTCGCGGCGGACGGTGAGTTGAAAGCCGAGGCCGCAGCCGATGCGAACGGAAATCTGCATGTGCCTAACGCCTATCGAACCACGTATGAGTCCTTGGGGACCTGGGCCATAGCTGCCGACCAGGGCCAGGGTTCGCAAGAGCTTCATGTCGTCTATGCGTTGCCCGGAACCATCACCGCCTATCGCAGGGACGGACATTTTCCTGATGGCACGGTACTCGTCAAAGAGGTGCACTTTGCTGCCACCGGGCAAATGACAACCGGCACTGTCAGCCATGCCGACAAGCTGAGAGGCTGGTTCGTCATGGTGAAGGACAGTCGTGGCCGCTATCCTGGAAATAATATGTGGGGCGATGGCTGGGGGTGGGCGTGGTTCGACGCGGCCAACCCGTCAACCCCCTCCCGGTCCCTCCCGCTTCCGGGGGGAGGCGTGGCAGCGTCGCTTGACTACAGAGAGAATTGCAAATCGTGTCATCTGCCGGCGCAGGCGACGGAGTGGATCTACGTTGATGGGTACCCTCCGCTGAAGCGTTAGGGTGGCTGGCCAGGTTGGAGAGTTCTTCGAAAATGATCATCATCGGCGTCGAAACCGTTCCGCTACGCATCCCGTTCCGGGCGGGAAACAAGTCCGATGCTTCCGCCTGGGGCGACAGCAACCTGCCGGCAGCGAACTCGTTGCTCGTCAAGGTGACAACCGATCAGGGATTGACGGGCTGGGGTGAGGCCTTTGGCTTTCGCGCGGTCGCTTCCGCCAAGCTCGCGATCGATCAACTGATTGCGCCACTGTGCGTCGGCCAGGACGCGACCCGGATCGGGCCGCTTATGCTCGACGTGCAGAAGAAGCTGCACGTGTTCGGCCGGGCCGGAGCACTGGCCTTTGGCATCTCGGCGGTCGATATCGCCCTTTGGGATATCGCCGGCAAGGTAGCCAGGCAACCGCTATGCCAGCTTTTGGGTGGCGGCGTGGCCGATCTCGCTTGCTACGCGAGCATGGTGCGCTATTCCGATCCCTCCCTTGTTCGTCGCAGCGTGCGGCAAGCGATCGAGGCCGGCTTCGGCGCGCTTAAGCTTCACGAAATTGAGCTTGCGGCGGTCCGCGCGGCTCGCGAGGAAGCGGGGCCTGATGTCGAGCTGACACTTGACGTCAATTGTCCCTGGACGTTGAACGAGGCGAAGCCCATCGCGGAGGAACTCAAGGCGGTTCGCTTGAAATGGCTCGAAGAGCCACTTTGGCCTCCGGAGAATTTTGACGGCCTCGCCGAGTTGAGAAGGACGAGCGGCATCCCGATTGCGGCCGGCGAAAACGTCTACACGTTGATGGATTTCGAACGCATGCTGGCCGCGAAGGCGGTGGATTTTGTTCAGCCAAGTCCGGCCAAGATGGGCGGCATCACCGAGCTGGTCAAAATCTTCCCCCTCGCGTCTGTGCACAACATCCCAGTGATGCCGCACTCTTTCTATGACGGGCCGGGTCTGCTGGCGGCGATTCATGCGACTGCGGCACTCGGGACCGCCAACTCCATGATAGAGTGGCGCTGGTTCGACCTTGAAGCGACGATCTATGGGGACAAGCTCAGCCCAAAGAAGGGGCGGATTTCCGTGCCTTCAGGAGCCGGCCTCGGGATTGACCCCGATCCGGATGTTATCCGGGCCTACCGCTGGAAATAAAGCGATGACCGAAGCTTATGAAATCATCGATCACAACTTTGACGTCGTGATTGTCGGCGCCGGCGGCGCGGGGATGCGCGCCGCGCTCGGCATGACGGCGTCGGGTTTGCGGACCGCTTGCGTGACCAAGGTGTTTCCCACGCGCAGCCATACGGTCGCGGCGCAAGGCGGCATGGCCGCCTCGCTCGGCAATATGGGCGATGGTGATAATTGGCGCTTTCACATGTACGACACGGTCAAGGGCTCCGACTGGCTCGGCGACCAGGACGCGATTGAGTATATGTGCCGCGAGGCCGTGCCTGCCGTGCTGGAACTGGAACATTACGGCGTGCCGTTTTCACGCACCGGCGAGGGCGAGATCTACCAACGCCCCTTCGGCGGCCAGACCATCGGCTTTGGCAAGCAGATGGCGCAGCGCACTTGCGCTGCGGCCGATCGTACCGGCCACGCCATTCTGCACACGCTCTACCAGCAATGCCTGAAGCATAACACGGAGTTCTTCGTCGAATATTTCGCACTCGATCTGCTGATGGACGACGATAGCACTTGCCGCGGCTTGCTGGCCTGGAACATGGAGGACGGGACGCTGCACCGTTTTCGCTCCCATCGGACCGTGTTGGCGACCGGCGGTTATGGTCGCGTCTATTTCTCCTGTACCGCCGCGCACACCTGCACCGGCGACGGTAATGCCATGGCGCTGCGCGCTGGCCTGCCGCTCGAAGATATGGAGTTCACGCAATTTCACCCAAGCGGCATCTATGGCTCGGGCTGCCTGATTACCGAGGGTGCGCGCGGGGAGGGCGGCTATTTCACCAATTCGCTAGGCGAGCGCTTCATGGAGCGCTATGCCCCAAGCGCCAAGGATCTCGCCGGCCGCGATGTCGTCTGCCGCGCTATGACGATTGAAATCAATGAGGGGCGCGGCTGCGGCCGACAGAAGGACTATATCGAGTTGCATCTGGAGCATCTCGGCGCCGACATTCTGCATGAGCGCCTACCGGGTATCAGCGAAACGGCGAGGATCTTTGCGGGCGTCGACGTGACGCGCGAGCCGATCCCGGTCCTGCCCACGGTTCACTACAACATGGGTGGTGTGCCCACCAGCCTGCATGGCGAGGTGGTCACGAAGCGTGATGGCAATTCGGACGCGGTGGTACCCGGCCTGATGGCAATTGGCGAAGCCGCGTGCGTGTCGGTGCATGGAGCCAATCGGCTCGGGTCCAATTCGTTGCTTGATATCGTCGTGTTCGGCCGTGCCGCGGCCAATCGGGTGAAAGAAAGCGTGCGCCCGGGCGAGAGCCATGCGCCGCTTTCCGATGCCGCGACCGATCGTGCGATCGACCGGCTCGACCGGATCAGGTGGTCAAAGGGCAAGACCGGGAGCGGAGAGATCAGGCTCGCAATGCAGCGAACCATGCAGCGGCACTGCGCCGTGTTCCGTACGGGTTCGTTGCTTCAGGAGGGAGCGGGCAAACTCGGCGACGTCATTGCCACGATGCGAGATGATTTGGTCGTTGCCGACCGCTCGATGATCTTCAACACGGATCTCACCGAAGCCCTCGAACTTGACAACATGCTCACGCAGGCGAGCGTCAGCGTGCACTCGGCGATTGGCCGCACCGAAAGCCGCGGCGCGCACGCGCGGGAGGATTTTCCAAAGCGGGATGACGAGAACTGGCTCAAGCACACACTGTCCTGGCTCGATCAGGACGGCACGGTCCGGCTGGACTACCGGCCGGTGCATTTGCAGCCGCTATCGAACGAGGTTGCCTCGATTCCCCCGAAAGAACGCGTTTATTGAAAATTGATCTTGCCTCGTGCCGTACGGCGTACGCACGCGCTAACGGTTAGGCTTTCGGCGTCCCGACTTGACGGCGTCGGCCATACGAACGAGGTCAGCCAAGGTCCGGGCTCCCATCTTGTGCATGGCAGCGCCTCGATGGATTTTGACCGTTATTTCGCTGATCCCGAGATCGCCGGCCACTTGCTTGTTCATCTTGCCGGTCGCGACAAGCAGCATCACTTCCTGCTCGCGTGGCGAAAGGGATTGAAACCGTTGCTGCAACTGCAAGACGTCGTCCTCGACGACCCGTCGCTGTCGGTCGCGCTCGATCGCGGACATGACAGCGTCAAGCATATCCTGGTCGCGAAATGGCTTGGGAAGGAAGTCGATTGCGCCCCGTTTCATGGCGTGCACGGACATCGGAATGTCCCCAAAGCCGGTCATCATGACAACGGGAATTCCGACGCCGGTCTGGATCAATCGAGTTTGGAACTCGAGACCATTCATGTCAGGCAGTCTGACATCGAGGACGATGCATCCGGGCCGGTTTGCAACTTCCACCGAAAGAAACGCGTCCGCGGTGGCATAGGTTTGAGTTTGAAGCCCGACCGAGTCGAACAGATCAGCCAAAGCGCTACGCATGGACGCGTCGTCGTCGACGACGTGCACAATGGCTTTTTCGTCGGTGGCGGACTGCATGTCTCTGGACCCGCATTGGATTTTTGCCAGAGAAGCTAGCATGAACGGAACCGGACCGGGATCACACCTACGTATAGTTACGGGCGCGGGGATTCTCTGGTCCCGCCGGGAAAAGCTAATTGTTGCGAGGCCTTAGTAACTCGTGCCTGAAACGGCGGGCAAATAGATCGAAAAAAGCGAACCTTCCCGTACAATCGACCGAACCTCAATTCGGTGACCGAGTACGTCGAGGGCCCGACGAACGATAGAGAGTCCAATACCCAGACCGTTACTACGCTCCGGCGTTAGCCGGGTAAAGGCACCGAAGATTTCGCGGCAGTTGGGCCTCTGGGATGCCGATGCCCGTATCGTAGACGTCGATTCTGACCTCGGCGCCCCTGCGGCGACAGCCGATCAGAATGCGCCCTCCTGGCTCGGTATATTTGATGGCATTGGTCAAGAGGTTGCGAAGGATGCAACCGAGCAGCACGGGATTGCTGACGACATGGCAGTTCGTCGCAAGCACGCGAAGATCGATGCCCCTTTGAATCGCCGCATCTTCGTTGTCGTGTCGCAGGCGCCAGAACAGCGGCCCAAGCGCGATAGAAGAGACCTCCAGGCTATCGGCACGTTCCGCCAAATAAAAGGCGTCAACCATGCAATCCAGTTGTTCGGTCAATTTCCTGACGGCTCGCTCTCCGCGATCCAGCCACGCCTGCTGGGGCATGGCCTCTGAACGGGTGCGCAGCAGCGCATAGGTCCCCTGGATAACTTGCAAGGACTGCCGAAGGTCGTGCCCCATCATGCCGACCAGCGTTGTCTGAAACTCCTGCGCGGCAAGGCCTTTCGGCGCTTGATTGGAAGGCGCGGCTATGAAGCCTTCTATCCCTGTCATGGTGTTCCCCTGTCTGGATTTGGTTCCTCCATCAAAGCCCCGTCGCCAGAGTCTTGCCATCGTACGTTTCGGTGCCGCCGATCAGATGAACGTATGACCAGGGCATCCTGCTGACCCGCATGGTGGCAGGGGGAAATGGTTCGCCAGGCGCGTAGGGTTTGCTTGGATCCCGGCTGGACGGGCCAGAACGGGAGTATTTGGGCTGAAAACGGGCGACCAATTTCGGAGTGGTTGGCCGTGCCTGCGACACTAAAGACTGACTATAACACTCTTGTATAATTCCTGGGCATCGCAGTGCATGCAAAGGTTGTGTTCCCCCGCTTCTTTGGTCAATTCGGGGGCATGGATGGTGCGTGTCAGGACATCTCGCAATCGCGGTCGTTGATGACGACGATTTATTCAGGGTAGCCCTCGTTGAATCGCTCTCTTCACTTGGGTTCGAGACCAACGGATACGCCTCGGCCCGGGATTTCATCGCCGGGAACGGGCATGGGCTGTGCAATCTGGTTGTATCAGACGTTCATATGCCCGGCATGAGCGGATTGGATCTGATCCGGCACCTCACGGCTTCGGGTTCTAAGGTCCCGGTCATCGTGATCACGGCTCGTTCCGAGCCGGGTCTGGAAGCGAGGGCCGCGGCCGCCGGGGCAGCCTGCTTTCTCAGAAAACCATTTGAAACAGACGATTTAATCGGGTGCATCGAAAGAGCCGTGAAGGGCTAAACTTCAAATTGAATAAGCAAGCGTCGCGGAGAGCCGACATCGTCGCGCCAGGCCGGACGGATTTCATCATCAGTTGCGGTGAGGTTTGCGCTCGCGTCCGATGGTGACGGCCGCGACGAGGTCGATCGCCAGCGAAGCGGTGATCGCGCCGGCGCCGATTACGAACAGGATGGTGTAATCCCCGCCAGTGCGTTGGAAGAGATACGAAAGGCCATAGGCCCCGGCTGCCTGGAATAATGCGAATACGGTGGTGGCTTGCGCCCAGGCGGCACGTTGATCGATGTTGCTGTGCGGCAGTAGTTCGTGGATGCGGCCAAGCACGAGCGGAACGATGCCCGGCGTGAAGCCGCCGACGACCACGCTTGAGACGATCATGATCACTGGCGCCGAATTCAGCGCGGGCAGCAGGATTGCAATCGCCTCGATCAGGAACGCGACGCGGAGTGCCGGGCCAAATCCCGAACGGTCGGCAAGATGGCCCGTTAGCAGCGGACCGATGGTGGCGCCGACGCCGTAGAGCACCCAGTAGTGCGATCCCGCGGTGATTCCCTGACCGAGTCCCCTTGCGACGAAGTCGACCAGGAAGATCATGTGAGGCACCAGCGCCAGGGCATTGAGGCCGTATTCGGCGCTCAGCAGTCGGAGGACGATCTGTGGCCGGCCGCGTGATGGCGCATGCGCGTGAGGCGCTCGGTCCTTTACAGGCGTCTCGGTTGGCCAAGCCTTCCAACTCGCCAAGGTCAGCAGCGCCGACAACACTCCCAGGCCGTACCAGCTCTGCCGCAAACCCTGCTGCAGCAGCAACGGAACAAGCGTGCCGGACACCGCGACTCCGAGGCCGACGCCGGCAAAGATGACTCCGCCGACAACGCCTCGTTGGCTTGGCGCGGTATGCGGCAAGATCGTCGACGCAGCCAAGACCATGATCACACCGCCCGCCAACCCGGCGAGGAACCGCCAGGCGAAAAACCATACGAGCGAGACCGGCGCCGAGCAGGCAAAACAGCACAGGGTAGCAAGAACCATCATGGCGCGCAGCATGCGCACCGCGCCCGCCCGAGCGCCCAGTTCGCGGGCGGCCAGCGCTCCGGCAAGATAGCCAGCCAGATTGGCGGCTCCCAGATATACGACATCCGCGGGGCTGAACCATTTATCGGCGATCAGTGCGGGGATCAGCGGGGTGTAGGCAAAGCGCGCCAGTCCAAGTCCGACCAGTGACGCGCATAGACCCGCCATAGCGGCCAGCCACGCAGGCCCGCCTTGATCGCGGCGGTGATGGCTAGCAGCCGTGCGGCCATGATGGCTGACATTCGTACTCGACATCGACATGAGGTAGGTCCGCGGATGCGCCGTGAAAAATGATAAGTTCAGATGGCAGTCATCGGTGACTGCGATGACATGATCGTCCCACGCCCGGCTACGGACCGCATGAGCGTTGTTCTTGCCGGGCGTGAATTGCTTGTGCCTCAGTGGCCGGCGCTCTGGCCGCCATCGACGTGCAGGATTTCACCAGTGATGAAGGGCGCGCTTTCCAGGAACAGGATGGCGTCGACAATGTCCCGGGTTTCGCCCATGCGTCCGAGCGGATGCATTTTTGCCAGAGCTTCGTGAGTCTCCGGACCGTGCATGGGTGTTTTAATGATGCCGGGAGACACGGCGTTGACCCGTACGCCCCTTGAGGCGTACTCGATCGCCAGCGATTTCGTCGCGGCGTTCAATCCGCCCTTTGTCAGCGAGGCTAACACGGACGGCACCTTGCTGTTGGCGTGGTCCACGAGACTGGTCGTGACTTGCACAATGTGGCCCGAGCCTTGCTTCAGCATTTCGGCGGCGACGCGCTTGGTGAGGTGGAAAAACCCCCCGAGATTGATCGCAAGCACCAGATGGTAATCTTCCTCGGTATAATCGGTGAACGGTCTTGCGACGAAAATGCCTGCGTTGTTCACCAGCGTATCGATGCGGCCGAAGCGATCCAACGCTTCAGAAACGATACGCTGCGAGGTCTTCGGATCAGCGATGTCGCCTGGGACGGCCAGTATATCCGGATCGGAGGATGGCTTGATCTTCCGCGAATTGGCGACGACCCGATAGTTGCGATCGCGAAAGGCTTTCACCAAAGCCGATCCGATGCCCTGCGATGCGCCGGTGATAATTGCAACTTTTTGTTCCGTGCCCATGATTGGCCTCCATGATCCAGTCGATGGAGACCAACTTAGGCATATCGACAGGCGTAGCGAATGCCCGCTATTCGGCAGACACTCTTCCGCGCGGCGATCGAATGGCGTCGGCGTTACGGTTCGCTTCGCTCGATAGCCGCGTGAAGTATTTCTTCAGGCGCGGCGCCGCAAAATCGACAAACGCACGCACCTTGGGCACCGCGAAACGCCCTTCCGGGGCAAGCAGTTGAACGGGAAGCGGCGGATGTTCATCCTTGCTGAGCAGAATTTGCAGCCGTCTTTCCGAGATCTCCTCGGCGATGTGATAGGAAAACAGCCTCGTAATTCCGTATCCTTCCGCGGCCGAGGCGACCGCCGCGCGAACTGTGTTGACGACCAGCCGTGGTGTGAACTGAACGGTTCTTGGCACGGACGAGCCTTCAAGAGGAGGGAAGCTCCAGGAATCCATTCCGAAGTGGGTCATCGA
The DNA here is from genome assembly GCA_963738105.1 of uncultured Alphaproteobacteria bacterium. Taxonomy (GTDB): domain Bacteria; phylum Pseudomonadota; class Alphaproteobacteria; order Rhizobiales; family Xanthobacteraceae; genus Bradyrhizobium. The sequence continues at coordinate 73,600 of CAVTWC010000037.1, read as the reverse complement.
GACGATCCGGTGTTTGGCAAGATCGGCCGGCTCGCGGATGACCGGGTGTTGCGCCAGGTATCTCGGCGACGCGGCGATGACGCGGCGAACCTCGCCAAGGCGGATACTGACAAAGTTCGAGTCCGCGAGATGTGCGATGCGAAGCGCGACGTCGATGCCTTCGTCAATCAAATTTACTGTTCTGTCGATCAGATAGAGCCTGACCGACACCGTCGGGTATTTGTCCATGAAGGCGTCAAGGATCGGTCGCAGCAGATTCTCGCCCGTGACGATAGGCGCAGTGATGGTCAGCGTCCCGCGCGGCGCCGACCGCTCACCGGCCGCGAGGATGTCGGCCTCCTCAAGATCGATCAGGACGCGACGGCAAGCGGAGGCGTAGCGCTCGCCTGCCTCGCTCAGTTTGAGCGACCGGGTCGTGCGATGCAGCAGTTCAGCGCCGACATGAGCTTCGAGAAAGGCGATGGCTCGGCTGACGGCCGCCGGTGACCTGCCGAGACGTCGGCCCGCAGCAGCCAGGCTACCCTCATCGACGGCCGACACAAAGACTTTCATGGCGTCGATGCGGTCCATTGGTGCTTCCGGTTCGGCCAGCATTGGCTGGCGCGCAGGTTAGGCATTCATTCTACATCAGGCAAATTGAGGCGGACTTCCAGGATAGGCAATCGCGTGGGAGATCGTACTTCCAGGGCGCAGGCCGAGTGCAAACTGATCTCATTTCGCCCCGTTTTCGCTGATAGTCAGGGAACGCGCAGAGGCGTCCGAACGAACCTCGTGCAACCATTTAGCGAAGCGGTTTCCGTCTAGAAAACGATCCACAAGACTGTTCTTCTCGGTTGAGGTTGAATAGATCTGGAACTGGGATAGTTTCTGAAATCGGCCGGCTGGAGAAACGACATGGCTACCAAAGATCCCATCGACTGGATGCTGTCCGATGCCATCGGAACCCTTGCGCGTGCAGAGCGGCTGCACCAGCAATTCCTGAAGCTGCGACCCATGGTCGGCACATACGAGCCGAGCTGGGAGCCGCCCATCGACGTGCTGGAAACGGATCGCGAGGTGCTGATATTGATCGCGCTTCCGGGCGTCGATCCCGACGATGTCGAAGCCTTGATCGATGACGGCGTGCTCATCGTCAGCGGACGGCGCGTGCTGCCGCCCGAACTCCGGAACGCCCGAATTCTCCGAATGGAATTGCCGCAGGGACGGTTCGAACGACGCATTGCGTTGCCGCTGGGTCGCTACACGATCAGCCGCTTCGCCACCAATGGCTGCATCGGCCTGCGCCTCGCCAAATCTCTTTAAGGATAAGTCTGTTTAGCGATAAGTCCATTTGACGATAAGTCGGCTTCAAGGAGTAGCGTCATGTCATCGGTCGACCCCGCAGCGATCTCCGCCAAGCAGGCCGCACCATCCGCGGATCAAACGGTCTCCATTCCTGCGGACGCGCTCATCATCATACCGGTACGGAATACTGTACTGTTTCCGGGGATGATCGCTCCAATCACCCTGGGGCGGCCGGAGGCTATCGCCGCCGCGCAGCAGGCCGTACGTGAGCAGCGTCAGATCGGCATTCTGCTCCAGCGCGATGCGGAACTGAACGAACCCGGCCCTGACGACCTCCACCGCCTCGGCACCGTCGCCAACATCGTGCGCTATCTCACGGGACCCGACGACAGCCATCACATCGTGTGCCAGGGCATACAGCGCATCCGAGTCCTCGATTTTCTCCCGGGCACCCCGTTTCCGGCAGCTCGTGTTCTCAATATTCCAGAGCCCACTACGAGTTCGCCTGAAATCGAGGCCCGTTTTCTGAATTTGCAACGGCAGGCGATCGAAGCCGCGGAATTGCTGCCGCAACCGCCGCAGGAATTGATTGCGATCCTGCAAGGCACCACCTCGCCCGCGGCACTGGCAGATCTTGCGACATCGTACATGGACGTCAAGCCGCAGGAAAAGCAGGAGATCCTTGAGACGATCGACCTTGCGCTTCGTATGGATAAGGTGTCGCGGCATCTGGCCGAGCGCATTGAAGTGCTGCGGCTCAGCAACGAAATCGGACAGCAGACCAAAGCGACGTTCGACGGCCGCCAGCGCGAGGCGATCCTGCGTGAGCAGATGGCGACCATTCAGCGCCAACTTGGAGAAGGTGACGGCAAGGCGCAGGAAGTCGCGGAACTGAACGCAGCCATCGCCAAGGCCGGGATGCCGGCTGAGGTGGAAAGCCAGGCGCGACGGGAAGTCCGGCGCTACGAGCGGATGCCAGACGGCGCTGCCGAAGCAGGAATGGCCCGAAGCTATCTTGACTGGCTGACCGAGCTGCCCTGGAGCTTGCCGGAAGAGAAACCGATTAATATCGCCGAGGCAAGGCGTGTCCTTGACGAAGACCACTACGGTCTGGAGAAAATCAAGAGTCGGATCATCGAATACCTCGCGGTCCGCAAGCTGGCGCCGGAAGGCAAGGCGCCGATTCTTTGTTTCGTCGGTCCACCGGGAGTCGGCAAAACGTCGTTGGGGCAATCCATTGCGCGCGCGATGGGACGGCCGTTCGTGCGGGTCAGTCTCGGCGGTGTTCATGATGAAGCGGAAATCCGCGGCCACCGTCGCACCTACATCGGCGCTTTGCCGGGCAACATCATTCAGGCCATCAAGAAAGCCGGCGCGCGCAATTGCGTCATGATGCTGGACGAACTCGACAAGCTGGGACGTGGTATTCAGGGTGACCCTTCGGCGGCGATGCTTGAAGTGCTCGATCCCGAGCAGAACGGGACCTTTCGCGACAATTACCTGGCCGTGCCGTTCGATCTCTCCAGGGTCGTGTTTATCGCTACCGCCAATATGCTCGACACCGTTCCGGGGCCGTTGCTGGACCGGATGGAGGTCATCAGCTTGGCCGGCTACACCGAAGAGGAGAAGCTGGAGATCGCACGGCGCTATCTGGTTCGCCGCCAGCTTCAGGCCAACGGCCTGACGGCGGAACAGGCCGAGATCGAGCCCGAGGCGCTGCGGCTCATCATCAAGGGATATACAAGGGAGGCCGGTGTTCGAAATCTGGAACGCGAAATCGGCAAGGCGTTCCGGCATGTCGCTGTCGAGATCGCTGACGGCAGCAAGGAGCGGGTCGTGCTCACCGCGCAGGAGATCACGACGATCCTTGGCCAGCCTCGCTTCGAAAGCGAAATCGCCATGCGCACCAGCATCCCCGGCGTTGCGACCGGTCTGGCCTGGACGCCGGTCGGCGGTGACATTCTTTTTATCGAGGCGTCACGTACGCCTGGAAGAGGATCGTTGATCCTGACCGGCCAACTTGGCGAAGTAATGCGCGAAAGTGTTCAGGCCGCGCTGACATTGGTGAAAGGCCGTGCCGTCCAGCTCGGCATCGATCCAGCGATTTTTGAGAAGAGCGACATCCATGTCCACGTCCCCGCGGGCGCCACGCCGAAAGATGGCCCAAGCGCCGGTGTCGCGATGTTCACAGCGCTGACCTCCCTGCTGACGGATCGCACCGTCAGAAGCGACACCGCCATGACCGGCGAGATTTCGTTGCGAGGTCTGGTGCTTCCGGTCGGCGGCATCAAGGAGAAGGTTGTCGCGGCGGCAGCCGCCGGCTTGACCCGGGTCATGCTGCCCGCTCGCAATCGCCGCGACTTCGACGAGATTCCTCTCGGCGCTCGCGATAAGCTTGAGTTCATTTGGCTCGAAAAGGTTGACGATGCCATCGCGGCAGTCCTTGAGCGAGCGGTCGCACCACGACCGAGCCAGGATTCGTGACTTTGCGGCGTAATCGCTGACCAGAAATTCACCGCCTGCCGCGGGCGGAAAATAGCGCGGCGGGCCGGCACGGGCTGAGAATGACTACATTGCGAGATAGCGCCGGCGGATATCTTCATTTCGGGCAAGGCCAGCCGTATCCTGGCGATGCACTACCTGTCCCTTGTCGATGACCAGTGCTTCCTCGGCAATCCGCAAGCAGAAATGCATGTTCTGCTCGGCGAGCAGGATGGTGGCGCCACTCGCTCCCAGTTCCCGCAGCACCTTGCTGATCGTGGCGACCACGATCGGGGCCAGCCCTTCGCTTGGTTCGTCGAGCAGCAGAACCAGAGGATTGCCCATCAAGGCGCGCGCGATGACCAGCAGTTGTTGCTCGCCGCCGGACAGCCGGCCCGCCTCGCGCGACCGCAGTTTTGCGAGTAACGGGAAGGTCTCCCAGACACGCGGCAGGGTCCAGTCTTGCCGTCCGTCGGGACCGTTTTTGGCCGCGATCAGGAGATTGTCCTCCACGCTGTGCTCGGGAAACACCTGCCGGTCCTCGGGTACGTAGGCGAGGCCGAGCCGGGCACGCGCATGCGGCGGCGCGCGGGTGATGTCGCGGCCGGCGAAGAAGATGCGGCCACCCCTGGCCGGCACGATTCCCGCAAGCGTCTTCATCGTCGTGCTCTTGCCCGCACCGTTACGCCCGAGCAGCGCCAGCGTGCGCTTTTCCGCTAACGCGAGATCGACATCGAACAGGATCTGGCTGGCGCCGTAAAAGGCGCTCACTCCTTCGGCGCGCAGGAGGTCCGTCATGTCGCGTGCACCTCCGTCCCGAGATAGGCTTCAATTACAGCCTTGTTGTTCCGGATCTCGTCCGGTGTCCCTTCGGCCAGGACGCGGCCATAGCACAGCACCCGGATGGTATTGGCAACCTGGAAAACGATGTCCATGTCGTGCTCGATGAAGACGAGCGTGAGCTGGCGCTGTTCCCACAGCTTGCGCACGCGTTCGATCATACGCCAGCGCTCGTCAGGACCCATGCCGGCCGTCGGCTCATCGAGCAGGAGCACCCTGGGCTCGAGCGCTAGCGCGATGGCGATATCGAGCAGCTTCTGGTCGCCGTGGGACAGGATCGCGGCCTCCACATTCGGGACCTGCGTCAGGCCCACCAGTTCCATCACCTCCTCGGCTCGCTCGCGTACGCCGGGTGGCGGAAAGCGGCGGGAGAGATTGCCCCACTGGCCGATGTGGGCGGTAACGGCGGCCATCAGGTTCTCCACCACCGTCATGGTCGGAAAGCAGCTTGCCACCTGAAAGGCTCGCCCGATGCCCCGGTGCATCCGTTCGCTCCTGGAGAGACGCGCGATATCCTGACCGTCGAGCAGCACCTGGCCCGTGTCGGGCGGGAACGCGCCGCTGATCAGGTTGAAGAAGGTGCTTTTGCCGGCGCCGTTTGGGCCGATCACCGCCGAAAGCGAGCCCGACGGAAAGACGAGCGACACATCGTCAATTGCCTTCAGGCCGCCGAACGCCTTGGTCAGATTTCTGATCTCGAGTTTCATTTCGAGCGTCCGGGCCAGGCCAGTCTGAGAAAATCGAGCACGCCGCGGCGCAGGCCGAGCGTGAAGGCAAGGATCACGATCCCCAGAACCAGCCCTTGATATTCGGTGAAGCGTGTCACCACATCGTTCAGCGCGAGCAGGATCATCGCGCCGAGGACCGGTCCGAGGAAGCTGTTGATGCCGCCCAGCATCACGGCGAAGATCGCCTGCCCGGAATTCGGCCAGTCGGCGAGTTCGGGATAGGCGCCCGAGACGAACAGCGCAGCCAGCACGCCGCCCAACCCTGCGAAGGCGCCGGCGATCGTAAATGCCCATAGCCGAGCCCGCCATAGAACGACGCCGAGGAAACTGGCGCGGTTCTCGTTGTCTCGGATCATGCGCAGCGTCTGGCCAAACGGGCTCGTCGAAACATGGCGCAGCGCCAGCAGGCCGAGCACGGCCACGATCGCACAGAATTGGTAGAGATGAAGCTGCGAGGCGAGCTCGAAGCCGAAGATCTCGCGCCGCGGAATGCCGCCGCGCAGGCCTTGGTCGCCGCCAGTGAAGGCCTGCCAGGAGATGATGATACTGTAGAGCAGCATTTGCATCGCGAGCGTGATGAAGGCGAAGTAGTCGGTGCCGAGGCGCACGCAGATTGCGCCGACGCAGAATGCGGCACAGGTCGTGATCAAAACCGCGAGCACGGCGGCGACGGGCAGCAAGAGGTCGGTCATCTGCATCATCAGCGCGAAGGCGTAGGCGCCGAGGCCGTAGAACATGCCGTGGCCGAACGAGACCATGCCGGTGTTTCCGACCAGCAGGTTGAGCGAGGTTGCAAATAGCGCCATGGCGCTCAGGCGGATGACGAAATCTTCGAAGGCGGGGCTGCGATGGAAGAGCGGGATCGCCAGCACGACAATCAGGGCAATTGCGGAGATCGCCACATCGCGCAACGCGGGGCGGTTCCTCATGCTCGGCGACCGAACAGGCCCTGCGGACGCAGCAGCAGGATCGCGATCATCACGATATAGATCAGGCCATCGGTGAACTTGGGGAAACCGATGGTGCCGAAACCGCGGACCATGCCGATCAGCAGTGCGGAGACCAGCGCTCCGGCAATGGAACCCATGCCGCCGATGACGGTGACGATGAAGCTTTCGATCAGGATCGAGAAGCCCATGCCGGGCGATAGCGAGCGCACGGGAGCCGCGAGCGCGCCTGCCAGCCCGGCCAGCCCTCCGCCGATTGCGAAGACGATCGCGAAAAGTAGCGTCGTGTTGACGCCCAGCGCCGAAACCATCTGCGGGTTGATCGCGGCGGCGCGCACCGTCTTGCCGAACCGTGTCATCGAAAGGCCGAGGCCGAGCGCGATCGCAATCAGCGCGGCGATGCCGATCAGCACGGCGTAATAGGGAGGCACCACGCCGCCCGCGATGAAGAGCGGCGGCACCTGGAAGGCCGCCGGCATTCCCATCGCGTGGAACTCGGGGCCCCAGACGATCTTCACGAGGTCGTCGAAGATCAACACCACGGCGTAACAGATCAGGAGCTGCATCAGCACGTTGGAGCCGTAGACGCGACTGATCAGGGCGCGTTCGAACAGCACGCCGAACAGCGCCATTGCGAGCGCTCCCGACAGCACCGCAAGCGCGAAGCTGTCGGTCGCACCGAGCGTGGTATAGGCGACGTAGCCGCCCAGCATGTAGAAGGTGCCGTGGGCGAAGTTCACGATCTTCAACACGCCGAAGATCAAGGTCAGGCCCGCCGCGACCAGAAACAGCAACATTCCCACGATCAGCCCGCTGGTGGTCTGGGTGACCACGCAGGCGGATGTCGTGAGGCAAGCGCCTAGCGCGCCGAGATCCATCTCAGATGTACTTCTGCTGCCTCTTCCACTCCGTCTCAAGTTCGACGATCTTGCCCCAGTCGGCGGGCTTGATATCGATGATGAATGGCTCCTTCGGCGTGGTCTGCCCCCAGCCTATGGCGTAGCCGATCGTCGTGTGGTCCTCGCGCATGGTGATCGTACCGTCGGCACCGAACGGCGTGTTGATCTTCATGCCCGCGAGCACCGCCGCCAGCGCCTTGCCGTCGAGCGAGTTGGCCTTCTTGATGGCCTCCTGATAGAACTGCATCGCCACCGAGTTTTGCCATGACCAGTTGGTCGGCCGCTCGTTCCACCTCTTGAGGTAGGTTTGGCCCCATTCCTTGTTGGCGGGCGTATCCGGAAAGGTTTCGAGGTAGCGTGTCGCCGACTGGATGCCGGCCGGCAAATTCTTGATGGCGGCCAGCACGGGATAGTCGACGTTGGGCGTCGCCACCGTCATCTGCGAGAACAGCGCGTAGATGTTGCCCTGGTTTACGAACGCCGAGAGGTCGCCGGCATAGAGCAGTGTAAACAGAGCCTGCGGCTTGGCCTGGATCAGCTTGGTGATGACTTCGGTGAAGTCGGGCTGGCCGAGCTTGGGCCATGCATCGGTGACGATCTCGACATCCGGCTTGAATTGCTTGAAGAATTGCAGGTATTGCGCCGTGGTGTCGCGACCGTAGGCGTAGTCCGGCGAGCAGGTCGCCCATTTGTTGAGCTTCTTGGCATTGGCGAATTCGGCCAGATAGATGCTGCCGGCCACGGCGTCGTGCACGCCCTGGCGCGCGACGCGGAAGGCGGTGGCCGCGCGGATCTTCGGATCGGCGGTCAGCGACGAGGTCTCGCTGTTGGTGTGGATGCACGCGATGCCGAGGTCGCGCACGACTTCCTGGACTGCAAAGGAGGCGGACGACGCTTCGGCGTCGACCAACAGCTCACAGCCCGTGGTGTTTACCAGCTCGCGCGCCACGCGGGCGGCCTCCTGCGGCTGGCCCTTTAAATCGCGGAAGACGAATTCGATCTGCCGGCCGAGAAAGCCGCCGGCGGCGTTGATGCGATCCTGCTCGATCATGAGTGCGTTGCGGGAGGAGGTGCCAAGCAGCGCGATCGGTCCCGACAGGATGCTCTGCATTCCGATGCGCAGCGTATTGGCTTGTGCCCTGGCCACCCAAGGGGCGGCTAGCAGGCTGGCCGCACCACCGGCCAGCATAGTGCGACGCGTAATGAATCCGCTCATTGAACTGCACCTCCCCTGAAATTATTATTGCGGCTCGGTTTTGAGATAACCGGCTCTCTTTGTTTAGGCGGCAAGTCTAGATCGCAGATAGCGCTCTAATCAAGCTGGCATTGGCTGGCTCGCACCTGCGATGGGGTCGCAGCCTGGCAGCAAAGCATCTCGGACCTCGCGCCGGGAAACGCGGATAAGCTCAGGGCCGGATGTAACTGAGCGGTACCGCATATTCATAGGCAGGAAGCCCGGCGATGGCCTGACGCGCGGCGCCCCCTGGGTCTTGCACTACCGTGGACTTGAGATTGATCATCATCGCCGGCTTGGTCTGGCTTTGATATTTCGGCCATTCCGGTATCGCTGTGGCTTGCGGATTGCCGCTTCGCGCGAAGTTCGTCCAGATGGACTGCACCGTCTTGGTGAGCGCCGCCACCTCGGGGCCGTCGCCAACGGACGCCACGGCCGCCTCTGTAGCACCGAACACAAAGGGCACTTCGAGCGTGTGTGGAGTTCTGAGCACGCCGCCATAGACCGGCGTGCGCCAGTCGAAGACGTAATAATAGACAGGTGCCGCTCCATGGCTCGCCCGCATCGCGGCAAAATTCATTGTGTTCTTGCGGAATTGGAAATCGCTGGCGATGGCGATCAGCAGATCGGTGGGCGTAGGGTCCGTCAGGGTGGCGCGATAGGCTTCGATGGTTCGGCTCGTCTCAGCCGCGTCGATGCCGAGATATCGCCCGATCCGGTTGCGCGCATCGGCGTCCTGCAGATCGAAATTCTTCATGTCGCCGCCCATGAACCATGTGGCTTCGGTGGCTGCATTGCCGATCAGCAACGGGATATTGGCGGCGCCTTCCGCCATCGCCGGATCGTAGGGATGATGGAAGAAGTTCTCTGTCGTCGATGATAGGATAAACCGCTGATGTCATGACCTTCATGGTGGCGATCAACTTATCCATCGGCAGCGCCTGCAGCGCCTCGGCATCGGCACGCTCAAGGCCGGCGGCCACCGCAACATCATGCGACATGCGGGCAGCTTCCTCCGCGGTGCGCATGTGCGCGCCGCCCGAGAAGCTTTGCATGATGGCCTTGTGGAACAGGCCGCGCGCCGGCGGGAATGCCATCAAGGTTGCAACCTTTGCCGCGCCGCCCGATTGGCCGAAGATGGTCACGTTATCGGGATCGCCGCCGAAACCGGCGACATTGTCCCGTACCCACCTCAAGGCGAGGACCATGTCCAGCACGCCGGTATTGCCGGAATCGGCGAAACGCTCGTCCCGGCTTTCAAGCTTGATATGGCCGAAAATATTGATCCGGTGGTTGATTGTCACGACCACCACGTCGCCGTCGCGGGCAAGGTTGGTGCCGTCGAAGCCGGGGGCCGAACCGGCACAGTTCATCCAGGCGCCGCCATGCAGCCACATCATGACCGGCTTTTTCGTTGCCCGCGTGGCAGACGGAGTGAACACGTTGAGGAACAGGCAGTCTTCGCTGACCGGCTGGATCTTGGTGTACCACGCGGCGATCGGGTAGGCCGCGCCCGGAATCTGCGGTGCCGAATTGCCGGCGACCTTCGCATCCAGGGTGCTGGTCCAGGGCTTGGCTGTGACCGCCGGCAGGAAGCGCCCGCCTGCGGTGCTCTCACCATAGCGGATACCGCGGAAGACCGCGACGCCGGGTAGCTGCGTGCCACGAACCTTGCCGCACGCGGTTTCCACGACTGGATCTTCGGCCGCCGCGACACGGGACCATCGCATCGTCGCCAGGCCTGTGCCCAGTCCCAATCCGATAAGAGCCGTGCGGCGATTGATGCTCGCGGCGTGATTTCCATGACCGGTCATGTTTCCACCCTGCTTTTGTCAGGCGTCGTGCGCCTGTTTTTATTCTTAATAACGACCGCGCGTGACGGTGTCGAGAAGCAGGACGTGCGGCGGCCGCACAGTCGATGTGGCAATGATGACCAACCAGATATCGTGCGGAAGCTTGCGGGCTTCGCAGATCGCTGACCGTGACTACGCCCGAAATATCTTCGTGTAGACTGTCGAAGGGTTTCCTGCAGAGGTCCTCGCCCGGTAAACCTCAGATCAGCATCCGAGCGGGCCAGGAATTCTGGTTTCACCGCCAACTCGACTATCGGACTCCGGCGAAATCGAATACATGATGTCCCTCTTCAAAATGGGGATGTCATGACATCAGAAGTAAGAGTCACATTTGACCGGCTGAAAGCGTTCATTTGTGAGGCGATGATCAAATTGGGCTTGCCTGAGACGGATGCTGCTGATGTCGCCGAACTGATGGCGGAGGCGGATCTGCAAGGGTCGGATGGACACGGCGTCAGCCGGCTTCCGCAATATGCCCGACGCATCAAGGCAGGCGGCGTCAACACCAGGCCGAACATTCATGTGGTACGCGAGCATGCCGGTACGGCGTTGCTGAATGGCGACAACGGCATGGGGCATCTCGTCATGAAGCGTGCCGCCGGGATGGCCATCGAGAAGGCGCGTACCACTGGCATCGGATGGGTGAGCTCTCAGTTCAGCAACCATGCCGGCCCGGCGTCGCTTTATGCGAGCATGCCGCTCGCGCACGATATGATCGGGCTTTATTTCGCGGTCGGGAACGCCAACCATCTGCCGCCATGGGGCGGCCTCGATATGTTGCTTTCGACCAATCCGATTGCCGCGGCAATTCCGGCCGGAGACGAGAAGCCCATCATTCTGGATATGGCGACGACGGTAGCCGCCTATGGAAAAGTGAAAACCAAGGCACTGCGCGGCGAGATGATGCCGGAGGGATGGATGATCGATCGCCTCGGCAAACCGCTGACCGATCCGAAACGCGCCGACGAAGGCATGCTGTTGCCACTTGGCGGCATGGAAGCCGGCTACAAGGGCTACGGTCTTGCGCTGATCATCGGCCTGCTCGCGGGCACGCTCGGCGGCGCCGCGATGGGCAAGGACGTGATCGACTTCAACCATGATGACGACAGCGTTACCAATACAGGGCAGGCGATCGCGGCCATCAACGTCAGCGCGTTCAGCGACGTCGCCGTGTTCAAGGCGAGTGTCGATACGCTGGTGCGCGATCTTCACAACAGCAACCGGATGCCGGGCGTGGACCGGATTTCGGTGCCGGGTGAACGTAGCCATGAAACGCGCCTCGCCCGGAAACGCGACGGAATTCCGATCGCGCCCGCGCTGATGCGCGGGCTGGATCAGGTTGCCAGTGAATTGGGAATGGCAAAGCTCGCGTAGCGTGGCCATTGACGGTCAGTGCAGCAGGAAGTTGAGCAGGTCGGTCATGCCGGTTCCGGATCCCACGAGGTAGCGGATTAATCGCTCGCAACGCATCCGGTCTCGCGCGGGCAGGCGGGTTTGCTTGCGCGACAGGCCGTACCTATGTGCTCTGTCGGCGGCCGTCCGACATCATCGAGACATCGGCAGCGGGACGACACGGGCATGGAAAGCGAGAGTGAGACAGTCCTGACCCGGCGCGATCTGCTTTCGCTGGTGGGATCGGTTGCCGGCAGCGCTGCGATGTATCACGCGATGACCAGTCTCGGCTTCGCCGCGGAGTCCGGATATCAAGGCCCGATCAAGCTGGAAGGCGATCCGAGAGGTGCATCCGTTCTGGTTCTCGGCGCCGGCCTTGCGGGGATGACCGCGGCGCTGGAGTTGCGCAAGGTAGGCTACAAGGTCCAGGTGCTGGAGTTCAACAGCCGACCGGGCGGGCGCAACTGGACGCTGCGGGGCGGCGACAGCTTCACCGAATTGGGTGGCGCCACGCAGACCTGCGAATTTGACGACGGCCTCTATCTCAATCCGGGGCCCTGGCGCATTCCTTATCACCATCGGGCCGTGCTGGATTATTGCAAACGGCTCGGTGTCGCGCTTGAGCCGTTCATCCAGCTCAATCACAACGCGCTGTTGCATAGCCAAAACGCGTTCGGCGGCAGGCCGCAACGCATTCGCGACATCAAAACCGATTTTCAGGGCCAAGTCTCTGAATTGCTTGCCAAGGCGACGCAACAAGGCAAGCTCGACGAAGCGGTATCGACTGAAGACAAGGAGATCTTGTTGCAGGCATTGCGATCGTGGGGCGCGCTCGACAAGAATTACGCTTATAGCGCCAGTCAGACGTCTGCGGACTTTCGCGGCTATGCCAGAGGGCCCGGCGGCGGGCTTGGTGCAGCCGCCGGTCGCCGGGGAACCGGTCGGCCTGTCGGATATCCTGAAATCCCGGCTCTGGCGCTATCTGCAAAATTTCGCGCTGTATCAATTCCAGACCACGATGTTTCAGCCAGTCGGTGGCATGGACATGATCAGCAAGGCCTTTGCCCGGGAAGTCGGCGACCTCATTCAGTACGATGCAAAAGTTACCCGGATTCAGCAGGACGATGGCGGCATCACCGTCAGCTATGTGAATTCCAAAACGCCGGCGACACCACAATTGGCGAAGGCAGATTGGTGCGTTTGCACCATTCCGCTTTCCATCCTGAGTCAGATACCGATCGACGTGGGCGCACCGATGAAGGCGGCGATCGACGCGGTGCCGTATGCGTCGTCGGTCAAGATCGGCCTGCAATTCAAGCGCCGGTTCTGGGAAGAGGATGAGGCGATCTACGGCGGCATCTCCTACACCGATTTGCCGATCCGGCAGGTCTCCTATCCGAGCACCGGCTTCAATCGAAGCGGCCGTGGCGTGTTGCTGGGAGCCTATCTGTATGAAGGCGCCAACGCGTACGAATTTACGTCGATGGCTCCGGCGGAGCGGGTCAAGCGCGCCGTTGAATTCGGCTCCAGCCTCCATCCCCAATACAAGACCGAGTTCGAAAACGGCATTGCTGTAGCCTGGCACCGGGTGCCGTTCACGCTTGGCTGTTCCGGAAACTGGACCGACCAAGCGAGGGAGCAGCATTACGACAATCTGTGCCAGATTGACGGCAGGATTGTTCTTGCGGGCGAACACGCATCCTACATTCCCGCGTGGCAGGAGGGTGCGATCCTTTCATCGCTCGATGCGATCACGCGATTGCATGACCGCGTCGTCAAGAGGTGACGTCATGCCGTCGAGCCGGATCAAGCGTGCGGGGCGGAGTTCGATGATCGAGCGCTATCGCTTTATGATCACGGGCTTGGCGCTGCTGGCTCTGGCTTTGTCGGCATCATCGGTGAGTTCAGCGGAAAACGAAGGGAGGGCGTCGTTGCAGGGGTCTCTAAGCCCGGGCTTCAGATTTACCGAAGCGAACGGCGAGCAGCTGTTCGTAAGCATTTGTCAGGGCTGCCACATGCCGGACGGTAACGGGGCGACCGGCGCGGGCAACTATCCGGCCCTTACAAGCGACAAGCACCTCGAATCGTCAGGATATCCGGTTTACGTCGTGGTCCGGGGCCAACGGGCGATGCCTCCGATCGGTTCGATGATGAGCGATGATCAGGTGGCCGCCGTCGTCAACTATGTCCGGACACATTTCGGCAACCAGTATCGGGACGCCGTCACGGCCGAGGACGTCAGGCGCGTCCGGCCGTAGCGGATTTCCGGTTCTTAACTTGAGATCGACGTAGTCGCGGCCCGGGTCTCAAAGTAACGTCTGGCGTGTCGGTATGGAGAATGGACACGATGCGTGGCGTTTCTGGTTCGGGTTTCAGGCTGCGGCCTGGTTTTCTGGCGGTGCTGTGCATCGCCGCATCAGCCTCGATTTATGGCGTGGCGTTTGGCCCGGCGGTGGCCGAAGAAGGGCTCACGCCCAGCCAAAAGCTCGCCCTCGACGTCTATAAGGAACTCGTCGAGATCAACACCGTGACGGCGACCGGCGACACCGCGAAGGCGGCCGAGGCCATGGGCGCGCGTCTACGCGCTGCGGGCTTTGCCGAAGACGATGTTCATGTGTTCTCGCCGGCGCCGCACAAGGGCAATCTGGTGGCGCGGTTTCGCGGAACAGGCGCACGCAAACCAATTCTGCTCGTCGCCCACATCGACGTTGTTCCGGCCAGTCGCGAGGATTGGTCGACGGATCCGTTCAAGCTGATCGAGCAGGATGGATATTTTTACGCGCGCGGCAGCGGTGACGATAAATACATGGCTGCGTCGTTCGTCGCCAATCTTATCCGCTACAAGCAGGAAGGTTACAAACCGGAACGCGACATCATCGTGGCGCTGGAGACCGACGAGGAGATCCTCGATCGCGATGCGCTGGGCATTCAATGGCTGTTGAAAAACCATCGCGACCTGATCGATGCCGAGTTCGCGCTGAATGAAGGCGGGGGTGTCGGGTTGAAGGACGGCAAGCCGATCCGCAACAGCGTCCAGACCAGTGAAAAAGTATCGCTAAGCTACGCGCTCACGGTCAAGAACAAGGGCGGTCATAGCGCGCTTCCGGTGAAGGATAACGCGATCTATCGTCTGGCCGCGGGATTGACCCGGCTGGCAGCCTTCAGCTTTCCGGTGAATCTCAACGAGACGACCCGCGCTTATTTCGAACGCACCGCGCAAATGGAAGGCGGCCAACTGGCCGACGATCTGCGAGCGGTATTAGCAGGGCAAACGGATCCGACCAGCGTGCCAGTGGCGCGGCTGAGCGCCAACCCGTCCTACAACGCCCAACTGCGCACGACCTGCGTCGCGACGATGCTCGAGGGCGGATCCGCGGTTAACGCGCTGCCGCAGCTTGCGACAGCCAAGGTCAATTGCCGGATCATGCCGGGCGAGCCCGTCGATGGCGTCAAGGCGACATTGGAACGCGTGCTGGCCGACGACCAGATCGTGGTCACGCAGATCGACCAGCCGACGCTCAGCGCGCCATCCGCGCTCAGCGACAACATCATCGGCCCGATCACGAAATTGTCCGCCGAGTTCTGGCCCGGCGCGGTCGTTCTGCCGATCATGAGCGCCGGCGCCACCGACGGCAGTTACCTTCGCAATGCGGGCATACCGACCTACGGACATTCGGGGCTGGCGGGTGATGTCGGGGAATCCCGCGCGCACGGCCGGGACGAGCGGATCTTCGTCAAATCCTTCTTTGATGGTGACGAATACCTCTACCGTCTTGTGAAAGCGCTTTCCGGCGGCCAATAATCCCGGCGCCGGGACGTCGATTTCTTGGGGGCGCGACACGCATGAGTCAAATACAGGATGTTGCCGGTCTGTCGGCCATGGGCGCCGCGCGGGACGACGAGGCCGAGGCGCGGAAGGCGCTGTGGGGATCGGCGCTCGGCTACGCCATGGACGGATTTGACCTGCTCATTCTCGGCTTCATGCTGCGCGCGATTTCGGCGGATTTGCATCTGACGGCCACACAGGCGGCGTCGCTTGTCACTGCGACGCTGGTGGGTGCGGTGGTCGGCGGAATCGTTTTCGGCATCCTGTCCGATCGCTTGGGGCGGGTACGGGTGCTGACCTGGACCATCGTGCTGTTTGCGGTATTCACCGGGCTTTGCGCGATGGCCCAGGGCTACTGGGATCTGCTGATTTATCGCGGGATCGCCGGTATCGGATTAGGCGGCGAGTTCGGTATCGGAATGGCGCTGGTGGCGGAAGCGTGGCCCGCTTCGAAGCGTGCGCGGGTTTCATCCTATGTCGGTCTCGGCTGGCAAAGTGGTGTGCTGGTGGCGGCGATCGTGACGCCGCTGCTGTTGCCGGTGATCGGTTGGCGCGGCATGTTCGCAATCGGCGTTTTCCCGGCTATTGCGGCCTATTTCATCCGGCTCAAACTGCATGAACCGGAGATTTTCATCGCCAACAGGGCTCGGGATCGCTCGGCCGTGTTTTCGCTGCGCAGCTTGGTGGCCGACACGGAGACGACCAAGATCAGTCTTGGCATGGTCATCCTCTGCTCCGTGCAGAATTTCGGCTATTACGGCATCATGATCTGGCTGCCGAACTATCTCTCGACCCGGTTTGGCTACGGGTTGACCCAGTCCGCTGTCTGGACCGCCGTGACCATTGGCGGCATGGCGCTGGGCATCTTCCTGTTTGGTGGTTTCGCGGACCGGTTCGGCCGCCGTCCCACGTTTTTCAGCTACATGCTCGGCGCGGCCATCATGGTCGTGGTCTATTCCCGGCTGGTCGATCCGGCAGCCTTGTTGATTGGGGGCGCCGTGATGGGCTTCTTCGTCAACGGCATGCTCGGCGGCTACGGCGCGCTGATGAGCGAACTCTATCCGACATCGGTGCGGGCCACGGCGCAAAACGTGTTCTTCAACATTGGGCGGGCAGTGGCCGGCTTTGGTCCGCTGGCGGTCGGGGCGGTGAGCGCGTCCTATGGTTTCGAGACTGCGATCGCCCTGTTGTCGCTGCTTTATCTCGTGGATATCGCAGCGCTTTTCCTGCTGGTGCCGGAGCGCCGGGGGGCCGAACTCGCCTGAATGGCGATTGCAAGGGCCCAAATCTTCCCTATATAATGGACACGGGGTCAGTAACCCCAAGCAATTCAATTGGTTTTCCGGTCGGGCCCGTCGTTCAGGCGGGCCGTTGCCGTTTTGGGATCACCGAAAGATGAGCCAGTCCAATCGTCCCGACCACATTCGCCTGACGTCGCATCCGGTGCCCGGCGCGAAGCATGAATACCCCCTCGTCTGGGGTGCGCCGACGGCGCGAGAGCGCGGCCCGATCATCGGAACGGTGTCGCGGCCACAGGATCGCAACGTGATCGGTACTCACGGTGGTTCCTATGCGGTGTACCGGGCGCTTGCGGTATCGTCAGGGGCGCTCGACCCGATCCGTCGTCCCGACCTCACCAACACCTTTCCGGCCGCGACCATCGGGCCTTTTTCACAATGGATGGATCCCGAGCGCATCGTGGCGCTCGATCCGTGGGGGCATCTGGTCGCGGAAAACTTCCGCACCGAAATCGCCGAAGGCGTCGATATCCGGCCGAGCATCGCGATCACGCGCGCCCGGCTCGATCTGCCGGAAATCCAGGCCGCGCTGGCGGCGAAGCGATTGGTGGCCGACGGCGAGTTCGTTCACGCCAGCGGTTCGGTCTCCGTCGTCAAGATCGCGATCGATCCGGTGTGGTATTTGCCCGGCATTGCGCAGCGCTTCGGCACCAGCGAGAACAATTTGCGCCGCGCGCTGTTCGAGCAGACCGCCGGCATGTTTCCCGAACTCGTCACCCGCCCCGACCTGCAGGTCTTCCTGCCGCCGATCGGCGGCACCACGGTCTATCTGTTCGGCGATGTCTCCAAGCTTCCGGATCATCGCACCAGGATCACCTGCCGTGTTCATGACGAGTGCAACGGTTCGGATGTGTTCGGCTCGGATATCTGCACCTGCCGGCCCTATTTGATTCAAGGCATCGAGGAGTGCGCGCTCGCCGGACAGACCGGCGGCCTCGGCATCATCGTCTACAACCGCAAAGAGGGCCGGGCGCTCGGCGAGGTCACCAAGTTTCTGGTCTACAATGCGCGCAAGCGCCAGGAGGGCGGCGACGACGCTGCGGCCTATTTCGAGCGAACCGAATGCGTGGCCGGCGTTCAGGACGCGCGCTTCCAGCAATTGATGCCCGACGTGATTCACTGGCTTGGCTTGAAGCGCATCGATCGCTTCATCTCGATGAGCGACATGAAATATGACGCGCTGACCGGACAAGGCATCGAAATCGTCGAGCGGGTGCCGATCCCCGATCATTTGATTCCGGCCGACGCCAATGTCGAGATGGCCGCCAAGAAGGCCGCGGGATATTTTTCACTGGATCCCAACCCGCATGAACTGAAAGGCTCCGTGGGGCGGCCGCTCGAAAAATATTGACGCGAGCCGGACCATTCATTGTGACAGCCGAAACCACGCGAGACGCCCTTTCCCTTCTTAACGCCGAGGCGGTGCGCGAGCGCGCCCACCGCATGCTTGATCTCGGCCTGAACGATCGGCTTCGGCATTTCCGGATCGACCTCGGGCGGCTCGATGCAACCGTGGATCTGGTGCTCGCGACGACGCGCAAGGCCTATCCGACATTCGACGTCCCGTTCCATTCGCGCTGGCGGCATTTCGTGGTCGGCGGTGTCGATCGCTGGGCCGCGTTGGCCGATGCCAAGTCTTGGCCTGATCGCAAGGCGCGCGCTCGGGCTGAATTCGACCTCGCCATCGTCAGTGTGTTGCTCGATGCCGGCGCGGGGCCGGCCTGGCGCTACAACGATGCCGTGACGCATACGAAAATTGGTCGCTCGGAAGGCCTGGCGCTGGCCAGCCTCGATATGTTTGTGCGCGGCGTATTTTCTGATCGGGCCGACGATCCGCTGCGCGCCGACGCTGCGGCGCTGCAACGATTGACCGTTGCCGATCTGCGAGCTGGCTTCCAGGTCGGCGATGACAATCCGCTGGTGGGCCTGGAAGGCCGCGTCGGCCTGCTTCGCCGGTTGGGCCAGCAGGTCGCAGCCGCCCCACAAATTTTTGGCGTCAACGACACGCCGCGGCCTGGCGGTCTGTTCGATCATTTCGCAGACGAAGCCAGGCAGGGATCGATGCCGGCGAGCACCATCCTGTCGGACCTGTTGCTGCGGCTTGGGCCGATCTGGCCGTCACGCCTCACGCTTGGCGGAATTCCGTTGGGCGATTGCTGGCGTCATCCGGATATCACGACGGCGGACGCCACCAGCGAGTTGGTGCCGGTGCACAAGCTGTCACAATGGTTATCCTATTCGCTGATCGAGCCCCTGCAGCGCGCGGGGGTAGAGGTGACCGACATCGATGGGCTGACCGGGCTAGCGGAATACCGCAACGGCGGCCTGTTCGTTGACACCGGCGTCCTTGTGCTCCGCGACCCCGTCGATATCGAGCGCGAGCACGATGTCGCTTCACCGCTGGTAGTCGAGTGGCGCGCGTTGACGGTGGCGCTGCTGGACCGGCTGGCGGATTCGCTGCGGCAGCGCGTTGGTCTTGATGCTGTCACGCTTCCGCTGGCAAAGATCCTTCAAGGCGGCACCTGGGCGACCGGACGGGAGGCCGCCTTTGCGCGCCGTCCTGACGGTTCGCCGCCGATCAAGATCATCAGCGACGGTACGGTGTTCTAGACGCGATTCCGTTACTCGCAGGGAGCAAAGCCATGCAAGGCGTTACGATCGTGGATCATCCGCTGGTCCAGCACAAACTGACCCTGATCCGCGACAAGACCATCTCGACCAAATCGTTTCGCGAGCTCCTCAAGGAAATCGGGATGCTCTTGTGTTACGAGGTGACGCGCGACCTGCCGCTGACCGAGGTGGAGGTCGAGACGCCGCTCGCAAAAATGCACTCCGCCAAGATCGCCGGCAAGAAGCTGGTGTTCGTACCGGTGTTGCGGGCCGGGGTGACGTTCGTCGACGGCATGCTGGATCTGGTGCCGACCGCTCGCGTCGCGCATATCGGCCTCTATCGCGAACCGCAGACATTTACCGCCGTCGAGTATTTCTTCAAGGCGCCGTCGGATCTCAACGAGCGGTTGGCGATCGTGGTGTCGCCGGTGCTGGCGACCGCGAATACGGCAGTGGCTGCCGTCGACCGCCTCAAGGAGCGCGGCGCCCGCGACATCCGGATGGTGTGCCTGCTGGCCGCACCCGAAGGCGTCGAGCGTTTCCGGGGATTGCATCCGGATGTTCCGCTTTGGACCGCAGGCATCGACCAGGGGCTGGATGAGAACGCGTTCATCCTGCCGGGTCTTGGCGACGCCGGCGACCGTGCTTACGGGACGCGATAGCTGAACCTCCAAAGAGCAGCTATGTTGCGAAGATGGCTTGATATCGGGAGGACAAGCACATGGCGGCAGACGGATTGATCAAGGTTCGAAGCAGTCACGGCCCGGCGGACACGATGGAACGGCTTGTGGCCGAGATTGGCGCCAAGGGGCTAACGGTCTTTGCCCGGATAAATCATGCGGCGGGGGCGGAAGAGGCCGGGTTGGCATTGCGGCCGACCGAGCTCGTCATTTTCGGCAACGCCAAAGGCGGCACGCCGCTGATGCAGGCAAATCAGGAAATCGGAATCGATCTGCCGCTCAAGGCACTGGTATGGCAGGACGCAGCCGGCGGCACCTGGATTTCGTACAACGATCCAGCCTTGCTCGCGAAGCGGCATGGACTGGGTTCCGAAGTCGAACCGCCGGTCAAGGCGATGTCGGCAATGCTGGGCGCGGTCACACGGGCGGCCGCAGGGAACAGCCAGGGGATTTAACATGCCAGAGGCCCCTGGAAGGATTATCAAGTAGCCATCAAACGATCCAACTTTTGCGGAAAATCGTGGCTCGCGCTCGATTACGGTGAGGTTGGCACTGCCGCGAGTGAGGTTCAGCGATGCGTGCGATGATAAAAAATTTAATGATTGCGCCGGTTGTTGCTGTGCTCGCCGGCTTGCTTGGCACCGCTCAGGCTCAGCAGGCGCCAGACGTTAGCGCCAGCGGCGGTGAAATCCTTATCGGAAACGTCATGCCATATACCGGGGCGCTCGCCGCGTTCGCATCGATCGGAAAGACCGAGGCGGCGTATTTCGACATGATCAATGAGCGTGGCGGCATCAACGGCCGCAAGGTCAAATTCCTGTCCTACGATGATAATTCGGACCCGGGCACGGCATCCGATCAGCTCCACAAGCTGGCCGACGACGATAAAGTGCTGTTCATGTTCGGCTCCTTCGGAATGCAGGGCAATCTCGCGATACGGACCTATCTGAACGATAAAAAGATTCCGCAGCTCTTCATCGCATCCGGAAACGAAGAGTGGGGCAACCCGAAGACCTTCCCCTGGACGATGGGTTGGCAGCCGGCATTTCGCGCCGAGGGCCGGATCTATGCCAACTACATCCAGGCGTTTTATCCCGAGCAAAAGATCGCGGTGCTCTGGCAGAACGACGAATTTGGGCGCGATTTGTTCAGGGGATTGCAGGAAGGTCTCGGCGACTGGGTGCGAATGATCGTTGCCGACACCACGTTCGATGTCACGGATAAATCGATCGATTCCCAGGTCGATCTTCTGCAGGATTCGGGCGCTCAAATCCTGATCTTCGACGGCGCGCCCGCGATTGCGGCGCTCGCGCTACGGCGAATGGCCGACATCAACTGGCACCCGGTGTTTCTCCTCGACAACGCGTCTGCATCGATCGCGAATGCATTGCGGCCCGCCGGGCTGGAGAATTCGATCGGCGTGATCTCGACCGCCTTCCTCAAGGATGCCAGCGATCCCGCCTGGAAAGATGATCCTGCGATGAAGGATTGGTCGGCGTTCATGGATAAATACTATCCCGACGGCGACAAGGCCGACGGCAACACGGTGTTCGGCTACGCCGCGGCCGAAACGTTGGCGCAGGTGCTCAAGCAGTGCGGCGACGATCTTTCGCGCGAGAATATCATGCGGCAGGCGGCCTCCTTGAAGAACTACCAGAACTCACTCGCGCTTCCGGGAATCGTCATCAATACCGGCCCGGCTGATTTTCGCCCGATCGAGCAGATGCGATTGGTGCAGTTTGACGGCAAGACCTGGCAGCCGATCGGCGAAGTTATTGAAAGCGCGTTTCTCGGCTCAGGCGTTCCGCCAGCGGCTGCGCCGCGGCGGTGAAGCGGTGCAATCAGCCGGCCTTGCGGGCGTGATGGCTGTGCAGTTGCGCTGAGAGCAACCGTCGCCACTCATTG
Organism: uncultured Alphaproteobacteria bacterium; assembly: GCA_963738105.1. GTDB lineage: Bacteria > Pseudomonadota > Alphaproteobacteria > Rhizobiales > Xanthobacteraceae > Bradyrhizobium. The sequence goes on along the minus strand of CAVTWC010000037.1, from coordinate 51,623 downwards.
AACTCCGCGCTGGTGGTATCGCGGGGCCTCGGCAGATCGATGCGGTATTCATTGTCGATCCGGCCGGGACCGGGCGACATCACCACGACGCGGTCGGCCAGGAAGATCGCTTCCTCGATCGCATGGGTAACGAACAGCACCGTGAGGCCGGTGCGCGACCAGATCTCGACCAGCTCGTCCTGCAGCCGTTCCCGCGTCATCGCGTCGAGCGCGCCGAACGGTTCATCCATCAGCACGATCTCGGCGTCGTTCGCGAGCACACGGGCGATGGCGACGCGCTGCTTCATGCCGCCGGACAATTGGTGCGGATAGACATCGGCAAAGCGCTGCAGCCCGACAAGGTCGATGAAATGATCCGACGTCTCGCGGATTTCCGCTTTGGTGCGTCCGCGTGATTTCGGTCCGAAGCCGATATTGTCGCGAACGTTGAGCCAGGGGAACAGGCCGTAATCCTGAAACACCATGCCGCGGCTGGGGCCCGGGCCCTTGATCGGCATGCCCCACATCAGATTGTCGCCCTGGGTCGCTGCTTCAAAGCCCGCGGCCATCCGCAACAACGTGGACTTGCCACAGCCGGAGGCGCCGATCAGGCAGATGAATTCGCCTTTCTTGACGGTCAGGTTGGCGCCGCGCAGCGCCTCAATCGCCCGTCCGTTCTGCGAATAGGTCTTGCCGACGTTCTTCATTTCCAGGATTGGAACCGTGGCTTCAGCCATGCGACGGACTCCAGGCCAACAGCCGTCGGCCGATCAGCATTACCAGCTGGTCGGACAGAAAGCCGAATACGCCGATCACGATCATGCCGGAGATCACGATTTCGGTGCGAGACAACTGGCGCGCTTCCATGATGATGGCGCCCAGTCCGGTTTGTACGCCGGTCATTTCGCCGACGACGATCACGACCCACGCAAAGCCCAGGCCGAGCCGGATTCCGGTGAAGATCGACGGCAGGGCCGCGGGCAGCACGACACGGAAAAATTGCGCCGGTCCGGTGCAGCCGAGCATCGCAGCCGCCTCGAACAATCGCGGTTCGACCGAGCGCACGCCAAAGATCGTGTTCACCAGGATCGGATAGAACGCGCCGAGAAACACCAGAAACACCGCGGAGCGTGGTCCTAGCCCAAAGATGATCATCGCCAGCGGCAGCCAAGCCGTGACCGGCACCGGCCGCAGGATCTGCAGCGTCGGATCGACGGTCTGCCGGATCAACGGCACCCGCCCGATCAGCATTCCCAGCGGCAGCGCTATGATCAACGCCAGCGCGAAGCCGCCATAGACGCGACTGACGGAAGCCAGCAAATGGATATGAAGGGTCCGGCTATAGGCATCGTCATTGATGCCGCCAAAGGCGAGGTCGCGCAGTTCGAGCCAGACATCGTAGGGCGGAGGGATCAGGCTGGTCGGCCGTCCCACGGTCGAGAAGTGCCAGATCGCCAGCAGCGCCAGCGGAAAGGCGACCGCCAGCAGCACAGGCTGCAGGCGCGGCCACCATGCCGCTGCCCTTGAGGCCTTATGGGCGGAGGTGGCTTCGTCCTCGGTATGGGACGTGAGCGTGGTCACGATCAGGTCGGCTTCACGGCATCGACGAAGCTGGTGTCGATGAAGGTCGCGAAGTCGGGCAGGCGCTTGATCTGCTTCAGCGACAGCATGTGGTCCGCGTAGATCTTCGATTGCTCGATCTCTTTGGGGCCAAGCCGCCAGGTCAATTCGACATTGGGCACCGAGGCTTCGATCGCCTCCTTCTTCTGTCCGAGCTTGCTCGTTGCCATCGCAACCACGGCATCCTTGTTGGACGCGGCATAGTCAGTCGCGCGCTGATGAATGCCCATCATCACACGGACCAGGTCCGGCTTCTCGTCGATCAGGTCGCGGCGGGTGCCGAACACCATGTTGAGCGATCCCATTGCGGTCGAATACGGATATTCGACCAGCGAGCCGACGCCGCTGGACAGCGACAGGCCGGGGCCGGGCTCGGCACCGACATAGGCATCGATGTCGCCGCGCGACAGCGCGATGTGCATTTCGCTGAAGGAGACACGAACCGGCTCGACATCCTTGATGGTCATGCCTTCCATCCGCAGCCGCTCGAGGAAGAACACTTCCTGGGTGGTGCCGGGAAACACCGCGACGCGTTTACCCTTCAGTTCCTTGATCGAGGTGATGTTTTCGTCCTTCTTGGCGATGATCGCCATACCGCGATTACAGGTCGAGGCGATCACGACCACGGGTTCACCGGCTGCGCCGCCGAGCACCGCGGCGGCGATACCGAAGGCGCCGAAATCGATCGACTTGGTGACGACCGCATTCTTGCAGTCGGTCGGCGTTTCGAACGGGATCACTTCGACCTTGTAGCCGGCGGGAACGAACTGATCGTAGAAATAGGGCGCAATCGAATGGATCAATTTCAACGCACCGGCGCGAATGACGATCGGCTCGCCTTCGGCGCGCACGATCGCGGGGGCAGCAAAAAGCCCGACCCCGAGAGCGGCGATGAATTCACGTCGGCGGATTCTGGATGTCATTAACGAAAACTCCTTTTGCAGCCCTGTAAAATGCAACAAACATGCCGACTGGCGGCATGTGAGGAACTGCGTGACTTATGTTCACCGTAAGGTGCTGATCGCTGGGCGACGCTTCCGGCCGCGGCCTTCCGGCGCTGCAAGATCTGGAATAAAACCGGTTTCCTGAGTGCCCGATGCCCTTAATTTGGGCGAGGTGACGCGCCAATTGATCAAGAAATAGCCCGATGGAAAATTGCGCCTGAAATTAGCGGCCAACGGCGGGTTCGTCCTCTCGTCCCGACCTTGCGTCCGCGCTGAAAGAAGAATTAGCTTGCGCGCCGCAAAACGCGCTCGCGTCAACGGATTGGATCTTAAAAAATGGATGGCAAAATGGGACGGCGGGATTTTCTGGGTACGGTCGCGCTGGCGGGCGCCGTGGCAGCGACAGCACGGTCATCTTTGGTTGGCTCAGCCGAAGCCGCAACGGGAGCGGGGGGCGACATCACCTCGAAATCAGCCAGCGAACTCGCCAGTGCGATCCGATCAAAGCAGCTCTCTTCCAAGGCGATCGTCGAGGCGCATCTGGCGCGGATCGCCGAGGTCAATCCAAAGCTCAATGCCATCGTCCAGTTGACCGCAGATACCGCGCGGAAAGAAGCTGACGAGGCCGACGCGGCGCTGGCGCGTGGTGAAATCAAGGGACCGCTGCATGGCGTGCCCATGACCATCAAGGACACGCTGGAGACGATCTGGCGTGATCTGCACCGGCGGCACCAAGGGCCGCGCCAATTACGTTCCGAAGGCCGATGCCACCGCGGTGGCCCGCTTGCGCGCGGCCGGCGCGATCTTCCTCGGCAAAACCAACGTGCCTGAACTCGCGGGCGCGGTCGAAAGCGACAATCTGGTCTATGGCCGCACCAACAACCCCTATGATCTCACGCGCACGCCGGGCGGCAGCAGCGGCGGCGAGGCCGCGATCATTTCGGCCTGCGGTTCGCCGTTGGGTCTTGGCACCGACGCTGGCGGCAGCATTCGAATCCCCGCCCATTTCTGCGGTCTCGCCGCGATCAAGCCGACCTCCGGCCGGGTACCGCGCACCGGGCAGTTTCCGCAACCGATGGGCGCCCGCGCTCCGGTATTTCATGTCAGCCTGATTGCGCGCCATGTCGAGGATCTGGCGCTGGCGCTGCCGATCATCTCCGGGCCGGACTTCCGTGACAATTCGATCGTCGGCATGCCGTTGCTGGATCCCAAAGCCGTTACGCTTGAGCGGATTGAAACTGGCGTTCTTCGAGGATGACGGCGTAGCTACCCCGACCAGGGAAATATCGGCGGCGGTGCGCGATTCCGCCAAGGCGTTCGCGGATGCCGGCGTCAAGGTCGAGGAAAAGCGAACTCCGGACGCGGAGAAGGCCGCAACCGTCTATCACGACATGAGCCGCGGCGACGGCGGCGCGGGAACGCGCGCGTTCCTCAAGAGCATCGGCAGCGATCCGATCTCGCCACTGTTCGAGAAGGCGCTGACTTATTCGGTGGCGCCGGCGATGGCCAATACCACCGACGCACTGGCCGCGTTCGTGCGTTGGGACCTGTTTCGCAATTCGATGCTGCGTTTCATGGAGAACTACGACGCGGTGCTGTCGGCGGTTGCGCCCTTTCCGGCATTGCTGCATGGCACGAGTTTCGATGAGGAGAATCGCAAGGGCTTTGGCTACTCCCAGATGTATAATCTGACGGGATGGCCGACGGCGACGGTGCGGGTCGGCACCTCGCCGGAGGGGCTGCCGCTCGGTGTTCAGGTCGCGGCGCGGCCGTGGCGCGAGGACGTTGCGCTGGCGCTGGTTGCGCACCTGGAAAAAACCTTCGGCGGCTGGAAGATGCCGACCGCGGTGTAACAGATGCCAAAGACCAATCTGCCGCTGGACGCGGATCGTATCTGGGCCGATGTGATGGGGCTTGCCGACATCACCGACCCGGCGCGGCCCTACACGCGACGCTCGTTCACGGCGTTGTTTCTGGAGGGGCGAGCCTGGCTGGCGCAACGGTTTGCCGACGCCGGGCTCTCCACGCATATCGATGCCGCCGGCAATCTGATCGGCCGGCTCGAAGGCAGCAACCCTGCGCTCGGCGTCATCGCGATCGGCTCGCACAGCGACACCGTGCCGGCCGGCGGACGGTTCGACGGCATCGCCGGCGTCGCGACCGGGCTCGAGATTGTGCGGGCGTTCCGCGATGCCGGCCTGCGGCCGCAACACACCATCGAGGTGATCGATTTCCTGGCGGAGGAACCCAGCGAATACGGGCTGTCGTGCATCGGCAGCCGCGGCATCAGCGGCTGGCTCGATGACAAGATGCTGGATCTCAAGGAGCCCGGCGGCGAGAAGCTGCGTGACGCGCTGCGCCGTGTCGGCGGCGATCCCGACCGGCTCGCCCAAGCCAAACGTAACGATATCCGCGCCTATCTGGAATTGCACATCGAGCAGGGAATCGTGCTGGAATCCCGGTCGCTCGATGTCGGCATCGTCACCTCGATCGTGGGTATCCGCCGGTTCGAGATCGTGTTCCAGGGCGAAGCCGATCATGCAGGCGCCACCCCGATGGCGCTGCGTCACGACGCGCTGGTACCCGCGGCGCATACGGTGGCTTTGGTGCGCCGGATGGCCGATCAGCTCGCGGCCGAAGGCTCCGATTATTTCGTCGCCACCGTCGGTATCCTCGATGTCGACCCTTCGGCGTCGAACATCGTGCCGGGACGGTGCCGCCTTGTCGTTGATGTGCGGACCACGGCGCCGGAGATGATGCAACGTTTCACGGATACGATCGATCGGGAAAGTCTCGCGCATGCGGCGGCAGCGCGCGTGACGCGCGCGTCTTTTACGATGCTGTCCGACGGGCCGCCGACCACCTGCGATGCGAATCTGCGCGCCGCATTGCGCCGGGGCGCGAACGATCTGGGGTTGGGCGATATCGACCTCGCCAGTGGGGCAGGCCACGACGCGGTATTTATGAGCCGCATCTGTCCTTCCGCGATGGTTTTCATTCCCTGCCGGGCCGGCAAGAGCCACGCGCCGGAAGAATGGGCGGATCGCGAAGCGATCGCGGCGGGTGCCGCCGTCATCTATCAGGCGGTGCGGGAGCTTGATCAGACGCTGACGTGAGATCGGCGCAAATACTAAAACTAGGTGCTCTGCCGTGGGATGATCTGGAAACCCAGATCGACGATATGCTCCGCCGATGGGGCGCCCCCGATTCTGTTCAGCAGCATCGACGCAGCCGTGCATCCGATAGCGTAGCGCGGGAAACGGACCGATGTGAGCGGGGGCGACACATACTCCTGCAGCTCGTTATCGTCGGATCCTGCGATCGCGATATCCTCGGGGACCCGCCAGCCTTGCCGGTTGGCTTCCAGCAATGCGCCGGTGGCGAGGACGTCGCCGGTCAGGAAGGCCGCGTCTATGCGGGGACGCTTTTTCATCAGCTCCACCAGCGCCTCGGCTCCGCCGCGCAGGCCCGGCACGGATTCGAGCATGATGTTGCGATCGACGGCCCTATCGTGCTTTTTCAGCGCGTCCAGATATCCGGCTTGCCGCTCGCGCGCCCGGTCATTGTCATCCAGCAGCAGGCTGACGAAGGCAATTCGTTTGTAGCCTTTGCCGATCAGATACGCCGTCATGTCGTAGGCGGCCTTGTGGTTCGAAAAACTCGCGGCCATGTCGATGGGGCGACGAACCAGATTTCCGGTCTCGACGCAGGGTATGCCGGCCGACTGAATCAACCGGCGTGTCCGTGGCGTGTGCTTGGTATTGTGCAGGACGATGCCGCAGACTCGCTGACTTAGAAACGCGGCGACCGCGGCCTCTTCGCCTTGCAGCTCATATCCGCTGTCGGCGATCAGGAGGTCGTGCGCATCGCCCAACGTGTCGGCGACCCCTTTGACCGTCTCGGCAAACAGCGAATTGCGAAGGCTGGGAACGATCAGTCCGACGATGTTGGAGCGCTGAGATGCAAGGCTTCCGGCGATCCGGTTCGGCAGATAGCCGGTCGCTTTGATCGCGCCATGAATCCGCTTCAACGTTTCGGGGTCCACGACAGCGGGATGCCGTAACGCGCGCGACACCGTCATCGCGGAGACGTTGGCGAGATTGGCCACATCGGTCATTCGCGCGCCGCGCAAACCCTGCAACGCTGCCGTCGCGGCTGCCGGCGTCTGAGCTGCCGGCCGCCGTTTGCGTCGCTTCTGCGAATTGCCGGTTGTGCTCATGCCGTCATGGTTCCAGGAGATGCTGTCGATTTATGACCATACCGCGCCTGCGCCGCAAGGCGGCGGCCACATCATCAGCTTTTAGTCCAACGAAAGCTCTTGCAGGAAGGTCGGCGCTGCCATAATGTTAACGCTAACATAAAATCTGGCCCGCCAATGGCCCAGGGAGGAATGCACGTGACTCGATCCCAGCGTTTTCGCGAATTGCTCAAAACTCCGCCGTTTGTCTGCCTCGGCGCGCATGATGCCGTGACGGCAAAGCTGGCAGAGCAGGCCGGCGCCAAGGCGATCTATGTCAGCGGCTTTGCGGCATCCGCGATCGTTGCGGGCGAGCCGGATTTCGGCGTGCTGACCCAAACCGAGATGTTCGAGCACATCCGCCGGATTTGCCGGGTGACGACGATCCCGGTCTTTGCGGATGCCGACACCGGCTATGGCGGCGTGCTCGAGGCGCAGCGCACGATGAAACTCTGGGAGGAATCCGGAGCGTCGGTGCTGCATCTGGAAGATCAGGCGATGCCGAAGAAGTGCGGGCATTTCGCCGGCAAGCAATTGGTTCCGCCGGAGGAGATGCGGCAGAAATTGCGCGCGATGCTCGAGGCGCGTCAGGATCCGGATTTCTTCATCGTCGCGCGCACCGACGCGGTCGCGGTGACCGGGCTGAACGACGCCATCGAGCGCCTGATCTCCTATTCGGAAGTGGGCGCTGACGGTCTCTATGTCGATGCGCCCGAAAGCATCGAGCAGCTCAAGGAGATTGCGCGGCGCCTGAAGCCGCTCGGCAAACCCCTGCTGTTCAATATGGCTCGCTCCGGCAAGAGCCCGTACCTCTCGATGAAGGAGGTCTATGAACTCGGGTTCGACTATGCGCTGTGCCCGATCGAACCGATGTTTGCGATGCATAAGGCGGTCAAGGAGATGATGGAAATCTTCCTGCGGGAAGGCTCCACCAACGCCGTCGCTGACCGGCTGACGCCATTCGACGAATTCAACAAATTCATCGGCCTGCCGGAAATGGCGGCGCGCGAGAAGCGCTTTTCGTCATAGTCCGGAAAGCATCGACCAGAACCATAAAATATAAAATATCGGGAAGAAAATAAAACACAGGGAGTGCCGTGTATGACCAGGGGTCGCCGAAGCCACCTTAGCCGCCGAACGTTCGCGAAAGCCGTTGCCGCTATCCCGCTTGCAACCTTGATTCCCAGGAGGGCGTCGGCCGCGGAGTTCGACTACAAGCTCGCCACCGGCCAGGACCCCACCCATCCCAATAATCTGCGAATGCAGGAAGCGCTCAACCGCATTCGTGAAAAATCCTCAGGCAAGCTCGACATCAAGCTGTTTCCCGCCAATCAGTTGGGCTCCGATACCGATCTGTTGGGCCAGCTTCGCAATGGCGGTATCGATTTCCAGCTGCTCTCGACGTCGATCCTGGCGGTCTTCGTGCCGGTCGCCGGCATCCTCAACACGGCCTATGCGTTCACTGATTATAACGTGGTGTGGAACGCGCTGGATGGCGGTCTCGGCCATTACGTTCAGTCCGAGATCGAAAAGAGCCGGCTCGTCAGCGGGTTCCGGATCTGGGACAATGGTTTCCGGCAGATCACCTCGGGTACGCACGATATCCGCGCCCCGGAGGATCTCAAGGGATTCAAGATCAGGGTGCCGCTCGCGCCGATGTTGACGTCGTTCTTTTCGGCGATGGGCGCGGCGCCCGCGCCGCTGAACTTCAATGAAGTCTATACGTCGCTGCAGACCAAGGTGATCGAAGGGCAGGAAAATCCGCTGGCGATCATCGCCACCGCGAAGCTGTACGAAGTGCAGAAATTCTGTTCGATGAGCGGCCATAGCTGGGACGGATACTGGCCATTGGCGAATCGACGCTCCTGGGATGCGTTGCCTGCGGATTTGCGGCAACTCGTCGTCGCGGAGTTCGACAAATCATGCGCAGACCAGCGCGCCGATGTCGCGGCGCTCAATACCTCGCTTCGCGCGGTGCTGACGAAGAACGGAATGGATCTGCACGAAGTGGATCGTGAGGCGTTCCGCGCCGGTTTGGCCAAGACCAGCTACTATCGCGACTGGAAATCGAAATACGGCGAGGAGGCCTGGGGCAAACTCGAGGAATCCAGCGGCAAACTGGCGATCTGATCGTCGCAGCGGCGAAGGAAGGAGGCGTCGTGGCGCAACTGGAAGTCAGCCGGGCGGGTCGGGTATCCGTTCTGACCCTCACACGTCCGGAACATGGCAATCGCCTCAGCCAGGAGATGGCTGAGCAATTGACGGCGGCGCTGGAGGCGGCGCGGCGCGACCCCGAGATCGGGGCGTGCGTGATCACCGGCCATGGCGATGTGTTTTGCCTTGGCGGCGATTACAAGGGCGCGGGGCCAACGATCGCAGGGAGGGCCGAGTTCGGCCGCGCGTCGGTGGATATGTATCGCGCAATGGCCGGCCTCGGAAAGCCGTTGGTGGCGGCCGTGAACGGTGATGCGCATGCCGGAGGTTTCAGTTTGGTCGCCGCGGCCGACCTCGCCGTCGTTGCCGACGACGCAACGCTTGGGCTGCCCGAGGCGGCCAATGGGCTGTTTCCATTTCTGGCGCTGGCCGTCGTCCGGGATGCGCTGCCTAAAAAGCTGCTGTTCGATATCGTCTACAACGCCCGGCTGATTGGTGCGCAGGAAGCGTGCGACGTGCATGTCGTCAACAAATCGGTTCCTCGCGCGCGGGTGCTGCAGGAGGCGATCGAGATGGCGACGACCGCGAGCAGCTACAATTCCGATATTGTGATGCTGGGCAGGGATCTCTACTACAACATGCGCGGCGTTGGTCCTGCCGAGGCAGTCGACAAGTCGCGGTTCGCGCTGTTGGCCGCACTTGCGGCAAAGGACGAGGAAACAAAGCGAAGCTAGTTCAGCGGAGGCCTAACCCCGCTCACCGGGTGACGGGCGCTTAGCTTTCTGCTGACGTTCGCTGCCGGTATCGCCGGGCTTTGCTGCCGGCCCGGACTCCTGGAAGCCGAGCAGGATCGATATCTTCCGGCCGGCCTCGCGAACCAGCTTGGAATATTCCGCGACCTTGTCGTCGCTGATGCGGGCCTCCGGACCGTACAGGCCGACCGAACCGACCACGCTGCCGCGATGATCGAAATAGGGCGCGGACACAGCGACAGCGCCGACGAAGATTTCGCCGCGGCTGGTAGCGTAGCCGTTGCGCCGGGCGGCCTTCAGCGATTCTTCCAGACGCGTGCGCGCCGCGTTAGCAGGCAGCCCGGATAGAAACTCGGCCTGACGCGGCAGGTCCATGAACGCCAGCATGGCCTTTCCCGTTGACCCCTGCATGATCTTCAAGGAGTGGCCGACGCCACGGCTGATCGAGAGTTCGTGCCGGCTCTCGCATTCGAGGATGCAGATACCGAGATCGTGCTGCAGCCGGAACAGAGCGGCGGTCTCGCCGGTCAGGTCGCGCAAGCCCTCGACGATCGGTCGCGCCACGGCGACGACTTCCAGCCCGTTCAGCCAGACATGCGACAGCTTCATCACGCCGTGCGCAAGCTTGAAGCGCTGCGGATCACCTTCGGCGTGAATGAGGTCACGCGCCGCGAGTGTGTGCAACAGGCGATAAAGCGTCGGCCGGCTCAGTCCGACGCGCTTCTGAATCTCGATCACGCTCATCGCGGGTTGTTCGGGCGTAAAACATTGCAGGATCGCAATGGCGCGATCGACAGCGCGAACGCCGGTCATTGCGGTGTCGGCATCGGGCGTCTTGTCGGATCTCTTGGCGGCTCTCGGCATCTGGTCCTGCAATGTCGCTAACGCGGGGGTGTATGCGGCAACTGCCGGGCAAAGCAACTTGACCGGCCCGCAGACAGTATCTTACCATAATGATAATGATGTCCACCAGATGGACATACACATAATCGGGAGGATCGACTTGTTCCAGCTCTGCGGCTCGGCCGGATCGCGCAAAGCGGGATCAGGCAAGGCAAGATCAAATAAAGGAAGGTCAAATAGAGGCCTGGCGATCCCGGCCGTGGTCTTTGCGCTGTTCACGCTGTCATCAGCGCAGGCGCAGGAGGACGGCTCCGGGATATCGGATGGCGTGGTCCGCATCGGCGTCCTCGGCGATTACGGCAGTGGCCGCGATCTCGGTGGGCCGGGGTCCGTCACCGCGGCGAAGCTTGCTGCGGAGGATTTTCACAACAAGGTGCTGGGCAAGCCGATCGAGATCGTCTCGGCGGATCACCAGAACAAGCCTGACGTCGCGGTGGGCATTGCGCGGCACTGGTTCGACATCGATCACGTCGACGCAGTGACGGACCTCGCGGTGAGTTCGGTCGGGCTGGCGGTGGCCGGGCTCGCCACCCAAAACAACCGAACCGCCTTGGTGTCGGGGGCGGCGACTTCCGACCTCACGGGATCGAAATGTTCGCCGCTGATCACGCACTGGGCTGACGATACCTACGCGCTGTCAGCAGGATTGGTAAATGAGCTGGCCAAGCGGGTCGGCAAGGATTGGTTCTTCGTCGCGGTCGACTACTCCTTCGGCACCGCGATGGTGAACGATGCGTCGAAGGCGGTGACCAATGCGGGCGGCAAGGTGGTCGGCACCGTGCGCTACCCCTTCAACACCACCGACTTCTCGTCGTTCCTGCTCGCTGCGCAAGGCTCCGGCGCCAAGGTCGTCGCGCTCGCCGGCACCGGCGCGGATACTGTTGCCGCCGTGAAGCAGACGCATGAATTCGGCCTGCAGGCCGCGGGCCAGACCATTGTCGGCATGCTGACCTTCATCTCCGACGTTCATTCGATCGGCCTGAAGGACGCGCAGGGCATGTACATCGCGGCGCAATATTACTGGGACGATGATGACGGCACGCGCGCGTTCGCCAAGCGGTTCTTCGAGGTCGAAAAGCGCGAGCCGACCAAGCTGCAGGCGGCGACCTATGCCGCGGTCCGCCATTATCTGAAGGCGATCGAAGCCGGCGGCACCGACGAGGCCAAGGCGGTCAACATCCAGATGCGGAAGATGCCGGTCGATTTCTTTGGCAGGCCCGGGCATATCCGAAAGGATGGTCGCGTGATCTACGATCTGTCGCTCTACCGGGTGAAAGCGCCGTCCGCGAGCCACTATCCCTGGGACTACTACGAAAAAATCTCGGTCATTCCGGGCGAAACGGCGTTCCGCCCCGAGAGCGACGGCGCCTGCAAATTCGACAAGTGACGAGCCTTAGCGTCTAGGCGTTTTGAACAAGGAGAAATCCATGGTCCAGAAGAGCGATTTCGGCCAGCTCGTCGACGTCAACAAGGGCTTCATCAGCCGCGAGATCTTCGTCGATTCCGATATCTACAAGGAAGAGCTGGACAAGGTTTTCACGCGGGCCTGGCTGATGGTCGGTCATGAGAGCCTCGTTCCCAATCCCGGCGATTTCTATACGTCGCGGATGGGGGAGGAGTCCGTAATCCTCTGCCGCGACAAGAAAGGCGTGATCCACGTCTTCCTGAATTCGTGCCGGCATCGCGGCATGAAGGTGTGCCGCTACGAGCAGGGCAATACATCGCTGTTCACATGTCCCTATCACAGCTGGACCTACACCACCGACGGCAAGTTGCAGGGCGTTCCGCTCTACAGATCGCTGTATGACGGCGTGCTGGACCGGGATGCCAACTCGCTGGTCTCGGTGGCCAAGCTCTGCAACTACAAGGGCTCGATCTGGGCGACCTGGGACAAGGACGCACCCGATTTCATCACCTATCTCGGCGACGCCAAGGTTCATCTCGATCAGGCACTGGATTGCCGCGACGGTCGCGAGGGCGGCTCGGAGGTGATCGGCGTGCACAAATGGGTGTTTCCCGCCAATTGGAAGTTCGCCGCCGAGAATTTCCTCGGCGATACCTATCACAATCCCAGTCACCGCTCCGTCGATCTGATCGGCATCGGACCGAGCGCCGCCGCCGGCAAGAAAGGCCGCCGCGACGATGAACTGGAAAAGGCCCAGCACGTCTGGATCAGTTTTCCGGAAGGACATGGCGTGCACAGCGCCATCCAGCCGGATGCCAACGAATATGTAGAGTCGTTTCTGGATAACCCTGTGCTCGAACAATATTTCCGGCACTGTTTCGAGGAGCGCAAGCGGCGGCTTGGCGAACAAGCGAAGCTGCTGCCGTTCGTGGGCACGATTTTCCCGAACACCTCCTATCACGGCCGCCAGCCGCGCGGGCTCTGTGCCTGGCATCCGCACAGTCCGACCTCCACGGAAGGGTGGCGGTTCTTCCTGGTCGACAAGGACGCCCCGGCCGAAGTCAAAGATTATCTACGCCGTTATTACATGCGTTATTCCGGACCGGCCGGGATGACGGAACAGGACGACATGGAGAACTGGCTTTATGCGACCGCCGCCAGCACAGGCACGGTGGCGCGGCGCTATCCCTTCAACTATCAGCAATCGATGGGCGCGTTCGCGACCGATCATCCGCTCGGTGGCGAGGTCAGCACGCAGATCACCGAACAGATTGCGCGCGGCTTCTATCGCCGCTGGACCACCTACATGCAGGGCGGCGACTGGAATGAACTGCTCGGCGCGCCCGCCGGCAACCGGCAGGCCGCAGAGTGAGCGGCGCGGGCAAGGTCATCATCGTCAGCGGCGGCACCTTCGGGATCGGACGCGCGATCACGCTCGGCCTCGCGGCGCGCGGCCATTCCGTCGTGGCGTTCGGGATGGAAGCGCCGCAAGTTTCCAGTACGGCACAGGCAGCGATCCCGGGCCTGCGCGCTGAATTGGCGCAGCGCGGTCTTTCGGCGGAACTGTTGGAAGCCGACGTGTCGCAGTCCAGCGATGTCGCGAAGGTCGTGGATGTGGCATTGACAAAATTCGGCCGTGTCGATGCCATCGTCAACAACGCCGCGATCGGTCCGCTGGGCACGGTACTCGACACCGACGAAGCGCTGTTCGACCGGATCATGGCCGTCAATCTCAAGGGGCCGTATTTGATGAGCCGCACGGTACTGCCGCACATGATCCGCCAGGGCGGCGGCTCGATCGTCAACATCGGTTCGGGCGCGGGTTGGGGCAAGCCCAATATGGCAGTCTACAGCGCGAGCAAGGGTGGCGTAGCCGCATTGAGCGCGGCGCTCGCCTACGACTTCATTCACGATCGTATACGCGTCAACACTGTAATTCCTGGCGGCGGCGGGATCGTCAGCGGCATGAGCCTCGGCCGCGTCGGCGGCGACGAGAGCCGCTTCGGCAAGGGCGCGCCGGGCACTGCGGCGGGACGGGTGGCGACCGGCGACGACGTCGCCAATGTCGTGGCGTTCCTGCTGTCGGCGGAAGCCGAGACGTTGTCGGGCACCGTGATCGATGTCGGATGCTTCTCGCATCAGGGCGGTCCGGTGCCGCCGAAACCAGCGGCCAAAGCCAGCTAGCACAACGCGTCATCCGCGGAGGACATGCTCATGAGTGCGATCGTTCAGGACAAGGAAAAAGGCGCGGCGACCATCGCCGCCAATTCCTCAATCGAAAGGTCGGCGGCGTATTACCGGCTGAAGGCCGATATCGAGGATTTCTACTATCATGAAGCCGATCTGCTCGATGACCGGCGGTTTCGCGATTGGCTGGATATCCTGACCGACGACATCAGCTACTTCATGCCGATCCGGCGCAATGTGAAGTTCGGACAGCACGCCAGCCGCGAAAATACCAAACTTGGTGAGGGCATCAGCTGGTTCGACGAGGACAAGTGGACGCTGACCAAGCGCGTCGAGCAGATCCTGACCGGCGTGCATTACGCCGAGGAGCCGCTGTCGCGGATCAGTCATATGATCAGCAACGTCCAGATCAGGGACGTTCGCCCCAACCTTGACGCACCGGGCGAAATTGACGTCACCAGCCGCTTTCTGGTCTATCAGAACCGCGTCGAATATGAGACCTACACCTTTGTCGGCCGGCGTAACGACACGCTTCGGGCGACCGAGAACGGATGGAAGGTCGCAAAGCGTGAAATTCTGCTTGAGCAAAACATCCTGCTCGCCAAGAATTTGACGATGTTCTTTTAGGCCGAGGGTACCAGCCGCATGATCGACTTGATGACCATCAAGGTGGGCGAGCGTCTGCAGTTGCGGCAGGGCATCGTCGCCGAGGTGCTGGAGAACATGGAAGACGGCATGTGGCTGCAGGTTCGCTATCTGGTGTTTCCGGGACATCCCGACGAGGTCGGCACCGAGGAACTCTGCCATGCGCAGGATATCGTCAGGGTTCTGAGCGGATCCGAAGGCCAGTAGGAATCAGAAACGGATCATGCTGCGATTTGAATACATGCCGAGCGACTTCAATCCGCTGTTCCTGTTCATCGGGGAGGGCGCGGATCTGGCGGCTTTGGCCAAGCTGCTGCGCCGTTTTGCCGATCATCCGCAGGAAATCTCGATCGTTGAGCACATTCCCGGCGCAACGTCGCAGACACCTCTGGTGCTGTCGCCTGCTGGCGATGAGTTCGGCATGCGCGACCTCGGCGGCAGGTTTAGCTGGAGGCTGAACGATTGGCAGGCGGCGCGGATCGCGGACCGGATTGATCTGCTGACGCCGCCGGAAGCGAAATCGGGCTCGGAGATCCTGGAAGTCGGCAGCGAAGGCGAAATCCCCGTCAAGATATCGCGCGGCGAATTTACCGACGATTTCCTGATTTCCCAGCGATGACATGAGCCGGCCGGCAATGGAGACGACATGACAGAACGGATCGTTGTTTCCGGCGCCGGTATCGGCGGCTTATGCTCAGCGCTTGCGCTGATCCAGCGTGGCTTTGGCGTCGTCGTGTGCGAGCAGGCGCCGGAGCTGCGTGAAGTCGGAGCCGGCGTGCAGCTCAGTCCGAACGGAACCCGTGTACTGGCTTCGCTGGGTGTCCTGGACGATCTCCGGGCCGTGGCCGTGGAAGCCGAGGCCAAGGAAATCCGGCTGTGGAATTCCGGCGAGAAATGGCCGCTGTTCGATCTCGGCGCTGCGGCCATGTCTGAATACGGTTTTCCGTATCTGATGGTTCATCGCGGCGATCTGCAAACCGTGCTCGCAAAGGCCGTCGAGCGTGCTGCGCCAGGCACCATCAGGCTGGGTGCAGAGGTCGTCGATGTCAGGGATGACGGAGATGCAGCGACCGCCATCCTTGCCGATGGCAGCGAGATCGGCGGCCGGCTGGTGGTCGGCGCCGACGGCATTCATTCCAAACTCAGGGCCCGGACGCTTGGCGCGGGCAACGCTGCGTTCACCGGATGCATCGCATGGCGCGGCGTGGTGCCGTCCGATCGACTGCCGGCTCATTTGCGGCGCGCGGTCGGCGCCAATTGGGTTGGCCCCGGCCGTCACGTCGTCACCTATCCGTTGCGGCGGGGCGAACTCGTCAACTTTGTCGGTGTGGTCGAGCGCCAGGGCTGGGAGACGGAATCGTGGACCGCACGCGGCAGCCGGGAAGATTGCGCGGCGGATTTCGCGGGCTGGCATCCGGACGTGCACGCGCTGATCGACAATATCGATGTGCATTATCGCTGGGCGCTGATGAGCCGGCCGCCGATCGAGCGCTGGTCGAGCGGAAATGTTGTCTTGCTGGGCGATGCCTGCCATCCGATGCTGCCGTTCATGGCGCAAGGGGCCGTGATGGCGATCGAAGACGGAATTCTTCTGGCGCGGTGCATCGAGGCGCATCGCGGCGATCGCGCAGCGGCTATTCGAGCTTATGAAGCGCTTCGTGTCGAGCGCGCTAATCGCTGTGTGCGTGCGGCGGATCGTAACCGCGAGATCTTTCACAATGATCGCCTGCTCGATCGTGAGGACGCGACGCGCTACGTCTCGACCCAATGGAACGAAGAGAAAGTTCGTGAGCGCTATCACTGGCTGTTCTCCTACGATGCGGTCGGTTGCGCGCTCGCAAGCTAGCCGACAATTTGCCGGGACGCCCGGAGCCGGCTCTACGAATAGCTGGGAGATGCCGACGAGGTGCTTGAAGCCCGAGTTTTATCCGAATTTGAATTGACTCGCGCCGGGGCCGATGGGATGCGATGTCTGTCGTCAAGAGATCGAGAGACCGGCCAATGGCTAGATTCAGCGGGAAATAAGCGTAGTGACCAGCGCGTGGCAGTGGTCGGGCTGGGGCCGATCGGCAGGAAAGTCGTGGAAGCCCTCGACAAGGGCATCGATGGGCTGGTTCTGGCGGCGGTCTCGGTTCAGGATCCCGCCAAGCATCAGGCCTTTCTTGCAGGGCTGAAGCAGCCGCCGGCTATCCTGCCGATCGACGGTCTTGCCGATGTCGCCGACCTGGTGATCGAATGCGCGCCGAGCAAGCTCGTGCGATCGATCGTGGCGCCCTTTGTCAGCCGTGGCAAAACCGCTGTTGTGCTCAGTGTCGGCGCGCTGCTCGAGAACGAAGATTTGATTGCACTGGCCAAGCAACATGGCGGCCAGATCGCGGTGCCGACCGGGGCGCTGATCGGCCTCGATGCCATGACCGCGGCGGCGGAGGGCAATATCCAGTCCGTCAGGATGGTGACGCGCAAGCCGCCGAAAGGCCTGCTCGGCGCGCCCTATCTGATCGAGAACAAAATTGAGATCGAAGGCATTACCGAGCCGCTCCGGGTATTCGAGGGCACGGCGCGAGAGGCGGCCAAGGGTTTTCCAGCCAACCTCAATGTCGCAGTCGCGCTGTCGCTGGCGGGATTTGGGCCAGACCGAACACGGCTCGAAATCTGGGCCGATCCGACGGTGACGCGCAATGTGCACCGGATGGAGGTGGATTCCGATTCCGCCCGCTTCTCGATGTCTATTGAGAACATTCCGTCGGAAAATCCGAAGACTGGCCGTATCACTGCGTTGTCGGTGATTGCATTTTTGCGCAAGCAGCACGCCGCCCTGCGCGTCGGGACTTGAGCCCCTTCAATCCTTCACGGCCTTCATTCTGCCGACCAAGAGATCGGCGACCAGCCGGCCAGATGGCGACATGTTGCGCGCGGCCAATTGAACCAGCGTCACCTGGGTTGCTTCCAGGCGCTTGTCCCGCAGTGGCACCGCCACCAGCAATCCCGCATCGAGCGAGGGCATTGCAGTATCACGGGGCAGGAAGGTCGCGAGATCGGTGCGCGCGGCGAGCGTCTGCGCGAAATTGAGCGAATTGGTTTCGTTGCAGATTTCGAGCCGTATCTTGTTATTGGCGCAGGCTCGATCGATCTCCTGGCGGATGCCAAAGGAAGGATCCGGCACCACGACGCGTAAGCCCGCGAGATCCTTGACCGAGCAACTGTCGCGGTTCGCCAGCGGATGACGCGGTGAGACGATCAGGCATAATGACTGCCGCATTCGCGCCAGTTCGATCAGGTCGCGCCGCGGCGAACGCCCGAACACCAGGCCGAGATCGACGTCGTTGTGTCCCACCATCTCGGCGACGTCGCGGGAACCCACAACGGTGGTCGAGATCAAGATGCCCGGATAATCGCCGGCGAGATCGACGACGAAATTCGACAGGAAGTTCGCCAGCATGCCCTCGACCGTCGCGATCTTGACCTGTCCGCGGCGCATCGCATCGAATTCCTGCACCTTGACCCGGATGCCGTCGAGCTGATTGCGGTTCTCGACGGCGTAGCGATAGAGCAGGTGGCCGGCGTCGGTCAGCACCATGCCACGGGCATTTCGTTCGAAAAGCTTGACCGACAACTCCTCCTCGATCGCCTGCATCTGCCGACTGATCGCGCTGGGAGCAATCCGCAGCGACGTCGCGGCCCGCTTGATCGAGCCGCTTTCGGTGACCGCGCGAAAATATCGAACCGCGCTCGATTCAATCATGCTCGTTCCTTCGTGCTGACCTGCCCAAGATCGAGGCAGGCATTGGCTAGCGTTCGAATTATTCGACCTCAAATCTCTAATTTCAATGCTTTTATTCGAATGGACTATTTGCCATGCTTGATCGCCGCCGCAATTCGCCGGCCTCAATGGGGGGTGTGGATGTTGGGTTCGAAATTGATCCGTTGCTCGGTTGTCCTGAGCACTGCCGTCATGGCGATCGCGTCCTGGAGCGTATCGGGATCCCAGGCCAGGGCCGAAGACGTGATCCGGTTCGGCGCCCCACTGCCATTGACGGGCCCATTGGCACCCGAAGGCATCAAGCAGCAGCAGGGATATGACCTCTGGGCCGAGCAAGCCAACAAGGCCGGCGGCATTTCGGTGGGCGGCAAGAAATACAAGGTCGAGATCGTTTACGCGGATTACCAATCCAACACGCCGCGCGCGGTGCAGACCACCGAGCAGATGATCACCCAGGACAACATCAATTTCCTGTTCGGTGCATTCGGTTCCGGTGCCGCGAAAGCGGCAAGCACGGTCTCGGAAAAATACAAGGTGCCGACCATCGCCGCCGCGGCGTCTTCATCGCAGGTCTACGACCAGGGCTATAAATATCTGTTCGGCACCTTCACGCCGAATGACACCCTCACCACGCCGCTGACCCAGATCATCAAGGCCAAGGCGCCCGACGTAAAGAAGGTCGCTATTCTCGCGCGCAACGACCTGTTCCCGCTGGCGATCGCCCAGGAGATGGAGAAGTCGGCCAAGGCCAACGGGCTGGAGGTGGTCTATTTCGAGAAATACGCCATCGGTACGCTCGATCACTCGGCGACGCTGTCGCAGATCAAGTCGCTCGATCCGCAATGGATCTTCGTCACCGGCTACATCAACGATCTGCTGCTGGTCCGCAAGCAGATGGTCGATCAGGAGTTGAAGGCGCCTGTGGTCACCATGATCGCCGGACCGGCCTATCAGGACTTCATTGAATCGGCAGGCCAGACTGCCGAGAACATCACCAGCGCCTCCTGGTGGCATCCCGCCGAGCGTTACGAAGGCAAGGACATCTTCGGTACGACCGAGAATTTCGTGAAATTGTTCCGCGACAAATACAAGAGCGATCCGGATTACGGCCAGGCCTCGGCGGCGGTTTGCGGCGCGCTGTTCCAGATCGCGATCGAGCGCGCCGGCTCGCTCGATCGCGACAAGGTGCGCGACGAACTGGCGAAACTCGACGTCGTGACGTTTTGGGGCCCGGTGAAGTTCGGTCCTAACGGCCAGATCAATTCGCTGGAGCCGCCGGTATTCCAGATCCAGGGCAGCAAGCCCGTCGTGCTGTTCCCGCAGGCGATCAAGCAGGGTGAGCTGAAGCTGGGCGTGAACTGAGCTATCGTCGCGACCGGCGAAGGGCCCGGACATGCTGGCTGCGCAGATCATCATTAATGCCCTTGTACTGGGCTGCCTCTACGCATGCATCGCGATCGGATTTTCGCTGGTGTGGGGCGTCCTCAACGTCATCAACCTGATTCACGGGTCGATCATCGTTCTCGGCGCGTATCTGGCCTGGGGTGCCTATCAGTCGATGGCGATTTCGCCGTGGTATGTGCTGCCGGTCGCGGTGCCCGTGTTTTTCCTGTTCGGCTACCTGTTGCAGCGCCTGCTGCTCAATCGTGTGCTCCATGCGCCGGTGCTGGTGACGTTAACGCTGACCTTCGGGCTCGATCTGATCCTGAACAATGCAATGATCTACTTCTTCAAGGCGGATTATCGCAAACTCACACTGAAACCCCCGATGGGCTCGGTTTCGCTGTTTCATGTCGTGGTGCCGGTTGACCGGCTGATCGCAACGGCACTCGCGCTGGCCTTGACCGGGCTGCTCTATTTGCTGCTGCGCCGCTCGCGGGTTGGTCGCGCCATCGTCGCGGTCAGGCTCGATCGCGATGCCGCAATCCTGATGGGCGTTGATGTCAAATCGATCTACGCGATCGCATTCGGCATCGGGGCTGCATTGGCCGGCTGCGCGGGTGTGCTGATGGCGCTGATTTTCCCGATATCGGCGCTGACCTCTACCTCTTACCTCGACAAGGCCTTTGTGGTCTGCGTGCTCGGCGGCCTCGGCAGCGTGTCGGGTGCGCTGGCCGGCGGGTTGCTGCTGGCGCTGGTCGAAGGCATCGGCTCCGCGGCGATCGGGCCCGCTTATGCGACGACGCTCTCATTCGCGCTGCTGATCGTGTTCCTGCTGTTCAGACCGCAGGGACTGCTCGGCCGGAAAGGCTTCGAATGACGCGAGTCCAATCTGGCGCTGCTGATCGTGCTGGCCTGCCTTGCCGCGTTGCCGCTGGTCGGCGGCGCCTACGCGCTGCGGCTCGGCACCATGGCCTGCATGTACGCTATCCTTGCGCTGTCGTGGAACGTGGTCGGTGGTCTTGCGGGCTATCCTTCTTTCGCGACCGCGGCGTTCTTCGGCTTCGGCGCCTATGCTACCGGCGTATTGCTCAACGCGGGCGTTCCGTTAATGGTTTCGATCCTGGCTTCGCTGGTTGCTTCGCTGGTGCTGGCGGGCCTGCTTGGTGCGGTGCTGCTGCGTCTGCGCGGTCACTACTTCGCCATCGCCAGCCTGTCGCTGGTCGGGGTTTTGCGCGAACTCGTCAACAACGCCACCGATCTCACCGGTGGCGGCATGGGGCTGAATATTCCTCTGGCGTCTGGTTCAAGCATCATGGCCGACGCTTTGTTCTTCTTCTACGGCATGTGGGGATTGCTATTGGCGACGGCGCTGATGGTGATCGCGGTCTCGGCGTCGAAGCTCGGTTTCGGGTTGGTCTGCATCCGTCAGAACGAAACCGCCGCCAACATGATCGGCCTCAACGCCACGCTCTACAAGAGCATCGCGTTCGGGCTGTCCGCCTGTTTCGTCAGCGCCGCGGGCGGACTCTATGCCGCCTGGGTGCACTACATCGATCCGTCTGACGTATTCGATATCCTCTATTCGGTGAAGCCGATCGTGATGACGCTGATGGGCGGCCTGGGATCGCCGCTCGGCGCGGTCTGCGGCGCCTTTCTCTATCTGGGGCTCGAGGAGGTGGTCTGGCGCAACTACATCCAGATCCACAGCGGCGTGCTCGGTGTGCTAATTGCCGCGTTGTTGCTGCTGCTGCCGCACGGCCTGATCTCACTGCGTTTCCGTAACTTCTGGCGGAAAGCAAAACATGTCTGAAATCCTGCGCCTTGATGCCGTATCGCGCCGCTTCAGCGGCCTGCAGGCGCTGCGCGAAGTCTCGTTTGCAATCAACAAGGGCGAGGTGCTGGGCCTGATCGGCCCCAACGGCGCGGGCAAGACCACGCTGGTCAATACGGTCTGCGGCGTGACGCCGGCGAACTCCGGTGCCGTGACGTTCGATGGTCGCGACATCACGCGCATCAAGACGTTTCAGGCGGCGCGCTTGGGCCTGTCCCGCACGTTTCAGATTGTGCAACCCTTCGCCGAATTCTCCGCGCTCGACAATGTCGCCGCGGCCGCGTTGTTTTCTCAGCCCGGCGAGAGCATCAAATCCGCCCGCGAGGAGGCCCGCGCGCATCTGGCGTTCGTAGGGTTGGAGGCTCAGGCCAACCAATCGGCAGCGACGTTGACCTTGGCGATGCGCAAGCGACTGGAGCTGGCGAAGGCGCTGGCGATGAAGCCAAAGCTGCTGTTCCTCGATGAGGTCAACGCCGGGCTCAACAGCGCCGAGGTAGAGCGGGCCACCAAGCTCATTCATCAACTGGCGGCGGACGGCATCACCATCGTGATGATCGAACATCTGATGAAGGTAGTGCTCAACGTCTGCACCCGCATCGTCGTGCTCCACAATGGTCAATTGATCGCCGACGGACCGCCACGCGACGTCATCAAGAATCCCGCCGTGGTCGATGCCTATCTGGGTCAGCAATACGCGCAACGGAACGCCGCCAATGGCTGATTCCCCGATCGTCGAACTGCAGGGCCTGTGCGCCGGCTATGGCGAGATCCAGGTGCTGTGGGGCATCGACATGGCCGTGCAACGCGGCGAGATCACCGCGTTGATCGGCTCCAACGGCGCCGGCAAGACCACCTTGATGCGCGCGCTGTCCGGACTCATTCCGACACAGGGCGGTTACTATTTCGCCGACGAGAAGGATGTCACGGGTGACACCGCGGCGCAGATCCTCGCGCGCGGCATCGTGCATGTCCCCGAAGGACGGCGGCTGTTCGGCGCCATGAGCGTCGAGGACAATTTGTTGATGGGGGCCTATTCGCGAATGACGTCCAGGAGCGAGTTGAACCACGATCTCGACCGGGTCTACGGCACATTCCCGAAATTGCGCGATCGCCGTCACCAGGCGGCGGCGACGCTGTCCGGTGGCGAGCAGCAAATGTGCGCGATCGGCCGCGGATTGATGAGCGCGCCCCGGCTTCTGATGATCGACGAATTGTCGCTCGGGTTGTCGCCGTTGTTGGTTGAGCAGCTCGTGGCTGCGCTGCGCAAACTGAACACCGAGGGCATGTCGATCCTGCTGGTCGAGCAGGACGTGATCACCGCGCTCGACCTTTGCCATTCCGCCTACATCATGGACATGGGCCGCATCGTGCGCCAGGGCGAGGGCGCGCAATTGCTGGCTGACCCGATCATTCGCGACGCCTATCTCGGCGTCCTCGAAACCTGAAAACCGATAGTTCAACGAGATAATACAGCCAGTCGAGAGAGGCATCATGATCGAGACGATTGAAGCGACCAATAGCGGCTACCGGTTCATGCCGGGCGTCAGTCAATATTCCTGCGGTATCGGCGCGCTGCCCGGCTTTGCGATCGAGCGGGTTCGCTTCTCCAAGGTGGTTCCGCTGAAGGAGGGGTTCGAGAAGATCGCCGAGATCATCAGGGCCTCCGGCCGGCCGTTGACCGCGTTCGGCGCCTGCGAGTTGCGTTCTCCTGCACCGTTCACCGAAGAGGGCTTCAGGGCTTTCAACGAGATCTACATCAAGACGCTGATCGAGTGGGGGATCATGCGGGACGGCGTCAATCCGGTGGCGCGCAGCAACGTCTGCCCAAAGATCGATCCACCGTCGGAACCGGGCTTCCATGCCTTTTCGTTCACGACTGTGTCGGCCAATGCCCCGGCGTCATTTGTCGTCGCCGGCAGCGGCGAGTTGGTGGAAGGCAAGGCCAATTATCGCGACCACACGGTTCGCCTGGGTGATACCAGCCCCGAAGCCATGCTCGAGAAAGCAAAATGGGTGCTGGACGAAATGGAACGGCGCATGAGCGCGTTTGGCGGCAATTGGAGCCAGACCACCGGCGTCCAGCTCTATACCGTTCAGGATGTGTATTCGATCCTCGAAAGTGAACTCGGAAAACGCGGTGTGTTCCGCAACGGCCTGACCTGGCATTTCAACCGGCCGCCGGTTGTCAACCTCGAATACGAGATGGATTGCCGCCGCGTGCATGTCGAACGCGTGGTCGAAGTCTGATACGCTCGACGCGGCTTCCTCGAAACTGGAAAGTTGCCGCATGCTGAAGAAGTTCGAGCGCTATCCGCTCACATTCGGACCCACGCACATCGAGAAGCTGGAGCGATTGACCCAGCATCTCGGCGGCAAGGTCCAGCTTTATGCCAAGCGCGAGGACTGCAATTCGGGGCTTGCGTTCGGCGGCAACAAGCTCCGCAAGCTCGAATACATCATTCCCGACGCGATCGCGTCCAATGCCGATACGCTGGTGTCGATCGGCGGCGTGCAATCCAACCATACCCGCATGATCGCCGCCGTCGCGGCCAAGATCGGCTTCAAG
Organism: uncultured Alphaproteobacteria bacterium; assembly: GCA_963738105.1. Classification (GTDB taxonomy): domain Bacteria; phylum Pseudomonadota; class Alphaproteobacteria; order Rhizobiales; family Xanthobacteraceae; genus Bradyrhizobium. The sequence continues at coordinate 27,257 of CAVTWC010000037.1, read as the reverse complement.
TGCCGGCTGGTGCAGGAGAGCTGGGTGCCACACGAGGACGCCGTCTATGATCGGGTCGGCAATATCCTGCTCAGCCGCATCATGGGCGCCGACGTCCAGATGGTCGATGAAGGTTTCGATATCGGCATCCGCCAGAGCTGGGAGGATGCCATCGCCGACGTCAAGGCGAAGGGCGGCAAGCCCTATGCGATCCCGGCAGGCGCTTCCGTGCATAAGTTTGGCGGCCTCGGCTATGTCGGTTTTGCGGAGGAGGTTCGCGCGCAGGAGAAGGAACTGGGCTTTTCCTTCGACTACATCATCGTCTGCACGGTGACCGGATCGACCCATGCCGGCATGTCGGTCGGCTTTGCCGCTGACGGGCGTGAGCGCAAGGTAATCGGCATCGATGCCTCCTTCACGCCGAAGCAGACCAAGGCGCAGGTGCTGGAGATCGTGCGCCGGACGGCCGAGTTGGTCGAACTGGGCAGGGAACTCGGCGAGGACGACATTGTGCTGCTGGAAGACTATGCCTATCCGGCCTATGGCGTGCCGTCGGACGAAACCAAGGATGCGATCCGCCTGTGCGCGCGGCTTGAGGGCATGATCACCGACCCGGTTTATGAGGGCAAGTCGATGCAGGGCATGATCGACCTGGTGCGAAAAGGCTATTTTCCCGAAGGCTCAAAAGTGCTCTACGCGCATCTCGGTGGAGCGCCGGCGCTTAACGGATACGCCTATACGTTCCGCAACGGCTGAGCAAAACGCGAGCGACGGCCTCGATTTGAGTTTCCTGCGATCTGACGTACAGTCGTCACATCTCAGGAATGGTCCAAGTCGGTATGAGTTCAAGCGAAGACAGCAAAGCGCCGTGGCGGGTGGGCGTCCTCTTCTCGCAGACCGGGGTTACTTCCGCGGTCGAGCAATCCCAGCTTAACGCGACGCGGCTTGCGATCGAGGAGATCAATTCGGCCGGCGGCGTGCTCGATCGCATGATCGAGCCGGTGATCTACGATCCGGCCTCGGACCCCAAGCAGTTTCGAGCATTGGCCGAGCGGCTGTTTCAGGTCGATCGGATCCGTCTGCTGTTCGGCTGCTACATGTCGAGCACGCGCAAGGCCGTGCTGCCGATTGTGGAGGGCCATCGCGGGCTGTTGTTCTATCCGACGCTCTACGAGGGTTTCGAGTATTCGCGGCATTGCATCTACACGGGTGCTGCGCCGAACCAGAATTCGCTGCAATTGGCAAAATTCCTGCTGTCGACCTACGGCAATCGCTTTCTGCTGGTCGGCTCGAACTACATCTATCCCTACGAGTCCAATCGCCTGATGGCCGACTTCGTCGTGCAGGCACGCGGTGAGGTGCTGGACGAGATCTATGTGCCGCTTGTTGCGGCTGCCAAGGATTTCGACAAGGTCATCAGCCGGATCAAGAAGACCACGCCGGACGTGATCTTTTCGACGGTGGTGGGGAAGGGCACGTCGGTGCTCTATGAGGCCTATCGCGACGCCGGGTTCGACCCGGCGAAAATGCCGATCGCGAGCCTCACCACCAGTGAGGCCGAGGTCGCGGAGATGCACAAGGAGGCGGCCGAAGGTCACATCACCGCGGCGCCGTTTTTCGAAACCTCTTCCTCGCCCTCGGCACGGCGCTTTGTCGACAGTTTCAAGAAGAAATACGGTCCCGATGCGCCGGTGACGGCGGCGGCGGAAGCCGCCTATTTCCAGGTGCATCTGGCGATGCGCGCGGTGGCGCGATGCGGTTCGGACGATCCGGAACGGGTGCTGCCGGTGTTGCGAGATTCCGAGTTTGACGCGCCGCAGGGACGGGTAAGAATCGATCCGGAAAACAACCACACTTATCTCTGGCCGCGGATCGCGCGGCTCGACAAATCCGGCCGATTCCAGACGGTCTGGAATCCCGGCGTCCGGATCAAGCCGGACCCCTATTGCGTGGTGCAGAGTCTCGACGACTGGTCGGCCGAAGACCTGCAAACGATCAACCACTGAGGTCCGCTGGTGGCGATCCAAATCCTTCGCGACCTTCGTGGACTGCGGGTCCAGGTGGTTCATCCGCCGGATAGCGAGCGCGTCAGTCTTGTCGAGCATCTGCGCCGCATCGGCTGCATGGTCGAGACGCAATGGCCGGTTCCGGAATCCTGGAGCGATACCGCCGATGTGATGTTGCTGGCGGTCGAACATGACGTCCGCGGTGACATTCAGAAACTTCTCAAGTCGAATGACGGATTGCGGCCGACCCTGATTGCCATCGTCGGCTACGAGGATCCATCGACGCTTCAACTGGTGCTGGAAGCGGGTGCGGTCGCGGTCATCGAACGGCCGATCCGGCCGTTTGGTCTGCTGACGAATTTGACGATCGCGCGCAGCATCTGGCTGGAGAAGCGCGAAACCGACAAGCGCATCCGCAAGCTGGAACGCAAGCTGTCGGGCATCCAGCGAATCCAGAAAGCCAAATCGATCCTGATGGATGGCCAGGGACTGAGCGAAGCGGAAGCGTATGAAAATATTCGCCGTCAGGCGATGGCGAAGCGGTTGTCGATGGACGACATGGCCGCCGCAATCATCCACGCAAATGAACTCTTGCAGTACCGCGCGAAAGATGTTTAGTTTTGCGCCTGACTGCGATTGAACGATGATGTTTCGATCGTAATCATTTGCTAAACCACCAGTGACGTTGGTTTGGCGTTGGCTAGGCAGCCCGAAGAATCCGCAAGGATTCGTCGGGCTTTTTTGTGTTTGGCGATCGGGAGCAGGCACGGATCGAATGCGATCCGCGGGCCTCGGATGAATCTGGAATTTTTTCGGTACGAGACGCGCATGGGCGCGAACCGAACCGGCGAACTGAATGACGGACAACCAGCGCTAAGGAGAGCGACATGCTGCACGGCGATATTTCCTCGAGCAATGACACGGTCGGCGTTGCCGTCGTGAACTACAAGATGCCTCGCCTCCACACCAAGGCGGAGGTGCTGGCAAACGCGAGGAAGATCGGCGAGATGATCGTCGGCATGAAGACGGGTTTGCCGGGCATGGACCTCGTCATCTTCCCGGAATATTCCACCCACGGCATCATGTACGACTCCAAGGAGATGTACGACACCGCCTCGGTGGTGCCGGGCGAAGAGACCGAGATTTTCGCCGAAGCCTGCCGCAAGGCGAAAGTCTGGGGCGTGTTTTCGCTGACCGGCGAACGCCACGAGGAGCATCCGAAGAAGGCGCCCTACAACACCCTGATCCTGATGAACGACAAGGGCGAGGTGGTCCAGAAATATCGCAAGATCATGCCGTGGGTGCCGATCGAAGGCTGGTACCCCGGCAACTGCACCTACGTGTCCGACGGACCCAAGGGCATGAAGGTGTCGCTGATCATCTGCGACGACGGCAACTATCCGGAAATCTGGCGCGACTGCGCCATGAAGGGCGCCGAGCTGATCGTGCGCTGCCAGGGCTACATGTATCCGGCCAAGGACCAGCAGGTCATCATGGCGAAGGCGATGGCGTGGGCGAACAACTGCTACGTCGCCGTTTCCAACGCCGCGGGCTTCGATGGCGTCTACTCGTATTTCGGCCATTCGGCGATCATCGGCTTCGACGGCCGCACGCTCGGCGAATGCGGCGAGGAGGAATACGGCATTCAATACGCCCAGCTCTCGAAGATGCTGATCCGCGACGCCCGCCGCACCGGGCAGTCGGAAAACCATCTCTTCAAGCTGGTGCATCGCGGCTACACCGGATTGATCAATTCCGGCGAAGGCGATCGCGGCGTGGCCGCGTGTCCTTACGAGTTCTACAACAAGTGGATCGCCGACCCCGAGGGAACGCGTGAGATGGTCGAGTCCTTTACCCGTCCGACGGTTGGCACCGACGAAGCGCCGATCGAGGGCATCCCGAACAAGGTGGCGGCGCATCGATAGCTTCCCCCGTCATTGCGAGCGAAGCGAAGCAATCCAGTGCAAAAGGGCAAGGACTGGATTGCTTCGTCGCAAGCGCTCCTCGCAATGACGGACAAAGAAGTCCGAACTCTATTGACCGCCTTTCGAGTCAAACATCGATGAAGTCCGGCCTACCGCCGCGCCAGCCGAAAATAGAGTTCCGAGAGGCGCGCCGGCAGATCCTCGACCCGCGGCACCAGCATGGTGTTGCCGCGGCCGAAAATACGCGCCGCCGAATTCGTCGCACCAGATCCCAGCACCACGCCGAACCCGTCGATGCCGCGCGTCCGCAATCCGAGCGCGGCGCGGCGGGCATCCTCGACCAGATCGAGCGGATCGGCGACGTCGATATCCGACGGCTCGCCATCGGTCAGGACGATAACGAGTTTTCGGAAACTGTTGATCTGGCTGATGGTCGCGTTGGCATGCCGAATGGCCGTACCGAGCCGGGTCGACAGGCCGGATGACAATGCCGCCAGCCGGCCGATGCAGGCGCGGTCATAGACTTCATCGAACGCCTTGACCGTCGTCATCTCGACATCGTCGCGGCCGTTGGAGGCAAAAGCGAGCAGGCCAAAGGGATCGCCCAGCGCGGCCATGGCTTCGGCCAGGACTGCGACCGCGAGCCGTTCGACATCGAGGATCGAGGCGCCGGACGCGAGCCGGTCGCGCGTCGATTCGGAGATATCGAGCAGCAACAACACCGCGAGATCGCGATGCTTCGAACGCGTGGCGCGGAAGATCCGCGGGTCCGGCTCCTGCTTCATGCGCAGCGCGATCCCGGCATCGAGCATGGCGTCGACGTCAAGGTCATGGCCGTCGAGCTGGCGCTTGAGCCTGATAGCGCGGCCAACGCGAACACCCCGGACCAGCCGGCTGATGCGGTTTCGCAAGCCGTCGGCGGCATCCAGGGCCTCTTCTATAATACGCGGATCGCCCGGCCGCGCGGCAACCTCGCGAACCGTGGTCCATTCCGGACGCTCGACCCCGTGGGCGCGGTCCCATTCCGGATATTTCGCGATCACCAGGCCACGCTGGTCCGGCGGCACCGGGCGGGCGCGGCCGACCGTGCTTTCGTCTCGTTGCACATCAGTATCCAGCGAAGGCTGATCAGGTTCTTCGCGCTGCTCGATACGCGCGGCGTCGATGGCGAGATCAAGTGTTTCAGGAGAGGCGGGGGCGTCCTCACCAAAGTCCCACAGGCCCAGACCGTCATCGCGATAAACCGGCTCGACGACATAGGTCTTGCCGTTGAACTGGATGCGCATCTGGCCGAGATCGTTGCCGAGGAGCATGCCGACCTCGCGGCTGATCGCTGGGTCGTCAAGGCGCGAAGCCCGACCCTCGAACATCAAGCGGCCCTTGGCGACAAAGCTGTCGTCGTCCTGGTAGGAGGGATCGAACAGTGCGCGTGCCAACCGGGCGAGCAGGGTCGGGGCGGTGGCGACGCCTCCCGGCGTTGCGACATGGTACGGCGACCAGAGCCTTCGCAGTCCCGGCAATTGGCGCATCGCCAGCGATTCAATGCGCGCGTCCTCGATCAGCGTGACCAGCGCGATCTGAAGCGGTTTTAGGGTTCCGACCGGGAAGCGCGGGCCGCCGAACATCAGGTGCGCCTGCGCGTGCGCCGCCGCTGCCCGATAAAGCGCGTAGGCGGCATCGCCCTGCACGCCGCGATAGATCGCGGGCAGCCGGATCAATGGCCCGGCGATCCCGGCGCGGCGTTGCGGCGCCGGGCCTGTGCCGCCTGAAAAACTGCGCAGCAGCGGCGGGCGGCCCCACAACGACGTTACGAACGCCTTGGTCTGCCGTTCGGTCTCGGCAAATCCTGTGCCCGATGCAGCGCGTTCCACCAGTTGCTGGGCGAGCTTGTCCTGCAGGGTAAAGAAGGCCAATCGCCTGCGTTTGTCGCCGGCCGCCAGTTTCAGGCCGGCCGCGACAAAGCTCTCGAAGGCGTAGACATCGCCCGCGCCGAGGATTTCAGCCATGCGCGCCGCCGCAGCGGCGATCGATTCCGGCGCGCGCTGCGCCAGATCGTCCATGGCGCGCCACCAGCGCGACAGACCTGGACCAGTGCCCAGGATTTTCCCGGCAACCGCAACTGAATTGAGCGTTGCGGCAGCTGCCTGCGCGCCGGCGTGACGGCAGATATTGGCCGATGTCTGCGCGGCCACGATCAGCGGCGCGATGCCTCGTTCGGTCGGGTGGTCTCGGCTGAGCTGCCAGAACGCCACCAGACAGGACGGGCCTGCATTGACGTCGGCCAGATCAAGCACGCCGGCCGCCCAGCCCTCGAGTTCGTCGGCATCGAAGCGGGCCGCAAGATTGTCCCAGGCCAGCCGAAATAGCGGCCGCAGCGCTTCGCGCTGTCGCATCAGCACATGAAGGCGGCGCACCGCGCCATCCGACGGGTCAGCAATAACGCGCAACGGTGCTGGTCGGGCGGCGGCACTCACGGAATGCAAGCCTCGATGGCGGCGCTGAGCGCTTCGCGAATATCGTGATTGTCGGTGATCGGCAGCACGATGCTCGAGCGAACCGCGGCCTGAAGCGGCAGGCCGGCGCGGACCAGTCGTCCGGCATGGATCAGCATGCGGGTGGATGCGCCTTCTTCGAGGCCGTGACCTTGTAGATTGCGCGAGCGCTCGGCAATCGCGACCAGCGTTCCCGCCAGCTCAACGTTAGTTCCGGCCTCACGTGCCACGATAGCGGCCTCGACCGCCGGCGGCGGATAGTTGAAATCGATCGCGAGGAAGCGCTGCTTGGTCGATTCCTTCAGGTCCTTCACCGCGCTCTGGTAGCCGGGGTTATAGGAGATCGTGAGCTGGAAATCGGCGTGCGCCGGTACGATCTCGTTGTGCTTCTCCAGCGGCAGGATTCGCCGAGCATCGGTCAGCGGATGGATGACGACCGTGGTGTCCTGGCGCGCCTCGACGATTTCATCGAGGTAACAGATCGCGCCATATCTCACCGCCATGGTCAGCGGGCCGTCGTGCCAAACGGTGCCATTGGGCTCCAGCAGATATCTTCCGGCGAGATCCGAGGCCGTCATGTCCTCATGCGCGGCCACCGTCACCAGCGGCTTTTCGAGGCGCCACGCCATATGTTCGACAAAGCGGGTTTTTCCGCACCCGGTCGGTCCCTTCAGCATCAACGGAAGGCGCTCGGCGAAAGCGGCTTCGAACACCGCGATTTCGTCGCCGACGGGCTGATAAAACGGTTCTGAAGCGATCCGGTAGGCATCGAGGTTCATGCGCATCTCCACGATTTGATACGTGGGGAAACAGCGCCGATCCATATGACGACATCTCCTTCCCCTCCGCAGGGTTCGGCAAGCGTCGCCTTATGAGCGCGCTACGGCCTTGGAGCGCGCGAAACAGGCATTCTCTCGAACGCCTCGGTTCCGATTAGACCGCCAATCATGGTGTTGCACAAGTGGTCGCAGGTGACGGATAGGCCGGGGATCGCAATAATGCCCAGCAAATATCCTGTTTTCGCCAAATGCTCCCGTCGTTTCACCGTCGCATTGGCCGAAGATGACCGAACCTTAAGGTGTGACGGGTCCGGGCTGCGGCTATCGTCCTGGCGCCGGTAACAGCGGAGCGCGACCATGAGAGCTTCTGCCCAGTTTGCGTTATCAGATCACAGCCGCGCCCCGTCCGTCGGCTACGACGAATGTGTCGAGCGGCTGGCGCATACGGTCGATCATCATGACGATGCCGAACTCGAGGAGGTGGCTTACCTCATCGCGCAGTTGGCTGTTGTGATCGAATAGACGGCACCGGCTGATTCCATCAAGGCAGTTATCGAGGCAGGGCGTCGCGGCGAACGCCGCCGCCGGTCTCGTCGCGCTTGACCTCCGGAAACAGCCACATCGCAAAGATCATGAAGAAACCGAGGAACGCGACCACATACTGAATGCGGTCATGGCCGAGCACATGCTGAAAATAGGCGGCAATGGCCGCGACGATGACGACGCCGAACGATAGACCGAGCTTGATTTTAACAGGCATCGCTCAATTCTCCGCAAAAATTCACGACAGGTTGGCCCAGGCGGGCGCTGCAATTTTCGCAAGTGTTGCCAGCGCCAATGCTTGAATCGCGATCAGCGTGGCAAGGCCCATTCTTCCATCGCGCAGCGACGACGGCCAGGCCTGAAAAAGCCCCGGTGCAAACAGCACGATGAGGCCGGTTACGACGATCAGGCTGCTCCAGCGAAGTTCGACGTAACCGTAAAATACCGTCGCCGTCAGCAGCATCACGAGCAGGATGGCATTGCCGCCAATCAGCAACGTTGTGCCGCCGGCTCTGGCCGAATCCGGACGTGATTGAAGCGGAAACATGCCGGCGACGACAAGGAATGCCAGCGCGCAGATCGTCGTGCAGGCTGCAAACCACAGTAGCGAAACCCAGTTGGGTTCGATCGCGCTCATGTCGGCTCCTTCGCCGGGGCTGCGTTATTCGGCCGGCGTGGCAAATCCGGTGGGTTGTCCGACCGGGCCTGGCCTTGGGGTGCGCGAGGTCTTGCGCATGTCGGTTTTGACGAAACGGTTGTCATAGCCGTTGAGGAGATGGCCGATCAGGCCGCGGTTGAGGTCGGAGGTGCCCATCAGCCAATCCATCACCGGGAAGGTCAGGTTCATGTTCCGCTCCATCATGATCGATTGATCGTGATGGGCCGCATGATGGCGCCGGATGGTGTTGACGAAAGGCGCATGGCGCACGAACCAGTTCTCATCGACATGGCAGCAGAAGTGCATGAACTCGTAGATCAGGTACATCGAGGTGGTCGTCGAGATCAGCAGCCAGCCGACATTGGGCGAGATCAGCCAGCCGAGAACGAGCGCGGGCGGGATCGACATCATGGTGAAAGTCACGAGCGCGTAGGGCGGAAAGAATGTCACGCGCCAGTCGTGATGATCGGCGAACCGCATCTCCTTCTCGGTGAAGAACTGGTGATGCATCAGCGTGTGCCGGTTGTAGATCGCCCGGAATGCTTTCACCTGCGACGGCCGGTGCATGACGAAGCGGTGGATCCACCATTCGAAGAAGTTGGCGCACAGGAACGTCACCGGCACGATGCCGAGCTCCCACCATTTGAGGTCGCTGACATTGGCGAAATACACCGACAGCGCAGTGAAGCCGATCACATAGATCACGAAGACATGGAGCCAGCCATTGTACCAGCCGGCAATCCGGTAGCGATACGTCGCCCGGTAATTCCGCTGACGCTCGGTCATGGCGCTCGACGACAGTTCCATCACGGTTTCTCCGTATTTTGCCGACTTGTGCGGGTCCGTCCTGTGATATATCACCAATCTATTAGCCCGGCAAAGGGCTTTTCTGGGCCGGTCAGGCGGTTTAGCCTGTTGGCGTTTTTGACCGGGGATCGGGTGCCTCGCGACGGGACCGCGGGTGAACCGGCAGGACAGGAGGGCGGCGGGATGAAGACATATGTTGGAGACCGGACAATTGATGGCGTGAAGGTTACGGTGGATGGCGCGCCGCTCGACCCCTGTCTCAATGTCATGGAGTTCACCAAAAACGGCTTCGAGTGGAGCTATGAGGGACCGGAACCCCGCCAGCTCGCGCTGGCCTTGCTGGTCGATCATCTCGGGGATGCCGCGGTCGCCAAAGCCATTGTCGAACCCTTCATGAAGGCCATCGTCGCGAATTTCGGCAATGAGTGGGAGATGAACTCGTCCGATCTCGATCTGGCCGTGACGGCGCTTGCCGGCAAGGCGGCCGTTTAAATGCCGCTCCAATACCGCGCTGCGGTTCTGCATGGGCCGCAAACGAAGTTGTCGATCGAAACCGTCACCGCCACGGCGCTGAAGCCTGCCGATGTGCTGGTCCGGATCCGCGCGACCGGATTATGTCACACCGATCTCGAAGTGATCGAGGGATCGCTGCGCTATCCGATGCCGATCGTGCTCGGGCACGAAGCTGCCGGGATCGTCGAACAGGTCGGTCCGGACGCGCGCGGCGTGAAAGTCGGCGACCGTGTCGTGCTGTCGTGGAATCCGCATTGCGGACATTGTTTCTATTGCGATCGGGACTCGCCGATCCTGTGCGAGGAGTATCTCGGCAAGGGGCCGCAGGCCGTTTCGTTCGACGGCGAGGTCCGCGCCACGCTCGGTAATGGTGAAGCGCTCAGGCAATTGATGTATCTCGGATCGTTCGGCGAATATTGCATCGTGCCGGACCAGCAGGCCATTGCGGTGCCGAAGGAGATCCCGTTCGACCGGGCCTGCCTGATCGGTTGCGGTGTCATGACCGGGGTCGGAGCGGCACTGAATCTCGGCGCGATCGCGCATGGCGACACCGTGATGGTGATCGGTTGTGGCGCGGTCGGTCTGGCAGCGGTGCAGGGCGCCCGGCTCGCCGGCGCTGGCCGCATCATTGCTGTCGATCTCAACCCTGAGAAACTGGCGCTCGCAGCGAAAATGGGGGCTACTCACGGCATCGATGCGTCGAGGGACGAGGTGGTAGCCATTGCCAAGCGCGAGACGGCCGGTCGCGGCGTCGATGTCGTGATTGAATCCGCCGGCAGTCCCGCGGCATTTCGCACCTCCACCGAGGCGGTGCGGCCCGGCGGTCATGTGATCTGGCTCGGCAAGATCGACGTCGACAAGGATACGTCGTTCCGCTGGGGCTCGCTGATGCAGGAAAAACGCATCCGTCGCGTCAGCTATGGCAACACGCGGCCGCGCCGGGATTTCCCGCTGCTGGCGCGGGCCTATCTCGAGGGATCGCTGTTGCTCGACGATCTGATTTCGCGCCGGATCGCGCTGGATGAGATCAACGATGGCTTTGCGGCGCTGAAGCGCGGCGAGACCATTCGCAGCGTCGTGACGTTCGATTGAGGCGGCTTCAGGTATCGAGCGTCTTGCGCGCGAAATCCTCGATATAATCGATCAGCCGGTCGGACGCGGTCGCAGCCGCCTTCGCTTTCTTTTGCGAAACGGCTTCTGCCACCGCAGCGTGCAGCTTGGCGGCCAGCGGCAAATCCGCCACCTCCTGATAGTGCTGATACCAGAACCGCCGTGACAGCGCGTTCATCAGCCCCATCGATCGCCGCGCGAATTCGTTGCGGGCGGCCTCCGCAATCAGGATGTTGAAACGCTGGTCGAGCCGCATGAAGGCGATATCGTCGGCCTTGGCGGCGGCGGTGAGCATGGCTGCCGCCATCTCGGCAAATTCGCGGCGTTCCTCCGGCGTGGCGCGTTCGGCAGCTAAGCTTGCCATCAGCCGCTCCAGCTCACGCCGCACTTCGAGCAGGCGCAGCTGAAGCCGCAGATTGATCTCGGAGACCATGATGCCGCGCCGGGGCATGATCACGACAAGGCCGTCCCGGGCCAGCCGTTGCAAGGCTTCGCGGATCGGGGTGCGGCCGATCTTCAGCCGAAGCGCAAGCGCCTGCTCCGAGAGCACGGTGCCCGGCGACAATTGCAGGGTGACGATCATCTCTTCGAGTTCGCGATAGGCGCGGTCCGTCAGCGTGCCGTCCTCGGCCTTGGCGGCCCGCGCCGGGCGCTTTGGCGGGGTTTTCGACTTCAATGTTCCTCGCAATCGCCGGCCGCAGCGCATCGCAGAGCAGGGCTCTGCACACCCATCCCAAGCGTATATCGGTCATATATCATGAGGCAAGCTGGTAGGATGGGTGGGCGAAGCGATACCCATCACTTTGTCCCAGCCGGTTGTCGTCGTTCAAATATGTTGGCGCGACCGATCAATTCATCGTCGAGGGCGATGCGATGGGCTTCGCAAGAGTTCAATCCATCCTACGGGCTGAGACATCGGCGCGGGTGCTTCTGTCCCGCGTTTTACATTCAGGACCATGGCGGCTCTTCGTTCGCCCCGGCTGCCTCGTGGTGGATCGTGACGCCCGCCGAACGCAACCCGGTCAGAAACACGGTTCTTACAGAGGCAGGGTCAAATCCAATATCCTTGGCGTTTGGCGGATGTGCCTCGCTGCCCTTCAATCGGAGCGCCAGGTGCAATTGTTCGCAAAGGTGCTGAACGACGCGAGTGACCTGATCGTCAGTCATGATCGGCTTCTCCTGCGACCATTTCGCTATCCAGGTAGGTAGCATACGCGAAAATTGCGCGATGCGCGATTGGACCGCCCCGCGGTGCTCGCCGATGGAGCAGACGGACGGAGAGATTGATTTCGGAATTGGTCAACATGGCTGTCCACTATGTAACTCGTTAGCCACAACCATCGAGAAAATACGGGCAGTTCGGTCGTCTGCCACATTTATCCTCCCGTCGCCCCCTTAGCCTGCGTGCCAAGTCGGGGATCTGTAGTTGGAATTGAAATGGGGGAACCGCGGCAGCGCGGCTGGCGACATTGAAAATTTGGCGAGCAAGCTGTATTGCCGGCGCGCTAACCGCGACTTCGCTTGCCGCGATCGCGGTATCGCGCCCGAGCGTTGCAACGCCGAATGCGAGGGTTGCTGATGCATTCAGCGCTGTTCCACTGAACGTGACGACGGTGCTGACAAACCTTCGCGCAGAGTTGCCGGCCCCAGCCATCGAGGCGAAATTCGATACAAGATCATCGGCCAATACGATTGTTGCGTCGGCATTCAGCGACGCGGCGGCGGACGCGGTGATGCCGTCCGATGTGAACGGCCCGCTGCGGAAAGGGCCAATGTTGCAGGTCCGTGCCAGCCTTGACGCCGCGCCGCCCGAGAACGAGGCGATGTCACAGCGGGACCAGCCGCCACCTGCGTCGCCCAATCCGGACGAAGGCGAACTGACGTATCTGAAGTATTACGTCTACTCCGAAACTCCCCCGCCGGTGAAACCCGCGAAGATCGCCTTGGCGGCATTGAGCGGCGTTCCGCAGGGAACGCCGATCCAGGAGATCGAACACGCGGCCAAGGCATTCGGTGTCGATGCCAATTTCATGAAGGCGGTTGCCAAAATCGAATCCGATTTTAATCCCAAGAATCGCACCGGTTCCTATATCGGTCTGTTCCAGTTGAGCAAATCCGAGTTTAGTCAATACGGGTCGGGCGACATCCTCAATGCTCGCGACAATGCTATGGCTGCCGCCTACAAGTTCGTCACCGAGGCTGCGCTATTCGAAGCAGTGACGCACGAGAAGCTGACGTTCTCCAATCGCTATCTGATCCACCAGCAGGGCTGGGAAGGAGCCGGCGAACACGTCAGCCATCCGCAGCAGATTGCCTGGAAATCGATGTGCGCGACCCACGAGGGCGTGACGAAGGGCGAGAGATGGTGCAAGCGCGCCATCTGGGGCAATACGCTGCCGGCGGTCAAACGCGAATGGAAGTCGGTCGATCACCTCACGTCGGCCGCATTCGTGGCGATGTGGCGGGACCGCGTCGAGACGCTCTATGCCCGCTATGCGCTGCTGCGGCCGGAAGCTTGAGATGGCATCATTGGTCTTTACTGGAACTTGCTCGGTCGGAATTCATCACGCCAGTTTAGTTCAGTATGCCCAAGCACGTGGGAGAATTGTGCCATGCCAAAGCGCTCTTCCATAGGCAAGCGTCGGAGCAAAGCCTTATCCGCTTTGGGGTTTGCCGGCATGTCTCTCTCGATGGCAAGCGGTGCGTGCGCCTCAACTAGTGAAGCGTCGGCGAATACATCACCGCCCTCGCAGAAGCACGAAATCGTTCTTGGTGAGGAGGAAATCTCCGACGTCAGTTTGGCGACGTTCTATGTCTTCGACAGGGAAAATGCTGGACCACCACCGCCCTTGCAAAAACCAAGGCTGGCCGCCGGATGCGGTGCCGGCTGTGCCTGTAGCTTCGGCTGTGCCTACTGGCCGCAACCTCCGCAGCTTCCAAAGGCAACGCAGCCGACACAGCATCGAAAGAAGAAACCTCCGCACCGCACGAACGGCGTTCGGCACACCCGACCTCGGTAAGGCTTACAACGTCCTGGAGTCTTCACCGTCAAAACCGAACTGATGTATGCTTGTGGCACGTTTGTATGGACCGGCCGTGCGTTGCAAGCTGGATTTGATGATCTGGAGACGATTGGTCTTGCGCTTCTGTATCCGGCCCTTGAACGGAGCGTTTGTGCTCCTGGCCATCATGGATATCCGCGCACATCCGATCTCATTCTGAGAAAGGCCCTGAGAGGCCGCTAGTGCCACCAGATCACGGATGTGACGGCGAGACCGTTTCTCCATCTCCTCAATCCAACTCGCAGACCTTGGCAGGTGAACCTATGCATCCCTCGTTGCGTGATGGATCAGCCTTGGACATGCCCTCGGCGGATCCCAAGCACGCTGACGTTACGCCATTCCGAGCTCGACGCGCGGATCGTAGTTGCGTCCCTGCGCCAACACCGTCCAGGTGGTCCGCGCCAACTTATTGGCGAGGGCGGTTGCGAGGACGTTATGGTGTAAGCGTTGTGCCGCAGCCGTAAGCCACGGGCCAAAACTGTGCTTTGCCCAGTTTGCCGGCCTGAGTAAAATAACGCGGGCACCTTGCATGAAGAGTGTACGCAGATAACGATTTCCGCGTTTAGTGATGCGGCCAAGGATGGTACGATCACCCGTGGACATCTGCTTCGGTATCAGGCCGAGCCACGCCGCAAAGTCGCGCCCTTTTGCAAAGGCAGTGCCGTTGCCGATCGCAGCCACCATTGCACTTGCAATGATCGGGCCGACACCCGGAACGGTCATCAATTGGCGGCAACTCTCGCTGCCATGCGCCAGAACCTCGATCTCTTCGGTGATGTGTTGGATACGCTCATCAAGACGCCGCCAATCGTCGCTGAGGTCCTCGATGATCCTGGTCATGCAGGGAGACAACACGTCGCAGCGTTTGGCCAGGATGTCTGGAAGCTGTTGGCGGAGGAAGCGAAGCCCCTGGCGTACCGTAATGCCGTGCTCCAGGAGGAAACTGCGGATCTGATTGATCACGGCCGTTCGTTGGCCGACCAGGCGAGATCGCACGCGGTGCAGTGCCTGCAGATCAAGTTGATCGTCGGTCTTCACCGGAACGCAGCGTGTGGACGGCCGCTGAACAGCTTCCGCGACCGCGTGGGCATCTCTGAAGTCGTTCTTGTGGCCTTGCCGGAACGGCTTGGCATAAGCGGGCGGTACCTGCTTTACGTCATGACCGAGCGCACTTAGCTCGCGAGCCACATAGTGCGTCGCCATGCCAGCTTCGATTCCGATCAGGCACTGCGGCACATTGGCGAGGCGGACTGTGATCCGGTCGCGAGCGACCTTTTCCCGCAAAACGATTGCGCCCTTATCGTCGAGGCCAATCAAATGCAGGGTATTCTTGCCTGTATCGATGCCAATCGTGCGTGCGACAGTAGCGGCTGTCTTATGGGACATGGCGATGTGCTCCTCGTGCTTCTAAGCCCCAGCTCATTCTCTGAGCGGTTCGGGGCGGGAGCACGGCCGGTCCATCCCATTCTGAGACATGCCGACCGTATCGAGCGATGTCGGCTTTTGAATGTAACCCGGAAGACATTTGTTCAGGCTGAGTTTTTCCAGTTTGACCAGAAGGCGACATCGGAGGAGGTCGCCAGACAATAGCCTTGCTGAGATCACCCTCGTTGACATTTCAGCTTGTCGACGCTGACGCTGCATTGCTCAGCGATCGTCTTGCACACTTCGCAGTGTTGGAAAGGTAAACACCATGAGGAAGACGTTGTTGGCTCTCGCTGCCGTCGCGACTTTGGTGGTTTCAGCAGCCTCGCCCGCTCATGCTGGTCCGCTCTATGATTACGGCCCCGGCGGCAATCCGTATCCGCGCACTTATCCCGGACCCGGCGGCTATCCGTACTGGTCGGGCTATGTCGATGCCCCGGTTGGAGATCCGATGCCGCCCTGCCGCTGGATAACCCAGCGCTTCTGGGACGGGCATGGCTGGCGCGAGCGCCGCGTGCGCATCTGCGGCTGATCCGAGATTACGGCTAGATTGAAAGGCTCATAGCAACATCGACGTCGACCGGAGGCGGTCGAAATGACCGGCCGCAAAGTGCAAGAGTTTGCAGGGCGGATTACGCGGAGTTTACCATCGGGCGCGCATTCGCGCGACCCGGTGGCTCACCCGCCCTAGGCTATGCGTTAGGGAAGGAGATCGAGATCATGCCAGTAAACCTGCCTGCGATTCCATCGATCGCCGTATTCCTGTGTTCGGCTCTTCTTGCTTTTGGATATGCCGCTCCCGCAACCGCCGCTGCGCCAGTAAAAGGAGACTATTTCCATACCGGGGCCGGCGCGCGATATCTGGAGCGAGCCAAGGGCGACATCGTCACCGTGCCCTTGCGCGGCAACATCAATGTCCTGATGGGATCCGGAGGGAATATCGTGGTTCTGTCGGGAAGCGAGGGCAAGTTCCTCGTGGATGCCGGCATCAAGCCTTCGAAAGACAAATTGCAGGCGGCTCTCGGAAAGATCGGCCCGTCACCGTTGAAATACGTCGTAAACACCCATTGGCACTGGGATCATACCGACGGAAATGAGTGGATGCATGCAGCCGGCGCCACGATCATTGCGCAGAGAAATACGCTAAAGCATCTTTCCGAGACCACTCACGTCGATGATTGGAATTGGACGTTCGCTCCCGTTCCAACCGGCGCGCGCCCGACGATCATCGTGGAGAATGAGACGGAGTTCACCTTTGCGGGCAACTCCATAAAGGTACAGCATTTCGGCCTTGGTCATACCGACGGCGATGTGTGGGTATATTTCGAAAAGGCCGATGTAGCGGCCTTCGGCGATACGTTCTGGAACGGATACTATCCGTTCATCGACAACGAAAACGGCGGCAGCGTCAATTCGGCCATCGCCTGGGCCAATCAGGCTATCGAACGCATCACGGACAAAACAATCCTGGTTCCTGGTCATGGGCCGATCGGCAACCGCGCTCAATTCATTGAATTTCGCGATATGCTTGTCACGGTGCGCGATAAGGTCCTTGCACTGAAGTCACAGGGGAAATCCCTCGAAGACATCATAGCGGCGAAGCCAACCGCGCCCTTCGACGATAAGTGGGGAAGATTTGTGATCGATTCGCAATTCTTCACAAAGCTTGTGTACGACGGACTATAGCCAGTATAGCCGCGCCGCCATCGACAAAGGGGCAGGTGGCTGCCGTGAGGCAATCCAGGCGGCAGTACAATTGACGCGCAACCTCGCGAGCTCATCGCATGGAATAGACCCGTATCCAAATTTCTGCGTATGACAGATGAACTTTGCTGCGCGGTCCGATCAAAGTTGAAACGCGAAGCCTTGCGGCGTCAAGCTTCTGATGACTGCGGCCCCTTAAGCGGTTTGTTTATCGGCAGCACCATGCGAAAGACAGCGCCGCGAGTTTCGTTCGGGGCCGCCCACAGCCGGCCGCTATGCGCCTCGACGATCGAGCGGCAGATCGACAGACCCATGCCCAGACCGCTGGCTTTCGTGGTATAAAACGCCTCAAAAACGCGCTCGGAATTGGCGTGGGGCAGGCCGGGGCCGGAGTCGCTCACGGCGATCATTACGCCACCCGCCTCATCTGTGTCGGTGCTGATCGAGAGTTCGCGCGGACCATCGGTGACTTCGCTGATTGCTTCAACGGCGTTCATCATCAAGTTGAGAATCACCTGCTGCAATTGAACCCGGTCTCCCCAAATGATCGGCAAGTCATTCGTCAGCCGCGTCTGCAGCAAAACGCCGTTGGTTGACATCTCGCTACGCATCAATCCGATTATCTCAAGAGCGACTTCGTTTATTTCCAAGTTTTCGGTATGCGCCGGCGCTTTCTTGGCAAGGTCATGTATCCGACCAACGATGTCGGTGGCTCGCCTACTGTCGGCAGCGATGCGGTCGATGGACCGCCTGGCGCTATCCAGGTTTGGCGGGGAAGTGGCAAGCCAACGTTGAGCAGTTCCGGCGTTCATCAGTGTGGCCCCGATGGGGTGGCTAACTTCATGAGCCAGTGAGGCCGCAAGCTGTCCCATGGTTGCGATCCGATTGGCGTGGGCAAGCTGCATTTGTGCGTCCAGGTTCCGCCGCTCGGCGTCACGCAGCGCCATCTCTCTTTGGTTGAATGCTCCGACAAGGCCGTCAAGCTCGTCTGCGGGTCGAGGTGGACGCCGTTCGAGCCGAAGCGGCGCCTGTGAACCGCGAAGATCGTATCTTCTTAGCCACGTCGCTATTGCGGTGAGGTGACGTGTGATTAGCCGATGAACCAGAAAGAGGATGAAAAAGGAGACTACGAAGGTCTTTATCGCCTGACCGACCATGATGATGGCCGCAGTGTCGAGAAGCCGGCGATAGATTCGATCGAACGTGGCTTCGACCACGAGAATGCCGAGCAACTGTTCAGCTCCGCGATTCCTGTAAAGAATTTTGAACTCCCTCCGCATAGACGGATTGGTTTGGTGGGAGCCGGCGGTTACCAGGAGAGGGGCGACTTGACCAGCGGCCTCGCGTAGTTCGACGTAGCGGATATCAGGCAGGCGAAGAATCCCCTCGACCTGCAATTGGAGCTGGCGTGCGTCAACTCGCCAGAGCCCCTCGCCAAGACTTTCCCGGTAGCCGCTATCGATCTCGGACATCCGTAGATCAATTGCCTGGACGTCGCGGCGATAGTCGAGATAGAGCTGCATCATCGTCAGGAACAGGGTGATCACGGAGCTGAAGAATAGGACGCGGACGAGAAGGCGCCACCCTATGCCGCTTGGGCGATTGGGTAACGAGCGCCATGCCGAGGCGATTCGCGCCAGCGTCGGCGATCTATGATCGGACTTACCGCCGTCTTCGGTGGCGTGTGTCGCTTCAGATTGCAAAACTCACCCTTGCTGCGACAAACTCGAACAACTCAGGTAATTACGGCTGCTGCGCCCGGTTCACTTCAGATCGATACCTAATACCATCGCATAATTCCTTTTCCGACGCTATCGTAGGACTCTGGCACCGACGGGAGGCCCCGATGGCGAGACTGGCCGGGTTCAGGCGCTTTCTTTGCGCAACTATCGCCGTTGTCTGGGCGCTCAGCGGACGAGTGTCGCCGGCGGAGCCATTGAGGCTCATCACGGATCATATGCTGCCTTACGAGGACCTAAGCGATGACAAGGAGCCGGGGTTTAGCGTCGAAGTTCTAAGGCAGGTCTTCGCCGCCATGGGCCAAGACGCTTCGTTCGAGACACTCCCCTGGAATCG
Organism: uncultured Alphaproteobacteria bacterium; assembly: GCA_963738105.1. Taxonomy (GTDB): domain Bacteria; phylum Pseudomonadota; class Alphaproteobacteria; order Rhizobiales; family Xanthobacteraceae; genus Bradyrhizobium. The sequence continues at coordinate 8,178 of CAVTWC010000037.1, read as the reverse complement.
CAGCTGGTTGACGGTCGCCCGTGGCGAGAGCGACGGAATGTTCACTGTGTTGCGCACCAACGAGCGAGAGCGGATATGCTCTTTTCCGGATGAGCCGCTAAAGCAGCAGAGGTGGGTTTTCTTCGTGCGCACAGCCGACGTCGGGAGGCTTAAGTTTTCCTCGTTCGACGATCTGGTCGGACATGACGTCGCTGTCCACGGACCAGTCCCGGGTTTGTTCGAACAACCCACCGTTTCGGCCGAGCTGTGGAAGTTCTTGCGCGAGCATCACAACATGGTCGAAACATCCGCCGGCACGGCCAGCTTTCGCATGCTCGCGGCGGGTCGCGTCGATTACCTCTACACGAACCTCTCCACCGGGATAAAGAATGTCGTTGCGTTGGGACTATCTGGAAAGGTTGAGCCGCTATTGTCCGGCAGTGTGATCGAGGAAGGATATTATGTCTGCTTCAGCAAGGCGCGCGTTTCGTCCTCTTTGGTCGAAGCCTTCTCGCGCGCCTTGAAGCAGTTCAAGCAGACCGAGGCTTTCCAGGCGATATACCAGAAATATTTTCCGTGACGTTTCCCCGCTAGATACCGATTTTGCGCGCGGGGGCCTTTTGCAAAGCGAAAAGACGTCAAAAAAAGTCAGCTTCTGTGAAGGGTTTCGGATGACGGCCCATCGCGACGGTTCGGCTTGCACCGGGGCCGTCGTCCGAAAGCCTCCAGTGAAGGAACGCGCGGGAGATGAAGTGGCGATGGTGATGCCGGGCTATGGCGATTTGATCGCGGTGTTGGCGGGGGACGCAAGGCGCGAGAGCATGGCGGTGAGTTGAAGGCGGACGCTGGTGGGTCTCGGGCTCTCTTTAGCACCGATGAGCATGGCTTTCGGGACCAGTTGCGCTGTGGGACGCGCTGACGGGCATCTGTCCGGTCGAGCGTCGCCCTGGCCGGGTTGTGACCAGCGAGAAACGCGCTTGACGATGCGGGTGAGTGATGTGGCGGCCGCGCTCATGAGGTGTCGATTTTGATTGCGACGAGAGGTGTCGTCGGGCGGTGGCGTGGTTGGCAGCCGGCCTCGAAGGTCTCGATCACGAACATGCGGCCGCCACAGCAGGGGCAAGGCTTTGCGAGTGGCTGCGCCGCCGCCGGATCGATCTCGACCGCCGCTTCGGCCGCGGGCGTTGCCAGTCCCAGGAGTTCACGCGCCCGTGCGATTGTCTCGGCGCGGTTTGCGCTGGCGAACAAGCCGTAGTGGCGGATGCGGTGGAAGCCTTTGGGCAGCACGTGAATGAGGAAGCGGCGGATGAACTCGCCGACGTCGAGCGTCATCGTCGTATATCGGCCGGGGCCTTCGATCCTGTAGTTCTTGACCTTGAACGTGACGCTCCGCTGGTCGACTGCGATCAGACGGCTGTTCGAGATGGCGACGCGGTGGGTGTAGCGCGACAGATAGGTGAGCACGGCCTTTGGGCCCGCGAACGGGCGCTTGGCGTAAACGAACCAGCGCTTCTTGCCGAGCGGGGCCAGGAACGCCGCGAACGTATTGGCATCGGCCAGATGCGCATGTGAGCCCAGGAACTGCAGCCTTCCCGCCTCGTGTGCGGCCAGAAGCTTCTCCAGCATCAAGCGCCGAAACAGCTTCGACAGAACGCGCACGGGCAGCAGGAAGTCTGACTTGCATGAGATCCAGCGGCTGTCGTCCATCGAGAGCCCGCCGCCCGGCACGATCATGTGGACGTGTGGATGGTGGGTCATTGCCGAGCCCCAGCTGTGCAACACCGAGGTGATGCCGATGCGAGCTCCGAGGTGCTTCGGGTCGGCCGCGATGGTGAGCATCGTCTCCGACGAGGCCTTGAACAGCAGATCGTAGATCACGGCCTTGTTCTGGTAGGCGATGTCGCCAATCGCCGAGGGCAGCGTGAAGACGACGTGAAAATAGGGAATTGGCAGCAGTTCGGCCTCGCGCGCCGCCATCCATTGGCGTGCTGCCGCGCCCTGACACTTCGGGCAGTGCCGGTTGCGGCAGCTGTTGTAGGCGATCGTGGTGTGGGCGCAGTCCTCGCAACGCGCGACGTGACCGCCCAGCGCCGCCGTGCGGCAGTTCTCGATGGCGCTCATCACCTTGAGTTGGAGCAGGCTCACGTGACCGCGGTTGGCATGACGCCACGCGGCCCCGTGGTCGCGGAAGACGTCCGCGACCTCCAGATCTGGACGGGCCATGTGGGCCCGTTACGCTGGCGGCTCGTCCTTCTTCTTCGGCACCAGCGGCGTGAGCCTGTCCAGAGGGCTCATGACCTCGCGGATGATGTTGGTGGCCACCTGGGTGTAGCGCGCCGTGGTGTCGAGCTTGGAATGCCCGAGCAAAACCTGGATCACACGAATATCGATGTTCCGCTCGAGCAGGTGCGTGGCGAAGCTGTGTCTGAGCGTGTGCGGCGCCACCCATGCGGGCAGCTGAGCCCGCTCGGCGGCCATGTGGCAGACCCGATTGAGCTGTCGCGTGGTCATCGGGGTGATGCGATCGCGGCCAGGGAACATCCACACCTGGGGATGGGCGATGCGCCACCAGTCGCGCAGCAGCTCCAACAACCGCGGTGACAGCATCGCATGGCGATCCTTGCGGCCTTTACCTGCTCCACGCGGAGCGTCATGCGCTTGGAATCAATATCGCAGACCTTCAGTGCGACGACCTCCATGGCGCGCAGGCCGGCGCCGTAGGCAACGCTGAGCGCCGCCTTGTGCTTCGGCCCGGGTGCGGCCTCCAGCAAGCGCAACACCTCCTCGGGCGAGAGCACGCGCGGCAGCTTGCGCGGTTCGTAGACGAACACGAGATGTCGTGTCGTCTCCGGCCGGTCGAGTGTCACCTTGAAGAAGAACCGGAGCGCGGTCACGGTCGCGTTGACGCTCGGTGGTTGCATACTGGTCTCGGTCAGATGCAGCTGGAACGCGCGCAGCTCTTCCGCCGTCGCGGTGTCGGGAGAACGTCCGAGGAAGGTCGCGAGCCTCTTGACGGCACGGATATACTCGCGTTGCGTATCGGGCACGAACCTGCGCATGTTCATGTCTTCGAGCATGCGTTGGCGCAGCGGGCTGATGGGCTTCTCGCTCATTGGGGGCTCCTGTCTTGAGGTTGGAGTGCTTGAACCCCTCAATCCTCAAGACGGAGCGCCCGCCCGTCACGTGCGCTCGCTCAGATAGTTATGATGGTAGACGTAATACCCCGACCGACCAGCAAGCGCCCTCCCGCGGTAGCGGGTTCGTTCTTTGGCACGTCGGAGACATGCCGACTGCAGCGAGCAATGTCCGCTTTCAGGGTGCCGGCTCAACCGGTCGACGCAACACAGGCGTTAAACCTCTCTGCTGGTGTTTCAAATTGCAAGGTCTCACGTGGTCGTTCGTTTAGCTGACGAGCCACTTTGTTCAGATGGGCTTGCGAATGCACCGATAAGTCGGTCCCCTTAGGAAAGTACTGTCTCAGCAGGCCATTGGTATTCTCGTTCGACCCGCGTTGCCACGGGCTTTGCGGATCGCAAAAATAGACGTCGATTTTGGTCGCCAACGTAAAGCGACGATGATCCGTAAGTTCCTTGCCCCGGTCCCAGGTCAGGGATTTATATAGCTCCTTTGGTAGCTTCTTCGCCTGCTTGATGAGCGCGGTGACAACCGTCTGGGTGTCCTTGCCTGCCACCTTGGCCAACATCACGTAACGGGTATGACGCTCGACCAAGGTCGCGATGTAGGTGTTGTTCGGCCCGGACAGGAGATCGCCCTCCCAATGACCAGGCACCGCCCGATCTTCAACCGCCGCCGGTCGCTGACGGATTGAGACGATATCCTTGATATGCCCCCGTTTATCGCCATTCGGGTCAACCGGCCTGGATCGACGCATCGAGCGCTTCGATCGAAGATGGCTAAGCAGCTCTTTCTTAAGCACGCCCCGCGCTTGGACAAACAGGCTGCGATAGATGGTCTCGTGTGACACCTGATTACACTCTTCTTCAGGATGCGTTCTCTTCAGCCAGCCGGCTATCTGCTCGGGTGACCAATCCAATCTCAGCTTCCCCGCCACTGCCCGTCTTAGCCGCAGATTGTTCGCCAATTTACAATACTTTGGACGACGAGCTCGCGCCCAGGCACTCTCGTCCGCAAGTGTCGCTCGGTAGCGATCATAGCCGCCATTGCGACTCATTTCCCGGCTCACCGTCGAGGGTGAGCGGTTAAGCAGTTTGGCGATCGACCGGGCCGATCGATGTGCCGTAACACCTCGGGAAATCACTTCGCGTTCCGCAAGCGTCAATGCCAACCTGGAGCGACGCCGCTCCGCAGGACGAATCCCTCCATGCGGAGCCACCAGAAAATAGATCGACGATGACTGCTTACCAAACGCTCGTCCAATCGCTTTCAGCAACTCCCCACGCTTCCAGCGATCCCATAACTCCGTCTTCTCTGCCGCAGTAAAACCTCTATGAAATCTCCGTTCCATCCCACACTCCATCTTTTCCCTTTAAGATAAAGTGTTGCATCGACCGGTTGAGACCGCCGGGGTAATCCGGAAGACAATTGCTTAGACGGATTTTTTCTGACTTTGACCCGTAGCGGTCATCGAGCTTAACGAAGTTACGGAAGGATCGTTGCTGCAAACCAATCATTCGTCCGGGAAGGAAACCAACTGGACGTTGATTCTTGAAGCTATTGAAATGCAGGACAGGCGCGCCAGAATTCTGCGCACGATTTTCTCCTGGTCGGTCTTTAATACTCTTATCCTCCGGAATCGAGAATCTCGATTATCTGCTTGCAAATCTCCTGGTGCTCGCCGAGAAGTATCTGAAGGGCCGTGCTCAACTCCAACGGACGATGGTTGTTTTCGGCTGCGGCCCAATTATCGGTAAGTATCTCTGCCTCTTCGATAAGGCTGTTGCGATCCTCTTCCGATGCAGGAGAACCGGAATAAAGCTCCCGGCTCAGGCATGAGACAATCTCGTCGAATTTTGCGTCTCGCTTGAAGCGGAGCTGTTTCAGCCTGGTTTTACGGCGCTCATGACTCATTGTAGCTTCCGGCGTTAAACTGACGGGCTCGGACTCGGTCTTAAGCGGACCAGAATTTCAAAATTGCATACGCAGGGGGTAGAGAATGTCTTTTTTCTCCGACCTGGAACATCAAATTTCTGCAAGTGCCATAGACGCTCCGCGGCGCTCTCTTTCGGTTTCGGTCGTGCATGCCGAAGATGTTGACGATTTCGTCGAAAAGTTACGCGGCTATCACCTTCAGCTCACGCAGATCGACAAAGGTCCCTTCGCCGCGAAAATCGTGCAGACTGAACTAGCCGGAGCGCTGTTAACCGCCGCACAATATAGCCGATCCTTGGTCCACACCGGAGAGCCACCGTCGGGGAAGATAACCTTCGCGATGGGGAAGTCCCGGCTGCCTGCCCGCTGGCAAGGACAGGACTTCGGGTCCCATGACCTATTGGTATCGCCCACATCCGGCGCCGAGATCGACTTGGTCACTCAGGCGGGTTTCGGTTGTGCGACCGCCTCCTTCGCGCCGGATATTGTCAAAGCAACTGCTGATCGTTTGGGATTGCCACCGATCGGCGACGTGACGAACATCGTGCTCATTCCTCTGGATCGCAACAAGGCCAGTATGCTTCGAGCTGCATTTGAGGCGGTCTTTAGCGATGCGGTGGCGAGACCGCGCAGTGATCGAACCGCGACTTGGTCAGTTGCGAAGCATGAAGATCTGCTGCGCGTTTTGCTTACCTGTGCAGGCAGCGCCACGTCCAAGACGAGGCCGGTCAGCAATAGCGAGCGGGCCCGCATCATGAAAGCCGTGCTTGAAGCGGTCAACGATCTCCCCGGAGAGATTCTCAGTATTGGCGATCTCTGTCGGATCGCGAGAGCAAGCGAGCGGACGCTGAATTACGCGTTCCTGGAGCGCTTCGGCTTATCGCCAGCGCTCTACATGAAAGTGCAGCGATTGAACGGCGTGCGACGGGATCTCTGTGGACATCAAGAGCCATCGATGAACGTCGCTGATGTCGCAAACAAATGGGGGTTCTGGCACCTCGGTCAATTTGCGAGAGACTACCGCAACTTGTTCTGCGAACTTCCTTCGGCGACTTACAAGAGAAAGCACAATACGGGTGCGCCGTAGCGAATAGCGCTATCAGTTCGTCATAATTACTAACAGCCCGACGGCGCTAAAGCGTTGAATTGGCGTGCGTTTTGGAAACGCAGGCGCGCGCTCCGAGCATTGCAGGATTTTGATGTTGGCTCAAATCGCGGGTCGGTAGCTTGACGGCGACCCATGAGGCTCGTCCGAGCTGAGCCTATTCGGCCAACAACAGCAGGACGGTGAAATGGATCATCTCCGAGCAAACTTCCGAGAAATCACAAGTCGCGCCAAATCGCACCAAATGGAGAGGAATCAATCATGAATATAAGAGGTGCCTGGACCTGCGGACTTACGCTGCTCGCTGCGACAACGATGGCGAGCCCGCAAGTGATCGCACAGCAGCAACGGCCCCCCAACATACTCGTCATCATGGGCGATGATGTCGGCTGGTTCAATATCGGCGCGTATCACCAAGGCATCATGTCCGGCAAGACGCCGAACCTTGACCAGCTCGCCGGTCAGGGCATGCGCTTCACCGACTACTATGCGGAGGCGAGCTGTACAGCGGGGCGCGCCAACTTCATCACCGGCGAACTGCCAGTCCGAACCGGCCTAACCACTGTAGGTCTGGCCGGAGCCGACGTGGGTATTCCGGATCAGGCCGTAACGCTCGCTACGGTGTTGAAGTCGCGTGGCTATGAGACCGGGCAATTCGGCAAGAACCATCTAGGTGACTTAAACAAGTACCTGCCGACGCTACACGGGTTCGATGAGTTCTTCGGCTATCTGTATCATTTGGATGCAATGTCGGACCCGTATTCGTACGACTACCCTCAGGATGAGATCGACAAATTCGGTCCGCGCAACATCCTCCATTCCTGGGCGACCGATCTGGACGATGCAACCGTGATGCCCCGCTGGGGTAAAGTGGGCAAGCAGCGCATTGTCGATGAAGGCCCGCTAGCACCATTCTCAAATATGGCGGATCGTCAGACGTTCCAGGCGGGCCGCCTGGCCAAATACAACATGGAGACGTTCGACGAGGTGCTTGTCGGGCAAAGCAATGCCTTCATGGACAAGGCCAAGAAGGACGGCAAACCGTTCTTCATCTGGCATAACCCCACGCGCATGCACGCATACACGTTCGTGTCGCCAAAGTACCAGGCGATGATGAACCCGCGAAGCAACTATGGTCTGGAAGAGGCCGGGATGGCGCAACTGGATGACAGTGTCGGCGGATTGTTGAAACACCTGCAGGACATCGGCGAAGCCGACAACACCATCGTCATCTTCACCACCGACAACGGCGCGGAAGTCTTCACTTGGCCGGACGGCGGCATGACCCCATTCAAGGCGACCAAGGGTACCATTTTCGAGGGCGGTTTCCGGGTGCCGTGTATCATCCGCTGGCCTGGCAAGATCAAGGCGGGCACGGTCGAGAACGGAATATTCTCGGGACTCGATTGGCTGCCGACGCTCAGCGCCGCTGCTGGAAACCCCAACATAGGAGAGCAGCTTCTGAAAGGAGTGACGCTGGAAGGCCAGACGTACAAGAACCATTTGGACGGGTACAATCAGATGGACCTTCTGCTTGGTAAGGGACCGTCGGCGCGGCACGAAATCTTCTACTTCGGAGGGCCGAAGCTCGGAGCAATCCGCCTCGACGATTTCAAGTTCATATTCGTCCAGCAGCCCCATGGTTGGCCGGGAGAGAAGCTGACGACGGATATGCCGACGCCAATCAATATCCGCCAGGATCCGTTCGAGCGGACACCTTCGATTAACGGGGAGTCCTTGAACAACCAGGGCGCCGGTTACTTCAACGATTTCATGGGCCGCGAGCTATGGCGCTTCGTCTATGTGCAGAAGCAGGTCATTGAATTGGCGCAGACAGCGGTCGAATTTCCGCCGATGCAGGCGCCTGCGTCCTTCAACCTCGACGCCGTCAAGGCCCAGATAGAAGAAGCGATCAAGACTCACACTGGACAATAGCCAGCCTCTACGATGGCTGACGAAGAGCCCTGGCATCAGCCAGGGTTCTTTTTTGCGGGGAACCGGCGCCGTTTCGAGGTTGCCGAAAC
>CAVTWC010000036.1:0-44041 GCA_963738105.1 uncultured Alphaproteobacteria bacterium | reverse complement strand
CTGCGACAGCGGATAAATATCCTGGGTCGCAAGCTTGCGGTCACGCACCGCCACCGACGATCCGTCGGCGACGATCGCGATCGAGCTCGGCGGATCGTATTCGAAACGCACCTTGCCGGGTTTCTGGATGTAGAAATCGCCCTTGGTCTTGCTGCCGTCGGGACCGACCTGCACGAAATTTCCGACCAGCGTCGACAGCGAAGACAGATAGGCGCTGACCCGCGCGGCCTGCGCCTTCTGATTGGCGTCGAAGGTGGCGAAAATATTGGCCGGCACGTTGCGGCGCGGATCGGGAATCACCGGCTCCGGCGGCTGGGTTGTTCCCGTGGTCGTCGGACCGCGCGCATCCGACGCGCTCATCTGGCCATCGCGGTTTTTTGGCGCCGGCTTCGGCACCGGCACGCTCTGCGCGGAAGACGGCACCACGATGCTCAGCATGAACGCCGCGGTCAGCATCGCCACGCCGGTGCGCAGGCTGCGATTCGCGATTGGCTTTGTCATTGGAAACTTGGGATCTCTATTCAACGAGTGGCCCCGCCAGATTGTCAGCCGTTTTATCGTATTTTCGGTCAAGGCGGATATCGTTTTTCCGTGAGAATATTATTTCAACGCCGGCCATCCCGGACCTGCGACACGTATCAAAAGCCGCTTTCTTCTTCTTCGACCAAAATCTCGCGCTTGCCGGCATGGTTGGCCTGCCCAACGATGCCTTCAAGTTCCATTCGCTCCATCAACGAAGCGGCGCGGTTATAGCCGATTTGCAGCCGGCGCTGAATGTAGCTGGTGGACGCCTTGCGGTCGCGCTTGACGATGGCCACCGCCTGCGAGAACAGGTCGCCGCCGCCATCGCTGCCCATGCCGGTGGCATCGAATACCGCGCCGTCTTCGTCGGTCGGCTCTTCCGCGGTGACCGCCTCGAGATATTCCGGCTGGCCCTGCGTCTTGAGGTGACGCACCACCTTCTCGACCTCTTCGTCCGAGACGAAGGGGCCGTGAACGCGGCTGATGCGCCCACCGCCGGCCATATACAGCATATCGCCTTGGCCGAGCAGTTGCTCGGCGCCCATTTCACCGAGGATGGTGCGGCTGTCGATTTTCGAGGTGACCTGAAACGAGATGCGGGTCGGGAAGTTCGCCTTGATGGTGCCGGTGATGACGTCGACCGACGGCCGCTGCGTGGCGAGAATGACGTGCAGGCCGGCGGCGCGGGCCATCTGCGCCAGGCGTTGCACGGCGCCTTCGATATCCTTGCCTGCGACCATCATCAGGTCGGCCATTTCGTCGACGATGATCACGATGTAGGGCAGCGGTTCGAGGTCGAGCTTTTCTTCCTCGTAGATCGCCTTGCCGGTTTCCTTGTCGAAGCCGGTATGAACGGTGCGGGTCAGCTCCTCGCCCTTGCCCTTGGCTTCGACCAGGCGCTGATTGTAGCCGTCGATGTTGCGCACACCGAGTTTGGACATCTTCTTGTAGCGCTCTTCCATCTCGCGCACGGCCCATTTCAGCGCGACCACGGCCTTCTTCGGATCGGTCACGACAGGCGTCAGCAGATGCGGGATGCCGTCATAGACGGACAGTTCGAGCATTTTCGGATCGACCATGATCAGGCGGCACTGGTCCGGGCGCAGCCGGTAGACCAGGCTCAGGATCATGGTGTTGATGGCGACGGATTTGCCGGAGCCGGTGGTACCGGCGATCAGCATATGCGGCGTGCGCGCGAGATCGATGATGATGGATTCGCCGCCGATGTTCTTGCCGAGGCAAAGCGGAAGCTTTGCCATCGAGTCGTCCTTCACGGACAGCAATTCGCGCAGATAAACCTTTTCGCGATGCGCATTCGGCAATTCGATGCCGATGGCGTTGCGGCCGGCGACGACCGCGACGCGCGCCGACAACGCGCTCATCGAACGCGCAATGTCGTCGGCGAGGCCGATGACACGCGACGATTTGATGCCGGGCGCGGGCTCGAGTTCGTACAGGGTCACGACCGGGCCGGGATTGGCCTTGACGATTTCACCGCGCACACCGAAATCCTGCAGCACGCCTTCCAGCGCGCGCGAATTATTATCCAGCTCGGATTTGCTGAGCGGCTGGCGATCGGAAGCTTTTGGCGCGGTCAAAACCGATACCGAAGGCAGTTCGAACTTGCCGGCGGATTTGCGTGCGGGTGCGCGAGCGGCGGCCTTCTTGCGCGGCGCGCGGGCGGCGGGAGCTTCCTCCTCGTCGTCTTCTTCCTCTTCAGCGTCCTCGAAATCTTCCTCGGCCTGCGGCGCCAATGAGGGCGCTGTGCGGCCTCCGAGATTGGGCTCCTGGCGTTCGAATGCGGATGCGCTCTTGGCCGGCGTGCTTGCAACCAGCGAGCTATAGGCCCGCGACAGCATCCAGCCGAGCCGCGCCTTGGCGCTCATCGCGGCATGGAACAGCCATCCCAACGAGACCGAGCCGCCGTCGCTTTCCTCTTCCACGAACGGTGCGTCGTCGTCCTCGATCGACGTCAATTCCTCTTCCTGCGGCCGCGAGCCGAGGCCGCAGGCGATCAGGAATGTTGCGACCATCGCGACGCCAAGCACGATTCCGTAGACCAGGCGATAGAGAAATCCGGGCGCTCCGAGCACGACGGCCGGCGCGCGCAGCAGCGCGTCGCCGACGACGCCGCCAAGTCCGGTGGGCAACGGCCACGCGCCGCCATGCGGCCAGCAGCTGACGAAGCCCGCCGAGATCACCGTGCACAGGATCCAGCAAGCGATCCGCAGCGCTTCGCGATCGAAGGTGCGATGGGTCAGCATGCGCCAGCCCCACACCGCCACCGGCAGGATCAGCATGATCGCGCCGAGGCCGAGAATCTGCATCAACAGATCAGCGCCGATGGCGCCGGGATAGCCGACGATGTTGTGGATCGCGCGCGACGTCGCGTGGCTGAAGCTTGGATCCTGCACCGACCAGGTCATCAGCGCCGCCGCGGCCACGCCCGCCAGCGCGATCAGGCCCAGCCCGGTGACTTCGCGCAGCCGCCGCGCCAGCGCTTCGCGCATCGAGGCCGGCAATTGGCCGACCAGGGGAATGACACGTTCGATCGCTGGCATGCTCATGTTGACCTGCGATTAATCCAGAATTTCGACCAGCCGGTGCAACGCCTCGGCTGTTGTTTCGCCGTCCGCGACCAGCGCCAGACGAATGTAACCGGCACCGGGATTGCTGCCGTCGGGCTGTTGCCGCGCCAGATAACTTCCGGGCACCACGCGCACGCCGGCATCCTTGTAGAGTTTCACGGTCGCGGCTTCGTCGCCGCCGCGCGCCGAGACGTCGAGCCAGACACAGAAGCCGCCGGCGGGCCGGACGTAGCCGTAGCGGTTGCCGAGGATCTGGTCGGCGAGATCGAACTTGATGCGGTAGAGCCTGCGGTTCTCTTCGACATGCGTTTCGTCGCTATAGGCTGCGATCGCGACATGCTGCAGCGGCACCGGCACTTGCGGTGCGGCGACGTTACGCAGTTCGTGAAACATGCCGAGAAACTTTCTTGTCGCCGGCCGCGAACCCGACCCGCATGCCCGGCAGGTTCGATCGCTTCGACAGCGATTGGAACGCGACGACGTTGGTGAAGTCGGGTCCGGCGGCTTCCAGCGCGCTGCCGGGGGCCTGCTTGGTGTAGATTTCCGAGTAGCACTCGTCGCTCAGGATCATGAAGCCGAAACGGTCGGCGAGCTGTTTCAGCCGGCGGAAATAATCGCGTGACGCCACCGCGCCTTGCGGGTTGGCCGGCGAGGCAATGAAGATCGCAACGGTGCGCGCCAGCGTGGCGTCATCGAGCGCGTCGAGATCCGGCAGAAATCCGTTGGCTGGTGTGGTCGGCAGATAGATCGTTTCGCAATCCGCGGCGCGGGCGCCGGCGCCATAGGCGGGATAAAACGGATTGGGCACCAGGATCGCCGGCCGGCCCTTGCGATCGCCGACATAGCGCGCGGCCGTGATCGCCGCGAAGAACAGGCCTTCGCGGCTGCCGTTGAGCACCAGAAGCTCGGTTTCCGGGTCGATCGGGCGCGGCAGATCGAATCGGGTCGACAGCCAGTTCGAAGCCGCCCGCCGGAACGGCTCGATGCCCTTGGCGATCGGATAGCGACCGAAATCGGCGATGTGCTTGGCCAGCACTGGCGCGACGAACGCGGGAACCGGGTGCTGGGGTTCCCCCAACGATAGCGTAATCAATGGCTTAGCTGGCTGATAGGGCGCCAAAAGCTCGGTCAGCCGTGCGAATGGCGAGCGCTCGCTCTCCGGACTGCCGGGGCCTTGCGGCGTGCGGGATGAAGCGGTCATTGCCATCGGTGAAATGCCAGCACTCCTGAGGCGGCCCATCGAACGTCGCGGCCAGCCGGAAAAGGATCAGAACCACCATAGATACGGCGAGGTTAAGACGCGATTAACCATCGGCCGGCGGTGCCGATCCAGCCTTTATTTCGCAAAAAGAAAGGGGCCCCAGCTTGCGCTGGAGCCCCTCAACGGTCCGGGCATTGCCGGGTATGTGCCCGAACCGTAGTTCTGGGCGCGATCTCGTGAGATCGCGCCCCGGGAGAGCACTTACATGTTGTAGGCGCGTTCGCCGTGATCGGAGATGTCGAGACCCTCGCGCTCCTCCTCGACGGTCGGACGCAGGCCGACGATGATGTCGACGAGCTTGTAGAGGATCGCCGAACCGATGCCCGACCAGAGCAACGTCGCTCCGACCGCCTTGCCCTGCGCGATCATCTGCGTGACGAAATCGTAGGTGCCGGCATTGTTTCCGGTGATGTTGGTGTAGTCGGTGATGCCGACGCCACCGAGGGCGGGATTGACCAGAATGCCGGTGCCGAGCGCACCGATGATTCCGCCGATGCAGTGGACGCCGAACACGTCGAGCGCGTCGTCATAGCCGAGCGCGTTCTTCACCGTGGAGACGAAGAACAGGCAGACCGGCGAGACGATCAGGCCGAGCACCAGGGCGCCGATCGGACCGGCGAAGCCCGAAGCCGGCGTCACCGCCACCAGACCCGCGACCGCGCCGGAGCAGATGCCCAGCAACGAGGGCTTGCCCTTGACGATCCATTCGGAGAGCAGCCAGGACAGCGCCGCACCTGCGGTGGCCACCATGGTGTTGACGAAGGCCAGCGCCGTCGTGCCGTTGGATTCGAGGTTCGATCCGGCGTTGAAGCCGAACCAGCCCACCCAGAGCAGAGAGGCGCCGATCATGGTCATGGTCAGCGAATGCGGAGCCATCAGGTCCTTGCCGTAGCCGGTACGCTTGCCGATGATCAGCGCGCCCACCAGACCGGCGATGCCGGCGTTGATGTGCACGACCGTACCGCCGGCGAAGTCGAGGGCACCAGCGCCCGCGAGCCAGCCGACAGCGCCGGTGACTTCGTCGAGCTTGGCCTGGGCCGCCGTCTTGGCCGCACCATCCGCCGCGGCGGCAAGCGCCTTGGCAGCAGCTGCGACGTCATCCGGAGCGGCGACGTACCAAACCCAATGCGCGATCGGGAAGTAGATGAAGGTGACCCAGAGCAGGATGAACAGCATCACGGCCGAGAATTTGATGCGTTCGGCAAAGGCGCCGACGATCAGGGCCGGGGTGATCATCGCGAAGGTCATCTGGAACACGAAGTAGGCGAGTTCCGGAATCACAACGCCGTTCGAGAACGTCGCCGCCGTCGAGTTCGCATCGATGCCGTGCATGAAGGCTTTGGTGAAGCCGCCAATGTAGGGCGTCATGCTGCCGCCGTCGCCGAACGCGAGCGAGTAGCCGTAGAGGGTCCAGATCACGCCGACCATGGCGACAATCGCGAACACCTGGGTCAGCACGGACGCCATGTTCTTGGTGCGGACGAGACCGCCATAGAACAGCGCGAGGCCGGGGACCGACATCATCAGAACGAGCGCGCTGGATACCAGCATCCAGGCGGTGTCGCCCTTGTTGGGAACGGCCGCAGCCGCGGCGGGCGCCGCTGCCGCTGCGTCAGCCGCAGGTGCAGCAGCCGGCGCCGCAGTCTGAGCGATCGCGGCGTCGACGAAGCCTACCGCGCAGAGCGCTCCTATGGCGAGGACTGCCCATCCCGCGGGGGTGGGACGTTTGAACGTCATTTGTTTTACTCCTGATTGAATTATGTTGAGCGCGAAATCAAAGTGCAGCGGCATCGGCCTCGCCGGTGCGGATACGAACCGCATGGTCGAGGTTGATGACGAAGATCTTGCCGTCGCCGATCTGTCCGGTCTTTGCCGCGGACGTGATGGCGTCGATGGTCTTGTCGACCTGGTCGGAGGCGATCGCGACCTCGATCTTGATCTTGGGCAGGAAGCTCACCGCGTATTCAGCGCCGCGGTAGATTTCCGTATGGCCCTTCTGCCGCCCATATCCTTTGACTTCCGTCACCGTGAGACCGTGAACGCCAATGGCGGTCAGGGCATCGCGGACTTCTTCGAGCTTGAATGGCTTGATGATCGCCATAACAATTTTCATGGGTCCTATCCCCGCTTGGGCCCGGTCCAGACGCGACCGGGCGTTCTCGACTGAGGTTCACCACGCGGAGAGAGTTCACTACGCGGGCACAGCCAGCCCCCATAGAATCAAATGCCGTGCCAGATCGGGCGCGTTGCCTAACGGACTATGAACGCGGGTGTTTTCGGGCTTTGCGGGAAAGGGGCCAAACTGCGCTATTCGGTCGCGCCCAAAGCCTAGCCACGCCTGACTAAAATCTAGGCGTGACAGGCTCTCGACATATTCGTGCCCATGCGAAGGGCAGGCAAAAGGTATCAAGGTGGGTCAGTAATCTATTTTACTGCAATGCCTCGCCGTGCTGCGAAATATCGAGGCCTTCCAGCTCATGTTCGCGGGAAACCCGCAGCGGCACGAACGCGCTGACCAGCTTGAGCAGCACGAAGGTCACGCCGGCCGACCACACCAGGGTAACGGCGACGCCGTAGAACTGGATCAGCAATTGCTGCGGATGACCCTCGATCAGACCGGAGGTCCCGCCGATCGCCGCGGTGGCGAACACCCCGGCGAGCAAGGTCCCGACCAGGCCGCCGACGCCGTGGACGCCGAACACGTCGAGCGAATCGTCATACCGGAAGCGATGCTTGAGCCAGGTGCAGGCCCAGAAGCACGCCAGGCCGGCGATCACCCCGATGACGATGCCATGCCAGGGCGAGACGAATCCCGAAGCCGGCGTGATCGTGCCAAGGCCCGCGACGGCACCGGAAATCATGCCGAGCACCGACGGCTTGCGCCGGATCGACCATTCGATCCCGCCCCAGGTCAGCGCGCCGGCGCAGGCCGCGAGATGGGTGGCGATGATCGCCATCACCGCGCGCGAATTCGCAGCCAGCGCCGAGCCGCCATTGAAGCCGAACCAGCCGACCCACAACAGTCCGGTGCCGACCACCGCGAGCGACAGATCGAACGGCGAGAGATTCTCGGTGCCATAGCCGTGGCGCCGCCCCAACACTTTCGCGGCCACCAGCCCGCCGACGCCGGCGGACAGATGCACCACGAGGCCGCCGGCAAAATCCAGCACGCCGGCAGCACCCAGGAAACCGCCGCCCCAGATCCAGTGCGCGAGCGGGACATAGACGAACATGAACCAGCCGATCGAGAACAACAGATAGGCCGAGAATCGCATGCGGTCGGCGACCGAGCCTGCCACCAGCGCCACGGTGATGATCGCGAAGGTCATCTGGTAGAGCATGAACAGCGCTTCCGGAATCGTCTTCGCGGCCGGATTGACGCTATCGAGGGTCATGCCGGCGAGAAACCAGCGATCGAGCGTGCCAAGCCATGGGCCGTCGCCGACGAACACCAGCGAGTAGCCGAACGCGACCCAGAGAATCGAAATCATGGCGACGGCCGCAAGACTCTGCGCCATCGTCGCCAGCACGTTCTTCTTGCGCACCATGCCGGAGTAGAACAGCGCCAGTCCCGGTATCGTCATCATCAGCACGAGCGCTGTCGCGACGATCATCCATGCCGTATCGGCGCCGTTGATGGTCTGCGCTTGCGCGAACGCCGGTGTCGCAACGATCGTCACAAGACCGATCGGCGCAGCCAGCGCCGCGGCACGACGCAAGAGTGCCCCCATGGTATTTCCCCAGCCGTTTCTGATGTGATGGATCGCATCCGGCGTCGTTGCCGGTTGCGATGGAAGTGCCGCGATCCGAAGCGTCGGACTCCGATGAGTGTCTAGAGCGCGTCGCTGTCGGTTTCGCCGGTCCGGATCCGCAACGCGCGATCGATCGGCGTCACGAAGATCTTGCCGTCACCGATCTGACCGGTGCGCGCATTCGCGGTGATGACTTCGACGGCCTTGTCGGCAATATTGGATGCGACCGCGATTTCGATGCGCAGTTTCGGCAGGAAGTTCACGACATATTCGGCGCCGCGGTAGACCTCGGTGTGGCCCTTCTGGCGACCGTAGCCCTTGACCTCGGTCACGGTCATGCCGCTGACCCCGATCGCGGTGAGCGCCTGGCGCACCTCGTCAAGCTTGAAGGGTTTGATAATGGCGACAACGAGCTTCATGGTCAGGCCTTCGCTTCCCGGGTCCCGAAAGGTTGGTCATGCCCGGAGCTGCGTTTCCACAGGCCCCGGCGGTTTCAAGTCTGGCATCTTTTTGTGCGATTGGCACAAAAAGTTTGCAGGGCCAACCGAAAAACGATGACGGGTGCCAGTTTCTGTTTGATAGTCTGCTCCCTTTGGGGGTTCTTGCCTCCGCGGGAGTGAATAATTTTCCAAACTGCAATTTCAGCGCAGCCGTACGACCCCATTACTTAAGGAAATAAAATGTCGGATCGATCCTGGTTTTATGCCGCTCAGGGCCAGCAGCAGGGCCCTTTCCCGGAAGCTCAATTTCGCAGTCTCATCGCCAGAGGCACCGTTACAGGGGATACGCTGGTCTGGAGTGAGGGCATGGCCGGCTGGCAGCGCGCCGGGGAAATCCCCGGCCTGAGCCCGGGCGGCGGTTCGCGTCCACCGGCCGTTCCGCAACCCGGCGGCCAGATCGCCGGCGCCGGTGACCAGTATAGCAGTGCCGGCGGCCATTATGGCAGCGGTTCGCTCTCGATCGACACCGGCTTGTGGGAGTTTCTCGGCCGCGGCCTGCTCTACGGCATCGGCATGTTGCTGGTGATCCCGGCGCCCTGGGTGGCGACCAGTTTCTATCGCTGGATGGCATCCCGCATGCGGGTGCCGGATCGGCCGAACTTCGCCTTCCACGGCGAGGTCGGCGACATCTGGTACGCCTTCGTCGGGCTCGGGCTTTTGAGCTACGCCGGCGCCGCGGGCAATCTGGTTCATCTCGTCGCGGTGGTGGCGCAGGCCTACCTGTCGTGGATGGTGGTGCGCTGGATCGCCGGCAATCTCAGCTCCGATGGTCACCCGCTGCCGATCGCCTTTAACGGCAGCGCGCCGATGTATATCGGCTGGCATCTGCTGTTCATCGTTTCCGCCATCACGATCGTCGGCTGGGCGTGGGTCGCCACGGCCTGGATGCGGTGGAATTGCCGCAACGTGACCGGCACGCATCGCGAAATCCTGTTCCATGCGACCGGGCTGGAAATGCTGTGGCGGACGATCGTATTCGCGCTGGCGTGCGGCTTCATCATCCCGATCCCATGGATGTTGCGCTGGTACACCACATGGTTCGTTTCGCAATTCGAGCTCGTCGCGTAAGCGCGCGAACGCAACGGCGGGCGTGACTATCTGCGTTCGCGCAGCGAGCCTTCCTGCGCGACGGACGCCACCAGCGTGCCGTCCTGCTTGAAGATCATGCCGCGGGTCAGACCGCGCCCGCCTTGCGCGCTCGGCGAGTCCTGCGCATAGAGCAGCCATTCGTCGGCGCGGAACGGGCGGTGAAACCACATCGCGTGATCGAGGCTCGCCGGCATCATGCGCTTGTCGAACAGCGTGCGGCCGTAACGCGCCATCGCCGCATCGAGCAGCGAGAAATCCGACGCATAGGCCAGCGCGCACATATGCAGCGCCGGATCGTCGGAGAGTTTCGAGGCGGTGCGGATCCAGACGTGGATGCGGCCGTCGTCGATCTTCTGGCCGAAATAGCGGCCGAGCTCGACCGGGCGCAATTCGATCGGGCGGTCGGATTCGTAGTAGCGGCGGATGAAATCCGGCATCTCGCGGAACATCGGCTGCTTTGCCACCTCTTCGGCGGTGAGCTTTTCCGGCGGCGGCACGTCCGGCATCTTGTCCTGATGATCGAACGAGGCCTGTTCCTCGGCATGGAACGACACCATGATCGAGAAGATGGCGTTGCCATGCTGGATCGCGGTGACCCTGCGGGTCGAATAGCTCTTGCCGTCGCGCAGCCGTTCGACCTCGTAGATGATCGGGATCTGCGGATCGCCGGGCAGGATGAAATAGCAATGCAGCGAATGCGGCAGCCGGCCCTCGACGGTGCGGCACGCCGCCACCATGGCCTGTCCGATCACCTGGCCGCCGAATACCCGCTGCCAGCTCGTTTTCGGGCTGTTGCCGCGAAACATGTTCACCTCGAGCGGCTCGAGGTCGAGGATGGAAATCAGGTCGATCAGGCCTTTGGACATGGCAGTGCTTTCGGTAATTGCGAACCGGCAATCATCATAACGGTCATTCCGGGGCGAAGCGAAGCTTCGAACCCGGAATCTCGAGATTCCCGATGCGCATTGCGTATCCGAGGCTCGCGCAAGACGCGCGCCCCGGAATGACGAACTGGGTGTAAAGCCCTTGTTTCTCCGCTCTGTTTCGCCCAGCTATTATCAGGTAGCAAGCACAGTCTAAGGGCGTCGGCGCGTAAAGGAACAGCATGTCGGTTCAGCGAAGCATTGTCATCTGCGGTGGCTCATTTGCCGGACTGGCGCTGGCGCTGGCGTTGCGTCAGGGCCTGGGCGCCGACATTCCGGTGATCGTGGCCGATCCGGCGCTGGCGACGCGGCCGAGCCGCGATCCGCGCGCGACCGCGATCGTGGCGGCGTGCCGGAGGCTGTTCGAGGCGATCGGCGCGTGGAGCGAGGTCGCCGATGATGCGCAGCCGATCCTCGACATGGTCGTCACCGATTCCAAACTGGAAGACGCGACCCGTCCGGTGTTCCTGACCTTTGCCGGCATGTCGAACCGGGCGAACCGTTCGCGCATATGATCGAGAACCGCCATCTGATCGATGTGCTGGTGCGGCGCGCGGAAGCCGAAGGCATCGAACTCGTGACCACGGCGGTGACGAATTTCGACGCCCGCCCCGATGGCGTCGACGTGACATTGTCCGACGGTCGCGTGGTCGAGGCGAGCCTGCTGGTGGCGGCCGATGGCGCGCGTTCGAAATTGCGCGAGCGCGCCGGCATCGCCACCCATGGCTGGGAATACGATCAGTCCGGCATCGTGGTGTCGGTCGGCCATGAGCGCGACCATCACGGCCGCGCCGAAGAACATTTTCTCCCCGCCGGCCCGTTCGCGATCCTGCCCTTGACCGGCAAGCGCTCGTCGCTGGTGTGGACCGAAAAGCGCTCCGAAGCCGCGCGCATCACCGCGCTCGACGAGACAGAATTTCACGCCGAACTCGAGCAGCGCTTTGGCCTGCATCTCGGCGAGATCAAGGCGCTCGACAAGCCGCGCGCCTTTCCGCTCGGCTATTTCGTCGCGCGCTCGTTCATCGGCGAACGGCTGGCGCTGGTCGGCGACGCCGCGCATGTGATTCACCCGATCGCGGGGCAGGGGCTCAATATGGGCCTGAAGGATGTCGCGGCGCTTGGCCGAAGTGGTCGTCGACGCGGCGCGGCTCGGCATGGATCTCGGCCAGGCCGACGTGCTCGATCGCTATCAGCGCTGGCGGCGGTTCGACACCATGGCGATGGGGCTCGCGACCAATTCGCTGAATCTGTTGTTCTCGAACCAGTCGACGCTGTTGCGCACCGTGCGCGATATCGGCCTCGGCCTGGTCGATCGCGCGCCGCCGCTGAAGAGCCTGTTCATCCGCCAGGCCGCCGGACTGTCCGGCGAAGTGCCGCGGCTGTTGAAGGGCGAGGCGTTGTAGGGTCATCCGGAGGCGAGCAGTTCGTCATGCCCGGGCTTGTCGGGCATCCACGTCTTTGCTGAGCGTCAGCAAGCAATCGACGTGAATGGCCGGGACGAGCCCGGCCATTGACGAAGTCGCAGACGCTGCTCACGATGACGGAGCCCGCTGTCAGAGCTGCTCACTTCGCCTCACCCGCCAGAATAAAACGCCGCCACGGCATCGATCATCGCGGGATCGAGCGGACGTTCCGCGTCGCTATAGGCCTTGATGTCGTCGGCTTCGTCGGTGACATCGACCAGAACGTGATTCATGTCCGGCAACCACAGCGTTTTCGCCACCGGCGATGCGGCGGACAGCGCGGCAAAATCCACCCGCGCCACCTGGCGGTCGCGGCCGCCGCCGATGATCAGCGTCGGCTCGGTGATCTTTTTCAAGGGATCGATCGGGTCTTCGGTAAAGGCCGAGGCGATGCCGGGCTGCATCGATGGCGCGACCGAAAATCCCGGCGGCGGCGGATCGACGATCTGCCCGGCCATGATGGCGTCGATCGCTTTGGCGATCGGCTCGAATACGTCGGATGGAACGGTCTTTTCGAGCTGGGCCTTGACCAGATCGCCCTGCCGCCGCGCCGCGGTGACCAGCAGCACCAGCCGATCGACCGGGACGCGCCGCGTGGTCAGGATTCCGACCAGCCCGCCCTCGCTGTGCCCGACCACGATGACCTTCGAGAATTTTCCGCTGCTGCGCAAATAATTCACCAGCGCGGCGGCATCGTCGACAAAATTCACAAAGCGAAAATCCTCCGGCTTGCCGAATTCCGGCTTCCAGCCGCCGGCGCCGCGCTTGTCGTAGCGAAGCGTCGCGATCTTGCGGGCGACCAATTGCTCCGAGAGCTTTTTCAAGGTCGCGGGTTTGACCTGCGGTCCGTTGCCGTCGTGATCGGTGGTGCCGGAGCCCGCGATCAACAGCGCCACCGGCGGCTTGTCGACATCGGGCGGGGTCGTCAGCACCGCGTCGATGGCGCCGACGCGAATTTTGCTTTCCTCAGCGGAAGCCTGCGCGGCAATCGCCAACACGCCGGCGATCGCGATCGCGCCAAAAATGATCCGGGCGCGCATGGCCTAATCGATCTTCCGGGCCTCTTCCGGCAGCATGATCGGGATGCCGTCGCGGATCGGATAAGCGAGCTTTGCGGAGCGCGAGATCAATTCCTGCCGCGCCGAATCGAATTCAAGCGGGCCCTTGGTCATCGGACAGACCAGGATTTCCAGCAGCTTGGGATCGACGGTGCCTTCAAGGCGCTCGGACGGGGATGACATGCGTTAGTCTCCGGCTTGGTTGCCCGACGATGTAGCATATTCGCGCGCGCCGCGAAGCTATCCGGCGATCCGCAGCAATTCGTCGAGCAGTGCCGCCTGCCGTGGCCGCGACAGCGCCTTGTCCGACAGCGCGTAACCCAGAAACGCCCAATACAGGATCTGGGCGCGGGCCCGCGCCGTCTCCGCCGGCAATCCGGACGCTTTGAGCAAGTTCTCCACATAGCCGAGCCGGCGCTGGTCGACCGCCTCTACCGTCGCCCGGGCCGACGCATCATGCGCGGCCCAGCTGCGCATCGCGCTCTCGAGCACAGGGGGTCGTTCGCCGAATACCCGGCGCAGCAACGCCGGCAGGCGGTCCGGCGACTCGGCCTCGACATCACTGATGATCTGTTCCGCGGCGACGTCGCGCCAGTGGTCGAGGACCGCGGCGTGGAACGCGCCGACATCGGCAAAGTGCCAATAGAAACTACCGCGCGACACTCCCATGGCCTTGGCCATCGGCTCCGCCTTCAACGCGGTAAAGCCGTTTGTTGCCAGTACCTTAAGGCCTTGATTGAGCCAGTCTTTTGCGGAGAGTTGATCGGCCATCGGGGGCATCCGGAAAACCCCACCATACACAAGTGTATTGACAAGCGCCACGGCCCTCCGCTAAACATACACTACTGTATGGATGAGGGAGTGTCAGCCGATGCGAGATCTCATTTTGCAATGCGCCGGCGTCGCCGCAATCCTGGTGGCGCTGCTTCACGGCACGCTCGGGGAGACCAAGGTGTTCGCCAGGGCAACGATCGAACCGGCGCGCCTGCGGACCCTGATCCGGCTGGTGTGGCAGGCCGGCACGGCGGCCTGGATCGGCGGCGGCGTGTTGCTGCTGGCGGCCCCCTGGATGCAGTCCGAGCCGGCACGGCACTGGATCATCGTGACGATTGCGGCCGTCTACGGCGTCGCTGCGCTGGCCAACGCGTGGTGGTCGCGCGGCCGTCATTTCGGCTGGATGGCGCTGAGCGGCGTGATCGTGCTGGCGGTGGCGGGGTATTAATTTCTAGAGCGTCATGCGTGAGGCGCGGCATCAGCCTTACCTCGCCCCGCTGTGCGGCCTACACGTGAGACTTTTCGGCGTTGCGTGATCTTTGCAACGAGTCGTCCCTGCGGACGCAGGGACCCATACGGCGAGGACTCTCGTTTTGTCACCGCGGCAGAGGCCGTTTTTTTACTTTTGATGCCAGGGGTTATGGGTCCCTGCGTTCGCAGGGACGACCTGCTGAGAGCGTGTGTGAGGCCAAGACCGCATCGCGAGTCAGAACTCACTCGCTCCTCGCAATGACGAAGCGACTACTGCAGCGGTGGATCGCCGCTGGTGCGCTTTTTGGCGAGATCCATTTCCGTCACCGCGATCAGGATCTCGGCGCGGGTCTTCAGATCGGGCGCTTCCAGCATCGCCTGCTTTTCCGGCGGCCCGTAGGGCGACATCATCGCCAGCGCGTTGACCAGCGCTTCATTCGGCGCGCTCTCGACGCCTTCCCAGTCGACCTTGAGGTTATTGGCCGTGAGAAAATCCGTCAGCACTTCGAGCAAGGCTTCGCGATCGACGGCTTCCTCGCCCTTGCGCGCGGTGAAATCGTCGATGTAGGGGAAATAATCCACCTTGCATTGCCGATAGGCCGTCAGCACGCTCATTTCCTCGATCACCTTGAAGCGCGCGATGCCGGTGAGTTCGAGGATGTAGCGGCCGTCGCCGGCCTCGGCGAGCTGGGTGATGCGGCCGACGCAGCCGACCCGGAACAGCGCCGGCTTGTCTTCCTTCTGCGAATGCGCAACGTCCGGCTGGATCATCCCGATCAGCCGGTGGCCGTCGCGCAGACTGTCGTCCACCATCGCCAGATAACGCGGCTCGAAGATATTGAGCGGCATCTGGCCGCGCGGCAGCAGCAGCGCGCCGGGCAATGGAAACACCGGGATGACCTGGGGAAGTTCGCCGGGTCCGCGGTATTCGGCATTGATCGGCATTTGCGGCCCCGGTGTTAGCGCGCTTGATCTCTACAAAGATAGTCCCGACGAAAACAGCAAGTCTCTACGAAACAAGTCTCTACGAAAAAAGAATCGTCGACAGCCGCTTTCGTCCCTCAACGGTGGCTTCATCGGTCGGGCCCCAGGCCTCGAACAACTGCACCAGTTGCTTGCGCGCACCGTCCTCGTTCCATTTACGGTCACGCTTGACGATTTCGAGCAATTGCTGGGTTGCCTCCGTGCGATTGCCACTGGCGTTGAGCGCGGTCGCCAGATCGAATCGCGCCTGATGATCGAGCGGGTTTGCGGCGACTTTCTGTTCCAGTTCGGTGACCGGCCCAACCGCCTGTGCCTGCTCGGCGAGATCGAGCGACGCCTGCACGGCCTTGACCGCCGCGTCATTGCGTTTGGCCTCCGGCACCAGCGCGAGCGTCTGCTTGGCCTGCTCGATCGCGCCGGTCGCGACGTAGCATTTCGCCAGCCCCGCCAGCGCCGGGATGTTGGTGGCGTCGACCGCCAGCACTTCGGCATAGATCTGCGCCGCACCGGCGGGATCGCCCTCGGCCAGCACGGCGTCGGCTTCCCCGAGGATCTCGGCGATGTTGGGCTCGCCGGCGTTCGGCATGCCCGCGGTCAATTTATTGATGAAGGCGGTGACCTGGCTCTCCGGCACCGCGCCCATGAAGCCGTCGGCGGGCTGGCCGTTGACGAAGGCGATCACAGCCGGAATCGACTGGATGCCCATCTGGCCCGGGATCGCCGGATGCTCGTCGATGTTCATCTTGACCAGCTTGACCTTGCCGCCCGCGGCGCGAACCGCCTTTTCGATGATCGGGGTGAGCTGGCGGCAGGGGCCGCACCACGGCGCCCAGAAGTCGATCAGCACCGGCTGGCGCTTCGATTCCTCGATCACGTCCTTGACGAACGTCTGGGTGGTGGTTTCCTTGATCAGCTCGGACGCCGCTTGTGGTGCCGGTCCGCTGCCCTGCTCTATGATCGTCACGAGATCCTCGCCTGATGTCTTGAGGGATTGGGGCGGTTCTAGCACGGCCCAATCATGGGTTCAGAATTTCTCCAGCCTTAAGTGGCGGGTGGCACGAGAATTTCAATCGGGTTCCAAGGGGCCGGCTCCGGCCTTTCGGCTGACCGGGGCGGCTCGAATCACACCCGCGCCGTGCCAAATGGGCAGGCCGGATCGCGAAAACAACCATCCGCACGATGGGTTAACGGCCAATTGGGTCATTTCCGGCCGATTTCAAGGATTCGGGGACCATATCGGCCGATGCGCCCGAATTCTTCCGCAGACGGGCTGTTGCATTCGAAGGCTGCATTTGGCATAGCTCTGCCCGTCGTCGGCGCACCATCGCCGGCCTCTCGGATGCGGGTGTAGCTCAGTGGTAGAGCACGACCTTGCCAAGGTCGGGGTCGAGGGTTCGAATCCCTTCGCCCGCTCCAATTACTTCACCGGTCATGCCACGGTCGGTCGCCGCTTCAGGAATGACACCCGAGGCGTCACTTGAATGACTTCATTCAAATCGTCAGTCTTTCCAGCGCTGCCCGCGTGGTGGTGATGTTGCGCTCGCGTGTCGCCGTATTCGCAGGGAGCGAAAAAATATGATTGGCGTTCGATCCATCTTGACGCTCGTCGCCCTCATCGGCGCGATTCATTCCGCCCCGGCTGCCGAGCAAACCATCACCCTGGTGTCCACGACCTCGGTCGAAGACACCGGATTTTTCGCGAACATCCTGCCGCAGTTCACGGCGAAGACGGGCATCACCGTCAAAGTCGTTGGCCAGCCGACGGCGCGGGCGCTCGATATGGCGCGGCGGGGTGAGGCGGATGTCGTGCTGGTGCACGATCCGGCGGCGGAGCGGGAGTTCATCGACGAAGGTTATGGCGCGACGCGCCGGCAGATTGCGTGGAATGATTTTGTCCTGGTCGGGCCGTCCGCCGACCCCGCTCGACATTGTCGGTGGCCATGACGTCGTGGCGGCGCTGAAGGCGATTGCGCTGGCGCGCGCGCCATTCGTTTCGCGCGGCGACCGAAGCGACAACAATATCGAGGAATTGCGGCTCTGGCGCGCGGCCGGCCGGACCTCCGAAGTCCTCAGTCCTGAGAAATGGTATAACGCCATCGGCGGCGGAATGGTGCAGACGCTGGGCGCGGCCCGCACCATGAATGCCTACACGCTCTCCGATCGCGGCACCTGGCTCAGCCTCAGTAACAAGGGCGCGCTGGTCATTGCGATCGAAGACGACCCGAAGCTGCTCAACCGCTACGACGTGATCGAGTTGAATCCGAAGAAGCATGGGACGGCGAGGCTTGCCGAGGCCAAAATGTTTGCCGATTGGCTGGTATCACCAGAGGGTCAGCAGGCGATCGACGCCTATCAGGTCAACGGCCAAAAGCTCTTCAACGCCTCCGCCGCGTCGCCGAAGTGAGGCCTGAAGTGAGCTATTTTCAATTTCCGGCCCCACACCTATCCTGAAATCAGTCAAACCGACCAAGCTGCCGCCAACCAAAACTGCCGCCAATCAAGGCGCGACGGGAGAAAACAAAATGAATGTCACCATGAAAGATCGCGTCGCCCTGATTACCGGCGGCAGCAAGGGGCTCGGGCTGGCGATGGCGCGGCGATTTGCCGAATCCGGCGCCAAGGTCGCGATCGTGGCGCGCGGCGCCGAAGGCCTGACCGAGGCCCGCACGGCGCTGGCCAAGGACGGCCTTCATGTTCGTGATTATGTCTGCGACGTCTCCCAGGCGGCGGATATTTCCAAGACCTTTGACAAGATCACAGGCGACTTCGGCAAGGTCGACATCCTCATCAACAATGCCGGGACCTCGCGCGCGATGTCGTTCGAGACGGTGACCGACGAGATGTGGCAGCAGGACCTCGATCTGAAGCTGTTCGCGGCGATCCGCTTCAGCCGGCTGGTGTGGCCGGGCATGAAGGAGCGCAAATGGGGCCGCATCATCAACGTGCTCAATACCGCCGCCAAGGCGCCGCCGCCGGCCTCGACGCCGACCTCGGTGTCGCGGGCGGCCGGCATGGCGCTGATGAAAGTGATGGCGGGGGAGGGCGGTCCGCACAACATTCTGGTCAATGCCATGCTGGTCGGCCTGATCGTCAGCGATCAATGGGTGCAGCGGCACGCCAAGACGGCACCGGGTACCGATTTCAGCGAGTTCACGGGCAACATGGCCAAGGGCATTCCGCTCGGCCGCATGGGCACGGCGGAAGAGTTCGCCAACATGGCCTGCTTCCTGGCCTCCGAGCAGGGCTCCTACATCACCGGCACGGCCATCAATGTCGATGGCGGCCGCTCGCCGGTGGTCTAGCTCCAGCCCGCCTCAGATCTTCACCTTGGCGGGCAGGCTCAGCTTCCGCGCCAGGGTTTTCAGATCTTCAGTCCGGCCGCTCCGCAGCAGCCGGGCGAATTCGTCTGGCTCCAAGGCGTAATAGTGCTGGACGACGGGCTGGGATTTTTGGCGACTGCCCCAAGGTTTGCTTGAAAACCAGGGTTTCCTCGACAACTGGAAGAGACGCTTCAGCATCTTCATTTTTGTGGGCCTCGATGTGCTGGGCCTTGATGGAAGTCCGTGACCATAAGCCGCGGAAACTCGACTTGGTTCCGCGGACTGAGAACGATTTTTGCCGACCGGCGGCGCGTCTTCGCAATGCCGCATCTGCAGCCGCTATATCGCTCTGCAGATCGGCGCCCTCGAAGAAGTAGCACCGTAGGGCGGCATGCGTTTGATTTGAGTCAAGGCGCGCTGTCAGCTTACCTCTCCCCGCGCGCGGGGAGAGGTCGAAGCCGAAGGCTTCGGGTGAGGGGGCCTATCCGCGAGTCAGAACTTGGTGAGACGCCCCCTCACCCCAACCCTTTAAGAGCGAGCTTCGCTCGTCTCGACCCCGCAAGCGGAGAGGGAGCACGTCTCCGTTGCCTTTAATGCTCAATCCGAACTCCATCATGTTCGGTTTCTACGTTCAATCGTGCCTCACCGTAACGGGCGGAAGAACTGCTGAATTTCTTCCGCCAGTGCTTCAGGCTGCTCCATCGCCGCGAAGTGGCCGCCTTTATTCATCACGGTCCAGCGCTGGATGTTGGTGTAGGTTTTTTCCGCGATCGAACGCGGCGGCACGATTATTTCCTTCGGGAAGGCGGCATAGCCGGTGGGGACCGTGATGGGCTGCGCCGGCGAGATCGGCCACGTCGAATGCAGGCGGCCGTAGTACGGCCAGAACGACGATCCGATCGCGCCGGTAAACCAGTAGAACGAGATATTCGCCAGCATGTGATCGCGGCTGAGGGCGTTTTCCGCAACGCCGTCGCAATCCGACCAGGAGCGAAATTTTTCCGCGATCCAGGCCGCCAGGCCGGCAGGCGAATCCGTCAGCGCGAACGCCAAGGTCTGCGGCTTGGTGCCCTGGATCTGCTGATAGCCGGTCTCTTCCTTGAGCCAGTGCCGCAATATCGCGAAATATCGTTCCTCTTCCGCCGTGGTTCCGCTGGCGGCCGGATCGCGCGGCGCGAACAACAGATTGACGTGGATGCCGCAGACCGACGACGGATAGGCTTGTCCAATGATCGACGCGATGCCGCCGCCCCAATCGCCACCCTGGACCGCAAATTTCTCGAAGCCCAACACGTCCGTCATCAGATCGTGCACGCACGCGGCCATGTCCTGCAGAATGAACCGCTTCTGTCCGGGCTTGAACGACAGCCCATAGCCGGGCAGCGACGGCGCGATCACGGTGAACGCATCGTTCGCGTCGCCACCGAACCGGGCGGGATCGGTCAGCCGCGGAATCATGTCGAGAAATTCGTACACCGAGCCGGGCCAGCCATGCAGCAACAGCAGCGGATACGGCTTCGGGCCGACGCCGGGCACGTGCAGATAGTGCAGGTCGATGTCATGCAGCGGCACCTTGAATTGCGGAAACGCGTTCAAGGCGGCTTCCTGCGTGCGCCAATCGAAATCATCCTTCCAGTAGCCCACGAGATCGCGAACATAGGCGACGCTGCTGCCGAAGGCCCACGGCTCGCCGGGCGCGGAATCGGGAAATCGTGTCAGCGCGAGCCGGGTTTTCAGGTCGGCGATGGCGGCGTCGGGAACGTTCAGGACAAACGGCTTTGGCGCCATGATGGATCATTCCCTTGTCTCGTCACGCCACCAAAGGCACGCAACTCAAATAGCCCCGCATCGACATGCGGGTCATGGCCTCTGTCATCTATGCTGATTGCGGAGAGGTCATGACGGTATTTGCGAATGCGACTTGCAACCGTGCATCTTGTTTTTCGGCCGCACCGCCGAAGCCTCGATGGATACCGCAGTGCAGCGCGAGTGTTGCACAAAAAATCGTCTCGAATGAAACCGGCTTGAAGAAATTTTTTCTTAAATTTTTTTGGTTGCCGGCGTCACCCGCTGCGCGCTTCTCTCCTGCGGCAAATATGCTAGCATCCGCAGGTCTGATCCAACCTCACACCAGACCCCCAAACGTTCGTCCCACGTGACGTTCAATAATAACATGGGCAGCCGCCCTGGCTGCATAGGGAGTGACGCGATGAAATCGGCCTTCAATCGATCTATTTTTGCGCTCGCAGCAATCGCCTTTATGGCGGGGGCCGGCCAGGTCAATGCGCAGCAAGCCACCGCGCCGCAGAAGCCGCTCAAGAGTTATCAGTCGGGCAACAAGGAATTCTGGACCCATCCGCCGGACGACTGGTTCCTCGGCGACGAGACAGAGGCACAGAAGGGTCTGGCGCCGCCGTCGGGGCCGCCGACCGGTGCTTCCGACGCCGAACTCGCGTCGCTGATCAAGAAGATCAAGCTTCAGCCCGGCTTCAAGATCGAAGTCTATGCATCGGGCGTGCTGGCGGCACGGCAGATGGCCTGGGGTGACAAGGGCACCCTGTTCGTCGGCTCGTTCGGTCTCGGCAACGTCTATGCGATCACCGACAAGGGCGGCAAGAAAGAGGTCAAGACCATCCTCAAGGGCCTCGATATGCCCACCGGTCTCGCCTTCAAGGATGGCGCGCTCTACGTCGTCGCCGTCAGCAAATTGATCAAATACGACAACGCCGAAGCCAATCTCGACCATCTCGGCGAAGGCAAGGTGGTGTATGACGACATGCCGTCTTACGCCGCCCATGGCTGGAAGTATCTGGCCGCGGACAAGGAGGGCTGGTTCTATATTCCGTTCGGACCTCCCTTCAACATCGGCATTCCCCCGACCAGCGTGTCGCAAATCCGCCGCGTTGATCCCAAGACCGGCAACGCTGAAATCGTGGCGCTCGGCGTTCGCAACAGCGTCGGCGGCGATGTCGATCCGCGCAGCGGCCGCTACTGGTTTACGGAAAACGCCCGTGACTGGATGAGCGATGACATGCCGAGCGACAAGCTCAACATGATCACCAAGATCGGCGAGAATTTCGGCTATCCGCATTGCCATCAGGGCGACACGCCGGATCCGAAGTTTGCGATGGGTCACAAATGTTCGGAATTCACCCCGCCGGTGCTTAATCTCGGCGCGCATGTGGCTCCGCTCGGCATGAAGTTCTACACCGGCGACCAGTTCCCCGCCGATTACAAGAACAGCATCCTGATCGCCGAACATGGTTCGTGGAACCGGCATAAGTATCAGGGCGGCCGCATCGTCCGCGTCATCGTCGGTCCCGACGGCAAGAACCCGAAGCAGGACGTGCTGGCAACGGGCTGGATCGAAGGCGACCAGGGCTATCTCGGCCGTCCGGACGACATCATCCTGGACAAGGATGGTTCGATCCTCGTCGCCGATGACTGGGCCGGCGCGATCTACCGCATCAGCTACAGCAAGAAGTAGGCTGGGAACATTCCGGGGCTGCGGCCGCTTTTACCGGCGGCCGCAGCCTTAATTATTTCTGGTGGGAGAAAATAGATGCGAAGTGTTCTGCTCGGAACCCTGTTGGTCGCGGCACTGGCTTGCGGTTCAGCGGCGCGCGCCGCCGATCCCGCGGCGGCCAAGGAGAAGGCCGAGGTCTGCGCCGGCTGTCACGGTGACAACGGCATTTCGCAAACCGAAAATATCCCGTCGCTGGCGGCCCAGCCGGATCAGTTCACGCAGTGGCAGCTGGTGTTCTTCCGCGGCGGCGCGCGCAAGAACGAGCTGATGCAGCCGATCGCCGAGCAGATCACCAACGAGGATGTTCGCGTTCTCGGCGCCTATTTTGCGTCGCTGACGCCGCCCAAGGATGCCAAACCCGACGACAATCCCGATCTGTCGAAGAAGGGCGCCGAAGCCGCCGTCGGACGGCGCTGCGCCTCCTGCCACGGCGACGCATTCGCAGGCACCAAGGCCGTTGCCCGCCTCGCGGGCCAGCGGGAGGAATATCTCGTCAAGGCACTGCACGATTACAAGTCAGGGGTGCGCAGCGGCGGCGCCGGCGCCGCCATGACGGACGTGGCCTATCCGCTCAGCGACGAAGAGATCACCGCGCTGGCGCATTATCTCGCGCATTTGTGAGGGTTTAAGTTTTTCGTCGTCCCGGCGAAGGCCGGGACCCATACGCCGTGTCGTCTCGTTTCGGCAGCGTGGTTGATGCCTCGCTTTCATCGGCAAAGCCAGGGGTTATGGGTCCCGGCGTTCGCCGGGACGACGTGGAGATTGAAATTTACCCCCGCTGCTTCTCATACGCCTTGAGGTGCGTGTAGGCGGTGCGCAGCTTCGGCACCGGAATCTTCGCAGCGTCGGCGCGCGCAACCAGGTCACCGATCACGTGATCGGCTTCGACCGGCGCACCGACCTTGATGTCGCGGAACATCGAGGCCGTCATCGGTGATCCCTCGGTCGTCAGCATCGTTCGGGTGCGCTCGGCGAACGGTCCGCGCGGCTCGTGGCCGTTGGCCTTGGCGATCGCGCTGACTTCATCGACCATGCCGAGCAGAAAATCCCGGCCACCGGGCGCGGCGAGAATATTGCCCACCGACGTGCGCATCAGGCTGGTCGACGCCGCCAGCGAGGACAGGAACACCCACTTTTCCCACATGTCCTGGACGATCTGTTCGCTGGCCACCGAGCCGAAATTGCCGCTGGCGAAGACATCGGCGATGGCGCGGACCCGATCGGACATCTTGCCGTCGCGTTCGCCGAAGGTCAGCGACTGCATCGGTTGCAGGTGAAGCACCTCGCGCTTTTCGTTGAGCGTGACCGCGATGGCGCAGAGCCCGCCGAGCACCCGCTCGCGGCCGAATTTCTTGTCGAGCACGTCGAGATGCAGCATGCCGTTGAGCAGAGGGATGATCGCGGTCTGCGGTCCCACCGCCGGCGCGAACGACTTGATCGCGTCCTCGAGGTCGAACGCCTTGCAGCTCAGCAACACGACGTCGAATTTTTCGCTGAGCGTGTCGGCCTGCACCGTCGGCGGATTTTTCAGGGTGACGTCCCCGAGCGGGCTCTTGATCACGAGGCCGGCGCTTGCCAGCTCACCGGCGCGCTTGGGTCGCACCAGGAAGGTCACGTCGCGACCGGCCTGTAGCAACCTGCCGCCGAAATATCCGCCGATCGCGCCGGCACCGACCACGAGAACGCGCATGGGTTAGTTCCTTTTATTGTTGGTTTTGGAGAGCGCCGAAAAGGCGAATAATGGCTTCGATCAGTACCTTACCACTTTTCGCCGAACGGGCGAATTTCGAGCTCAAAAGTCCAGGCGCTGCGCGGCTGCTGGTAGAGCTGCCAGTAGGACGCCGCCACCGAGGCCGGCGGCATCAGCAAATCGGGATTGTCGAGCGCCTCCTTGCCCCACAGCTGCTCGCGGCGCTCGCGCACCCAGGCGGTGTCGACCCCGGAATTGATGATCAGATGCGCAACGTGGATGTTCTTCGGCCCGAGTTCGCGCGCCATCGCTTGCGCGACCGCGCGCAGGCCGAATTTGGCGCTGGCAAAGGCCGCGAAGCCGCTGCCGCCGCGCAAGGATGCGGTGGCGCCGGTGAAGAAGATGTTGCCCTTGCCGTGCGGCAGCATCAGCCGGGCCGACTCGCGTCCCGAAACGAACCCCGCCCAGCAGGCCATCTCCCACACCTTGCGGAACACCCGGTCGGTGGTTTCCAGAATCGGAAAATTGACGTTGGCGCCGACGTTGAAGATCGTCACTTCCAGGGGCGCATGCTTGTCGGCGTCGTTGAGAAACGCCGCGACTTCATCTTCCTTTCGCGCGTCGAGCGAGCGTCCGAAAATCGTTCCGCCTGAGGCTTCGACCTCTTTCACCAACGGTTCAAGCTTCTCACCGTTGCGCCGGCCCGCGAACACCGTAAAGCCTTCGGCGGCGAACTTCTTGGCGATCTCGGCGCCGATGTAATCGCCGGCGCCGATTACGGCTACCGTTGCATTGCGTTTCTGCATGTGAAGGTCTCCGACCCGTTGGCTCGCAATGACAGCGTTATTTCCCCGAGATCAATTCCTCGACCTCGCGGAGCTGTTCCTTGCCGAAAAATATTTCCTTGCCGACGAAGAAGGTCGGCGAACCGAACGCGCCGCGCTCGACGGCGGATTGGGTATTCGCGATCAGGATGGCTTTGACGTCCGGCTCCTGACCGCGCGCGAGCAATTTTGCGCCGTCGAGGCCGGATGCGCTCAGCGCCTGAGCTGCGACTTCAAAATCGTCCATCTTCTTGGGCTCGACCCACATGTGATGAAACGCGGCGTCGACATATTTCTCGAACACGCCTTCGAGCTGCGCGGCGATCGCCGTGCGCATCAGGTTAAGCGTGTTGACCGGAAAGAACGGATTCATGGTGTAGGGCTTGACCCCGAAGCGCTTGACGAACCGCTCGGTCTCCAAGGCATGAAACTCGCGCTTGTTCCTGACGCCAGCCAGCGTCTCCGCGGGCGATTTGTTGTTGGTGGCCTTGAAGATGCCGCCAAGCAGGACCGGCACATATTCGAATTTCACGCCGGTCCGTTGTTCGATCGCCGGAATCGCCTCATGGCTGAGGAACGCATTGGGGCTGCCGAAATCGAACAGGAATTGCGGGGCGGTGGCGCTCACGGCGGTCTCCCTGAAGCTGGTTGCTTACTTATATGATCCTTATCATTTCAACCAGCGTAGCCGTTCACAGTTTCGGGATCAACCGGGGCAGGATCAACTGGGCTGGCTCTCGCGTGCAAATGACCGTTCCGCAAGCTTTGCGGCATGGTCGCGCACATCGGTAGGCCAGCCGGCGATCAAGGCGTTGAAGCGAACCGGGTCCGGCGCGAACAGCGCACGGGTCGCTTCTTCGAAATGGGGCCGGTTGCCGGCCATCGCCGACATGAAACGATAGGCCGCTTCCTGGCTGCGGCGGATACGATCCTTGTCGTCGCCGTTGCGCCGCGCCTCCTCGACCAGCTTTCGGATTGCGACCGACGCGCCGCCGGATTGCTGCGCCAGCCATTCCCAATGCCGCGGCAGCAGTGTGACCTCGCGGGCGACGACGCCGAGTTTCGGGCGCCCGGGGCCACGACTGGCCGGCTGTTCCGGCTCGGGATGAACAGCCTCGCGCGCAACCGGCAACCGCGCCAGCACATCCTCGACATTACCGCGGAAATCGAGATCGACCGGACCGCCGGTGGCGCCGTCGAAAATCAGCACCGCAGCGTCCTTGTCCTGGTCGAGCGTCTGCTTTGCTGCCTTGGCGACCGAGCGAAGGTCGCCGAAGGCGACCCGGCGGTCGCCCTCAAAGGCAATATAGGCGTCAGGCATCGGGTCCATCGGGAAACTCCTCCATTAGTAATTCAAATTACCCGGGTAAAACAACGCTGTCAATAACATCCGGGTATTATTTCTGCGACGTTGGTTATCTCGACTTTCCGGCGCCCGACTGGCACCACCAAGTTAGGGGGAAAACAGCCATGCTTACCGTCCATCATCTCAATAACTCCCGCTCGCAGCGGGTGCTGTGGCTGCTCGAAGAGCTCGGCGTGCCCTACGAGATCGCGCGCTATCAGCGCCAACCCGACATGCGCGCGCCGGCCGAACTGCGCGCCATCCATCCGCTCGGGAAGTCGCCGGTCATCACCGACAACGGCAACACCCTCGCGGAGTCAGGTGTGATCGCCGAATATCTTATTGAGACCTATGGTGAGGGGCGTTTTATTCCCCCGGCTAAAACACCGGAGCGGTTGCGCTACACGTATTGGCTGCATTACGCGGAGGGTTCCGCGATGCCGCCGCTGCTCCTGAAGCTGTTGTTCACATTGATGCCGAAGCGCGCGCCAGCGCTGTTGCGGCCGCTGGTGCGCAAGGTGTCCAATCAGGCCCTGACCGCGCTGGTCAATCCGCAGCTCAAGCACCACATGGCGTTCTGGGAAGCCGAACTCGGAAAAAGCGAGTGGTTCGCGGGCAGTGAATTCACCGCCGCCGACATCCAGATGAGTTTTCCGCTGGAGGCCGCCGCGGCCCGCGCAGGCCTCGAACAAGGTCACCCCAAGGCGATGGCGTTCCTTGACCGCATCCACGCCCGCCCCGCCTATGCGCGCGCGCTCGAAAAGGGCGGGCCATACACGGTGGGCCGATGAGGACTTCGATAGTTCCCTCCCCTACAAGGGGGAGGGAATATGCCTCGGTTATCGAAGTGCGGTTATCAAACGGCTCTAGCCGTCGGCGTGCAAAATCCGACCACGCGTTTCCGGCAGCGCGAACGCTGCGAGGAAGAACAGGCCATAAGCCAACACCGCGAAGATCGCGATGGCATTGCCGAGCGATGTCGTGCTCGAGAGCGCGCCGACCATGAACGGGAATAGCGCGCCGATGCCGCGGCCGAAATTATAGCAGAAGCCCTGGCCCGATCCGCGCAACCGGGTCGGATAAAGCTCGGTCAGGAATGCACCAACCCCGGAAAAATAAGCCGACGCAAAGAAGCCGAGCGGGAAGCCCAGCACCCAAAGGATTTCATTGGTCAGCGGTAGCTGCGTGTAGGCGACGATGACGGCGATCGCACCGAGAGAGAAATACAAAAACAGATTTCGCCGGCCGATCTTGTCGGCCAGCCACGCGCCAACCAGGTAGCCTGCGAACGAGCCAATGATCAACGCGGCGAGATAGCCGGTGGAGCTCACTACCGAGAGCTTGCGTTCGGTGGTGAGAAACCGCGGTACCCAGAAGGTGATGGCGTAATAGCCGCCCTGGCAGCCCGTCACCGCCAGCGACGCCAGGATGGTGGTCTTGAGAATCGGACCTGTGAAGATCTCGTGCAGTCCCGGCCGCTCGCCGCTCGCATTCTGCTTGGCAAGCGTTGCCGCTGCGATCTCAGGCTCTTCGACGTAGCGGCGCAGAAAGAATACCAGCAGCGCCGGCAGCGCACCGATCGCGAACATCCAGCGCCACGCGATATCAGGCGGCAGATACGAGAACAGAATGGCCTGCGACAGTACCGCAAGTCCCCAGCCGACCGCCCAGCCGGATTGTACCGAGCCGACCGCGCGTCCGCGATATTGCGGCCGGATCGATTCACCCATCAGCACCGCGCCCGCAGCCCATTCGCCGCCAAAGCC
The DNA here is from genome assembly GCA_963738105.1 of uncultured Alphaproteobacteria bacterium. Taxonomy (GTDB): domain Bacteria; phylum Pseudomonadota; class Alphaproteobacteria; order Rhizobiales; family Xanthobacteraceae; genus Bradyrhizobium. Next base: position 16,185 of record CAVTWC010000036.1, on the reverse strand, counting down.
GAGTCCGAGCAGCGCGCGGGCGATCAGAAGCTGATCGAAATTCTGCACAAAGGCGCAGACCAGCGAGAACACCGAGAACCACAGGATCGTGAGCTGCAATGTTTTGACGCGGCCGATGCGGTCGGCGAGATAGCCACCCAGCCAGCCACCGACAGCGGAGGCGAGCAATGTAACGGTGCCGGCGAGGCCGGCGGTGCCGGCATCGACCTTCCACATCGTGATGATGGTGCCGATCACGAGCGGATAGATCATGAAATCCATGCCGTCGAGCGCCCAACCTGCCGCGCACGCCCAGAAAGTCCGCCGCTCCGGCAGGTTCATGTCGCGATAGAAGGCCAGCAGGCTGGAATCTTCGATGGGTGCGGTTTCGACGGCGCCTGACGGCCCGGTGGTGCTACTCATAACGATACTTTCCTCGAAAATTGGCGGCCGGCATCCGTTGCCGAGGCCGGCAAGGGCCGATTACGCCAAATTGGCAGGAACCGCCAGTTACAGCCCCGCGGCCGTCGAGCCCCGGGTGCGCGGATCGGGAGCGCCAAATAATCCCTTCTCCGTCACGGCGATCGAATTGGCCGAGGTCTGGCCGAGCGGTTCCCTCACGACGTGCCCTTTCGTCTCCAAGGCAGCGATGACGTCGGCCGGAAAGCCATGCTCGATCCGAACTTCATCCGGCATCCACTGGTGGTGCAACCGCGGCACCGCGACCGCAGCGGCGACGTCCATGTGATAATCCAGCACATCGATCACCACTTGCAGCACCGCCGAGATGATGCGGCTACCGCCGGGCGAACCCGTTACCAGCACCGGCTTGCCGTCTTTCAGCACAATGGTCGGCGTCATCGACGACAGCGGCCGCTTGCCGGGCGCCGGCAGATTGGCCTCGAAGCCCACCAGCCCGAAAGCGTTCGACGCCCCGAGTGCGGCGGTGAAATCGTCGAGTTCGTCATTGAGCAGCACGCCGGTGCCATCGGCCACCAGTCCAACGCCGTAGGGGTAATTCAGCGTGTAAGTATTGCTGACGGCGTTACCGTTGCCGTCGACCACCGAGAAATGCGTAGTGTTGCTGCCTTCATGCGACGGCGCGGGCGTTGTCTGTGCCAGCAATTGATCCCTCCACGGCGTCGTGTGGTCCGGGTCGATGTTCGCGCGCTGCCTGGCGGCATATTCCTTGGTCATCAGCGTCGCGACCGGCGCGGTGACGAAGGCGGGATCGCCGAGATAATGTGCGCGATCGGCGTAAGCGCGCTTCATCGCTTCGATCATCAGGTGCAGCGAAGTCGCCGAGCCCTGCTTCATCTCCGGTAACGGAAAGCCCTCGAGGATGTTCAGGGTTTCCAATAACACCACGCCGCCGGACGAGGGCAGCGGCATCGAGACGATATCGTAGCCGCGATAAGTGCCGTGCACCGGCGTGCGGATCGTCGGCTGGTACGATTCCAGATCGTGTGTGGTCATGATGCCGCCGGCTGCCGAAATCGCCTTCGCCAGTTTTTCCGCAACAGTGCCCTGATAAAATCCGCGCGGACCTTGTTCGGCGATCGCCGTCAGCGTCGTGGCGAGATCCCTCTGAACCAGTTGATCGCCTTCTTTCAGCGGCGTGCCGTCAGCACGCTCCAGGAACTTGAGCGAATTCGGCCAGTGCGAGAGCCGCTGGCGGCCCTCTCCCAGCGTGTCCGCGATATCGTCGGCAACAATGATGCCATCCGACGCCAGCGCGATCGCCGGCTTCAACAGTTCGGCCAGCGTGAATTTACCCGAGCCGTATTTATCCAGTGCCAAAGCCAGTCCCGCGACGGTGCCAGGAACGCCGATCGCCAATGCGGAATTGAGGGACTTCTTGCGATCGGGCTTGCCGTTGGCGTCCAAAAACATATCGCGTGTGGCCGCCGCCGGCGCGGTCTCGCGATAGTCGATCGTGATGTCTTCGTGGCGCTCGGCGGAATGAATCACCATGAAACCGCCGCCGCCGATGTTTCCCGCGCGCGGATAGGTGACGGCCATTGCAAAGCCGGTGGCGACCGCGGCATCGACGGCGTTGCCGCCGCGCTTCAGCACATCGGCGCCAATGCCCGCCGCGATCCTTTCCTGCGCCACCACCATCCCGTGCTGCGCGACAACGGCATGCGCCGCGTAGGGGTCGCCGATGGGAACCGTGCCGTGACGCTGGTCCTGGGCATGGACGGGCACGCAGAACGCGGCCGCCAGCGCAATGCCGGCGATGATCCAATGCGGCCGTGAGAAAGGAGAGGTCATCAGGATCTTGCCTCGGGTTAACGCCACGCGAAACGCAGCGGCTTTGCGGCAGTGGATGCTATATGGGGTTGGCCAAGGCCGGCAAACCGCCTGTTCGTGACCAGGCGCCCTAATTCGCGCGCAATTTGCGGCCGATCCGACCGCGGACCCCGCCTAAAGCGACCATGCACCAGCCATTGTCATTCATCGATGCGCGACTTCGCATCGATGAATGACAAGAGGCGAAACCTTAATGCCGGAAATGCCGTACGCCGGTAAACACCATGGCAATACCGGCGTCGTCGGCCGCCTTGATGACTTCCTCGTCGCGGATCGAACCGCCCGGCTGAATCACGGCGGTGGCGCCGGCTTCGATCGCAACTAGCAGGCCATCGGCGAAAGGAAAGAACGCGTCGGAGGCAACCACCGATCCCCTCGTCATGGGCTCTGCAAGCTTGGCTTCAGCGGCGGCGTCCTGCGCCTTGCGCGCGGCGATGCGCGAGGCATCCACCCGGCTCATCTGGCCTGCGCCGATGCCCACGGTCGCGAGGTCCTTGGCATAGACGATGGTGTTGGACTTGACGTGCTTGGCGACGCGGAACGCGAATTTGAGATCGCGCAGTTCGGCATCGGTTGGGGCGCGCTTGGTCACGGTCTTGAGCGTGATGTCATCGACCACGGCGTTGTCGCGGCTCTGCACCAGCAAGCCGCCGGCAACTGTTTTTGCGGTCAGACCCGACGCGCGCGGATCAGGCAGGCTGCCGGCGAGCAGCAGGCGCAGATTGCGCCGTTTGGCGATGATCGCGATGGCCTCTTCGGTGGCGTCAGGCGCGATGATGACTTCGGTCAGGATTTCGGTGATGACACGCGCGGTGTCGGCATCGAGTATGCGATTGACCGCGATGATGCCGCCATAAGGCGATTGAGTGTCGCAGGCAAATGCCTTGCGGTAGGCGCTGATGAGATCGCTGCCCTCGGCGACGCCGCAGGGGTTGGCGTGCTTGACGATGACACAGGCCGCGGTGCGCGCGGGATCAAACTCGGCGATGCACTCATAGGCCGCATCGGTGTCGTTGATGTTGTTGTAGGACAGCTCCTTGCCCTGCAACTGCCGCGCCGTGGCGACGCCGGGCCGCTTGTCGGGCGTGCGATAGAACGCAGCGGTCTGATGCGGGTTTTCGCCATAGCGCAGTGCCTGGATCAGCCGCCCGCCGAAGGCGCGGAAATCCGGCGCGTCGGTCTTGAGCTGGAGCGCAAACCAGTTCGATATCGCGGCGTCATAGGCCGCGGTGCGGGCGTAGGCTTTCGCGGCGAGGCGACGGCGCAAGGCCAGCGTCGTGGCGCCGCCATTGGTGGCGAGTTCGTCGAGCACGGCCTGGTAATCCGCCGCTTCGACCACCACCGCGACATCGTCATGGTTCTTCGCCGCGGCGCGGATCATCGCGGGACCACCGATGTCGATGTTCTCGATGCACTCGTCGAAATCCGCGCCCTTATCGACGGTCGCTTCGAACGGATAGAGATTGACCACCAACAGATCGATCGGTGCGATGCCGTGATCCTTCATGGCTTGCGCGTGCTCGGCATTGTCACGGATCGCGAGCAATCCGCCATGCACCTTCGGATGCAGGGTCTTGACCCGGCCGTCCATCATTTCCGGAAAGCCGGTCAAATCGGAAACGTCCCGAACCTTGAGGCCCGCGGCGGCGATTGCCTTGGCGGTGCCGCCGGTGGAGATCAGATCGACCCCATGCGCCGAGAGCGCGCGGGCGAATTCGATCAGTCCGGATTTGTCCGACACGGACAATAGAGCACGGGTTACGCGGCACGGTTGGTCGGTCATAGCTCGGTCCTGTTCAGCAAGCCCGCCGGGTAGCATGGTTTTGCCGGCCACGGAACCGTCGCGGGCTGCATGCGGGGCCTGCGGTTACATATTTTACAGCGGTAGTTCCGGCTCGCGGCGGGCATTGCGCCGTGCCGTCGTGGCCGAGGGCGAAGCGGTCGAGCGCACGAAGGTCCAGCGGACGCTGGAGGCGTGCTGCGAGTCCTGCCGGATCACGATCTGGGCGGTGCGGCGTGGCCCATCATTTCCGGCCAGGAACACGCTGTCTTCGAGCTCGACCTTGTCGTCCAGCGCCTCGAAGGTCCAGACGTCCCGGTTTGGCAGTACCAGCATGACCCCGCGCGCGTCGCTGAGACGGCTCGCTTTTACCGACGGGTGCAGGTGAAACCGCAAGGCATATTCGGTGTCGCGGCCCTTGATGCGGCCGCCCGGCGCCGGTGACAGGGTATCCTCGCCATCGAGCCTGGAACCGTCATGCGCGGCCATCAGCACGCGGCGATGCACGACGCCAAATCGTGGAAGATAGCCGTCATGCGAGGCGGTCAGCATCTCACCATTGGGGACGGTCTCGCGATAGCTTTCCACATTGACGGGGCCGCTGATCACGGGCGCGCCCTGCAATAGCCGCTTCATCGCGGACAGCTCGACGAACTGGCAGGACGAGGTCTCGTGATAGGTCAGCGTCGAATGCGCCGGTGTGCCGCGCGCAAACACGCGCCAATTGTCCCGCCCGGTCGACGGCATGCCGCAATTGATCACGATCCGGCTTAGCCCGGACGATAATTCGAATGACAGGCAGCCCGCATGGGCGTCCTGGCTGACATTCGGCGGCGGCGGCGCGCCGGTGTCCATGATGACCGTCATCGCGCCGGCTTCGAGCCGTTGAAAACCGGTATGCGGCATGTTCGCCATCGGCACGCCGTGGGTGTCGTCGTAAGCGAGCAGCGTGGCCAGCAGATCGGAAGGCGCGTTGCTCATGCCGTTGAACAGCGCGAAACTGCCGTCGCCATGGCGGAAGAAACGCAGCATCGGCATCATGCGGTCGATCGCATTCAGCAATGCCGGTGGCGGCGCGATGTTGCGCGCGGCAAACGTCTGCCGCAGTGGCAACAGATCGATCAACAGTTCGATCAACGCGCCGGGATTGCGCGAGATATGCCCGCCATCGGGAAGGATCTGCCGCTGCAACTCGTCGGAGAGCCTTCGCGTCGCGCTCCTGATGTGGCGTGCCTGGTTGGCAAGACAGAGCGACGCATAACAAAGCGCGATCACCACCTGAAGCCGTGGCACGCCGTCGGGCGCATCGTGCATCGCATAGCGCAAATGGCGGATGTCACGAGTCAGCCCGCGCAAATAGCGCCGGTAGAATTTGTTATCGGTATCGCTGAGCACCAGGGGTGCCTGCGACAATAGAGAGATCACCCGGCGCGCCATCACGTCGGCGCGGCGGCCTACCAGGCGTTTCCTCGCCGGGTTCGATATCCAGTCTTCAACCAGCGAGCGCGCGTTCGCGCGGGTCAGTGCGGTGTCCGCCGCGCGCAAATGTCGCAGCCAGCCGAAACCGAGCAGCGCCACCTCCCAATCGTCCGAGGGTGGCTCGAGATCGAAGATCGAACGCCCATGGCAGGTGACGATCTTGCCGGCGAACACGAAGCGGCCGGCATAGATCTCGGCGGCGCGGGTGGCGTCGGCGGTACGCAGATCGTGCGGGGCGATGATGAGGCGGTCGGCGCGGCCCGGCCATAGCTTCGACAGCGCCACCGAGCTGCCGCTTGCGCGCGACATTATATTCCGCGCGAAGCGGCCCATGATCAGAGTCGAGATGCGTCTGCGTTGAGCGACCGACACGCCTTGCCTAGAGTCCCGAAGTTCGCTCGACATTGCGTCACCCCCTTAGCGAACTTCGGAGTCGAGGGGACACCAGAAAATCAACAATGCGGGTATGGGCCCGGTTCAGAAGTCCTCTTAAGGACTCGCCGCGGAAGCGAAAAGGACTTCTTGGCCCCACACTCGGCCGGGAGGGAATCTCGCGAATCCTTTTTAATCCGGAAACGCGGTCAAGACACCATCTTGAAAGCGTACGAATCAGCGATCGACCGGGAAATACATCGCAAAATCAGGATTTGACCAGCCGCGCCGCATAAAATCCGTCGAGCCCGCCCAGCCTGGGCTCGTCCCGTGGCAAATGGCAGGGCAGGGTGCGCAAATCGCCTTCCGCGGTTACGATCTCGGACAGGCCGGCGACCTCGCCGGCGTCAACAGGCGCTCGGCGCATCGATGGCTCGGTGGCAAGAAAGGCCACGATGGCCTGCTCGCCCTCTTCCGGTTCCAGCGAACAGGTACAATAGACCAATGTCCCACCCGGTTTGAGCAGCGATACCGCCCGTTGCAGCAAACGCTGCTGCAGTGCCACCAGCGGCGCGATATCGGCCTCCTGCCGCAGCCAGCCGATATCGGGATGACGTCTGATAGTACCCGTCGAGGTACAGGGCGCGTCGATCAGGATACCGTCGAACTGTCCGGCATTGGCGCCGCCCTGCCATTCGGCGGCGTCGGCCACCACCGTCTCGGCTTCCAGCGAAAGCCGCGTCAGATTATCGCGCAACCGCGCCATGCGGTTTGACGACCGGTCGACCGCGACGACGCGCGCCCCGGCTTGCGCGAGCTGGGCGGTTTTGCCGCCCGGTGCCGCGCAGAGGTCGGCGATGATCTTGCCGGCGACGTCGCCGAACAAGTGCACCGGCAGCGCGGCGGCGGCATCCTGGACCCACCATTGGCCCTCGGTAAATCCCGGCAGCATCGTCACCGAGCCCTGCAGCAGTGTGCGCACCGATCCGGTCGGCAGCATCTCGCCATGCAGGCGCGTGGCCCACTGCTCGGTGTCCGATTTTACGGTGATATCGAGCGACGGTTCATGGCCGATCGCTGTGGCGATATCGCGGGCAACGGATTCGCCATAATGCGCGGTCCAGCGTTCCATCAGCCACGGCGCGACATCGAGCCGCTCGTCCTTGACTTCTTCGATCAGCGGCTGCCCCTCGCGCGCGCAGCGCCGCAGCACCGCGTTAACGAGCCCGGCATATTTCGCGGCGCGCCGGTCGGACTGCACCAACCGCACCGACAGGTCCACCGCGGCATGATCGGGCACATCCATCCAGAGAATCTGCGCGGCGCCGATCAATAGCGCGCTTTGCGCGCGAGGCGCATCGGTGGGGATGCCGCGATCGAGCAGCCGCGACAGCACATGGCCCAGCGTGCCGAGCCGCCGCAGGATCGTCGCTACCAGCCGCCGCATCAATGCGCGGTCGCGGTCGGAGAGCGTCTTCAATCCAGGATGCGCGCCGGCACCGTCGAGCTGGTCGTCGAGCGTGCGATGCTTATGCAGCACGCCGTCGAGAATATCCGCTGCGACCCGCCGCGCCGCGAGACCAGGCACTTCGGATGGCAGTGCGAATCGTTGAGGAGGCATTGCGCGGGAACATCTCGGAAAAGGTGATGGCGGTAAAGCGGAACAGAGCTACCGTCGAAGGGAAAGACAGCTCTGGCAGGCGAATATGCCAAATATAAAAATCGCCTTCATGATTTCACAGTTCAGGTATGATCTGGCTGCTACGATTTGAATACGATTTCTGAGGCTGAAGCGCTTGTAATGACCGAGGATACTTCATCACCCAAACCGGCATCATCCGAGGCGGAGCGCAAACCGCTGCCGCCAGCCGCGCAACGCGCGCTCGCCGAAGCCGAGGCGCGGCGGCGGGAGGCCGCGGCCCATCCGCATCCGATGGCGAAGGAACTACAGGGGCCAAAGGGGCCCGAACCCACGCGCTATGGCGATTGGGAAAACAAGGGGATCGCCTCGGATTTTTGACGACGGTCGGCGAACCCGGTCTCGATAGATAGGTCGCAAGCGAGAAAAGCCGCGCTGAAGCGCGGCTTTTGGATTCCGATCAGGAGAATTCGATCAGCGCGAAACCACCACCACGGTCGTGCCGACCGAGACGCGCTGGTAGAGGTCGCTGATGTCTTCGTTCAGCATGCGGATGCAGCCATAGGACACGAAGCCGCCGACCGAGTTCGGCACGTTGGTGCCATGGATTGCATATTCGCCACCCGCCAGGGTCATCGCGGCGACGCCCATCGGATTACGCGGCGAGCCGCCGGGAATGACATCTGGCATGTTCGGCTTATCATGCTTGACTTCGGCCGGAGGTGACCATGCCGGATTGCGGTACTTGCCGTCGATCCGGGTCACGCCTGCCCATTGCTTGCCGGCCCTGCCGACACCGACCGGATACCGCACGGCATGATCGGGATCGACCACCAGATAAAGCCGGCGCTCATTGGTCTTCACCACGATCGTTCCCGGCGAATAATCACCCCGGAAACCGACCACGTCCGGCCGGGCCTGGGCCGCCGTCGACATCAGTAGGCCTGCCCCGATGGTGGCCGCCAGCGCCACCGCAATCCTCAGCGACATCATCTTCTCCAATGCTACCCAAAGCCCTGATGGGCCGTCATTTCACCGATACCGCCGCAATTGGCGGCTCACCCACGCATTTTTAACCGCGTGGCGTAACGGCGCAGTTTCCGAGTTCGGCTTTCGGCGGTGTTTGACGGGGAGGGTAAGGAAATGTTGCGGACAAAGTAAATGACTTGAAAACAACACCGCTTTGGAAACGCGCCGGGAAGGCGCGTCGCCGCTGACGATATCGTGGGCCGGCGCCACCGCCGGCTTTCGAACGATGCGGCCTATTGGCTGGCCTTGGCGGGCTTCTTCTTTTTCTTCGCCGCGGGCTTGGCAGCCGGGGCCGTGCCCTCGGCCGCGGGCTGCTTCTTGCAGGCGCCTGACGTATCGATCGCGACCCTGGCTTTGCGGGCCTCGCACTCGTTCATGTAGGTCTTGCCGTTGCAGCCGCAGACCGGCCGCGACACCCGCATGCAGAAATCGGGCGCCTTGGCGCAGACACCGGGGACATCGGCGGCGCTGCATTGCCCCGCCGGGAGCTGGCAATAGAGCGCCGAATTGCAGGTGATGTGGTTGGGTCCGCCGCAGGCTTCGTCGAGATTGGCGGCGTTGGCGCCGGACAATCCCAAGGTGATCAAACCCAAGCCGATGCCGCACAACACGAGCAGTGCCGCCCCGACCGGGCGTCCGAAATGCAATCGCATGTTTTTCCCCCACCTGCAGTAAGCCTTAAGCTTCTGCGCCCTTCTTATTCTGCCGATGCGCCACCAGATCGTCTACCACGGCGGGATCCGCCAGGGTCGAAGTATCGCCGAGGCTGCCCGGTTCGTCCTCGGCAATCTTGCGCAGGATGCGGCGCATGATCTTGCCGGAGCGGGTCTTCGGCAGCCCGGGTGCGAATTGAATCAGATCAGGTGATGCGATCGGACCGATGTCCTTGCGTACCCACGCCACCAATTCCTTGCGCAGCGCCTCGCTCGGCTCCTTGCCGGCCATCAAGGTCACATAGGCGTAGATGCCCTGGCCCTTGATGTCGTGCGGATAGCCGACCACGGCGGCTTCCGATACCGCCTCATGCGCCACCAGCGAACTTTCGACTTCGGCGGTGCCCATGCGATGGCCGGATACGTTGATCACGTCATCGACGCGGCCGGTGATCCAGTAATAGCCGTCGGCGTCGCGGCGGCAACCGTCGCCGGTGAAGTATTTGCCCTTGTAGGTCGAGAAATAGGTCTGCTCGAAGCGGGCGTGATCGCCATAGACCGTGCGCATCTGTCCCGGCCAGGAGCGCGCGATGCAGAGATTGCCGCTCGTTTCGCCCTCCAGCACCTTGCCGTCGGCATCGACGATTTCGGGCACTACACCGAAGAACGGCCGCGTCGCCGAACCCGGCTTCAGCTTGGTCGCGCCCGGCAGCGGTGTGATTAGGATGCCGCCGGTCTCGGTCTGCCACCAGGTATCGACGATCGGGCAACGCTCGTCGCCGACAACGCGATGATACCACTCCCACGCTTCCGGATTGATCGGCTCGCCGACGCTGCCGAGCAAGCGCAGGCTCTTGCGCGAGGTCTTTTTGACCGGCTCATCGCCGCTCTGCATCAGCGCGCGGATCGCGGTCGGCGCGGTGTAGAAGATGTTGACCTTGTGCTTGTCGATGACGTTCCAGAACCGCGAATTATCGGGATAATTCGGCACGCCTTCGAACATCAGCGTGGTCGCGCCGTTCGCCAGCGGGCCATAGAGAATGTAGCTGTGGCCGGTGACCCAGCCGACGTCGGCGGTGCACCAGTAGATATCGCCGTCGTGATAGTCGAACACATATTGATGCGTCATCGACGCGAACACGAGATAGCCGCCCGAGGTGTGCAGCACGCCCTTGGGCTGACCGGTCGAGCCCGAGGTATAGAGGATGAACAGCGGGTCTTCCGCGTGCATGTGCTCGACCGGGCATTCCGTGGTCACGATAGCGGCAGCCTCGTGGTACCAGAAATCGCGCGAAGGATTCATCTCGACCGGCGTGCCGGTGCGCTTGACCACGACGACCCAGTCGACACCGCCGCTCTTGGCGATCGCGGCATCGACATTGGCTTTCAGCGGCACTTTCTTGCCGCCGCGCAGACCCTCATCGGCGGTGATGACCACCTTGGACTGGCAGTCGGTGATGCGCTGGGCGAGGCTGTCGGGTGAGAAGCCGGCGAACACTACGGAATGGATGGCGCCGATCCGCGCGCAGGCCAGCATCGCGTAGGCGGCTTCCGGAATCATCGGCAGATAGATCGTGACGCGGTCGCCCTTCTTGACGTTACGCGTGCGCAGGATGTTGGCCATCTTGCAGACTTCGTCATGCAGCTGGCGATAGGTGATGTGCTTCGACTCCGCGGGGTTGTCACCCTCCCAGATGATCGCAGTCTGGTCGCCACGCTTGGCGAGATGCCGGTCGATGCAGTTCGCGGCGACATTGAGTACGCCATCCTCGAACCATTTGATCGAGATGTTGCCGGGCGCGAAGGAGACGTTCTCGACCTTGTGGAAGGGCTTCATCCAGTCGATGCGCTTGGCTTGTTCGGCCCAGAATCCATTGGGGTCCGAGACCGAGCGGGCATACATGTCCTGGTACTTGTGCTGGTCGACAAAGGCGCGCTTGGCCCATTCCGCGGATACGTCGTAAATCTTCTCGGACATTGTCACTCTCCCCTTCCAGCAGGCGGGCGCGGCGGCCACCAGCCGTCTTCATCGTTGATTTCGATTATGCGTCGCCGGGCCCGGCCGCGACAAGGCAGAAACCTCTCCGACCTTGGTTGGCTCGCGCCAGCCCGCGGGGTGCCGGCCGGGTAACCGGGGCGGTTTTAGGCCCTGTTGGAACCCTGGCCGGACCCTTGGAACCGGTCACGAGCCGGTCACTTTCGCGTTTTGCCGCAGGTTGAAATCAACGTTATCGCGCGAATGGGTGCCATGACCGGTATCTGGAAACCATCTGCGACTGATTTCGGGACTCGCAAAGGCGGCGGTTACCCCCTAAATGGCCATCCCGAGGCCAGACGAGCCCGCCGGAACCAAGCCATAACAACAGGCATTACCGGAAGCACAGGTGAAGCAAGGCGACTACGGTCATGATGGATCAGCAGAGTTTCGAGGCTACGCGGCCCGTTTCCGCCGATCCTGCCGTTGCCTTGGCAGAAGCGCTTGGACAACTGCCGAAAGCGCCGCTCAAAGCCCGCGCCGGCAAGCCCAACATCACCGGCATTGCCGCCAAGACCTCCGTTGAAGCCCTGGCCGGCGAACTAGGTCTGACCCTTGGCGACCAGAACGAGCTGACCATCCGCCGCATCAAGCGCGGCAAGAGCTATTCATTCATTCGCGCCAACGGCACGCCGATCCGTCATGTCGGCACCATCAAGCGCCTCAACTCGATGGCGGTGCCCCCGGCCTATCAGGAAGTGCGCTATTCGCCGGATCCGACCTCGCATCTGCAGGCCGTCGGCCGCGATGCCGCGGGCCGGCTGCAATACCGCTATCACGCCGACTGGGAAAAGGTCCGCGAGCAGCGCAAGGCGCATCGGCTGGCCAAGCTGGTCGCGGCATTGCCGAAGATCCGCCGCAACGTCTCGATGCATCTGTCCGGCGATCAGCCGACCCGCGAATTCGCGCTGTCGGCGGTGATCGAATTGATCGCGCGCACCGCGATCCGGCCCGGCAATGAATCCTATGCCCGCCTCAACGGCACCCGCGGCGCCACCACGATGTTGAAATCCAACGTCACCTTGGAAGACGACAATGTGGTGCTGACCTTCAAGGCCAAGGGCGGCAAGGCCACGCGTAAGGAATGCAACGCCGCCAAGCTGGTGCGTGCGATCGGCATCCTGCGCAGTGTACCCGGCAAGCGCATGTTCCAGTATCGCGACAATTCCGGCGTGGTTCGCACGGTAAGCACGACCACGGTGAACGCGTTCCTGCGCGAGATCGCAGGCATCAAGATTTCGCTGAAGGACTTCCGCACCCTGATGGCGTCCGCCGTGGTGCTGGAATTGCTGTCGCGGATCTCGCCGGCGGCCAGTGCCCGCGGCCGCAAGAAGCAGGTGCTGGAAGCGGTCCGCGCCGCCGCCGACGAATTGTCCAACACGCCGGCGATCTGCCGCAAGAGCTACGTCCACGACACCATCGTCACCGCGTTCGAAGACGGCATCCTCGAACGCTTCGCCGCGACGATGAAAGGCTATCGCTCGCAATCGAAGCGCGAAGCGCTGCTGGCGCAGGTCGTAACGGCCGCAGCGGCGTAATATCTTCGCTATGCATTACGGCCTCATGGTGAGGAGCGCGTCTTCGCGCGTCTCGAACCATGGCAACATGTGTGGCCATCCTTCGAGACGGCGCTGACGCGCCTCCTCAGGATGAGGCCTTTGTTGGTTGCTGATTTAATTTTCAAACAGCCCGTAGCCCGCATGAGCGAAGCGATATGCGGGACTAGAAAATCAAGATCCCGGATGTCGCTTCGCTCATCCGGGCTTCTGTAACGGGCCTGGTTAGTCAATCCCTTTTTTGCTTCATCCTCTCGCCGGGAACTTGCTTCTGTACGGGATCGGCGCGGGGGCCGTCGCCTGATGGGGTATCTAGAGAGGAGCAGGTCGGCCAATCTACGGAAAGCGTGACCTTCGGGAAGGCTGGTGTTGCGACCTGCCCGAAAACCTATTGCTCCTGTTTTTAGGACGCTGCGGCGGCTGCCCTAGCCGCCGGATCGAAGGGCATGTTGTCCTTGAGCATGCGAAGCATGATCACCGCGAGCTTGCGCGCCAGCGCCACCTTAGCCTTGCATGCCGGCGCGTCGGGCGATCCGCATGGCCCAGCTCTTGAGCGCCGAGCAACGCTTGATCGGCTTCGTCAATATGATGTGGGCGGCTTCATATAGCGCCTCGCGCACGGAAGCGTCACCGAGCTTGCTGATCCGGCCGGAGTAGTCGGTCTCGCCAGACTGATGCTTCTTCGGCGTCAACCCGAACAGCGGTCCCGCTCGCTTTGATGAGGTAAAACGGGAGGGATCATCGATGGCGCTGGCATAGGTCAGCGAGATGATCGGCCCCACAGCCGGGGTCGACATCAACAGCCTGGCCTTGGCATCCAAGAGCGACATCACCCGCACCCGCTTCTCAAGGCTGTTGAACTCGCGCAGCAGCACCATGTGAACCGCGAGCATCGCTGCGGCGATCGTCTCAAGGACCGGATGGCCGACCACCAGCTCGCTGATCCGCGACGCAAAGCTGCGCTTCGTCGTCTTGCCGACCTTCAGTCCGAAGCCACGCAAGGTCCCGCGCAAGCTGTTCTCGATGTCCTGCAACTTGCTCTGGATCAGCTTCCGCGTCGTCAACGTCGCGCGGATCTCCTGTGCATTTATCGACTTGCAGTGCACCGGCCGGAACCAGCCGAGCCGCATCAGTTGAGCGATGTTGCGGGCGTCGTTGCGGTCTGACTTCACCGGCATCGCCTTGAATGCATCGCTCACGTGCCGCGTCTCGAGAAGTTCGACCGCAAGGCCGACCTGCTTCATTGCCGCGTAGAGCCACTGCGATAGCGGCCCTGCCTCAAGTCCGATCCTGGTCAGATCGAACCCGAGCGAACGGAACCAGCCGATCAGCGCCGCCGGTTCGCTCGCCACCTTGATCTCCCGAACGATCTTGCCATTCGTATCGACTACACACACGCTCGAGTATTCCAATGACACGTCGATTCCGGCATAATGGTCCATGGTCGTCTCTCCTCGATGCTTGGAGCGAGGCCTGACCTCGACTCCGCTACACCATCAATGTGAGGGACGACCGCCTCCCTTCCAAGCAAGCCGCGCGACGCGCGCCTCCAATAGCGCCGTAGCTAGCGCCACTTGCTTGGAAGGGAGGCCAGGGCCCGTTACCCCATCTACGACAACTAAACAACGTTCCGCGTTCCCGCGACGCGAAGCGCCCGAGTTTTGCATCAATCATTCGCGCCATCACAGAAGAGAGGGCGCAGTGCTACCCTAAGAAGGGCGCAGGGAATGCCGGGTGCCCGATGCACCCATGGTTTCGTGCAAAAAAGCACGAGGTCGTCCCACAGGCTCACCGGATTCAACCCGGCATTCCCTGCACAATGGTTTTACGGTTTCCTTCGTGCTCTTCGGTGACCCGCTTGTTGTCACCGTCGCCTCGTGGAAAATTCCGCGAGACTTGACGCCAGCGCCGGGGCGTCAGGACCACACGACTTCGCCGTCCGCTTCAGCGCTGTTCGTCATCGGCGCATCCGCGTCCACCGCATCCCGTGCCCAACGTCCGTGACGATCGCGAAACGCCCCTCAGGCGGGACGGGATGGCGCAATATGAGCCGGTGATTTGCCTTCGAGATCAACTGCCATCGCTGCGACATAATAACACGACGGGCAAATCAGCGAAGTAGCTGTCAAGTTCTTATTCTTCCCTTCTCCCCTTATGGGAGAGTGAGCGTTGAGAATACCGGATCGCACGGCCCCAAGCCAAACAATGATGCCCCAGCCAACGACCACCAACGCAATTTCATTGATTTCATGTCAAAACTCTCTCCAGCAAACGGCCATTACCCTGAGGCTCGGATTCGGCCGCCATCCACGAAGCGGCCTTTGCGGATTAGGCGCTTGAAACGGGCAGTTCATGACAGCCTCTCGGCTGTCCGAAATAAAAACGCGGCTTCGCATACTCTGAGGAGAGCAGTCGTGGCGGATAAATCGAGCTTTACGAAGGAAGAATGGACGCTGCTCCTTGAGAGCCCGATGATGGCCGGCATGGCTATCACCGCGGCTGATCCAAGTGGCCTTTGGGGTCTTCTGAAAGAATCATTCGCCGGCGGCAACGCGCTCGCCAAAGCCTTATCTGATCCCGGTGCTAATCCGTTGGTGAAGGCGCTCGCCAGCGACTTCTCGACAAGTGACGCACGAAGTGCTGCCCGCGATGGCCTCAAAGCCAGGTTCGCCAACAGCCCGCCTGCAGACGTTAAGAACAAATCGATCGAAGCTCTGCGCCAGGTTTCGGCGGTATTGGCGGCAAAGGCGCCGGGCGATGCTGCGGCCTTCAAAAGCTGGCTGCGCCAGATCAGCCAAGCTACCGTCGAAGCGGCGAGCGAGGGCGGCGGGCTGCTCGGGCTGGACTACAGCCCGCCCATCTTGCAGACCAGCTTCCACTCTTCCGCGGTCACCGGCTGCACCGACAGCCGCGAATATTTCACCAGCGCCATCTCGGCGAGTTTCTTGTCGGCCTTGATCGCGGCCATCGTCACCGGGGTCTTCAGCGGCTTGTCGGCCTTGATGTCGACGCAGACGAATTTTTCGGTCTTGTCGGTCGGATCGGGATAGGCCTCCTTGATGATCTCCGCGATGCCGACGATCTCCTTGCCCTCGTTGGAATGATAGAAGAAGGCGCGGTCGCCTTTCTTCATCTTCACCAGATTCTGCCGCGCGGTGAAGTTACGCACGCCGGTCCAGGCTTCGCCCTTGGCGCCTTTTGCGACTTGCTGATCCCACGACCAGGTCGACGGCTCCGATTTCACCAGCCAGTAGTTCATGACGCCCACCATCTGTTCGTCATGGCCGGACTCGTTCCGGCCATCGACGTCTTCCTGCTGTGAGAGTACCAAGACGTGGATGCCCGCGACA
>CAVTWC010000035.1:0-97592 GCA_963738105.1 uncultured Alphaproteobacteria bacterium | reverse complement strand
AGAACCTGGCGTTTTGGCGGAATTATTTTGGCGGCGAAGCCTTCGACCCCCAGGAAAGCTTGAGCAAGGTCGGAATCGACCACGCAGCCCACCTGCCCGCGGCATATCTGTCCGCCGGGCAACGGCGGCGGCTATCGATCGCGCGGCTGTTGGCCGTCCGACGGCCGATCTGGCTGCTGGACGAGCCCACCTCGGCGCTCGACACCGCCGGACAGACCCTGTTCGCCGATCTGACCCGTGACCACCTCGCCCGCGGCGGGCTGGTCCTGGCCGCGACCCATGCGCCGTTGGGGGTTGAGGCGAAGGAGTTGCGGATTGGGGATGGGGGTCAACTTGCACTGACGGCCGAAACTAATTCCGAACGAGGCCGCGCATGACCGCCCTCGCCGCGCTGGTTCGACGGGACATCCAGATCGCGTTGCGGGTTGGCGGCGGGGCGCTGATCGGCGTCCTGTTTTTCCTGATCGTGGTGGTGCTGATGCCGTTCGCGATCGGACCGGATCTAGCGCTGCTGACGCGATTGGGGCCTGCGATCCTCTGGCTCGGCGCGCTGCTCGCGAGCCTGCTGACGCTGGACCGGCTGTTCATGGCCGACCACGAGGACGGCTCGCTCGATCTGATCGCGATGAGCCGGACGCCGCTGGAACTGACCTGCGCCGCCAAAGCGGTGGCGCACTGGCTCGCCGCCGGCCTGCCGCTGATCATAGCAACCCCGGTCTTGGGACTGTTGTTGAATCTCGATGCGAGTTCGACGATGGCCGTTGCGCTGACCTTGCTGGTGGGTACACCGGCGCTCACATTCACCGGCATGATTGGTGCGGCACTGGCCGTGACCTTGCATCGCGGCGGCTTGTTGCTGGCAGTGCTGGTGCTGCCGCTGTCGATCCCGGTGCTGATTTTCGGCGTCGCCGCTTCTGAGGCCGCGATTTCCGGACCGCTGTCGTTCGGAACGCCGTTTTCGATCCTGTGCGCGCTGTCGCTGGTCAGTTTTGTGATCGGGCCATTTGCCGCAGCCGCTAGCCTGCGGCAGGGACTCGATTAATGCCAGCTAGATTCTCGTTTTTACGCGTTTTCTTCACGCGAACCGGCATCCACTTCGCTCGAAAACGCTTTATCTGATCAAGGAATTGCGATCCACGCCCGATTGCCTGTAACCGCCGTGACGACTATCAGGATGCTCATGACGCTGATCGATCTCGCCAACCCCACCAGGTTCCTGTCGCTAACCGCGCGCCTCCTGCCGTGGCTGGTCGGCGCCACCGCGATCCTGCTCACGATCGGCCTGTATCAGTCTGTAATGGCGCCTGACGATTACCAGCAGGGCGCCACCGTGAAGATCATGTTCATTCACGTGCCCAACGCGTGGCTCTCGATGTTCGTCTGGGGCGTCATGAGCATTGCCGCGCTCGGCACCCTGGTGTGGCGGCATCCGCTGGCCGATGTTGCCGCCAAGGCCGCGGCCCCGATCGGCGCCGCCTTTACCTTTCTCGCGCTGGTGACAGGCTCGCTGTGGGGCCGTCCGATGTGGGGCACCTATTGGGAGTGGGATGCACGGCTCACCTCGGTGCTGATCCTGTTTTTGATGTATCTCGGCCTGATGGCGCTGTGGCGCGCGGTGGAAGACCCTTCGCGCGCGGCGCGCGCGGCGGCGATCCTCACGCTGGTTGGCGCGATCAATCTGCCGATCATCAAGTTCTCGGTCGACTGGTGGAACACGCTGCATCAGCCGGCGTCGGTGTTCCGGATGGGCGGGCCGACGCTCGATCGCGCCTTCCTGATGCCACTGCTGGTGATGGCAGTGGCGTTTTCGCTACTGTTCGTCACCTTGCATATCGCCGCGATGCGCAACGAGATTCTGCGCCGCCGGGTTCGCACCTTGCAGATGATGCAAGCCAGCCAGCGCGCGGCCTGAGCCGATGTCGCTCGGTCCCTACGCGTCCTTTATCGTGACCTCCTATGCGTTGGTCACGGGGGTGGTGTTGCTCCTGATCGTCTGGATTGCGATCGATTTTCGCCGGCAGAAGCAGCACCTGCGCGAGTTGGAGCAAAGCGGCATCGTCAGGCGATCCGGACGCAACGCAGCGGATACAAGATGAGTAATCCCTCCCCCTCCGATACGCCGTCACCGCGGCGTCCCTGGCTGATGGCGTTGCCGCTGGTCGGCTTTATCGCACTGGCCGCGTTGTTCTGGTTCGGCTTGCGCGAGGGCGATCCCTCAAAGATCCCCTCCGCCTTGATCGGCCGCGCCGCGCCGCAAACCGCGCTGCCGGCGCTCGAGGGCCTCGTCAACAACGGCACGCCGGTGCCGGGACTCGATCCCGCAACCTTCAAGGGCAAGGTCAGCGTCGTCAACGTCTGGGCCTCCTGGTGCGTGCCGTGCCACGACGAGGCGCCGCTATTGACCCAGCTCGGCAAGGACAAGCGGCTGCAATTGATCGGGATCAACTACAAGGATGCTCCCGACAACGCCCGGCGTTTTCTCGGGCGTTATGGCAATCCGTTCGGCATCGTCGGTGTCGATGCTAATGGCCGCGCGGCGATCGAATGGGGCGTCTATGGTGTGCCGGAGACCTTCATCGTCGGCCGCGAGGGCACCATCGTCTACAAACTGGTCGGCCCGGTCACCCCGGAGAATTTTGACGTCGTGCTGAAGGCCGAGATCGAAAAGGCGCTGGCGGCGGGAAGTTGATTTGATGTTATCCGAGATTCCGGGTCTGGTCCCTTCGGACCATCCCGGAATGACGAACGCGAACACACCGCGCGTTTTCGTCGTTTTCAGCCCTTCGTCACATCGCCACCTTCAGCCTCGCTCGCTTCGAGAGATGCCGGCTCCAGGCTGTAGCGCTTGATCAGCGGCATCTGCGTGATCGCAAAAATCATCGTCAGCGGGATCACGCCGAATGCCTTGAAGCCCACCCAGAAATCGGTGGTTTGCGTGCGCCAGATCGCTTCGTTCAAAATAGCCATCGCGAAAAAGAACAACGCCCAGCGCAAGGTCAGCATCCGCCATCCCTGCGGCGTGAGGTTGAACATCTGGTCGAACATAATGGCGATGAAGGATCGGCCGAACAACAGACCGCCGCCGAGCACGGCGGCAAACAGGCCATAAATGATGGTCGGCTTGACCTTGATGAAGGTCTCGTCATGTAGCACCAGCGTCAGCGTGCCGAACACGATGACGATAATGCCGGTCACCAGTGCCATGATCGGCACATGCCGCGTCACCACATAGGATGCGATCATCGCCGCGATCACCGCCACCATGAAGGCGCCGGTCGCCACGAACAGATGGAATTTGGCATTCGCGATAAAGAAAACGAGCAGCGGGCCGAGTTCGGTCGCAAGCTTGAACAGCGGATGGGGCTGTTTCTTGTCCATTTAACTTTCAATCCCAGCGATCGCCTGCGCGAAATCCTTTGCCGTGAATGGCGCGAGATCGTCGATGCCTTCGCCGACCCCGATGAAATGGACCGGCAGTTTGTGCTTTTCGGCCAGCGCCACCAGGATGCCGCCCCGCGCGGTGCCGTCGAGCTTGGTCATCACCAGGCCCGTGACCCCGGCGGTACGATGAAAGGCCTCGACTTGCGACAGCGCATTTTGTCCCACCGTAGCGTCGAGCACCAACAGCACCGCATGCGGCGCTGATGCATCGACCTTTCGGATGACGCGAACGACCTTTTCGAGTTCGTTCATCAGCTCGGCTTTGTTCTGCAACCGGCCGGCGGTATCGATCAGCAGCACATCGAGCTTGCCCTCCCGCGCCGCGGTCAATGCGTTGAAGGCAAGGCTAGCGGAATCCGAACCCTGCGCGCCGGCAATGACCGGCGATTTGGTGCGATCGCCCCAGATTTTCAGTTGCTCAATCGCGGCGGCACGAAAGGTGTCGCCGGCCGCCAGCATCACCTTGCGGCCTTCGGCGCTTAGTTTGGCGGCGAGCTTGCCGATGGTGGTGGTCTTGCCGGAACCGTTGACGCCGACCACAAGGATCACGAACGGCTTTTGCGCGCCGTCGATCACCAGCGGCCTGGCCACCGGCGCCAGCACTTTCTCCACCTCGGTCGCGACAACGGTTTTGACGTCATCCGCCGAGATCGCCTTGTCATACCGGCCGACGCCGACCGCGGCCGAAATCCGCGCTGCGACCTCGGTGCCGAGGTCGGCGCGCAGCAGCACGTCCTCGATATCCTCGAGCATCGCGCGGTCGAGCTTGCGCTTGGTGACGAGATCGGCCACCGCGGTGCCGAGCGCGCCAGACGTTCGCTTCAGCCCGCTGGATAGCCGCCGCCACCAGCTCAGTTTGGGAGGTTCCGGAGTGGTATCGTTCATGTTGGGCGTGTGTTAGCCGTTTCATCCTGCAAACGAAAGTCTCGACCAACAGATGGATGTTCCCGAATTAACCCCCGATGAAATCCAGGCCCGCGTGCTCCATCGCGACGGGCTGATGCTGGTAATCGACAAGCCGGCCGGGCTGCCGGTGCATCGTGGACCGAAGGGGGGCGCCAACCTGGAAACGTCGTTCGACGCGCTGCGGTTCGGCCTGCCGCGGCCGCCGGTGCTGGCCCACCGGCTCGACCGCGATACGTCCGGCTGCCTTGTGCTTGGGCGCCATCGCAAGGCTACCGCCTCGCTCGGCCTGCTTTTCAAGCATGGCAAGGTTTCCAAGACTTATTGGGCCGTCGTCGAGGGCGGGCCGGCCGAGGATGAAGGCACCATCGACATGCCGCTCGGCCGCCTCAATGCGGAACGCGGCTGGTGGCAAAAGCCCGACCCGGAGGGACAACCGGCAGTCACAAATTGGAAAGTATTGGGCCGCGGCGATGGCCTCGCCTGGCTCGCGATGGAACCGGTGACCGGCCGTACCCATCAATTGCGGGTGCATTCATCGGCGATGGGCTGGCCGATCGTCGGCGACAATATCTACGGCAACGGTCCGCGCTTCGGCGAGCCGACCTTGCATCTGCATTCTCGCAGCATCGTGATCCCGATCTCGAAGAACAAGGATCCGGTACAGGTTGTCGCACCGGCGCCGGCGCATCTGCACCAGCGGCTCAAGGCCTGTGGCTGGAACGGCGAGTAGTTCTACGGACCGCGGCGCACCATTGATCGCCGGTGCCGATCGTTAAACTTTTACGGAACCTTCAGCTGTTCGCCTTACACAGGATCGTTGGCCGAGAACGGCCCCGAAGTAGCTCAGGATGAGCGATGCTGAGTACCGAGCGATCCATCGTCGATGAAATCGAAGCCGCGATCAGGATCGGCTCGCCGGAAAAAAGCCTCGAGACGGTCAGGCGTGTCACCGACCTGTTCCTGCTGTCGGCCGGAAGCTTCAGCGGCGAGCAGATCGAACTGTTCGACAATGTGCTCGAACGCCTCATCAAGACGATCGAACTGCGGGCAATCGCCGATGTCAGCGCGCGTATCGCGCTGGCCGAAACCAGCATGCAGCTGGCCAGCATCGCCCAGGCGCCACCCGGCGTGATCCGCCGCCTGGCCAAGCATGACGAGATCACCGTCGCCGGCCCTGTCCTGACCGAATCGCCTCGCCTGACCCAGGAAGATCTGATCGAGATCGCCAAGACCAAGGGCGAGCAGCATCTGCTCGCCGTCTCCGGCCGCTGGTGGCTGCAGGAGATCGTCACCGACGCGCTGTTGGCCCGGCATTATCCGAGCGTCAGCCGCCGCGTCGTCAAAAATCCCGGCGCGCGAGTCTCGGCCAACGGCTTTGCCATCGTCGTGGCGCAGGCCGAAGCCGATCCTGAGCTCGCGGTCGAGACCGGGATCCGGGTCGATCTGCCACCGGAGCTTCGCAATCGACTGCTACGCAGCGCCACCGAAGCGGTGCGGTCACGGCTGCTGTCGCGCGCGCCCCCTCATATGTTCGAGGAAATTCGCAGCGCGATCGCCACTGTTACGGCGGGCGTCGATCGCGAAATGTCCCTGGTGCGCGACTTCACCTCGGCCAAGCACTTTGTCGCCCAGCTCAAGGACAGCGGCAAACTCAACGAGGCGACCTTGTTCGCCTTCGCCAAGGCGCAAAAATACGAAGAGACCGTCGCAGCCCTCGCTGTTTTGTCGAAATCGTCGATCGAGGTCATTCGCCCGCTGATGCAGAGCCTGCGCGACGACGGCCTGTTGATTCCGTGCAAGGTTGCGGGACTGAACTGGGAAATCACCAGCGCGATCCTGGAGTGCCGCTATTCGACGGGCTCGATGGGAAAGCATGAGCTGGCCAGCGCCAAAGCCCAATACGCAAAACTGGCCGCCGACAACGCCCACCGCCTGCTCAAATTCTGGCAGATCAGGTCGACCGCCGCCGTAAATTGAGCCCTGACCTCGCGCTCACACCGTCAGCCGCGCCCCGTCGTTGCCGGTAATCGTCAATTGCCGCACCGCGCCCGGTATCTCCCCGCTGATATCAACGGGAATGAAATGCTCGGTACGGCCCTGCACCGAACTCTCGATCAGGATCTGGCGCTGCTGGCCCAATTCCGACGCGAGCCGCCGCGCCAATGCCGCTTCGCCGACGGCCCGCAATCGTTTCGCGCGTTCCCTGATGATATCGCCCGCGACCTGCGGCATCCGCGACGCCGGCGTGCCCGGACGTTTCGAGTAGGGAAACACATGCAGGAAGCTGAGATCGCATTCGCCGACCAGATCCTGCGAGCGCGCGAACATCTCCTCAGACTCGGTCGGAAAGCCCGCGATGATGTCGGCGCCGAGCGCGATATCCGGCCGCAGCCGCCGCACCTGCGCGCAGAACTCGATCGAGTCACGCCGCGAATGCCGCCGTTTCATCCGCTTCAGGATCAGATCGTCGCCGGATTGCAGCGACAGATGCAAATGCGGCATCAGGCGCTCGTCTTCGGCGATCACGTCGAGCAGATCGCGATCGACCTCGATGGAATCGATCGATGAAATCCGCAGGCGCTTCAACTCGGGTACATGCCGCAGGATCTGCTTGGTCAATTGCCCGAGTTTTGGCGTCCCCGGCAGGTCCGCACCATAGCTGGTGAGGTCGACCCCGGTCAGCACGATCTCGGCATGGCCGCGTTCGGCCAGCGCGCGGACCTGATCGACCACGGCGCCCATCGGCACCGAGCGCGAATTGCCGCGGCCATAGGGAATAATGCAAAATGTGCAGCGGTGATCGCAGCCATTCTGCACCTGCACGAAGACCCGCGGCAGCCCCGCCTTGAATCCATCAAGCAGATGCGGCGCCATCTCCCGGACCGACATGATGTCGGCGACCGCGATCTTTTCGCTGTGATCGATACCGAAGGCGGGTCCGCGATCGAACGCCGCGCGCGCGGCGTGCCACGCCTCGCCCCGCATCTTGTCGTCATTGCCGACGACGCGATCGACCTCGGCCATCTCGGCAAACATCTGGGCCTGGGTCTGCGCCGCGCATCCGGTGACCACGATCCGCGCACCCGGCCGTTCGCGCTTCATGCGCCGGATCGATTGCCGCGCCTGCGCCACGGCTTCATTGGTGACCGCGCAGCTGTTGATGACGATGGTATCGGTCAGCCCGGCACTTTCGGCCTCGCGCGCGATCACCTCGGATTCGAAGGCGTTGAGGCGGCAGCCGAAGGTAACGACCTCGACGCTCATGACTTAAGCGACGGACGCAAACAGAGCGGGATCGAATTGTCCCTCATATTCGAAATCAGCCGTGCCCGTCATCAACACATGATCATCGCGCTCCCGCCATTCAATCGCGAGTTCGCCGCCGGGCAGCTTGATATTGACCAAGCGATTGGCGCGCTTGAGTCGCGCGGCCGCGACCGCCGTGGCGCACGCGGCAGAGCCGCACGCCTTGGTCAACCCGGCGCCACGCTCCCAGGTGCGGATCGTGATGTGGTCACGATCGACAATGTGCGCGAGCGTAATATTGGCGCGCTCCGGAAAGATCGGATGGTTTTCCAGCAACGGCCCGAAGCGGGTGAGATCATACGCCTGGACATCATCGACCCAGAAGATCGCGTGCGGGTTGCCCATCGAGACCACCGACGGCGAATGCAGCAACGGCGCATCGATCGGCCCGATCTGAAGCTCGATATAACGGGTGTCGCGAAACTCTTCGGCGAGCGGAATATCCTTCCAGCCGAACTTCGGCGCACCCATATCGACCGTGTAGAGGTCCGGCGCCGGTCCCTGCCAGCAATTCAACAGCCCCGCCTTGGTCTCAAACGTGACGGCGGTCTGGCCGGTCTTTTCGAACAGTCGCCGCACCACGCAACGCATGCCGTTGCCGCAGGCACCCGCTTCGGAGCCGTCATTGTTGTAAATGCGGATGAACGCTTCGGTGCCCTGCAGCCGCGGCGGCTGCAGCACCATCAGCTGATCATAGGGCACGCCGGCCGGCGAGGCGACCGCGCGCGCTTCTTCGGCCGTGACCGCGGCCGGCTTGTCACGCAAATCGACCACGACAATCTCGTTGCCGATGCCGTTCATCTTGGCAAACGCGTGGTTGGCGAGCGCGCTCATGAAAAATCCTGATTTGTGCCTGCCTTATATGGCCAGTGATGCCGGGTTGGCCAGTGTCCGCCGCGGGGGCGCGTGACGTATCTGTCATGGGACGAAGTACGAACTTGCGTGTTAGGAATGGCGACATTTCGCGGGATTCGGCCGGGACGGACCGCGCAAGACCTCAGGACGCCATGTTGGGTGGATGCCATGGAGAACATTGAATGAATTCGATTCGCCGTTTCCGCTTTGCCATGATCGCGCTGGTCCCGGTTGCCGCGATTTCGTTCGGCATCGGCGCCGCGCCGGCGCAGACGGTACCGCCGCAGTCATCGGGCACCCCGGCCACGCCCGCGCCCGTCGAAACCAACACGCCGCCCCCGGTCACAGCCACCACGCCCAATCCGGCTCCTGCACCGGCTCCATCCGCGGTGGCCGCGCCGCCGCCCGCCGAAGACAAATCGCCGGCGGATAGCCCCGCGGCCGCCCAGGCACCGGCCGCGCCGCCGGCCGCATCGGTTCAGGCCGCCGATCCCTTCGGCGAGCAAATCACGCTGGCGCCGAAAAAGGTCGTGATCCTCAAGGGCACCGCCAATTGGGATTCGGCATTCGATACCCTGATGGAATCGTTCAAGTCCCTCACCGCCCTGCTCGACAAGCAGAGCGTGACACGGGCGGGCAATCCGATGATCGTCTACACCTCGACCGACGATACCGGGTTCACCTATCTGGCTGAATTTCCGATCGATCAGGAGCCGAAGAACCTGACCAAGGACATGAGCATCGGCAAATCGCCCGAAGGCAAGGCCCTGAAATTTGTCCATCGTGGTTCCTACGACAACATGGACAACACCTATGAGGCCATTACCAATCATCTCGACGACAAGAAGCTCGAGGCCAAGGATACGTTCATCGAGGAATACCTCACCGATCCCCTAAAGACCGCGGAGGACAAGCTGGTGATCAACGTGTTCGTGCCGCTGAAATGAAACGCATGAAACATCTCGCATTGCTCGCCGCCACCATCGGCGCCAGCGCCCTCCTCATCGCGCCCGCGTTGGCGCAATCCGAAACGCCGGCGATATCCGTCACCGGCGAGGCCACGATCTCGGTTCCGCCCGACCAGGCGCAGGTCGAAGCCGGCGTCACCTCAAACGGCAAGACCGCGCGCGAGGCCTCCGAAGCCAACAACGTCACGATGGGCCAGGTCCTGCTGGCGCTGAAGGCCGCCGGCATCGATGGCAAGGATATCCAGACATCGCGGCTGTCGCTGCAGCCGCAAAGTGCGCCGAACCACAGCACCAATGCCATCGTGGGTTACCGCGCCAGCAATCAGGTGACCGTGCGCCTGCGCGACGTCACCAAGGTCGCCAGCACGATCGACCTGCTGGTGGGCGCCGGTGCCAACGAAATCGGCGGCATCAATTTCATGGTGTCGCAGGCCTCCAAACTGCTCGACGACGCCCGCGAACAGGCGGTCGCCGACGCCCGCCGCAAAGCCGAGATTTACGCCAAGGCCGCCGGCGTCGCGCTCGGCGCGCCGCTCAGCATCGCCGAGGAAGGCGCACCCGCTCCGGTGTTCCGCGGCAAGATGGCCCTGGCTCCAATGGCCGCAGCGACTCCGGTGGCGCAAGGCGAAGAGACACTTTCGGTCACCGTGAGCGTGTCCTGGGCGATCAAGCAGGCGGGGCAGTAGATAAACGCAAGCATTTCGTTCGTCATGGCCGGGCTCGTCCCGGCCATCCACGTCTTTGCGGAGGTCCGAGCAAGTAAGACGTGGATACCCGGGACAAGCCCGGGCATGACGAGTCGAAGGCGCGCGCCTAAATCTCCACCACCTGCCCCGGCTTCAGCGCCACAAACCGCTCGCGCGGAATCTTCGCTTCATCGAGCGCCACGCCCAACGCCTCGGCCGGTGCGTCGATCGCTTCGTCTGTCAGTTGAAACGTACTGTGGTGATGCGCCAGCGCCTGCTCGGCGCCGCAATCGGCCAGCGCCTTGACGGCGTCCGACGGATTCATGTGCTGATCGCGCATGAACCAGCGCGGCTCATAGGCACCAATCGGGAGGATCGCGAGCCGCAACGGGCCGTGGGCTTCAGCGACCCGGCGGAAATGCCGGCCGTCGCCATAGCCGGAATCGCAGACGACGTAGAGCTTTCCAGCCGGCGTCTCCAGGACAAAACTCGCCCAGAGCGCCTTGTTGCGATCGAACAGTCCGCGTGCCGACCAATGCCGCGTCGGCACCAGCGTCACCGCAACCGACTTGCCGAGATCAACGCGATCGTGCCAGTCGAACGCCTGGGCTTTGATCGCACTGTCGGCATCGCGCATCGTCAGATCGTTGCCGAGCGGCGTGATCACCCGTGGCGAGAATTTCGCGGACAGTTTCGACAGCGTCGCGAGGTCGAGATGATCGTAATGTCCGTGCGAGACCAGCACGATGTCGATGTGCGGCAGCTTTTCGAACGCAATGCCGGGATCGTTGTGACGCTTCGGTCCAGCCCAAGCGAACGGCGAGGCGCGCTCCGACCACACTGGATCGACCAGAATGTTCAGCCCCGCAGTCTGGATCAGCCAGCTGGCATGGCCAACGAAGGAAAACCGCACCTTGCCGCTGTCCACGCGCGGCGGCGGGGTGTC
This sequence comes from uncultured Alphaproteobacteria bacterium, assembly GCA_963738105.1. Classification (GTDB taxonomy): domain Bacteria; phylum Pseudomonadota; class Alphaproteobacteria; order Rhizobiales; family Xanthobacteraceae; genus Bradyrhizobium. The sequence continues at coordinate 86,484 of CAVTWC010000035.1, read as the reverse complement.
GGCATAGGGGCTCGGCACCCAATCCGGCCATTTGTGCCGCTGCCGGCCGCCGCCGAACTGCCAGCGCAACACCTGGCCAAGCGTTTTGGGCGGCGCTCCGTCCGGATCGAAGAAATGCGTGCCGTCGAAATGATCGGAGACCGGACCGTCATAGGTTTTCATGCTGGTAATCCAAAACGAGGGCACGCAGGCGGTGGCCGCGAGCAACCCGGAATGCGGCGACGGGTGATGGGCAGGAGGCGGGGATCACGAACAGGCAGAACGACCAAAAGGCATGAAGCCTTATATGGCGTGGCCAATTCCGACATGAAGCCTGCCGCGAGATTTACGGCATTCGGGGAGCGTCAAATTGGACTCTCCGGAAAAATTATTGATTACAATGCCTTACGCGACCATCCCGGAGCATTTGGCGCTGGTTTGCCTTGACTTTCCCCGCCCGCAGGGGTTTAACCCGCCCAATTCTCGAAAAGACGTTCTTTTCGACGCGCCGCCCGGCCCTTGAGACCGGAGGTCAACGCCCGACAGCGCGATGCGCCCTCGGGCGCAAACGTGTTTGGATGACCCTCATCCTGAGGAGCCGCGAAGCGGCGTCTCGAAGGATGAGGCCAAGGTGGTCGCCGCCACCCTTCGAGACGCAGGCTTGCGCCTGCTCCTCAGGGTGAGGGCAGCAACAGGAAAACGGCATTGTTCGACAATCTGTCGGAAAAACTTGGTGGCATTCTCGACCGGCTGACGGGCCGCGGCTCGCTGTCCGAGGCCGATGTCGATGCTGCGATGCGCGAAGTTCGGCGCGCTTTGCTGGAAGCCGACGTCTCGCTCGATGTTGTCAGAAGCTTTACCGATCGGGTCCGCGAGCAGGCTGTTGGTGCCACGGTCGTCAAGTCGGTCACCCCCGGCCAGATGGTCGTCAAGATCGTTCACGACGAACTGGTTGCCACACTGGGCGCTGATGGCCAGACCATCGACCTCAACGCGGTGCCGCCGGTGGCGATCATGATGGTCGGCTTGCAGGGCTCCGGCAAAACCACCACGACTGCAAAACTCGCGCGACGCTTGACCCAGCGCGACAAGCGCAAGGTGCTGATGGCCTCGCTCGACGTCTACCGTCCGGCGGCGATGGAGCAGCTCGCGGTGCTCGGCCGCGACCTCGACATCCAGACCTTGCCGATCGTGGTTGGCCAGAAGCCGCCGCAGATCGCGCGCCGTGCGCTCGACGCCGCCAAGCTCGGCGGCTACGACGTGGTGCTGCTCGACACCGCCGGCCGCACCACGCTCGACGAAGAAATGATGAGCGAGGCGGCGGAAATCAAAGCCACCGCCAACCCGCATGAAGTGCTGCTGGTCGCGGACTCCCTGACCGGCCAGGACGCCGTCAATCTCGCGCGCTCGTTCGATCAGCGCGTCGGCCTCACCGGCATCGTGCTGACCCGCGTCGACGGCGATGGCCGCGGCGGTGCGGCGCTGTCGATGCGCGCGGTCACCGGCAAGCCGATCAAGCTGATCGGCACCGGTGAAAAGACCGATGCGCTGGAAGATTTCCATCCGAGCCGGATTGCAGGCCGCATTCTCGGCATGGGCGACGTGGTGTCGCTGGTCGAAAAGGCCGCCGCCAATATCGACGCGGAAAAAGCCGCGCGCACCGCCGAGCGGATGCGCAAGGGTCAATTCGACCTCACCGACATGCGCGAGCAATTGCTGCAGATGGCCAATATGGGCGGCATCAGCGGGCTGATGGGCATGATGCCCGGCATCGCCAAGATGAAGAACCAGATCGCCAATGCCGGCATCGACGACAAGATCATCAAGCGCCAGGTCGCGGTGATCGATTCGATGACGCGGCAGGAGCGCAAGAACCCTGACATTCTCAAGGCCAGCCGCAAGAAGCGCATCGCCGCCGGCGCCGGCCTCGAGGTCCAGGAAGTCAACAAGCTGCTGAAGATGCACCGGAACATGGCCGACATGATGAAGGCCATGGGTTCGGGCAAGCGCGGCCCGATGGCCGGCATCGCGCAAGCAATGGGCTTTGGCGGCGGCGGCATGCCGTCGCCCGAACAGTTGAAGGCGCTGCAAGAGAAAATGCCGGGCGGCGGCATGCCGGCATTGCCGAAAGATCTTCCCGGCGGGCTGCGCGGCGGCCTGCCGAATCTGCCCGGGCTCACCGGCCTGAGCGGCAAGCCGAACCTGCCCGGTCTCGGCGGCTTCCCCGGATTGGGGAAGAAGAAATGAGAATTTCGAATCTCGCTCGTCATTCCGGGGCGCGCGAAGCGCGAACCCGGAATCTCGAGATTCCGGGTCTGGTCCTGCGGACCATCCCGGAATGACGAGCTAGTTGAAAACGCGCAAACCAAACTTTTATCAGGAGAACTAAATGTCAGTCGTTATTCGTCTTGCCCGCGCCGGCACCAAGAAGCGTCCGGTCTATCACGTCGTCGTCGCCGATTCGCGCTTCCCCCGCGACGGTCGCTTCATCGAGCGTCTCGGCCATTTCAATCCGCTGCTGGCGAAGGACAACGAAGCCCGGCTCAAGCTCGACATGGACAAGGTCAAGGCGTGGCTCGCCAAGGGCGCGCAGCCGTCGGACCGCGTATCGCGCTTCCTCGATGCCGCCGGTGTCGCCAAGCGCGCCGCGCGCAACAATCCGGAAAAGGCCGTGCCGCGCAAGGAGCGCAAGGCCAACGCCGAAGCCGCCGCCAAGACGGCCTAAGGCTAGCGGCGCGCGACGGTGTCGGCACCGATTTGCGTCGCGCGTATCGGCGCTGCGCATGGCGTGCGCGGCGCGGTGAAGCTATGGACGTTTACTGAAGATCCGCTGGCCGTGAAGCATTACGGCCCGCTGACGACCAAGGACGGCACGCGCCAGTTCGAAGTCACGCATGCCCGCGAGGCCAAAGACCATCTGGTGGCGACGCTGAAAGGCATCGCCACCCGCGAGGAGGCCGAACGGCTTAACGGCGTCGAGCTCTATATCGCGCGCGACAAGCTGCCCGAGGCCGACGAAGGCGAATATTACCACGCCGACCTGATCGGCCTCGCCGCGGTGACGACGACGGAGCAGCCGATCGGCTGCGTCATCGCGATTCACAATTTCGGCGCCGGCGACATCATCGAAATCGCACCGCCCCATGGCCCGACCCTGCTGCTGCCGTTCACCAACGCGGTGGTGCCGACCGTCGATCTCGCGGGCGGCCGTGTGGTGATCGAACTGCCCGAAGAGGCCGAGGGCGACGATCTGGACGCTACCTGAGCCGCATTTCTCCCGCCGCCTCTCCAAACGGCGACGATAGCGGCTTGATGCGGATCGAGATTCGATTATCTGACGTCGGCGACATCAATCGGGAATGACCGACATGGCCAACTCGCACAAAGCCTGGCGCGTGCACGCCCACAATGATCTGCGGTTCGAGGATGTCGAGACGCCGAAGCCCGCACCTGACGGCGTTTTGGTCGCGATCGAAGCCGGCATGGTGTTGTCCTACACCAGCAAGGTGCTGTCGGGTTCGGTGCCCTACAGCCTGCCGCCGATGCCGTTCGTGCCCGGCACCAACGCAATCGCGCGGGTGATTGCCGTCGGCAGCGACGTTACGCATGTGCAGGGCGGCGACCGTGTTTTCCTCAGCCCGCATTTGCGCGGCGACGTGCCGGATCCCGAGCCGCCGCAGATCCTGATCGGTCTGACCACCATGGCAACGACGCCGGCGGCACTCGCATTGCAGGCGCGCTGGCGTGACGGCGTATTTGCCGAAATCGCGCATTGGCCGGCCGCCTGCGTCACACCGTTGCTCGGGCTCGACGACAAACCTGCGACCGAGCTGATCGGCCTCGCCAAATTGATCGTGCCGTTCGGCGGTCTGCAGCGCACCGGCCCGCGCGGCGGCGACACTATCGTTATCAACGGCGCCTCCGGCTATTTCGGTTCCGGCGCGGTGATGCTGGCGGTGGCGATGGGCGCCGGCCGCGTCGTCGCCGTGGGACGAAAGCAGGCTGCCCTGGAATCGCTGCGCGACGCGTTTGGGCCACGCGTGATTCCCGCGGTCGCGACCGGCGATGCCGCCAAGGACCTCGCGATCATCCGTCACGCCGCCGGCGGCGGCGCCGATGTCGCGCTTGATCTTTTGGGCGCCGCCAACAGCACATCAACCACGCTGTCATCCTTGCGAGCGCTCAAGCGCGGCGGCCGGATGGTGTTGATGGGGAGCGCCGAGGTGCCATTGGAGATTTCCTTCAGGGAAATGCTGGCCAATGATTGGGAAGTGGTCGGCCAGTTCATGTACGCGCGAACTGCACCGGGGCAGCTTGCGGCACTGGCCGCCTCCGGCCTGCTCGATCTGCGCAAAATCGTCGTGACCACATTCAAGCTCGCCGACTTCAAACGGGCGGTCGACGCCGCCGCCTTGATGCAGGGACTCGATCTCACCGCCGTGGTGCCGTAACGGAAAGCGATGACTTCCTCCACGCCGACATGGCGCGCCACCGTCCTGACCCTGTTTCCGGAGATGTTCCCCGGTCCGCTCGGCGTCAGCCTGGCCGGCAAGGCGCTGGCGTCGGGAATCTGGGCGCTGGAGGCCCGGGATATCAGGGACTCCGCGACCGATCGCCATCGCAGCGTCGACGATACGCCGGCCGGCGGGGGACCCGGCATGGTGCTGCGAGCCGACATCCTGGCGGCGGCGATCGATGCCGCCGAAATGGCACCGGACGCGCCGAAGAGCCGTCCCCGCTTGCTGATGAGCCCGCGGGGTCGGCCATTGACCCAGTCCAGGGTCCAGGCCCTCGCCGCGGGACCCGGCCCCCTTATCGTCTGTGGGCGGTTCGAGGGCATTGACCAGCGGGTGATCGAGGCACGCCAGCTCGAGGAAGTCTCGATCGGCGACTACGTGCTCTCCGGCGGCGAAATCGCCGCAACGGCCCTGATCGACGCCTGCGTCAGGCTATTGCCCGGCGTGATGGGCAAATTGGCCTCCGGGAGCGAGGAGAGCTTTTCCGACGGACTACTGGAATACCCGCAATACACCCGCCCGCAGACGTTTGAGGGCCAGCCGATCCCGGAAATCCTCATCTCCGGCGACCACGCCAAGGTCGCGGCCTGGCGTCAGGCCGAGGCCGAGGCCCTGACCCGGGAACGGCGGCCGGATTTGTGGGCTTTGAGGCCAAGCCAAACGCCTCGCCAAAAACGCCCAAAAAACACGACGGAAGGGTGACAAGGCTCCGGCTTTGCCGTATACGGACGCGAAATCCGCGCAGGATAGATGGACGTTTGCGCAGCCCGGGCTGACTGGCTGGGGCGCGCCGCCGATGGAGATTTCTAAAATGAACCTTATTCAAGAGCTCGAAAAAGAGCAGTTCGAAAAGCTGTCCGCCACCAAGGAAATTCCGGATTTCGCACCCGGCGATACCTTGATCGTCAACGTGAAGGTGGTCGAAGGCGACCGTTCGCGCGTGCAAGCCTATGAAGGCGTCTGCATCGGCCGCAACGGTGGTGGTCTCAACGAGAGCTTCACGGTCCGCAAGATTTCCTACGGCGAAGGCGTCGAGCGCGTCTTTCCGGTGATGTCGCCGATGATCGACTCGATCAAGGTGGTGCGCCGCGGCAAGGTGCGTCGCGCCAAGCTGTATTACCTGCGCAATCTGCGCGGCAAGTCGGCCCGTATCGTCGAGAAGACGGACCGCGCCAAGACCGCCGTCGGCGAGTAATTTTCGGCTCCAAACGGACCGGACGAAAAAAGCGCGGGCGCACCCCGCGCTTTTTTGTTGCGCCTAGTCGTCATTGCGAGGAGCGCAGCGACGAAGCAATCCAGGATTAGGCGTGCCGCCCTGGATTGCTTCGCTTCGCTCGCAATGACGCTAGCAACAAACGCATATCGCGCTTAGATACTTGATGTGCTATGAGAATAGAATGGTTCCAGATCAAACCAGCACTGCAGGCAAGGTCGTCGCCGCGTTCGTGATCGACGATCGCTCGCGGCTGCCTGGCCGTTTCTTTGGACGGTTTGCGACCTCGGCGACATCTGAGCTTAGAAGCGCGCTTTGATAAGCGCCGCCGTTTGATTTGCTCGCGCGTCACCGCGCCCTTACCGCTCACACACATTTTCCCTGGAGCTTGCGCTCATGTCCAAACCGACCACGCTGTACGACAAAATCTGGAACGACCATCTGGTGCACGAAGCCGATGACGGCACCTGCCTGCTCTATATCGACCGCCATCTGGTGCACGAGGTAACTTCGCCGCAGGCGTTCGAAGGCCTGCGCGCCACCGGGCGCAAGGTCCACGCGCCGGAGAAGACGCTGGCCGTGGTCGACCACAACATCCCGACCACCGACCGTTCGAAGCCCAATCCGGATCCGGAAAGCATCGAGCAGATGCGCGTGATGGCCGAGAACGCCAAGGAATTCGGCATCGAATATTACAACGAATTCGACAAGCGCCAGGGCATCGTCCACGTGATCGGTCCCGAGCAGGGCTTTACACTGCCCGGCACCACCATCGTCTGCGGCGACAGCCATACCTCGACGCATGGCGCGTTCGGCGCGCTGGCGCATGGCATCGGCACCTCTGAGGTCGAGCACGTGCTGGCGACGCAAACGCTGATCCAGAAAAAAGCCAAGAACATGCGCGTGCTCGTCGACGGCAAATTGCCTGACGGCGTCACCGGCAAGGACATCATCCTGGCCATCATCGGCGAGATCGGCACTGCCGGCGGCACCGGCTACGTGCTGGAATATGCCGGCGATGCGATCCGTGCGCTCAGCATGGAAGGCCGCATGACGGTCTGCAACATGTCGATCGAGGGCGGCGCGCGCGCCGGCCTGATCGCGCCGGATGAAAAGGCGTTTGAATTCCTCAAGGGACGGCCGAAATCGCCGAAGGGCGAAGCCTGGGACGCCGCGATGCGTTACTGGGACACGCTGCGCTCGGATCAGGGCGCGCATTTCGATCACGAGATCCGGCTGGACGCGGCAAAACTGCCGCCGATCGTGACCTGGGGCACGTCACCCGAAGACGTGATTTCCGTCACCGGCATGGTTCCCGATCCCGACAAGATCGAGGACGAGGCCAAGCGGCTCTCGAAGCATCGCGCGCTGCACTACATGGGCCTGAAGGCCGGCACCAAGATCACCGACATCAAGCTCGATCGCGTCTTCATCGGCTCCTGCACCAATGGCCGCATCGAGGATCTGCGCGCCGCGGCCAAGATCGCCGAAGGCAAGACCGTCAGCAGCCACGTCAATGCGATGATCGTGCCGGGCTCCGGCATCGTGAAGGAGCAGGCGGAGGCCGAAGGCCTCGACAAGATCTTCATCAAGGCCGGCTTCGACTGGCGCGAGCCGGGCTGCTCGATGTGCCTTGCCATGAACCCTGACAAGCTGATGCCGGAAGAGCGCTGCGCCTCGACCTCGAACCGCAATTTCGAGGGCCGCCAGGGCTTCAAGGGCCGCACCCATCTGGTGTCGCCAGCCATGGCAGCGGCCGCGGCGATCGCCGGGCACTTCGTCGATGTCAGGGAGTGGCAGTAACTCACTGCTTTGCCTCGACGTCGAAGTAATTTGGCAACGCCTCGTTAAGCGACGGGGCGCAGACTGGCTTCTTGCGGAGAGAATTCGCGCAAGGAGCCAGCCATGGCCGATAAACCAGAATTCGTCGATATGATCAGCGAGGCGACGCGCCAGTCGCGCCGTCGGGCTTCCGGACCGCTGCTGGTTGAGCCGGAGGTCAAGGAGCGCTCGCGGATCAGCCATTGGCCCCCGGACCGGGTCGTGCAGTGGCGGCTGGAAAACCTGACGCCGTGGAAAGTCAAATCCTGGAAATTCAAGGATTGGGATTGAGCCCGGCGCGTTAGGCTTCGATCGTTAACGACGGGCGCCTGATGGCGCCTGTTTTGTTTTGCTGGCGCGCCGCCACGCCAGATCAGTGTTCACCATCGCGGCGCAAAGCCAAAGCCGAGGAAGAACGGCGCGGGCACGGCATAGGGATAGGGCCGGTAATAGACCGGTCGCGCGTAATACAATGAAGGCGAACGATCGACGTAGCCACCGAAATGTCGGTGATGCCGCCGCGCAGTTGAACCGCTTGCATCTCGTCCGTCGAAACTGCGCGCCGCATCGGCGTCGACCGCGGTTGAACCCACGGCAATCGCGCTCAGCACAACGGCTGCGCCGATTGATATCGACTTGAACGACCTTGCCACGACGCCAGCGACAACTAGCCGGGACGCCAGAAGCAGTTCATCCGCGGCGTGATCACCGTGCCGCTCGGACGGTGTTCCTCGACATAGGTCGCGGTGCAGTCGCGCACCGCATTCGGTCCCGGATAGTAGCGGGGGTATACCCCGTCGGTGGGCTCACCCTGGTAGCGCGGATAGATCGGAACGCGGCGTAGCGCCCGCCGCCGCGGCGCGGACCGATCAACGGTCGCGGGAGAAGAGGCCTGTGCGACCTGCATCCGGGACGACGCGGTTTGCGCCAGAGTTCCCGACGTCGGCAGCAAGAAAGCGCCCGCTAGGGCGGCCCATACCGCCGCCGTCCTGATCCGCGTCATAAGCCCACCCAACATGTTATGGCACTGGTGTACCGGTTCTAGCATTCGCGCCCTGTGGCAGCTAGCTCTCTTGCGTCACAGAGGCGCGCGCTCATACGGCCTGAGGACAGAGATCCTGGATTGGACCAACGCGATGTGGATTTCAGCTAAAGCGCCCTCGCTGGCCGAGATGGAGGCGATGGCACATGACGTCTTCGCCCGCCTGCCGTCGAATTTTCGCGACCTGTGCGAGGGCGTGGTGATCCGGGTCGACGATTTTCCGACCGACGAGGTGCTGGACGACATGGAGGCCGAGAGCGAATTCGACCTGCTCGGCCTGTTCCAGGGCGTCGGCCTACCGTTTCGCAGCCATCAGGACGTAGCGCCAATGCCCAATATGGTTTGGCTCTATCGCCGGCCGATCCTGGACTATTGGGCCGAGCACGACGAAACGCTCGGCCATATCGTGCGCCACGTGCTGATACACGAGATCGGCCACCATTTTGGCCTGTCCGACGAGGATATGGAAGCCATCGAGCAAAAGGACGCCGCTCGCGATGGGAGCGAAAACAAGGCGGATTAGCGCTTTGATGCGGACGCTGTTCGCGATAAACTGCGCTGTACCCGTTAATCCGAACAAAGAAGTGCAGAGATGGACAAGTTCACCACGCTGGAAGGCGTCGCAGCGCCGCTGAAGATCATCAATGTCGATACCGACATGATCATCCCGAAGCAGTACCTGAAGACCATCAAGCGTACCGGGCTTGGCAAGGGTCTTTTCTCGGAACAGCGCTACAAGGACGACGGCAGCGAGAACCCGGATTTCATCCTCAACAAGCCGGCCTACCGCAACGCCAAGGTTCTGGTGGCGGGCGATAATTTCGGCTGCGGTTCGAGCCGCGAGCACGCGCCCTGGGCGTTGCTCGATTTTGGCATCCGCTGCGTGATCTCGACCTCGTTCGGCGACATCTTCTACAACAATTGCTTCAAGAACGGCATTCTGCCGATCCGCGTGGCGCAGGAAGACCTCGACAAGCTGTTCGACGATGCCGAGCGCGGCGCCAACGCGACCTTGAGCATCGATCTGGCCAAGCAGGAAATTCGCGGGCCCGATGGCGGCACGCTGAAATTCGAGATCGATCCGTTCCGCAAGCACTGCCTGCTCAACGGCCTCGACGACATCGGCTTGACGATGGAAAAGAAGTCATCGATCGACGACTACGAAGCCAAGGCCAAGACCGAACGCGCCTGGGCCTGATCTAACAAGCCAGTTGGTGACGCGCGCATGCGGCCGGACGTCGTCACCTTCTGGCATGGTCCGCTCGATGCGCTCCGACGGCTGTGCCTGAGATCGCAGGTCGCTGCCGGCCATAACGTCACCGTCTACAGTTTCGATCCGCTGGCGGGATTGCCCGACGGCGTCGGCAATGCCGAGGCCGAAGCGATCCTGCCGCACGCCTTCTCCGAAAGACTGCGTCCGCCGCAGCCGGATGGATCGTGGCGCGACTGGACCACGCTGCAATTTTCCGACTTCTTCCGGATGCGCCTGATGGCGCAGCGCGCCAGTCCCAACGACGCGCGGCTCTGGCTCGACGCCGATGTGCTGTTGTTGAAGCCGGTTGAAATCGACCCCGCAAAGCCCTGTTTCGCCTGGGAACGGCCACGCCAGATCGGCAATTCGGTGCTGTATCTTCCACCCAACGATCCGATCGTCACGGCGTTCGAACATTTGATGAAGCAGGACGAATTGACGCCGGACTGGTTGTCGCTGCGGCATCGCCTGACATTCGCCTTGCGCAAATTGCGCGGCGGATCAAACCGCCTCTCCGACATCAGAGTAGCGATCTTTGGCCCGGCGGCGCTGACCGCACTCGCTAGCCGCTTCGACGAGTTGCGCTACGCCCTGCCGAAGAAATCGTTTTATGCGGTTCATGCCGAACCGAAACTGTTTTTCGAACCGTCGGATTTTTCAGCGTTGATCGACGATCCCGAGATAACAGGACTCCACATCTCGCCCAAGGGGCGCGGCAACACGCAGCCAGTCGCGGGAAGCTTGTATGCGTGGGCGGCTGAAAAATTTGGTACCGCCTCATCCTAGTTTGCACGCCTTATCCTGAGAGGCCGTGAAACAACCGACGCCCTCGTCCCCGCGCAACGGCTTTGCCGTTGTCGCTGGAGGAGCGGCCTCTTGGCCGCGTCTCGAAGGATGGCGCGCAGGCGCGCGGACGGCAATATCTGGCAGAGCAGTCATGGTTCGAGACGCGCGAAGACGCGCTCCTCACCATGAGGCCTGCTCGCGTTGGCGCCTCTTCTCAATGCCCCATCGCGGCGATCGCATCGGCGATCGCGATGGTACGGCGGGCCATGTCGGCGTGCAGGCGCTCCACCATCTGGCCGTCAAGCCGGATCGCGCCGCGCGAGGCGTTCTCCGGCAACTCAAAGGCGGCGATGATCTTGCGGGCCTGCGCGATTTCCGCCGCGGGCGGTGTGAAGATGACGTTGCAGGCCTCGATCTGGCCGGGATGGATCAGCGTCTTGCCGTCGAAGCCGAGATCGCGGCCCTGGGCGCATTCAGCACCAAACCCGTCGACATTGCTGAAATCGCTGTAGGGCCCGTCGAAGATTTCCAGCCCATGGGCGCGGGTCGCCAGGATGCAATGCGTGATAATCGGGATCATCGCCGCGCGGCCCGGCATCATCAGGATCCGCGTCTCGCGCGCGATGTCGTTCGGCCCGAACACGAATCCGGCCAGCCGCGTTTTGGGATCGCGTGAGGCTCCGGCGAGTTTGTCGGCATCCAGCACCGCCCGCGCGGTCTCGATCATCGCCCAAACTTTAATCGATGGGTCGGCGTTGATGGCGGAAAGCCGGTCGCCGATCGCCTTGAGGTCCTCGACGCTGGAGACCTTGGGAACCAGAATGCCGTCGGGCCGGGCTTTGCCGGCCATCGCGGAATCGTCTGCCCACCATGCGCTGTCCAGGCTGTTGGTGCGGACCCAGACCTCACGTTTGCCGAAACCTTTGGCAGCGACCGCCTCTGCGATCTGGTCGCGCGCCAGCCCCTTGGCCTCCGGCGCGACGGAATCCTCGAGATCGAGAATGATGACGTCGGCCGGCAGATTGCGGGCCTTTTCCAGCGCCCGAGCATTTGATCCGGGCATGAATAGCGGGCTGCGGCGCGGGCGGAACATGGTCTGCTTCCCTTGAATATCTGGACCCCGACGCGATATCACCTCAACGCACGCTCCGAAAGTCTTGTTCCCGCCACCGGCATATGGTTAGCCATCGTCATGTCATCGTTTCCGCAGCACCTGCTCGACGGCTACCGTACCTTCACCTCGCAGCGCCTGCCGACCGAGCAGACGCGCTACCGTGATCTGTCCGAGCGCGGCCAGTCGCCCGCCGTGATGGTGATCGGCTGCTGCGATTCGCGCGTCTCGCCGGAAGTGATCTTCGACGCCGGCCCCGGCGAATTGTTCGTGATGCGCAACATCGCCAATCTGGTGCCGGTGTATCAGCCCGACGCCAACGCGCATGGCGTCTCGGCGGCGCTGGAATATGCGGTCTCAGTTCTGCGGATCAAGCACATCGTGGTGCTCGGACACGCACAATGCGGCGGCATCCGCGCCTTCATCGACAAGGCTGCACCGCTTTCGCCAGGCGATTTCATCGGCAAATGGATGGCGATGTTCATCAAGCCGGGCGAGAAGGTCGAACAGCGCGACAACGAGACGATGCAGGACTTCACTGTCCGAATCGAAAAGGCGGCGGTGTTCCGCAGCCTCGAAAACCTGATGACGTTTCCGTTCGTGCAAACCGCGGTCGAGCGCGGCGAACTGAATTTACACGGCGCCTATTTCGGCGTCGCCGAAGGCTCGTTGTTCGTGCTCGATCCGGTCGCCAAGGAATTCCGCAGCGTGCGGGAACAGATCGCCTCGACCTGAGGGCTCTCTCAATGCCCGGAATCACCGCTGCCGTGATCGCTGCCCAAGCGGTCCGATAGCGCCAGGATCAGCGCCGATACCACGAACACGACATGGATGCCGACGAGCCAGCCCACCCTCTGAGCATCGAAGGTCGAATCCAGGTTCATGAACGCTTTCAAAACCTGGATCGCGGAAATCGCGACAATCGAAGCCAGCAGCTTTTGCTTCAGTCCCGCAAAGTCGACCTTGGTCATCCAGTCCGGCCAGTCCGGATGATCGCCGGGATCGATCTTCGAGACAAAATTCTCATAACCCGAGAATACCACGATCAGGATCAGATTGCCGGTCAGCGAGACGTCGATCAGGCTAAGCACGCCGAGGATGATATCGCTCTCCTTGGCGCCGAACGCGTGCAGGATGAACTCCCACAGCATCATCATGAATTTCAACATCAGCACCGCAAGGCTGACGACGAGGCCGAGATAAAACGGCGCCAGCAGCCAGCGGCTGTTGAACAATACGCTTTCGAGCCCCTGCTCGACGCGCTTCAGATGCGGTTTCGGCCGGTCAGGAGCCGCTTGTTCGCTCATCGCAATCCAGCTCCCTGCCCGCTTCTCGCGCCGCCTGTTACGCCGCTTTCTTCTTGGCGCTAATCAGCTTGCGGTTGATCAGGCTTTCGGCGATCTGGATTGCATTCAGCGCCGCGCCCTTGCGCAGATTGTCCGACACGCACCACAGCACCAGGCCGTTCTCCACCGTCGCGTCCTCGCGGATGCGGCTGATGTAGGTGGCGTCCTCGCCCGCCGCTTCGTACGGCGTGACGTAGCCGCCGGGTTCGTGCTTGTCGATCACGAGGCACCCCGGCGCATTGCGCAGGATATCGCGCGCCTCATCGGCCGAGATCGGATTTTCGAACTCGATATTGACCGCTTCGGAATGGCCCACGAATACCGGCACCCGCACGCAGGTCGCGGACAGCTTGATTTTGGGATCAAGAATCTTCTTGGTCTCCATCATCATCTTCCACTCTTCCTTGGTGTAGCCGTCCTCCATGAACACGTCGATCTCGGGGATCACGTTGAAGGCGATACGCTTAGGGAATTTCTTATTGATGAGCTCGCTGTTGGTGTAGACCGCCTTGGTCTGCGAAAACAGCTCGTCCATTGCGTCCTTGCCGGCGCCCGACACCGATTGATAGGTCGAGACCACCACGCGCTTGATCACCGCCTTGTCGTGCAGCGGCTTCAGCGCGACCACCAGCTGCGCGGTCGAGCAGTTCGGATTGGCTATGATGTTCTTCTTGGTGAAACCGGCAGCAGCCGCCGCGTTGACCTCGGGCACGATCAGCGGCACGTCCGGATCCATCCGCCAGGCCGACGAATTGTCGATCACGACGGCACCGGCGGCGCCGATCTTCGGCGACCATTCCTTCGACACCGCGCCGCCCGCCGACATCAGGCAGATATCGATGTCGGAGAAATCGTAATGCTCGAGCGCTTTACATTTCAGGGTGTGATCGCCGTAGGAGACCTCAACGCCGACGCTGCGACGGGAGGCCAGCGCCACCACCTCGTCAGCCGGGAATTTGCGTTCGTCCAGAATGTTGAGCATTTCGCGCCCGACATTGCCGGTCGCACCGACCACCGCGACTTTGTAACCCATCGTTCACTCTCCGAAGAAAAATGCCTCGTCCCTTCGATCCATGGAAAGGGAGGAGGCAGCGCTTCTATGCGAGAAACGCCCTTAATACAACGTTAGACCGGGATGCGTGGGCGTTTGATGCGATTGTTTTGGGGCTCTTGTGCCGACTCTTATTATCCTTCGGCCCAGAGCCGGATTTATTCGGCCCTGACCGATTTCGCCGACGAGTGCTGCGGCACCCTGGCGCGTCTCCTGGTCTATGTGGGGGCTTTGGCCCTGCTTGCCATCGTCGGCATCCATCTCTGGGACGAATTACCCGCAGGGGACCTCGACACCTCCGCCAAGGCGAGCTGGAGCCCGGCCACCCGCTCCTACCCGGCTTTCGCGGTCAGCCAGCCCGAATTAGTTGGAAAAACAGCCAGTTATGAGATCCTCCGGCACCCCCAAGGCGGCCGCAAAGACATTCTTCGCTGGGCCGGCGTCGACGAAAAACCGGTTGCCGAGCTCGAAATCTACCGCTCCGGCGGCGAATTGACCCAGTCAGAACCTGCGATCGCCGAATTCGCCGACCGGATGGACCCGAGAGGCGCCCATGAATTGGAAGCCGCGGAAGTCATCGACAGCAAGTTCGGCACCGTGACGCTGCTTCGCCGGGCCGGCACGCCCGCCTGCCTCGTTTTCATGACCCATCTCGACCAGCCTGATTTCCAGATCTCTGGCTGGTCCTGCCAGGGCAATACGCTGCCGGCCCGGCGCGCGGCGGTCGGCTGTATTCTGAACCGCCTGACCCTGTTGAACGCCGGAAACGATCCGAAACTGGCTGAATTGTTCGCCCGGGCCGAGCTCAAGCGCGGTAGTTGCGCGGCGGCGCCTACTTCCGCTGACGCGGCAGGCTGGGTGACGGATTCGGAAAATCCCCGGCTGCGCGGCGGGCTCTGACCGCGCGCATCGGCCGCGATGTCGGTCAAGGCGCTGGTTTTCATGCAACTTTTTCGCTACGTGCCGCATTATTGTGATGCAGTGTGGCCCGATTGACCTTGTGGCTGGACACCCCCGCCCGCTAAAATGGTCAGCAAATCGGATGGCGCTCTGCCGGACCACGAGGACATGATGACCTGGAAATTCCCCGCCGTGAGCACGCTCACGGTTTTGCTTGCCGCCAGCGCGATCTTTGCTGCCGGCATGACACCGGCCAGCGCGCAGCAGCCGAAGCCGAAGCGTCAGCAGCAATACGACAAGGACGGCCGTGCCTATTACGGTTCGCGCGGTCCCAACGTGGTTTACCAGCAGGGCCCGCACACCCGGGTGTACGTCACTACCCGCTCATGGCTGGACGCCGGCACCGAAGTGCTGCCGGGCGACCGCAAGTTCCAGGATTATGCGTTTCCGTCGCCGTTCGGGTACCCGGACTTCGCGCGTGAGAACAATAATCGCCCGATCGACCGCCAGCCGCTTAACCCGCCATCGGATCTCGGCGGCGAGCCGACCAAGTTCCCGCTGTACTGAGCGGCGCAACACGGTGCTAACGAAAAATGCCCGGCTTGGACCGGGCATTTTTTTATGGCGGGTGTCGCTTCGTGAACCTACGCGTGCAGCGCCTGCAATTCCTTCAGGATCGCCTCGCCCATCTGCGTCGTGCTCACCGCGATGGTGCCTTCCGACTTGATATCCGCGGTACGCAGCCCATTGGCGAGTACAGCGGCGATCGCGGCGTCGAGTTTGTCGGCCAGCGCGCCCATGTCGAAGGAATAGCGCAGCGCCATGCCGAACGAGGCCAGCATCGCGATCGGATTGGCCATGCCCTTGCCGGCGATATCGGGTGCCGAGCCGTGCACCGGCTCGAACAGCGAACGGCGCTTTTTGGTCTTGGCATCGATCTCGCCGAGCGAGGCCGACGGCAACATGCCGAGCGATCCGGTCAACATCGCCGCGATATCGGACAGCATGTCGCCGAACAGATTGTCCGTGACGATGACGTCGAACTGCTTCGGCGCCTTCACCAGGTTCATGCCGCCGGAATCGGCGAGCTGATGCTCGAGCGTGACATCCTTGTATTCGCGGGCATGGACCTGCGTCACCACTTCGTTCCAGAGCACGCCGGACTTCATGACGTTGCGCTTTTCCATTGAGGTCAGCTTGTTGCGGCGCTTGCGCGCAAGGTCGAACGCGACGCGGGCGATGCGCTCGATTTCGTAGGTGTCGTACACTTGGGTGTCGATCGCGCGCTTCTGGCCATTGCCGAGATCGGTGATGGTTTTCGGCTCGCCGAAATAAACCCCGCCGGTCAATTCGCGCACGATCATGATGTCGAGGCCTTCGACCAGTTCGGGCTTCAGGCTGGAGGCGTCGGCCAGGGCCGGATACACCACCGCCGGGCGCAGATTGGCGAATAGGCCGAGATCCTTGCGCAGCCGCAACAGCCCGGCCTCGGGCCGCGCCTCATAGGGCACGCTGTCCCATTTCGGGCCGCCGACCGCGCCGAAGATCACGGCGTCGGCGGCCTTCGCCTTGGCCATGCAGTCTTCGGAGATGCTGACCTTGTGCGCATCATAAGCGGAACCGCCTACCAATCCCTGGTCGGTCTCGAAATGCGCGATGCCTTGTGCGTTGAGCCAGTCGATCAGGCGCTTCACTTCCGCCATCACTTCGGGGCCGATGCCGTCGCCGGGCAGAAGCAGCAGTTTGTGGGTCGCCATGATGTGATCCTATCGTGTTCGTCATTCCGGGACGGCGCAGCGCGCCGGACCCGGAATCCCGAGATGATTAAACAAGAAAGCTTCCGGTTTCGCGCCTTGCGCGTCCCGGAATGACGGCGGAGGGGAGTGCTAAAACGGCGTTGCGCGATTGGCAAGACACCCGTGACGCCTGCGGCCCTGTGCAAGCCGGCCCGCGCCTGCCACATTGACCGGGCCGCCGGAGTGCCTCCCTTTGCATAGCCCCGATCGTCCTTCAATTTACGCGCATCCCGCGCGATTGATCCTGATTCTGTCGCTGACACCGACACTGGGCCTCGGCATCGGCCGCTTCGCCTATGCGCTGGTGCTGCCGGACATGCGCGATTTGCTTGGGTGGTCGTATTCCGCCGCCGGTTTCATGAACACCATTAATGCCGCCGGGTACCTCGCCGGCGCGTTGATCGCCGCCGGGCTGGTGAAGCGGTTTGGGCTGTCAGCGGCGGCGCGGTTGGGAACCATCGCTGCCGTGGTGTCATTGGCGCTGTGCGCGCTGTCGGGCAATTTCATCGTATTGAGTTTTGCGCGATTGCTCGCCGGTGTCGGTGCGGCGGTCGGCTTCGTCGCCAGCGGGGCGCTGGCCGCGACGATTGCGCAATCGCGGCCCGAGCGCGCCAACTTTCTGCTCAGCCTGTTCTACGCCGGACCCGGCCTCGGCATTGTGTTGTCCGGCTTGATAGCGCCCTTCATGCTGCAGGCGTTCGGGCCGGGGTCGTGGTGGATCGTGTGGTGGGCGATGACGCTGCTGTCGGCCATCATGATCCTGCCGCTGCTGCTGACCCGCTTCGATGCGAGCACCGCAATCGCCGATACGACATCGATCCAATTCGCGATCCGCCCGGTGCTGATCTATCTCGCCGGCTATTTCCTGTTCGGTGCCGGCTACATCGCCTACATGACTTTCATGATCGCCTATGTGCGCGATGCCGGCGGCGGCGCCGCGGCGCAGAGCGCGTTCTGGTGCCTGATCGGGTTGAGCGCCTTCGTGACGCCGTGGGTCTGGCGGCGCGTGCTGGCGCACGACAGCGGCGGCCGCAGCACTGCGATCATTCTCGCCGTCAATGCGCTCGGCGCGGCACTGCCGCTATTCGGGCACTCGGTAATGCTGCTCGCGATCTCGGCGCTGGTGTTCGGCGTGTCGTTCTTTGCCGTGGTCGGCTCGACCACCGCCTTCGTCCGCTTCAATTATCCGCACGCCGCATGGCCCACCGCGATCGCAGTACTGACGATTTCGTTCGGGATCGGCCAGACCATCGGGCCTGTCGTCACCGGCGCCATCACCGACGCGCTGGGGAGCCTGTCCTACGCCCTCAATGCCGGCGCGGCGATGCTGGCGCTGGGCGCTCTCGCAACGGCGTTTCAGAGGAAGTTGGGACAGACGTAACATTTGTCATTCCGGGGCGCGCGTAGCGCGAACCCGGAATCCAGAGATGATTAGCTCGAGATTCCGGGTTCGAGGCTTCGCCTCGCCCCGGAATGACGACGTGGCTACGCTCAACTCCCGCTGAACGAATTATACCCCTGGTCTTCCCAGTAGCCGCCCTTGTAGTCGTTGGTGACTTCCATCGACATCACGTATTTCGGGTTCTTGAAGCCGAGCTTGGTCGGCACCCGGATCTTCATCGGAAAGCCATAGGCACGCGGCAGGATTTCGTCAGCGAATTTGAACGTCATCTGGGTCTGCGGGTGCAATGCAGTGCGCATGTCGAGCGGCGAGTTGTAGCCTTCCCGGTCGGCGCACTGGAACCAGACATATTTGGCGCGGGTGTCGGCGCCGATCAATTTGAGGAAATCGCGCAGCGGCGTACCGGTCCAGCTGCCGATCGCGCTCCAGCCCTCGACGCAGATATGACGGGTGATCTGCTTGACCTGCGGCAGCTTGTAGAGCTCGTCCAGCGTCCACGATTTCTTGTTGTCGACCAGGCCGCGCACCTCGAGCTTCCATTCCTCGCCGTTGACCTCGGGCGCGTCGTCGAGCTCGTAATAGGCGTTGAACGGGAACGGCTTGGTGATCGCGCTTTCCGGAAACGTCGGCGCCAGCGCATCGGGATTGAAGATCGCGGCCTGTACCGCGTCGTTGAACTTCGAGATCTGCGCCAGCAGATTGTCGGCCGAAACGCTGTCGGACACGTCGCATCCGGTCAGCAGCGTCAGCGCGCCAAGGCTGGCGCCGCCGGCAATGAAGCGCCGGCGCGCGAGATCCGGCATCACCTTGACGGCGTCCTTCAGCAGCAGCTTCTTGTCGACGCCGGGAATTAAAAGCGAGCGCAAGCGGCCCATGGTCGTTCTCCTCAAAATCGATCAGCGGCCGATGATCATGGCGCGCAGGCTCTTCGGCACCAGCAGCGCCAGGGCGACATGCACCACCAGGAACGCGCAGATCAGCGCCATGCAGATGAAGTGGACATAGCGCGCGATATCGTAACCGCCGAACAACGCCGTCAGGTATTGCAGCTGCACCGGCTTCCAGATCGAAAGGCCTGACAGCACGATGACGATGCCGACAACGATGATCCCGGCGTAAAGCAGCTTCTGAACGTTGTTGTATTTCGAGAGGTCGTCATGCGACAGCTTGAAGGTCAGCGCCGCCTTGGTGTCGGCGATCACCCCCGAAGGCGTGATCGGCAACAGCTTCCTGCGGAAGCGGCCGGTCGCCAGACCGAATGTCAGATACAAGAGGCCGTTGACCATCAACAGCCACATCGCGGCGAAATGCCAGAGCAGGCCGCCGCCGAGCCAACCGCCCAGCGTGATCGAGGACGAAAAGCTGAACCTGAACAACGGTGACGCATTGTAGATCTGCCAGCCCGACATGATCATCACGACGATCGCCACCGCATTGGTCCAATGCATGGCCCGAACCCAGGCCGGCTGAATGACCTTTCCGGCGGGCGGAGCGTGCTCGTTCCGAGTTGCAAGGGTGGGCATTGCGGTGGTGGTGGACATGGCTGTTCCGTCGCTGGTGGCTCGATATCCGGTTATACGCCGGGAACCAAGGTTCCGTTACTGCCAGGCGGGTTCTTGAGTCGATACCTTCGGGTTATCGGCATTCACAAAAAAGCGAGCCGGGTTTCCCCGGCTCGCGGTCGCGTGCCCCGGTGGGGACCTTAAGATCAGGACACGCCGCTGTTACGAGGGCATCAGGACGGTATCGACCACGTGGATCACGCCATTCGACTGGTTAACGTTGGGGATCGTGACGGTCGAGGAGTCGCCCTTGGCGTCGATGATCATGACGGTGTCGCCGGACCGTTTCACGGTCAGTTCTTCGCCCTGAACGGTCTTGAGCTTCTTGCCGTCGGTCAGATCGGAAGCCTCAAGCTTGCCCGGCACCACGTGGTAGGTCAGGATTTTGGTCAGGGTCGCCTTGTTCTCGGGTTTCACCAGAGTGTCGACGGTGCCGGCCGGCAGCTTGCCGAAAGCAGCGTTGGTCGGCGCGAACACCGTGAACGGGCCCTTGCCTTCGAGGGTATCGACCAGACCAGCAGCCTTCACCGCGGCGACCAGCGTGGTGTGATCCTTTGAATTCACGGCGTTCTGGATGATGTTCTTCGAGCGGAACATCGCGGCGCCGCCGACCATCACGGTCTTCTCGCCCGACATTTCGCTCTTCATCTTGTCTTGTGCGCTGACGGGCGCAACGATCGTGGCCGTGAGAGCAAACGCGCTGAACGCGACGGCAGAAAGAAGTGCAATACGCTTGGACATTGATCATCTCCCGATGAATGAATGAGGTAACCGGCGGGTTCGCCGGAGATCGTGTCAACGACGGCGGCGGATGTTTTGAGTCCATCCGCGCTATGTCGTTGGCCGAGCTACGGCAGGTTTCAGCGCCGGTTTCAGGGAATAAATTTTCAAACGCGTGAAACTAATTTCAACGTCGGCCGTGCACAGCATCTTGTGCTCTGCGGCCTGAGCACCGGCACACTCATCGTTCACGCGCCATCGTGATTTACCGGTAGACGGAATTGCCGCATTGCCCGCGCGTGCAGTGCCGCGAGCAATTGGCTTGCCGCCATTTCAAATTGGGTTCAGCTTTTGTCATCCCGACATCGTTCCCGCGCGAACGGAAGTCGGCAACAACAACGTGCCGTCAACGGTGCGGCGCGACCCGGGAGGACAATGATGAGCAGCATCACAGCAGATGGCATGGCCGCGCCTGCGGCAAATCCCGCAGGCGAACAGATTGGGCCGCTGGAACAACAGCATCTGCAATACGCCAATTATCGCGCGGTCGCCGACGGCACCGAAGTTTCGAAAACGCATTGGCACATCGCCGCCGCCAACGCGCTCGGCTGGGGCTTCGACGGCATGGACGGCGTGATCTTCGCGCTGGTGGCGCCGATGGTGATCAAGGAATTTTCACTCACCGTGCCGGAATATCGCTCCGGCCTGCAGATCGCGCTGTTTGTCGGCATAGCCGGCCTGTACTTCTGGCCGTGGCTGTCCGATCGGCTCGGACGGCGCACATTGCTCGCAGTCAACATCGCCCTGTTCTCGCTGCTGATGCCGGTGGTGGCACTGTCGCCGACCTTTGCGGTGTTCGTCATCGCGCGCTCGCTGGTCGGCTTTGCGCTGAACGGCGAATGGTCGCTCGGCTCGATGCTGGTGGCGGAAACCTGGCCGGCGCGGCTGCGCGGCCGCGTCATCAGCATGACGCGTTCGACCTGGTGCCTCGGCGCTTCAGTCGCCGGCGGCATCACCGGATTGGTCGCGGCCAATTTCGGCTGGCGCTTCGCCGTGATGGTGCCTGGCGTGATCGCGCTGCTGGCGATCTATGTTCGCGCCACCTGTCCGGAATCGCCGTATTGGGTGCGCGCGCAGGACCGCAAGCGACGCATCGCCGAGACATTGGCGCGCGGCGGCCGCGTCAGCGACGACGACAGCGCCTGGTTCGGCAAAGCCAGATCGGTCGGCATCCGCCAGGTATTTTTGCCGGACGTGCTGCCGGCAACATTGGTGGCGCTGTTCGTGGCCTGCTGCAGCACCTGCATCTTCGGCACCGTCGGCGGCTGGATGCCGCTCTATCTGGCGACCGAGAAACATTGGTCGACCGTTGAATACAGCACCTTCTACGTGTTCTGGGGCATCTCGGGTTTCCTTGGCCTGTGCGTCGCGGGCTGGCTTGCCGACAAGATCGGCCGCCGGCTGGCCTTCGTGGTGACGCTGCTCGAGGGCGCGATCTTCATGACGCTGTGGGTCTACACCCAAAATCACGTGCTGCTGTGGGTGTTCGGGCTCGCCTGGAGTTTTGGTTTCCTCGGCTTCTGGGGACCCAGCACGACGCTAACAGCGGAAGTATTTCCAACCCGAATCCGCGGCGCGGCCAATGGCGTGGTGTGGGCGATCGCCTATTTCGTCGGCTTCGTGCTGTTCCCGTTCGTCACCGTCGCGCTGCAACAGCACACCGGATCATTCGCGCTGTCGTTCCTGTGCATCCCGGTGCTGATGGTCGCGATGGCGGTCGGCGTCATCTTCATGGTGCCCGAGCATTCCGGCAAGGAGTTGAACGAGATCATCGTGTGAGATAGCTGGGCGTCATTGCGAGGAGCCACCGGGTCGCGCGAATGCGCCCGATGACAGGCTCCGCGACGAAGCAATCTAGTCTTCCTTTTGGCCCTGGATTGCTTCGCTTCGCTCGCAATGACGGTCTCAAGGCGTGCGCACCTTCCTCACGACGCGTTCTGCGCCGGCGCCGGTTCACGATTATGCGGCATCTGGAGAAAGCCCCGATTGTGTGTCGGGCTGATCAGGATTTCGTTGATGCAGACCCGCGGCGGCATGCTGGCGACGAAGGCGATGGTGCGGCCGAGGTCTTCGGGCTGCAGCATCTTGGCTTGCTCTTCTTCCGACGGCACGTGCGGCCGCAGCTTCAGGATCGGGGTTGCGACTTCGCCGGGCGACAGGCAGCAGGCGCGCAAGCCGTTGGCGCATTCATCCATGTTGAACGAATGGGTCAGCGCCAGTACCGCATGTTTGGTCGTGGTGTAGGCCGGGCCCGGCATCTTCGAGACATGACGGCCGGCCCAGGACGCGACATTGATGATGCAGCCATCCTTTTGTTTCCTCATCGCCGGCAACACCGCGCGCATGCAATACAGCACGCCATTGAGATTGATCTCGACCAGTTTGTCCCAGCCTTCCAGTTCCATGTCGGCCCAGCTGCGCTTGGGAACATTGATGCCGGCGCTGTTGACCAGAAGATCGATGCGGCCGTGCCTGGCCAGAATCTGATCGGCGGCCTTGTTGACGTCGGCCTTCTGACTGACATCGAGCACAATCGCCTCGGCTTTGCCCCCGGTTTTGCCGATCTTGGCCACCACGGCATCCAGGGCATCCTTGCGGCGCCCCGAAATCACCACGGTCCAGCCATCCGCCGCCAGCGCTTCCGCGCCGGCTTCGCCGATGCCGCTGCCGCCGCCCGTCACCCAGGCCACGCGTTTCCCGTTATTTGTCATGCAAACTGTCTCCGTTGCTTTGTGAAGGGCGTTTTTGCTAATGAACGCCTCAAGATCTGCGGCCGATCGGATGCGGCCGCCCGCCCCCTGCAATGATGCATGAACGCACCCCAGAAAACCATCATGAACGCCAACCTGTTTTCCCGCCTGTTCGATAACCTCGACAATCCAGCCCGCCTTGCGATCGAGATGCTCGACGGCAAGCACATCAGCTATGGCGACCTGATCGCGATGGCCGGACAGATGGCGAATGTGCTGGTGGAAGGCGGCGTCAAGCCGGGCGACCGCGTTGCAGCGCAAACCGAAAAGTCGGTGCCGGGTCTCGTGCTGTATCTCGGGACCGTGCGCGCCGGCGCGGTGTATCTGCCGCTCAACACCGCCTATACGCTCAACGAGCTGGAATATTTCCTCAAAGACGCCGAGCCGTCGATGGTGGTCTGCGATCCCTCCAAAGCCGAGGGGATCGGCGCCATCGCCGCCAAGATCGGCGCGCGCGTGATGACGCTGGGCGCCGACGGCAAGGGGTCGCTGACCGACGCCGCCGCCAAGGCAAAGCCTGAATTCACCACCGTCGCGCGCGCCAATGACGACCTTGCCGCGATCCTCTACACGTCGGGCACCACCGGCCGCTCCAAGGGCGCGATGCTGACGCACGACAATCTCGCATCGAACTCGTTCAGCCTGGTCGATTACTGGCGCTTCACCGACAAGGACGTGCTGATCCACGCGCTGCCGATCTATCATACCCACGGCCTGTTCGTGGCGAGCAACGTCACGCTGTTCGCCCGCGCCTCGATGATCTTCCTGCCGAAGTTCGATCCTGAGCTGATCATCAAGCTGATGTCGCGCGCGACCGTGATGATGGGCGTGCCGACCTTCTACACGCGGCTGCTGCACAGCCCGGCGCTGACCAAGGAAGCCGCCAAGCATATGCGGCTGTTCATTTCGGGCTCGGCGCCGCTGCTCGCCGACACCCATCGCGAATGGTCGGCGCGCACAGGATTCGCCATCCTCGAACGCTACGGCATGACCGAAACCAACATGAACACCTCGAACCCCTATGACGGCGACCGCGTCCCCGGCGCCGTCGGCCGCGCGCTGCCCGGTGTATCCGTGCGCGTCACCGATCCCGAAACCGGCAAGGAAGTCGCGCGCGACACCATCGGCATGATCGAGGTCAAGGGCTCGAACGTGTTCAAGGGCTATTGGCGGATGCCGGAAAAGACCAAGGCGGAATTCCGCGACGACGGCTTTTTCATCACCGGCGATCTCGGCAAGATCGACGCCAATGACTACGTGCACATCCTCGGCCGCGGCAAGGATCTCGTGATCTCCGGCGGCTTCAACGTCTACCCGAAGGAAATCGAGAGCGAGATCGACGCCATGCCCGGCGTGATCGAATCTGCCGTGATCGGCGTGCCGCATGCGGATTTCGGCGAAGGCGTCACCGCCGTGGTGGTTTGCACCAAGGGCGCCGACGTCAGCGAAGCCTCCGTGATGAAGGCGCTCGACGGGCGTCTGGCCAAATTCAAGATGCCCAAGCGCGTGTTCGTGGTCGACGAATTGCCGCGCAACGCCATGGGCAAGGTGCAGAAGAATATCTTGCGCGACACCTACGCGAAGATCTACGCGAAGTAGTTTCTCAAACGACCGCCTGTTGCGGGCTCCTCGGAACCAAACTGAAGAAGTGGCCGTCATGCCCGGGCTTGTCCCGGGTATCCGCGTCTTTCTGAACTTAAGCAAGAAAAGACGTGGATGGCCGGGACAAGCCCGGCCATGACGAAACGCGACTCAGTGAGCTCCTCATCATTCAATCACCTCGTCGGCGGTGGCGAGCAGCAGCGGGGGCACATTGAGGCCGAACGCCTTGGCCGTCCTGAGATTGAAGATGAAGTCGAACTTGTCCGGCTGCTGCACCGGAAGTTCAGCCGGGCTTGCGCCTTTGAGAATGCGATCCACATATCCGGCGGATCGCCGAAAGATATCGGCGGTATCCGGCCCGTAGGCCATCAGGCCTCCCGCCGCGGCGAATGGGCGATAGACCGAAACCGCGGGCAAACGATGTTGCGCGGCCAATTGCGCGATCTGCTTGATGTGGACCTGATTGAACGGATCCGGCCCGAACACCAGGCCATTGCCGGGCTTTTGCGCGAGGGCCTTGATCGCCGCTTCCAGCTCGCTGCCAGTACTGACGTGCGTTGCGACAAGCTCGATCTCGCGTGGCTGGCGGGCGGCGTTAAGCTCGCGCACGTAACCATCATAGAATGGCGAGCCTGCCGGATCGAACAGCAACGCGGCCCGCACAACATCAGGCGCCACCGACTTCAGTAGCTCCGTCCATTTCCCGATCAATTCCGGGTCGATGAAGGTGAACCCGGTCAAATTGCCGCCGGGCCTTGCAAGACTCTGGACCTGACCCATGCCGACCGGATCGATCGCCAGCGCGAAGACAACAGGCACGGATGTGGTGATGTTCTTGAACGCCGTAACGACCGACGTGCTGTTGGCGAGGATCACGTCAGGCGCGAGCGCCACCAATTCCTGCGCATATTGCCGGATCAGCTCACTCTTGCCGTTCGACCAGCGGCATTCGAGGTGAATATTTTCTCCCTCCTTCCAGCCAAGCTCCGTCAATCCCCGACGAAACGCCGCGAGCCGTTTCTGGCTGTCGGGATCGTTCTCAGCCCCTGAAAACAGCGCGCCAACCTTGCGGACACCGCCGCTTCGCTGCGCGCGCGCCGCCTTTGGCCGGAAAGCGGAAGTCGAGGCCGCCGCCGCACCCAGCCCAAGGATGAAATCGCGCCGCCTCATTCGATCACTTCGTCGGCGCGAAGCAGAAACGACTCGGAGATCACAAGCCCGATCGCCTTCGCTGTCTTGAGATTGACGACCATCTCGAACTTGGTCGGCTGCATCACCGGCAGATCGGCAGGCTTCGCGCCCGCCAGGATTCGACCGGCATAAACCCCGGTTGCGCGATAGCCCTCTTCGAAATTCGGTCCATAGCTGACAAGGCCGCCGGTTTGCACGAATTCGCGGCGAAACGATATCGCCGGCAATTTGTGGCGGATCGCGCGTGCAGCGAGCAACTCACGGGTCGAGCCGAAGAATGGGTCGTTGCAAATGAGTACCGCGCCAGCCTGCTGTTGAACAAAGGCTGCGAAGGCGGTGTCGATCTCCGACTCGGTGCTGGCATTCAGCACCACCATCTTGACGCCAAGCCGGGCGGTGGCTTCCGCCACCTCCTGCGCTTGTGCTTTCGCCGCCGGATATTTCGGGTTGATGAGAACGCCGATGGTGGCGGCGTGTGGCAGCATCTCGTGCAGCAATTCGAGCCGCTTGGCCTCCAACGCCGAACCGATCATGCTGATGCCGGTGACATTGGCCTCGGGGCGATTGAGGCTGGCGACGAGCCCGGCCTTGATCGGGTCGGCGGCGCTGACGAACACGATGGGAATCGTCGACGTGGCGTCCTTGGCCGCCCGCCCCGGATCGCTGCCGCCGGCCGCAATAATCAGGGCAACCGGTCGGCGCACCAACTCGGTTGCGAGCGCCGGCAATCGATCGTAATCGCCCTCCGCCCAGCGGTATTCGATGGCCAGATTCTGACCCTCGACATATCCGGCTTGCCTCAGGCCGTCGCGGGTCGCCGCGACCAGATTGACTTGATCGCTCGGCAGCCCGCTGCCGAGATAGCCGATGACCGTTTTGCCGGATGGCTGCGCCCTTGCCGCCAACGGCAGGCCCGCCGCCACCCCGCCGAACCAAGCGATGAACTCGCGCCGCTTCATGGACATTCCGACGACTGCTCCGGACCTACAGCAGGCTTAGCACAAACCGGCTGCCGACAATGAACAGGTAGCATCCAAACGCCATTTCCAGCGTGCGCTTTGACATCGCATGCGCGACCCTGACGCCGAGCCCCGCGGTCAACAGGCTGGTCGGCATCACCAGCACCGCGCCGATCAGCGAGACGTAGCCGAGCGCAAACGGGAATTGCAGCGCGGTCACGCCGGGATAATGCGCCGCCGCCGGCCAGCCGGCGTAGACATAACCGAGCGCGCCGGGAATCGAGATCAGCACCGCGAGGGCCGAGGAGGTCGCGACCGCCTGATGGATCGGCCGGCCATAAAACGTCATCAGCAGGTTGGAAAACAATCCGCCGCCGATGCCCATCAGCGTGGAAAGCAGACCGACAAGGAAGCCATAGGCCTTCATCAACGGACCCTTCGGCAGATCGTCGCCGAACTTCCAGGCCTCGCGCGCCAGCAACAGCCGCGCGGCGGCCGACCAGGCCACCATCACGAACACGATCTTGAACAGCCGCTCCGGCGCGTAGCGCGCGGTGATGCTGCCCGCGATCACGCCCGTCAGGATCGGCAGCCACCAGGATTTGAGGATTTCCATATCGACCGCGCCGCGGGCGCGATGGGCGCGGTAGGAGCGGATCGAGGTCGGAATGATAATGGCCAGCGAGGTGCCGATGCAGAGCGGCATCCGCACCTCCAGCGGGACGCCCGCGAGCCGGAAGCATTCATAGAACACCGGCACCAGGATCGCGCCGCCGCCGATCCCGAACACGCCGGCCAGAAATCCCGACAACGCCCCCACCGCGACCAGCAGCAATGCCAGTTCGATCAGCTCGGAGACATCAAGCCCCGCGACCACCATCCTGCTTCCCCGCTTCTTCGCAACCTGCGCGCACTGACGGCGCGTTCATGAATCGTGCTTCAGGTATACCAGCCATCAGCGGCCGGCATGCCTGTCAATGCCTGCTATTGCAAGGCTCATCCGTAGGTGTGAACCACCGTTCGTTATTGATGATTTTCGCCGTTGCGCTCGCGGTTTCGACTTCGTAAATAGAATTCCTCTACCGCGATCCCCGAAGGGCTTGCGCGGGCCCGCTAACCGTCGAAGCCGCCGATGACCGCCAGGATCGAACGACCGCTTTCACCGCATATACAGACCTATCGCTGGACGCTGACGATGGCGCTCTCCATCGTCCATCGCGCCACCGGCATTGCTCTGTATTTCGGCACGTTGCTGCTGGCATGGTGGCTGATCGCCGCCGCCACGGGGCCGACGGCCTATGCCAATGTGCAGGCCTTTACCGGCAGCTTCATCGGGCGGCTGATCGTGTTCGGCTACACCTGGTCGCTGATGCACCATCTGCTCAGCGGCATCAGGCATTTGATCTGGGATCTCGGTTACGGCTTCAAGTCCAATGAGCGCGAGGCGCTGACCTGGGGCGCCGTCATCGGCGGCATCTCGCTCACGATCCTGCTCTGGATCGTTGCTTACGCAATCGGAGGCGGCCGATGAGCGGGCAAAATTCTCCCGGCACGAAATCGATGCGGACGCCGCTGTCCCGCGTGCGCAGTCTTGGCGCCTCGCATTCCGGCACCTCCGATTTCTGGCGCCAGCGTATGACCGCGGTGGCGATGGTGCTGCTGATGGTGCCCGTGATCGTGGTGGTGATGATGCTGCTCGGCCGCAATCAGGCCGGTGCGGCGCAGATTCTCGGCTCGGCGCCGATCGCGATCATCCTGCTGTTGTTCATCGTCGCCAGCACCTGGCACATGAAAATCGGCATGCAGGTGGTGATCGAGGACTACGTGCATAGCGAGATAGTGAAGCTCGCTTGCGTCATGGCCAATAATTTCTTCTGTATCGCGGTGGCGCTGGCCTCGGTTTACGCGATCCTCAAACTGTCGTCGGGAGTGTAATCCATGGCCGCCGAGGGCAACGGAAAAGCCACCAATGGAAGTGGCGGTCCCGCCACCAATGGAAAGTCCTATCCGATCGAAGACCACACCTATGACGTCGTGGTGGTCGGCGCCGGGGGCGCCGGCCTTCGCGCCGTGGTCGGTTGCTCTGAGGCCGGCCTGCGCACCGCCTGCATCACCAAGGTGTTTCCGACGCGCTCGCATACGGTCGCAGCCCAGGGCGGCATTTCCGCCTCGCTCGGCAACATGCATCCTGACGACTGGCGCTGGCACATGTACGACACCGTGAAGGGGTCGGACTGGCTCGGCGATCAGGACTTGATCGAATACATGGTGCGCAATGCGCCCGCCGCGGTCTACGAACTGGAGCATTGGGGCGTGCCGTTCTCGCGCACCGATGACGGCAAGATCTACCAGCGGCCGTTCGGCGGCATGACCCTGGACTACGGCAAGGGCCAGGCGCAACGCACCTGTGCTGCCGCGGACCGTACCGGCCACGCCATGCTGCACACAATGTACGGCCAGGCGCTGCGGCATTCGGCGGAATTCTACATCGAGTTCTTTGCCATCGACCTGATCATGGATGACCAGGGCGTCTGCCGCGGCGTGATCGCGCTCAAGCTCGACGACGGCACGCTGCATCGCTTCCGGGCCCAGACCACGATCCTGGCCACCGGCGGCTATGGCCGCGCCTACGCCTCCTGCACCTCGGCCCACACCTGCACCGGTGACGGCGGCGCGATGGCGTTGCGCGCCGGCCTGCCTCTGCAGGACATGGAATTTGTCCAGTTCCACCCCACCGGCATCTACGGTTCGGGCTGCCTCGTCACCGAAGGCGCGCGCGGCGAAGGCGGCTATCTCGTCAATTCGGAAGGCGAGCGCTTCATGGAGCGCTATGCGCCATCCGCAAAGGATCTCGCCTCGCGCGACGTGGTTTCGCGCGCGATGACGATCGAAATGCGCGAGGGCCGCGGCGTCGGCAAGAAAAAGGACCACATCTTCCTGCACCTCGATCATCTCGATCCCAAGGTGCTGCACGAACGGCTGCCGGGCATTTCCGAATTGGCCAAGATCTTCGCCAATGTCGACGTCACCCGCGAGCCGATCCCGATCCTGCCGACGGTTCACTACAACATGGGCGGCATCCCGACCAATTTCCACGCCGAAGTGCTGACCAAGAAGGACGGCGACGATAATGCGGTGGTGCAGGGCCTGATGGCGATCGGCGAAGCGGCCTGCGTTTCCGTGCATGGCGCCAACCGCCTCGGTTCCAATTCGCTGATCGACCTCGTGGTGTTCGGCCGCGCCGCGGCGCTGCGCTGCGCCGAGAAACTGACGCCGAACGGCAAGCAACCGGAATTGCCGGCAGGCTCGGCCGACAAGGCGCTCGGGCGGCTCGACCATTACCGCTATGCCGCCGGCGGCACGCCGACGGCGAAGCTGCGCGACAGCATGCAGCATGTGATGCAGAACAATTGCGCGGTGTTCCGCACCGGCGAGATCCTGAACGAAGGCCAGAACCTGATTCACAAGGTGCATGGCGGCATCGGCGACGTGTCGGTGAGCGACCGCTCGCTGGTATGGAATTCGGATCTGGTCGAGACGCTCGAATTCGACAATCTGATCGTGCAGGCGGTGGTAACGATGGACTCGGCGGCGAACCGCACCGAGAGCCGCGGCGCTCATGCGCGCGAGGATTTCCCCAACCGCGACGACAAGAACTGGATGAAGCACTCGCTGGCGTGGATCGACGATAGCGGCAAGACCGCGATCGATTACCGCCCGGTGCACGACTACACCATGACCAATGACGTGCAGTACATCCCGCCGAAGGCGCGGGTGTATTGATGACGACAGCGAAGGCTTGAACGCATGGTTGAATTCGCACTTCCGAAGAACTCGAAGATTTCCGGCGGCAAGGCCTGGCCGAAGCCGGCCGGCGCGACCGAGACGCGCGAGTTCAACGTCTATCGCTGGAATCCGGACGACGGCAAGAATCCCAGCGTCGATACCTACCATATCGACATCAATGATTGCGGTCCGATGGTGCTCGATGGCCTGATCTGGATCAAGAATCACATCGACCCGACCTTGACCTTCCGCCGCTCCTGCCGCGAAGGCGTCTGCGGCTCCTGCGCCATGAACATCGACGGCCAGAACACGCTGGCCTGCACCAAATCGATGCACGACGTGAAGGACGGCGCGGTCAAGATCAATCCGCTGCCGCATCAGCCTGTGGTCAAGGACCTGGTGCCGGACCTGACCAATTTCTACGCGCAATATGCCTCGATCGAGCCGTGGCTGAAGACCACCACGCCGACGCCGCAGAAGGAATGGAAGCAGAGCCACGAGGACCGCGAAAAGCTCGACGGCCTCTACGAATGCATCCTGTGCGCCTGCTGCTCGACCTCATGCCCGAGCTACTGGTGGAACAGCGAACGCTTCCTCGGCCCCGCCGCGTTGCTGCAGGCCACCCGCTGGGTCAAGGACAGCCGCGACGAAGCCGCCGGCGAGCGGCTCGACAATCTCGAAGATCCGTTCCGGCTCTATCGCTGCCACACCATCATGAACTGCGCCAAGGCCTGCCCGAAGGGTCTCAACCCCTCCGAGGCGATCGCCGAGCTCAAGCTGAAGATGGTCGAGCGGCAAATTTGAGCTAATTGCGATCTAGTCGACTAGCCGAACCCGGGCACAAACCTCGTCCTGATCAGGATAAGGTCATGACCGGCCGGGAATCGGTCGGCCTCAAGCTGCCGGTTCCTTCCGCCCCCCGCTTGGTGACCCCGCATCGATTGAAGTAAGCTCTGCCGTGAGGCAGGGGCATCTGTGCAGACCGAGCAACGCAATTCGCTGAGACTGCTGCGATGGATGATGGCCGCGTCGCTGGCCCTTCCGCTGGCGCTGTTCGTGTTTGCCTCGACCGTATCCTATCGGTCGACGCACGACACCGCCGATCGCGAAATCGAACGCTCGCTGGATGTGGCGCACGAACACGCGCTGAAAGTGTTCGAGACCATCGACCGCAGCCTGTCGGAAATCAACGAGATGATCCGCGGCATTCCGGACGCCGGCATCAAGTCGCGCGAGGAAGCCCTGCATGCACGGTTGAAGCAGCTGGTGAATTCGTTGCCGCAGATGAAATCGGCCTGGATCTTCGACGCGCATGGCAGCGCGCTGGTCAATAGCCTGGCATTTCCAGCGCCGGCGGTGGATTTTTCCGATCGAAACTATTTCAGGGCTCACGTCGCCGGCGATGCCGGGATCTTTATCGGCGATGCGCTGCAGCCGCGGCTGCCGTATTCGGGCGCCTCGTTCTTCAGCGTCAGCCGCCGCCGGCAAACCCAGGACGGCAGCTTTGCCGGGGTGATCCAGGCCTCGGTCCTGCCGGAATATTTCGAGAATTTCTACGCCAGGATCGGCCGCTATTCCGGCAGCTTCTTCGCGCTCGGTCTGGCCGACGGCACGGTGCTGGCACGCTTTCCCGTGCTCGACCGCGATGTCCGCATCGATCGTGACGGGCCGGTCGGACAAACCATCGCCGCCCACCCGGCGGCGGGGCTGATCACCATGACCTCGCCCGCCGACGGCGTCGAGCGCCGCGTCGGCTATCAAAGGCTCGCCGAATATCCGGTGTATGTCAGCGCCGGCCTCGACACCTCGGCGATCCGCGCACGCTGGCTGGCGACCATGAGCCAGCATCTGATTTTCGGCGTGCCCGCCACCGCGTTGCTGTTCCTGATCCTGCTGCTCGCGTTCCAGCGAACACGACATCTCCATGCCGAAGCCACCAAGCGGCTGGAGGCCGAGGAGGCGTTGAAACATGGCCAGCGGCTGGAAGCGCTCGGCCAATTGACCGGTGGTGTCGCGCACGATTTCAACAACCTGCTCACGGTGATCCGGGCTTCGGCCGATCTGTTGCGGCGGCCCGATCTGCCGGAGCCGCGGCGGCTACGCTACATCGATGCGATTTCGGATACCGTGACCCGCGCCGCGAAATTGACCGCCCAGTTGCTTGCGTTTGCCCGGCGGCAAAACCTCCGGCCCGAAGTGTTCGACGTCGGCCAATGCGTCACGACGCTCACCGAAATGATCGGTACCCTGGCGGGATCGCCGATCGAGATCGCCATCGAGGTCCCGGACGAGCCGTGTCTGGTCGATGCCGATGCCGGCCAATTCGAGACCGCGTTGATCAACATGGCCGTCAATGCCCGAGATGCCATGGCCGGCAAAGGACGGCTCACCATCGCAGCGCAGGTCACTGCCCGGCTTCCCAACTCTGAAACGCCGAAGAGCCCACACGGCTATGTCGCGGTATCGATCGCCGACACCGGCGCCGGCATTCCGAAGGAGCAGTTCGGTCACATCTTCGAACCGTTCTTTACCACCAAGGAAGTCGGCCACGGCACCGGACTCGGCCTGTCGCAGGTGTTCGGTTTTGCCAAACAGTCCGGCGGCGAGGTGATGGTTGAAAGCGAGGTGGGCAAAGGCAGCACCTTCACGCTGTATCTGCCGCGCGTGCTGAGCGCCGACCGCCCGCAGCAGGCGATCGCAAGCGGCGGCCTGCAAGCCGAAGGCCACGGCATATCGGTCCTGGTGGTCGAGGATAATGCTGAGGTCGGCACCTTCGCCACCGACGCGCTGAGCGACCTCGGTTACGTCACCACGCTGGTCGGCAATGCCGCGGACGCGCTGGCGGCGCTGGCCGCCAATGCAGCAGGGTACGACGTGGTGTTTTCCGATGTGGTGATGCCCGGCATGACCGGGATCGACCTCGCCAGGGAAATCCGCCGCCTTTATCTCAATCTGCCGGTCGTGCTGACCAGTGGCTACAGCCATGTGCTGGCGCAGAACGGCAGTTACGGTTTCGAATTGCTGCAAAAGCCCTATTCGGTCGAGCAGCTTGCGCGCGTGCTGCGCAAGGTCGGCCGCTGGCGCAGTTCGAAGCCCGGCGCGGCCGAATAAACAACGCCACATGAACAGCGCCAGGTGTGGTGGCCGATGCCGTTGGAGTCACCGGCAAAGTCCGCTATGCATGCGGCGCTTCCGCCAAGCCTGACACGAGGAACTTTTGACTAACCCGACGCAGCCACTCGCCCCCACCGCGAACGCGGCCAACGATCCGTCACCGCCGCCGTTTGGCGCCTTCGCGCCAACCGCCGCGCAGCAGGCGGTGATCTCGCTGACGCAGCGTTCACGGCTGAAGCGCGGCGCGTTCCGCCCGATGATGTCGCGGCTGGTCAATTTGTTGCGCGCCGGTCCGGTCGATGTGCCGTACCAGGGTGCATCGTTTCGATTCTATCATCAGGCCAGCGCCACCGAGCGCGGCGCGCTGCTCAATCCCGATTACAACATCGAAGAACTGGATTTCCTGCGCGCGCACGCGCCTGCCGGCGGCGTGTTCGTCGATGTCGGCGCCAATGTCGGCACCTATGCGATGCCGCTGGCGCGTCATGTCGGGGCAAGCGGCAAGGTGATCGCGATCGAGCCGCATCCGGTCACCCATGCGCGGTTGGCGTTCAATCGCGCCGCATCCGGCTTTACGCAGGTTGTTTTGGTTGCCGCCGCGGCCGGCTCCGTCGACGGCGAATTGATGATCGAAACCGACGGCGACAATCTCGGCGCCAGCCACATCGTATCGGGGACGCGTTCCAGCAATGCCCTCAAGGTGCCGTCGCTGCGGCTGCAGCGCATTCTCGACGACGCCGGCGCCAGCCATGTCGACGCGCTCAAGATCGATGTCGAGGGCTATGAGGACCGTGTGCTGACCGGCTTCTTCAAGGAAGCGCCGCCCTCGCTGTGGCCGCGTGCGGTGGTGATCGAACATCTGTCGCGGAACGAATGGCTCGCCGACTGCATTGCCGACATGCGCCAGCGTGGCTACGTCGAGACTGGCAAGACCCGAAGCAATACCCTGCTGGTGAAGTGATAATTCATCTTCCAGACATGGGAGATTTCGATGATCGACCACATCGGCTTTCCGGTTTCCGATTACGAACGCGCCAAGGCCTTCTATCTGAAGGCCCTGATGCCACTCGGCTATGATCTCGTGATGGAAGTGTCGCAGGAACAGAATGACCACGCGCCGGCGGCAGGCTTCGGCGCCGACGGCAAACCGGATTTCTGGATCGGCGGCGAAGGCGGCCTGGACAAGCCGCTCCATGTCGCGATTCTTGCGAAGGATCGCGCCATGGTTGACGCGTTTTACAGCGCCGCGCTCGCGGCGGGCGGGCGCGACAATGGCGCACCCGGTATTCGCGCCCATTATCATCCGAATTATTACGCCGCGTTCGTGCTCGATCCCGACGGCCACAACATTGAGGCGGTGTGTCACGCGATGGAATAACCGGTTCCAAGCCTCCCGGGTTTCGTACCTGCCTTGAGAGGAACATCGCGGCATCCGGGCCGTTATCGCGACATGCCGATCGAACCTCCCGAGATCCCTCCGGCGACACCGGGTCATCCCACCGAACCACCGCCGGAGGCGCCGCCTGGCAATCCGCAGCCGGACATTCCATCACCCGTGCGCGAGCCCGGCGAATCACCGTCACCGGAAGAACTGCCGGGCAAGCTGCCGGAGGAACTGCCGGTACGCGGTCCGCCGGGGCCGCTCGCGCCCAATCCCGCAACTGCCTGACGCCGCAGCGGGCGATGTAAAAATTTTCATTTGAAGCCTGCTTCTGAATGCAAAATGAATAATTGCGCCGCAACTCGTTGCGTGAATGAAATAAAAAGCATTTTCGTTTTAGCCCTCGCCACAATGCGGCCTAATGACTGGATGTTGATCATTGCGCCAACATCGGCCGCTGAAGTTTCATTTACTGCTCAGAACGTTTCCGGGGACCTCACATCATCATGACAAACCTTCGTCTCGTGCTGCTCGCCACTACGGCGTTGACGGCGATGCACTTCATGGGCACGCCATCCCACGCGCAAACCGCGCCGATCATCGTGGCACAGGCGCCGTCTGGCGAAGTCGGCCCCGACGGAAAGCCCAAACAGCCGCCCAAGGGAGAGCCGAAGGGCGCACCGCCCAAAGGCGCACCACCGCATGCCGCTCCGCCTGCAGCCGCTCCGCCGCATGCCCCTCCGCCTGCTGCTGCTCCGCCGCGTCCTGCGCCTCCCGCCGCGGCGCCTGCGCCTAAGCCCGTAACGCCTCCGCCTCCGGCAGCAGCGCCACCGCCGCGCCCGACGCCGCCCTCGGCGCCGCCGCCCCATGCTGCACCACCGGCCGCAGCCCCAGCACGCCCCACGCCGCCGACGCCGCCCGCCGCGGCGCCTGCGCCAAAGCCGCCGGTGACGCCGAATGCGGCGCCGGCTGGTCAACCGCGCGAACACGAACACGAGCGCGAGCGGCCTGCAGGTGCGCCTGGTACGGGAGCGCCGCCGAGCGGCGCCAAGACAACACCGGCCAAGCCAACACCAACGCCCGCGACGCCAACACCGGGAACACCGGCAGCTCCCGCTGCGACGCCAAACGCTGCGCCCGCGCCCGGTGCGGCACCTGCCGGTCAACCGCACGAACGAGAGCACGAGCGGGCTCCAGGAGCTGGCGCTCCGGGAGCTGGTGCTCCGGGAACGGCGCCCGGCGGTGCCAGGACGACTCCGGTGACGCCGGGAACACCGGCGGCTCCGGCGGCCACACCGCAAGCAGCCCCTGCAACGCCTCAGGCCCCAGCCGTCACGCCGAGCGCCGCACCAGCCGCACCTGGACAGAACGGGCGTCCGCCCGGCGCTGCACCCGGCCAAGGTGCAGCAGCTGGCCCCGGACCGGGCGGCGCGCCGTTCCGGCACGCACCGCCGACCGTCACCGCGCCATTGCCGGCGGCGCCTGCACCGGCGGCGGCGCTGACCCCGATCGCTCCGGGCGCAGCACCCCAGGGTCCGCGCAACATGGAGGGGTTCCGTGGCGAGCGCCATGAAACCCAGCAAGGCGGCCGTACGGTCGTTACCGAGCCCGGCCGCGTGATTGTCGTCGATCCCGGCGGTCAGTCGTTCATCCGTCACAACGAGGACGAACGCTTCCGTTACGGCGCACGCGACATCCAGACCCAGCGGGTCGGTAACGAAAACCGCACCGTCGTGATTCGCCCCGACGGTTCGCAGATCATCACCGTGGTCGGCGCCGACGGCCAATTGCTGCGGCGGAGCCGGCGGGATCAGCAGGGCCGCGAGATCGTCATCATCGACAACAGCTACCGCGATCCCCGCGCGGTCGGCGGTTTCTATGTCGACCTGCCGCCGCCGGTGATCCGCATCCCCTACGATCGCTATATCGTCGACGCCGACGTTGCGCCGCCCGATTTGATTTACGACACCATGGAAGCGCCGCCGGTGGAGCGGATCGAGCGGCGTTATTCGCTCGACGAAATCCGTTACAGCCCCTCGGTCCGGCAGTTGATGCCGAGCATCGATGTCAACACCATCAACTTCGAGACCGGATCGTGGGAGATTCCGCCGGATCAGGCAGCGCGGTTGCAGTCGATTGCGGACGGTCTCAACCGGGCGATCCAGCGCAATCCGCGCGAGGTGTTCCTGATCGAGGGCCATACCGACGCGGTGGGCAATTCCGTCGACAATCTGTCGCTGTCGGATCGGCGCGCCGAATCGGCGGCCGAACTGCTGACGCAGCAGTTTGGCGTACCCGCCGAGAACCTGACCTCGCAGGGTTACGGCGCGCAATATCTGAAGGAGCAGACCGACGGACCGAGCCGCATCAACCGGCGTGTCACCATCCGTCGCATCACGCCGCTGCTGAACGGCGGAACGGCATCGCTGCCGCCCCCGCCTCCCGGCATCGCGCCGCCACGGTAATGGTGGCGATCAGCTAAATTAAGATGGCCGGGAGCAATCCCGGCCATTTCATTTGAAACTCAAGCGCCGAGCGTACGTCGCGGCAGGCACGCCTCGCAGATCGCCGCGACATGCCGATGATCGGTGCCGCAACAGCCACCGAGCATCCTCATCGCCGGGAACACCTGCCTGAGGCTGTGGTAGCGTTGGCCCAGATCGCGGGGATCGCCGGCATCAAGCGCTTCAGACTCATCCAGTTCCGCGTGGCTTCTGGCTGACGCATTGGCTCTCAAGCCGTGGATGCGGCTGGTCCAGGCTTCGCCCGGCGCGAGGGCATCGCCGAAATGCGTCGGATGCGCGCAGTTGATCATGAAATATTCCGGCGCACCTTGTGTCGCGCGGTCCACGGTTTCGATCGCATCGCGCAACGGTTCCCCATTCACGAGGCGGCCATCGGTCTCCACGGTGAACGAAATGACGACAGGAATGCCATGCGCCTTTGCGCCGCGGCTAATGCCAACCGCTTCATCGGCGTTGTTCAGCGTGTAGGCCGTCACCATGTCGGCGCCGCCCTCAACGAAGGCAGCTATTTGCGCCTCGTGATAGTGTTCGGCCTCCCCGGCCCGCATGTTACCGGCCTTGTAACCATCGCCGCGCGGACCAATTGCACCGCTGATGACGCAGGGTAAATCCGGCCTTTCCCACTCCGTACGCAAATCTTCAAGAAAAGCTACGCTGGCGACATTGACTGCCCTGAGCGCGGCCGTGTCATAGCCAAGCTTATCGCCCCAATCCAGGCTGGCGCGCCATGTCGGGCTATCAAGTACAAAGCCGGTGCCATGGTCGCGCGCGATCGCGAGATAGCTCTCGTAATACTTCCTTAGCTTTTGTCGGCCTTCAGGACTGTCGAGCAGCACAAAGGCCGCGAAGTGAGGCAGGTCGATGCCTTCATGAAAGATCAGCGTCGTTTCCAAACCGCCGTCGGCGAGGAAAATGCCGCCACGGCGCTGTGGCAAGTCATGACGGTATTTAGGCATGGCGATCTCTCCGTAGGGTGCCATCCGTGTGATTTCACAGATGGGCGCCGGTCCGGCCAGATTGATGCCTCATAGTGTCGCGGTGAAACCTGCGATCGCAGTCGCCGCAGGCGACCCCTTAAACGCGGCTGCGCGGTCAGCCCTTGTCGCTGTCGAGCTTGAAGATCGGAGAGCCTTCGCCGCTCGATAGCAAGCCTGTCTTTGCGTAGAGATTCAGTTTGGCGCGGGTGTCGGTGATATCGAGGTTGCGCATGGTCAGCTGGCCGATGCGGTCGGCCGGCGTGAACGCGGCATCCTCTACCTTCTCCATGCTCAACCGCTCCGGCTGATAGGTCAGATTGGGGCTCTCGGTGTTCAGGAACGAGTAGTCGTTGCCGCGGCGCAGCTCGAGCGTCACTTCGCCGGTGACCGCACGCGCCACCCAGCGCTGGGCGGTTTCGCGCAGCATGAGCGCCTGAGAATCGAACCACCGTCCCTGGTAGAGCAATCGGCCAAGGCGCATGCCGCTGATCCGATATTGCTCGATGGTGTCTTCGTTGTGGATGCCGGTAACCAGACGTTCGTAAGCGATGTGCAGCAGCGCCATGCCGGGAGCTTCGTAGATACCGCGGCTTTTGGCTTCGATGATCCGGTTCTCGATCTGGTCGCTCATGCCGAGGCCGTGTCGACCGCCGATGGCATTGGCCTCAAGCAGCAGCGCGACCGGATCGGCGAAGGTCTGGCCGTTCAGCGCTACCGGCTGGCCTTCGGCAAAACGCACGGTGACTTTTTCGGCCCTGACATTGCAGTCGTCGCGCCAGAACGGCACGCCCATGATGGGATTGACGATCTTGATGCCGCTGTCGAGCTGCTCAAGATCCTTGGCCTCGTGGGTTGCGCCGAGGATGTTGCTGTCGGTCGAATAAGCCTTTTCCGCGCTCATCTTGTAGCCGAAGCCGTAGGCCGTCAGAAACGCCGACATTTCCGCACGGCCGCCCAACTCGTCGATAAACTGCTGGTCCAGCCAGGGCTTGTAGATTTTAAGGCTCGGATTGGTCAGCAAGCCGTAACGATAAAAGCGCTCGATATCGTTGCCTTTGAAGGTGGAGCCATCGCCCCAGATGTTGACGCCGTCTTCCTTCATGGCAGCGACCAGCATCGTGCCGGTCACGGCGCGACCGAGCGGCGTGGTGTTGAAGTAGGTGATGCCGCCGGTCGAGATGTGGAACGCACCGGATTGGACCGCGGCGATCCCCTCGTGCACCAATTGCGTGCGGCAATCCACCAGCAGGGCTTTCTCAGCGCCGTACTCCATCGCCTTGCGCGGAATCTCGTTGTAGTCGGCCTCGTCAGGCTGGCCGAGATTGGCGGTGTAAGCAAAGACGCGGGCGCCTTTTTGCTTCATCCACAGCAGCGCCGCGCTGGTATCGAG
Organism: uncultured Alphaproteobacteria bacterium; assembly: GCA_963738105.1. Lineage (GTDB taxonomy): Bacteria > Pseudomonadota > Alphaproteobacteria > Rhizobiales > Xanthobacteraceae > Bradyrhizobium. Next base: position 46,251 of record CAVTWC010000035.1, on the reverse strand, counting down.
ACCGCCCGAGAAGGCGATGCCGACTTTTTCGCCTTTGGGCAGGCTTTTCAGGATCGTACTCATCAAACATCCAATCGGTCGGGATTTCCAGAAAACGGTCTCATGCCGCTCGCGGCTTGAGTGCGCGAATATCAAATTTCGCAGTCAGGGGCACGCCTTTAATACTGGCTGGCGGGACGAAGTAGCCTACACCGGCGGTAGCGGGCCCACATCGCGGCCGCGCCAGCGCTGCAGGCGGCGGTAGCCGGGCCAGGCGAACCGCGTCAGCGCCGCGTCAATGCCCTCGTCGGTCAGGCGGGTGCGGGGCCAGCGGTAAATGTAGCCATAAGCGAGCCAGATCACCAGAAACGTCACCAGGCCCGCGGTCGCCACATCGGTAAAGAAATGCCCGCCGAACGCCATCCGGAGCACGCTGGTGGTCGCTCCGAACAGGATTGCGCCGGCCATGGCCACTGGCCGCAGCGCCGGCGGCGTCAACACCGCGGGCGCGATGGTCCAGAATGCCGTGGCACCCTCGCCGGAGAAAAACGAGCAATTGCGCGCGCAGGTGCCGCGCGGATCCCACCACGCCACGAACGGCTCGGGTCCGTTGAATTGCGCCACCACCACCGGGCGCGGCCGGCCCCAATAAGATTTGAAGGTAAGGTTGGTGAGAACGCCGGCCGCAAGGAACAGCGTGACCAGCAGGAACACCATGGCGCGCCCCGATATCAGCAGCCGCCGGTCTGGCCGCATGAGCTTGACCACCAGGGCCACCAGCGCCGGCAGAGCGAGACCCCACGCGACCCACATCGCAGCGTCGCGCGCGAACGCGGCGTCGCTGTTGAGCTTTAGCGGAAATGATCCGGTGGCCGGATCGTAAAACAAGGCTGCGAGTTTAAGATCGAGTTCGGGATAGATCCCGAACAACAACTCGATCACAAGCGCGAGCGCGAGCGCGATGAAAAGGCCGGTACGGTTCATGATGCGGGGTTTAACCGAGGGGGTTTGCGATGAAAAGGGCGGAAAATCCTGTCGAATTGCCCTTGTCATCCTGAGGCGCGAGCCGTCTTCGGCGAGCCTCGAAGGATGCTGTTCATCCTGCGGCCATCCTTCGCGACGCGGCCTGCGGCCGCTCCTCAGGATGACGGCGAAGCCGTTGCGCAGGGATGACGGCGGCACCTCTCATTGCGGGCGGGATTGCGACGGCAGTGGCGGCGGCGGTTGCAGTGGGCGCGGTGGCTGCCGCCAGGCGCCGGCATTGCGGCCCGCGATCATCCAGTAGACCACGCCCGCGACGATGCCCGCGCCGGTCATGATTTCGAGATGTCGCCGGACGATGCCCTCGAAATGCAGCGTCGCCGGATCAAACGGAATCAGGCCGAGATAACAGGCGAGCCCGACCACGCCGCCGCCGACCGCATAGGTCAGCGCGCTTCGGATATAGAACGCTTCGGTGATCAGGACCACGATCATCGCCGGCAACAACGCAAATCCGCTGATGAAGATGAAGCCAAACCCGATGACGATGTTCAGCGCACCGGAATCCACCGGCCCGGCGCCGAGATCGCTGAATTCGGGGAACAGCACCGCACCGACCACGATCATCCCGGCGACCAGACAGGCGGCAAGAAATCCGAAGAGAATGACGAAGAGACGGCCGATCAGTGCCATGCAATAAGATCCGCGACAGAATTTGGTTGCCTCATCCTGAGGAGCGGCCATTTGGCCGCGTCTCGAAGGATGAAGAGTTTAGCCCGCGATGGTTCGAGACGCGCGCAAAGCGTACGCGCTCCTCACCATGAGGGCGCGTCGATCTCAGTCCGTCATCGCCATCGCGCGCAGCGCCTGGCGTTCGCGGGCTGACAATTTCTCGGTCTCGGATTTGAGCTGGCCGCAGGCGGCGAGGATGTCGCGGCCGCGCGGCGTTCGCACCGGCGAGGAGTAACCGGCATTGAAGATGTATTCCGAGAATTTTTCGATCTGGTCCCAATCCGAGCATTCGTAGCGCGAGCCGGGCCACGGATTGAACGGAATCAGGTTGATCTTGGCCGGGATGCCCTTCAACAGCTTCACCAGCAGCTTTGCGTCGTCGAGCGAATCGTTGACGCCTTTCAGCATCACATATTCGAAGGTGATGCGTCGCGCATTCGACGAGCCTGGATAATCGCGGCAGGCCTGCAGCAATTCGGCGATCGGGTATTTCCGGTTCAACGGCACCAGTTCGTTGCGCAGTTCGTCGCGCACCGCATGCAGCGAGATCGCCAGCATGACGCCGATTTCATCGCCGGTGCGGGCGATGTTCGGCACCACCCCCGAGGTCGACAGCGTGATACGGCGGCGGGAAATGCCGATGCCTTCATTGTCAGAGACGATCAACAGCGCATCGCGCACCGCATCGAAATTATACAAGGGCTCGCCCATGCCCATCATCACCACATTGGTGACGAGACGGCTGCCGGTCGGTGTCTCGCGGTCGGCCCAATCGTTGAGACGATCGCGCGCCACCATGATCTGGCCGACGATTTCACCGGCGGTCAGATTGCGCACCAGCCGCTGCGTGCCGGTATGGCAGAATGAACACGTCAGCGTGCAGCCGACCTGCGAGGAAACGCACAGCGTGCCGCGATCGGTTTCCGGAATGTAGACGCACTCGACCTCATGCGCCTTCTCGACCGCATCGCCGCTCGGCAGACGCAACAGCCATTTGCGGGTGCCGTCGTTGGAGATCTGTTCGGCAACCACTTCAGGCCGCGCGACGGTAAAATGCTGCTCGAGTTGCGCCCGCATGTCCTTTGAGATGCTGGTCATCTCGTCGAATGCCTTGGCGCCGCGGACATAAATCCAGTGCCAGAGCTGCGCGGTGCGCATCTTGCGTTGCGAGGCCTGAACGCCAATCTCGCCGAGCCGTTCAGCAATCTCCGCGCGCGACAGCCCGACCAGCGACGGCTTGGCCAGCGGCACATACGTTTCGAGCGCGATCTTTTCGAGCGGCGCGTTGACAGTTGAGAGCGTCATTAAATCCCACACGGACGAACGGTTGAAACAACAATGTATGCAGGGTGGACAAACCGAGCGTGCCCACCGCGGACGTTAATGGTGGACACGGCGCAAGCGCCTTGGCCCACCCACGATGTGCTACCAGATAGGCCCTTCAGCCCCTTCAAACAACGCCAATTAGTGGCGAATCGCCTATCGCCGGCAGTCCTGCGCCAGCTTGTCGAGCGCCTGGGCGAGGCCCTTCGTCGAGAAAGTATCGATCGTTTCGGTGCCCTTGGCCGACATGCCCTTGACCACCACCTCGGGCGATTTGCGCATCGCCTCGACCATCTTTTCTTCCTCGGCGGCATTCTTGATCCAGAGCCCGTCGCCCTGGGTATACATCGCAAAGGTGCCGCCACCGACTTCGAGCGTCGATTCCGAGCCCGGTTTCAGCGCGTAGCCGATCATGATCGACACTTCATTGACCACCTTTTCCGCCGGACGCGTCGACACGAATGCGTAGGCGGGGTCGCGTGGCCTGTTCGGCGGATTGGTTTTCGAGGAGGCGGGTTTTGCGAGCGCGAAACACACCTTCTTGCCGTTCGGCGCCGCGGTATAGGCGCCCCAGGTGCCGAACTGGCCGACCAAGGTCGGCTCCGCGCCGCCGGCAACCGACGCCGCCGCGGATGCAGGCTTCGATGCAGCCGGCTTGGCCGCAACCTTCGGCGGTGCGCTTTGCGCGTGCGCGGGGATCGAAACCCCGCCCACCAGCACACTCGCAACCAGAATTGTCAGGGTTCGCCGCACGGACATGACCAAATCTGGTTCCCTCATCATTGTGACCTGAAGATGGCCCGGCGCGGCTGTTGTTCACCGCGATGGATAGCCGGGAAATGCCTTTTTGGGAAGGTAGTTAGGCCTGATCTCAACCGTGGGATCTGGAGCCCTTCAGTCCGTTCAGCGCTCGGCTTTGGCGCGGCCGGCGCGTTGTTTTTCCCACTGCGCATCGGTCCATTGCAGGAGATCCTCGGCGCCGGAACTGCGCAAATGCGAGCCGCCATCCTGCACCACCATCTCGCCATTGATGTAGCCGGCGGCATCCGAAATCAGGAAACTCGCCAGATTGGCCAGCTCGTGATGTTCGCCGGCCCGCCCCAGCGGATTGCGCGATGCCCAGGTCGCGTCGCGGCCCTCGGGCCGCAACTGGCCCGACGCACCCTCGGTCGGAAACGCGCCCGGCGCGATCGCCACCAGGCGGACGCCCTTGGGACCCCATTCCACGGCGAGGCTCTTGGTCATCGCCAGCACCGCCGACTTCGCCATCGCCGAAGGTACCGTGAAGGCCCGGCCGGTGATGGTCGAGGTCGAAAGAATGCTCAGCACCACGCCTTTGTGTTTGCTTTCGATCCAGCGTTTGCCGGCGGCCAGCGTGCAATACATCGTGCCGTGCAGTGTCGGCGCCAGGATCGCGTCCACCGCGCGGAACGACATCTGCTCGGTCTGCGCGATGAAGGTGGCGGCGGCGTTGTTGATCAGCACGTCGATCGGCGCCTCGCGCCAGATCGTCTCCATCATGGTGTCGACCGCCGCGCCATCCCTGATATCGCATCGCGCCACCGTAACCTTGCCACCGAACTCGCTGCGCATCTGGGCTGCCGTGGCTTCCAGCAATTCGAGCCGCCGGCCGCAGATGATCAGTTCGGCGCCCAATTCGGCAAAGCGGCGTCCCATCGCAGCGCCGAGCCCGGAACCGCCGCCGGTGATCAGAATACGTTTCCCCGCCAGCAGGTCTTTTTCAAACATCGTTTGAATCCTTGTTTATTCGAATCGGATTGTAGCCCGGCATCAAATCCGGCATGAAGCATTCAGCTTCATTTGTGCGTCCGAAACTCAGGTGTGTCCATGAAAGCCATTCTCTGCTCGCAATATTGCCAGCCTGACGATCTCGTGCTGGCCGATGTGCCCGATCCCGTCGCCGAGGCCGGCCAGGCCGTGATCGCGATCAAGGCGGCCGCGCTGAATTTCTTCGACATCCTGATGATCCAGGGCAAGTACCAGATCAAGCCGCCGTTCCCGTTTTCACCGGCGGCGGAAGTCGCGGGCGTGATCGAGAGCGTCGGCGCCGGCGTCACCGACCTGAAAGTCGGCGATCGCGTGGTGGCGTCCTGCGGCCACAATGGCGCGCGCGAGAAGATTGCGCTGCCGGCGAACTCGATCGTCAAGATTCCGGACAATCTGGATTTCGATCGCGCCGCCGGAATCATCATCATTTACGGCACCGCGCTGCATGCGCTGGAAGATCGTGCCAGCCCGAAGCCCGGCGAGACCCTGGCCGTGCTGGGCGCCGCCGGCGGCACCGGCCTGGCGGCCTGCGAACTCGGCAAGCTGATGGGCCTGAAGGTGATCGCCTGCGCATCATCAGAAGAGAAGCTTGAATTCGCCAAGGCCCACGGCGCCGAACTCGGCTTGAACTACGCGACGGAAGATTTGAAGGAAGGCCTGCGCCGGCTCACCGGCGGCAAGGGCGCCGATATTATTTTCGATCCGGTCGGCGGCAGCTATGCCGAAGCCGCATTGCGTTCGATCGCGTGGGAAGGCCGTTTCCTGGTGATCGGATTTGCCGCTGGCGACATTCCGAAGATGCCGCTCAATCTGGCGCTGTTGAAAGGCTGCGACATTCGCGGCGTGTTCTGGGGCCATTGGGCGCAACTCAATCCGGAGAAGAACCGCGCCAATCTCGAGAAGCTCGTGAAGTGGACCGCGGAAGGCAAGATCTCATCGCATGTCGACCGCACCTTCCCGCTGGCGCAGACCGCCGATGCCTTGAAAGTGCTCGCGGGCCGCAAGGCGATGGGCAAGGTGATTCTGCATCCGTAACAATTGCTGCACGCGAGAACGTTGTGCTGCAACGGCTTGACCGTCATCCCCGCGCAACGGCTTCGCTGTTGTCGCTGGGATGACGCGGTCTATCCAGATCGGCCGCGATTCCACTAATCATGGTGGGCACGCTTGGCTTTGCCCAACCCTGCCCAAATGAAACCAAGATATCTCCCAAATCGCGCTGCTACGTGTCGTCTTTTGGGCCCACTCGCCGTGCGATGCTAGCGCATGCGACGGGGGGGTGCTGGTGGGACGACGAGACCGGCAAAAAGCTGATGCGTTGGGCACCCCATCGTTGCGAAGTGCAATGGGGAAGCATCACCATGACGGAGACCGTAAAGCGGACTCGATCGGATGATCCGATCAAAAATGGATTCGGCAGATCACGGGGCGACTCGCAGTTTGCACCCAAAAGCGGTGCGCGATTCCGCACAGCGAGATTATATCTGGAATCGGAAGGCTCGCTTCCGCTGTTTCTTTCCGGACCGACCGACGATAGTCGGCCGACACGGGAAGCAACCTTGGAACAGGACCTCCGTGAATCCGGCCGTCAAACGTCCGGGGTATCACGCCGTGTCATCGCGGCCGGCGCTTTGGCTGTGTTTGCGGTGGCCGTCGTCTGCGTGATTTTCTCGCTGCAGGACCGCGATCGCCGCGCCGTGATTGCGCATGCGACCGCCTCGCTCAGCGCCGCGCAGATGATGCCGATCGATCGGCCCGCACCGACGCGCGAAGCGATATCAGCCGCATTTAAAGCCGCGGTGCAGACCCAGTTGAAGCCCGATCAGCCGGCGCCGACACCATAAGCGATATCCGCCCAAGTCGGCGCCCTGGTCGCCAGGGCGTCCGTCGCTACGCGAGTACCGCCTCGGCTGCTTCGCGCGTCGAGGTGCGGCGGGTTCCGCAACCAGCAAGATATAATCCTCTGGATTCCACACGCTCGCCTCAATCAAACCAAAATAAGTCCCAATTCCTGCCGGTCTGGGTCGTTTTTTGGGCTGATTCCCCGTGCGATTTAGCACCAGGAACGGGCGCCCCGTGGGGTTGCAAGAACAAAAAGAACAATGCCGGAGATGCGCCCGTTTGTTGAGTTGTAGTAACGGGGAAGCACTATGGTGGAGTATTCAAAAGGTGTTCGGTCAAGCGATCCGTCACCCGACTCGCTTGAAGATATAAACGACCCGAGATTTGCGCAGTATCGCTATACGCGATCGCATGCAGGGCAAACAGACGACAGCGTGGACGAACCGTTCCCGCTCTTTCTCTCCGATCAGTCCGAAGAATACCATTACGATGATGAGTATCGACCAAAGTGGATTACCGCGTCACGAATCCTGACGGGCGTTTTTGCGGCTTTGGTCGTGGCGCTGGGTTTCGCTTTTTTTCCCGTCGATGCTGCGCGTGGTATTATCTTCAACGCCAAGGCGTCGCTGACCGGCGTCGCGCCGGTCGAGGCGCGGGTTGCGATGCAAGCGGCTGTAAAGGAGACGGTTCAACCCGTTTCGCGTGAGACAGTACAATCCGCTGCGCATGACGCGACGGTAACACCGCCCAGCCAGCCGTCGCGCGATGACATCACCTTGGCCTACCAGGCCGCCATCAAGAGCCAAATCGTGGCTCGCGACCCTGCGCCTGCTGCGAGCCCCGCGCCGCCGCCCGCCGCACCTGCTGCGAGCCCGGTCCCGCCGGCACCTGCACCTGCAGCGAGCCCTGCCGCGCCGCCCGCGGCGCCAACGGCAAGACGTCTCGATCCCGATGAGCTTGAGGTGCTGCTCAAGCGCGCCAGAAACCTGCTCGCAATCGGCGACGTTGCGTCGGCGCGATTGTTGCTCGAGCGGGCGGCAGGTGCGCAGGACGCCAACGCTGCGCTGATGCTGGCACGGACCTATGATCCCGAAGTGTTGGGAACGTCCGATGCGCGGAGCATCACACCCGATCCGGAACAAGCGCGCATCTGGTATCGCAAGGCAGCCGAACTCGGCTCGGAGCACGCGCAGAAGCGCCTCGCACAAATGCAAAACTAGGCAAATAAGAGGGACACATGCGACGCTTATTTGGAATGATGTTGTTCGCCGCATTGATGGCCTGCGGCTTCGGAGCGCGGGCCGAGCAAACCGAATTCGATCCGGCCAAGGTCAGCGACAGCCTGAAGGCGATTTTTCAGTTCGGCTCGGCATCGACCAAGCAGAGCCTGAACGCGAACACGGTAACGCTGATCTCCGGCACGATCGGCGGCACCTATGTCCAGTTCGGCGCCGATCTCGCCTCCGTGCTCGACGACGGCAACAAGTTGCGCGTTCTGCCGATCGTCGGCCGCGGCTCGGTGCAGAGCGTCGCCGACATCCTGTTTCTGCAGGGTGTCGACCTCGGCATCGTGCGGTCCGACACGCTCGATTATCTCGAGAGGAAAGGCTTCGCAAAGGACATCAAGAAGCAGTTTACCTACGTGACCAAGCTCTACAACGAAGAGCTGCACGTGATCGCGTCGAAGTCGGTGCACAATCTCAGGGATCTCGACGGCAAGACCATCAGCGTCGACCTTCCCAATGGCGGCACCTTCGTCACCGCGCTGACTGTGTTCGAGCGGCTCGGGATGAAACCGAACGTCGTGTATATTGAGCAACGCATCGCGCTGGAGAAAATGAAGGCCGGCGAAATCGACGCCGTGATCGTCTGCGGCGGCAAGCCGTATAAGTCCGTGAGCAGTTTCAAGGATGATCGGTTCCATTTGGTGACGGTCAACTATGAGAAGCCGCTGCAAAACGACTACCTGCCCGCGACCCTTTCGGCGAAGGACTATCCCAACCTGATCTCGGAGCAGGAACAGGTCGACACCATCGCGGTGCCAGCGGTGCTCGCGGCCTACAATTGGGCGCCGAACACCGACCGCTATCGCAAGCTCGCATTGTTCGTGGATGCGTTCTTCACGAAATTTCCGGCCTTCCAGAATCCTCCCTTCCATCCGAAGTGGAAGGAGGTCTCGCTGTCGGCGTCGTTGCCGGACTGGCAGCGGCTGCCCGCGGCCAAGCAATGGCTCGATCGTCATGGCGTCGAGGCCGTTGCCCGCAACCGCTTCGAAGAATTTCTGAAGCAGAGTCCGGCGGCGTCAAAGCCGCAGTCGGACGCCGACAAGGAGGCGCTGTTCAGGCAGTTCCAGGCGTGGGAAGCCGAAAGGAACAGCCAGGCGCAGGTCCGGCCGGCAGGGCGATAAGGCTCGAGCCATCGCTCCGCGTTGCCGGTTCCGCTAAAGCTCCTTTCGCGGGGATGACGACTGCGTGCAAAACAACGCGCAGGGCTATCCCTGCCCGCCGTCCTGGTCGATCCCGCGCTTCAGCGCAGCGCGGGCGGCGTCGCGATGTTCCGGCGTGATGTGGCTCGCGACCAGCCGGATCGCGGTGGCGAGCACCGCGGCGTCATCGGTAAAGCCGAGTATCGGCATCATGTCCGGGATGAAATCGAACGGCAGGATGAAGTAAGCCAGCGCACCGAGCAGCGTCGCCTGCACGTGGCGCGGCGTCTGTTTGTCGAACGCGCAGTAATAAGCCGCGAGCAGATCCTCCGCGAACGGAAGCCGCACCACCACGCGCTTGAACTTGACCCAGAAGCGTTTGCGCACGCTGTCGCGGTCTTTCGCCAGCCGGTCGGCCGGCTCGAAACCCATGGTGTGTTCGGTTGCCATCGCGGGGCTCCCAGAGGCCGCACTGAATCGCTGCGGCGGATGCACCCGAGAACTGGGGATGTCACGCCGCCGTTACAAGATCGTGCGTTACAAGATCGCGGCCCTCAGGACACGCCAAGCTGCCCGGCGATCGCGTTCATGGATTTGGCGAGTTCGATATCGAGCGCGGTGACGCCGCCGGCGTCGTGGGTCGCCAGCACCACTTCCACCGTCTTGTAGACGTTGCGCCATTCCGGGTGATGGTCGCGCTTCTCCGCCACCAGGGCTGCGCGGGACATGAACCCGAAGGCCTCGTTGAAATCCTTGAAAACGAAGGTGCGGCCAATCGCCTCGCGGCCGGAGATTTCCGTCCAGCCCGACAGACCTTTCAGGGCCTGTTTTCGCGCTTCCGTCGATAGTCGCTCCGCCATGATGTTCTCCCGTTCACCAGCTAAATCGGCAAGTAATCGCCAGGCTAACACCCGAAGCTAGCCTTGGGATCCCTCTGTAAAACCGGCAAAAACGGGCCGCGGCCGGGTCCCGGCCGGTAACCATGACACAGATGTAACCCACAGAATGGCCGGAAACTTGCTACAATCCCGGCTGTATCCTGTTGGCGGCGGCGAAATTGATCCCAGGAATTCGGCCCCTGATCGGCCGAATATTGATCCAAAGGCAATTGCCATTCGATGACCGAAGGTCCCGACCTCACCGAGGCGCCAGCATCGCCCCAGCCACGCACGGTGCGGCGGCCGATGACGTTCGTCATGCTGGCGGGAATCCTCGCCATCATCGGCACGCTGGCGGGCACCTACTATTTTGCGATGCGGCCGGTGATGCTGCGGATCGCGGTCGGCCCGGCGAACAGCGATGACGTCAAGGTCGTTCAGGCGCTGACGCAAGGCTTCACCCAATCGCACGGTCATATTCGTTTGCGCCCGGTGCAGACCGAGGGTGTCACGGCAAGCGCGCAGGCGCTGGCCGACGGCAAGGTGGATCTCGCCATCATCCGCGGCGACCTCGACGTGCCGAAGAATGCGCAAGCGGTCGCGACGCTGCGCAAGAACGTCGTGGTGCTGTGGGCGCCTCTCCCAACCAAGGGCAAAGGCAAGAAGGCTGGTCCGAAGATCACCAAGATCGCGCAGCTTGCCGGTCGTCGCATCGGCGTGGTCGGGCGCACGCCGGCCAATGTCAGTTTGCTGAAAGTGATCCTGCAGCAATATGGCATCGACCCGGCCAAGGTCGATATCGTTCAGTTTCCCGTCACTGAAATCGCGGACGCGATCAGGAACCAGAAGGCCGACGCCTATCTCGCCGCGGGACCGGTCAACAGCAAGATCACCTCGGACGCGATCGCCGCCTCGACCCGCGACGGCGGCGCGCCGGCCTTCCTCGCGATCGATTCGGCCGAGGCGATCGCGCAGAATCATCCGAATTACGAGGCCGCGGATATTCCGGCCGGCGCGTTCGGCGGTTCGCCTGACCGGCCCGACGACGAGATCAAGACGATCAGCTTCTCGCATCACATCGTGGCGCGGAAGGAATTGTCGGATACGACCATCGCCGCCTTCACCCGGCAATTATTCGCGATCCGGCAATCGGTGATGGCCGAATTCCCGCTGGCCGCGAAAATCGAAACGCCTGACACCGACAAGGATGCCGCGATCCCGGTCCATCCCGGCGCCGCCGCTTTCGTCGATGGCGAGGAAAAAACCTTTCTCGACCGCTACAGCGATTACATCTGGTGGGGCCTGATGGGACTGTCGGCGATGGGCTCGGCCGGCGCCTGGTTCGCGGGTTTCCTCAAAAAAGATGAGCGCAGCAACAATTCGACGCTGCGTGAACGGCTGCTGGAGATGCTGGCGGCCGCGCGCCGCTGCGATTCCACCGAAGAGCTCGACCGGATGCAGTCCGAGGCCGACGACATCCTGCGCGACACGCTGCAATGTTTCGAGCATGGCGCCATCGAGGAAGGGGCGCTGACCGCCTTCAACATCGCGCTGGAGCAGTTTCACAACGCCGTTGCCGACCGCAAGGCGCTGTTGATGAGCATGCCGCAAAGCCTGCAGCGGGCGGGTGCCCAGTTCCGGGCCACCGGAACGCTGTAGACAAGCCCTCCCTGTAATCGCGCCGTCATCAACTTTTCCTATAGCGGTTCCACACCCTGAACCGTCAGTCCATCTGCGCATCCGACTCACATCGAGGCCTCGCATGACGATCAAGATCTCCCGCCGGCGCTTCCTCTCGACCTCCGCCGCGACCGGCGTCAGCACACTCGCGTTGCCCTATCTCAGCCGCGCCGCCGACCGGCCGCTGGTCACGCACGGCGTGCAGTCCGGCGATGTCGGGGTCGATGGCGGCGTGGTATGGGCGCGCGCCGACCGGCCGTCGCAGATGATGGTCGAGGTCGCCACCACCGAATCCTTTGCCAACGCGAGGGTCTTGCCGCCGATCGCGGCGCTGCCGGAGAGCGACTTCACCGCGAAAATGCTGCTGGAGAATCTGCCGGGCGGTCAGGAGATTTTTTACCGCGTCCGCTTCCGCGATCTTTCACATACCGATGTTGCGAGCGAGCCGGTGGTCGGCCGCTTCCGCACCGCGCCCGCGGACCGGCGCGACGTCAGCTTCGTCTGGGGCGGCGATGTCGCTGGACAGGGCTGGGGCATCAACCCCGACGATGGCGGCATGGTCACCTATGCTGCGATGCTCAAGCACAAACCGGATTTCCTGCTGCATTCCGGCGATACCATCTATGCCGACGGCATCATCCCGGCGGAAGTAAAACTCGCCGACGGCAAGACCTGGAAGAACATCACGATCCCGGAAAAGGCCAAGGTCGCCGAGACGCTCGACGAGTACCGCGCCGCGCATAAATACAATTTCCTCGACAATAATGTCCGCGCCTTCAATGCCGAAGTGCCGATCTTCGTGCAGTGGGACGATCACGAGGTCACCAACAACTGGTCGATCTCCAAGCAGCTCCCGGATATGTACAAGGTGCGCGACATCAGCCTGCTCGCGGCGCGCGCTTCGCGCGCGTTTCACGAGATGTATCCGATGCGCGAGAGCATCGTCGAACCCGGCCGGGTCTATCGCACGCTGAATTACGGCCCGCATCTCGACGTGTTCATGCTTGACGAACGCAGCTATCGCGGCGGCAACGGCCCGAACCAGCAGACCGCTTACGGCCCCGACAGCTACTTCATCGGACCGGACCAGCTGGCCTGGCTGAAGCGCGCGCTGTTGAACTCGCGCGCCACCTGGAAGGTGATCGCGTCCGACATGCCGCTCAGCCTGATCGTGTGGGATGACGCCACCAATAAAAAGGGCTCGGAAGCGTTTGCGCAGGGCGACGGCCCGCCGCGCGGCCGTGAGTTCGAAATCGCCGACATCCTGCGCTTCATCAAGACGTCGGGCGTCACCAACACGGTATGGCTGACCGCCGACGTGCATTACGCCGCGGCGCATTACTACAACCCCAACAAGGCGCAATTCCAGGAATTCGATCCGTTCTGGGAATTCGTCTCCGGGCCGTTCCACGCTGGCACCTTCGGGCCGAACGAACTCGACAACACCTTCGGTCCCGAAGTGCGGTTCGTGAAGGCGCCGGGTGCGGACAAGCAGAACCTGCCGCCGTCAGACGGCATGCAGTTCTTCGGTCACGTCAAGATCGAGGGCGCTACCGGTCAGATGACCGTGACCCTGCGCGACCGCGCCGACGTTGCGCTGTGGTCGACCACGCTGGATCCGAAGCTGGGTTAAGCCGGCCAAAGAGTTCGTCATGCCCGGGCAGAAGCGCGAAGCGCGTCTTCGCGCTGGATGTCCCGGGCATCCACGTCTTGACTTCGCATCAGCAAGAAAGGCGTGGATGGCCGGGACATAGGCGAGCGGAAGCGACGCCGTCCTTCGGACGGCTATGCCCGGCCATGACGGAAAGTGAGTCATGTCCCGCCGCCTTGCCGCAGCACAGCTTCCAGCGCCTCGGTGGAGCAGGGCTTCAGCAGCCGCGGCCGTTGCGAAAAGGCCGCGGGCACCTTCACTTCGGCGGCGTATCCGGTCACGAAGGCAAACGGAATCTTCAGCGCGTCCAGCCGTTCGGCGATCGCGAAGCTTTTTTCGCGGACCAGGCCGACATCCAGTAGCGCGAAATCCGGCGCGCGATTGGCGATCATCGCCAGCGCCTTCGCCACGCTGCCCGCGGTCCGAACGGTCTTCACCCCCAGGCCGCGAATCGTGTCCTCGAAATCGAGCGCGATGATGGGATCGTCCTCGACGAGCAACAGGTCGTCGGGAAAAGCGGGCATGCCGGAAAGGGCGGGTTCCATAATCTCGTCACAGGTTAGCGGGTCGGATTGGTCGAATAATTGAGCGGCCATCGCCGAAGCCTCCATGCAGCGCCCCGAGCGGTTCCCGAATTGAAACCACCACAGCGAAGCTCGGCTGTCTGTGCACTTGTGAACACAGCAAACGAATAATCTGGGCTATCCTGACAGCGGGAACATGGGAACCTTGAAATGGCCTCGCGACCTCGACCAGTGCCTGATACCGGCGACCGGCCGTTCAACAATCTGCTGCGACGGCTGAGCGCGAGTGATTTTTCCCTGATCGCGCCGCACCTTGTGCCTGAGGAGGCCGCCGCCAATGAGCTGCTCTACAACCCCGGCGACGATGTCGGGATCGTCCATTTCCCGTGCGGACCGAGCCTGGCGACCTTCATGGTCACCAATGAAGACGGCCGCGACGTCGAAACCATCCTGGTCGGCCGCGAAGGCGCGGTCGGCGGCATCGTCAGCGAGGGTTATCTTCCGGCCTACACCCGCATCATCGTGAAATTCGGCGGCCCGTTCGTACGCCTGCAGGTCGGGAAACTGGAGGCTGCGAAATCCAGATCGCCGACCTTGCGCAATGTGTTCGCGCGCTATGCCGACTGCATGATGTCGCAAATGTTTCAGTCGACGGCTTGCAATGCGATCCATTCGATCGAGCAGCGCACCGCAAAATGGATCATCTCGGCGATGGAGCGCACCGACGGCGACGTCGTGCCGCTGACCCATGAACAATTGGCGACACTGTTGGGCGTCGGCCGCAGCTACGCCAGCCGCGTCATCCAGGTGTTCAAGGCTGAAGGCGTGCTGGAAACCCGCCGCGGTTCGATCCTGGTGCGCAACCCCGATGCGCTGCGCACCAGGTCGTGTCTCTGCAATGAATCGGTCAAAAACCATTTCGAAGAAGTGCTTCGTGGGGTCTATCCCGACGAAGACAACCCGACGAACTAGCCGCTTCAAATCACCCACTTCAGCCAAAGTGGTATCCGTCCGGGACCAAACCGCATTATCATCGGCGGCATGAGCGGGGCAGGTCTTCACGCCATCTTCGATATTGCAGCATGGCTGGCGGCGGGCGCAGCCGGCTGGTGGCTGCAGCGCGTCCAGCGCGCGCAACTCCACGCGCAACCCTTTCCATCGCAGTCATTCGAATTGCCTTACCTCGCAGCGCTGCTGTTCGGCGCCGGCATCGGCGCGTATCTGTTCGGAACGCTGAATCTCTGGCTATCCGGCCTTCCGGGCATCGCACGATCGGTCGAAGGAGCGCTCGCCGGCGGCATTTTTGCGATCGAATTCTACAAATGGCGCGCCCGCATCACCTCGCGCACCGGCGCGCGTTTCGCGTTGCCGCTCGCGGTTGGCATCGCGGTCGGCCGGCTCGGCTGCTATTTCGCCGGCCTCGATGATTTCACCTACGGCACGCCGACAAGCCTGCCTTGGGGACATGATTTCGGCGACGGCATTTCACGCCACCCGGTGCAGCTCTACGAAAGCCTCGCGATGGCGGCGTTCGCGGTGTTCTATGTTTGGGCCGTTCGGCGACGTTACGACTTCGTCGTCAGTAATGGCTTCTATCTCGTGCTTCTCTATTATGGACTGCAGCGTTTCATCTGGGAATTCATCAAGCCCTACGGCGCGCTGGCGGGCCCCTTGAGCCTGTTTCACCTGCTCTCGCTGGCCATCCTGTTCTACGCCGTCGCCATGCTGGCAACGGCGCCCTCCGTGAGGCTGACGCATGAACGCGCCCGAGAACGCGCTGCTACGTAAATCGCGCCCCTATATTTTCTGGGGCCAGACCCAATCACTATGCGAAACCTGCCTCGCGCTGGTCCCGACCAAGATCCAGATTCTCGGCGATGAGGTCTGGTACGAGAAACGCTGCAGGCAGCATGGCGTGCAATCGACGCTGGTCTCGACCGATTCAACCTATTGGCGCCGCTGCAAGGATTTCATCAAGCCCGGCGACAAGCCGCTGGCGTTTCAGCGCCACACCGAATTCGGTTGCCCGTTCGACTGCGGGCTATGCCCGGATCACGAACAGCATTCCTGCCTGGCGCTGATCGAGATTACCGAACACTGCAATCTCACCTGCCCGGTGTGTTTCGCCGAGTCTTCGCCGGCACGCACCAGTTTTACGCCGCTTGCCAGAATCGAAAAAATGCTCGACGCGCTGGTGAGAAGCGAAGGCGAACCCGATCTGGTGCAGATCTCCGGTGGCGAGCCGACGCTGCATCCGGACTTCTTCAGCATTCTGGACGCGGTGCGCGCCCGCCCGATCCGCCATGTCATGATCAACACCAACGGCCTGCGCATCGCGCGCGAGCCGGATTTCGTGGCGCGGCTGGCGGAGAACAAGCGCGGGCTGGAAGTCTATCTGCAATTCGATTCGCTCGAACGCGAGGCGCTGATCAATTTGCGCGGCGCGGATTTGCGCAGAATTCGCCAGCAGGCGCTGGAAAATCTCGAACATCAGGGCATTTCGACCACCCTCGTCGCCACCATCAAACGCGGCGTCAACGATCACGAGATCGGTGACATCGTCCGCCACGCGCTGACGTGGAAATGCGTGCGCGGGGTCACGCTGCAGCCGGTGCAGGACGCCGGCCGCAACGAAAACTTCAACAAGGATACCGACCGCATCATGCTGTCGGAAATCCGCAAGCGCGTCGTCGAGACCGGCGTGTTCGGCGACACGGACATGATCCCGTTGCCCTGCAATCCCGAGAGCATTTCGATCGGCTATGGCCTGCGCAATGGCGAAAATGTGCTGCCGCTGACGTCGCTGATCCCTCAGGAGCAGTTGCTGGCGGTGATGCCCAACACCATCAGCCCGGAGAAATACCCGGCGCTGAAGCAGAAGTTCATCGACCTGTTCTCGCTGTCGTCGGGACCGCTGAATACCAGCGAGCGCGTGGCCGAATTGCTGTGCTGCCTGCCGACCTTCGAGGTGCCCGACGGCCTGAGCTACGCGAACGTGTTTCGCGTCACCATCGTGCAGTTCCTCGATCGCTTCAATTTCTGCGTCGGCAATGTCAAGCGCTCCTGCATTCATTTCGTGACCGAACAAGGCCAGATCATTCCGTTCGACACCTACAATTTGTTCTACCGCGACGGCAGCATCGACGGCATTCGCGCCAGCATGGCCGGCCAAAAGTTTGGTAATCGGCGGGAGGAATTCCAGCGATGAGCGAGATCGGTCCCCCTCGTGGCATCAGGCCGCCCGCGCCCCCACCCAATGACGACTATTTGCCGCCGCCGCCGTCCCGTTTACCGCCGCCGCCCGCACGCTCCGGCTGCCTGACGGCCTTCATGGTCATTGTCGGGGTCATCCTGCTGCTACCGGGCGTGTGTGCGCTGATTTTCTTCACGTCCTCGGGGTCCGAACCCGTCATCACGGGACTTGTTGCGCTCGGCCTGCTGGTGGCCGTGGGTGGCATTTTCCTGATCTGGGCGGCGATTCGCGGTCCTCGGGCCTGAGCGCCCATAGGAACCGGCCGCCAACAGCGAATTCCAGCTGTTTGGGCGAAAATCGATCAACCAAAACGCGAACAAACCATTGATTTTTGGCGTTTTCTGAATATATTGCGGCGCAACGAGCAAGGTGTGCCCGGTCCTTTTGGCCGGGCTTCCTTTTTGGGCGCGAATCTTCCTTTGGACGACTACGCCCTTCGAATTTCAGGTTTTGAGCGTGATCCGGAAAAGTGGGTCCCCGTTTTCCGGTGAGATCGTGCTCCAGCCGTCGCCTGGTCAGAATCGGCCTAGTCAGAAGAACAGTCATGAACCTTCGCAATATCGCTATTATCGCCCACGTTGACCACGGTAAAACCACCCTGGTCGACAAATTGCTGCAGCAATCCGGCACCTATCGCGACAACCAGCGTCAGGTCGAGCGCGCGATGGACTCCAACGATCTGGAGCGCGAGCGCGGCATTACCATTCTCGCCAAGTGCACATCGGTGCATTGGGAAGACACCCAGATCAACATCGTCGACACCCCGGGCCACGCCGATTTCGGCGGCGAGGTCGAGCGCATCCTGTCGATGGTCGACGGCGTCATCGTGCTGGTCGACGCCGCCGAAGGCCCGATGCCGCAGACCAAATTTGTGGTCGGCAAGGCGCTCAAGCTCGGCCTCAAGCCGATCGTCGCCATCAACAAGGTGGATCGCCCGGACGCCCGCGTTACTGAAGTCGTCAACGAGGTGTTCGACCTGTTCGCGGCACTCGACGCCACTGACGATCAGCTCGATTTTCCGATCCTGTACGGGTCGGGCAAGAACGGCTGGATGGGAACGACGCCCGACGCGTCGCATGACGTCGGCATGAAGCCGCTGTTCGATCTCGTCATCAAGCATGTGGCGCCCCCCGTGGTCGAGGAAGGCCCGTTCCGGTTGCTTGGCACCATCCTCGAAGCCAACCCCTATCTCGGCCGCATCATCACCGGCCGCATCGCTTCCGGTTCGGTCAAGCCGAACCAGGCGGTGAAAGTGTTGTCGCGCGACGGCAAGGTGGTTGAAACCGGCCGCATCACCAAGATCCTCGCCTTCCGCGGACTTGAGCGGCAGCCGGTCGAACTGGCCGAAGCCGGCGATATCGTCGCCATCGCGGGCCTGCCCAAGGGCACCGTGGCCGACACCTTCTGCGACCCGAGCGTCGAGACGCCGATCCAGGCGCAGCCGATCGATCCGCCGACCGTGTCGATGTCGTTCATCGTCAACAACTCGCCATTGGCCGGCACCGAAGGTGACAAGGTCACCAGCCGCATGATCCGCGATCGCCTGCTGCGCGAAGCCGAAGGCAATGTCGCGCTGAAAGTGGTCGAAGCCTCCGACCGGGACGCGATGGAAGTATCGGGCCGCGGCGAATTGCAGCTCGCGATTTTGATCGAAACCATGCGCCGTGAAGGCTTCGAACTGTCAGTGTCGCGTCCGCGCGTGGTGCTGACCAAGGACGAGAACGGCCAGCTGCTGGAACCGGTCGAGGAAGTCGTGATCGACGTCGACGAGGAATTCTCCGGCGTCGTCGTGCAGAAGATGAGCGAACGCAAGGCCGAGATGATCGAGATGCGCCCCTCCGGCGGCAATCGTCTGCGGCTGGTGTTCTACGCGCCGACCCGCGGCCTGATCGGCTATCAGGGCGAACTGATGACCGACACCAAGGGCACGGCGATCATGAACCGCCTGTTCCACAACTACCTGCCCTACAAGGGCGACATCCAGGGCCGCCGCAACGGCGTGCTGATTTCCAACGATCAGGGCGAGGCGGTGGCCTACGCCATGTTCAAGCTGGAAGACCGCGGCCCGATGATGATCGAGCCCGGCTGGAAGGTCTACAAGGGCATGATCGTCGGCGAGCATACCCGCGACAACGACCTGGAGATCAACATCCTCAAGGGCAAGCAGCTCACCAACATCCGCACTACTTCGAAGGATGAAGCGGTGCGCCTGACCCCACCGATCCGGATGACCCTGGAAAAGGCGCTGGCCTATATCGAGGACGACGAGTTGGTCGAGATCACCCCGAAATCGATTCGCCTGCGCAAGCGTCACCTCGACGCCAACGAGCGCAAGCGCGCCGAAAAGACCAAGGAAGCGGTGGCGTAAGGTTTCCCGCCACTTCGCACACAAACCGTCATGGCCGGGCTTGTCCCGGCCATCCACGTCTTCGATACTGGGAAAGTAAGACGTGGATGCCCGCGACATCTGCGCAAAGACGCGCTTTGCGCTTTAGCGGGGGCATGACGAAACGATAGACCGCGCTATGTCCCTCCCCTCCTCAGTCGATGTCGCCATCATCGGCGCCGGCGCCGCCGGCATCGCCGCCGCGCATGCGCTGAAACAGTCCGGCCTCTCGGTCATCGTGCTCGAGGCGCGCGACCGCGCCGGGGGCCGCGCCCATACCATCATGGCCGCACCGGATATCACCTTCGACCTCGGCTGCGGCTGGCTGCATTCGGCGGACAAGAACCGGTTCGTCGGCATCGCCGAACAATTGCACTTCGAAATCGACAAGACCCGCCCGCCTTGGCGCGAGCAGAGCTTTGACACCGGCTTTCCACTCGCCGAACGGATGGATTTTATCCGGGCGCTCGACGCGTTCTACGACCGCGCCGAAGAGGCCGCCCGGCAGGCAATCAAGAGCGGCCACGATCCGGCGGCGAGCGAGTATCTGGAGCCCGGCAATCGCTGGAACCCGATGATCGACGCGCTCTCCAGCTACATCAATGGCTGCGAGCTCGATGTCGTGTCGATCCTGGATATGGACGCCTACGAGGACACCGAGATCAATTGGCGCGTACGGCGCGGCTATGGCGCGATGATCGCGGCCTATGGCGCCTCCTGTCCGCTGGCGCTCAATTGCGCGGTGAGCCTGATCGATCATTCGGCAACGCGCCTGCGGATCGAGACGTCGCTCGGCACGCTGTCGGCCGATAAAGTCATCGTCACCGTGCCGACCAATTTGATCGCCGACGAAGCCATTCGCTTTCATCCCGCACTGCCCGAAAAAGTGGACGCCGCGATCGGCCTGCCGCTCGGCCTCGCCGACAAGGTGATGCTGGCGCTGGACGAATCCGAGGCGTTACCAAAAGACGGCAATCTGCGTGGCGCCACCATGCGCACCGCGATGGGCAGCTATCATCTGCGGCCGTTCGGACAGGCCGCGATCGAAGGCTATTTCGGCGGCAGCTTCGCCCGCGAGTTGGAAGACGCCGGCCCCGGCGCGTTCGCCGCCCAAAGCATCGACGAGATCACAGCCCTGCTCGGCAATGATTTTCGCCGCAAGTTAAAGCCACTGGCGGAATCGCGCTGGGCCCACGACCCCTTCGCCCGCGGCTCCTATTCGCACGCGCTCCCCGGCCACGCCGGCGACCGCGCAATACTGGCCGCACCGGTCGACGGGCGATTGTTCTTCGCAGGAGAAGCGACCTCGCCGAACTTTTTCTCGACCGCGCATGGGGCAAGGGATTCGGGGGAACGGGCGGCGGGAGAAGTGTTGCAGGCGCTGAAGGTTCGGTGACTCCAACGTCGGTCATTCCGGGGCGCGCATAAGCGCGAACCCGGAACCTCGAGCTGTTTAGCTGCTGCCGATGAGCATCTCTGGATTCCGGGTTCGATGCTTCGCATCGCCCCGGAATGACGGACCCCTACTCCATCACCCGCGCTCGCATCGCCGCATCCGGCAAAAAACACTCCTCGTACTTTCCGAATATCCGATACCGATTGCGCGCCACGAGATTATACACTGCGTCGCGCAAAAACTTTGGCACCAGCCGCAACGCGCGCGCCCAGCCCCAGCCCCAGCCCGGCAAATTCGACAGCACCGTCAGCGCAGCGTCGGATTTGAAATACGCGACGCCACCATGGATCACGGCATTGGTATCGGGATCGTTGGGATCGATGCCGAAAGCCTCCGCCAGCCGCGTGCCGTAGGCGGACTGGATTGCGGTGAAGCGAAAGCGGTGCGCGGTATCGCGCGCGGCGATGAAGCGGATCCAGCGCGAACAAAATACGCAGACGCCGTCGTACAAAATCACATCATCATCGGGCCATCGATTCATCGCGACATCAGGCTCATCGGTTATCCAGCGTCAGCAGCGCGACCAGCATCAGGACGATCGCGGGCCCGGTCTTGACCAGTGCGCCGAGCGGCTCGATCCAGAGGTCGGGCGTCAGGATTGCAGCGCCCACCATGTAAGACAGTGACGCCACGATGCCCGCGACCAAGCCGAACGCCGCGGTGCGGCGGAACGCGATCAAGACGCCAATCGTCATGTCCATCAGGCTGGTGAGGATGGTCACCGGCGCGACCAGCGCCGACGGAAAGCCGTGCGAACTCAGGATGCCGGCGGCGGCCGAATAGGAAATGAACAACGCGATAAAGCCGGAAACGGTCCAGAACAGCGCCAGGCTCGCGATCACCAGCGCCTTGACCAAAAACAACCGCGCGAACCATTTGTCCTGGATGGTCGCAGGACGCAGCCCGACCGCCTGCGCGATGGTTTTTGGAACGATGCCGGTGGCCGCGATCCAGCCTGCGGGATCGCCGGTCACGCCGCGCTGCAATTCGGCAATCGCATTCGAGCGCATCGGCGGCATCCAGCCGAGCAGGGCTGCGAGATCGCCGAGCCTGGCGCCGAGATCGATCAGGAAGGCCGGCGGCGCAAGGCGCAGCCAATCCGAGGTGCCGAACGACCAGCGGAACTGCTCGATCACCCGGCCGAGCGTGACCGGCTGAAACGGCGTCGCGGCCTCCTTCGCGGGCAGATCGGCCGGCAACACCGCCAGCGCCCGCACCATCGCGCTGCCGCCATAAGCTGACGGCGCCACTACAAAGCCCGGCCGCAGGATCGCGTGGGCGACACCCGAGGCTGATATCAACCGCTCGGCCTCGCGCTTGGTGGTGCTGAAGGCGGTGCGATCCGCGTCCGCCGTGCCCGGAATTGAGATGTGAACCAGCCGGATCGCGCGGCCACTATCGCCGATCGCCTGCAGCAGACGCGCGACGAAATCGCGATGTACCGCGCGGGTATCGCTGCCCGGGCCGTCCTGCAAGACGCCGAGGCAGTTGACGACGATGTCGATGCCATGGGTCTGGATCAGCCGCGCCAGATCCGCCGCATCCATCGCCATGACAGGCATTTCCAGATCGAATGCGGTGGCCTTCTGCGACGGCGCAAAATGCCGCGCGATGCCGATCACGTGAAAACCTTTGGCGCGGAGGTCGTCGGTGACGAACCGTCCGATCAGGCCGGAGGCGCCGAACAGCAGGATCTTGCGCGTAGGAGTTTCTGCATTCACGGCGGATACCTAAAACGGCTTCGCGATCATCAACCACAGGATCAACATGACCGAACCGAAGCCGGGAATCCCGAATAAAAACCAGAGGCGAAACAGCATAAAATAGCGCGGCGGCAGCACTCCGCCTTGCGACACTGCCGCGCGCGCAAGGTCGCGCATTTCGATCTGCATGAGAATCACAGGCACCCAGAACAGCCCGGCGACCGCATAGAGCACGAGCGCGGTCAGCAGCCAGCCTTCGACGAGGCTGGTCGCCGACAAATACATCAGCAGGCCGCCGGTGACCGGCTGCAGCAGCACCGCCGATAGCGTGAACAGCATGTCGGCCGTGACAACGGTCGCCGCCGTGCGCGCGATGAAGACGGCGTCGCGGCTGCGATGCGCCATCAGCATGAAAAAAGCGATCCCGGTCCCGGTGCCGAGGATCACGATAGCCCCCAGCACGTGCAGATATTTGACCAGGAAATACAACGTCATTTCCTTTTGGCCGATTTCACCGCTGCCGCTTGCAGCGCGGTGTCCAGCACCGGACCCAGGATCTTGTCAGCGCCATCGCTCTCCGCCAGCCAGTGGCCTTCACTGCCAAACGCCGGCAGCACGTGAAAGTCGACCTTGTCGCCGCCACCGCGAAACGCATCGGCCATCTGCTTCGACAGCTCGGGCGAGAAATAACTGTCATTGGCGGTGACCAGCCAGGTCACCGGTATCTTCGCATCGTCGCCGAACTCGGCTGCGGATGCTACCAGCGCGCGCGGCGCGCAGACCTTGTTCGGCTCATCATTGGCATGGCCGCCACGGCCCGGCGCGAACGCAATGATCGCCGCGATGACTTTGGGATTCTCACCGGCCATCGCCAGCGCGCCCCATGCGCCGGCCGAATGCCCGACGATAACCGCGCCCTCAGGCCGGATAAAATCCTCGGCTTTCACGTAATCGAACGCGGCCTTGATCGAGTCGGCCGTCGCATAGCCGGCGCGCGAGTAATTGGCGTCGTCGCAGCCACCCTGGTCCTCGAGATATTTTCCGCCAGTGGCGCCGTGGCCCGGCCGTTCCGGCACCAGCACGGCAAAGCCGCGTGCGACCAGCGCCGCTGCCAGCGCGCGATATTCCGGCTGCGGCATTTGCGCCCGACGCAGTGCGTTCTGGATCGAGGCATGCGCGATCAGCGCCAGCGGGAACGGCCCGTCGCCGGGCGGGCGAAACAGCACGGCGTGCGCCGCGACGGCGGGATCAGGCGTCGGCAGCAGCCATTGCTGCCTGCGATTGGGTTCGCCCTCCGCGCCCTGCGCGCCGAATTGGGGTTGGGCGGCGGCGCTAAGGATGCAAACCGAGTTGAGGACAATCAGAACGCAAAGGGCCTTGAGGAACTGCATAAATGGACCTGACGTAATCGGGAGCCGGGGATGGGCGAGGACGGGAGCAAGAACTCGAAATCGCCCGCACACTACCCACCGCGAATCAAATCGGGCGCATTTTTTCGTGAATGGAGTGGCCGCCGCGGGCCCGATGTGGAACGCGGCGCCCCGCCAATTGGCAGCCCCTGCCGTTTGAGGCGTCTCGCTGTCCTTTTTCGGTACAGCCGGCCGGAATACTGATGCAAAAAATCCACAGGTTAACCGATAATTAAGGATGGACCTTGAAGCGGACGCGCTGACTTGCTTTGATTAGATTCATGAGCACAACCCTGATCGAGGTTCGGCCGGCCAAAGCTGCGGACGCAGCCGCGGTGGCGTCCACCCATGACGAAGCCTGGCGTTCGGCCTATCAGGGCATTATTCCCGGTGCCGAGCTGGAGAAGCTGATCAACCGCCGCGGACCGCAGTGGTGGGACAGCGCGATCCGCAAAGGCAGCCGCGTCAGCGTGCTGGTATTCGGCGACAAGGTCGCGGGCTACGCCAATTACGGCCGCAACCGCGCCCGCAGCCTGCATTTCGAGGGCGAAATCTACGAGCTCTATTTGCGCCCGGAATTCCAGGGCCTCGGCTTCGGCCGGCGCCTCTTTACCGCGGCCCGCCGCGACCTGCTGCAGAGCGGCCTCAAGAGCATGGTGATCTGGGCGCTGTCCGACAACGATCCGGCGACGGAGTTCTACCGCGCCCTCGGCGGCCGCATGGTGGCGCGCTCGTCGGAAAAGTTCGGCGCCAAGGCGCTCGACAAGGTCGCCTTCGCCTGGACCAACTAAGCCTTGGACCCATTAGACCTTGGACCAACTAAGATCCGCCGTTAAATCCCGATCGCGATAACCCCGGGCCACAATGGCCGGTCAAATCGCCCGCGGTTCCATCCCTGCGCGATCCCATTCCGCCCAAAAAAGCGCCTTCCCGCGATGCCATCGGGCGATTCATCATTTTCCGATCTGGCTTCGAAAGTGCGGTGGATACCGGGGTCAAGCCCGCGTATGACGACTATCAATTGAAGCAAACATTCAGCAACGGAGCTATCCATGCGTATTGACGCCATCTCGATCGGGATCGATCCGCCGCGTCAGGTCAATGTCATCATCGAAGTGCCGGTCGGCGGCGAGCCAATCAAATACGAGATGGACAAGGAGGCCGGCACGCTGGTGGTCGACCGCTTCCTCTATACGGCGATGCGCTATCCCGGGAATTACGGCTTCATCCCGCACACGCTGTCGAACGACGGCGACCCCTGCGACGTCTTGGTGGCCAACACCCGCGCGATCGTGCCGGGCGCGGTCATGAGCGTGCGCCCGGTCGGCGTGCTGCTGATGGAAGACGAAGCCGGCGGCGACGAAAAGATCATCGCGGTGCCGTCGTCGAAGCTGACCCAGCGCTACGACAAGGTGAAATCCTATAGCGACCTGCCGGACATCACGCTGCAGCAGATCCAGCACTTCTTCGAGCACTACAAGGATCTCGAACCCGGCAAATGGGTCAAGGTGCTGCGCTGGGGCGGCCCCGAGGACGCGTTCAAGCTGATCGAGGAAGGCATCGAACGCGCCAAGGGGAAGAAATAGCGGCGCGTCCCGAAGTTTAGTTGCCGTCATTCCGGGATGGTCCGAAGGACCAGACCTCAGATGCGCAATCGCGCATCGGGGAATCTCGAGATTCCGGGTTCACGCTTCGCGTGCCCCGGAATGACGCTCGTAAAGCTTATAGATTCACACCCCCGGCTTCGGCAGTCCGGCGATGGCGCAGGCGGCGCGCAGGGTGTTCACCAGCAGGCACGCCACGGTCATCTGGCCAACGCCGCCGGGCACCGGGGTAATCGCGCCGGCGACGTTCAGCGCCTCGTCAAACGCGACGTCGCCGACCAGGCGGGCCTTGCCGTCCGCGCCGGGGAGCCGGTTGATGCCGACATCGATCACAGTGGCGCCCGGCTTGATCCAGTCCCCGCGCACCATCTCCGGCTTGCCGACCGCGGCGTAAACCAGATCGGCTCGCGCGCATAATTTCGCCAGGTCGCGCGAGCGCGAATGCGCAATCGTCACCGTGGCGTTTTCATTCAACAGCAATTGCACCAGCGGACGGCCGACCAGATTGGAGCGGCCGATCACGATGGCGTTCAGGCCTTCCAGCGACGCATGCACGCTTTTGGTGAGGATGATGCAACCGAGCGGCGTGCATGGCGACAGTGCCGCCAGCCCGCCGGCGAGACGTCCAGCATTGCTGGGATGCAGCCCGTCGACATCCTTGGCCGGATCAATCGCGTTGATGACGGCTTCAGTATCGAGCGATTTCGGCAGCGGCAACTGTACCAGGATGCCATGCACCGCGGCATCGCGATTGAGCTCTGCGATCAAGGCCAGCAGATCTTTTTGCGCAACGTCGGCCGGAAGCTTGTGCTCGAACGACGCCATGCCGGCGGCCTGGGTCTGCTTGTGCTTGCTGCGGACATAGACTTCGCTGGCGGGATCGCTGCCGACCAGCACCACCGCAAGGCCGGGTGTGAGCTGATGATCGCGCCTGACCCGCGCGACCTCGTCGGCCACGCGCGCGCGAAGCTCTGATGCAATGACCTTTCCATCGATGATGCTGGCAGTCATCTCAATCCTTCTGATCTTGCGTTCGATCATGCGTTGCGGCGGTCACCTTGCGCAAGGCATCGCCGAGTTTGGCCGGATCGCCATCGACCGCGATCTGCTTCAGGCGCGAGGTTACGCCGGATAATAGCCGTACTTTCGCCTTGGGCACGCCAAGCGCCTTGGCCAGCAGTTCCGTGACCGCCCGGTTGGCCTCGCCGCCCTCGGCGATGGCGCGGACGCGGACCTTGAGCACGGTGCGGCCGTTGGCGAGCGTCTCAATCCCGTCGATGTCGTCCCGCCCGCCGCGCGGCGTCACACGCAAAGCAACACTGACGCCCTCGGTGGAGTAACGCCAAGGGATTCGCGAAGCATCCATCAGTAGCCGATGACGAGGGGCATCACGTTGTAGACGATCAGTTTCTGAACGAGGTAGATCAGAAGAATCAGGATGATCGGCGAAATATCGAGGCCGCCCAGATTGGGCAGGATCCGGCGGATTGGCGCCAACAGCGGTTCAGTGATCCGGTACAGGAACTCGGCTATCCCCGCGACCAGTGGATTGCGCGTGTTCACGACATTGAAGGCGACCAGCCAGGACAGAATGGCGGAGGCAATCAGCAGCCACACGTACAGGTCCAAAACTAATAGAATGATTTCGAGAATGGCACGCATGGCAGGGCTTTACTCGCGGGTTTTGGTCGCGGATTCGACACTCCCGCTAAATATCGGTTCCCCCCCGGCCAAACAAGGGAAGCCCGGTCAAATGAGCCTGAAAACAATGATTTCGGCGTTCTTGACTTGCCCTCGGCGCGGATTGTAAATGGCGGCGACTGCTGGCCGCCTTCGACGTTATCGAGGCGGTCGCGGAGGGGCCATAGCTCAGCTGGGAGAGCGCGTCGTTCGCAATGACGAGGTCGGCGGTTCGATCCCGCCTGGCTCCACCAGCCTCCGCTCGCTTCGCGAGCTTCGGCTCGGCAAGCCCGGAAACCTATCGGTCGCGAAGCGAGCGAAGGCTGCCGCGTCGTAGCCCAAAGGGCGTAGACGGGCCCTGTAAGTTCATCACCCGACAGCCTTCTACTTCCCGGTAAACCTCGGTGGTCGCTTTTCCATAAAGCTCGCAACGCCTTCGCGGAAATCGCTGCCGCGCAGCGCCACCACCATTTCGCGGTTGGCGTCGATGGTTGCTTCCGCCAGGGTCTGGAACGGCACGTCATAAAGCTGCCGCTTGATGACAGCAATCGCGCTTGGCGAAACGAAGTCGGCCAGATCGCGCGCATAGGCATAGGTGTGCTCGCGTAGCTGATCGGGCGGATACAACCGGTTGACGAGGCCGATGCGCAGCGCCTCGTCGCTTTGCACCCGCCGCGCCGACATCAACAAATCGAGCGCGTTGGCATGACCTACGATGCGCGGCAGCATCCAGCTGATGCCATGCTCGGCAATCAGCCCGCGGCGCGAAAACGCCGTCGTGAACACGGTGTTGTCGGCGGCGAAACGAAGGTCGCAATAAAGCGCATGGACGAGCCCGATGCCGGCGGTGGCGCCGTTCAGCATGCCGATCACGGGCTTGGCGATCGAAGGATAATATGCGTAACGCGCCTGCCAATCGGGCCTGCGGTTCATGTCGAAAGCCGGCACGCTCGCTGCGCGCTTGACGTCGTCGGGGTCGAGCCCCTTCAGCGCATCCATGTCGGCACCGGCGCAGAACGCACGGCCCGCGCCGGTGAGCACGATGACACGCACGCCGTCATCTGCGGCGGCGGATTCCATCGCGTGACGCACATCGCGTTCCATCACCGGCGTCCACGCGTTCATCCGATCAGGACGATTCAAGGTGATGGTCGCGATCTTCTCGCTCACGTCATAGAGAATATGCTGATAGGTCACGGCGAACTCCCTGCAGCGCCCGCGCGTTTGGCCGCGTGGGTCCATTGGGTTCTACCCTATCACATCTGTATTTTTGAAAGGCCCGATGCCGTCGCGAAACGCCGCGCCTTATTCGGCGGCTTCCGACATTACCTGCATCGGTATCCGCGCCAGCCAGCTAACGAGAAATTGCTTCAGCCATGCGCGTTCGGTCGCATCATGGACCGCGCGATCGGCGAAATGCCGATCGCGTTCGCAGGCGCCCGGCAGGGTCAGACGCTCGCAGCCGCGCGTGGTCCAGCGATGCATCATGGCGTAGGTCACATCGGGGTGGAACTGGAAGCCGAACGCGTGGTCCATCTGGATGGCCTCGACCGGGAAGTCGCTTCCTTCCGCCAGCAACTCCGTGCCGGCTGGCAGCTCAAAGCCTTCGCGGTGCCAATGATAGACATGATCAGGCCAGCCGGGGCAGGCTGCGTGGCCCGCGGCGGTCGGCCGGATCGGATAATATCCCATTTGCGCGCGGCCTTGCGGATGCGGCGCAACCCGGGCTCCGAGTTGCTTGGCCAGCATCTGGGCGCCCAGGCAAATTCCCATGAAGGGCCGCTGCTCGCGGAGCGGCACCGATATCCAGTCGATCTCCCGGCGCACGAAATCATCCGGATCATTCGCGCTCATCGGCCCGCCGAAAATGACGGCACCGGCATGGTGATCCAGCGTTTCCGGCAAGGGGTCGCCAAACCGTGGCCGCCGGATATCGAGTGGGTGCCCGAGCGCCCGCAGCGCATTGCCGACCCGGCCCGGTGTCGATGTCTCCTGATGGAGGACGATCAGAACCGGCAGCAACGGCGCGGCGGCTTCAGATACCCTGCCCGGGAAGCTCTGCACTGACCTCACGTTGGTTTCGAGTGACTGAAACGACATCGTTTTTCGTGTTGGCGGCACAAGAGCAGCAATCGTACCTAAGCAATGGTTAATTTCGTATGAGCTTTGGACCATCTTCAAAGCAAATCACGGGCCAAGAACCGACCCGGATGCAGGGTCAGCGCTTTCGCAGCTGAAAACGGCCGACGGCCGCCAGAATAAACCCGCGTGGAAACAGTCGCAGCAGCAGCGGCACGATCTTGATGCCGAGCCCTGGCAAAACCACGCGCTTGTTGGCCATCAGCCCGCGATAGCCCTGTTGCGCGACATCGGACGCCGAGACGTTCAGAATCGCGGAATCAAATCCGGGTTGAAATCCCGCCCGCGCCTGAAATTCCGACGGCACTGGACCGGGACATAGTGCGGTGACGCGCACGCCGCGGGACGCGAGTTCCTGGCGTAGCGCCTCCGTGAACGACAGCACATAGGCCTTGGAGGCATAATAGACCGCCATTCCCGGGCCCGGCAGAAAGCCCGCGATCGAGGCGACATTGAGAATGCCGCCGCGATGCCGGATCAGGCTGTCGGAAAACCGTAGCGATAAATCGGTCATGGCACGGATGTTGACGGCGATGATGTTGAGCTGCTCGGCGCGATCGAGCTCGATCGCACAGCCGAACAGGCCAAAGCCCGCATTGTTGACGATGTATTCGACCTCGACACCCGCGGCGGCCAATGCCGCCGCGATTTGATCGCCGGCGTCGAATTGCTCGAGATTGCACGGGATCACGATCGGCGCCTTGCCACCGGCCGCCGTGATTTCGCCGGCCAGCGTAGCCAGGCGATCGGCACGGCGCGCCACCAAAACGACACGATGGCCGCTCGATGCGAAAACACGCGCCAGCTCGGTACCTATGCCTGCTGAGGCTCCCGTAATCAGCGTCACACGCTCGGTCACGTTCAATGCTCTTGGCTTCAAAAAGGGGGCTAGCGCGGGGACAAGGGCTACGGTTTAGGCGGGCTGCCCGTTACCTGCAAGTGACCCACAGGCATGCTGGCATGACCAGGCGAACATAGAGGAATTGAACGGCAATATTTTGGGGCTTCGAGCGGCTAATTCGGCGTTAAATTAAAATTCCGTCATGTCTGATACGCGCGCATTCGCCGCACCGCATCATGTCGCAGCGTCCGCCGTATCGGAGCCGTCCTTCGCCGGCACCGCCTGCTTGGCCGCAACCCGATGCTTGAGGTCGATTCGGTCGCGCGAGGACACGCCCAGCAGGTCCGCTGCGCGCCACACCACATTGTCCTCGAACTCGCTGACCTGGCCATCGGCGTAAACCAGCTCCCACATCATTTCAACGATGCGGAGCCGTCCTTGCTCGTCCACGGAACGCATGATGACGCTGGTGAAATGATAGAGATCAACCGCCTCGCCTTCGACCAGCGTAGCCGACGCAATCAATTGGTCCGCCGTCCCCGGATCAAGCCCGAAATGCGTTTCCAGGAGGCCGTGAAGCTTACGCTTCTCGATCGCGGATGGTTCGCCGTCGATCGAAATGACGTGAACCAGCAGCGCCGTTGCCGCCAGGCGATATCCGGTGTCGTCAAAACTCCGATTGCCATGCGCGCCGGGCGAAACAACATCGGCAATGAATTGGCGTAATCCGTCCAGCATCAATCCTGACCAAGTTGCGTGAAGCCTGCAGGCCACCGCAACTGGCGGCCAATGATCGTATGGTGAACATTATATGGTTCAGAAAATAAGGCCATGCAATCCATGCGGCATCCCGGCGCGCATTACGTTTAGGCAATCAAACCGTCTCTTTCGTCATGCCCGGGCTTGTCCCGGGCATCCACGCCTTGCTGAACCTAAGCGAGAAAAGACGTGGATGGCCGGGACGAGCCCGGCCATGACGAACTTGGATAACCCGATCTTGTTTGGTGCTCTCGTCAAGCACTACGGTATTTCGTACACCACGATCTTGTCGGCAATGCCCCGCAGCGCAGCCTGCTTTTGAATGGGGGTGATGGCCTCGCGGTCCAGGATCGCGGCGACCGCCGGCGCGTCGATCACCGGCCCGGTGATGTGGATCGCCTGCGAGGTCGACAGGCCCTGAACTCTCGCTGCGATGTTGACGGTCTGGCCGAAATAATCCTGCCGCTCGTTGAGCATGACGGCGAGGCAGGAGCCTTCGTGAATGCCGATCTTGACCACGAGGTCGTTGGTGCCGCGCTCGACATTGAGTTTGTCCATCGCGCCGCGGATCCGCAAGCCGGCCGCCAGCGCCTGTTCGGGCCGGTTGAAGGTCGCCATCACCGCGTCGCCGATCGTCTTCACCACGGCGCCCTTTTCCGCGGAAATGATTTCCAGCAGCGCATGGAAATGCGCGCGCACCAGATCAAACGCAGCGAGGTCGCCGACCCGCTCATAGAGCGCAGTCGAGCCCTTGAGGTCGGTGAACAGGAATGTCAGCGAGGTGATCTTGAGGCGCTGGTCGATGTTGAGATTGTCGGCCTTGAAGACGTCGCGGAAGGTCTGGTTGGTCAGCATCCGCTTGGCCGTGAGGAACGGCTTGCGCTTGCCGACCAGATGATGAAGCGCATCGGCGGCGATAAAGACCGTCGGTAGCACCCGCACGCCGGCCTGATTGTTCAGCGCCAGCCGCAACGGCCCCGGACGCATGGTCACTGTTTCGACCGGCGCATGTGCGTTGTTGTAGATCAGTGAAAGCTGCTGACGTTCCTTGGTCGGATCGCCCTGGACATCGATAAACTGCGCTGAATGCGTCACCGGCTCGAACACGATGATGAATTGCGGCGGCAGTTGCAGCGACAGCACCGCCTTGTCGCCCGCCGGCAACTCAAGCGCATCCAACGTCACCTCATCCGTCAGCGACTCGAACAGTTCCTCATTCAGGTCGACGCCCGAACTCCAGAAAACCTGTCTGAAATATTCCCAGAGCGGCAGCCCGTTGGGATCGTGCGCCGCAATCCGCCTGATCTGGGGACTGACGGTGAAGGCAACTTCGACCTGCTCGTCGACCGAAGCTTCATAGCCGCAAGCGCATAATCCGCACTGATATTCATCGTGACGAAGCGATTTCAACGTGCTGTGCGCGTCGAGAACGCCACCGCAACCGGGACACAGCACGTTCCAGGTAAGGTCGAACAAGCGCAGCCGTGAGGCGTGGAGAAAGCCCGAGATCACGCGCTCCTCGTCGAGCCCGGTTCGTTTCGAAAAATCCAGCACGTTGATCCGGTTGAGCTCGTGATCGGCGCCGGTTTCGATCAGATGCTGGATGGCATCGGCGACCACAGGATCGGCCGCCTGCTTCAATGCTGAAAACTGGGCCTTGGTATCGCTCATAACATTAAGCCTAGGCTAGATTACAGCCGCATCCAAGTGACGGTTTATCAGCGCACGGCGATCTGAAACATCGGCGAGCGATCGGGCTGCGTGGTGACGATTCCGATCGGCATTACCGGCTCCCTGTCGAGGAGCGTAACGTGAAACGCGCCGATCATTTTGGCCAGCGCCAGTGTTGCTTCGACCAGCGCAAAATGCGCGCCAACGCAAACCCGCGCGCCGACCCCGAACGGCAGATAGGCGAAACGATCGGGCGGCGGAGACGGCGCCATGAAGCGTGACGGGATGAACGCGTTCGGATCCCGCCACAGCTTTTCGTGACGGTGCAACAGCCACGGCGCGATCAGGATCACGTCTTTCTTCTTGATCGGCAGGCCGGCGATCTCGTCCCGGCCGGCGGCCGCGCGGGCGATCAAAAACGCCGGCGGATAAAGCCGCATGGCTTCGTCGATCACGGCACGGGTGAATTTCAGCCGCTCCAGCTCCAGCGCGCCATGGACGGTGGCGCCCTCGACCTCTTTGGCTACCGCATCCTGCGTCGCCGGATCGAGCGCCAGCAGATACAGCGCCCAGAACAACGCGGTCGCGGTGGTCTCATGGCCGGCCAGGATCATCGTCGCGACCTGATCGCCGAGCTGCGCGTCGGTAAACGCTTGCCCGGTCTCCGGATCGCGCGCGGCGTTCATCAGATCGAACAGATCGCGCGACGGCGCGCCTTCTTTCTTACCGGTGGCGCGGCGTTCCGCCATCAGCATCGCGATGAAGTTGGTCCAGCGCTTGCGGAAGCGGGCGCGCGACATATCCTGCGGGCTCGGCCATGCCAGCGGCAGCAGCATGTCGAGGAAATGCGGCCGCGCCAGCCGCGAGGCATATTCCATGACAAAGTCACGCAACGCGGCGCCGTGGCGGTCCATGCCGAACGAGAACATCGTGCGTCCGGCGATCTCGAGCGTCATTCGCTGCAACGCTTCGCGCAGATCGACGGGTGCGCCAACGCCCGCTGCAAGTTTCGCGACGGTCTCATCGATGGCCGCGATCATGTGCGGAATGAGCGTCGCGACGGCGCGCGGCGTGAACGCCGGCGCCAACGTGCGGCGCTGATGCTTCCAGGCGCGCCCCTCTGATGTCAGCAGGCCCTCGCCGAGCATCGGGCGCAGCACGCGGATGCCGGGGGGCGTTCGCGTGTAGTTCTCGTAGTTGTCGACAAGCACGTGCCGGATCGCGTCCGGCGTGTTGAGAATGAAACTGCCATGGCCGAAAAATCGGCCCTGGACGATATCCTCCTCATAGGCGCGCTGGCCCCAGGTTCCGATCGCGCTTTTGCGCATCGCCTTGAGTCGCCCCAGCGCGGTCAGGTTCTGCGGCGGGCGCGGCGGATGCGGGGGCACCAACGGCGCGCGCGAGGCAGAAATATCGTAGGCTTCGGCGATGCTCACAGGTGACCCTCGCTCGCGGTCGAGAACACCTCAACAGCTAGTAAGTCAGCTCCGCCACCGCAATCCTGTTCTCCGACGCCGGCCAGGCACGCGCCGCAATCCGTTCCTGATTGAACAGCGCCGCAACCGGACGGCCAATATCCGCAGCCGAAAGCCGCAACGTGCTGAGTGAGTCCGTCGGGAACCCCCGGCTTCACGTCGGCCGGTTCCTTGCCGTCGAACAGCACGATATCGCGCGGCAGACCGAAATATCCGCGCGGCCGCGTCATCAATACCACCGCACCGGCGCCGGCATCGGGCGGCCCCAGCGGCCGCGCGGCGCGAAGATGCACGACGTCGGACGAGCGCGGAAACGGCGACCGGTAGAAATGCGTGATGGCCGAGCCCGCCTCAGTGAGCACGATCTCGAGATACCAGGACGGGTCGACCGCCGCCGGACCCCAGCGCCCATCCGCTGATGTGGTCGAGGTATGAACAGCGTCACCGATCCGCTCGCCGCTGGCTGCAGAGACCCGATACACTTCGACCTTCGCGCCGGACACCGGGCGGTTGGTGGGAACGCCGCCGGGCGTGCCGGTCACGAGACCACCGAGCTTGACCGCCGCTTCCGGCACGATCGCGATCGCATCAGGCTCGTGACCGGCAATGAATTGATAGATCTCGCGAAACGCGCGCGGCGAATACGCGGTCTCGCGATGATCTACTGGACCAAGCACGAGATTGGTGGCGCCTTTCAGCGCCGGACCTTCGGCGGTAATCCCGGTCGGCGTGCCCGGTTTGCCGACAAAACGCCCGTCAGGTTGCGCATATTTGTCCATGCCATCGCTGCGCAAGGTCAGGAACGCGGTACCTGGTGTTACTTCGCTGTCGCCTTCGTTGAGCCCGCGCAAGAACGGACCACGGCCATTGAACTCGTTGCCGAGGCCCTGGTCCCAATCATAGACACCATGGTTGGGCACGCCGCACAGCACGGCGTGGCTGATATCGGCACCGCCTCCGTTCTTGATGATGTTGCGAATCGGGTTGCCGCCGCGAGAATTGCCGACCAGGGCGATGCGCGACGCTCCTGTGCGCTGCTTCAACGCCTTGATCGCATCGCCGAGTTCGCGGCGCTGGTCGTCGGTGGAGGATTTGCTCGGCTCCGGTTTCGTATCGTCGGTCCGCGCCAGCGGATCGGTGAAATTGATCGCGAACATCCGTTCGCGCGCGGCGCCGTTGGATTCCATCCGCCACATCGTCGTCATCCACAGCGCGGCGTGGTCGCCGTTACCGTGCACGAACAGGATCGGCGGAATATCGGCGACCGCCGGCGCGGCCGGGGTTTGCGCGAAGGCCGGCGCCGTAAAACCGTTGGCCAGCAAAGGCAGCGCCCCGGCGCCTCTCAGAATCGTCCGCCGCGACAGCCGCATTTGGTAACCTCCCGTTATTTTTCAGTGACTTAACCGTGCCGCGACGCTGCTTTTGGCCGCCTGGGCACTGGACAGCACCGCATGTTCGCGCGCATCAATCAGACAAATCCGCGTAGAATCAAGCCGCCGGCGAGAGCCGACCAAACGGAACGGGATATGACGGACCAGAGCGCGCGTGCGACATTTGCCCCGGACAGCATTTCGGCGCCGTTACGGCATCCGATCTTCCGGCGCATCTGGCTCGCGAGTCTGCTGTCCAACCTGGGCCTGTTGATTCAGGGCGTCGGCGCCGCCTGGGCCATGACGCAAATGACGTCATCAGCCGACAAGGTCGCGCTGGTGCAGACCGCGCTGATGCTGCCGGTGATGTTTATCTCGATGCCCGCCGGCGCCATCGCCGACATGCACGACCGCCGCATCGTCGCGCTGATTTCGCTGACAATCTCGTTTTCCGGCGCGACCGCTCTCTCGGTGCTGTTCTGGCTCGGCCAGGTCACGCCGGAGATTCTACTGGCGCTTTGCTTTGTGGTCGGCAGCGGCATGGCGCTGTTCGGACCGGCCTGGCAATCCTCAGTCAGCGAGCAGGTGCCGGCGGAAACGCTGCCGTCGGCGGTGGCGCTCAACGGCATCAGCTACAACATCGCGCGCAGCTTTGGCCCGGCGATCGGCGGCGTCATCGTCGCCAGCCTCGGCGCGGTAGCGGCTTTCGCGGCCAATGCCGTGCTCTACGTGCCGCTGTTCACGGTGCTGTTTCTGTGGCGGCGGAACGTGGAGCCGTCGCGGCTGCCGCGCGAGCGGCTCAACCGCGCCATCGTCTCGGGCGTGCGCTATATCTACAATTCGCCCTCGATCCGCATCGTGCTGGCGCGCACCCTCGTGACCGGCATCCTCGGCGGCTCGGTATCGGCGCTGATGCCGCTGGTCGCGCGCGACCTATTACACGGCGGCGCGCAGACTTACGGCATCATGCTCGGCGCGTTCGGGATGGGCGCGGTGATCGGCGCGCTCAACATCGCCGAAGTACGCAAGCGGATGACCGGCGAGGCGGCGATCCGCGCCTGCGCGATCTCGATGGGCGGCTCGATCGCGGCGATCGCGTGGAGCCGCGAGCCGGTGCTGACCGCCGCCGCCCTGGTGGTCGCCGGCGCGGCATGGATGCTGGCGGTCGCGCTGTTCAATATCGGCGTGCAGCTGTCGGCGCCGCGCTGGGTCGCCGGCCGCTCGCTGGCCGCGTTCCAGGCCGCGATCTCAGGCGGTATCGCACTGGGAAGCTGGGGCTGGGGACGGTTGACCGACGCCGCCGGGGTGGAAACTGCGCTGTTGGTCTCCGCCGGGCTGATGTTCGTCTCGCCGCTGCTCGGATTGTGGCTGCGTATGCCGCGAATCGGCGCCCGCAACGAGGACGCCGAGGTGCTGGCCGATCCCGAGGTGCAGTTGTCGCTGACCGGGCGCAGCGGGCCGCTGGTGGTCGAGATCGAATACCGTGTCGATCAGGACAACGCCCGCGCCTTCCACAATGTCATGCAGGACGTGCAGCTCAGCCGGCAGCGCAACGGCGCCTATGGCTGGTCGATCGCGCGCGATATCGCCGATCCCGAATTGTGGACCGAGCGCTATCACTGCCCGACCTGGTTCGACTATCTGCGCCAGCGCAACCGCACTACCCAATCCGAGCGCGCGCTGCATCAGCGTGCGATCGGCTTTCATCTCGGTCCCGACCCGATCCGCGTCCGCCGCATGCTGGAACGTCCGTTCGGATCGGTGCGCTGGAAGGAAGACACGCCGGACCGGGCCGCCAGCGAGGTCCTGCCTGTGGTCGCCTCCGCCGCGGGCAGCAGCACTTAGATTTCGAATAAACGTGCCGTCATTCCGGGATGCGCCTATTGGCGCAGACCCGGAATCTCGAGCTGATCATCTCTGGATTCCGGGTTCGCGCTGCGCGCGCCCCGGAATGACAAGATTTTACTGCCCGTGCTCGACGAGCACTTTGTCGCAGGCCTTGCTGATCCGAGCGCGATTTTGCTTCAGGCAGGCCAGCACCGCCTGGTCGCCGTCATTCATCACGGCGCGGCAATGGCGGCTGACATCGCGGGCGCAAGCGTCGTGCCCCTGCCGTTGTTGGGCCGAGGCCGCAAAGGCCAGCAAAACTAACGGAATAGTCAAAAGAAATCTGGCCATCATATCGGTCCTTATACGCGTCAATGAGCGGGATCATTCAGACGCCATTGTGGTGTCAATGCGTTACCGGCCGTCTGGATCCATGAAGATCCGCATCCGGAATGATCCGGTGAAAATTAGTCAGCGGAACGGCGGCGCCGTTGGCACGACGTTAACGTCTATTTCTCATTAATGACAGGGACGCGAGAGGCAGGCGCGGCGTGGAACTTGGGATGTCGTTCGTTGACCGGCATCGGCAGCCACGCGGTCGTGGCCATAACTTTGGTGTGTAGAAAGAGTATTCCATGCGTAATGCGTTAGGCCTGATGGCGGCGACGATCGTTTCGGCGGCCCTGATCGCCGCAGTGTGGCTCTGGACGTCTTCGCCGCGTGCTGAATTGGCCGCAGCCCCCGCTACCGTGAAGGCCGCGCAGGCCGAGCGGCTCCCCGCCTCCGCCAAACCGGCCGACGATGTCGCCACGACGGGCTCGATCGCGGCCAAGCCGACGGTAGTTGCGGCCGCGCCGGCAGCGCCCGCGGCTACCATGGTCGCCCAGCCCACCGGGGCGCCCTGCGCCAATCCGGACGCGCTCGGCGTCAGCCGCGTCGTCGAGGTCGACACCACCGGCGGACCCGGTTTCGGTTTCGAGCATTTCAAGCAGCTCGATTTTCTCACCGACAAGGAAGTCGTGCTGACCTTCGATGACGGTCCGTGGCCGGGCAACACCCCCGCCGTGCTCAAGGCGCTGTCGGACCAGTGCACCAAGGCGGTGTTCTTTTCGATCGGCAAGCACGCGGGCTTCCACCCCGAAATTCTCCGGCAGGTCTATGCCGCCGGTCATACCGTCGGCGCTCACACTTGGTCGCATGCCAACCTCAACA
Organism: uncultured Alphaproteobacteria bacterium; assembly: GCA_963738105.1. GTDB lineage: Bacteria > Pseudomonadota > Alphaproteobacteria > Rhizobiales > Xanthobacteraceae > Bradyrhizobium. The sequence continues at coordinate 7,663 of CAVTWC010000035.1, read as the reverse complement.
GCAAGAAGCTGAACGAGCAGCAGGTCAAGGACGAGATCGAGAAGGGTTTCAGCGCCGTCAAGCTCGCGCTCGGAGCCGATCCGGCGCCGTTCTTCCGCTTCCCGGAACTGCAGCACAACGCCGCGGCGATGACCTATCTCGGCACCCGCAACATCGCGGTGTTCTCCTGCGACCTCGACTCGTTCGACTACCGCAAGGCCAGCACGCCCGACAAGGTGGTGCAGACCGTGATGGGCAAGCTCGACAAACTCGGCAAGGGCATCATCCTGATGCACGATTTCCAGAAGCACACCGCCGACGCATTGCCCGAACTACTGCGTCGCCTGAAGGCCGGCGGCTACAAGGTCGTGCAGATGAAAGCCAAGGCGCCGGTGCAGACGCTCGCCGAATATGACGAGATGGTGCTGAAGGACGGCAAGGTGCCGGTCTCCAGCGGCCGCCCGGTCAACAGCGTGGTGCAGACGGTTTCGCAGTAAACTTCGCCGCCCAGTTCATTCCCTAAAAACGCGCCTTCGGATTATCCGGGGGCGCGTTTTGCATTCGCCGGCCGCGATCTCTGGAACAGTGTTGTGCAGGGGAAAAAGGCTGGTGCCGCAAACAGGACTCGAACCTGTGACCCCGTCATTACGAATGACGTGCTCTACCAACTGAGCTATTGCGGCGAACCGTGGCGCGGCTTCGGCAAGTGGCCGAAAACGCCCGCACCTGATATCGGGCGCGCCGCGATTTTGCAAGAAAAACGGGGCGCCGTGGCGGGCGAACCATAGCGTTACAAGAACGCTAGCTGCCCCAGCGGGATAGAAACCCGCGCCAGCCGCCGGTTTGGCTAGTCGGGTGGATTTGTTCCGCAAATTCGTCCCTGGGCCCTTCCTCGTCGATCCCGGGATCGTCGGGCGCCCGCACGATCGGGATCACGGCCGGAATGCTCGATGGCGTGACTTTTGGCAGATCCTGGCGCGCGCGGAACAAAGGCGCGGCCTGAGGCGGTTCGGCTTGGGCAGCCGGCGGTGAAGCCACCGGCGCAGCTGCCGGCGCCGGTTCGGGCGCCAGCGTGACCACAGGCGAATTATCCTGCGGCGCCGGTGGTGCCGGCTCGCTCGGGGTCGCGGCGGGTTTTTCGGGAGATTCACTCGCCAATACGGCTGGAGGTTCGCGCCGCGGCGCCGGTGCCGCCAGCATCGCCTCCTCGAACGGCGACGGCTCGATGGTGGCGTTCTTGTCGGAGGGCAGGGCTGCGACCGGGGTCTGCCACACAAAGGCGTCGAGCCGGCCGGATACCGGCGACACCGGCCGCCAGGTCGAGGACACATAACCGTCCGCGGTCCACACCGGATCATGCAGCGCCCGTACCGCGCGCAAGGTCCAGGCCCGCGCCCGGCCGCTGTCGCCATGTTCGGTGCGTTCGATCTCCGCCATCAGCATCGCGACGCGCTGGGTCGGCGCCGCGGTGAACGACGCCAGCGCTTCGCGGGCACGCGCATATTCGGCGGCGTCGATCGCGGCGCGCGCGATCGCCAGCGCGCTTTCGCGATGACCCGGCGCCTTGGCCGCCAGCGTCTCGACCCGCACCAGCCGCTGACGCGCGGAATCCCCGAGCTTCACATGCGCATACGCATCGGCCAGATCGGGATGCGGCTGCGCCAGCCAGGCCGCTTCGATGATCCGCATCGAACGGCGGATCTGATGGGCCTCGCTTTCGAATTTGCTCGCCAGCACCGCGGCTGGCACCAGGGTCGGCGCCAGCTTGACAGCTTCCATCGCGCTCTCGCGCGACAAATCGCGATCGACTGTTTCCAGCTCCAGCGCGCGCGCCGTCAACAACACGCCGCGCTGACGCCGATACGTCGCCTTGTCGATCAAGCCCTCCGACAAATTGGTGTCGAGAATCGCAAGAGCCCCGCTCCAGTCGCCCTTGGCGCAGCAAAATCCCAGCACCGCATGCGAAGCCCAGGTCGAGGACGGCGCCAGTTTCAAGGCTTCTTCCGCGATCATGACCGCGGCAACCGCATCGTCGGCGCGCTGCGCCTCGACGAACAAACCGCGCAAGCCCAACAGCCGTGTATCTTCGCGTTCGGCCATGGCGCGGAAGGCGCGCTGCGCCCCGGCACGATCGCCGTCGAGCTGGGCGGACTGCGCGTGCAACAGCAGCGCCAGCGGATCCTGCGCCGCATGGCGGCGCGCGACTTCGGCATGGGCCCGGGCCGCAGAGGAATCGCCGTGGCCGATCGCAAGCAGACCTTGCGTAATGGCGTGGCGGCCGCGCGCGATACGCCGCTCACGCCGGCTGCGCTTGATGCCTTTCGGCAGGCGCCAGAGCGCAAGCAGTATCGTCCAGACAAGAATCGCCGCGACAATGACAATGCCGAGCAACAGCGCGAACACCGGCAACGAGGGATGAGCGCTCCAGCCGGGCAACGACACCAGGACATCGCCGGGCTGATCGGCCACCCACGCGGCGCCCGCGGCTGCGAGCGCAATCAACAGCAGAAACAGAATGATCCGGATCATCGAACGCCTATTGCGGGGGTTTGGCGAGCGCCGCCATGGCGTCCGTTGCGAATTGCTGCGACACGGCCAATGCCGCATCGCGCGCATCCGCCTTGTCGATCCAGGATTGCGCGGCAGCCCGATCGGCCGGCGGCAGCGCCTTCAACTCACGCCGGGCTTCGTTGAAATCGTTGCGCAGCGCCGCTGCGGTCACCCGCGCCACGATCGCGCCGCGGTCATTGCCGACCGCATCGGTGCGCTCGATTTGAATGAGCTTCGCCGCACCGGCTTTCAAGCGATCGACCAGGCCCTGGTCCGCGGCCTCGTTGTCCTTGTCGCTGACCAGCAGCGGCGGTGACAATTTCGGCACCAGCAATAATAGTTCGCGGCTCAGGATCGCTGCGGTCGGCACGCCACTGGCGGCAAAACTCTCGAGCGGTTTCAGCGCCGCGGCATCGGGAGCCAGCGCTTTCGCGGCGTTCAGTGTCGCAACGAACGGTTCGCCCTGCCGCACCGACAATTCGAGCAGCGAGGCCACCACGACGCGACGCAACGGCGCATCATCGGCCGGCTTTGCAACTTCCGGCGCGGCCTGGGCCCGCGCGGCGTTTTCGATCTGATCGAGCCGCGCGGTGATCCCGGACAGATCGGCCGCCGCGGCCGCGGCATCGCCCGGTACCGACTTGGCGCCGCCAATGTCCCCGGCGAGTTTTTCCGATTGCGCGCGCAATGCGGCGATGTCGTCGCGCAGCGCGACTTGCGATTTTTCCAGTGCCGCGATCCGCGCAATGCCCGCCGGATCCGTCGCGGGCGCAACCGGCTTGCCGGCTTTTGACTCCAGCCCCGCGACGCGTGCGGCGAGGCCATCGACCGTGGCCGTGCTGACCTGAGGCGGTGCTGGCACCTGAACCGCAGGCCAGCCCAGCATCCAGCCAACGCCGATCACCAGCGCTGCGGCCACCGCACCGGAAACCGGCGCAATCACCCAGGGCGAAATCGGAGCTGAAATAGGCGGTGCAATCGGAGGCGAGCTCGCCGCCAACGGCTCTGCAGCCAGGGCTTCCGCCGCCAGGGTTTCCCCGGGCTCAGGTTCCTGCGGCGCGCTTTCCGGCGCGGCATCGCCTGCATTGCGCGTCTCGCTGGAAACTTCCGACGCGTCGAGGTCGATGGTCGGCGGCGCACGCCGGGCGCGGCTTGAATCCGGCGACCGCGCGGCGTCTTCCGGCTGAGCTTCGGGCTTCTCCCCGGACCCTGCCTGCGAGCCTTCTTTAAGGCTCTCTTGAAGCCTGTCATCGGCCATCGCGAAAATTCCTCATTTGCCCAAGGTAGACCGGTAGACCTTACCAGATTCGAGCCCTCTTAGCCCGATCAGGGCCGCAAAGCACGCGCCAGCGTCTCTAATAAGGCATTTTCGTCAGGCCTGCTCGCCGTCAGCACCTGCGTCGCCCCGGCGTCACGGACGATCGAGGCCACCGCATCGGATATGCAGCATTGCGGGATCGCGAGCGCCGAAATCTCGACGCCGGCGGTTCGTGCAGCGTCCAGAAATGCGCGCGCGCTGCGCCGTGAATAATGCAGCACGGCGCCAACCTGGTTGGCCGCGAAGCCGTCGCTGGCCTCGCGCGGCAAATCGACCACCGGAATCATCCGGTAGGTCGTATGTGTCACAACGGTAAAACCGCGTTCGCCGAGGTCGCCGGCGAGATCGCGCGCCAGATCGGCCCCCGCCAGATACAATAGCGTGCTGGCTTTCTTCAATTCCTTCGCCTTGACACTGGCGAGCACGGCTTCGCGCAACGCCGCGACATCGCCATTGGCTGATATGACCTTGTCAAAGCCGGCGCGGCGGGCGGCCTCTGCGGTATGTTCGCCGACCGCAAACAGCGGCAGCTTGAGCAATTTCCGGCCAGATGGATGCTGATCAAATCCGCGTAACGCGTTGGCGCTGGTGACGATGACCGCGTCATAACGCGCGTCCGCATCATCCTGAAACGCTTGCGCCTCGAACCGCAACATTGGCGCCAGCAGAACCTCAAAACCCCGGCCGCGCAGTGTCGCGGCGGTGGCCACATTGTCCGGGTGCGGGCGGGTAACAAGAACGGCCATGCCTCAACCCTTCTGCCCGGTACCTTGTAGGCCTATGGAAAATTGCACTCTGGGACCCCGCAATGCTAGAGCCTTGTTTTGACGCGTTTTCTTCATGCGAACCGTAGCCACTTCGCTTGAAAACGCTATGGTAAACTAGGCAAACGCCGCTTTCGGCACTAGCGCAAGGGCTCAAATTGGCTAACGACAAGTGGATGCTCGTGCTGGGCATCGAGACCACCTGTGATGAAACCGCCGCCGCCGTGATCGAACGGCGGGAGGACGGTTCCGGCCGTATCCTGTCGAATATCGTGCGATCGCAGACCGAGGAACACATCCCGTTTGGCGGCGTGGTGCCGGAGATCGCCGCACGCGCCCATGTCGATGCGCTCGATGGCATTATTGCGGCCGCCATGAAGGAGTCGGGGCTTCGCTTCAATCAATTATCCGCGGTCGCCGCGGCCGCGGGCCCTGGCCTGATCGGCGGCGTGATCGTCGGCCTGACCACCGCGAAAGCGATCGCGATGGTGCATGACACACCGCTGATCGCGGTCAATCATCTCGAGGCCCATGCGTTGACGCCGCGGCTGACCTGCGCGCTGGCGTTTCCCTATTGCCTGTTCCTCGCCTCCGGGGGTCACACCCAGATTGTCGCCGTCACCGGCGTTGGGCAGTATATCCGTCTCGGCACCACCGTCGACGACGCGATGGGCGAAGCATTCGACAAAGTCGCAAAGATGCTCGGGCTGCCTTATCCCGGTGGCCCCGAAGTCGAGCGCGCCGCGCGCGACGGCGATCCCGCACGATTCGCATTTCCACGGCCGATGCTCGGACGCCCGGATGCGAATTTCTCGCTGTCGGGATTGAAGACCGCGGTACGCAATGAAGCGAGCCGGTTGGGGACGCTGGAGCCGCAGGATATCAGCGATCTCTGCGCGGGCTTTCAGGCTGCGGTCCTGGAATTGACTGCCGACAGGCTCAGCGTCGGGTTGCGGCTGTTTTACGAACAATTCGGTCCGCCACGCGCGCTGGTCGCGGCCGGCGGCGTCGCGGCCAATCAGGCAATCCGCGGTGCGTTGCAGGATGTCGCCGCCAAGGCGCAGACCACGCTGATCATTCCGCCGCCCGCGCTGTGCACCGACAATGGCGCGATGATCGCCTGGGCCGGTGCCGAACGGCTGGCGCTCGGTATGATCGACACCATGGATGCGCCGCCGCGCGCGCGATGGCGCCTCGATGAAAACGCCGTGGTGCCCGCGGGATTCGCCAACACCCGCGCAGGATTTTAGCCATGCACAGCGAGACGGAGCGCGGACTTCTTACCTCTCCCCGCTTGCAACCGGGCAATCGAGTTCTGGCGGTATCACTCTCTCAACGGGTCGTCCCTGCGAACGCAGGGACCCATAACCCCTGACCCCAGAATTGAAAGAAGGCCTCTGCCACGGGGCCGAAACGAGAACTCCGCGCCGTATGGGTCCCTGCGTTCGCAGGGACGACCCGTCGGTGACGCCTATCGGTAAGGCTTAGCCATGCCGTCATTCAACTCCGTTGCGGTGATCGGCGCGGGCGCGTGGGGCACGGCGCTGGCCGGTGTCGCCGCGCGCGCGGGGCGCGATGTCGTGCTTTGCGCGCGTAACGCTACAAGTGCCGCAGAGATCAACGCCACGCGCGCCAATCCAAAATTGCCCGGCGCGACGCTGGACGCAAGCATCGCGGTAACCAGCGACCTCGCGCGCGCCGCTGCCGCCGACATCATCCTGATCGCAACGCCGGCGCAGCATCTGCGCGAGGCCGTCACCGCGCTCGCACCTTATCTCGCCGAGGCAAAGCCGCTGGTCGCCTGCGCCAAGGGCATCGAGCGCGGCACGCATCGATTCATGACCGAGGTGATTGCCGAGGCCGCACCGGATGCGACGCCGGCGATACTCTCCGGACCAGGATTCGCTGACGATGTCGCGCGCGGGCTTCCCACCGCAGTGACCCTGGCAGCAACCGATGAAGCGCTCGCCAGCGCGCTGGTGCAGGCATTGGGATCTCCGACATTCCGGCCCTATCACACCACGGACATCAGGGGCGTCGAGATCGGCGGCGCCGCCAAGAATGTGCTCGCGATCGCCGCGGGCATCGCAGTTGGCCGCCAGCTCGGCGCCTCGGCGCTGGCGGCGTTGACCACGCGCGGCTTCAGCGAACTGGTGCGGCTGGGCCACGCCTGCGGCGCACGGGGCGAAACCATGGCCGGATTGTCAGGCCTCGGCGATCTGATCCTGACCTGCTCCAATCCGCAGTCGCGCAATTTCGCGCTCGGCATCGCGCTCGGCCGCGGCGAGACGCCTCCGAAGGGCAAACTCGCCGAGGGCGAATTCACGGCCCCGGTATTGATCGAACTTGCCGCTTCGAAAGATGTCGATATGCCGGTATCGTCGGCAGTGGCGGCGATATTGAGCGGCGCGGTGACCATCGATGCGGCGATCGAAGGCCTGCTGACTCGGCCGTTCAAGGCGGAGGGATAATGCCACCTCGTCATGCCCGCGCAAAAGCGCCAACGGGTCGCGCGGATGCGCGCCCGATGACAGGCTCCTTCAGACTTCTTGTCGCGGGCATCCACGTCTTGATACTGTCGCAAGAGAGAAGACGTGGGTGGCCGGAACAAGTCCGGCCATGACGGATAAATGGTGGGCGTCATGAACTACTGGTTGGTGAAATCGGAGCCGTCGGTCTGGTCGTGGGATCAGCAAGTCGCAAAAGGCGCCAAGGGCGAAGCCTGGACCGGTGTGCGTAACTTTACCGCGCGGCAGAATCTCGTGAAGATGAAGAAAGGCGACCGCGCCTTCTTCTATCATTCCAACGAGGGCAAGGAGATCGTCGGCATCGCCGAGGTCATCAAGGAGGCCTATCCCGATCCGACCGACAAGACCGAAAAATTCGTCTGCGTCGACATCAAGGCCGACAAGCCACTGAAGACTCCGGTGACGATGGCCGCGATCAAGGCCGACAAAAAGCTCGCCGAGATGGCGCTGGTGAAATATTCGCGGCTGTCGGTGCAGCCGGTTACCGCGGAAGAGTGGAAGCTGGTCTGCAAGATGGGCGGGCT
>CAVTWC010000034.1:0-35854 GCA_963738105.1 uncultured Alphaproteobacteria bacterium | reverse complement strand
AGGCCATCGATTGTCAGGAAAGTGTCTCAAAAGCCTTAAGTTTCGGAGGTGCGCACGCGTGTCGCGCTCGAAAAATCCAACCCCCAAATACAGAGCGACCCGGAGGGGGGCATCCCGTCCGGGTCGTTGGAGGTTCTGGGAGAGAAGCAAATTCGATGGGTATGGGTATAAACGAGGTATTTTTCGGGGTGATGTCGTGTACTGTTTCATTTGTTTCACGACGTCACTGATTGATTTCATGCCGCCAGGCTGTCGACGCCGGCGCCCTTGAGCAGTTCGGCGAGCTGCTTGCGGGCATAGAACATCCGGGTTTTGACCGTGCTCTGGGGGATGCCGATGATCGCACCGGCCTCTTCGACCGACTTCTCGTGGTAATAGACCAGGTTGATGATCTCGCGATGCGCCGGCGACAGCTTGGCCACGCAGGCGCGCAGGATGGCGCTGGTATTGCTGCGATCCAGCGAGGCTTCCGGCGTATCGGCCTGATCGGCGATCTCGAGCACGTCGTCCTGGTCGATGTCTTCGTGCCGGCGCTGGCGCAGCGCGGTCAGCGCCTTGAAGCGGGCGATCGACAACAGCCAGGTCGAGACCTGCGAGCGGCCCTCGAACTGGCGGCGGTACGCCACACGTCGAGGAACACCTGGCTGACCAGATCTTCGGCCATCGTGGTGTCGCGCACGATGCGCAGGATGAAACGATATACCCGCACATTGTGCCGGCAATACAGGATGTGCATCGCGGTACGGCCGCCTTCGGCAATGCCCTCGAGCAGCATTTCGTCGGAGGTCGCCTGGGCGGCGATGATGCCCTGGCGGGCTGCGGCGTTGATGGCGATAACGTTCGGCATGACAGGCTCCCAGTGATCGCCGCTTGGCGGCGCCTCGTTGGGAAATTGATAGTTAGCGAACGTTTCGGGATGTCTGCGCCAAAAGCGGAAAATGGTTTCGTGGGGAGGAGAATTGTTTCGTCGCGTACGTCCGACGAAACAATCGAACAGAAAAGTGAGTGATTTCAATGATCGTAAGATTACGCGAGCAGACAAATCGCTAAATCTGAGCTAGGAACGATTTCGTTCTGCTGCGTATTTCCGTTTGGCCGCCGCTACGCCTTGTCGCCCGAGGGCGAAAACAGGTATCCGCCGCCCCGGATGGTGCGGATAACGGCCGGTTTGGTCGGGTCCGGCTCGATTTTGCGGCGGATTCGCATGATCCGCAGGTCGACTGCGCGATCGAACGCCTCGCTGTCGCGGGCATTGGCGAGCTCCAGCAGCCGCTCGCGCGACAGCACCCGTTTGGGATTGGCCGCGAACACCTTGAGCAGGCCGAATTCCGAGGCCGTCAGCGGATGCTCATTGCCCTCGTCGTCGCGCAGCGCCTGCGCCTCCAGATCAAGCCATTTGGTGCCGAATCGAACCAATTGATCCTTGGCGGCCTTGGCGCCGGTGGCTTCGGGCTGCCGCCACCGCCTTGACCGGCGCGCTCCGCCGCAGCACCGAGCGGACGCGCGCCATCAATTCACGCAATTCGCAGGGCTTGGCGATGTAATCGTCGGCGCCGAGTTCCAGCCCGACCACGCGGTCGATCGGGCTTGCGGTCGCCGTCAGCATGATGACGGGGACATTGATGCGGCTCTTGAGGTCGCGGATGATCGAAAGTCCGTCTTCCTCCGGCATGTTCAGGTCGAGCACCACGAGATCGGGCACGTTGGTTTCGATCGCGGCGCGCAGGCTCTTGCCGCCGTCGCACAGCGTCACGGCAAAGCCGTGCATCTTGAGATAATCGCCGACCATCTCGCGGGCCGGCGCTTCGTCGTCGACAATGAAGATGTGCTGGCTTTGGATCATCATGACACCTCGGTCGCGGGCAATACGACGGTGAAGGTCGATCCCTGACCGGGACCGGCGCTGTCGGCGGTTACCTGGCCGCCATGCATGTCGATGATGCGCTTGACGATCGACAGGCCGAGGCCGGTCGAGCTTTCGCCGGCGGTGGGTTTGGCGGACAGCCGCTGGAAGCGGCCGAACAATCGTCCGAGATCCTCCGGCGACAGGCCGGCGCCCTGGTCGGCGATCCGGATAATGGTGTTGTTCTTGTCATGGCTCACCACCACGGTGATCTTGCCGCCGATCGGCGAATATTTGATGGCGTTGCTGATGAGATTGTCGATCGCTTCCCGCATCCGGTCGGCATCGCACATCGTGACGAAATTCGGCGGCGCCGACACCGTGATGGTCTGCTGCTTGTTGGTGGCCGAAGGCTGGTTGGCGTCGGCGACCTCGTTGACGAGGGCGGCGACATCGACCGGCTCGCGGCGGATCGTGATGTCGAAGGCATCGGCCATCGCGTCCGAGATCAGATGATCGACCATCAAGGTCAGCCGCTTGGTGGCGTCGCGGATGTGGTCGACCTGGGCGGTGACGCTTTCCTTGGAAGAACCGGCGCTGATCAGTTCGATCAGCATTTCGGTGCGGCCGAGGATGACCCCGAGCGGATTCTTCAAATCATGCGCGACGGTGCCGAGAATCTCGTTCTTGAAGCCATTGGCGCGCTGCAGCCGCAACCACTGCGCCGACAGCCGGCGATTGGCCTGCATCAGTGCGCGGGTGCGCTGGGCGACGCGGTCCTCGAGCTGGGTGTTGGCTTCGTGGAGCTGCTGATAAAGAATGACGTTGTCGAAGGCGATCGAAAGCCGGCTGCCGAAAATCTCGACCAGCGAGCGGTCGGTCTCGGACAGCTCCCGCTCCGCCTGCAGCAGCACGACGACCTCGCGCCCGCTGCCGGTGCGGACATAGAGAACCGAGCGGTGGTCGACGAATTCATGCTTGCGCCGCTTGAAGGCGGCTTCCACCATCGAGCGCAGATCGGGGTCGAGCGATCTGGATCCGGCGGTGCCGATGAAGCGGCTGTAGCAGCCGGAGCCGGCCAGCACGGAAAAATCGTCGCCGACCATGCCGCCGTCGCGCAGCACCAGAATGCCGGCGCAATCGACATTCAGCAGCGAGGCGATCTGGGTCAGCACGCCCTCGGCGAGGCGCTGCATCGATTTGAAATCGTACAGCGTCGAGGCGGCATCGATGATGATTTCCAGCCCGCGCCGGGTCTGCACCATGCGCTCGAGCTGCTGGTAGCTGCGCAACGCCGCGGTCAGCGAGGTGAACAGCTTGTCCGCGGTCAGCTCGGTCTTGGCCTTGTAGTCGTTGATATCGTACTGGACGATGACGCGGCGCTCCGGCGCCTGTCCGGGCTGTCCGGTGCGCAGGATGATGCGGACGGTTTCGTTCCTGATTTCGTTGCGGATGTACTCGACGAGATCGAGGCCCGCGGCGTCGGTCTCCATGATGACGTCGAGCAGCACGGCGGCGATGTCGGGATGCTCGCGCATCAGGACGCGGCCTTCGGCCGCCGAATAGGCCGACAGGATTTCCAGCGTCTGCCCGTTGAGGCTGTAGTCGCTCAGCGCAAACCGGGTGCCTTCATGCACGGCCTGATCGTCGTCGATGACCGCGACCTTCCATTTCCGCGCGGTCGATACCTCCGGAACGGCTCCGGAATCGTCGATCAGGTGGAGGACATCGTCCTGTTCGGCCATTGAGAGATTCCGTCACTTGTTGCGTCTGCGGTTTGGTCCGCGGTCGTGTCTGCAGTTCCTTGGCCGCCTTTGGCGGTCTTCGGCATGATAATGCGAAATGTAGTGCCTTGTCCCAGCCTTGAGTCCAGCATCATGCGGCCGCCGAGCTGCTGGGTAACCAGATTATAAACGATATGCAGGCCGAGCCCGGTGCCGCCTTCGTTGCGGCGGGTGGTAAAGAACGGGTCGAACGCCTGCCGCTGCACGTCCGGCGTCATTCCGGCCCCGTCGTCGGCAAAAATGATCTCGACGTCGTCCTGGCCGCGGGGCCTTGCCGAGATCGAGATCGTGCCGGAACGCCCGTCGGCAAACGCATGATTGGCGGCGTTGAGGAAGAGATTGGTCAGAATCTGGCCATACGATCCCGGATAGCCGTCGATCATCAGGCCTTCGGGCACGTCGACCGACAGCGAGATCGCCGCCTTCTTCAGGACCGGCCGCAGGCTGGCGATGATCTGGTCGGTGGCTTCGCCCAGGCTGAACTGCCGGCGTTCGGCATGCGAGCGGTCCACCGCGACCTGTTTGAACGACTGAATCAATTCGCCGGCGCGATGCAGGTTCGCCACCAATTGCTGCGCGGCGTCGCGCGAGCTTCGGACGAAGTCCTCGAGCTGCGACCGCCGCAACTGGCCGTCGGATTTCAGCTCGGCCTCGAACATTTCGGCGCGGCGGGCGAAACTGGACGCCACCGTCAGGCTGATGCCGATCGGATTGTTCACCTCATGGGCGACGCCGGCGACCAGGCCGCCAAGCGCCGCCAGCCGTTCGGCGTCGATCAGGTTTTGCTGGGCGGCGCGCAGTTCGAGCAGGGCACCCTCGGCCTTTTCCTTCGAGGTGCGCAACTCATCCTCGGTCTCGCGCTTGGCGATGGCGTTTTCGCGGAAGACTTCCACCGCGCGGGCCATCGCGCCGACTTCGTCCCGGGCCGCCGTGCCCTGCACCTGGCGGTCGTAATCGCCCGAGGTGATCGCCTGCATCGCCGACATGATCTGATGCAGCGGCAACCGGATGCTCAGCGCGATCAGCACGCCCGCGGTGAGGATGATGCCGAGAAAAATCACCGCAATGGACAGTACCCTGCGGGAAATGTCGGCCAGCGTCCGATCGAAAGTCTCCTGCGCCTTCTGCTCGCGCTGGCGCATCTTGACCGACAATTCGTCGATGGCGCCGATGGTTTCGGCCTGGCTGGCGTCGATGCTGTTGCGCAACAGTTCGGTCCGGCTCGCAAGCTGCTCGGAGAGTTTCGCGAGGCCTTCCCGCAGCGCCTCGGTCCGGCTCGTCAGCTTCTGCAGCGCCATGCGCTGCAGATCGTTGTCGGCGAGGTCGGACATCGCGGGCATGGTCTTCTCGATCGTCTCGGGATTGCGCCGGGCTTCCTCGGCCGACGCCGTCGCCAGCGAAAAATAATAGGCGTTGGCGGCGACCAGCATGGCGGTAAAGGCTTCGCGGGATTTGCCAAGCTCCGGCCAGATCAGGGCGTCGCGATGCCCGGTGGCGCCCTCGATGATCGAATAAAGCCCGGCCATGTCCCGGGCCGGGGCCAGCACCTGCTCCTCATAGGTTTTCGAGATGGTGGCCTGGACGGTGCGCAGTTCGCCGAAGCCGTTGAGGAAACGCTCGGTGACGCGCTCGAGTTCCTCGACCGATCCGGACAGCATCGGGTCGGTCGACGCCCGCGTGGTCAGCGTGCCCAGCACCGCCTCGCGCAACAGCAGGATCTCGGCGAAAAACTCCGGGCTGGGCTGGTTGATGTAGCGATGGATCAGGTTCTGCAGCCGGCTGGTCTCGCTCTCCAGCAAGGCCAGGATCTTGTCGGACTCGCGCACCTGGCGGACGTCGTCCCAGGCCGAGCCGAGCACCTGGGCGCCGTTCCAGATCATGGCGGCCAGCACCACGACGACGGCCGAGTTCAGCGCCGCAATCGAGAGGATGCGCCAGCGGATCGGTATCGCGCGCAGCAGGCCGACGATGCGTACGCGCGCCCGGGCGACGAAGCTCGCCGGGCGTTCTGCAGCGTCGTATGGCCGCGATGCTCGCAAGGTCAACTCACTCCACGGCTCGGGGTGGAGCTCAATGAAAACGGCATCGCCGATGATTGGCCGGTCAGCTTCGCTTGAATCCGATCAGGACTGATGGCGGCAAGCACGGCGCGAATTTCGCGCGCGACCGCGTCCGTTGAGGCGGCCGTCGGAAACAGCGCGACAACGATTGGTCCAATCCGCCAAAGGCCGGCACAGCTGTACACAGGCAACTTAAACCTCTTGGGAAGAAGTCGGCGGGCGGGAAAAAAGGTTCAATCAATCTAACAGAGGCCGGCGCGAAATGGCTATCCTGCCGGGACCGCCGAAAATCGGCAATTGTGCGCTGCGGGGCGACTTTTTGCCGGATTGCAACCGCGGCGACGGGGCTCTATGAGGGCGCGCCGCCCAATATGATTTTTGCCAGGATGATTTTTCAGGCGCGGCGACAGATTGGTTTTATCGTGAATTCGGCTCTGAGATTTTTGCAGCTCGCTGCCGTGATGGCGGCGGTCACCTTCGCATCTCCGGCCCAGGCCCTCACCGAGATCGCCTGGTGGCATGCCATGTCGGGCGAACTCGGTCGGCAATTGGAGAAGCTGGCGGCAGATTTCAACGCCTCGCAATCCGAATATCGGATCGTGCCGAGCTACAAGGGCAATTACTCCGAGACCGTGAACGCGGCGATCTTTGCCTTTCGCGCGCACAACCAGCCCGCCATCGTTCAGGTCAACGAAATCGCGACCGGAACCATGATGGCGGCGAAAGGCGCGATCTACCCGGTCTTCGAACTGATGCGAGACGAATCGGAGGCGTTTTCGCCCGCCGCCTACCTTCCCGCCGTGACCGGCTACTACACCGACGTCGCCGGCAATATGCTGTCATTTCCGTTCAACAGCTCGACGCCGATCCTGTACTACAACAAGGACCTGTTCAGGCAGGCGGGCCTCGATCCCGAAGTCGCGCCGAAGACCTGGCCCGAACTCGGCGCGGCGGCGATAAAATTGCGGTCGGCCGGCGCCGTGTGCGGTTTTACGACGTCATGGCCGTCGTGGATCAATGTCGAGAATTTCTCTGCCTTCCACGATTTGCCGATGTCGACCAAGGCCAACGGGTTCGATGGCCTCGATGCGCAGCTCAATTTCAACAATCCGGTGATGGTGCGGCACATCGCGCAGCTCGCGAAATGGCAGGTCGACAAGATCTTCGATTATAGCGGCCGGGCGACGACGTCGGAGCCGCGATTTCAGAACGGCGAATGCGCCATCTTCATCGGTTCCTCGGCGACACGCGCCGATATCAAGGCCAATTCGAAGTTCGATGTGGGCTACGGCATGTTGCCGTATTGGCCCGATGTGGCAGGCGCGCCGCAAAACTCGACCATCGGCGGCGCGACCTTGTGGGTGCTGCGCGACCGGCCCCAGCGCCGAATACCGGGGCGTTGCCAAATTCTTTGCCTTCCTGTCCAAGCCCGAGGTTCAAGCGGCCTGGCATCAGAACACCGGTTATCTGCCGGTGACCCGGGCGGCGTTCGACCTGAGCCGCGCGCAAGGCTTCTACGAACGTAACCCCGGCGCGGCGATCTCGATCGAGCAGATCACGCTGAAAGCGCCGACCGAAAACTCGAAGGGCGTTCGGCTCGGATCGTTTGTCCTGATCCGCGACGTCATTGACGAAGAACTGGAGCAGGCCTTCAGCGGCAAGAAATCGGCGCAGGCGGCGCTGGATTCCGCCGTCGAGCGCGGCAATCGCCTGCTGCGCCAGTTCGAGCGCGCCAATCAATAAGGCTGTCACCGGGGCGCGAAGCCGGGCTATAGCTGGCGCTCGCTTTGAGAGAGCCGATCGCCCTGATGTATTCGCTTCCGATCCTGCCGGACCTCGAGACATTCCGGACCTGGCGCGCCGAGCCATCGAATTGGCTGCCGGCGGCGCTCGACATTGCCCGTAGCCATGGGCTTGAAAGCACGGCGCCCCGGATATTCTCCACCGGGACCAATCTTGTCGTCGCGCTCGATCGGCGGGTTGTCCTGAAAATCTTCTCCCCGTTGCTTCGCGACCAGTTCGTCTCGGAACGCGGTTCGCTGACGCTGCTTCGCGGCCGACTTCATGTTCCGATCCCTGAAATCGTCTGCGAAGGCGAACGCGACCAATGGCCGTATCTTGCGATGACGCAGCTGCAAGGCGTTCTCGGCAAGGAAGCGTGGCCCACTTTGCCGGAGCCTCAGAAAGAGCGGGTGCTGCGCCAGATCGGCGAGACGATTGCCGAAGTACAACGTGTCCCGATCGGGGAATTGGCCGCGATCGAACCGCGTTGGGATCGGTTCATGCGCCAACAGATCGAAGGCTGCCGCGCGCGGCATACCCGCCTCGGCTTGCCGCAAAAATTTCTCGATGGCCTCGACGATTTCCTGGCCGAGACGATATCGCTCATTCCGATGGATGCGCCGCCGGTGATCCTGACCGGCGAATATATTCCGGAGAATTTTCTGCTCAGCCAGCAAGACTCGGGCTGGCAATTGTCAGGGCTGATCGATTTCGGCGACGTCCTGACAGGCTGGCGCGAATACGACCTGCTCGGCCCGAGCGCCTTCATGACGGCGGGAATGCCGCGGCGCGTGCGCAGCCTGTTCGAAGGCTACGGTTATTCGAGCGCCGACATCAATCCGGCGCTGAAGCGCCGGCTGCTGGCGCTGATGCTGCTGCATCGCGCCAGCGATCCCGTCAGGCATATCACGATCGACGGCTGGCAGGACAAGGCCGGCAATTTGTTCGAGCTGGCGGAATTGCTCTGGCCGGTGTGAGCGATACGAAAAGGCGTTGAAGCACGAGTGCTGATGCGTTCACGCGAAAGTATGCAGACAAAGCGTCAAGCTGTCACAAAACGGAAACCCTAACGTCAGATAGAACGGTCTCAACTTCAGCAATTCGCTGATGTCGGTCGCATGCCTCGCTTTCATCCTTTGCGCCGTGGGCTTGATGCACGCACGAGCATTACGGCGCCAGGCAACCAGAAGCAGGCTGAATTTCAGTTCGAAGTCACTCCGTTCGCTTCGACGTCTCGTTTAGGAAATTGAGGGTCAGCGGGTGATCGGTCGAGTGCTTTTATCGGTTGTCGCCGGTCTCGCGGCAGCCTTGGTGCTTCAGCATGCTTTTGCCTTTCCGATCGGGGGCGAACAAACCACCCTTCCGGTCGGAACAGAGCTAAATGAGGATGCGCTCGACCATCCGCGCGAGGTGTTTCATTCCGAAGCGATCGGGGGCCGCAAGTCATATCTGGTGAGTCTCGGAGACATGGCTTTCAATGCGCCGGGGATCCTTGGCGGTCCCGCGCGGCAGGCCGGCATCAGCTGCGGCACCTGCCACGTCAATGGCGCTTCGAATCCCAAGCTTTTCGTTCCGGGAATGTCGGCTCGGCCGGGCAATTTCGACACGACGGGCCCATTGTTCAATCCGAAGGCCGACAATCTTGTTCTCGATCCGGTACGGATTCCGAGCCTGCGTGGTGCGCGTTATCTCGCGCCCTATGGGCATGACGGACGGATGCCGTCGCTGCGCGACTTTGTCCGCAATGTGATCGTTGGCGAGTTCGCCGGTCCGGAACCTGCGCCTGCCATACTCGATGGATTGGTCGCCTATATCCAGGACATCGATTTTCTACCGAACCCGAGCCTCGGTCCGGGCGGAAAATTGAATGCGGACGCCAGCGACGCCGAGCGGCGCGGAGAAAAACTCTTCAACCGGCCTTTTCCACAGGATGCGAGTCTGAGCTGCGCGGGCTGTCATGTTCCGTCCGGGGCATTCCTCGACCATACGCAGCATGACGTCGGATCGGGCGGGCTTTACCGGACGCCCACCCTGCTGAACGCCGATTTCAACGCGCCCTACTTCCACGATGGGCGTTTTGGCACCTACGACCAGGTTGTGGATTTTTTCGATCGCAAATTCAGCCTTGGGCTATCGCCGCAGGATGGAGCAGACCTTGTTGCGTATTTGAAGGCCATCGGCGACGGCGTGCAGGCATATGAGCACGATGGTTCAACTTCTCAATTGCGCGAAATCTCCGACTTCGCCAGTGTGCTGGCGACCGCGATTCCGGCCCATGACAATGACGTCATTGCTCTTGCGGTCGATACGATTGGCGGCGAGTTGCGCGATTTGACCGAGCGGATTCCTGACCGAAGGAACACGATCGTGTCGGGCGGCGACAAAGAGCGCAACCTTGCACGCATGGCGCTCAAAGAGGTCGTGCTGATACTACGCAGCATCAGCCTCGACGCGTCGGATGGCAAATACAACGACGCGGCCCGCGATTACAGCAACTACAATCGCTTCATGAATGCCGGCGTCCCGGCCATCGTCGGTAACGCCGAGAAATGGTCGTTGTTCAATCCGGCGGTTCATGACGCGCACTATGCCGCTCTGCGGCAGTTGCTTGAACTGAAGAAGCCGGCTGCTCAATAAACCCTTGAGCCGATTCGTCGAAGGCGAATTGCCGTGCTTTCATGCCGGCACACGCCGTCTAACATCACGACGTTTCGATTTGTGTGTGCGTCTCGATTGAGCGTCACCGCAAGGTTGCAGCCGTTTTCTAATCGTCGCAAATGCGACAC
This sequence comes from uncultured Alphaproteobacteria bacterium, assembly GCA_963738105.1. Lineage (GTDB taxonomy): Bacteria > Pseudomonadota > Alphaproteobacteria > Rhizobiales > Xanthobacteraceae > Bradyrhizobium. Next base: position 25,599 of record CAVTWC010000034.1, on the reverse strand, counting down.
AAAATTGAATGCGCGCTGTTACCGAGCGCGACTAATGGTCACGGCTTCTTATCGTTTCAGGAAGAGGCAGCATGTTTTCGAATACTTCGTTTCGTCAAAAAAGCCGATTCAAGATGATCGCGAGCGTTTCCGTCACCGCGCTGACGGGTTTGGGAGCGGCCATGCTGCTACCGCACAACGCCGGCAACAGCGCGTTCGCAGCGACGATGACGCAACCGTCGGTCAGCGGCTCCCACCCGCAAGAAATCCAGACCGAAACGCCGATCAAGCACATCATCTATATCGTCGGTGAAAACCGCAGCTTCGACAATGTCTACGGCACCTATCAGCCGAAGCATGGAGAGAAAATCTGGAACCTGCTGTCGCAGGGCATCGTCAACGCCGACGGCACCCCGGGCAAGAATGCCGCGAAGGGCCGGCAATACCAGGCGACTTCGAACAACGGCAGGTTCTCTCTCAGCCCGCAGACCAAGACGCCCTATACGTTCCTGCCGGTGCCGACCATCTCCTCGGCCCAGCCGGAAGGCGTCGGCCTCGAATTCGGCATCGTGGATGCGTCCGGCAAGCCGACCGCGGCATTTCCGCAGGGCGATCCCGATCTGCCGCTCAACGAACAGATCACGCTGACCACTGGCGGTACGGGATCCATTCCGAAGAACAGCGCCGATACCCGCATCCCCGGCGTTACTCGTTTGCCGGCAGGGCCGTTCCAGCAGACCGGACCTTCGCTGCCCTACGACGCTTACGAGGGTGATACGATCCACCAGACGTTTCAGATGTGGCAGCAGAACGATTGCAGCATGAAGAATGCCACCCGGGAGAACCCGACCGGCTGTCTGCACGATCTCTATCCGTTCGTGGCGACGACCAATGGCACCTTGCCGACCCAGACGCCGACCGACGGCGGCCAGGACATGGCGTTCTTCAACATGACCACCGGCGACGCGCCGATCTTCAAGGCGCTGGCCGATCAATACACGCTTTCCGATAATTTCCACCAGTCGATCATGGGTGGATCGGTCACCGGCGCGATCGGAATCGCGTATGGCGACAACGCCTTCTACAGCGACGGTAACGGCCATCCGCTGGTCCCGCCGGGCAGCATCATAAATCCCGATCCTGTTGCCGGCACGGTCAACACGTATCAGTCCAACGGGACCTGGGTTAACTGCAGTGATCCCAATCAGCCCGGCGTCGCCGAGCTGCATTTTTATCTCTCGTCGCTGCATTATTACGCCGGTGCAAACTGCGCGCCGAACGCCTACTACGCCACGCGCGACGCTGATGTTCCCTATACCCCCGCCGGCACGCTGGCTGCGGTCAAAGCGACGACGATGGCGCCGCTGACGCAGCGGCATATCGGCGATGAATTGAGCGACAAGAACATTCCGTGGGCGTGGTACAGCGGGGGCTACAACTCCGCGGTGGCCGTCGCCAACGGCGCCACCGATATCTTCGACCAGGTGTTGAGAGCCGGCTATTGCGATATTTGCAATCCGTTTCAATATTCGAAGTCGGTGATGGCCACTGCCAATACGCGGGCGGCGCATCTCAAGGACGTCACCGACAATCTGTTCGATGACATTGCGAGCGGCAATTTGCCGGCGGTCGCCTTCGTCAAGCCGGACGGCGCGCTGCAGGGACATCCCGGCAGCGGCAAGGTCAGTCTGCTGGAGGACTTCGTTCAGAACATCGTCGATCGCACCAAAGCCAATCCCAAGCTGTATGCCGAGACCGCGATCATCGTCTCCTTTGACGAAAGCGGTGGCTTGTATGACAGCGGCTTTATCCAACCGCTCGACTTCTTCGGCGACGGACCGCGGATGCCGATGCTCGTGATCTCGCCGTTCTCGACCGGCGGCCATGTCGTCCACTCCTATAACGATCAGGCTTCGGTCCTGAAGTTCATCGAACGGAACTGGCACCTCGGCCGGATTTCACCTCGCAGCCGCGACAATTTGGCGAACCCGATCATGGACCCGGCGAATCCGTGGGTACCGGTGAATATGCCGGCGATCGGCGATCTCTTCGACATGTTTGACTTCGGCCGCGGGCGGGATCCGTTCGACCTCGGCGATATCAAGGATATCGGCCGCGATATCGTTCGCGATGTTCGTCAGGATCTGAAGCGCGACGGGCTCTGATCGACCGCTTCGGAAGCAAATAAAAACCAGCGCCGGTCGGGCTTCAGGCTCGACCGGCGCTGATTTCGTTTGTGCCCTGCCGCGCAGCGCCACCCATTGATCCCGCGGCCGGCCGAAGATGCCTTGGGCAACCGTTGCACTTTTCATGAGCAAAGGAGTGGCTTTGTATGCAATGATTTGTAGTCAATCGAGCGTGGCCGTTAGCCCCACGCTCAATAGGCCATGTAAAATCAGATGCTTACAGCAAGAATGAGCTCGGCTTGTGATTTGGCACAGACCTTGCGACGCCGATTTTTCGAAAGCCGGTTCTCCGGCGTGTGAAGGCAATGAATACCAAGCGTAGCGAGTGCTGAGCTTAGCGAATGGAGAGCATGAGAAGGTATGGCTGCTGATCCGCTGGACGATTATATCGACGCCGTCGCGAAAGCGCTGGCGCTGCCGATCAAGGACGCCTGGAAGCCTGCGGTGCGGGCGAATTTGGAGGTGTCGCTGAGGCTGGCGCGGCTGGTCGACGAGTTCGCGTTGCCGGACGAAAGCGAGCCGGCCAGTGTCTATTCGGCCTGATCCCATGACCGAGGCGAACTCCAGCGAATTGAATCTCGACGGCTTATCGGCCTCCGAAATCGCACAGGCTGTGGCGAATGGAAAGATATCGGCGCTCAGCGTGACCGAGGCGGCGCTGGTGCGCATCGCCAAACATCCCATCCTGAATTCCTTTACCGATGTCACGGCCGATCGGGCGCGCGCCAAGGCGCGCGCGATCGACGCTGCCATCGCGGCCGGACGGAAACCGGGTCCGCTGGCCGGCGTTCCCTTTGCGGTGAAGAACCTGTTCGACGTGCAGGGCCTCGCCACGCGCGCCGGATCAAAAATCAACCGCGACCTCAAGCCGTCGCCGCGCGATGCCACGTTGGTCGAGCGAATGGAAGCTGCCGGCGCCGTGCTGGTTGGCGCACTCAACATGGGCGAATACGCCTACGATTTCACCGGCGAGAATGTGCACGACGGTCCGTCGCGCAATCCGCATGACGTGAGACGGATGACCGGCGGCTCGTCGGGCGGTTCCGGTGGCGCGGTCGGCGGCAATCTGGTGCCGCTGGCGCTCGGATCGGACACCAACGGCTCGATCCGGGTGCCGTCGTCGTTCTGCGGCATCTTCGGGCTGAAGCCGACCTATGGCCGGTTGTCGCGCGCGCGCTCGTTTCCGTTCGTCGCCAGCTTCGACCATCTCGGTCCGTTCGCGCGCAATACGAGCGATCTCGCGCTGGCCTATGACGCGATGCAGGGACCCGATCCCGATGACGCCGCCTGCACCACACGCCCGCCCGAGCCGGTCACGCCGCTGCTGACACAGGATATCGGCGGTCTACGCGTTGCGATCGCCGGCGGTTATTTTCAAAAGAATGTTTTCCCTGAGGCGGTAGAGGCCGTCGGCCGCGTCGCCAAGGCGCTGAGTGCGACACGCACCGTCGAAATTCCGGAAGCGGCGCGCGCCCGCGCCGCGGCCTATGTGATTTCCACGACCGAAGGCGCCTCGCTGCATCTCGATCGCCTGCGCCGGCGCCCCGAGGATTTCGATCCGGCGGTGCGTGACCGTTTGCTGGCCGGCGCGATGGTTCCGGCGCCGCTGGTCGATCGTGCCCAGAAATTCCGCCGCTGGTACCGTGCCCAGGTGCTGGAACTGTTCAGGACGGTCGACGTGATTCTCGCGCCGGCGACGCCCTGTGTCGCGCCGAAGCTGGGACAGGTCAATTTCGTGCTCGACGGCGTCGAACTGCCGGTGCGCGCCAATATCGGCATCCACACCCAGCCGATCTCCTTTATCGGATTGCCGGTGGTTGCTGTGCCGGTTCCGCTCGAGCCGATGCCGATCGGGGTGCAGATCATTGCCGCGCCGTGGCGCGAGGATATCGCGTTGCGCGTGGCCTATGCGCTGGAGCGTATGGGTGTCGTGTCGGCGCCACAGCCAAGAGGTCTATGAGATGGATATCGATCTGCCCGATGTGCTCGCCGAAGTATCCGCGCAATTCGCGCGATACGAGAAGGCGCTGGTCTCCAACGATGTCGCGGTTCTCGACGAGCTGTTTCGCGATGATTCCCGCACGCTGCGCTATGGCATCGGCGAAAATCTCTATGGCTACAGCGAGATCATGGCGTTTCGCGCGGCGCGCCCGTCGGTCGGCCTGATGCGCAAGACGGCGCGGACGGTGATCACGAGCTATGGCCGCGACACGGCCGTGGCCTCGACGTTGTTTTACCGTGAAACCACGCCGGGCAAGGTTGGACGCCAGATGCAGACCTGGGTGCGGTTTGCGGAAGGGTGGAGAATTGTCGCCGCTCATGTCAGCGTCATCGACGAGCCCAAATCTTGAAACCAGTCTTGAATGAGAAGACATGAGTCTGGACGACCTTCCGAGCAGCGACCGCCCGCGGCCGGTAAAGTTGGCGGTTCAGCGTGTCGATCGCACGGTGTCCAATCCCTACAAGATCACGCGCGCCGAGGAATTGCGGTTGCAACTCGCGGATGAAATCGTCCGCGGCGCGCTGGCGCCAGGATCGCCGCTTGATGAGACCGATATTGCGCGCCGCTTCAGCGTGTCGCGCACGCCGGTGCGGGAAGCCTTGCGCCAGCTTGCGGCCAGCGGCTTGGTCGATTCCCGTGCCCATCGCGGCGCGGTGGTGGCGCGGCCGTCTATCGAGCGGATGACCGAGATGTTCGAAGCGATGGCGGAGTTGGAAGCGATCTGCGCCGGGCTCGCCGCCGAGCGCATGGCGCCCGCGGAGCGGCACAGGCTGGAGGCGATCCACGAGGAATTGCGCGTCCTGAGCCATGCGGGCAATCCCGAGCGGTTTCACGAGGTCAACGAGCGCTTTCACAACGCGATCTATGCCGGATCGCGGAACGGCTACATCGCCGAGATCACGCTGGCGACGCGGGTGCGGGTGCAGCCGTTCCGCCGCGCGCAATTTCGCAATCTCGGACGGCTGGCGAAATCGCATGCCGAGCACGACCGCGTCGTGGTCGCGATCATGCGCGGCGATCACGTCGGCGCCGCCGCCGCGATGCGCGGGCATATCGAGTTGGTGCGCGGGGAATACGAGATTTACGCGGTGTCGGTGTGACGTCTTGACCTCTCCCGGCGAGGGACCAGACCAACTTTACGCGCGATCGGAGGAGCGAGGCCTCATCCTGAGGAGCGGCGTCTTCGCCGCGTCTCGAAGGATGGCGTGGTGGTCTCATGGTTCGAGACGGCGCAAGAGCGCCTCCTCACCATGAGGGCTTTCTTAAACCGCCGCCTTCTCCGCCGTGAACGCGCGCCAGCCGCCGAATGCGGAGATGTCGCGGGCGCCTGATATGTCGGCGGGCTCGACGATAAAACCCTTCACGCCGCGGCCATCGGCCAGACGTACGGTGCCGATCGAGAGCGGCGGCGGGATTGCGGCGACGAATGTTCCGAACGCGGCCGCTGACAGCGCCCACACCTCCAGCGCGATCGACGAACCCGCTCCAGTACCCACGCGCAGCATGCCCGGCTTCGCCGGCTTAGTGTCGAGCGCGTAGAGTTTGTAGTCCGGCGCCGTCGCCGTGGCCTCCAGCAACCGCCCGCCGAGTTCCTTTAATTCGCCATTGAGCGCCATGCCCGAAAGATGGGCGCCAACCACCGCGATCGCGATTTCCCCATCGCCCGCGCTGGCGGGTATCGTTGCCAGCGCTGGCTGCGGCAAGCTCTTCGCGCCCAGCGTCAATTTGGTGTCGGCATGGAAGAGGCGGCCGATGCTGGCAAGCATCGCGTCCTTGCCGGCGGGCGCCAACAGCGTGATGCCGAATGGAATGCCGTCGGGCCGCATCGCGGCCGGCAGAGCGAGGCCGCAGAGATCCAGCAGATTGACGAAATTGGTGTAGGTGCCGAGCCGGGAGTTGAGTTCGATCGGATTAGCCAGTACCTGCGCGGTCGAGTAGGCGGTCGGCGCGGTCGGGAGCACGATGGCATCGAGATTGGCGAAGGAGCGTTCGGCGATCCGCCGCAGCGCCTGCAACCGATAGAGTGCTGCAAACGTATCGGCCGCGGTGAGCCGTGCGCCGGCCGCCGTGATCTCGCGCGTGACCGGGTGGATCGAGTCCGGAGATGACGCCAGCAGATCGCGGATCACCAGATAGCGCTCGGCGACCCATGGTCCTTCATAAAGCAGCCGCGCGGTCTCATAAAACGGATCGAGGTCGAACTCGACCAGCGTGGCGCCAAGTGCTGTCCAGCGCTTGAGTGCGTCGCCATAGGCGGCCTCTGACGCTCTGTCGCCAAAGAATATCAGTTGGCCGTTGCGCGGAACGCCAAGCCGGAGATGGGCGGGAAACGCGGTCATCGCTGCCAGCGGCCGATTGCGCGAAAACGGATCGGCGCCATCGGCGCCAGCCACCACGTCAAGCGCCGTCATGGCGTCGTCGACCGTCAGCGAAAAGATCGAAATGCAATCGAGTGTCCGGCATGCCGGCACCAGCCCGGCGGTCGAGATCAGTCCGAGGCTCGGCTTCAGCCCGACGATATTGTTGAGCATGGCCGGTACGCGGCCGGATCCCGCAGTATCGGTGCCGAGCGCCAGCGGCACCAGCCCGGCGGAGACGGCCACCGCCGATCCCGAACTCGAGCCACCCGGAATCAGATCGGCGCGGATCGGATTGATCGGAATGCCGTAAGGAGAACGCACGCCGACGAGACCGGTGGCGAATTGATCGAGATTGGTCTTGCCGATCAGGATGGCGCCGGCGGCGCGCAGTTTTGCGACCGCGGTCGCATCATGAGCGGGTGAATAGGAAAAGGCCGGGCAGGCGGCAGTGGTAGGCAGGCCGAGCGCGTCGATATTGTCTTTCACCGCGAACGGGACGCCGTAGAGCGGAAGACGTCCGGCGTCGTTCCTCGTCAGCGCCTCCGCTTCCGCGACGGCGTCCTTTTCATCGCGAAGGCTGATGAAAATGGCAGGGTCATTGTGGTCGCGGATACGCTGATAGGTTCGTGCGATGGTCTGCGCAGGCGATACGATACCTGCGCGATGCGCGGCGACAATTGCAGCAATGGTTTCCGTCACGGGGCCGCCCTGAGCCCGATCGGGCACGCCTGCGTTTTGTCGGAGGCTCGCGCCTTATTCGGCTGGGGCTGCAAGACGGATCTCCGGGAGTGAAGACATGGCTTCTGAAGACATGGTTTCCGGGCTCGCGCCGAACTTCTCCGCCGCCAAAAATCCGACCGCGACCGCAGCATAAGCCAGCGCCACACCTGGCGTCACGCCCAATCCGCCCCCGATACCAACCGATTCTCCGTGCATGAAGCCGAAATAGGTCAAGATCGCGCCGGCAAGGGCGAAAGCCGAAGCCTTGTTGAATTCACGTTCAATCACGAACACACCGATCGCACCTAACACCAGACCGGCGAGGATCGAGCCGCCGCCCATCACTTCCAGCCCGTGATAGAGCACGCCCTGCTGCGGCAGAGCGGCGATCGCGGCGGTCTTGACCGCGTCGATCTTGTCGGCGGCCAAGCCGCCCACGGCCTGCGCAGCGTTGATGGTCGATCCGAGCATGGTGTCGATCTGCAGCTTGCCCCAGGCCGCCAGATGCGGCGTGAGCGCCAGTACAATCGCTGGTGCATGTTTGATCGGTGTGGCCTGGAACGCCTGCGCGCCGATCAGCATGCCGATATAGAGCAGGATCGGCGAGATCGCGACCACCGGCACCAGCGCCAGCATCACCGAGATGATGCCGAACCAACTGAGCACCACGATCATGATGCCGGTCGCTGCCGAATAGCCGATGCGGCCGCCCATCGCCTTCCAGCCGGGATGGCCGATATAGACCGCGTTGATGAAGGGATTGCCCATCAGGCAGCCGATCAGGCTGACGACGCCGTCGGCGGTCAAAACCCGCGTGGTCGGATAGTGGTCACCTGCGGCTTCGGCGCTCTCGACATTATCGAGGGCCTCGACGAGGTCGTAGATGCCGAACGGGATCGCCGTGACCAGGATGATGCCGAGGTATTCAAAGCCGGAAAATATCTGGCCGAGCGCGGGTATCGGCAGCGAGAAACCGAAATTGGCGAAAGCGTCGCCCAAACCTTTGACGCTCAAGCCGCCAAGGTTAAGACCGAACAGGTTCGAACCCCAGGCGATGATCATGCCGACCGCGATCGCGACCAATCCGGCGGGGATGCTCTTCGGATATTTCACGCCGCCGAACCAGCTCACCAGGATGATGGCAAAACACACCAGCCCGATCTGCGGCGTCATGAACATTTCCAGCGCCGGGCGCATCGAAATGAAGGTGATGGCTACGCCCGCCAGGGTGCCGAGCAGCGCGGCACGGGGCGTAATCCTTTGAATGACCGGCCCGATGAAGCCGCCGATCATCAGCATGAAGCTCTGGAAGAACACCCAGACCAGACCGGCGGACCATCCCTTCACGGGATCGCCGGTCTTGATCGTGATCGGCAGCATGATCACGAAGGTGACGATGAACATATGCGGCACGCTGATGCCCGAGGGCAGCGCGCAGACATCGGTGCGGCCGGTCTTCTGCGCCAGCCGATAGGCGAGGTACGCATAGTAGAAGGTGGAGAGGCACATCATCAGCCCGAGCGCGGGCAGGATGCGACCGAACACCAGCGAGTCCGGCATCTTCAGCACGAAGCGCAACAGGCCGGTCAGCACCAGCATGTTGACAAGGATGTTGGTCCCGAAACCGAAGAAGGCATTCCAGTCACCCGGCGTCCACAACGCGGGCTTGAAGTCGATCTTTCCGGCAGTCCCTGTGGTCGTGCTCATCGCGATGCCCCTGCTGCTGCTTTTAAAGTCTCCGGTGAAATGGCCTCCAGAATCGCGGCGGAGTCGGTGACCCAGCCGAAAATGCCGCCCTGGGCCTTGATCATCTTCAGGCCCATCTCGTGGAATTCGGGGAAGTAGGACGCGCAACCGTCGGACACGACGACGCAGCGATAACCGCGGTCATTGGCTTCGCGCACCGTGGTGTTGACGCAGACCTCGGTGGTGACGCCGCACACCAGCAAATTCTCGATGCCGTATTTTTGCAGGAGATCGCCGAGCTCGGTGGCGTAGAACGCGCCCTTACCGGGCTTGTCGATCACGATCTCGCCGTCGAGCGGATAGAGCGAGGGGATGATGTCGTGGCCGGCTTCGCCGCGGATCAGGATCCGTCCCATAGGACCGGGATCGCCGATGCGCAAGGACGGCGCGCCGCGTTCGATCTTGGCCGGCGGCGCGTCGGACAAATCGGGCAGGTGCCCCTCGCGGGTGTGGATCACGAGAATGCCGGCGTCCCGCGCCACGCCGAGTATCGACGCGATCGGATCGACCGCGCGCGCCAGCTGCGAGACGTCGTTGCCGAGGGTTTCGCCGAAGCCGCCGGGCTCCATGAAGTCCCGCTGCATGTCGATGATGACGAGCGCGGTTTTCGGCCAATCGAGATCGATCGGCGCCGGCTCCGCCATCACGGTGCTGCTCGTTGGATATTTGAAGCTCGCCATCGATATGCCCCGAGCCGAACAATTCCCGACTCGGAGCGAAGCAAGGCGCATGCCATTGTGTACAATCGCGCGCGAGGTCCGCGACACGCGAAATCATCAATCAAATTCAATTGGTTGGGTCAGCACCGCCGCGGTTGCTTAATCTTTGTTCGCGACCGAAAACGCCTGACTTTGCATATTAGTTGAGCGTTCAGCATAGCTGCGTAGTATTCGTGCAGCGGCCATCGAAGCGCGGATAGAGGTATTTGCCGCTGGTTCTTTCCGACTGGCGCCAAACGGAAAAACTCAGCGCACCACCTTGCTGCTGCCTTGCGTGATCAGCCGCGCCGCGCGCTGATCACGTGCGTAGACCCAGAGCCAGCTCAGCGCGACGCTCAAGCGATGACGCAGCCCGATCAGGAAGTAGATGTGCGCGATGCCCCAGATCCACCAGGCCAGCGTGCCGCGCAACTTGAAGCGGCCGAAATCAATCACCGCCTGCCGCTTGCCAATCTGCGCCAGGCTGCCGGCGTGCTTATAGCGGAATGGCGTCACCTTGCCGCCGCGCAGCCGTGTCTTGATGGTTTCCGCGACATAGCGTCCCTGCTGCTTGGCGGCGGGCGCAATCCCGGGGATCGGATTGCCATCGGGGCCGGCGATCATGACAGTATCGCCCACCGCGAAAATATCAGGATGGCCGGGCACCGTCAGGTCGGGCTCGACCTGCAGGCGGCCGGCGCGATCGGCCGGCGCATTGAGCCATTCGGCGGCCGGCGAGGCGCGAACGCCGGCGGCCCAGATCAGGGTTTTGGCCTGCAAGGTCTGGCCGCCATACATCACGCCGTCGGCGGTGCATTCGGTAACGGCCTGTCCCAGCATCACCTCGACACCCATCTTTTCAAGTGCGGCTTGCGCATAGGCAGATAGATCGTCGTCAAAGCCCGCGAGCACGCGCGGGCCGGCCTCGATCAGCACGACGCGGCTCTTGTGGGTGTCGATGTTGCGGAAGTCGCGCGGCAGCGTGTCCTGCGCCAGTTCGGCAATGGTGCCGGCCAGTTCGACGCCGGTCGGACCCGCGCCGACGATGACGAAGGTCAGCAACGCCGCGCGCCGCGCCGGATCGGTCTCTCGCTCGGCGCGCTCGAACGCGACCAGGATGCGTCGCCGCAGCGTGGTGGCATCTTCGAGCGTTTTCAGGCCGGGTGCGAACGGCTCCCATTCGTCATGGCCGAAATAAGCGTGCCGCGCGCCGGTGGCGAGAACGAGCGTGTCATAGGGCACCGCATCGCAGTCATCGAGCAGCACTTGCTTGGTGTTGGGGTCGACGCCGGTCACCGTGGCGAACAGCGTCGTCACCTCGGGGCGATCGCGCAGCAGATACCGGATCGGCCATGCGATCTCCGAGGTCGCGAGCGACGCGGTCGCGACCTGATATAACAAGGGCTGGAACAGATGGTGGTTGCGGCGGTCGATCAGCGTGATGCTGACCGGCGCGCCTCTCAGGCCAAAGGTGGCTTCCAGGCCGCCGAAGCCAGCGCCGACGACTACTACGCGATGGAGCTTTGCTGGCGCTGTTGTCATGGAGGGCCTCTGGTTCCAGGTGTCTCCGTCTGTTCAATTATGTATTCATTGGCTGGGCTCGTACCAAGGGCGATTTGCCAATCGGCCGATAGGGAACGCCTATCGCGATCGATCTCAGGCCTTCTGCGGTGCCGGTGTGGAAGCTGCGCGTTGACGTGCCGGAAGCGCGAAGCCTGCGAACGCTCCCAGCAATGACAACGTCGCCGCAACCATCATTGCCGGGGCAAAGCCGGCGCCGAAACCCGTCGCCGAACCAACCCCGCTTTGTGCGGAGAATACCGCCACCATCGCGGCGATGCCGAACATGCCGCCAAGAAAGCGCGCCATGTTGAAGACACCGGACGCCTTGCCGATTTCGGTCACCGCGACCGAGCCAATTATGGCGTTTTGTGCCGCCGGCATCGCCATCGATACGCCGACTCCGGCCAGCACCAGCGGCGCCACCAATGCCGGAAAAGCGGTGCCGGGCGCGGCGAGCATCGCGATCCAGCCGAAGCCGATGGCCTGCATCGTCAAGCCGGTCACGACCAGCGGCCGTTCGCCGAATTTGTTGACGACGGCACCCGCCACCGGTGCGGTGACGAACAGCGTCGCAGTCCACGGCAATAGCCGAAGCCCGGCACCGAGCGGCCCGAAGCCCAGCGTCGTCTGCAGAAATTGCGGCAGCAGAAACAGCACGCCATACATCGCGGCATAAAACAGAAAGCTTGCAGCGACGCTCGCGGAAAACGCCGGCGCCCGAAACAGCCGCATCGGCACCATCGGTGCGGACGCCCGCGTTTCCCACATCACGAACAGTGCCGCGAGCAGCGCCCCCGCACCAAGCGCGCTGGTTACTTCGGGGCTGGCCCATCCCAGGGTATTGCCGCGCAACAGGCCCCATACCAGCGCCAATGCGGCGCCGGCGATGGTTACCAGGCCCGGGATATCGAGCGCGGCTTTGAGGCCGAAACTCTCGCGCAGCCGTGCAACCGCCAGCACGATCGCGATCATGCCGATCGGAAGATTGATCCAGAACACCCATCGCCATCCGAGATTCTCGCTGATGAGGCCGCCGGCGGCGGGTCCGATGATCAGGGCAAATCCGGTTACGCCGCTGAAGATGCCGAGCGCGCGGGCGCGTTCCTCCCGGGCAAAGGCGGCGCTGAGGATCGCCATCCCGAGCGGCATCACCAGTGCGGCCGCCGCGCCTTGCGCGAATCTCGCCGCGATCAGCCATGCGGCGCTGCCGGAGAGCGCGCAAGCCACCGAAGCGAGCGTGAACAGGGCAATGCCCGCGGCAAACATCCGCCGCCGTCCGAAACGGTCGCCAAGTGCGGCGCCGGTCAGCAGCAGCACCGCGAAACTCAGATTATAGGCGTTGACCACCCATTGCAGCGTCTCGACGGACACGTTGAAGTCCTGGCGGATGGTGGCGAAGGCCGTGGTCACGATCAACGCGTCCAGCGCCATCATGAAGGACGCCAGCGCGACGATGCCGAGTGTCCAGTTCTTTTCCCGCCGATCGTAAGTGTCCTGCATTGTCGTTCTCCCGTCTGCCTGACGCCGGCCTGGCGCGGCGCTTCATGCCCGGGACGAACGGGGACAGGCCAAGGATGCAGCCCAAAATAATTTCTTTTCGGCCGAATCCTTTCGGCCATGCCGGACGTCACTGCTGCAGGACGCGATGACTTTTTCGTCGTGCAAAGCCAGCGATGGAGCGTGAGGGATGAAACGAACCCTGATCAGGTATAAGACCAAACCGGAAATGGCCGACACCAACGCGGCGTTGATCGCCGAGGTGTTTGCGGAATTGAAGGCTGCCAGGCCGGAAGGCGTGCGCTATCTTTCGCTGCGGCTCGACGATGACAGCTTCGTTCACTTCGTCGAGACCGAAGACGACGCAACCGTCACGCTGCCGAGCCTGGCGGCATTCAAGGCATTTCAGGCCGACATTCGCCAACGCTGCATTGAGCCGCCGCAGGCCGGTGGTGCTATCATTGTCGGCAATTATCGGATGCTGGATGAATGATCGAGGGACAGCAGGCGCAGGAATGACGGAAATCCCGGATTCATCGGCTGCAACAGTCGATCTTGACGGCCTTCTCGCCAGCATGCGGCCGAAGCTGCATCGCTATTGCGCGCGCATGACAGGCTCGGTGATCGACGGCGAGGATGTGTTGCAGGATGCCTTGATCAAGGCGGTGGAGGCGTTTGCCTCCGCCGGCCCGCTTCGTAATCCCGAGGGTTGGCTGTTCCGGATCGCGCACAACACCGCGCTGGACTTTCTGCGCCGGCGCAACCGGCAGCAAGCTCTCCACTCGGGCGAGGAGGTAGACATGATCGCCGACCCGGCCGATGCCGTCGTCAACCGCCAGATCGCGGGCGCAAGCCTTCGCACCTTCATGCGCCTTCCGGTCGCTCAACGTTCGAGCGTCATCCTGATGGATGTGCTCGGCTGCTCGCTGCAGGAGGTCTGCGAGGTCATGGATTTCAGCCTGCCAGCGGTCAAGGCAGCGTTGCATCGCGGTCGCACGCAGCTGCGCGAATTGGCGGATGAGCCGGACGATCTGCCGCCCGCGCAGCTGTCGCAGACCGATCGCGACCGGCTTGGCGCCTATGTTGCGCGCTTCAACGCGCGGGATTTCGACGCCCTTCGCGCCATGATATCGGAAGATGTGCGCCTTGACCTCGTCAACAGGCTTCGCCTCAACGGCAAGGCCGAGGTTTCCCGCTATTTCGGCAATTATTCGAAGGCCGCCGATTGGCATCTGGTGCCGGGACTGGTGGAGGGACGGCCCGCCATCCTGGTGTTCGATCCCAACGCGCCCGGCGCGCCGCCGAAATATTTCATGCTGTTGAGCTGGTCGGCCGACAAGGTCGCGGCCATCCGCGACTTCCGTCACGCGCCCTACATCATTGATGGCGCGGAATACCTTGTCTGAGACGGTTTCAGTCTTGGCAGGTTTCAGCCGCGCGTATTCAAACCGCCCGGCGCCCGAATTCACCGCTCGCGCGCGCGATGCGTTCGGCAGCGACCGAGTTCATGCCGCTGCGCGGCGCAGGATCGGGCCGGCGCGGTTCGCTCAACGCCGGCGGTGCGCTTTCGTCATCGGCGCTCGGCCAGAACAGCAGCGCCAGCATAAGCCCAAGATTGACGAGGGCGCTGATGACAGTGCTGTGATGTTCGGCACCGAGCGACAAGCCTGGAAATTTCCTCGCGACCATCATGTCGATGATCAGGATCGCGACCCAGCCCGGGATGACGCAGACCGGATCCCATCCGATATCCCGGATCCGCATCGATTGCAGCGTCAGGGTAATCGCCATGAAGATGATGCCGACAATGAGGGCCGGCCCTTTTAACGAGTTGATCGACGGCGGCACGCCGTTGGAGGCGCCCTGGAAGGTCTGTCGCGCAATCAGAAAGCAGACCCCGGTCATCAGAACGGCGACGCCGATCGTGATGAGGAAGTATTGCAGCCGCCCCAGACGCGCATTCAAGCCGAAGATGAAACCCAGCATGATCAGGTCCTTTTTGCATCCAACTGGTCATGGATTGCTTTCCCGGCCGTGAACCGCGCGCCGTCTCGATGAACCATGGTTTCCGGTCGCTTACCGGAAGGCCTCGATTTGATCGTCCGCTGCGACAATCCTGGCCGCCAACCAGAACTATAATTCCTTGCCATGTCGGCCATCAGCGAATTATGGTGCATGGCTGTTGGAGGTATGGGCCGAAGGTTCTAAGGGGGATTGGCGGTTCGCGCTTGCCGCCGGCGCCGGATTTCGCGCACAAAAAGCATCACCACCAATAACAAAGTCAGGCCCGGATACGGGCGAGGAAAGCTCTGAAAACGGGGCACGCGGCCGGGCAAGTCGTTTGGCTGGCGGTTAGGGGTAATCAGTGAGGAGGGAACGGACTATGAAAACAAGTTTCTGGCTGGCGGGCGCGACGGTTCTGGCGCTGGCGAGCCCTGCTGTTGCGGGCGATAGCATCAAGATCGGGTTCGTCTCGACCTTCAGCGGTCCGACCGCTGTGATCGGCAACGACATGCGCAACTCGTTCGAACTCGCGCTCGACCATATGGGCCGCAAGATGGGCGGCAAGCCGGTCGAAGTGATCTACGAGGACGATCAGCAAAAGCCCGATGTCGGCAAGCAGAAGACCGAGAAGCTGGTGCAGTCCGACAAGGTCGACTTCATCGCCGGCTACATCTGGTCGAACGTGCTGCTGGCGTCGCTGAAGACCGCGGTCGACTTCAGGAACCTTCCTGATCTCGGCCAATGCCGGTCCCTCGCAGCTCGCCGGTGAACTGTGTTCGCCTTACGTGTTCTCGACCTCCTGGCAGAACGACCAGACCCCGGCGGCGATGGGTCTTTACATGAACCAGAAGGGTGTCAAGTCGGTGTTCCTGATCGGTCCCAACTACGCCGCGGGCAAGGACATGCTGGCCGGCGTGAAGAGCACGTTCAAGGGAGAGATCAAGGGCGAGGAATACACGGTGTGGCCGAGCCAGCTCGACTTCTCGGCCGAGCTTTCCAAGGCAAAGGCGTCGGGCGCGGAATTGATCTTCGTGTTCTATCCCGGTGCAGCAGGCGTCCAGTTCCTCAACCAATATGCCCAGGCCGGCATCAAGCAGCAGATCCCGCTCTATACCGCGTTCACCGTCGACGAATTGTCGCTGCCCTTGCAGAAAGACAACGCGATCGGCGTTCCCGGCGCGCAGGAGTGGGTTAACGACCTGCCCAACGACCAGAACAAGCGTTTCGTCGCCGACTACCGCAAGAAATATCCCAACCTGCGTCCGACCTATTATGGCGCGCAAGCCTATGACGCGGCGCAGTTGATCAACAGTGCGGTGGTGGCGGCTGGCGGCGACACCAGCAAAAAGGACGCGATGAAGGCCGAGATGGAGAAGGCCAACTTCAAGTCGCTGCGTGGCCCGTTCAAATACGGCAACAACCATATCCCGGTGCAGAATTTCTATCTGCAGGACGTGGTGAAGGACGCCGATGGAGGGTTATCGCTGAAAACCGTCGCGACCATCGTCAAGGATGACCAGGATCGCTTCCACGACAAATGCACCATGAAGTAAGTTCGGGCCTGGCCTGAACCCGGCGGCGGCGCTTCGGCGCTGCCGCTGTTTTGTTGCCGGCACGTGCTTTACTGCTCATAATTCTCAGACCGTAGGATGGGTAGAGCCAACGGGTCGCGCGTATGCGCGCCCGATGATAAACTCCGCGAAACCCATCATTTCACGGAAAGCGGCTGATGGTTTCGCTTCGCTCTACCCATCCTACGATTAACCCAGAATCACCATGCTGCTTGTCGTCGAACAATTCCTGAACGGGTTGCAGTTCGGGCTGCTGCTGTTTCTATTGGCGGCGGGATTGACGCTGGTGTTCGGCATCATGGATCTGGTCAATCTGGCGCATGGTTCGCTCTATATGATGGGCGCCTATTTCGCCGCGACGTTCGTGGCCTGGAGCGGCAACTTCCTGCTCGGCATTGTGATGGCGCTCGGCGCGACGCTGCTGCTCGGCATCGTGCTGGAGCTGGTGGCGCTGCGGCATCTCTATGGCCGGGATCATCTCGATCACGTGCTGGCAACCTTTGGGCTGATTTTGTTTTTCAACGATGCGGTGCGGCTGATCTGGGGCCCGGCGGGGCTGGCGCTGCCGCTGCCGCCATGGCTGACGGTGCCGGTGCAGATCCTGCCCGGCGTGTTTTATCCGGCGTATCGGCTCGCGATCATCGTGGTCGCGCTCGCCGTCGCTCTGGGACTTTACCTGGTGGTGATGCGAACCCGGATCGGGATGCTGATCCGCGCCGGCGCTTCCAACCGCGAAATGATCGGCGCGCTCGGCATCAACATCAAGCTGCTTTACACGCTGGTGTTCGGGCTTGGCGCCGCCCTGGCCGGGCTTGCCGGGATGATGCAGGCGCCGATCCTGACCGTGCAGATCGGCATGGGCGAGAACATCCTGATTCTTGCGTTCGTCATCATCGTGATCGGCGGTATCGGCTCGATCCGCGGCGCGTTCCTGGCCGCGATCTTTGTCGGCATGATCGATACGCTCGGCCGCGCGTTCCTGCCGGACCTCTTGCGCAAGGTACTGAGCTCGACGGCCGCGTCGACCGCGGCGCCGGCGTTGTCCTCGATGCTGATTTACCTGCTGATGGCGATCGTGCTGGTGATCCGGCCGGAGGGGCTGTTTCCGGCCAGCAAACGATGACCACCTCACTTAACGCCCGCAACGCCGTTGTCGCGCTGGTCGTGGCCGGCCTGCTGTTGCTCCCGCTTTATTCATCGCTCAGCGGCAACATCTTCGTGCTGACGCTGTTCACGCGCATCGTGATCTTTGCGCTGGCGGCCGTCAGCCTCAATCTGATGATGGGCTATGGCGGCATGATGAGCTTTGGCCACGCCGCCTATCTCGGTATCGGCGGCTATGCGGTCGGCATTCTGGCCTTTGAAGGCATCGGCTCCGGCTTCATCCAGTGGCCGGTCGCGTTGGCCGCGTCGGCGCTGTTCGCGCTGGTGATCGGCGCGCTTAGTCTGCGCACCCGCGGCGTCTATTTCATCATGATCACGCTGGCGTTCGCGCAGATGGCCTATTACGTCGCCTCGGGATTGGCGCGGTATGGCGGCGACGACGGCCTGACGGTCTACAAGCGCAGTGACTTCGACGGTCTCATCAACCTGTCGAGCAAGGTGCAGTTCTATTACCTCTGCCTCGGCTGTTTGCTCGGCGGCATCTATCTGGTCTGGCGTATCGTTAATTCGCGCTTCGGCATGGTGGTGCAGGGCCTGCGCTCCAACGAGGCGCGGATGCAAGCGATCGGATTTCCGGCGACGCGGTACCGGCTGGCCTGCTTCGTGATCGCCGGCACGATGTGCGGCCTCGCCGGCGCGCTGCTTGCCAACAATACCGACTTCGTCAGTCCAGCGGTGATGTACTGGACCCGGTCCGGCGATCTCATGGTAATGGTAATCCTCGGAGGCATGGGCTCGCTGTTCGGGCCGGTGATCGGCGCGATCAGCTATCTTCTGCTGGAAGAGTTCTTGTCGCAGCTGACCGAATATTGGGCACTGATCATGGGGCCGCTTTTGCTCTTGATCGTGCTGTTCGGGCGCGGCGGCATCATGGGGTTGCTTGGGAGGTCAGGCCGTGGCTGAACCCCTGCTTCGCGTGCAAAATCTGGTGCGGCGGTTCGGTGGCATCACCGCGACCGATGACCTTTCGCTCGACATCGCCAAGGGCGAGCTGCACGCCATCATTGGACCGAACGGCGCCGGCAAAACCACGCTGATCACCCAATTGACCGGGCAGCTACAGCCCAATTCCGGCACCATTCATTTCGGTGGCCGGGATATCACGCGCTTGCCGGCGTACCGGCGCAGCGCGCTCGGGCTGGCGCGTTCGTTCCAGATCACGTCGCTGCTGAAGGATTTTACCGCGGCGGACAATGTTGCTCTCGCCGCGCAGGCCCATGACGGCCACTCGTTTTATTTCTGGGGCAATGCACGCAAGGAAAAGCATCTGCGCGAAGCGGCGCGGACGGCGCTGGCCCGGGTCGGTCTCGAACGACGCGCCGATGTCGTGGTTTCGGAATTGAGCCATGGCGAGCAGCGCGAGCTTGAGCTCGCGGTGGCGCTCGCCACCCGGCCGCAATTGCTGCTGCTGGATGAGCCGATGGCGGGGCTTGGCGTTTCCGAATCCGCGCGTATGGTGGAGCTGCTGAAGGAACTGCGGCGCGAAGTCACCATCATCCTGGTCGAGCACGACATGGAGGCGGTGTTCGCGCTGGCCGACCGGATCACGGTCCTGGTCTATGGCCGCGTCATCGCCTGCGATGTGCCGGCCGCGATCCGCGTCAATGAGGATGTGAAGCGGGCCTATCTCGGCGAGCAGCATGCGGTGACCCGCCATGACTGACGAACTAATGACTGACGCAACCCCGCTGCTGGAAGTCGCCGATATCGAGACCTGCTATGGCCTCAGCCAGGTGCTGTTCGGCATGTCGCTGTCGATCAAGCCGGGCGAGATGGTCGCTTTGATGGGCCGCAACGGCATGGGCAAGACCACCACGATCCGCTCGATCATGGGGCTGACGCCGGCGCGCGCCGGGACGCTGAAATTCGGCGGGCATGATGTCCGCAAGCTGCCTTCGTTCCGGATCGCGCAACTCGGCATCGGTCTCGTCCCCGAAGGACGCCAGATCTTTCCGAACCTGACGGTGCGCGAAAATCTCGTCGCCGCCTCGCATAATCGTCAGGAATCGCCAGATCCCTGGACGCTGGAAAAAATCCACGCGCTGTTTCCGCGGCTGGCCGAGCGCGGCAACAATATGGGCGTGACGCTGTCCGGCGGCGAGCAGCAGATGCTTGCGATCGGCCGCGCGCTGATGACCAATCCGCGGCTGTTGATCCTCGACGAAGCCACCGAAGGCCTCGCACCGTTGATCCGCGATGAAATCTGGAATTGCCTGTCGATGTTGAAAGCAAAGGGCCAGTCGGTGCTGGTGATCGACAAGAATGTCGGCAATCTGGTCCGCATCGCCGACCGCCACTACATCATCGAGCGCGGCCGCGCGGTATGGAGCGGCACCTCGGAGCAATTGATCGCCGAGCCGGATCTGCAGCACCGCTATCTGGGGATTTAAGAGCAACGTCATTCCGGGGTGCGCGAAGCGCGAACTATGATGTGCGATCGCACATCGGAGAATCTGAGATTCCTCGATGCGCAATTGCGCATCTGAGGTCTGGTCCTTCGGGCCATCCCGGAATGACGGTGCATGATTGCTTCGTCGCGGAGCCTGTCATCGGGCTCGCCGAAAACGAGACCCGGTGGCTCCTCACAACGACGCAAGCTTTTCCCAATTTGCCCGCAGTTGACTTCATCCAGATATCGGGATATCCATATATCTATAATCGGGATATCCCGATATCGAGGCGCGGATGACCACCACCTCATCTCCTGTCATCGAACCCAGCCGCTGCAATTGCACGGCGCTGCGCAAGGCGTCGCGGCGGATGTCGCAATTCTACGATTTCGTTCTGGCGCCGTGCGGCCTGAAGTCGACGCAATTTGCCATGCTGACCGAGATCGATCGGCGTGCCGACGCGCCGCCGACGATCCGGGAACTCGCGGAAGCGCTGGTCATGGACCAGTCGACCATCGGTCAGAACCTGCGGCCGCTGGAGCGGGAAGGCCTGATTGCGCTGGTGCAGGATGAAGCGGATCGCAGAAGCCGGCGCATCAAACTGACCAAAGCCGGCCGGGCGCGTTTCGCGGCTGCGTTACCGCTCTGGAGTGCGGCGCAGGCACGGTTCGAAAGTGGATTTGGACAGGGCGCTGCCGCCGAACTGCGCGCTGTTCTGACGACGATTGCCCGCGATCAGTCGCTGGCGGGCGAAAGCGAGAGTTCGCTGTCTCGATAACCAACCTGAATTTGTCTCATCGCCGTGCACGCGCGCATGCGCCGTGCAACGATGTGCGCGTGAATTGAAAGACGCAACCATGAACAAGATTGAACGCATCGATCACAGCCATCCGGCCAAGGCCGACCGCGCTGCGAAAGCGCCCAAACGACGGCGTGGCAACGCGTCGCCATCGATGGTGCTGGCGATCGTTTGCGTCGGCATCTGCCTCGCCAATCTCGATCTGTTCATTGTCAACGTCGCACTGCCCAATATCGGCCGCGACTTCAAGGATGCCTCGCTGGAGGATCTGTCCTGGGTCCTCAACGGCTATGCGATCGCCTATGCGGCGTTGCTGGTGTTCTTCGGCCGGCTGGCCGAGCGCTATCGACGAAATCTCAGCTTCCTGCTCGGTGTCGGGCTGTTCACCGCGGCGTCGGCGGCGTGTTCGATCTCCAACAATGTCGAGACGCTGATCGCGTTTCGCGTGTTGCAGGCGGCCGGCGCGGCGCTGATGACGCCGACCTCGCTGGGCTACTGATGGCGGTGTTTCCGCCGGAGCGCCGCGGCAGCGCGGTGCGGACCTGGACCGCGATCGGCGGCCTCGCCGCGGCGCTCGGACCTGTGATCGGCGGCCTGTTGGTCACCGTGAACTGGCGCTGGATATTTCTCGTCAACGTTCCGATCGGCGTCATCGCGATGCTGATCGGCTGGTGGAAGCTGCCGGAAATTCCCGGTCACGCCGCGCCGCGGCCGAATCCGGGCGATGCCGCGCTGGTGACCGGCGGCATCGGCGCCCTGACATTTGCGATCGTGAAAGTGAACGATTGGGGGTGGGGCTCGCCGGGCATTGCCGGCAGCACAGCGGCGGCCATCATCCTGCTGGCGCTGTTCGTCTGGCGTTGCTTCCGCTCGCCGAACCCGTTCGTCGATCCCGCGCTGTTTCGGATCAAGCCGTTCGCCGGCGCAGCCCTGGTGATGGCGCCCTATTCGGCCGCCTTTGGTGCGATGCTGTTGTCGGTCGCGTTGTGGGAACAGACGGCCTGGGGATGGTCGGCGCTGAAAACCGGCCTCGCCATCGCGCCCGGGCCGCTTGCTGGTCCCGATCACCTCGCTGCTGGTGGCGGGGCGGCTGATCGCCCGCTTCGGCGCGGCGCCGGTTGTCACGGCAGGCATTTTCTTCTTCGCCGCCGGGCCTCGCCTTTTGGGCGAGCTTCGATCGGGCATGAGCCGAACGCCGCGCTCGTGATCATGGGAATGATCCCGATCGGCATCGGTGTCGGCCTGAGCTTCCCGACCCTGATGGGCGTCAGCGCCGCGGGATTGCCGCCATCCGCGTTCGCGACCGGCTCGGGTGTCATCAACATGATCCGGCAGGCCGCGCTGGCAGTCGGCGTCGCGATCTTTGTCGCCATTATCGGCTCGCCGTCCTCGCCGCTGGAACGCGTCGCCGCGTTTCATCGGGGATGGTGGATCATGGTTGCGATCGTCGCGTTAGGGCTGATTCCGAACTACATTTTTATTCGGGCCAAGCGGAAGTAGGGGGAAGACCCGCCCCCGTCATTGCGAGGAGCGCAGCGACGAAGCAATCCAGTGCTCCACATGTGGCACTGGATTGCTTCGCTCCGCTCGCAATGACGAATAATGCTCCTTCAAAACATCTCGAAATATTCGCGTTGCTCCCAGTCCGACACTTCGGCCTGGAAGCGCTCGATCTCGGCGTTCTTGATGTGGACGTAATAATCCACGAATTCGGCGCCGAGCGCCTCGCGGAAGAATGGATCTTCTTTCAGCGCAACGACGGCTTCCCGGAGCGTCTTCGGCAATAGCGCGGCTTGCGTCTCGTAGGGCGTATCGGCTGACGGGCCGGGATCGAACGCGCGGTCGACGCCGTCAAGGCCGGAGAGAATTTGCGATGCCATGTAGAGATAGGGATTGGCGGCAGGCTCGCCGATCCGGTTTTCCAGCCGGGTGGCTGGATCGCCCCGGCCACCTAGCATGCGGATCATCACGCCACGGTTGTCGCGGCCCCAGATCGCGCGGTCCGGCGCCAGCGAATAGGAGCGGTAGCGCTTGTAGCCGTTGATGGTCGGCGTCGTAAACACGGCCGAGGCGCGCGCATGCTGAATAGCCCGGCGAGATAATGACGGCCGAACGCGGACAGCACCTCGCCGTCGTCCTTGGCCATGAAGGCGTTTTCGCCGCTACCGCGCGCGACGATCGATTGATGCAGGTGCCAGCCCGACGCGAACACGTTCGGCAATTTCGGCCGGCACATGAAGGTGGCGTGATAGCCGTGGCGCCGCGCGATCTGTTTCACGGCGCTGCGAAACAGCACCATGTTGTCGGCCGGCGTCAGGCCTGCCGTCGGCTGGAAGGTGAATTCGCACTGGCTCGGGCCGAACTCGACCTCGACCGAGCGCAACGGCAGGCCGAGCGCCAGTACGTCGCGCCGGATGATCTCCAGCACCGGCTCCATCTGGTCGTAGCGTTGCTCGGTGAGATATTGGTAGCCCTGCGACAGCAGGCTGACCGATGGCGGTTCTCCGGGCTGGCCGGCATGCTCCGGTGACAGCTTGGCGTCTTCGAGCTTGAAGATGTGAAACTCGACCTCGAGGCCGGCGATGAAATCATAGCCGCGCTGCCCGAGTTGATCGAGCACCTTGCGATAGAGGTGGCGCGTCGCGAACGGCACCGGCCGTCCGTCGGCAAAATGCAGGTCGCACAACAGCCAGCCGGTCTCCGGCGCCCATGGCAGCACCCGGAACGTGGAGGGATCAGCCACCATCACCACGTCGGCGGCACCTTCCATCTCGCGCATGCCAAAGCCGCCGCCCGAGGTGAACACCGGAAATACCGTGCGATGCGAGGTGTCCTTGGCGAGCATGGTCGTGGTGATGGAGCAGCCGCTTTCCAGTGACGCCAGCGCTTCGCTCGCGACCAGCGTCTTGCCGCGGAGGATTCCATGCTGGTCCGGGAACGACAGCCGGATGACTTCGAGCTTTTGCTGTTCGACTGTGCGCCGCAGCCGGCTCACGGCCTCTTTTTGCTCAGCCGACCACAGGCCGTGACGCTCCACGAAACTCAACGCGTCACTCCCCATTGTCTGTCGTTCCGGGATGGTCCGAAGGACCAGACCCGGAACCTCGAGATTCTCCGATGCGCAATTGCGCATCGTAGTTCGATGCTGCCGCATCGCCCCGGAATGACGGATTGGTAATCATCACTCGGCGGCCGACAGATGATGCACCTTGCCGGCGATGTCTTTGGGCACCGGTGCGGCCCACGGCGCGCCACGGCGTCGTTTGACGTCGACTTCCATCCAGTAGGTTTCCCAACCGCGCGTCGGCCCGATGCCGTCCATGGTCGCGGGGCCCTGGATGCTGCGCGCATGCGCGGCATCGAGAAACATGAAGGGTTTTTCGCCGCCGCCGACCTTTTCGATCTCCTGCCGCAGCAGGCGCCGATACTGCACGATCGCCTTGTCGGAGCTGCCCAGATGTTCGTTGGTGCGGTCCTGGATCGCGCCCATCGATTCCACGGCCCATTGGTCATGCACGTTGATGTCGGCGCCCATGCCGGTATAGGTCGCGGTCGCCTGCTCGTGCGGATCGAAGCCGTAATCATTGGTCTTGTTCTTGCGCGATTTGTAATCCGGCAACTCGTAGAGTTCGAGGCGCTGCTCGCGCATCTTCTTCTTGTCGACCGGTGTCGAATAGCTGGTGAAGATCGCGTACCAGTAGCAGTTCTCGTCATCGACCGGCACGTGCCATTGGGTGATCGTCATCTCCGTGCTCATGGGGATGACGAAGCCGTGCGGGAACAGTTGATTGGTGACGCGCACATGGGTGCGCTCCTCGTCGATCTCGCGCAGCGCGATCAGGCGCAGGCCATATTCGGTGTGCTCGACATTGATGATCGGGTTGTCATATTCGCGCAGGATCTTTGGTCATCGGCATGTCGGATCCGGCGGAGGCGCCGCGAAACTGCTTGCCATAGGCGGACGACGTATCCTCGTCCTCGAAGAAGCGATGCAGGAACGAGGCGTGCGCCGGGTCGATCCCGACCTCGAGCGCCTGCAGCCAGTTGCAATTGATGTGACCCTTGAACGCGAACGTGTGGCTGTCGGGCGCGACGAAGCAGTCGATCTCCGGGAATGCCGGCGGTTCGCCTTCGCCCATATAAGCCCAGAGAATGCCAGCCTTCTCGATCACCGGATAAGCGCGTTGCCGGACGCCTTTGCACAGCACGGAATCCCTGGGCTCGGCGGGTGTCTGCAGGCATTGGCCTGCCACATCGAACAGCCAGCCGTGAAACGCGCAGCGCAGGCCGCCATCTTCCAGCCGCCCGAACGCGAGGTCGGCACCGCGATGCGCGCAATGGCGATCGATCAGGCCATAGCGGCCAAGCTCGTCGCGAAACAGCACCAGATTCTCGCCGAGCAGTTTGACCGGCTTGACCGGGCGCGGCCCTTGCAGTTCATCGGCCAGCGCCGCCGGCTGCCAGTACATCCGCATCAGTTTTCCGCATGGGTCTTTCGCGCCGGTGCGCGTAATCAGGTCGTTCGCTTCCTGGCTCATCATGGCGGCGTTCCTTTCGGTCTGGCGTCGCGCACTGAATTTCGTTTGGAATCAAGTTACTAGGCTGGCACTTTTGGGCAAGCGGATTTCGCGGCCGAAGCGGCGCGCCGCCGCGCCGTGGGGCAGGGCTTTGGCCTAGCGCTTGAGGGCTACGGCGAGCGCCTCAAACTTCGCGACGATCTGCGGGGTCACGAAATAGCGCAAGGTGGCGGCGACGGACACGCCGACGATAACAGAGGTGATCGTGTACTGCGCGGCGAGGACGGCCAGCACCACCATCAGCACGACGCCGCCATCGGCTGCGCGGCGGCTGTGCGGCCGCGAGCAGGGACGCTTGTTCGCCCTCGACCGCGCTCAATGCTCTGACCGAAGCTGATCGATG
>CAVTWC010000033.1:0-144924 GCA_963738105.1 uncultured Alphaproteobacteria bacterium | reverse complement strand
GAGACCGGCCAAAGGAACAATGGCCGCGCAAGCCGGATGGCTCGCTTTCGATGTTCACGCACCGGCTCGATCTCGAGGACTTGTTGCGGCAAAGGGAAGCGTAGCCTCGTGGTGAGGAAGGCGCGGTGGCGCGCCGTCTCGACTTTTTCGATTCAAATTTCAAACAGCCAATTCATATCGTCATTCCGGGGCAGCCCGCAGGGCTAAGCTCGGAATCCATAACCCCTGTGTCTGTGTTCAGCACGAAACTCCGTCACTGCAAAAACATTACCACAGGGGTTGATGGTGTGGACGGCCCCCTACGGCATCGCGTTGTGCCAGAATGAGGTTGTTGAGATCTCAGACAAGGGAGCCGTCCGTGGACCAGATTATCCGCATTGGAATGGATACGTCGAAGCATTTTTTTCAGTTGCACGGGGTCGATGCCGCCGAGCGGCCGGTGCTGCGCCGGAAGCTGCGGCGCAATGACGTGCTGGCGTTTTTCGCCAAGCTACCGCCGACGATGATCGGGATGGAGGCCTGCGGCGCTTCGCATTTCTGGGCGCGGGAACTGCGCAAGCAGGGCCATGAGGTGAAGCTGATAGCGCCGCAGCACGTCAAGGCCTACGTCAAGCGCAACAAGAACGATGGCCGCGATGCCGAGGCGCTGTGCGAGGCGATGAGCCGGCCGACGATGCAGTTCGTGGCGGTCAAGAGCGAGGAACAGCAGGCGGCGCTGATGCTGCTCGGGCTGCGCGCGCAGTTGATCGCCCGGCGCACCCAGCTGAGCAACGCTATCCGCGGCTATGCGGCGGAGTTCGGCCTGACTACGGCCAGGGGACTGGACAAGATCGAGCCGCTGCTGTCACGGATCGCGCAGGATGAGACCGTCCCGGCGCTGGCGCGCGAGCTGTTCGTGCTGCAGGGCAAGGAATATGTGCGACTGCAGGAGGAACTGAAGGCGATCGACGCCAAGCTGCTGGTCTGGCACCGCGCCGACGCCTGCAGCCGGCGACTGGCGCAGATTCCGGGTGTCGGGCCGATCGGCGCCACCGCGCTGGTGATGAAGGCGCCGGACCCGCGCGCGTTTGCCTCCGGCCGGGATTTTGCGGCCTGGCTCGGGCTGACCCCGAAAGACCACTCCACCGCCGGTAAAACCCGGCTCGGCAAGATCACCCGTGCTGGCGACGAGGCGTTGCGCAGCATTCTGGTGGCGGGGGCGACCGCGGTGATCCAGCAGGCGCGGCGCGGGCGCGGCAGTTCGTCGTCATGGCTGACCGCGCTGCTCGCACGCAAGCCGCCGAAACTTGCGGCAGTGGCGCTCGCCAACAAGACCGCCCGGATCGCCTGGAAGCTGATGGTGAGCGGTGACAGTTACAACGGCGCGCGGATGCCTGCGACATCGGCGAGCGCCGCTTAAGAGATCGGCCGGCGGGCGAACATCGCCCGGTGGCCGGGCCGGAGCTGCAAAAGGGAGACAGATGGTGGGATCGATCGATCCGAGGTGCGAGACACTCCGTGGAATCCATTGGCCGAAACAGGTCGCGGGATTGTTTGGAATTCGCGTCGCGGAAACCATCTTGGCCAGTGGTCCAGCGCGACCGCATCAAAAGGCCGGACATATGGATGCAAGCGATCCGATCAGACCATCAAGAACTCTTGCAGCTCGGGGGCCGTCCACATATGGATTCCGGGCCTGCGCCTAACGGCGCATCCCGGAATGACGAAGGAAGACGCGCCTCCGCGTTCTCGCGGCACTATGCGCCCGAGTTTTGCAAAATCATCCACCCTCAAAAGAGGGCGCAGGGAAGACCGGGTGCGCGCTGCACCCGCGGTCTCGCGTGCAAAGGCAGTAAAAAAAGATGCACACGAGCATACAGGTTCAGCGGAAGCAGTCCGGCCTTCCCTGCGCAATGGTTTTACGGTTTATTTCGCGCTCTCCTCGGTGATCGGCTTTCTTGCCACCGTCGCCCCTGAGAAGCTTGCCTCTCAAGGACTTGATGCCAGCGTCGCGGCATCAGGACCACACGACTTCGCCGTCCGCGTCAGCGCCGTTCGTCTTGCGGCACTCTCGCGTCCATCGCTCCCCGCGCCCAACGTCCGTGACGATCGCGATACGCCCCTTGCGTCCCCAAAACCTGCCAGAATGAGTGAACGGGCGGTTCTCGCAAAACCGCCCGTTGCTGGAACTGAGCCCGTTACGCCCCAAAGGCGGTAGAGCCTGGTGATCAGAGCGAGGGACAGCTCCGGCGTCTTCCTCAACCCGAACAGTTGAAAGGGCTTCGAGCCCGAACCGAGCAAGGAAGGGAGTGGATGATGGCACAAGATGATCTCGTTGTCGTCGGTATTGATGTGGCCAAGGACAAGGTGGATGCCTGCATTCGCCGGTTCAAATTGCGGCAGACTTTCCCGAGCACCCTCCAAGGGCGCCGCAAGCTGACTGTCTGGCTTCGCAAATACCAAGTGGGCAAGGCGGTGATGGAGGCAAGTGGCGGTTACGAGCGTGAATGGCGCAACGTGCTGCACAGCGCCGGCATCGAGGTGCGGATTGTCGATCCCAGGCGGGTCCGCAACTTTGCGCTGTCGGCCGGACGTTTGGCGAAGAACGATCCGATCGACGCGGAGATGATCGCTTGGTTCGCCGAGACGTTTAGCCAGGCGCCGGGCCAGGTTCCTGATGCCGCGCGTGAGGAGCTGGCGGCGCTGGCGAAAGCGCGCAAGGCCCTGGTTGACGTCAAGATCCGACTGCAAGCTCAAAACGAGCATGCGGCACCAGAACCGGCTCGGAAGGCCCATGCGCGCATCTTGAAGAGCCTCGCCGCCGAGATCGACAAGCTTGAGGCCGCAATCTCCGCCAAGGTCAAGGCCACACCGGAGTTCGCCGAGCGTGCCGAGATCATCCAGAGTGTTCCGGGCCTCGCGCAAACGACGTCCGCAATCCTCATCGCAGGGATGCCTGAGCTCGGACAGGTCAGCGACGAGGTCGCCGCGGCCTTGATCGGGCTCGCCCCCTATGACGACGATAGCGGCAAGCAGCGCGGTGAACGCCACATCAAGGGCGGCCGCCGCTGGGTGAGAAACGCCATCTATATGCCCTGTCTCGGCGCTGCGACGCAGAACAACCCGGTGCTCAAGGCCTTCTACCAGCGTCTGATTGCCAAAGGAAAGGAGCCGAAGGTTGCGCTCGTCGCCTGCATGCGCAAGCTGATCATCGTCCTCAACACCATGCTCGCACGCCGCCAGAAATGGAATCCTCGCTGCCATGCTGTGGCCTGACCGCGTCAGCGCAATCAGCTGCGCTCGGTACCGACCGAGCGCATGGTCGTCCTCAAGTCCGGTGAGCGGCCGGGGTCAAGGCCGTCAGCCGCCGAAGGCGGGGGCGCGGCAGCGCCAGCCTTGAGGCCGGCCGATCGCCGGTCTAACTCTCAGCACAGTTGCTCTTGCGGGCACGGGATGATTGAGAATAGGCATGTGATTTGGGTTCAAAGTGAAGCGAAATATTTTTGATAAGGGGGATGGACAGCTAATTTGGTGATTTGCCCGTCGGGTGAAATCGATCCGATTATTTCTACAATTATACCCGTCATCCTGAGGTGCGAGCCGTCTTCGGCGAGCCTCGAAGGATGGCCGCAAGCACGATGCTGAACAACATCCTTCGAGGCGCGCAAGTGCGCGCACCTCAGGATGACGGCGGAGCTGTTGCTCAGGATGGGGCTTCCTCTTTGGCACGCCCCCGCACCATGATCAGCATCGCCGCGATGAGCTGAAGCCCGATGCAGCCGTAAAACGGCAGCGCGTAGCTTCCGGATAAATCGCGCAGCAGCCCGATCACACCGGGCCCAAACGCATACGTGACCTGATTGATCGCGGTGATCAGGCTGACCAGCACGCCGAACGAGCGCGGATCGAACTCGCGCTGTACGATCAGCGACGGCAGCGTGATCAGATTGCCGACTGAAAAGCCAAACAAACCGCAGGCCGCCACCAGCACGATCTGGTTGTGGAAGTTGATAATGATCGCAAGCGCGACGGCCTGGCTGGCAAACGAGATCGCCGAAGCCAGCCGCTGATTGAGCCGGTCGATCACCGTCGAGAACAAGACACGGCCAACCACCGCCATCGCCGTCAACAACGCCACCGCGGTCGCGGCTCCGCCACGGCCGATCACCGGATCGAGAAATGCGATCAGGTGCACGATGAAACCAACCTGCGCAAACAGCACCAACGCGAACGCAATCGAGACCGTCAGGAATGCGACGTCGCGGAACGCCTGGGCGCGAATGCGGGTCGGGGACGGCGCATCGGCCGTGGCTCGCCCCGCCGCGACGCTGCCACGGCGCGGTGGCTGCCCGACAAAGATCAGGATGATCGGGACCATCAGCACCAGCATCACAGCGGCCGCACACATCAAGGCGCCGGGAAAACCAAACGCACCGATCGCGGCGACCAGCAGCGGCACACCGATAATGCCGCCGAAGCTCGCGCCATTCAGCGCCAGGCTGATCGCCATGCCACGCTTGTGGTCGAACCAGAGGCCCAGCGTATTGGTAATCACGCCGAGGCTGGTGCCGGCCCAGCCGAAGGCAAGTACCGCATCGGCTGCGTAAAGCTGCCACGGTTCCGTGGCCAACCCCATGGAGACGGCCGCCGCCGCCATCGCGCAGATGCCGGCGAGCAGGCAATTACGCGGCCCGAACGCCCGGATCGCTTCGCTGACAAAGACCACCAGCAGCGCGCCGAACAGGTAAAACAGGGTCGTACCGCTCGAGATCAGCGAGGCAGGCCAACCGTGCAGCCGATGCAGCTCGGCGACATAGACGCTTTGGCCGTAAAATCCGAGACCCCAGCCGAACGTCGCCACCAGAAAGCAGACGGCAACGATCCGCCAGCCTTCATAGCGGATTGAGCTTTCGTCGATGGCGATGTGGGTTGAAGCGTCCAAGGGTTACTTCTCTGGCGTTTACGTCGTCATGCCCGGCCCTGTGCCGGGCATCCACGTCTTTTTCATGCGGACCTTCAAAGACGTGGATGGCCGGGACACAGGCGAGCGGAAGCGACGCCGTCCTTCGGACGGCTATGCCCGGCCATGACGCGATTTTATCAGATTGCGCTGGCGCGATGCTACGAGCGCCGTCGAAGTATCCATCGCCCATCGCGCCGTCGGATCATCCGAAAAGTGGCGCAGAGCATACGATCAAATGCTCGGATCGGCGATTTGCGCGACCGCCTGGAGTCTCCGGCGTCGAGCGAAAGACGCCAGCATCAGAACCGCTAAACCGATCATGACCGGCGGGAACACCACCAGATTGACCGCCGACCAGCCGTAATTTGCCAGCAACTGGCCGGATGAGAATGATCCCACCGCCATCATGCCGAACACCAGGAAATCGTTGAAGGCCTGCACCTTGTTGCGTTCCTGTGGCCGGTGCGTCTCAAGCACCAGGGCAGAAGCACCGACAAAGCCGAAATTCCAGCCTATGCCGAGCACGATCAGCGTGGCCCAGAAGTGCATCGCGGTGATGCCTGACAGCCCGATGGTGGCGGCGGCCGCCTCCAGCAGCAGGCCGGTGGCGACGATACGTTGCGCGCCGAAGCGCGCGATCAGCGAGCCGGTGAAGAAGCTCGGTCCGTACATCGCCACGATGTGCCATTGAATGCCGAAATTGGAATCGCTGACGGAAAGCCCGCACATCTTCATCGCCAGCGGCGCCGACGTCATGACCAGATTCATCATGGGATAGGCGATGATGCCGCACAACGCAGCGGCGATAAATCGCGGCTGCTTCACGATCTCGAGCAGCGGCCGGCCGCCGTGAAGGTCCGACGGCGCCGGCTTCGGCGCATCGATGCCTGCCAGCACCGCCATCGCCACCAAAGCGACGATCGCCTGCACCACGAAGCTGAAGGCGAACAGATAAGGCGGCCAGATGTTCATGGTCCACTGCACGAGCTGTGGGCCGAGCACGCCGGCAAACACGCCGCCGGCCATCACCCACGACACCGCTTTCGGCCGGTATGCCGCGCTGGCGCCATCCGCCGCGGCGAAGCGATAGGATTGCGACACCGCGCCATACAGGCCGCCCAGAAACGTGGCGCAGCAAAACAGCGGGAACGACGCGTGCAGGATGGCGAACGCGCCGAGCAGGCCGGTGAGCACGCCGCAGCCGGTCCCGATGATGAAGGCGACGCGGCGGCCATAGGCCCGCGAGATCGCGCCGGTGGGCAGCGTTCCGGCGGCAAGCCCGACCACATACATCGAGAGCGGCACGGTTGCGAACGAGATATCGGGCGCCAATGTCGCGCCGACAATCGAACCGGTGGCGAAGATTACAGCCGAGTTGGCACCGGTCAGCGCCTGCGCCGCGGCCAGGCGCACTACATTGGATCGCGCCCGCGCATCATCGCTGATCTCTTCGCTCCCCGACACGTTCATCGCATTTCCTGCCCGCATATCCCTGTCGGGATTGATTGATTCCCCGCACTATGGAGAGGCGCAGGCATGCGATCAACCGACACAAACGGGCGCGCGCTATGCGCCGGGATCACCCTTTTCAGATCGCCCGAAGGCCAGAATCAGGTTGTTGGCCGGCATCGGTATGATTTCAAGCAGCGCCAGGCCGGCGGCATCGGCGAGCTTAGCAACGTCGGCGACATCGCGCACACCCCATTCGGGATCGCGCTCGCGCAAACTCGTATCGAACACGGCATTGCTGATCGCGGTGTGCTTGCCGTCGCGCTTGAACGGCCCGTAGAGATATAGCCGCCCGTCGGCGCGCAGATAGCGCCCTGCCCCTTCAAACAAGCCCTCGGCGACACGCCACGGCGCGATGTGGATCACATTGGCGCAGAACGCCGCGAGCAATTTACCGGGGCCGCTGCCGTCATGCATTTCAGGACACCATGCCGGATCCGACAAATCGATCCGCAAGGGCGAGCGTATATTCGCCAGTCCCGCATACGCCCGCCACGCCGCGATGCTTTTGAGATGCTGCGCATTGAAATCGCTCGGCCACCAGGTGATGTCAGGGGTGAGGCCGGCAAAGTGGACCACATGCTGGCCGGTGCCGCTCCCGGCCTCCAGGACATCGCCGGATTTACCGGCGAGGAACTTCTCCAATACCGCCCAGATAGCCTGATGGTTGCGATGGAACGCTGCTGCATCGAGACGGCCATCTGGCTCGACCCGCCCGCCATCCTTTCCGAACTCCACGACAAACTCGGCCACGCCACACTCCCGGTTCATGGATGGTTAAAACTAGCCAGTTTACCTAGGCACTGCGATCCTATTGTCTACACCGGCAGCCGGTGGCAATTCCGCATCCGACCCCCTATAATCCAGTGAGATAACCGAGAAGCTTGCGAGAAGCGCCTTTGACCGAAACTCCTTCGACGAAGCCCATCCTGATTTGGGCGCTGGCGTTGCTGATCGGCGCAGCCGTCTTGTCCAACCCCGCCCGTGCCCAATCCGCCAGCGAGGGCCAGAAACTGGCGTTCGATCGCGGCAAAGGCAATTGCCTGACCTGCCACGTGATCAAGGGCGGCGACCTTCCCGGCACTATCGGTCCGGAATTGAAGGACATCAAAAGCAAATATCCCGACCGTAATGATCTGGTCGCAATCCTCCATGATGAAACCAAACGCAATCCGCAGACCGTGATGCCCCCGTTCGGACGAAACCGGATTTTGACCGAGCAGGAAATCAGCGCGATCGTCGATTTCCTGCAGACCTTGTAATTTCGGCGCATGCGCGCCCTGGGAGAGTTTTGGATGACACTACCTGACAACGGATTCGCGGCGACACGGCGGCTGATTTTGAAAGGTGCCGGCCTGGTCGCGCTGGTTGGCCTCGGCAATCTGCCGTTCGGGCTGACACCGGCGCTCGCCGCGGCCAACGACAAATGGCCGGAAGACGCGTTCAAGCAGAAGGCCGAAGCGGACGCGATCAAATCGCTGTATGGAAAAACCGCCGAACTGTCCGACAAGGTCAAGCTCGACGCACCTGAAATCGCCGAGAACGGCGCCGTGGTTCCGATTTCGGTCTCCACGACACTGCCCGACGTGACATCGATCTCGTTTCTGGTCGCCGACAATCCGAGCGCACTGGCGGCGTCCTACAACATTCCGCCCGGCACGATCCCGAGCGTGGCCAATCGCCTCAAGATGGCGAAGACCAGCAATGTCACGGTGATCGTGGAAGCCGGCGGCAAGCTGTACAGCGCCACCAAGGAAGTCAAAGTTACCGTCGGCGGCTGCGGCGGTTAATTGTGATGAGATTAGATTGGGCTCTAGCAACGACGGAAGCGCGCTCCCTCTCCCTTTGGGAGAGGGTTGGGGTGAGGGGTTACGCCCCATCGTTAAGTCGTAACCCCTCACCCGGCGCTACGCGCCGACCTCTCCCGATGGGAGAGGTGCGATGAGCTCATGCGCAAATAGAATCCCGGAAGGAATATAAAAATGGCATCGACCATTCGCGTGCGCGCCACCGCAACCGGCGACACCACCGAAGTCCAGGCCCTGATCCAGCACCCGATGGATTCCGGCTACGTCAAGGACGCCCAGGGCCAGATCATTCCGCCGCATTTTATCCAGCAATTGACGTTCGAATGTAACGGCAAGGCTGTGTTCGTTGCGAATTGGGGCACGGCGGTTTCCAAGGATCCCTATGTCAAGTTCAGCTTCAAGGGCGGCAACAAGGGCGACGACCTCAAGATCAGTTGGGTCGACAACAAGGGCGCGTCCGACACCACCACAGCCAAGATTTCATAAGAAGAATCCAGAACGCGTGAGCTGACATGAACCTGCGATCGGCGATCCATCTCGTTTGCTTGAGGCCGGTTTTTTTGGGCCTCGCACTGGCGTTTGCGGCGGCACAGCCTGCGGCCGCCGCCGACACGGTCGATCCGGCCGCCGATGCCAAGGCGTTCCAGAAATACTTCACCAATAAATTCCCCAAGGTGAAGCTGGCGGATTTCGTCAACGGTCCCTATTCAATGAACGAGGACATGCATCGGCAGTGGGAGGAGAAGGAAGAATTCCCGCCTTACGAGTTCTCGCTCGATATGGGCAAGGAGATGTTCGCGAAGCCCTTCAAGAACGGCAAGAGCTATGCGGATTGCTTTGCCAATGGCGGCATTGGCGTGCGCCAGAACTATCCTTATTTCGACGAAAAGGAAGGCAAGGTCGTTACCTTGGAGCTGGCGCTGAACCGCTGCCGCGAAGCCAATGGCGAGCCAGCATTCTCCTATGTGAAAGACGAAATGGCCGCGCTGACCGCCTATATGGCGTTCACCTCGCGCGGCAAGCCCTTCGACATCAAGATCCCGAACGATCCGCGCGCGCTGGAAGCCTTCGAGACCGGCAAGCAATATTTCTACAGCCGCCGCGGCCAGCTCAATTTCTCCTGCGCGAGCTGCCATGTGCAGAATCCGGGCGAGCGCATTCGCGCTGAAATCCTGGCGCCCGCGCTCGGAATCCTGAACGCGATGCCGATCTACCGGTCCGAATGGGGCGGCATGGGCACGACCAGCCGGCGCTTCACCACCTGCAACAGCCAGACCCGTGGCGTGCCGCTCGACCCGCAATCCGACGAATACCGCGATCTCGAATATTATCTGTCCTATGTCAGCAACGGACTGCCGATCTCCGGCCCGGGAGCGCGGCCATGAGCATGATCCGTGGCAAGACGCTGATGTCAGCCATCGTCACCATCGCGACGCTGATGTGCGCGGGTGTAACCGCCGCCCGCGCGGCCGCCGAAGACGACTTCAAGGCGGCCTATGCCGCCGCGGTCGATGCTCATAAGCAGGCCGGACAGTTGCACGATCAATGGAGCGTGACGGCGACCGCGCTGGCCGAGGCGAAGAAAGCCGCCGACGCCGGCGATTTCGACAAGGCCGCGAAAGCGGCCAAGGAAGCCGAAGCACTGGCCAAGGCCTCCCTTTACCAGGCCACCAGCGAGCAAAGCGCCTGGAAGGCGATGGAAATTCACTGAGCCTGACGAGGGGCGGAGAAATCGCATGGCCATCCGCCGCCGGGACTTTCTTAAGCTCAGCAGCGCCGCCGCGTTGACGCCTGCGCTGTCGCTGACCGCGCGCGGTGCGGACACCCCCAGTGTTTACGATCTGGAGCGTTTCGGCAACGCGCGCATCCTGCACATGACCGATACCCATGCGCAGTTGCGGCCGGCCTATTTTCGCGAACCCAGCGTCAATCTCGGAATCGGCGCAATGCAGGGCAAGCCGCCGCATCTGGTCGGCCACGCTTTCCTTGACCGCTTCGGCATCAAGCCCGACAGCGCCGATGCCTATGCGTTCACGTTTCTGGATTTCGAAAAAGCCGCCGTGCGCTTCGGCAAGCTCGGCGGCTTCGCGCATCTGAAGAGCTTGATCGACCGGCTGCGCAGCGATGTTGGTCCGGGACACACGCTGCTGCTCGATGGCGGCGATCTCTGGCAAGGCACCGGCCAAGCCAACGCCACGCAGGGCGCCGACATGGTCGAGGCCGCGAATTTGCTCGGCATCGAGGCGATGACCGGCCATTGGGAATTCACCTACGGCGAAAAGGCGCTGCGCAGCAATCTTGACCGCTTCAAGGGCGAATTCCTGGCGCAGAACGTGTTCCTCACCGAAGAAGCCGCCTTCAACGATGCCAAGGCATTCGATTCCGCCTCCGGCCGTGTGTTCAAGCCGGCCGTCATCAAGGAACTCGGCAGCCATCGCGTCGCGGTGATCGGACAGGCCTTCCCCTATGTGCCGATCGCACATCCGAAGCGGTTCACGCCGGACTGGACCTTCGGGATCCGCGACGACGAATTGCAGAAGCTGGTCAACTCGCTGCGCACCAACGACAAGGTCGATGCCGTGGTGCTGCTGTCGCATAACGGCATGGATGTCGACCTCAAGCTCGCCAGCCGCGTTAGCGGCATCGACGTCATCCTTGGCGGCCATACCCACGACGCCGTTCCGCAACCGATTCCCGTCAGCAATCCGGCGGCACCACGCTGGTCACCAATGCGGGTTCCTACGGAAAATTCCTCGGCGTGCTCGACCTCGAACTCGCCAAAGGCAAGGTCAGCGATGTACGTTACCGGCTGTTGCCGGTGTTCTCCGAACTGCTCAAGCCGGATGTGGCGATGCAGACGCTGATCGACAGGACGCGCGGCCCCTTCGAGACACCCGACTCCGAAAAGATCACGACGGCGGATCGCCTGCTCTATCGTCGCGGCAATTTCAACGGCACCATGGATCAACTGATCTGCGACGCGTTGCGCGGTGAACTCAATGCCGAGATCGCGTTGTCGCCGGGCTTCCGCTGGGGCACCAGCGTGCTGGCGGGCCAGCCGCTGACGATGGAAGACGTGCTGGCGGAGACCGCGATCACCTATCCCGAGACCTACGTCCAGAGCATGACCGGCAGCCAGCTCAAGGATATCCTCGAAGACGTCTGCGACAATCTGTTCAACGCCGATCCCTATTACCAGCAGGGCGGCGACATGGTTCGCGTCGGCGGCATGACTTATACCTGCTCGCCGAATGAAGCCGCGGGCCACCGGATCTCCGAGCTGAAGCTCGATAATGGCCGCCTTATCGAGGCTCGCAAGAGCTACAAGGTGGCGGGATGGGCTTCCGTCAACGAACAAAAGGGCATGCCGGTATGGGATGTCATGGCCAAGCATTTGCGTTCCGGGAAGCCGACGCAGCCGCACGGCACTGACGTCACGCTGAAAGGCGTCGACGACAATCCGGGTATTGCAAGATGATGCATATGCCACTCAATCGGCGGTCGGTCGTCCGCAGTTTCGGCAACGCCGCAATGGCGGCGATCGTTCTGACAGCGGCCGCATCAATCGCCCGCGCCGAGCCGGCGCCGCTGCCGGACAAGCCGTTCGCCGAGCATCGCATCGTGCTGCAGCTCTCGGACAGCGATCCCAAAAAACAGGGCCTCGTGATCAGCGTCGCCTATAATCTGCTGAAGCTTTATGACCCCGACAAGGTTGCGATCGAGGTGGTGGCATTCGGCCCCGGCATCGAGATGCTTCTTCCGGACAATTCCAACCGCAAGCTGATCGAGAGCCTGGTCGCGCAAGGCGTCAAGTTCGACATCTGCCTCAATACCGTCGATACGATCGAGCGCGAGACCGGTAAACGACCGCAATATATCCCGGCGGCTATTCCGGTTCAGGTCGGCGTCGGACAAATTCTGTCGTTGACCGAAAACGGGTATACACTGGTCAGGCCCTAGAGCCTAAAAGGTCCTGATTGGATCAGAACCGGCTCCAGGTTTTTGTTTCGACGCGTTTTCTTCGCTTCGCTCGAAAACGCTAAGGGAGAGTTTTTGCCATGCATGGTTTGCTTTATCGTTTTGCCGCCGTCGCTCTGATCTCGCTGGCGTTCACCTCGGCCAGTCCGGCGGCCGACGCCGCCAAACCGCATCACATCGCGATCCAGGTCGATCAGAACGACCCACAGGTGATGAACCTGGCGCTTGGCAACGCCAACAACGCGATCGAATACTACAGAGCCAAGAATGAAGAGGTCGACATCGATATCACGGCCTATGGTCCGGGCCTGCATATGCTGCGCGCCGATACCTCGCCGGTGCAGGATCGCATCAAGCGCCTGAAGGACATGGTTTTTCCGGGCAAGATCCAATTCTCGGCCTGCAACAACACCAAGCAGGGCATGGAAAAGGCGGAAGGCCACGCGATTCCGATGATGCCCGAAGCCACGATCGTTCCTGCCGGCATCGTTCATCTGAGCGAGTTGCAGGAGCAGGGCTGGAGTTACGTCAAGCCGTGAGGCAGGGTTTGGCGATGCGCTATCCGGCCATGCTCGCTTCCGCGCTGCTCGTGCTCAGCGCACCGGCCGCGACGGCGGGTGACGACGCGCTGGTAACTTACAAGTCGCTGTCACCGGAGGTCGCACTTGCGGCGGCGCAGGCCGCCTTGAAGCAATGCCGCGATGACGGATTCCAGGTCGCGGTCGCGGTGGTCGACCGCTTCGGCCAGGCCCAGGTGATGCTGCGGGACCGCTATGCCGGATTACCCGCCGCCGATACCGCAACCAGCAAGGCCTACACCGCGCTCAGTTTCCGCAAGCCCACCAGCGACCTCGCGAAATCGATTCGATCGGGCCAAATGGATCCGGGCCTTGCCCAATTGCCGCATGTCGCGATGCTGGCCGGCGGTCTCGTGATCGAGGCCGGCGGGACCCTTCTGGGCGGTATCGGGGTCTCCGGTGCGCCCGGCGGCGACAAGGACGAGGTTTGCGCCAAGGCCGGGCTGGACGCGATCCGCGATAGGATCGATTTCTGAGATATCCGCCTTTGGTGGAATATCTCTGCTGCTTGACCGGCAGAAATCAGTTATTATTTGCTGGCCAAGCAGGTAGCGCCAGCCATGATCTTTCGTCAGCTCTTCGACAGTGTTTCCGGAACCTACAGCTATCTGCTCGCCAGCCGTGCTGGCGGCGAGGCGCTGATCCTCGATCCCGTGCTGGAGAAGGTCGACCGTTACTGCCAGTTGCTGCGCGAACTCGATCTCAAGCTGGTCAAGGCCGTCGACACCCATCTGCATGCCGACCACGTCACCGGGCTCGCCGAACTGCGCGACCGCACCCATTGCGTCACCATCATGGGCGACCAGAGCAAGGCCGACGTGGTGGCGATGCGAGTCTCCGACGGTGACAAGGTGACGATCGAAGGTCTTTGCCTCGACGTGCTGTACACACCGGGTCACACCGACGATTCCTACAGCTATCTGATGGGCGATCGGGTCTTCACCGGCGACACGCTATTGATCCGCGGCACCGGCCGTACCGATTTCCAGAATGGCAGCGCGCGATCGCAATATGATTCCATCTTCAACCGGCTGCTGAAGCTGCCCGATGAGACCATGGTATTCCCCGCCCATGATTATAAAGGCGATACCGTCTCCACCATCGGCGAGGAAAAGCGCTTTAATCCGCGGCTGCAGGTGAAATCGATCGACGAATATGTCGAGCTGATGAGCAACCTCAATCTGCCGAATCCGAAACTGATGGATGTGGTGGTGCCGGCCAACATGCATGTCGGCCTGCATCAGGATGAACTCGAGAAGCAGGGCCTGGCGCTTACCGCGCGCGACGCGATCGAGAGCCTCGGCCGGCCGGAAGTGCTGCTGGTGGATCTTCGCGAGAACGGCGAGCGCGCCAGACACGGCACGCTGTCGGGTGCGCTTCACGCGCCCTATCCCGGCATCGGCGAGAGCCTGCAGCCGGGCGGCATGCTGCGCGAAGTGGCGGCGGCGACTGGACGCCGCATCGTGTTTTTCTGCGCCTTCGGCGAACGCTCGGCGATGGCGGTGGCTGCCGCCAGGGACGCCGGCCTTGCCAACACCGCGCACATCGCCGGCGGCATCGATGCCTGGAAGAAGGCCGGCGGGCCGGTGCTGACGGGCTGACATTTGCCGGTTGAATCAGGCCGGTTCCATCGTTCACCACAATTTTGATCTCATTGTAAAATCGTCGTTTTTCGGCCAATCGGCCCGAAACATGCCCCTTTAACCATCGGATGCATGATAGGGTAGCCCTAGAGGTCGCTGCCCATGATGCGCGCCCGGCTAATTTGAGGCACCCCGATGGATGACGAACCGAAAAGCGCAGCCGAGATGAAGGAAATCCGGTTGAATCGAAAGATCGCCCAGGACGCCGAAGGCATCAAGGCGATGGCGGATATCGCCGCCGCCGATATCGCGATACGGAAGCGGACAGCGGATCTGCGCGCGTTGCGTTTGGCCAGGGAAGCTGCCGATCGCGACAAACCGGTCGAACCCAAGGCGAAAGCCAAAAAGAAGAAGACCGCCAAATGACAAAACCAGATCGCGACGCCCGGAACAACCGAACCGGTGGAGCTGCCAAATCGAGCATGCTCGAGCGCGATGTCGCCGCCAAGGCGGTGCTCGACAACATGGCGCGCCTGAAGGCTTTGCGACTAGCGCGTGAAGCCGCGGCACCTCCACAGCCTGTCGCCGCGCCTAAGAAGGCGCGGGCCAATCCGAAGAAATCGGGAGAAAAGGCCCCAGCACTGGCGGAATGGCTGGCGGGGCAACAGAGCGGTGGACGCAGGACCTAAGCGGATATCGTTCAGGCCTGTATCACTCAAGGCCTGTATCACTCAAGGCCGATATCGCTAGGGCGATATCGCGCAGCGGAAGACTACGCCGGCAAGGGCCACTCAATCATCGATCGGGTCTTGGTCGCGGCGTCGTACACCTGGACCTGAAGCATCTGAAATTGATTCTTCAGCGCCATGCCGGCCTCTTCGGCGGCTTCGACGGTGGCATGGTGTGACTTGAAATGGCCGTCCACGACGAGCGAATAACCGTCGGTCGGCGCTTTATCCGCGCGAACGATTCGACGCGGTGACTGTTCTTCGGATTCGATTTTCGGCTTCTTCATGCATAGCTCCTTGTAACGCTCCCTTTACACCGAACATTGGGAAAAGGCAGGAAAGATTTGTCGACAGTGGATAATATCCCGCTCAAAGGCGGTTAGATTGAGGTCGATAGCCGGTCGCATTGTCGCTGGCCCGGCGTCGCTTCATCCGAATGAATGAAGGAGAACGACATGGGTGGAACTGGCAAGAAGAATGCCCCTCCCCTGAAGGAGAGCGGCGGGCCGGTGAAACCGCCGCCGCCACCGATCGAGGACGATGATATCGAGGACGGCGACATCGCCACGCCGAAGCACGATCGCAACGGCAATGATGACGAGCCGCTATGACGCCGAAGGGAAAGTCTCGCGCTCGATCGTCGCGATGCTGGCGAGATCGAGCAAATGCGCGCCCCAGCCTTGTCGCGTCAGACTGGCCGCCAGCCGCGGCTGAAGCAGCAATGCGAATGTGATGACAACCAACGGCACGACACTGAGCCAATCGAGCCGCAGCGGCGTCAGTTCCTCGGTGCTGTCGGCATAAGCACCGCCGCCGGTCGCAAGCTGCCAGCAGACACCCAGAATTTCACGCCGGCCGCCGCCTCGCGACGCGCATCCAAGCAATGCCTGCATCGCGAGATGCGTCCGCACGCCGTCGCGGCTCGCCGGCACGGGCTCCGATGCATGGCCGAGCGAAACCGCAAGCAACAATCCGACGAGATCGATCCCGGCCAGATACGCACTCATCGGCTCAACCAGTCGCGGATTGCAGTCGATCAGCAGCGGAGCCGCTGCATCGGTCAGGATGTAGTCGACCGACAGGGCGCCGTGCCAGGCGAGATGCGCTCCGATCGCGGCCAGACAGGCGCGCACGTCGGGGCGGCTCTCGCTTTGCTTGATCGCTTCGCCGCCACCGGCGCCGGCAGCAATTTGCCGAAAGCCGTGAAAGCCGAGCAGTCGGCCGTTGCCAAACACCGCTTGCGCTTTGCCTGTGATGCCCGGGATAAGATCCTGCACCAGCACTTCGTCGGCAAACGTCGCGCCTGTAGCCGAACCTCGCTTGCTCAATCCTTGCGCGCTCAAATCCCGCAGAACGCTCTCGAGTTCAACTTCGTTGCGGACAAACCAGATGCCGCGGCTGGCGGTGCCGACGGATGTCTTGACGACCGACGGAAAGCGCATCGCGGCACGAAGCTCGGTCTCCGATTTCACAATTCGTGTCGGCGGCTGCGGCAATCCCAATCGATCGAGCAGCCGGCTGAACCCGGCCTTGCTGTGCGCGACGCGATAGCTGGCGAAATCCGGCACGGCGAGTCCGACTTTATCCGAGAGACGTTCGCGTACGCGCGCAAACAGAAACCCCTGTTCATGCGCCGGCAGCAACACGTCGAACTTTCCGGTCGCGAGCAATTTTTCGACGAAGGCCAGAAACCCGGCCGGATCGTCCCGCAACCCCGGGCAGCGATGAAACGCCCGGACGAATCGCGAGAACCGCACCAAGCAATATCGGCTGGGATCGCAGACTTCGACGTGATGTCCCGACAATCCCAGGATCGTGATCGCCTCCCGCACCGACGTGCTGTTTCCCTCGGAAACCAGCACCCGAAGCTGTCCTGAAATATCGGTTGACGCGGCCATATCGGAAATATCCCTGGCTCCAGCCGCCTTGTCTTGTGATTTATCTGGCGGGTTCGGCGCAAATTTCCCTTTTCGCGCCCGGTTCGCGGGGGCTGCCATGCAGCGGCATTCATGGACAAATAACCG
This sequence comes from uncultured Alphaproteobacteria bacterium, assembly GCA_963738105.1. GTDB lineage: Bacteria > Pseudomonadota > Alphaproteobacteria > Rhizobiales > Xanthobacteraceae > Bradyrhizobium. The sequence goes on along the minus strand of CAVTWC010000033.1, from coordinate 127,774 downwards.
CTCTAACCGATAGTTTTGGGCGCCCTGCCGGGCCGCATTGCAAACGGGGTATTGAATTCGAGATGGCCGATGTTCTCGCCGCACCGCAACAAGCCAAAGCCGATAGTTCGCTGCGCACGCTGGCCGCGATCTCGACCGCGCATTGGGTCAGCCACTTCCATATTTTCGTGCTGCCGATGCTGTTTCCTTTCCTCAAGGCGCAACTCGGCGTCGGCTATATCGATCTTGGTTTCGCGCTGACCGTCTTTGCCGTCACCTCCGGCCTGACCCAGGCGCCGATCGGCTATCTGGCCGATCATATCGGCGCCCGCAAAATCCTGCTGATGGGCCTCACGCTGGGCGGCTGTGCACTGATCCTGCTCGGCCTACATCTGAGCTATCCTTCGCTGATCGCCAGCGCGGTGCTGCTGGGCTTGGCCAACAGCGTCTATCATCCGGCCGACTACGCGATCCTCTCGGCCCATATGGACGAAGCGCGGATGGGCCGCGCCTTTTCGATCCACACCTTTGCCGGCTTCCTCGGCGGCGCAGTGGCGCCGGCCATCATGGCGGGTCTGGTCGCGACGATCGGAGGCCATGGCGCGCTGATGGTGGCCGGCGCGCTCGGACCCGCTATCGCGCTGCTGCTTGTCATCGTCGGCATCCCCGACGCAAGCGCCAGGGATCGCGGCGCCAACGGCGCGCGGGCAGCAAAGCAAAACCTCATCACACCGGCGCTGATCGTGTTGACGATCTTCTTCATGCTGCTCAGCCTGTCCAACGCCGGCATCAGCAATTTCGGCGTGGTTGCGCTGATGAGCGGTTACGGCGCCTCGTTCTCGACCGCCAATATCGCGTTGACGGCGTTCCTCGGTTCCAGCGCCGTCGGCGTGCTGGCGGGCGGCTTCCTCGCCGACCGCACACATCGCCATGGCCAGGTCGCGGCCGCCTGTTTTGCCGTCAACGCCGGCCTCGTGCTGGTCATCGCGCTGGTCGCATTGCCCTCGCTGCTATTGACGCTGGCGATGGGGTTGGCCGGCTTCCTTGGCGGCGTGATCGCGCCGTCGCGGGACATGCTGGTGCGCAACGCGGCGCCTCCAGGCGCTGCCGGCCGAGCCTTCGGCATCGTTTCCACCGGCTTCAACGTCGGCGGTATTATCAGTCCGCTGCTGTTTGGCTGGATCATGGACCAGAACATGCCGCATTGGGTGTTCGGCGCTTCCGTGGTGTTTATGATCCTCACTGTCGTGCTCGGCCTTGTCACCGACCGCCGCCCGCAGCAAAGCCCTGCGGGATATCCGGCGCGAGGCTGATGCATTCCTGAACACCGCCCGAGACGGTTGACAGCACCCGGGGACGACCCATGATGCGGCAACAAAATTCAACTCGGCAAAAATAACTCGGGACGAAACACATGACCGGCACTCCAGACCTCGTGATCCGTGGCGGCAACATTGCCGATGGCCTCGGCGGCGAATTGTTCGAAGCTGACATCGCCGTCACCAATGGCCGCATTACCGAGGTCGGCAAGATTTCCGCCAAGGGCAAGGAAGAGATCGACGCCAGGGGCAAGCTGGTCACGCCGGGCTTCGTCGACGTGCACACGCACTATGATGGTCAGGTCACCTGGAGCCATGACATCACGCCGTCGTCGCAGAACGGCGTCACCACCGCGATCATGGGCAATTGCGGCGTCGGCTTTGCGCCGTGCAAGCCGAGCGACCACAAGCGCCTGATCGAGTTGATGGAGGGCGTCGAGGATATTCCGGAGCCGGTGTTGAGCGCCGGCATCCCGTGGTCCTGGGAAAGCTTCCCGGATTACATGGAATGGCTGTCGAAGCGCAATTTCGATATCGATATCGGCGCGCAACTGCCGCACGCAGCGCTGCGCGTCTATGTGATGGGTGAGCGCGGCGCGCGCCGCGACCCGTCGACCTCAGAAGACAACAAGGCGATGGCGGCACTGGCAGGTGACGCCGTCCGCGCCGGCGCGCTGGGATTTTCGACCTCGCGCACCCTGAACCACAGGACATCCACCGGCGATTTCACGCCGACCCTGAAAGCCGGTGAGGACGAGCTGACCGCGATTGCCGGCGCTATGCATAGCGTGGGCCGCAGCGTGCTGCAGTTCGTGCTCGATCTCTCCACCATCAACGAAGACCTGCCGATGATGTTGCGGGTGGCGGAAAACACCAAGATCCCGGTGTCGTTCTCGATCACGCAGAACGACAAGGAACCACGACGCTGGCGCAAGACCCTCGACATTATCGAGGAAGCGTCAACGCGCGGCTTGTCGATCACGTCACAGATCGCGGCGCGCCCGGTCGGGCTGATGCTGGGACTGGAATTATCGCGCAACCCGTTCCAGACACATCCGAGCTACAAGGCCATCGCGCATCTTCCGCTCAAGGAGCGGCTGGCGCGGTTGCACCAGCCAGAAGTAAGGGCGGCGATCCTGAGCGAACATGCGACCGCAACCGACGATCCGCTGTTCTTCCGGCCGAACTACGACAAGATGTATCTCCTGGGCAATCCGCCCGATTACGAACAGCCGCCGGAAAATACCCTGGGCGCGCAGGCCAAGCGCCGGGGCCAGCAGCCGGAAGCGCTGGCCTATGACGCCATGCTGACGGACGAAGGCCGCGGCATGCTGTATGTGCCGTTCCTGAATTACGCCGAAGGCAATCTCGACGCGACCCGCGAGATGTTGAGCGCTCCGAATTCGGTACCGGGCCTGAGCGATGGTGGCGCGCATTGCGGCATCATCTGCGATGCGAGCTTCCCGACCTACCTGCTGACGCACTGGACGCGAGACCGCACCCGCGGCGACAAATTGTCGATCCCGTTCGTCGTTGCCGCGCAGTCGCGCAAGACGGCATTGTCCGTCGGCCTGTACGATCGCGGCGTGATTGCGCCCGGTTACAAGGCGGACATCAACGTGATTGATTATGACAAGCTCCATTTGCATCCGCCGAAAGTTCATTACGATCTTCCAGTCGGCGGTCGCCGCTTGCTGCAGCAGGTCGACGGCTATGATGCCACCATCGTTTCGGGCGTGGTGACGCAACGTGGCGGCACCGCAACAGGATCGCGCCCAGGACGCCTGGTACGTGGCGCGCAAGGCAGCCTGCAACTGGATGCGGCTCAATAAAGCCGGATTCCGGCAGTGATGGCGGTGCCGACGCTCTCGCACGATGACGCAGCAAACCGGCAACTCGTTACTGAACGCGCGCTGCATCGGCTTCTCGGCTGCCTGCTCGGCGGCATCGTCGGACTGGCCTGTCTGATGCGATCGAGAGCTTCCTGCCCTGGCTCCTGATGTTGACGACGGGAATGGATCGCCGCGCATGTGCAGGGCAGTCAGCGCGGCATCGGCTATGTCGGCCCCCAGGGCGCCGTGTTGTTCATCTCAACGCTGATCCAGGGCTGGGGACCGCCGGCCGGCATTTTTCCCGGGATCGATCGTTTCGCAAGCATTACGGGCGGGCTGCTGATCCTGCTGGTGGTGTCGTGGCTGACAGCGACAACCGCAGCAGAGCCGGAGCGATAAGGTTAATCGAAATCGCCGGTCCACAGCCGCCAGACAAGTACGCTCGGCTATTTTCGCGAGCAATGGAACTATAGAGCAACTCGGGAATTATTGCCCTTGGGCTGAGTTCGGACGAATCCATTTTTGGAACCGACGGAATCTTCCCGCTTGCTTTGCATTTTGTCCGTGCCTTTTATCATGGCGTGCATTGAGATTCGGCCGAGTTTCCAAAAGGAAAGTCCATGAATGACCTGGTTCCCGGCGCACCATCAACTGCCCGCCGCACCGCAAAAAACAAGCCTGCCCCGAACGGAAAATCCGATCCATTGCAAGATTTGCTGCATGCTTTGCAAGCGATGCGAAGCGGGGACTTCTCGGTCAGGATGACCGGCGATCATCTCGGGATCGAAGGCAAGATTGCCGACACGTTCAACGAAATCGTGGCTGCGAACCAGCGCATGGCGCAGCAACTGGAACGGGTCGGACAAGTCGTCGGCCGCGAAGGCAAAACCCGGCAGCGCGTGAAGTTCGACCTGACCAGCGGATCATGGGCGGACATGGAGGGCTCGGTAAATACGCTGATCGACGACCTGCTATGGCCCACGCGCGAAGTGACCCGCGCCGTTGCCGCCGTGGCGCAGGGCGACCTGCTGCAGACCGTGAAATTGGATGTCGATGGCCGGCCGTTGGGCGGCGAATTTCTTCAGTCGGCCAACATCGTGAACACGATGATCAAACAGCTCAGCGTGTTCACCTCGGAAGTGACGCGCGTCGCCCGCGAAGTCGGTACCGAAGGCAAGCTCGGCGGTCAGGCACAGGTGCCGGAAGTGACCGGCGTCTGGAAGGACCTGACCGAGAGCGTGAACTCGATGGCCAACAACCTGACCGGCCAGGTTCGAAACATCGCCGAGGTGACCATCGCGGTCGCCAATGGCGACTTGTCCAAGAAGATCACCGTCGACGTCCGCGGTGAAATCCTGCAGCTGAAGGAAGCCATCAACACCATGGTGGACCAGTTGCGGTCGTTTGCGTCCGAAGTGACGCGCGTCGCCCGCGAGGTCGGCACCGACGGCAAGCTCGGCGGTCAGGCGATCGTGCCCGGCGTCGCCGGCACCTGGAAGGATCTCACCGACTCCGTGAACGCGATGTGCGGCAACCTGACCGCACAGGTTCGCAACATCGCCAACGTGACGACCGCCGTCGCGCGCGGCGACCTGTCGCGCAAGATCACGGTCGATGTCCGCGGCGAGATTCTCGAATTGAAAGACACCATCAATACGATGGTGGACCAGCTCAACTCGTTTGCATCCGAAGTGACGCGCGTCGCCCGCGAGGTCGGCACCGAAGGCAAGCTCGGCGGCCAGGCGCAAGTGCCGGGCGTCGCCGGCACCTGGAAGGACCTCACCGACAACGTCAACTTCATGGCGTCAAACCTGACCGCACAGGTCCGCAACATCGCCGACGTCGCAACCGCGATCGCGGGCGGCGACCTTTCCAAGAAAATCACGGTGAACGTTTCGGGTGAAATCCTTCAATTGAAGGAAACGCTCAACACCATGGTCGATCAGCTCAACGCCTTCGCCGGCGAAGTGACGCGCGTCGCGCGCGAAGTCGGCACCGACGGGCGGCTTGGCGGCCAGGCCAACGTGCTCGGTGTCGCCGGCACCTGGAAGGATCTGACCGAAAGCGTCAACTCAATGGCGAGCAACCTGACCGCGCAGGTTCGAAACATTGCGGAAGTGACCACCGCCGTCGCCAACGGCGACCTCTCCAAGAAGATCACGGTGGACGTGCGCGGCGAAATCCTCGAGCTGAAAGACACCATCAACACGATGGTCGATCAGCTCAACGCCTTCGCCGGTGAGGTGACCCGCGTCGCACGCGAAGTCGGAACCGAAGGCAAGCTCGGCGGTCAAGCGCTGGTGCGCGGCGTCGCCGGCACCTGGAAGGATCTGACCGACAGCGTCAATTCGATGGCCAGCAATTTGACCGGCCAGGTCCGAAACATCGCCGAAGTTGCGACCGCGGTCGCGAAAGGTGACTTGTCGAAGAAAATCACCGTGAACGTGTCGGGCGAAATCCTTCAATTGAAGGAAACCCTCAACACCATGGTCGACCAGCTCAACGCCTTCGCCGGTGAGGTGACGCGCGTCGCGCGCGAAGTTGGTACCGACGGCAAGCTTGGCGGTCAGGCTGAAGTGCCCGGCGTCGCCGGCACCTGGAAGGATCTCACCGACAGCGTCAATTCGATGGCTGGCAATTTGACGGCGCAGGTCCGAAACATCGCCGAGGTCGCCACCGCGATCGCCGGCGGCGACCTGTCGCGCAAGATCACCGTGGACGTGCGCGGCGAAATCCTTCAGTTGAAGGAAACGCTCAACACGATGGTAGACCAGCTCAACCGGTTCGCCGGCGAAGTCACGCGCGTCGCGCGCGAGGTCGGCACCGAGGGGCGCCTGGGCGGCCAGGCCAACGTGCCCGGCGTCGCCGGCACCTGGAAGGATCTGACCGACAACGTCAACTCGATGGCCGGCAATTTGACCGGCCAGGTCCGCAACATCGCCGAGGTGACGACGGCGGTGGCCAAGGGCGATCTGTCGAAAAAGATCACCGTGGACGTCAAAGGTGAAATCCTCGAACTGAAAAACACCGTCAACACGATGGTCGATCAGTTGAATGCCTTCGCATCCGAGGTGACGCGCGTCGCGCGCGAAGTCGGCACCGAGGGCAAGCTGGGCGGTCAGGCCGAAGTGCCTGAGGTCGCCGGCACCTGGAAGGACCTCACCGACAACGTCAACTTCATGGCGTCCAATCTGACCGCGCAGGTCCGCAACATCGCCGAAGTGGCGACCGCGATCGCCGGCGGCGATCTGTCCAAGAAGATCACGGTCGACGTTCGCGGTGAAATCCTGCTGCTCAAGGACACCTTGAACACGATGGTGGAGCAGTTGCGCTCGTTCGCGGCCGAAGTGACGCGCGTCGCGCGCGAAGTCGGCACCGAGGGCCGGCTCGGCGGCCAGGCCGTGGTGCCCGGTGTCGGCGGCACCTGGAAGGACCTCACCGATAACGTCAACCTGCTGGCCGCCAACCTCACCACCCAGGTCCGCAACATCGCAGAAGTCACCACCGCGGTGGCGCGCGGCGACCTGTCGCGCAAGATTACCGTGGACGTGAAGGGCGAAATCCTCGAGCTGAAGAACACCATCAACACCATGGTGGACCAATTGAACGCGTTCGCGGGCGAAGTGACCCGCGTCGCACGCGAGGTCGGCACCGAGGGCAAGCTCGGCGGTCAGGCGCAAGTGCCCGGCGTCGCCGGCACCTGGAAGGATCTCACCGATACCGTGAACTTCATGGCCGCCAACCTGACCGAGCAGGTGCGCGGCATCGTCAAGGTCGTGACCGCGGTTGCTAATGGCGATTTGAAACAGGACCTCACGGTGAAATCGAAGGGCGAAGTCGCCGCCCTCGCCGACACCATCAACAACATGACCGAGACGCTGGCGACGTTCGCCGATCAGGTCACCAGCGTGGCGCGCGAGGTCGGCGTCGAAGGCCGTCTCGGCGGCCAGGCCAACGTGCCGGGCGCCGCCGGCACCTGGAAGGATCTGACCGGCAACGTCAACCTGCTCGCCGCCAATTTGACCTCGCAGGTGCGCGCCATCGCCGAAGTCGCAACCGCGGTCACCAAGGGCGACCTCACCCGTTCGATTCAGGTCGACGCCCGCGGCGAAGTCGCCGAGCTCAAAGACAACATCAACACCATGATCGGCAATCTGCGCCTGACCACGGATGTGAACTCGGAACAGGACTGGCTGAAAACCAATCTGGCCAAGTTCACCAACATGCTGCAGGGCCAGCGCGACCTGACGACCGTGGGCCGGCTGCTTCTGACGGAGCTGACCCCGCTGGTAAACGCGCATATGGGCGTCATTTACCGGGTCGAGAATGAAGACAATCCGCAATTGCGCCTGCTGTCGTCCTATGCCGGCGACGGCGCCAATCCCCATCCCCAATTCGTGCAATTTGGTGAGGGTCTGATCGGGCAATGCGCGATGGACAAGCGCCAGCGGCTGGTCTCGGACATCCCGACCGACGCGGTCCCGATCAACTCGGCGCTGCTGCGGGTCACACCGAAGAATCTGGTCGTGCTGCCGGTGCTGTTCGAAAACCAGGTCAAGGCCGTCATCGAACTGTCCTCGGTCGGCTCGTTCACGACCTCGCAAATGACATTCCTCGAACAGCTCACCGACAGCATCGGCATCGTGCTTAACAGCATCGAGGCCACGATGCAGACCGAGGGCCTGCTGAAGCAGTCGCAGCAGCTCGCCGGCGAACTGCAGACCCAGCAGAAAGAGCTGCAACAGACCAACGAGCAGCTCGAGCAAAAGGCGCAACAGCTCGCCGAACGCAACGTGGAAGTGGAAAGAAAGAACCAGGAAATCGAGCAGGCGCGCCGAGCGCTCGAGGAAAAGGCCACCGAGCTGTCGCTGACGTCGAAATACAAATCCGAATTCCTCGCCAATATGTCGCACGAGCTGCGTACACCGCTCAACAGCATCCTGATTCTGGGCCAGCAGCTCACGGAAAATCCGGACGGCAATTTGTCGGCCAAGCAGGTCGAATTCGCACGGACCATTCACGGCGCGGGCACCGACCTCCTCAATCTGATCAGCGACATTCTCGACCTGTCGAAAATCGAATCCGGCACCGTCACCGTCGATGCGGAAGAAATTCTGACAACGAGCCTGCTCGAGACCGTGGGAAGGCCGTTCCGCCACGAGGCGGAAAATCGCCATCTGTCATTCGATATCGACGTCGACGCCAATCTCGCCCGCAGCATGGTAACGGACTCCAAGCGCCTGCAGCAGGTGCTGAAAAATCTGTTGTCGAACGCGTTCAAGTTCACGGCGGAAGGCGGCGTGCGGCTGAACGTTGCGGCCGCCGTGGGAGGCTGGAGCACAGATCACCCGATTCTGAATCATGCCGCGGCCGTCGTCGCCTTCGAGGTGACCGATACCGGCATCGGAATTCCGCTGGAGAAGCAGAAGCTGATCTTCGAGGCGTTTCAACAGGCCGACGCCGGCACCAGCCGAAAATATGGCGGCACCGGCCTCGGCCTTGCCATCAGCCGCGAGCTTGCAAGTCTGCTCGGCGGCGAAATACATCTGCGCAGCACACCGGGCAAGGGCAGCACCTTTACGCTTTATCTGCCGCTGAAATATTCCGGTCCGACGGTGGCGCCCCGCATCCCCACCGCTTCCCCCTATGCAACGACGCCCGCGTTACAGGTCGCAGCACAGGAGCGGGTCATCGAGCAGCTGCCGGACGACCGGCTCAATCTCGAGCCGGGAGACACGATCCTGCTGATCGTCGAAGACGACCCGCATTATGCGCGGGTTCTGATCGATCTCGCCCGTGACAAGGGTTTCAAGGTCCTGGTGGCGGCACGGGGCGCCGAAGCGCTGGACCTCGCCAAGCAGTTCCAGCCGACGGCGGTCTCGCTCGACGTGTTCCTGCCGGACATGCTGGGCTGGACCGTGCTGAGCCAGCTCAAACACAATCCGCTGACGCGACACATTCCGGTTCAGATCATCACGCTGGATGAAGATCGCCAGCACGCGCTGGCACGAGGCGCGTTTTCCTTTGTCAACAAACCGACCACGACCGAGGGCGTCAGCGCGGCGCTGTCCCAGATCAAGGAATACACCAAACCGCGGCGCAAGCGCCTGTTGATCGTGGAAGACAATGCGGCGGAACAATTAAGCATCCGGGAACTTCTCGATCACAAGGATATCGAGATCATTACCACTGACACCGGCGCCGAAGCGCTATCGATGCTGCGCAATAGTCCCTGCGACTGTGTCGTACTGGATTTGCGGCTGCCCGACATGAGCGGGTTCGAGGTGCTCGATCGGATTCGTAATGACGACGCCCTGTCCAATGTTCCCGTTGTCGTGTTTACGGGGCGGGAACTCTCGGCCGCGGAGGATGCGGAACTTCACACCATGGCCCGCAGCATCGTGGTGAAGGGCGTGGAATTGCCGGAACGACTGCTCGATGAGACGTCGCTGTTTTTGCATCGTGTCATCACAGAATTGCCAACCGAGAAGCAGCGAATGCTGGAGAAGCTCAACAGTTCCGATGACGATCTAGTGGGCAAGACCGCGCTGCTGGTCGACGATGATGCCCGCAACATCTTCGCCCTGAGCAGCGTGCTCGAGAGGCGCGGCATGAAGGTGCTGACCGCCACGACCGGCAACGAGGCCGTTGCGCTCGTGGAATCCAGCCCGGAAATTGCGATCGTTCTGATGGATATCATGATGCCGCAAATGGACGGATACCAGACCATCGGCGTTATTCGCCAGAATCCTTCATTTGGCCGGCTGCCCATCATCGCGCTGACAGCCAAGGCGATGAAGGGGGATCGCGAGAAATGCCTCGAAGCCGGCGCTTCCGATTATCTGGCAAAGCCTGTCAATACGGAGCAACTGCTCCTCGCCATCCGCATGTGGCTGCACCGATGATCGGCACCAACAGATGATGGATCATGAAAAGGTAAACATCCTTCTGGTCGACGATCAACCGGCCAAGCTGCTGGCCTACGAGGTCATCCTGAAGGAACTGGGAGAGAATCTCGTGTCCGCGGCTTCCGGCCGGGAAGCGTTGGAATATCTGCTCAAGAACGAAGTCGCCGTCATCCTGATGGACGTTTGCATGCCCGAGCTCGACGGCTTCGAACTCGCGGCGATGATCCGCGAGCATCCGCGCTTCCAGAAGACCGCGATGATCTTCATTTCGGCGATCCAGGTCAGCGATATCGATCGTCTCCGAGGCTATGAGATGGGCGCCGTCGACTATGTGCCGGTGCCGGTGATTCCAGAGGTGCTGCGGGCGAAGATCCGGGTCTTTGTCGAACTTTATCGCAAGACCCGGCAGCTCGAGCGGCTCAATGCCGAACTCGAGCACCGTGTGCGCGCCCGGACATCCGAGCTGGAAGAATCGACGGCCCGGCTGGTCGAAAGCGAGCAGCGCCGCAGCATGGCCATCGCCGCCGGCAAGATGGGATCGTGGGATTGGGATTGGGTCAACGGCGACTGGATGTGGGATGAAGGCCAGTACCAGATATGCGGCGTCGACCCGCAACATTTTGAGGTGACGTCAGACAATATCCAGAACCTGCTGCATCCCCAGGACGCCAACCAGTTGCGCCGGGCATTCGCCCAATTCGCGAAAGGCGCCAAGTCCTATGAGACGGAATTCCGGTTCAAACGACCGGACGGTGAGATTCGCTGGTGCGTCGGAACGGCTGCGGCGACGATCGACAGGAATGGCCGGGTTGTGCGCGTCAGCGGCGTTACCGTCGATATTACTGAACGCAAGCGCGCAGAAGAGCGGCAAAATCTATTGACCCGGGAAGTCGACCATCGGGCCAAAAATGCACTGGCGCTCGCACAGTCGATCGTGCGGCTGACACGGGCTCACGACATCGGCGCCTACATTCGGGCGGTCGAGGGACGCATCAGCGCGCTGGCGCGGATTCATACCATCCTCTCTTTGTCGAGTTGGCAGGGCGCGAAAATCAAGCGGCTGGTCGACGAGGAACTCGCGCCATATTCGGCTTCCGGTCAAATCAAGGTTCGCGGTTCCGAGATTCAGCTGGAGCCGGCCACCGCGCAAACGCTGGCGCTGGCTTTTCATGAACTCGTGACCAATTCGGCCAAATATGGCGCGCTCTCGGCCGAGTCAGGCCGCGTGTCGATCCAATGGGATCTGGAGGACGAGGGTGTCCTTACGCTGGTCTGGGAGGAAACCGGGGGGCCGGTGGTTCACAAGCCGACGTCACGAGGATTTGGCACCAGAAGCGTCATTGCCAGCATCGAGTCGCAGCTTGGGGGCCAGGCGCTGTTCGATTGGCGCTCCGAGGGACTTATCTGCCGGCTGCTGGTGCCTGTTGCACCACAGGCCGTGGTGTCCGAGCTGGATGAGCCAACGCCGCTGCTGGCCGACACTACGCTGCCGATGTCGGCCGGATCGGGCGCGCATTAGAGGCCAGACTGAAAAAGTAGTCAAAACCGAGTCTTCGAAAAATTCGTCATGGCCGGGTTTGTCCCGGCCATCTACGTCTTTTCTTGCTTCAGCTCAGCAAAGACGTGGATGCCCGGGACAAGCCCGGGCATGACGAACTCTGAAAGGTGTGCTTGATCGCGACCGATCGCCGGTCAGGCGAATTTCGGCTGTGCCGCCTGTGCCGTCAGACGCGCGCGTTCGGTGTTGGGCCACAGCAATAGCAGGCCGGCCAGTCCCGCCACGATCATCACGACCGCATTGATGGTGAAGCCGGTCAGATAGCCATCCAGCACCCCGCCCGAACGCTGGATCACGCCGCCCATTACCACTGGGGCAATGATTCCCGCGAGCGTATAGATCGCACCGTAGATCGCGATCACGGCACCGCGCTGCGATACCGGTGTGAACTCACCCAACATCGGCGGACAAACCACGTAGATCGCCCCGCACAGCCCAGACCCGAGCACCAGCAATGCGATCTGCAGCCCCGCGCCATGGACGTGAGGAAGCGTCGCAAGGATCGATCCGCCGACGATCAGAGGGACCGAGCCGAGCACGCCGCGCGCACCGCGCGTGGTGAAGCCGCGCGCCATCATCACTTGCGAGATCCATCCCGTGAGAAGCACGATCGCGGCGCCGAACACCCATGGCAGGATCGAAATCCATCCCGCTTGTTGCTGGGAGAAGCCGAGGCCGGTGATAATGAACGACGTGAACCACGTCAGGCCAAGCGACAACGCCCAATAGGCGCCGAACGTCGCGGCGCAGCAGCCGATAAAGGTACGCGAGGTCAGCAACTGAAAATAGGGAATCCGCGGCTCGGCCGCGGCCATCGCCGCCGTCTGGGTGAGCGGCCCCTCCTTGCCCCACACCAGCCATGCCGCCGCCCACATCAGCCCGACGATGCCGAGCGCGCCGAAAGCATAGTGCCAGCTATGATTGACGATGATCCAGTTCAGCGCGGGCACCGCGAGCACCACCCCGAACGCCGATCCCTGCGACAGGATCGCGGTAGGGAGGGTTCGCTTTTCGTCGGGAAACCATTTGTAGATCGCATGCGCCGCCACCGAAAACGCCGGTCCCTCACCTGCGCCGAGGATGACGCGGCAGATCACGAGCGTGGTGAAGCTGATGCTGCCTACCATCGGAAATTGCGCCAGGGCCCAGACCAACGCCAGCGCGAGCAGCACCCAGCGCGTCTCGATCCGGTTGACGATGAAGCCGACGACGATGGCGGAGATCGAAAACAGGAAGAAGAAGGAGGACCCCAACAAGCCGAACTGCTGCGGGTCGAGCTTCAAGTCGGTTGCGATCGGGACGCCGGCGAGACCGACCACGATCTTGTCCGCGAAATTCACCAGCATGAACAGAAACAGCAGGAAGGTGATTCCCCAGGCGCCTTTGGGCGTCGATGTTGCAGTCATGGTCACTCCCCCCGATCGTATATTTTGCGCGGTTTATTTGGTTAGCCCGTTGCTCGGCCTCGCCGGATGCTAGCCATGCGGCCGCCGTTATGGCAACCCGCCAATTTGGCGCGGATCGCCGATCGGCGCGTGCGCTGCAACTCAACGTCCGCCCTCAAAAATGCCGCCTGACGCTGCCTTCCAGGCCCCCTACAGCCGATCACGATTGCGTCGCCGTCACGATTGGGACCGTGATATCCCGCTAGGGTCTTGGTATGTTGCATCAACAATCAAAAGGGGTTTCGGAAATGACCAGGTCGATCCATCGCCAGGCGCCTCTCGCCGGTCTATTGGCCGTTCTCTCGGTGATCGCGGCGTGGGGCATGGCCCCGGCGACAGCACAGGATACCCCAGATTATGCCGCCATCGTCGCTTCTCCCGATCGAAGCGATGCCGACCGCCAGACCGATCAGCGCCGCGCGCCGGCGCAGATGCTGGCCTTCACCGGCGCCAAGCCGGGAATGAAGGTGTTGGATATGGAGGCCGGCGCCGGCTACTCCTCGGAGCTGCTGGCCCGCGCGGTGGCGCCGGGCGGCGTGGTCTACGCCCAGGATTCCGCCGCCGTCATGGAGCGCATCAAGGACAAGTTCGACATCCGGGCGCAAAGCCCCGCCATGAAAAATGTCGTGCATGTGGTCAGGAATTTTGACGATCCGGTCCCGCCGGAAGTCAGCGGGCTCGACCTGATCACGTTTTTCTTCGCCTATCACGACACCACCTACATGCCGGTCGACCGCGCTGAAATGAATCGCAAGATGTTCGCGGCGCTGAAGCCCGGCGGCATCCTGGTGATCGCCGATCATTCCGCGCGTCCGGGCGACGGCGCCAATGTCGGCAAGACGCTGCATCGAATCGAGGAGAGCACGCTGCGCCAGGAGATCGAGGCGGCCGGCTTCAAGCTGGTGGCCGAGGCTGACTTCCTGCGCAATCCGAAGGATCCCCGCGACGCTGTGGTGTTTCATCCGCAGATGCCGAACGACGAGTTCGTGTTGAAATTCCAGAAGCCGTCCCAAAAGCCGTCGTGAGGCCTCGCTGATATCCGACATGCCAGGCGATACTCCGATCGTGCTGAGCGTCCGGAATCTGACTAAAACCTATCGTTCGGCCGGCGAGCAAGTCGCGGTGCTCCGCGGCGTGAACCTGGACATATCAGCGGGCGAGCGGGTCGCGCTGACGGGAGAATCCGGCAGCGGCAAGAGCACGCTGCTGCATCTGATCGCCGGCCTCGATCACGCCGATGGCGGCGCGATCAAGCTGGCCGGCGTCACGGTGAGCGAGCTTAACGATTCCGGCCGGGCCGCGCTGCGGCGCGATCGGCTGGGCCTGGTGTTTCAGCAGTTCAACCTGATCCCGAGCCTCAACGTCGCCGACAACCTCGCCTTCCAGGCCCGCATCGCCGACCGTCACGACGCCGGATGGAATGCCGAACTGGTGGAGCGCCTCGGTCTCGCGGCACTCTTAAAGCGCTATCCCGAACAACTCTCCGGCGGCCAGCAGCAGCGGGTCGCGATCGGCCGCGCGTTGGCGACCAAACCGCTGCTGGTTCTTGCCGATGAGCCCACCGGCAATCTCGACGAGGCGACCGCCGATGAGGTGCTGGCGCTGACGCGCGATCTGGTCGCGCGCACCGGGTGCGGCTTTCTGATGGTGACCCATAGCGCGCGCCTCGCGGCCACTCTGGACCGGCACGTCAACCTCAGCGCCGGGCTGATCGCATGAAGCGGATCGCCTGGATTCTCGCAGTACTCTTGAGCCATTGGCGCCGGCATCCGACGCAGCTTGCGACCTTGCTGATCGGGCTGATTTCCGCAACCGCGTTGTGGAGCGGCGTGCAGGCGCTGAACCAGCAGGCGCGCTTGAGCTACGACCGTGCCGCGGCCACGTTCGGGGGCGCGCGGACGCCGATGCTGATCCCGCGCCAGGGTACAAGTTTGCCGCAGCAGGTCTTTGTCGACCTGCGGCGGGCGGGCTGGCGGGTATCGCCTGTTGTTGAAGGCCGCGTTCAGATCGACGGACGATCGCTGCGGCTATTGGGGATCGAGCCGGTCACCCTGCCGGTCGAGGTCGGCGACGCGCCGGCAATCGGAAAAGCCGATCTGCAATCCTTCGTCACACCGCCGGGACAAACGCTGGTGGCGCCTGACACCTTGGCCGAACTCAATTTGGCTGAAGGCGCCTCGCCGGTGTCCAGCAGCGGCGCAACGCTGCCACCGCTACGGGCGCAGCCGCAGATGGTGCCGGGCGTATTGGTGGTCGATATCGGTATCGCGCAGCAGCTCCTGAACCGGCCGGACCAGATTTCGAGGCTGCTGGTCGGAAAGGCCAAAGGGCCGCACGCACCGCTTGAAACTGTGGCGGGCGACCGGCTGCGACTGGTTGCCGCCGATTCCGAAAGCGACCTCGAACGCCTGACCGACAGCTTTCATCTCAATCTGACGGCGTTCGGCCTGCTGTCGTTTTTTGTCGGCCTGTTCATCGTCAATTCGGCGATCGGGCTGGCGTTCGAACAGCGCCTGCCGATGCTGCGAACGCTGCGCGCTTGCGGCGTGTCGGCGCGCATGCTCAACGCGGTGCTGGTGCTGGAGCTGGTGGCGCTGGCACTAGTCGCGGGCCTGATCGGATTGGTCTGCGGCTACGTGATCGCGGCTTCGCTGCTGCCCGATGTCGCCGCCAGCCTGCGTGGCCTCTATGGCGCGGAAATCCCGGGCGAGCTGACATTGAAGCCGGCATGGTGGCTCGCCGGCCTCGCGATCAGCATCATTGGTGCACTGGTGGCCGCGACCGCAAGCCTGCTGAAGGCGATCCGTCTTCCAGTGCTCGTCGCCGCGCAACCTTATGCCTGGCAACAGGCCCAGCACCGATGGCTGATCCTTCAGAGCGGGTTTGCCGTTGTGGTATTCGCCGTCGCCGGCTGTCTGCTGTGGTTCGGCGATTCGCTATTGGCGGGCTTTGCGGTGCTCGCGGCCTTGCTGTTGGGTGCGGCACTGGCGCTGCCTGCGATGCTCGAACTGGCGCTATCGTTCGGCCAGCGCAGCGCCCGTCAGGCGATCGCGGTCTGGTTCTGGGCCGACAGCCGCCAACAGCTTTCGGGATTATCGCTGGCGCTGATGGCGCTGCTGCTGGCGCTTGCGGTCAATGTCGGCGTCGGCACCATGGTCGAAACCTTCAGCCGAACATTTATCATCTGGCTCGACGGCAGGCTTTCGGCGGATGTCTACATCAACGCCTCGGATAATGCGCAGGCCACCGAGATCAAGACATGGCTGCGGCAAAGGCCCGAGGTGCAGGCGATCCTGCCGGGTGGCCGCGCCGAGACCCAGCTCGACGGCGCACCGATCGAGATCGTCGGACTTCCCGACCACGCCACCTATCGGGATCATTGGCCGCTGCTGCAATCCAGCAACAACGCCTGGAATCGCCTTCGGCCCGGCGATGCCGGTTTTATCAGCGAGCAATTGGCCCGGCGCCTCAACCTCGGGCTCGGCGATCACATCGAACTGCCTGCGCCGGGCGGCAACTGGACGCTCGAAGTGGTGGGCATCTATGCCGACTATGGCAATCCCAAGGGCCAGGTCACCGTCAATATCGCCGCGTTGCTGCGGCGTTTCCCCACCATTCCGCAGACACGACTCGGCCTGCGCGTCGCGCCGCCGCAGATTCCGGCGCTGATGTCGGCGCTGCAGGCCAAGTTCGGCCTCGATGACCGTAATCTGCTGGATCAGGCGACATTGAAGGCCGAGTCGACCCGTATTTTCAATCGCACCTTCGCGGTAACAGCGGCACTGAACGCCTTTACGCTCGGCGTGGCCGGCATCGCGCTGCTGACCAGCCTGTTGACGCTGGGTAATTCACGCCTGCCGCAACTGGCGCCGCTATGGGCGATCGGCATCACGCGACGGCGGCTGGCGTGGATTGAATTGTTGAAGACCATGTCGGTTGCGTTGATCACAACCTTGCTGGCGCTGCCGCTTGGCCTGCTGGTCGCGTGGTGCCTGATCGCGGTGGTCAATGTGAAGGCGTTCGGCTGGCGGCTGCCGTTTCACGTCTTTCCGCTGCAACTGATCGAATTGGTCGCGGTGGCGATGCTGGCGGCGCTATTCGCGTCGCTGCTTCCGGCGCTAAAACTGGCGCGCATGCAGCCGGCCAGCCTGATCAAGATTTTCGCCGATGAGCGATAAATTTCCAATCACCCGCCGCGCCTTCACCGGCGGTGCCGTCGCCCTCGGTCTTGGCGGCAAGGCGGCGCTCGCGCAAGGCTTCGCGGGGCTCGGCCTCGACGGGCAAGGCTTCGCACCCGTCGTGCCCGGCAAGGTTTTTTCATTTCCGGCCGACCATGGCCCGCACCCGGATTTCCGGATCGAATGGTGGTACGTGACGGCCAACCTTGTCGACAAGAGCGGAGCTGCGCTCGGCGTGCAATGGACGCTGTTTCGCCAGGCGATGAAATCAGGCGCGCAGCAACTGGGATGGGCCAGTCAGCAAATATGGATGGGCCATGCCGCGGTCACGACGGCGGAGATTCACCATTACAGCGAAACCTTTGCCCGTGGCGGTGTCGGCCAGGCTGGCGCCGAGGCAAGCCCGTTCCACGCATGGATCGATGCATGGGACATGCGCGGGCTTGTACCGATCAGCGACATCAACATCGCGCCGCTAGAGCTCACAGCGTTGGGGCCGGATTTCAGCTACGCCCTGCGGCTCGATGCCGACCGTCCGTTAGTGCTGGAGGGCGATGCCGGCTACAGCCGAAAATCGGAGCGCGAACAGGCCTCGTATTACTACAGCCAGCCGTTCTTCAGGGTATCGGGCCGCGTGACCATCGAGGACAAGCCGGTCGAGGTCACCGGACAGGGCTGGATGGATCGGGAGTGGAGCAGCCAGCCGCTGGCACCGGATCAAACTGGCTGGGACTGGCTGTCGCTCCACTTCAACTCCGGCGACAAGCTGATGCTGTACCGGATGCGCCAAACCGATGGCCGCAATTACAGTACTGGCAACTGGATTACCCCCGACGGCAAGACCGAACAGATCTCGACCTCCGATATCAGGATGACGCCGACCGCCTTCACGCCAATCGGGGCGCGTAAATTGCCCACGACATGGCGCATCGAGCTTCCCACGCGCGGCATCACCATCGAGACCAAGGCGCTCAATCCATTGTCCTGGATGGGGACGAGTTTTGCCTATTGGGAAGGGCCGATCAGCTTTACCGGAAGCCATTCCGGCATGGGCTATCTCGAGATGACCGGCTATTGAGAGCATCACACTCGCTTCGGGGGAATTCCGCGATGTATCACTTCACAGCCCTGGTCACCTGCCTGACCATCGCTTTCTACGTCTTCGTCAGCACGCAGGTGTCGCGGGCGCGAAGGGCCTATGGCGTCAAGCTGCCGGCGACCGCGGGCAATCCCGATTTTGAACGGGTGCACCGCGTCCACATGAACACGCTGGAATGGCTCCCGATCTTCCTGCCGTCGCTCTGGCTGTTTGCAGTCTATATCGGCGACACCAGCGCCGCCGCACTCGGCCTGGTCTGGATCGTCGGCCGCATTCTCTACATGACCGGCTACATGAAGGCGGTCGAGAAACGCGGCCCGGGCTTTGCGATTCAGGGAATGGCCTGCGTGGTGCTGTGGGCAGGCTCACTCGGCGCGATCGTGTGGCGGCTGGTTCATGCGTGAGTGCTCCGCTACTGCGTCAGCGGACAGCCGCTATCCTTGGCGGAAGGAAACGCCTTGTCGCCGGGCACCACGGCGAGTTGCTTGTAATAGTCCCACGGCTTCTGCGACTCCGACGGCTTCTTGACCTCGAACAGATAGAGGTCGTGCACCATGCGGCCGTTCGCCAGTACCTTGCCTTGCGCGAAGGCATCGTCGACCGGCAGTTCCTTCAGCTTTTTGGCCACTGCATCGGAATCCTTGGTGCCGGCGGCCTTGACCGCCTTGAGATATTGCAGCGTCGCCGAATAGGTCCCGGCATGGATCATGCTCGGCATCCGGCCGGTGCGCTGCATGAAGCGCTCGCCGAAGGCACGCGACTTGTCGTCATGATCCCAATAAAAGCCCTCCGTGAGAACGAGCCCCTGGGCCGCCTGCAGCCCAAGTCCGTGCACCTCGGCCAAGGTCATCAGCAGGGCCGCGAGCTTCTGGCCACCCTTAACGATGCCGAATTCCGCCGCCTGCTTGATCGAGTTCGTCGTATCCAGCCCGGCATTGGCGAGACCAATGATTTTCGCCTTCGAGCTCTGCGCCTGCAGCAGGAACGAGGAGAAGTCCGATGAGTTCAGGGGGATGCGGACCGAGCCCACCACCTTGCCACCGCTGGCGGTGACGATCTCGCTGGTGTCTTTTTCAAGCGCATAGCCGAACGCGTAGTCGGCTGTGAGGAAAAACCAGCTATCGCCGCCCGCCTTCACCAGCGCACCGCCGGTTCCGACGGCGAGCGCGTGGGTATCGAAGGCCCAATGGAAACCATAGGGGGTGCAGGCGTCGCCGGTGATGCGCGAGGTCGCGGCCCCCACCACGATATCGATCTTCTTCTTTTCCTTGGAAAGCTCCTGCACCGCGAGCGCCACTGACGAGGTCGTCAGTTCGGTGATCATGTCGACGTGTTCGACATCGTACCAGCGCCGCGCAATGCTGGTGGCGAGGTCAGGCTTGTTCTGGTGATCGCCGGTGATCAGCTCGATCTTTTCGCCAAGCACAGTGCCGCCAAAGTCCTCGATCGCCATTTTCGCGGCCTCGACGGAATATTTGCCGCCGTAATCCGCATAGACGCCGGACTGATCGTTGAGAATGCCGATCTTGACGCCCTGCGCCGAAGCCGGTGCCGCGGCGACTAACAGGCCGCCGATCGCGACAGCCGCCAACCCTATCGATTTCATCTCTCGTCTCCCCAAGATTGCTGCTAGCCGCATGATTTCCGGCAAGCGGCGGCCGATGTGTTTCGACCGAACGATCGTGTCGAGGGCGGCGTCCGCGCCCCAGCCGGCCGCACGATATCAGACTACGGCCGGCTTTTCACGAGGCGGCTGCTTTTCACGAGGCAGCCGCGGGTCGGCCAGGCCGCGAACCACCATGTAGAAGATCGGCGTGAAGACCAATCCGAACAAGGTCACGCCCAGCATGCCGAAAAAGACGGCGACGCCGACGGCCTGGCGCATTTCGGAGCCCGAGCCGCTGGAGACCACCAGCGGCAGCACGCCGAGAATGAAGGCGAACGACGTCATCAGGATCGGCCGCAGCCGCAGCCGGCAGGCTTCGATCACGGCCTCCAGCCGCTCCTTGCCCTCGGCCTCGATGTCGCGCGCAAATTCCACGATCAGGATCGCATTCTTCGCGGCCAACCCCACCAGCACCACGAAACCGATTTGCGTGAGGATATTGACGTCCTGTCCCATGATGCGCACGCCGATGGTGGCAGCGAACAGGCACATCGGCACGATCAGGATGATCGCGAACGGCAAGGTCCAACTGCCATATTGCGCGGCCAACACCAGATAGACGAACAGCACGCAGATCGGGAACACCAGCAGGCCGGCGCTGCCGCCCTTGACCTGCTGATAGGACAAATCCGTCCATTCATAGGAGAAGCCGCTCGGCAGCGTCTCGCTCGCGAGCTGCTTCATGGTGTCGATGACGGTCGCCGAGCTGACGCCGGGCGCGCCCTCGCCCTGCAGTTCGGACGCCGGATAGAGATTGTAGCGCGCCACGCGATCGGGACCGGAGATGTCCTTGAAATCCACGACGCTGCCGAGCATCACCATGTCGCCATTGGCGTTGCGGGTGCGCAACCGCGACAGGTCTGCACGATCTTTCCGGAACGGCAGGTCGGCCTGCGCGGTGACGTGATAGGTGCGGCCGAACAAATTGAAATCGTTGACATAGGCCGAGCCGAAATAGGTCTCGATAGTGTCGGTGATGTTGGCAATGGGAACGCCGAGCTTCTGCGCCTTGATGCGGTCGATGTCGACGAACACCTGCGGCGTGTTGGCCGAGAACGGCGAGAACACGGTAGGAGCGAGCAGCAAAGGCGACTTGCGCGCCGCGCCGACAAGTTCGTCGGTTGCGGCCGCGAGCAGGTCGGGCCCGCGTCCCTGCCGGTCCTGGACGCGCATGGTGAAGCCGCCGCCGGTGCCGATGCCGGGGATCGACGGCGGCGGGATCACGATGATGAACGCGCCCTCGATGGCCGAGAGCCGCTTGCGCAGGTCGTTGGTGATCGAAGTTGCGGTCAGGCCCTTCTTGAGCCGCACCTCCGGCTCGTCGAACACCGGAAACAGCGCTGCCGAATTGCTCGCCTGGGTCCGGGTCGCCCCGGATAGCCCTGCGAATACCGCGACGCGAACGATGCCGGGCGTGTCGAGCGCCATGCTTTCGATCTTGCGGACCACTTCGGTGGTCCGCGCCAGCGATGCCGCGCCCGGCAATTGGGCAGAGATAATGACGTAGCCGCGATCCTGCGCCGGGATGTAACCTTGCGGCGTCGTGGCGAGCAGCCATCCGGCGCTGCCGATCAGCCCGACATAGATCAGCAACATCACCACGCGGTGCCGGATCACGAAACCCGCCGCGCTGCCGTAACTATGGGACAGCCGATCGAAGCCGCGGTTGAAGATGCCGGTGAACCACTCCCAGGCGCGGCCGATCACATTCCACGCGGCCGGTGGCCGCCTCTCGTGATGGGCGACCAGAATCTGCGAGGCCAGCGCCGGCGACAGCGTCAGCGAGCAGAAGCAGGAGATCGCGGTCGCCACCGCAATCGTCACCGCGAATTGCTGGAAGAACTGTCCGGAGATGCCGCCCAGGAACGCCGTCGGCACGAACACCGCACAGAGCACCAGCGCGATCGAGACCAGCGCACCGCCGACCTCCTCCATGGTCTTCAGCGCGGCATCGCGCCGGCTCAAGCCGAGCCCAAGATGGCGTTCGACATTCTCGACCACCACGATGGCGTCGTCGACGACGATGCCGACCGCCAGCACGAGGCCGAACAGTGTCAGATTGTTGAGGCCGAAACCGAACGCTGACATCGCCGCAAAGGTGCCGACCAACGACACCGGGATCGCCACGATCGGAATGATGGCCGGGCGCCAGCCCTGCAGAAACACCAGCACCACGATCACGACCAGGATCATCGCCTCATAGATGGTCTTGATCAGTTCGTGGATCGACTGCGCGATGAACTCGGTCGGATTGTAGCCGATGTTGTAGTCGAGCCCCTTTGGGAAGCTCGCCTTCAGCTTCACCATGGTGTCTTCGATGCCCTTGGCGGTGGCGAGCGCGTTCGATCCCGGACGCTGCGTCACCAGCATGGCGACGGCGGTCTTGCGCAGCAGGAAGCTGTTGGTGGAATAGTCGAGCGCGCCGAGCTCGATCCGCGCCACATCGCGCAGCCGCACGGTGCGGCCGTCCTCGCCCGCCTTGACGACGATGTCCTCGAACTGGGCGGGGTCCTTCAAGCGCCCGGTGAAGGTGAGATTCGGCTGGAAGGCGCGGTCGGAGATTGGCGGGCTCGCGAACTGGCCGCCGGTGATCTGCAGGTTCTGGGCGCGGATCGCGGCGATCACGTCGGCCGAGGTCAGGCCGAGATGCGCGATCTTGTCGGGATCGAGCCACAGCCGCATCGAATAGTCGCGCGCGCCGAAGATCTGGATGTCGCCGATGCCGTCAAGCCGCAGCAGTTCGTCGCGGACTTGCAACAGCGCGTAGTTGGAGATGTAGAGTTGGTCGAACGTGTCGTCGGGCGACAGCATGAAAACGACCATCAGGATGTCGGGCGAGTTCTTTTTCGTGACGACGCCGTTGCGCTGCACTTCGTCGGGCAGCTGCGGCTGCGCGATCGCGACGCGGTTCTGGACCAGCACCTGGGCCTTGTCGAGATCGGTGCCGAGTTTGAAGGTGATCGTGATGGTGAGCTGGCCGTTCGAGGTGGCCTGGCTGTAGATATACAGCATGTCCTCGACGCCGTTGATCTGCTGCTCGATCGGAGCTGCAACGGTGTCGGAGATGGTTTGCGCCGAGGCGCCCGGATATTGCGCGGTCACCACCACGGTCGGCGGCACCACCTGCGGATACTCGGCGATCGGCAGCGTCGTGTAAGCGATCGCGCCCACGATCAGCAGTACGATCGACAGCACCATCGCCAGAATGGGCTGGTTGACGGAAAGACGTCCCAGGTTCATGGCTTGCCGCCGCCGCTCGCCGCCATGTGCGGGCTGACCTTGGCACCGACGCGGGCGCGCTGGATGCCATCGACGATCACACGGTCGTCGGGTTTCAGCCCTTCGCGGATCACGCGCAGGCCGTCATCGAGCGGCCCGAGCACGACCGCGCGCGCCTCCACGGTATCGTCAGCCTTGACCACGAACACGATCTTGCGCGACTGGTCGGTCGCAATAGCGGTATCCGGCAACAGCAGCGCCTCGTAGGGCGAGCTGCCGATCAGCCGGACCCGGCCGAACTGTCCCGGCAGGATCGACAGATCATGGTTCGGGATGATCGCACGGCTGCGCAGCGTGGCCGCTGAAACGTCCAGCCGGTTGTCAAGGAAGTCCATCTTGCCCTCATGCGAGGGTTTTGTTTCGCCGGTCAGCGTCACCTGCACCGGATTGGCAGTATCGCGCGAACTCGGCCGCTTGCCCTCGAACCAGAGCTTGTTGTTTCTCAGATAAGTCGCTTCGTCGACGTCGAAATAGATGTAGATCGGATCCATCGAGACGATGGAGGTCAGCAACGTCGCGCCGTTGTCGCTGCCGCTCACGAGGTTGCCGATACTGACGAGATGGCGGCTGACACGGCCGGTGATCGGCGCCACCACATGCGTAAACTCGATATTGAGCTGAGCTGCCTTGAGCGCGCCTTCCGCCACGGTCTCGGCGGCGTGCGCCGCCTGCAAGGCCTGACGACGCTGGTCGACCACCTGTTCGGAGACCGCACTGGTCTGCACAAGGTTCAGCCCGCGGTCGAGTTCGCGCTTGGCGAGTTCCGCCTTGGCGCGCGCATCCGCAAGCTGGCCGTCTGCCTGGGTCGCCACCGCCTCGAACGGACGCGGGTCGATGATGTAGAGCAGGTCGCCGGCATGAACCATGTCGCCGTCCTTGAACTCGACATTGGTGACAAAGCCGCCAACCCGGGCGCGGACCTGCACCTCTTCGATTGCCTCGAAGCGGCCGGTGAATTCATCCCAATCGGTAACAGTGCGCTTGGTAGGAACCGCGACGGTAACCGGTGGCGCGGCGGCCGCCTGCGGCGCCGGCTTTTCGCCGCAACCGGACAGGGTAACGGCCAGAACTACAGCCAATGCTCCGATTCCGCAGGACGTACGAAGCCTAAAGGGGATTGTTTGAGCTAATTTCGCCGATTTTGCCGCCACGCTCAATTGCATTTCCCTCGCACTCTCTGGCTCGACCGATCGAGGCCGCCGCCCTGACGAACGGATCAGGATGAGACTGGAGACAGTCTGTTCAAGAACCTGCCTGGAGCAAGCGGAATATTTATTCATCCGAACCCCAGCGTTTCACACTATGTTCGCCGTGGATAGCGTGCCAGGCCTGCTCTCCGTCGAAAGAGAATGGATTCATGCGGCGCATTTGTCCTCGTCGTTGGAACAACGACGAGAGAAGGCTGGCGCTCATTTGGCGCTCCGATCGCATATTGCGATCGGCGACCAGGCCACGCGGAGTCGAATCAATCGCAATCGAAACTCTCCTCGGAAAAATTGACGAGGGCGAATAGCGGCTGAGGATCATCCGCGGCGTGCGCTTGCTGTCATCGCTCGCGGCAACGAGCAGCTTCGAGTTGAAAATTCAGATGTCATAAATTCGTCAGCGAACATCCGTGCGCGAACGCCGAAGAGCGGTCGCCACTCGGGCTCAACTGCGTCACGGCCGCTTTAGAAGCATTCCACCCAACACGACGTCGCCGCCCAGGAATAGGGCGTCTCCTCATGGGGTAGATACGCTACGACGTGCGCGACATAACGTCGCGATAGATTGGGATTATTCTAATTCTAAAGTGTGTGTGGAGATCAAATGAAAATCGAACTGCCGGTCAAAGCACCGGAAGCCATCAGCCGTCGGCGCGGTTGCGGATATCGCTACGCTGGGTTCTTTTGCGTAGCGTTATCGGCATTCGTGCCCGATGTGGCACAGGCAACCCCCACCACGCTTCCTTCCGTGCAGGTCGACGCGCCGAAAAATCGTCAGCCACAGAGACGAACCGCGGCAACGACGAAACCGTCCGCCAGGCGGCGAACAGCCGTGCGTTCCAACCAGGCGCCCAAGCCGGCGGCCCAGACCGCCAGCGCGGTCGACACCGGCAACGGTCCGAACAACAACAATTCCGGGCCGCCGCTGCAGCAGGCGCCATCGCTCGGCAAGACCGGCACCAAACTGGCTGACCTGCCCATGAGCGTGCAGATTATTCCGCGCGAGGTGGTCACCGAACAGGGCGGCATCTTGCTGCGCGACGCCATCAACAATGCGAGCGGCGTCAATAGCGGCGGTCAGGACTCGCTCGGCTATTTCGACCACTTCCTGATCCGCGGCCTCAACGCCCAGGTCCATACCGACGGCTTCTCTGACGGCGACCAGCTCGGCGGCCTCACGCATTCGCTCAACGGGGTGCGACGGATCGAAGTCCTGGAGGGCCCGGGTTCGGCGCTATTTGGCAGCGGCCCGCCCGGTGGCACCATCAACATTGTCCACTACGAGCCATCGCCGGTGTTCCATTGGGGCAGCAGCACGCAGGCCGGATCGTTTGGCACCGTCAGCAACAGCAATTACGTCACGGGACCGACCACCATCGACGGACTGAACTACCGGCTGGATACCACCTTCTCGCGCACCGATGGCTTTCGCGATCTTGCCGGCCGGGACTACGAAATCCGGCCGGAATTCTCCTGGCACGTCGAGGACCACACCTTCACCTTCGCGCTCGACGCCCGTCATATCGAGCAGACGCCGGATTCCTATGGCCTGATTTATCTGAACGGCTCGCCGATTACAGGCGTTGCGAACACAGCGAAATATTCGACGCCATTTTCCTTCGCCAATCAGGATTACATCCGTCCCACATTCACCGACAAATGGGACGTCACGGACTTTCTGACCATCAACAACCGGCTGTCCTATACGCATCGCGACATCGACGTGATGCGTAACAATGACAGCATGACCGCAATGAACAGCATGAGCGGCACGCGTATCGTGACTGTCGGTGGCGTTGACCCATTGATGGGCCGTCAGCTGCGCTCACAGGACGATTCCACGGGCAGCCTCGATTATCAGTTCGAACCGGTCTGGAAGTTCGGCACCGGCTCGATCCGGCACACGCTTCTGACCGGCTTCGAATATCAGCACCAGGTCCTGGACACGCAACGCCAGACCGCCGACCTGCCGAATATCGCCAATATCTTCGCGCCAACGCCGCCGGAGCTGACGCCGGCGGGCCTGAACTTCCTGTGCGACGCCAAACACTCCTGCGACAACGATCACCTGGTGGCGGACTATTACGGCCTCTACGCCACCGACCAGATGGACCTGACCGACAAATGGAAGCTTCGCGTCGGTGTCCGCCAGGACTGGTACGATGAGACGCTGAACCCGCTGATCACGGTGCCGGGCCGCTTCACCAACGCCGGCGCGCCGCTCATCGCAGGCATCCCTGAGACGCGAAACGACATGCCCGTGAGCTGGAACGTCGGCACGCTATACAAGTTGTTCCCGGGCATCTCGCCCTATATCGGCGTCTCAAAAAGCTACCTGAGCAACTTCAATTCGGAAAACACCTTCAACGGCATCGGCGCGCCGGAATCGGCACTGCAATATGAGGCCGGCGTCAAGTTCTCGCTGTTCAACGACAAGGTCGTCCTCGACACTGCGGTCTTCAATATCTCGCGCGACAATGTCGCGACCCTGGTTGCCGCCGGGGCCGCGGAGAATGTCGTGTTTGACAGCCAGCTCACCAACGGCGTCGAGGCTTCGCTGGACGCCGCCATCACCGATCGTTGGCACATCCTCGCCAATGCGACCGAGCTGAACGCTGTCATCACCGGCGCGCCGCAAGCGCTGGCGACCATCGGCAATCATCCGCAGGGTGTCCCGGAGACCATGGCCAATCTCTGGACCACCTATAAATTCTCGATCGGCGGAATTGAGGGGTTCCAGGTCGGCGGCGGTTTGAATTATCGCGGCAGGACTTATTCGGACACGACCAACGTCAATTCGGTTCCCTCCTATGTGATCGGCAACGCCATGATCGGCTGGGACAATGCCAATTGGGGCGTCCAGCTCAACGTGAAGAACTTCACCAACGAGCGCTACTTCGTCGCCGCCAACGGCGCCGGCGGTTTCGTCGGCGAAGGTCTCGGCGCCTTCCTGACCGTCCGCTATCACCAATGATGCGGTGCGGTCGCGTTCAATCCTGTTGAAGTAGCCGCCGGGGGCGCGATATTGAGGTGTTCCGCGGCCATGATGCGTCCATCGCGGCGCGTCATGGCCGTTTCAGGACGTTTGAAACGAGGGCAGACATGCACGCGCCTCACGCTCCGAAATCGGTCGACGCCGCCAAAGCGCAAGGTCCCGACCATCTCGCACTCGATTGCGCCGGTGAAAATTTCTATGCCATCGATCGCGGCTTGCGCGATCTGATCCGGCTTTATCTGGCGCCGGATGATTTTCAGCGGCTGGAACCGCATTTTCATCGCCTGGGCGCGCTGGCAGGCGGCAGACTCGATGAATTGGCGCGTGCCGCCGACAAGCATCCGCCGGTGCTGAATCCGCGCGACCGCTTCGGCCGCGACGAGGACTGGATCGACTACCATTCGTCATATCGCGAGATGGAACAGATCGCCTTCGGCGATTTTCAGTTTCACGCCATGAGCCATCGCGCCGGTACGCTCGGCATGGATCGCCCGCTGCCGGCGGTGGCCAAATATGCGCTGCAATATCTGTTCGTGCAGGCCGAGTTCGGACAAATGTGCCCGATCAGCGTCACCGACACCTCGATCCACCTGATCCGCAAATTCGCCAGCGCCGAGCTGAAGGATTATCTGCTGCCGAAAATGCTGTCCGACGATATCGCGACGCTGTGGAAAGGCACGCAGTTCATGACCGAGCGCGCCGGCGGCTCGGATGTCGGCGCGATCGAGACGGTTGCACGGCGGGAGGACGGCGAATGGCGGCTCTATGGCGATAAATGGTTCTGCTCGCACGCCGACGCCGACGTGGCGCTGATGCTGGCGCGGCCGGAAGGCGCGCCGGCCGGCACCAAGGGGCTGGCGTTGTTTGCGCTGCCCCGAAGGTTGAAGGACGGAAGCCGCAACGCCTATCGCATCGTACGCCTCAAGGACAAGCTCGGCACCCGCTCGATGGCGAGCGGAGAGATTCTGCTGGAGGGTGCGGTCGCCTATCTGGTCGGCGACGTCGAGGCCGGCCTGAAGCAGATGATGGAGCAGGTCAACTTGTCCAGGCTATCGCACGGCGTGCGCGCCGCCGCGATGATGCGACGCTGCGTCAACGAGGCGATAGTGTGCGCGCGGACGCGGTCGGCGTTCGGTCGCGGCATTATCGACTATCCCCTGCTCCGCCGTCAGCTGCTGAAAATCTCGGTGCCGACCGAACAGGCGCTGTCGATGTTCCTGTTCGCCGCGAGCACGATGGATCACGCCAATGCCGGATCGAAGGAGGCTGAGAGTGTCCTGCGGATTCTGACGCCGTTGCTGAAATTCCGCGCCTGTCGCGACAACATTCCGGTCGCGACTGGCGCGATGGAAGTGCGCGGCGGTAACGGCTACATCGAGGAATGGGTCAATGCGCGGCTGGTCCGCGACGCCCATATCGGCGTGCTCTGGGAAGGCACCAGCAACATCAACGCGCTGGACATCATCACGCGCGCGGTCGGCAAGAGCGCTGCCCACAAGAGCCTGCAGTCGTCGCTGCTGAAATTGCTGGATGAAGCAACCGCGATCCCGGAGGCGTTCCGCGATCGCCTGCGGCAAACGCTCGACCGTACGCTGGACCTGGCCGAGCACGTCGCGGCCGAACCCGCGCTCGAGGATCGGGCGCGACAGGCGGCAAGCGCGCTGTATCACATCACCAGCGCCATTCTGATGGCATGGGAAGCCGCCCAGCCGGGCGCGGATCCGCGCCGGGCTTTGTATGCGAGGATGACCCTCGACCATCGCCTGAGTGCGCGCGACCCGTTGCAACCAGCCGAACAGGTCTGGGAGCGAGATGCCGCCGATATCCTGCTATCGGGGCGAGAGGCGCCGATAGCAGAGATCGCCGGCCTGCTTGAGGGCTAGCGTCGCAGGCGGACCTCTATCGTCAGTCAAACGCGCCGAACGGACCACGCCGGCTGAGCAGCACTCGTCTCTTCCGCATATCCGCGATCTTGTCGGGCGCGATTTGGCGCTCCGCCAGGATTTCCTCATTATGCTCGCCCTGGAATGCCGGCATTCCCGGTGACGGCAATTTGGAACGGCTGAAGATCCAGGGATTTCCGGGCATCCGAACGACACCGCCAGCGCGGTCGTCGACCTCCACGACGGCGTTCCACTCCTTCACCCACTCTGAATCCGCGAACTGGCTGATCGTCCGTATCCGGCCTACGGCGAGGCCGGCTTCGCTGATCTGCGCCTGCAACTGCTCGAGATTGTCGAACGTGCCGAGCCACGCACGGATCTCCGCAAGCAGCGGTGCCAGATTTTTGCGGCGGAGGTTTGCCGTCGCATAGCGCGGATCCCTGACCAGATCGTTTCGCCGCATCATCGCGCAATAGCGCGTGAACATCGGAGAATAAATCGGACTGCCCGCGATGGTCAGGCGGGTGCCGTCGCTCATTTCGAAAATGTGCGACTCGTTGGCTGAAAGCGCGATCGGCTCGCCGTCGGTATCGATGCCGGAGAGCTGCGCACCGGCCCGCTCATTGACCGACAGCATGGTCGCGGCCATCGACACGTCGACATGCTGTCCCTCGCCGGTCCGGTTGCGGTGCTGCAGGGCGGCAAGCACGGCGATGACGCCCTGCAACCCGGTGTAGACGTCCGCATGACTGCAGGCATCGCCGCGCGGCTCGGACAACGCTTCACCGAAATGATCCTGCACGATCGCGGTCAGGCCCGTCTCGGCCTGCACCGTCGGCGCGAATGCAGGGCGGTTGCGCCAGGATGTCGATTGTCCGTAACCGCTCATGGAAACGTAGATGATGCCCGGGTTGTGGGCACTGATATCTTCATACCCAAGACCGAATCGCGCCAACGTCCCCGGCCGGAAATTCTCCACGATGACGTCGGCCTCCCGGCACATCTCAGCGACGATTTCGCGTGCCTCCGCATAGTTGAGGTCGATGCTCAGGTTTCTTTTGCCGGCATTCTGCTGGACATAATACATCCCGAGCCCATCGACATGCGGCAGGCCGACCCGGCCGAGATCGCCCGACGGCGGTTCGATTTTCGTGACGTCCGCGCCGAGGTCACGCAGCGCCTTGGTGCAATGAGGCCCTGCCAGCACACGGGTAAAGTCGACAACACGCAGTCCTTCCAACGGGGCCGACATTTTCAATCTCCCTCGAAGACGGCGCTGGCCGGACCGGTTGCGAAGAAGGCGTCAAAGCCGCGCTGACGATCCCTGGCTTTCCAGATCATGTCGTTGATCTCGACCTGCCTGGCGTCGGCTGCGGCGATCCCGCCGCGAGCCTCAAGATTGGCCTGCATCTTGATGCCCTTGATCACCTGCGTCGGACCGGCTGCGAGTTGCCGGGCCCAGGTGATCGACGCCGAGGGCAATTCCGATTCGGGAACCACGAGGTTGACGATCCCCCAGCGCTCGAACGCCTCAGGCGTGTGCCGGCGCCCGAGCATCGCGATCTCCTTGGCCCGGGCAACACCGGCACGCTGCGCCAGCCTCTGCGTACCGCCGAGAAGCGGAAGCAGGCCGACCGTTGCTTCGACCTGGCCCAGGAACGCGGTGTCGGCGGCGATGATCATGTCGCAGGTCAGCGCAATCTCGAGGCCGCCACCCAGCACGCCGCCGTTGAGCGCGGCGACCGTCGGCACCGGCACATCTTCGAGACTCCGCATCATGGCTTCGAATTTGGCCTGATCGGTATGGATGAACGTCGTGGTGTTGAAAGATTCGAGTTCCGCACCGGCGCAGAAGTGGCGCTGCGAACTGCGCAACAGGATCGCGCGGCATCCCTCCGCGAGCACAGCCCGATAGGCCGCAACCAGATCATTGATCAAAGCATCGTCGATCAGATTATGCGGCGGTTTCGCCAGCGTCACCACGCCAACCTTGCCGTCGATCTCATGCAGGACTTGGGTCATTTTCTCTCCTTGCGGCGGTTGCGCGGATGCCGTTCTCGAGCGGATTGCATCCGGGCGGACGGCGACTGGCGTTTCCTGGAAATTCCAGCTTGCTCCTTGTGCGGAGCGAACCGGTTTGCGTTTCTGCGCGCAGTTTGCTCGTCGTCGTCGCTGCGCGCGATGTTTTGGAGTGCCAATAACCATGTCCAAAACTGCCAAATGCAGCTAATATCGCCATCTCGAGTATGTCTATTCGTGCCAACGCGGCTGGCCATATGAGATCGATCGCAACATGAGGCCCATCAAAGTCGTCACGCCGGTCTCCGGCGATCCTGATATTCCGAACCAGAATCTGCTCGGGCTCGGCGCATTGGCCGCCGAGCTTGCCTCGGAGGGCGTATCCGTGCGCGACCTGTTTGCGCGCACTGGTGTCAACGCCGCGCAGTTGGAGGATGCCCACGCGCGAATTTCACACCGGCAGCGGATTGCGATCTATCGAAATGCCAAGACGCTCGCGAAGCGATCGGATATCGGCCTGCTGGCCGGCGCACGACAGAGGATCAGCGATTACGGCATCTACGGCTACGCCATGGTGAGCAGTCCGACCTTCGGCGACGCGCTGTTATTTTCGCTCGACCACGTCACGATGGCCGGTCCTGCCGTCAAGCAGATCAGCTTTCAGATCGACGGCGGAACCGCCATTCTGCGCAGCCATGGTACCGACACTTTGGGCGATCTATTGCCCTTCGCTGCGGAATTCTGGCGAAGCTCGATGACATCGCTGTTCAGCCGGGTGCTCGAACTACCGTTCCCGACCAAGCGCATGATCTTCCCGTTTGCGCCCCCGCCGCATTGGCGCAATTACGAACGTCTTTTCAACTGTCCGATCGACTTCAATGCCGAGTCCATGGAATGGCACTTCAGCGCCGATGTGCTCGAGCGGCCCTGCCCGAATGCGAACCCGATCACCGCCAAGATTTGTCAGCAGGTGTGCAATGTCGTCATGACGGAGAGCCCTGGCGAATCCGAACTGGTGCGCAAAATTCGAGTCGCCTGCTTCAACAGTCCGGAGCGGTTTCCTCCCGCGGGTGTCATCGCGAGCGAACTGGGTCTTTCGCTGCGAACGCTGCACCGCAGGCTGGCGGAAGACGGGCTATCCTATCAAACCATCGTCGACGGGATGCGCCAATCCGTTGCAACCGAGCTGTTGGAGAACACCCATCTGGCCATGGATCAGATCGCAGAGCGGGTCGGATTCGCCGACGCGGTGAGTTTCCGAAAGGCGTTCAAGAAATGGACCGGCTGCTCGCCGACAGATTTTCGCCTTCGCGGCATTCAGCCCTGATCATCACCCCAACCACAATGCGATGAGATTGCCGATAACCACAGCCGATAAAGCTGTGGCCAAAACGACCAGCTGTCCAAATCGCACGTCGACCTCGTCGAGATCTGGCATCAGCATGAAGGCGTATGCCGTGGACATCGAACAATGCATGATACGCTCCCTTCCGGCGGCATGTTAGGCCGCGGCGGCCTCTTTACGTTCGATCGCAAGGGCGGGATCGATCCGTCCCAAACAGGATCCAAAACCGATCGCGGCATAGCCCTGCCGGCTGCATCGGCCGGTAAAGGTGATCTCGTCGCCGTCGTGCAGGAAGCTGCGCTGTTCACCATTGGCCAGCGTCACGGGCTTTGCTCCCGCGCTGGTGAATTCGAGCATGCTGCTGAGCTGCGCCGGGCTCGGTCCGGAAATGGTGCCGGTGCCGATCAGATCGCCGGGCTGCAAATTGCAGCCGTTGATGGTGTGATGCGCGATCATCTGGGCTGGTGTCCAGTAGAGGTAACGCGCATTCGAGTTGAGGATTTCAACCGACGGCTGGCCGGCGCTGCGCATCTTCTCGGTTGAGAGATGAACGCGAAGATCAACGTCCAGCCCGCCCGCTTCCTGATCGGCTGTATCGAAGAGATAGTCGAGCGGCCGCGGATCGCCTGCCGGGCGGGACATCGCCGGCACCCGGAACGGCGCCAGGGCGTCCGCGGTCACGACCCAGGGCGAGACCGAGGTCGCGAAGCTCTTGCTGAGAAACGGTCCCAGCGGAAACATCTCCCAGCGCTGGAGGTCGCGCGCGGACCAGTCGTTGAGCAGCGAGAAACCGACGATCTCCTGGGAAGCTCGTTCGATCGGGATCGGTTGGCCAAGCCGATTGCCGCCGGCCAGGTAGAATCCCATCTCGAGTTCGAAGTCGAGGCGTTCGCATGGCCCGAAGCCCGGCGGACGTATTGGCTTCGGCGGGCGGCCGCTGGCCGAGCGGCCGACGCACCGCACCCCGGCCGACCTGCACTGAGGACGCGCGCCCGTGATAGGCGATCGGCACCCATTTGTAGTTTTGCGGCAGCGGATTTTCCGGCGTCAGCAATGCGCCGGCGGCGATCGCGTGGTGAATGCCGGCGTAGAAGTCCGTGTAGTTCGAAACATCGGTCGGACGATGGAAGATGGCGTCCTCCATCGGCACCAGCAGATCCGCGGCCTGACGGCGGACCTCATTGCCGTCAGGTCCATGGTCGAGCAGTTTCGACACTGCCAACCGAAGTTCGCGAAGCCTGCCGCGTCCGAGCCCGAACAGCAGATTGAGCGACGTCAGCTCGAACACCGGACGGGCAATGCCCGCCGGCAGCACATTCAGCCGGCTCGCCTTCTTCAAATCGAAAACGCGATCCCCGATGGCGACCCCGATACGGGGCATCGGGTCTTCCCGGGTGCCGAAGATTCCCAACGGCAAATTCTGGATTGGAAAGTCGGCGTGGGGCGCATTCGCCGCTTCGACAAAGCTGCGGCGGGCCGGGTCGTGAGTGTCGTCAATCGGATTAGGTCCGGTCATGCCGTCTCCTGTCAATGCAGCCAACGAAGTCCGGCTTCGACGGCTGTGGATGATTACATGCTGACTTTCTTGAGGAAGGTGAGAAGCCGCTGATCAAGCGACTGCGCCATCGCGTCAATCTCGGCATTCTTGAATTGGCCGAACATCGTGGTCGGCCTGTCATATTCCATGGTGGTGCCGCCCTGCGCATTCGCATAGACCACCACGCGCAACGGCGCGTACAGCCCCGCGGCCGGGTTGACGTGGGTCATCTCGACGGCGGACAGAACATTGCCGATGTAATAGGCGGTGAGCGGCTGACGCTCTCCCTTCAACGCCAGCAGATCGCCGTGTTGCGCGATATAATGAATGGCAAGACCATCCTCGCCGGCGATGCGTTTCAGCGCCGCACGCAGGCCTTCGATGTCGTTGTTCTTCAGCAGGGCCCGAACACTGTCATCGAGACGGCCCAGCTTTTCGATCCCTGCCTTCACCTCCGGATACGACTTCATGGTCGTAACCTTGATGTGCTCGACCGGCAGCGGCGCCGACGTGACGTCGACACCTTCGCTTGCCGAACTCACAACGGTGTGTGCCGCAGGAATCAAAGTCATGGCGAGCAATCCTCCCAAAGCGAACCGGCGAAGCTTGATCTTCTGTAGAATCATCTGGAGTCCTCTCTGCAGAATTCTGTTTGTTGTCGGTTGATCGCTAGGCCACCGCCGCGAGCGCTGGCTGTTTCGTCTGCGTAATGCCGGTCTCGGACTGCACGAACTGTGCGTCGAATGCCTTGCGTTCGCGGACGGCACGCGCGCTGCGATCGGTCGCCGAGAACAGCCAGACACAGGCGAACGCCAACGGCATCGAGAACAAGGCCGGGTTGTCATAGGGAAACGGCGCTGTGGCGAAATGGAAAACCGCGACCCAAACCGTCTTGCTCAGCACGACCAGCGCTACCGAGGCAACGAGGCCGACCAGTCCTCCGGCGACCGCGCCGCGCGTCGTCGTCCCGCGCCAGAAAATCGCCATCGCCAGCACCGGAAAGTTGCAGCTTGCGGCAACCGACAAGGCGAGACCCGCCATGAACGCCACGTTCTGGTTCTCGAACGCATAGGCCAACAGCACTGCCACGATACCGATCGCGAGGGCGGCGATTTTGGAAACCCAGACCTCCTTGGTTTCCGAGGCCTGGCCACGCGCAATCACCTGACCATAGATGTCGTGGCTGACGGCCGAAGCACCTGCCAGCGTCAGCCCCGCGACAACGGCAAGGATGGTCGCGAAGGCGACCGCGGCCATGAAGCCAAGCAGGATCGGTCCTCCCATGGCGTGGGCGAGATGGATCGACGCCATGTTGGGACCACCGATGAGATCGGCGATCTTGTTGAATTGTCCTGATGCTGCGACGTTGAAATAGCTCGCATCCGACATCAGGATCGCGACCGCGCCAAAGCCGAGCAAGGGAATGACCAGGCAGAAATAGGCAACGCAGCTGGTCGCATAGAACACCGACTTTCGCGCGCCTGCCGCGTCCTTTACTGTGAAGAAGCGCATGAGAATGTGTGGCAAGCCGGCGGTGCCGAACACCAGTGCAATGCCGAGCGAGAGCGCCGAAACCGGTTCGGCGAACAGGCCGCCCGGCGCAAGAATTGCAGCCCCCTTCGGATGGATCTGGCTCGCCGCCGCGAACAATTTGGCGACGCTGAAATCGAAGTGCCAGAGCACGGCGATGGCCAGCAGTGTGCCGCCGGACAACAGCAGCGCCGCCTTGGTGATCTGGACCCAGGTGGTGGCCTGCATGCCGCCAACCGTGACGTAAAGAATCATGAGAGCGCCGACGCCTCCCACCGCCACGAGATATTGCACGCCAAACAACAGCTGGATGACTTTTCCGGCGCCGATCATCTGCGCGATCAAATAGAACAGCACGACGACGAGACTACCGGTTGCCGCGACCAGGCGGATCGGCGTTCGCTCAAGACGGAACGCAGCGGCATCCGAGAACGTGAAGCTGCCGAGATTGCGCATCCGTTCCGACATCATGAACAGAACGATCGGCCAGCCCGTGAGGAAGCCGATCGCATAAAGCAGTCCGTCGAAGCCGTTGGCATAGACCAGGGCGGAGATGCCGAGAAATGCTGCCGCGGAGAGAAAATCTCCGGCGATCGCCAAGCCGTTCTGCAGCGGCGTGATCGAATGGCCCGCGGTGTAGAAATCTGCTTTCGATTTAGTACTGCCCGCCGACCGATACGTAATCACCAGGGTGACGAGGACGATCAGCATGAACATGCCGACCGCGATCCAGTCCGTCCCGCGCTCGTGAACGGCTGATGTCTGAGCCATGGCAAGCGTCGGCGATGCGGCGGCCAGCGCGGCCAACAGGATGCGTGCGATCATTGGCCGAACTCCCGGTTCAGCGAACGGGTTAGCGGATCGAAGCGGGAGTTCGATCGCATGACATAGATGCCGGTCAGGACGACGACGACCACGATCATGGCAAAGGCCAGACCGAGCCCGACCGGGATCGCGCTTCCGGCAATCGTCGCGCCGAGCGCTCCGCGCGCCATCGAGATCAACAGGATGAAGCCGAAGAACATCACGAGCGTGATGGCTGAAAGGGTCCAGCGCAGTTTCGCCCGCGCGCCGACCAGTTCCTTGAATGACGGGTCGGACAGAATCCGCGCGGTCCGTTCGGGCGTCAGCTGAAGCATGGTTCCTCCGATATCCCTGGTTTGGGTTTGGGGCGTCGATCCGGTCGAGAGCCAGGATCCCTGGAGCGTTCAGACCGCGCTCCTTAAAATCGACGCTACCAGATAAAATCATACAGTCAAGATAAAAAAGATATTATGGCGATCGTCTTGTAATCCGGCTCGGGTGATGTCACGCTCTCGACATGCCCGAATCCCCGAGTTCGAACGATTTCTGTCTACAATCAGGTCCGTTCCGACATCCTGGCGGGACGGCTTGAGCCGGACCGCAAGCTCCGGATCCAGGAGCTGGCGGCATCGCTTGAGGTCAGCCCGAGCGTCGTCCGGGAGGCGCTGTCGCGGCTTTCCTCGGAGTCACTGGTAATCGCCGAGCCGCAACGCGGCTTCCGCGTGGCCCCGATCAATGCCGCCGACGTCAGCGATCTCACCGAGGTCCGCATCGATATCGAGTTGAAATGCCTTCGGCGCGCGATGAGCCGCGGTAATGTCGATTGGGAAGTCGCGATCGTCGCGGCCAATCACGCCTTGAGCCGGACACCTCACGACATCCACGAAATAAGCGACGACTGGACGTTGGCACACGCGCGCTTCCATCACGCGCTGGTGGCGGCATGTGACAGTCCGTGGCTGCTGCGGATTCGCGAGCAGCTTTTCGTGCAGGGAGAGCGTTACCGGCGCATCAACATTCGAATGTCGGCTGACGACCGTGATCTGCGCGCCGAGCATACCCAGCTGGCCGAGGCGGTTCTCAGCGGGGATGTGACCTTGGCGACCGAGCGCATGACGGAGCATTTGCGCCTAACCGAAACGCTCACGCTGCAATCGCTCCAAATGGAGCAGGCGGCGGTTGCTTAAATCAGCCGTGTAGACCTCAGCCGCTGTCGCGCAGCACCAGTTCAAAACCGAGGTCGACATGGCGCGGCCCGTCGCGCGTCAGCATCAGCCTGGCGGCGGTGCGGCCGATGGCATCGCCGTGAACGCGCAGCGTCGAAAGGCTCGGCGATATCAAGCGGCCCATTTCCAGATCGCCGAGGCCAATAACGGCAACCGGCTGCTCAGAAGCCGGACCGTTTCGCAATAAGCCTGCGCCGCGCAGGGCAGCCATGAAGCCGATGGCATGTGCGTCATTGGCGGCGAACACCGCATCGACGCCGGGCAGATCCGCCAGCGCGACAAGACTGCCCGATGCGTTGCGATCGAGAATCAAGCGGCGCGGCGCTTTGACGCCAGCCTGCAGCGCGATGTCGTTAAAACCATTCCAGCGCCGCGTCGCGCGCGGATCGTCGCCGCCGATGAACGCCAGATTCTGTCGTCCCTGCGCC
Source organism: uncultured Alphaproteobacteria bacterium (assembly GCA_963738105.1). Lineage (GTDB taxonomy): Bacteria > Pseudomonadota > Alphaproteobacteria > Rhizobiales > Xanthobacteraceae > Bradyrhizobium. The sequence continues at coordinate 89,539 of CAVTWC010000033.1, read as the reverse complement.
ACGAGGTGGCGCGCGACCGCGCAGCCGGCTTCGTAATTGTCGAACCCTGCGACCGCATCGATCGGCGCTTCCGGCATTTCCCAGGTCTCGACGATCGGAATGCCGGCGCGGCGCAGCAGGCGCGCGCCGTCTTCCGTCGCGGGCGACCCCACCATGATGATGGCTTCGGGGCGGCGCGACAGCAGCGCCGCCAGCACGCGATCTTCCCGCGCGGCATCGTAACGGGTCTGCGCGAGCAGCACGGTATAACCGAGTGGCTCCAGTTCATCGGACAGACCCTGCACGGTATCGGCGAAAATCGAATTGGCGATCGTCGGCACCAGGACGCCGACCGAACGGGTGCGGGCGCCGCTCGCCAGCGCGCCGGCGAGTTGGTTCGGGACATAACCCAATTCCCGCATCGCGGCCTCGACCCGGGTCCGGGTCTCCGGCGCGACCAGATTTGGCAACCGCACTACCCGGCTGACGGTGATCGAGGACACGCCAGCCAGCTTGGCCACGGCGGATAGCGTCGGCGCAGAATGCGGCTCGTCGGTCTCTAGTGTGCTCATGCAGCATGCTTACCGAATGCAGGTCAGAAATGCACGATCTCGGCTTGCGCGAGTTATATGACAGCGCTAACATGAAAATGACAGCGCAATCATTGGGAGCCTTGGAATGATTTCGGAGCAGGATGTGCAGGCCTACAAACGCGACGGCGTGATCGTGGTGCCGGAGGTGTTGGGCAAGGAGACGCTCGTCGAGGTTCGCTCGGTGATCGCGGAGCTGGTGGCGGGATCGGCGAAGACGCTGGAGCATACCGACGTCTATGACCTCGAGCCCGGCCATACCGCCGAAGAGCCCCGGGTCCGCCGCATCAAGGCGCCACACAAGGTGCATAAGGTGTTCGACGACATCGTGCGCAGCCCGGCGGTGCTCGACATCCTGACCAAATTGCTCGGCCCCGGCCTGCGGCTGCACGGCTCCAAGCTTAACATGAAGTCGGCGCGTTACGGCTCGCCAGTCGAATGGCATCAGGACTGGGCGTTCTACCCCCACACCAATGACGACGTGCTCGCGATCGGCGTGCTGCTCGATGATTGCGACATCACCAACGGCCCGATGCTGGTGACGCCGGGCACGCACACCGGCGAAGTCTGGAGCCATCATGGCGACGATGGACATTTCGCGGGCCTGATCGATCCTGATTTGGTCAAGAGCGAGATCGATCGCGCGGTGCCCTGCATGGGCCGCGCCGGCAGCATGTCGTTCCATCACGTCCGCGCACTGCATGGCTCCGCCACCAACACCTCGGACCGCCCACGCAACCTGCTGCTTTATGAAGTCGCGGCGAGCGACGCGTGGCCCCTGATGGGCGTAAAGGACTTTGATGAATTCAACAGCCGGCTGTTGGCAGGTGGTCCGGTGCTGGCGCCGCGCATGACCGATGCTCCGGTGCGGCTGCCGCTGCCGCCGGCCAAGCGCCAGGGATCGATCTACGAAACCCAGTCGGCGTCGAAGAAATCGTACTTCACGCGCGCCGCGTGACACTAATGCGCCCGTGCTCGGCGCGGGCGCCCGCTACCGGACCACGACATCAAACAAATCAAATGATAAAAAAACACAACGGGGGAATCGATGACGGAGAATACAGCCGCTAATTCTGCAGCCGCGCGCCTGCGCGTCATTCTCGCCGCCTGCATCGGGTCGGCACTCGAATGGTACGACTTCTTCCTGTACGGCACCGCCGCGGCGCTGGTGTTCGGCGACCTGTTTTTTCCGAAGAGCGATCCGCTGGTCGGCACGCTGCTTTCGTTCCTCACCTTCGGCGTCGGCTTCGTGGTGCGTCCGCTCGGCGGCATCCTGTTCGGTATCATGGGTGACAAGTTCGGGCGCAAGCCGGTGCTGGTCGCAACGCTGCTGATGATCGGCATCGGCACCACCGCGATCGGCTTCTTGCCGACCTACGCCCAGGCCGGGTACTGGGCGCCGTTGCTTTTGGTCGCGATGCGCGTGGTACAGGGATTGGGCGCCGGTGCCGAATATGGCGGCGCGGTGATCTTCCTGGTCGAGAACGCTCCCTCCGGCCATCGCGGTTTCTGGGGCGGGTTCGCGCCGCTCGGCGTGTCCATCGGCAATCTGCTGGCCGCCGCAGCGTTCGCACTCGTGACCATGCTGCCGCGCGAGGACCTGATGTCATGGGGCTGGCGGCTGCCGTTCCTGGCCAGCTTCCTATTGATTGTCGTCGGCATCTTCGTGCGCCTGCGGGTGGCGGAAACGCCGGTATTTACCGAAGCGGTCCTCGCGCGCGGCAAGGTCGAGCGCAATCCGGCGATGCAGGCCTTGCGTCGGCATCCGCGCAATTTTTTCGTCGTGCTCGGCGCGCGAATGGCCGAGAACGGTCTCGGCTATTTCTTCCCGGTGTTCGGGCTGAGCTACGTGATCACAACATTGGGCGTGCCCAAATCCGAGGCGCTGAGTGCGCTGATGCTGGCCTTCGTGATCGAGCTGTTCGCGATCCTGGGCTTTGCCGCGCTGTCCGACCGAATCGGCCGGCGGCCGGTCTACATGTTCGGTGCGCTGACCGGGATCGCCTTTGCCTATCCGTTCTTCTGGATGGTCGGTACCAAGGAATGGATCTGGATCGCGCTCGCCTTCATCATTGCACGCGCGGTGGTGACGGCAGCGATGTTCGGGCCGCAAGCCGCCTACTTTGCCGAACTGTTCCCGCCGCAGCGGCGATTTGCTGGCTTTGCCTTCGCGCGTGAGCTGGGCTCGATCCTGGCCGGCGGCCCGGCGCCGTTCGTCGCGACCGCGCTGGTGGCGTGGTCCGGAAGCTGGTGGCCGGTCGCCTGCTACGCCGCGCTGCTTTCGGCGATCACGGCGTTTGCGATCTGGTGCGGTCCTGAGACCTACGAGGAAAACATCACGATCGATAATACCTCGGACGGCGCATTGCGCCCGGCCGTCGCCATCCCGGCATAGAGCATGCCGCAGCAACTCCGGATCCTGCAGTCGCTCTGGGCGATGGAGCGGCGGCTGGCCGATCAGCCGGAGTGGCCGCTGCAGACCCAGCTTGGCGATGATCCGCGATGCCGGCTTCGATGGCGCCGGCGTCCGATTCATCGATGCGGATTTTGCCTACGAAGTCACTTCCTTCCTGCGCGACCATCGCATGATCTGGCAGGCGCAGTGCTATCCGACCTCGGTCGATGATCTCAAGCCGGTGCTGGAACTGGTCGCGCGGCTAGGCGCCGATCACGTCAACCTGCAGCCGAACGTACGGCCGCACCGGATCGAGCCATGCATTCCCCTGCTCGAAGGCTGGCGGCGGCTGGCGGACCAGGCCGGCATCGCGGTGCATGTCGAGACCCACCGCGACCGCATGACCACCGACCTGTTCTTCACCTTGCAGCTGCTGGATTGCTTTCCCGACCTGCGGCTAACCGCTGATGTCTCGCATTATCTGGTCGGCCGTGAATTCGCCTGGCCGGTCGACGAGGCCAATCACGCGATGATCCATCGCATCCTCGACAACAGCTGGGGCATCCACGGCCGGATCGCCAGCCGCGAACAGGTGCAGATTTCGCTCGGCTTTCCGCAGCATCAAGGCTGGGTCGAGCTGTTCATGGGCTGGTGGGAATACGCCATCCGCTCCTGGCGCAAGCGTGCAAAGCCCGACGCCGTACTGACTTTCCTGTGCGAACTGGGGCCGGCGCCCTACGCCATTACCGGGCCCGACGGCCGCGAGTTGTCCGACCGCTGGGCCGATGCGTTGGTCATGAAGGACATGATCCGGGCCTTATGGCAGCGCATCGCGGACGAGGATGCGCGCTAACGCGGGCACCGGGGTGCGGCCATTTTTGCGGTTCCCCTCCCCGCGTTTCCTCCGCTACATTCCTTCTAGAGCTGTCAAAGCAGCACGTCCGGGAGGACAGACGCATGCGCACGGGACGCGTGGTATTCGGCGCCATGGACGAGGTGGTGTTCGGTGTGCCCGCCGCCACCGCCATCCCGGCGCAATTGGACCGGTTGGGCGCGAAGCGCGCATTTCTCATGGTCAGCGGCACGCTGAACCGCACGACCGACGAGATCGGGAAAATCCGCGAGGCTCTTGGGCCACGTTGCGCCGGGACCTTCGACTCGATGCCGCCGCATACGCCGCGAGAGGCGGTGATTGCCGCCACCGAGCAAGCCCGCGCCGCCAGCGCCGATATCATCGTCACCGTCGGCGGCGGTTCGATCACCGATGGCGCCAAAGCGGTGCAGATCTGCCTCGCCAATCATATTACCAGCGTCGACGGGATCGAGGCGGTCCGGACGCGCAAAGGCCAAGCACCGGCGATGAAGCGGCCGACCGTGCGCCAGATCAGCGTGCCCACGACCATCGCCGGGGGTGAATTCAGCGCCGCCGCCGGCGTGACCAACCAGCGCATTCACGTCAAGGAAATGCTGCGCCACGAACTGACGATCCCGCGCGCGGTGATCCTCGACCCCGCCATTACGGTGCACACACCGTTGTGGCTGTGGCTTTCGACCGGCATTCGCGCGGTCGATCATTGCGTCGAAGGCCTCTGCTCCCTCGAAGCACATCCTTATGCCGACGCACATGCGCTCAAGGGACTGTCGATGCTGGCCCAGGGCCTGCCGCGCGTGAAGGCAAACCCTGATGATCTCGATGCCCGGCTCGATTGCCAGATCGGCACCTGGCTCTCGATGGGCCCTTCAGCCGCGGGTGTGCCGATGGGCGCGAGCCATGGCATCGGTTACGTGCTCGGTGCTGCATTCGACGTTCCTCACGGCTATACGTCCTGCGTGATGTTGCCTTCGGTCATGCGCTGGAACAAGCCTGCGAACGCCGAACGGCAGGCGCTGGTATCCGAGGCGATGGGGCACCGCGGCAAGGACGCCGGCGACGTGCTCGACGATTTCATCCGCGGCCTCGGCATGCCGCACAGCCTGCAGGACGTTCGCGTCGGTCCTGAGCATTTCGATGCGATTGCGGTACAGGCGATGCGCACGCCGTGGGTTCCACGCAATCCGCGCAAGATCGATGGCCCGGCGCAGGTGCGCGAGATCCTGCTCTTAGCCGCATAAATTAAGTGGAGAGACGATGTACCCCGGCAAGCACGCTCACCTTCGTCCGCTGCAGCCCGCCTTCATCATGGCTGGTACCGGCGAGGCCGTGACTTACGCCGAACTGGAGGCGCGCAGCAATCGGCTGGCGCATTTGTTTCGCAACCGAGGCCTGAAGCGGCTCGACCACTACGCGATCTTCATGGAGAACAATAGCCGCTACCTGGAATGCTGCGGAGCCGGCGAGCGATCCGGCCTGTATTTCACCTGTGTGAATTCGTATTTGACGGCAACTGAACTCGCCTACATCGTCACCAACAGCGAGTCGCGCATTCTGATCACGTCGATGGCAAAGCTCGACATCGCGCGCGAAGCGCTCCAGCAATGCTCCAAGGTCGAGCTCTGCATCGTGGTCGATGGGCGCGGCGAGAGCGAACGCATCATCGGCTTGCGGGAGGCGACGGCCGGACTGCCGAAAACGCCGGTCGCCGATGAAAGCATCGGCACCGCCATGCTGTATTCGTCAGGCACCACCGGCCGGCCCAAGGGTATCCTGCGCCCGCTGCCGGAACAGCCGCCGACCGAGCAGATGCCGCTGTTCGAATTCCTGCAAAAACTCTGGCAGTACCGCGAAGGCATGATCTATCTCTCGCCGGCGCCGCTCTATCATTCGGCGCCGCAGGCAGCCGTTAATCTTACGATCCGGATGGGTGGCACGGTCATCATCATGGAGAGCTTCGATCCCGAACGCTATCTGGGGCTGATCGAGAAATGGGGCGTGACCCACAGCCAGCTAGTGCCCACGATGTTCTCGCGCTTGCTCAAATTGCCGGAGGCCGTGCGACACCGCTACGATCTGTCATCGCTGGAAATCGCGATCCATGCCGCAGCACCCTGTCCGGCGATGGTCAAGGACGACATCATCAAATGGTGGGGACCGATCGTCCACGAATATTACGGCGCCACCGAAGGCCTCGGCTTTACCGCCTGCAACAGCGCCGAATGGCTCGCGCACCGCGGCACGGTCGGCAAGGTGCTATTCGGCGATCTACATATTCTCGATGAGGATATGAAGCCTTGTGCCAAGGGCTCCCCGGGCACGGTATGGTTCAAGACCGCCTCGCCGTTTGAATATTTCAACGATCCGAACAAGACCGTGGAGGCCCGCTCGCCCGACGGGAGCATGAGCACGGTTGGCGATGTCGGCTATGTCGACGACGACGGCTTTCTCTATTTGACCGATCGCGCCACCTTCATGATCATTTCGGGCGGCGTGAACATCTATCCGCAGGAATGCGAGAATTTGCTGATCACCCATCCCAAGATCGCCGACGCCGCCGTGTTCGGCGTTCCAAACGCGGATCTCGGCGAGGAAGTGAAAGCCGTGGTACAGCCGCTGCCGGGAATCGCACCGGGGCCCGATCTCGCCGAAGAACTGATCGCCTTTTGCGGCCAGGCGCTGTCGCGCCAGAAGGTGCCGCGCTCGATTGATTTCGAGGCCGAGTTGCCACGGCTCCCGACCGGCAAGCTCTATAAGCGCCTGTTGCGCGATCGCTATTGGGGCGACAAGACATCGCGGATCGTCTGAAGCCGATCGGTGACCGTCGGCGCGACGTCGTTCACCTATCATTAACCATGTCGCCGCCGATTGAGACGGGCGCTCAATGCGATCTTATCGTCCCGTAAAGCACAAGATGCCTAACGTCGATCCATCGTTCCCCGACGTAGCGCCCGTCAATGCCGGATCAGAGTTCCTCAACCAGCGCATCCCTGAACCAACACATCGCGCCGACCGCGATCGTTATCTTTTTTGCGCTGGTGATGAGCGCAAGCGTCCTTGGGGTCGTGATCTGGAAAGCTCTGGACGCCAAAGCCAATACGCTCGATCGCGGCCAGATCGCGACGCAGAATCTGGCGCATTCGCTTGCCGAACACGCCTCACACACCATACAGGCGGCCGACATCAGCATGACTGGTATCGTCGAATTTCTGAAATACCAGACCCCGGCGCCCGAACGCTTTAACCGCTATCTCGCTAACGTCACCGACGCATTACCGCAGATCCGCGAAATCGGCGTCTTCAACGCGGAAGGCCAATGGCGATATTCCTCGCTGCCGGAATTGCCGAATTACAGCAACGCCGACCGCGATTACTTCATCTATCATCGCGACACGGTCGGCCCCGCGCTTCGGATCAGCGCGCCGGTGCAGTCGCGCCTCACCGGCCGCACCACCATCATTCTGTCGAAGCGCATCAGCAAGCAGGACGGTAGCTTCGCGGGCGTTCTGGTCGCCGCGATCGATAGTGACTACTTCAATTCGTTCTACAACCGGCTCCAGCTTGGCAATGGCGGCGCTATTTGCCTGGTACGAAGCGACGGCATTGTCCTGATCCGCTGGCCTTCAGCGAAAGTCGGCGCTGATATTTCGAAGACGGAGATGTTTGCCCGTCAGCTCACGCTGAGTTCGATGGGATATTACAAGACGGTCTCGCCATTTGATGGCGACATCAAATACATCGGTTACGAGGAAGCCTCGCAATATCCGCTGGTTATCACCGTAGCTCGATCCGAAAGCGAACTGCTGGCCAACTGGTGGAAGACATTGCGCACCGATGCGATCGTCGGCGCCGTGCTATTGTGCATGATCGTTCTTTTAGCCGCTGTGCTCTCCTCACAACTTCACTTTCGCCAGAAAGCCGAGCGTGCGCTTCGCGAGCGCGAAACACGTTATCGGCTGCTGGCGGACAACATCGCCGATATCGTGATCCTGCTCGATGGCCGTGGAACGCTGCTTTATGTCTCGCCCTCGGTCGAGCCGGTGCTCGGCCTGCGTGGCAGCGACCTGATCGGGAAGTCGTGCTTCGATCTCGTCCACTCCGACGATAAGGAACGCATACTCGCAACCACCGCCGAACTGTCGAGCCCGGATTCAACCAGTACGGTCGCGTTCCGGATTGCTCGCGTCGACGGCTCGGTTGCCTGGGTCGAGATCAATTTCAAGCTGGCATCGGAACGAAGCGACGACGAGAAGACAAAATTCGTCGGCGTGCTAAGGGACGTCACCCAGCGCAAAACAATGGAAGACGAGCTGAACTCACTGAACGGCCGTCTCGCGCAGCTCGCGACCACCGACGGACTGACTGGACTTTCCAACCGGCGCACCTTCGACGGCTTCCTTCACCGCGAATATTCCGACCAGGACACCCTGTCGGTGCTGCTGTTCGATATCGACCATTTCAAGGGCTATAATGACAGCTTCGGACACCAGGCCGGCGACGAGTGCCTGAAGGCGGTCGCAAAGGCCATCGCGGACGCGACGTCCAATACGTCAGGCATGTCGGCGCGGTACGGCGGCGAAGAGTTTACCATCGTGCTCCCCAACGTATCCGAAGCAGACGCGTTGAAAGTTGCCGAGGCGGTCAGGCTGACGGTGAGATCGCTTGGCATCCCCAATCCTGCATCTCCCCGCGGCTATGTGACCGTCAGCGTCGGCGTATCCACCCGGACCGCGGCAACGCTCGACGAGGCGATGCTGGTTGGCGATGCCGATCTCGCGCTCTATGAGGCCAAGCGGCAGGGCCGCAACCGAAGCTTTGCCGCCAGCGCCCTCAAACACACCTTCGTCGAATCCGGCCCGCTGCAATTCTCGCTCGAGTCCTGAACGCCTGGTTCATCCGAGCATTTGCGTATCGCCGCAAATCGAAATCGCCTGGCCGGAGATGGTCTTGCCGCGCGGGCTGCACATGAACAGGATCTGGTCGGCAATCTGCTCCGGCGTCACGTAGTCCTTGATCGAGGTGTAGGAAAACGCCGTGCGCTCCATCTCGGCATAGGAGATGCCACGCTGCTGCGCCTTGGCCTCCAGCACCCGACGCTGCCGGTCGCCGGCAACAAGGCCGGGTAAAATCGCATTGACGCGGATGTTATCCGGCCCAAGCTCGATCGAGAGCGACTTGGAAAAGCCGATCACGCCCCATTTTGCCGCCGCGTAGGGTGAGCGCATCGCAAAGCCGAGGCGGCCCGCGGCCGACGAGATATTGACGATCGAGGCGTTCTTGCTCTGGCGTAAATGCGGCACCGCCAGCCGCGTACAGTTGAATTGTCCGGTCAGGCAAATCTCCAGGCAGCGATCCCAGTCTTCCGGATTCATCTCCTCGACCTTGGCGGTCGGCCCGGCGACGCCGGCATTATTGACGAGCACGTCGAGGCCGCCGAGTTTTGTCATGGCATCCGCGAACAGCTTTTGCACCGCCGTTCGGTTCGAGACGTCGCAGAGGCTCGACGTGATCGCGGGATCGGAAGATGCGAGCTCGGCCAACGCCGTCTCGTCGACATCACAGGTGTGAACCCTGGCGCCTTCGCCAATGAAGCGGCGTGCGATCGCGCGCCCGATGCCATTGGCGCCGGCAGTGACCAGCACGCGCAAACCCTTGATGTCGAGATCCATGATCACTCCGAGATGTCGTTGAAAACACTGTCAGCGGCCCGCGCCCAAGCAAGCGACGTCGCGCGGGCTCGTCCGATCGAGCGCGGCAACTCTCCCATGCGGCGGGATTTCAAGAGAGGAATCGACAACGGCCCGGTCTTTTGCAAGTCTAACGGTGACGAATAATCACGGCAAGCAGAACAAGCCCCGCGACGGCATGGCGTATGGCTTGCGGCAACAAGAGCCCACAGCAGCAGCCTGCAAGTTGCTTCGGCGATGAGGAAGAAATGAACCGGGAAAATCGAGACGTCGCGATCGTCGGCGTCGGACTGGTCGGACGCGCTTGGGCCGCGATTTTTGCCCGCGCCGGATGGAACGTTCGCTTGACCGATCCGCACGCGCCGACGCTCGCAGCCGCACCCGGACTGATCCGGGATGAATTGCGCGCGCTCGCCCGGCATGGCCTGGCGGACGATCCGGATGGCGCCGCGGCGCGCATTACCGCATCGAAGGGCGTCAAGGAAGCGCTCGACGGCGTGTCGTTCGTACAGGAAAGCGGTCCGGAGTTGGTCGAGCAGAAGAAGATCATCTGGGCTGAACTGGACAAACTGGCGCCGGCTGATGCGGTGCTGGCGTCCTCGACCTCGGCGATCACGGCATCGCGCTTCACCGAGGCGCTGCCGGGCCGCGCGCGTTGCCTGGTCGGACATCCCGTCAACCCGCCGCATCTGGTGCCGCTGGTCGAACTCTGTGGCGCGCCCTGGACTTCGCCTGAGACCATCGATCGCGCGCGAAACATCTATCGCGAGATCGGACAGGTTCCGGTCACCATCAACCGCGAGATCAATGGCTTCGTGCTGAACCGGTTGCAGGGCGCGCTGTTGGCCGAAGCTTTCCGGCTGGTCGGCGAAGGCTACATCTCGGCGGAAGACCTCGATCATACCGTCAAGGATGGCCTGGGATTGCGATGGTCGTTCCTCGGCCCGTTCGAGACCATCGAACTCAATGCGCCCGGCGGCATTCCTGACTATTGTGCGCGCTACACCGGCTTCTACAAGGAGCTTGCCGCGTCCGCCGCAGGCCCCGAAGTGTATCAAAGTCCCAATGTCGATCGGGTGATTGCCGCATGGCCGCAGCAGGCCTCGCCCGAGCGCATCGCGAAATTGACGCAACGGCGCAATGAACGGCTGGCGGCATTGGCCGCGCATAAACGAACCCAACAAGACTGATCATCCTTCCTTCGCCATTCGACCCGCAAAAACAAAAGGCAACACCATGAGTCGCAAAGTCATCATCACCTGCGCCGTTACCGGCGCCATTCACACCCCCTCGATGTCTAAAGCCCTGCCGGTGACCCCGCAGGAAATCGCCGACGCCGCGGTGGATGCTGCTGAGGCCGGTGCTGCGATCGTGCATCTGCATGCGCGTAACCCGAAGACGGGCCAACCCGACCAGAGCCCCGAGGCGTTCGCGCCGTTCCTCAAAATCATCAAGCAGCGCTCCAACGCGGTGATCAACCTCACCACCGGCGGCGCGCCGACCATGACCGTCGACGAGCGGGTGCGTCCCGCGGCGGTCTACAAACCGGAAGTCGCCTCGCTCAACATGGGCTCGATGAATTTTGCGTTCTTCGGCATGCTCAACCGCTTCAAGAAGTTCGAGCACGAATGGGAGCGCAAGCATCTCGAGAACAAGGACATCGTGTTCCGCAACACCTTCCAGGACATCGAATATGTGCTGAAGACCTTGTCGGAGACCGGCACGCGTTTCGAATTCGAATGCTACGACACCGCCCATCTCTATAACCTGAACTATTTCCTCGAACAGGGCATGGTGAAACCGCCTCTGTTCGTGCAGACGGTGTTCGGCCTGCAGGGTGGAACCGGCGCGCATCCCGAAGACGTGCTGCACATGAAGCGCACCGCCGAGCGACTGTTCGGCGACAAGTTCGTCTGGTCAGTGCTCGGCGCCGGCCGCAACCAGTTGCCGATCGCGGCGATGGCCGCCGCCATGGGCGGCAATATCCGCGTCGGACTTGAAGACTCGCTATGGGCCGCGCCCGGCCGCATGGCGGCATCGAACGCCGAGCAGGTGCAGCTCGCGCGCAAGATCGTCGAAGGTCTCGGCCTTGAAGTGGCGACGCCGGACGAAGCCCGCGAAATCCTCGACCTGAAGGGCGGCGACAAGCTGGAAGTTTGACGGTTCGACGACAACGAGGCACTCGTCTTCCACCCGATTGCCAGAATGTCGCACTTCGGCGCAGCGATGCATTAAGCCGAAGTGCCAATGCCCGCTGCGGACCTTGGCGGTTGCCTGCCCCGCTTGCCATGCTATCCTTTGGCATCAACGGCCCACAATGAGGCCGGGATGCCAAGGGAGGGAACCATGCGGAGCGTGCGAACGCTTGCTGCCGCCGTAGTGTGCTTGCTGGCGGCGTTGGGCCCCTCGCTCGCAGCTGAAAAGCAGGGCGGCATCCTCAGGATGTATCATCGCGACAGCCCAGGCAGTGCGTCGATCCATGAAGGCGCGACCTATTCGGTCAACGTGCCGTTCATGCCGGTCTTCAACAACCTCGTGGTCTACAATCAGAAGATCGCGCAAAACAGCATGGACGACATCGTCCCGGACCTCGCGGACAGCTGGGCCTGGAGCAGCGACAACAAGACCCTGACCTTCAAGCTTCATCAGGGTGTCACCTGGCATGACGGCAAGCCGTTCACATCGGCCGACGTCAAATGCACGTTCGACATGCTGATGGGCAAGTCGCCGCAGAAGTTCCGGCAGAATCCGCGAAAATCCTGGTACGATCAGGTCGAAGAGGTCACCACGAACGGCGATTACGAAGCCTCGTTCCGCCTCAAGCGCCCGCAGCCCGCATTGCTGGCGCTGCTCGCCTCGGGCTACACGCCGGTTTATCCCTGCCATGTTTCGCCGGCGGAGATGCGTACCCATCCGATCGGCACCGGCCCGTTCAAGTTCGTCGAGTTCAAGGCCAACGAATCGATCAAGCTGGTCCGTAACGAGAACTACTTCAAGAAGGGCCTGCCGCATCTCGACGGCATCGAATTCACCATCATCCCGAACCGTTCGACGGCGATTCTTGGCTTCGTCTCCGGCAAATTCGACATGACATTCCCGACCGAGGTGTCGATCCCGCTGTTGAAGGACGTCAAATCGCAGGATCCGAACGCGGTGTGCGTGGTCGAGCCGAACAACGTCTCCACCAACATCATCATCAACTCGTCCGCCCCGCCGTTCGACAACCTCGACGTCCGCCGCGCGCTGGCGCTGGCGCTGGACCGCAAGGCATTCATCTCGATCATGTTCGAGGGCCAGGGCGATATCGGCGGCACGATGGAGCCGGCCCCCGAAGGCCTGTGGGCGATGCCGAAGGACATGCTGGAATCGATCCCGGGCTACGGGCCCGACATCAACGCCAACCGCGAGGCGGCGCGCAAGCTGATGGAGAAGGCCGGTTACGGCCCCAATAAGCATCTCCAGGTCAAGGTATCGACCCGCAACATCGCGGTTTACCGCGATCCGGCCGTGATCCTGATCGACCAGATCAAGAACATCTATATCGACGCGGAGCTCGATGTCGTCGACACCGCGCAATGGTTCCCGAAGATCGCGCGCAAGGATTATTCGCTCGGCCTCAACCTCACCGGCAACGCGGTCGACGACCCCGATCAGTCGTTCTACGAGAATTATTCCTGCGGCTCGGAACGCAACTACACCAATTATTGCAACAAGGACATCGAGAAGCTGTTCGACCAGCAATCGGTCGAGACCGATGTCGCCAAGCGCAAGCAACTGGTGTGGGACATCGACAAGAAATTGCAGGAAGACGTTGCCCGTCCCATCATCTTCCACGCCCGGACGGGCACCTGCTGGAAGCCCTATGTCAAGGGCGTCACCGTGATGGTGAACAGCTCGTATAACGGCTACCGTTATGAGGACGTATGGCTGGACAAGTAGCGTCAAGCTGCGGGACACCAGCCGGTCAAGGGGAACAGCCAGGTGTTTGCTTATATCGTGCGGCGCCTTGCCTTGATGCTCGTGACCCTGTTCGGGATCTCGGTCATCATCTTCGTGTTGTTGCGCATCGTTCCCGGCAATATCGTCGATATCCTGTTTGACGCCGCCGGGTATGTCGATCCCGCCGACAAGGCGAACCTGGAGCGCGAACTGGGCCTCGACCAGTCGATCGTGATGCAATACCTGCACTGGATCGGCGGCCTGCTGCATGGCGACCTCGGTTATTCCTACGTGTCGGAAAAGCCGGCGCTGGATGAAATCCTGCCGCGGATTCCGATCACGGCACGGCTGGCCGGCCTCGCTTTGATGTTCTCCGCCTCGATCGGCATTCCGCTTGGCGTGATCAGCGCGGTGCATCAGGGCTCGAAGCTGGATTATGCCTTGCGCGTCGTCAGCCTGAGCGGACTGTCGCTGCCCTCGTTCTGGCTTGGACTGCTGATCCTGATGGCGTCGGTCTCGCTGTTCGGAACCATGCCGATCTTCAATCCGAATCCGAAAACCTGGACCGAGGCGATCGCGATCTATTGCGTTCCGGCGATGGCGGTGGGCTTTCGCAGCGCCGCGCTGACCATGCGCATCACGCGCTCCTCGATGCTCGAAATTTTGCGCCAGGATTACATCCGCACCGCGCGCGCCAAGGGCGCGTCCGAATCCTCGGTCAATTATCGCCATGCCCTGAAGAACGCCATTCTCCCCGTCATCACCGTGATCGGCATCGAGGCCGCGTTCCTGATCGGCGGCCTGATCGTCACCGAGACGGTTTTCAATATTCCCGGCGTCGCCCGCTTCCTGGTCGAAGCGCTGCGCTGGCGCGACTATCCGATCGTGCAGAATCTCGTGATGCTGATCGCGGTTGTCGTGGTGTTCGCCAATTTCACCGTCGACATGCTGTACGCCGTGATCGATCCGCGCATCCGCTATACGGACTAGGAGCAGGTTTTGGCCGTCGTCAATTACGATAGCGAACTGAGACGCGCCGGCGCCCATGCGACGCATGGCTGGCGACGGCTGGTGTTTCTTGCGCAACGCTACATCCTCGGCACCGTCGGCCTCACCATCATGCTGCTGTTCGTCTGGGTCGCGATATCGGCCAATCTGATCTGCCGGTTCGATCCGCTCAGCGTCGATTCCGCGCATCGGCTGGCCGCGCCCAGCGCGCTGCACTGGATGGGCACCGATTCATTCGGCCGCGACGTCTGGAGCCGGATCGTCCACGGCGCGCGGATTTCGCTCGCCGTCGGCATCGGCTCGACCGCCTTGGGATCGTCGATCGGCGTGATGGTCGGCCTCGCCTCGGGATATCTCTCGGGCTGGGTCGATCTGGTGTTCCAGCGCGTCACCGATATCCTGCAGGCGCTGCCGCTGCTGGTGCTGGCCCTGGTGATGACCGCTGCGCTGGGCCCGTCGCTGCCCAACGTGATCCTGGCGATCGCGATCCCGCTGATCCCGACCGTCGCCCGCGTGATCCGCGCCAATACGCTGGCGTTGCGCGAGTTGCCGTTTGTGGAAGCCGCCAAGTCGATCGGCATGAGCGAAACCCGCATTGCGCTGCGCCATGTGCTGCCGAACACCATCGCGCCGCTGATCGTGCTGGCCACCGCGCAGCTCGGCTCCACCATCCTCACCGAGGCCTCGCTGTCGTTTCTCGGCCTCGGCATTCCCGAGCCATATCCATCATGGGGACGCATGCTGTCGGAATCCGCGGCGGAGTATGTCCGCACTGCGCCGTGGCTGGTGATCTTCCCGGGCATCGCGATCAGCCTCGCGGTGTTCGGCACCAATCTGTTCGGCGATGCGTTGCGCGACATCCTCGACCCAAGGCAGCGCGGCTGATGACCGAAGCCAGGACGGACGAGACGGTTCTCGACGTAAAGAACCTGCAGACGGTGTTTTTCACCAATTCGGGCCTGTTCAGGGCTGTCGACAATTTGTCGTTCCATGTCCAGCGCGGCGAGACGCTCGCGATCGTCGGCGAGTCCGGCTGCGGCAAGAGCGTCAGCGCGCTGTCGATCATGCGGCTGGTGCCGGACCCGCCGGGCCGGGTGGTCGGCGGCTCCGTGATGCTCGAAGGCACCGACCTGCTCAGCCTCGACGAGGCCGAGATGCGCAAGATCCGCGGCAATCGCATCTCGATGATCTTTCAGGAGCCGATGACCTCGCTCAATCCGGTGATGCGGATCGGTGACCAGATCACCGAGGTGATCCGCCTGCACCGCGAGACCACGGCCAAGGATGCCTGGAAGCAGGCGATCGAGATGCTGCGCCTGGTTCGTATCCCCGAACCCGAGCGGCGGGTACAGGAATATCCGCATCAGCTTTCCGGCGGCATGCGCCAGCGCGCCATGATCGCGATGGCGCTGGCGTGCCGGCCGACGCTGCTGATCGCGGACGAGCCCACCACCGCGCTCGACGTCACGATCCAGGCGCAGATCCTGGCGCTGATCGTCGATCTGCAAAAACGACTCGGCACCGGGCTCATCCTGATCACCCACGATCTCGGCGTGGTGGCGCAGACCGCGCAACGCGTGATCGTGATGTATGCCGGCAAGAAGGTCGAAGAGGCCACCGTCGAGGACCTGTTTGAAAATCCGAGACATCCCTACACCCGCGGCCTGATGGCTTCGATGCCGGCGGTGATTTCGCTGGAGGCCAAAGCCGATGCGCGGCTGACCGAAATCCCCGGCATGGTGCCGTCCTTGACCAATCTGCCGCCCGGTTGCGCCTTCGCGCCGCGCTGCAGTCTGGCGATCGAGCGTTGCCGCGCCGAATATCCGCCGCTGCAGGATTTCGACGGCCATCTGGCGGCATGCTGGCGCGCGGCCGAATTGGTGGCGGCGCCATGACCGAAACAGTTCCGTTGCTCGAAGTCACCGACCTGGTCAAACATTACGCGGTGCGCGGCGGCGTCTTGCGCCGGCGCATCGGCACTGTGCATGCCGTCGACGGTGTCAGCTTCTCGCTGGCAACAGGCGAAACGCTCGGCCTGGTCGGCGAATCCGGCTGCGGCAAATCCACCGTCGCGCGCAGCGTGCTGCGGCTGGTCGAACCCTCCAGCGGCGCCATCAAGCTTGATGGCACCGACATCACGCGCCTCAGCAAGACCGAATTGCGGCCGCATCGGCGCTCGATGCAGATCGTGTTCCAGGATCCGTTCGCCTCGCTCAATCCGCGCATGACCGCGGGCGATATCGTCGGCGAGCCGCTCAGCGTGCATGGATTGGCGACCGGCCAGAAGAAGCAGGAACGCGTCGCGGAATTGTTTGCGCAAGTCGGTCTGCGGCCGGACCAGATGAAGAACTATCCGCATCAGTTCTCCGGCGGACAACGCCAGCGCATCTGCATCGCGCGGGCGCTGTCGCTGGGACCGCGCCTGATCGTGTGCGACGAGCCGGTTTCGGCGCTCGACGTCTCGATCCAGGCGCAGGTGATCAATCTCTTGATCGACCTGCAGCGCAAACATGATTTTTCCTATCTGTTCATCGCGCATGACCTCGCGGTCGTCGCCCATATCAGCCACCGCGTCGCGGTGATGTATCTCGGTCGCATTGTCGAGATCGCCGATAAAACCGAATTGTTCGCCAATCCGCGTCATCCCTATACCCAGGCGCTGCTGGCCTCGGTGCCGGTGGCAAACCCCAAAGCCAAACGCCTCGCACCGATGATCGACGGCGACGTCCCGAGCCCGATCAATCCGCCGTCGGGCTGCGCCTTCCACACCCGCTGCCGTTACGTGATGGACCGCTGCAAGGTGGAGCGGCCGATGCTGGCCGACGCCGGCACACGGCATCAGGTCGCGTGTTTTCTGAATGAGGGCACGGGGCGGGAGGCGTGAGCGACGGTCATCGACATCCATGCCGTCGTCGCCGGGCTTGACCCGGGGATCCATACGCCGTGCGTTGCTCATTTGCCGTCACCGACGCTCTGGAATACTGGGTCGCCCGGGCGAGCCCGGGCATGACGAGTTAGGATATGTGACCGCATTTCAGACACACCTCCGCATTCTCGCGGCACGCATCGCGCCCGAGTTCTGCAAATTCATCGACCCTCAAGAGAGGGCGCAGTGCTACCCTAAGAAGGGCGCAGGGAAGACCGGGTGCGCGCTGCACCCGCGGTCTCGCGTGCAAGATTTAGAAAGAGACGCACACGAGCATACAGGTTCAGCGGAAGCAGTCCGGCCTTCCCTGCGCAATGGTTTTACGGCTTACTTCGCGCTCTCCCTGGCGACCGGCTTTTTGTCACCATCATCTCTGAGAAGCTTGCTTCTCAAAAACTTGACGCCAGCATCGGGGCGTCAGGACCACACGACTTCGCCGTCCGCCTCACGCGCTGTTCGTCAAAAGCGCATCCGCGTCCACCGCATCCCACCCCACGTCCGTGACGATCGCGAAACGCCCCTCGTTTGGGACGGGATGGCCCATATGAGCCGGTGATTTGGGTCAAAAGGGAAGCAGAATATTTTTGCACGCGGGGCTGGACAGCAATTTGCTGATTTGCCCGCCGAGGCAAATCAGGCCGTGCGCTCATTGAATTGGAGAGTGAATTCACCCTCGCTTGCCGCTGATGGCTGCGGGCGTATATTTGGCGGATAGTTGTCAGCTCCCCCGATCCGGCCGGTCAGGCCTGTGCGGTCAGAACCACATCGTCCATGAACAACGCGTCAATGCCGGATTTGCGGAACGTGACGATCGCATCGGTAGGCGTGCAAACGATCGGCTCGCTGTCATTGTAGGACGTATTGATGACGCACGGCACACCGGTTTTCGCAAAGAAACAGGACAGCAGCTGGTGAAAATCCGGATTTAATTCGCGGCTCACGAGCTGCACCCGGGCGCTCCCATCCCTGTGCACGACGGCCGGGATGCGAGCGCGCTGCTCCGGCTTGACGTCGCATGCGAACAGCATGAAGCCGTGGCTGGTCGAGTGCGCGCCGCCGACCTCGAACCATTCGCCGGCGCGCTCGGCCATGACGCTCGGCGCAAACGGCCGAAAATCCTCGCGGTGCTTGACCTTTCGATTGAGGATATCGCGCATGTCCGGCCGGCGCGGGTCGGCGAGCAGCGAACGGTTGCCGAGCGCGCGGGGCCCGAATTCCATGCGGCCCTGAAACCAGGCGACGATCTTGCCATCGGCGATCATGTCAGCAGCATCGCGCGCGGGAGACTTGCTGCGCCGCGCGGTCAGGCCGGCCGATTTGACCGCCGCCAGAATTTCGCGCCGGTCGAACGCGGGACCGAGATACGGGGTAGATTTGCCTCGCTCGGGCGGCGCTTTATGTTTTGCGCAATGCACGGCAAGGGCGGCGCCGATCGCGGTGCCGGCATCGTGCGGCGCGGAGGGGATGAACACTTCGGAGAATTCACCGGATTTCCGGATCACTTCATTGGTCACGCAATTGAGCGCGACGCCGCCGGCAAGACATAGTTTGTCGAACGGCACCTTGCGTTTGAGACGCCGTACCAGCGCCAGCACTGCCGCGTTCGTCGCCTCCTGAAGCGCTGCCGCAAGATTGGCGTGGCGCGGCTCGATCTCGGAATCCATGTACCGCGGCGGACCGAACAACGCATCCAGTCTGGCGAACTGGTTCGAATTGAAACCAAGAAAGTCCGGCGATACCGCGTAGTCCTCCTTGCCGACGTGCAGTGCCTGCTGAAATTTGCGCCGGAAGATTTCGGGATTGCCGTAGGCCGCGAGCCCCATGACCTTCGAAGCATCGTAGTTCGAGAAGCCAAGATGCGTGCTGATCACTTCCCACAGGAAGCCGAGCGAGTGCGGATAGTCAAAGGTTTCGACGAGCTGGATCCGATTGCCAACCGCCTTCGCCAGCGAAGAGCCGGCGATCTCGCCGATCCCGTCGATGGTCAGGATGGCCGCGCGATCGAAACCTGACGGGAAATACGCCGAATAGGCATGCGCCATATGGTGGGGCACGAAATGAAACTTTTGCCCAAGCGGACGGCCGAGAAGCTCCTCAGTCGCCTCGCGCACCTGACCAAGCCGCAGCCGGAACGTTTCCTCAAACCGCGGATCCCACCACTCCGGGCGATATTGCTTGCGGCGCAGTTGAGGTTCGAACGAATAGGCCACGTGATCGATATCGGCGGCGGCAAGTCCGGCATGTTTCAGGCAGAAACGGATCGCGCGTTCGGGTAATTGATGCGGGTTGTCGAATTCCGCCGACTTGCCGTGCTTGATGCGATTGAACCGTTCCTCCTCGACCGCGACGACGAGCTTGCCATCGACCAGCAGCGCGGCGGCCGACTCGTGATAGACTGAGTTGATTCCAAGAATGTTCATCGACCTGGCTCCCGTCGCGCGCTTCTTCCGCGCGGCAAGCGTCGCCATTCTCGTCATGGTATCCCCCGAACGCCGCTACCGCGGACCCGTCAAAGCATACAGGCTGCGGACAGCTATCAGCCGGATAAGATGTCGCAGAAGCGGCCGTTTTGGTTCACCTGCGTCGATTTCTCCCTCTCAGTGAGCGTGCTCACTTCACTCGTTGATGCTGACGATGCGGCTATCAGCCGCGAACGCGTGGCGCGATATTTTGTTCGATCCCTGCCCGCTGCTCGGCGGCGACCGCGCGCTTGTAACCGTCGCGCGTTTGCAGGCGCTGCCAGTAGGCGGCGACGTTCGGCCCGAAATCTTTCGCCAATCCGATGTTGTCGGCCAGCCGCAGCGCGTAGCCGATCACGATATCCGCCGCGGTAAAACGCCCGGCGCATAGCGTCTCCGCCCTGCCGGTCGCGGCTTCAACGGCGCGCAGCCGGCCCAGGAACCATTTGGCATAATCGCCGGCAACTTGCGGATTGCGCCGCTCCTCCGGCTCGAGCTGGCTGTAGCGCAGCACGAGAGTTTGCGGAAAGGTCAGCGTCGCGTCGCTGAAATACATCCAGTTCAGGAACGCGCCGAAGGCCGGCTCATCCGCACCGACCATGAGCGGTGTCGGACCATATTTCGTCCCGAGGTAGTGACAGATGCCGGAGGACTCCGTCATTCGGGTCTCGCCGTCGATCATGAAGGGAATGGTGCCGAGCGGATTAAGCGCGAGATATTCCTTGGCGAACACCCGCGGCGGGAACGGCAGCATTTTTAGCTCGTACGCCAGACCCAGCTCTTCCAGCATCCAGAGCGGCCGGAACGAGCGTGCCGCATCGCAATGATAGAGCGTGATCATCGGATATTCCTCCTGGCAGAATGTTTGCGACTGCTAAGGCGCCGCCATCGCCCCGGATCAAGCCATGCTCCGGCCGCTCAAGGCAAGATACCCGAAGTTAGACACCTCTGCCCGGCCTCCGAACCCGCGCGGATCGGTCCTTGCACAAAAGTCCGGCTAGCCAGCCCGTCCGGAGTTGGGCATGTTGCCTCGATAAGAGATCAAGCGGCGCCAGACCGCTGACAGGGAGAGATTGTGCCAGTTCGCGCCAGTGCTGGCCGCGCGCCTTGATTACCGAACGCTTGATCACCGGAGGCTTGATCACCGGAGGCCGGATCATCGGCCATTATCGACGTCGCCTATCCACCATCCACTTCGAATACGCAATCTTTGTCCAATGAAGGGTCATTCCATGAAGAATAAGAAATCATCCTTGCTGCGCTCACGCCTCGTTTCGGCGGTGGCTGCAACGGCATTCGTCGCACTGACGAACCAGGGCGCCATGGCGCAAAAGACTTACGACACCGGCGCATCAGACACCGAAATCAAGATCGGCAACGTCGAGGCCTATAGCGGCCCGGCTTCCGCCTACGGCGTGATCGGCAAGACCGAGGAGGCCTATTTCAAGATGGTCAACGACGCCGGTGGCGTTAACGGCCGCAAGATCAATTTCATCTCCTATGATGACGGCTACAGCCCGCCGAAGACGGTCGAGCAGGTCCGCAAGCTGATCGAAAGCGATGAAGTGTTTCTGATCTTCAACGCGCTGGGCACGCCGACGCAATCCGCGGTACAAAAATATCAGAACACCAAGAAGGTCCCGCAGCTCTTCCTCGCCACCGGCGCCAGCAAATGGAACGACCCGAAGGATTTCCCCTGGACCATGGGCTTTCAGCCCAGCTACCGCGTCGAGGCTCGGATCTTCGCCAAGTACATCCTGAAGAACAAGCCGGATGCCAAGGTTGCGGTGTTCTATCAGAACGATGATTTCGGCAAGGACTACGTCGCCGGCCTGAAGGACATCTTCGGCGACAAGGCCTCCAAGCTGATCATCGCGGAAGAAAGCTATGAGACCAGCGAGCCGTCGGTCGATTCCCACATCGTCAAGCTGAAGGGCACCGGCGCCGACGTCTTCGTCAATATCTCGACGCCGAAATTCGCCGCCCAGACCATCAAGAAGATGGCCGAGCTCGAATGGAAGCCGATGCATCTGATGACCGACGTTTCGATCTCGATCGGCGCGGTGATGAAGCCTGCCGGCCTCGAAGCCTCCGAAGGCGTGTTGTCGGCCGGCTACCTTAAGGATGCGTCCGATCCGCAGTGGAAGAATGACGAGGGCATGAAGAAGTTCATGGCGTTCGCCGACAAGTACATGCCCGGCTCGAACATCTCCGACGCCAACATGGTGTACGGCTTCGCCGCGGCACAGACGATGGTGCAGGTGCTGAAGCAAGCCGGCGATAATCTGACCCGTGAAAACGTGATGAAGCAGGCCGCCAACCTGAAAGGCTTCGCGCCCGACACGCTGATTCCCGGCATCACCATCACCACCAGCCCGACCGACTTTGCGCCGGTCGAACAGCTCAAGATGATGCAATTCAAGAACGGCCAATGGGAGCTGTTCGGCGACATCATCAGCGCCGAGACGGGTGGTTAGAAGAAGCGACGTTGTGGCTAACCTCTCCCCGCGTGCGGGGAGAGGTCGAAGCCGAAGGCTTCGGGTGAGGGGGCGTCTCCGCAAGTCAGAACTTGATGAGACGCCCCCTCACCCCAACCCTCTCCCCGCGTGCGGGGAGAGGGAGAGGTATCGGCACACGCTCTTTGCAGATTGCGTCCACCAGACCTACCCCTGCATGAACATCGCGAACGGCTCGTCGATGGTGCGGCGCAGATGTTCGCGATAGACGGCATAGTTGGCGTCAGCAGATGAAATTCGTCCGACAGTCGGGCTGGGAATATTCTTGGCCGGGACGAACGCAATCGGCGCGGCGATCGGTGTCAGCAGCGAGCCGCGCCCCGCCAGCAAGGTCGTGATGATCCCATACATCTCTCCCAGGATGGTCGGGCGCGAAACCGTAATCAGGCGATGCTGGCCGTGTCGGTTGGTGACAAGATAAATAAAACCCGACTGGTTCGGCACCGCGACTTCGCCGAATTGCGTGTAAGCCGCATCAGTTCTTTCACCTTCCCGGAACACCAGCGAGGAGACCGCGGCCTCCCAGGCGATCTCGGTGCGATAGGCGTAGAGCGCATCCTTGTCGCCGAACGATGGCCGCACCGTCACATACACGCCCTCGAGCCATGACACCGCGCGGCGTGAATAGGCGCCCAGACTATCCGGCGCGACGTCGCCGTTCACAGGCGCTGACGGCGCGGGCGCGTCCACGGTCTTGCGCAGCGAGACGCCGAGCGCCTGCTCGAGCCGCACAGTGGTCGCGAGCGTAAACGGACGGCGGCCGCCGAGCACTTTCTCCAGCGTCGAAAGACTGAGCTTGGCCTGTTCGGCCAGCGATTGCCGGGAGATGCGGCGGCGCGCGATCTCCTCGCGAATGGTCTCGGCGATCTGCCGGCTTTGCTCGGCGGAAAGCTGCGTGTCCGGCGTCGGCATCGTCACCCCTGCTTGATTCCGCACAGTGTAGCAGACCGTACATCTCCGCACAAAACCGCACAAAGCCGCTTTTGCCGAGGGCGCAGGACGCCTGATAAAGCCGGAACAATGCCGATCAATCCGCTCGCGCCACAACGGACCGTTCCGCACAACTTCGGGTGACGAAAACGTCCCCTTCGGAGTGAGCGAAATGACCACCTGCGACGAGATCGAAACCTACAGGCCTTCCAATCTGGCGAGCCTGACAAAACTGCTGCTGTTCGTCCTGATGCAAGGCGTCGCCGTGATCCTGGTCGGATTCGTCGCGCTGTTCGTCAGCTTCGAGCCGGTGTGGTCGGAGCAAGCACCGGCCGCCATCGCGCATCCCGGCGATGCGCGTTCGGGCTCGCTGCTCTTGAAGACCGACGACGGTTACGCCGACGCGACCCGGCTCGGCGTCGATGTCGACCTCACGGTGTCGGGCCCAACGATCCGAGCCCGGGTCACGCAGATCTTTCGCAATCCGACCACCGATTGGGTCGAGGCGACTTACGTCTATCCGCTGCCGGAAGGCGGCGCGGTCGATACCCTGAAGATGGTGGTCGGCGATCGCGTCATCGTCGGCGATATCAAGGAGCGGCAACAGGCTCGCGCCATTTACGAGCAGGCCCGCGCCAGCGGCCGCAAGGCGGCGCTGACCGAGCAGGAGCGGCCGAACATGTTCACCAATTCGGTCGCCAATATCGGCCCCGGCGAAACCGTTCTGGTGCAGATCGAATATCAGGAGCCGGTGCATCAATCCGGCGATGAATTTTCGTTGCGGGTGCCGCTGGTGGTCGGCCCGCGCTACAATCTCGCGCCGGTGGTGCAGAGCGTCGATCTGCGCGCCGATGGTGGCGGCTGGGGCTCGACGACCTCGGACCCGGTACCAGACCGCGATCGCATCACACCTGAGACGCTGGACCCCGCGCTGCATGCGCCGGTCAATCCGACCACCATCTCGGTACATTTGCAGGCCGGCTTTCCGCTCGGCGAAGTCAAGAGCCCGCACCACGCCGTCAAGATCGAAAGCTCCGACAGGACAACGCGAACCATCAAGCTCGCCGACGGCCCGGTGCCCGCCGATCGCGATTTCGAGTTGACCTGGAAGGCTGCGCCGGAGAAGGCGCCTTCGGTCGGGCTGTTCCGCGAGCATGTCGGCGATGCCGACTATCTGCTGGCCTTTGTCACGCCGCCTTCGGTCGAGCAGGCCGAGCAAAAGCCGCTGCCGCGCGAAGTCATCTTCGTGATCGACAATTCCGGCTCGATGGGCGGCACCTCGATCACGCAAGCCAAGGCCAGCCTGATCTACGGGCTCAGCCGCCTGCAACCCAACGACCGCTTCAACGTGATCCGGTTCGATCACACCATGGACATGCTATTCACGGATTCGGTGCCGGCCGATGCCCTGCATATCGGTCGGGCGACGTCCTTTGTGAATGCACTGCAAGCCGAGGGCGGCACGGAAATGGTGCCGGCGATGCGCGCGGCGTTGACCGACTACACCAAGAACGACACCAATACGCTGCGTCAGGTCGTGTTCCTGACCGACGGCGAGATCGGCAATGAAGAACAACTGTTCGAAACCATCAATTCGATGCGCGGCCGGTCGCGGATTTTCATGGTCGGCATCGGCTCGGCGCCGAACACCTATCTGATGACGCGTGCCGCCGAACTCGGACGCGGCGCGTTCACCCATATCGGTTCGGTCGATCAGGTTGAGGAGCGCATGCGCGAGCTGTTTGCCAAGCTGGAGAATCCCGCGGTGATGAATCTGACCGCGAAATTCTCCGACGCCGTGGCGGACTTTACCCCGGCCGCAATCCCCGACCTTTATCGCGGTGAACCGCTGGTGCTGGCCGCAAAACTCGACAAGCTCAAAGGCTCGGTCGAGATCAAGGGGCGCATTGGCGACCGGCCCTGGGTCGTGACGCTGCCGCTGGCGAATGCCGCCGAAGGCAAGGGCCTGTCCAAGCTGTGGGCTCGCCGCAAGATCAGCGACGCCGAAATCGCGCGCACCACGCGGCAGGTCAGCCCCGAGGATGCCGACAAGACCATTTTGTCACTCGCCTTGCAGCACCAATTGGTGAGCCGGCTCACCAGCCTGGTTGCGGTCGACAAGACACCGAGCCGTCCGGAAGGCCAGCCTTTGAAACTGACCGATCTGCCGCTCAATCTGCCGGCCGGCTGGGACTTCGCGAAAGTGTTCGGCGATCGCCCGCAATTGCCGGCACCGCCGAAAGAACGGCGCGCGGACGCCGGCGACCTCAGGACTCAGCTCAAGGCCATGAAGCGTGCGTTGCCCGCGCCGATGCCTGACACCGTCAAGCTGCCGCGGACCGCGACCGACGCCGAACTCAAGATGGTCACGGGTTCGCTGCTGCTGACGCTCAGCGTGATCCTGCTCATGCTCAACCGGCGCCGGAAATTCGCAATCTGACGCCGCCGAGATGGAGGAGGCGCCCCACCCTCCTCCTTCAAAGCGCGCGCGGCCTTCCCGTCCCCCAGGGCCGCGCGCGCGATTTTTGGAAACAACCTCTCAACCGTCATTGCGAGCGAAGCGAAGCAATCCAGGCGGCGACGGAAGACTGGATTGCTTCGTCGCTTCGCTCCTCGCAATGACGAAGGTACTGACAGCCCCCATGACCCGCCGTATCACTCCCCTCCTCCTCGCCCTCCTTGGCTTCATCCTGTTCGGCCAGGGCGCCTATATCCACGCCAAGGCCTTGCTCGCGCAGATCCTGCTGCAGCAGGCCTTTGCCGAGACCATCGCCACCGGTCATCTCACAAAACCGTGGTCATGGGCGGATACCTGGCCGGTCGCGCGCATTGAAGTGAAGCGGATCGACGCCAGCGCCATCGTGCTGGCCGGAAGCAGCGGGCAAGCGCTCGCTTTCGGTCCCGGTCACGTCGAGTTGACACCCGACGCCGGTGAACGCGGCGTCGCCGTCTATTCGGCGCACCGCGATACCCATTTCAGGTTTCTAAGGGATGTCGCGATCGGCGATGAGATCGATGTCACCCGCAGCGATGGCAGAACGTTCCGCTACCGCGCGGATGCCACATCTGTGGTGCGCTTCGACGCCTCGGGTATCGATCCACTGAGCCGCAACTATGAGCTGGTGCTATCGACCTGCTGGCCGTTCGATGCCCTCACGTCCGGCCCCGACCGCTATCTGCTGCACGCGACCTTGATCGAGTCCGATCGCTGACTGGACCTCGCCAACTGCGTTGTTCGACACTATTTAGCCCCTGCGACATGTTTTTGAGCCAACGACAAGCGGGCCGCAGGAACCATGGACTCTGAGGTTCATTATTTGCCGATGACACCGGGATTGTTTTCAATCCTGGTGATTTTGATGGCCGGGCTCATCATCCTGGTTCAGCTCCGCATTCTTCGCTACGCCTATATGCGGCTCGGGGTCGGCCCTGGAGTAGCCCTGCTGCTGCTGTTGGGTTCGCTGATCGGAAGCTACTTCAATATTCCGATCACGGTACTGCCGGGTGCACAGATGCGATCCGGCGAGATCGTCGAGTTCTACGGCATGCGTTACGTGGTGCCGCTGGTGACCCAATGGCCCGGCACGGTGCTCGCAGTCAATGTCGGCGGCGCCGTGATCCCGACGCTGATGTCGCTGTATCTCGTGACCCGGTATCAGCTCTGGTTCAAGGCAACGCTGGCCGTCGCAGCAATCGCCCTTGTGATCCATGCGATGGCTACGCCGGTACAAGGCATCGGCATTGCGGTGCCGGTGTTTGCGCCCGTCATCACAACAGCCATTCTGGCGTTCATCCTGTCGCGCGACTATGCGCCGCCACTGGCCTATATCGGGGGATCGATGGGCACCTTGATCGGCGCCGATCTGCTTAATCTCGACAAGATCAGCGGGCTGGGCGCGCCGGTCGCCTCGATCGGCGGCGCGGGAACCTTTGACGGGATTTTCCTGACCGGCATTCTCGCGGTGCTGCTCGCCGGCATCGCCTCGCCATCGCGCCTGCGGCCGGCGCGATAGCGGTCTGTCTCGGAACGGACCTTAGTGGCTGATCATCCAGGGACGCGCGGTCGGGAAACTCTTGGCACCGCTTTTGGTCTTGGTGACCAGACGCGCCGGCTTGCCGCTCGAACAGCAGCCGCAACCCGGACCATGCGAGGCCTTGTATTGATCGACGGTCTTGGGTGCGTTGGAGCTGCGCTCGTTGGTGGCGTGCGCTTTGCGCCTGTCGGACGGCATGCAGAAGAAATTCGGCGCGGTCAGGATCGCGCGCGGCGATTCACCTGAACATTGCGGACAATCCTGCGGCTCATCGCATTCGGCCATCGGCCGCATGTCGGTGAACGGACCGCAATCGTTACAGAGGTAATCATAAACGGGCATTTCAAATCTCCCCGGCACTTCGATCGGCAACATGCGACCGGAATGCGGGGCGGCAAATACGCACCGCCCCGCACCCCGTCGCAGGGAGCTACTTGTCCTGTGAGAGCGGCATCTGGATGTCGCCCTTGATGTGTTTGATCGGACCAGCCGACGACGGCATGATGTCGAAGTCGAAGATCTCTGTCGGCAGCCACAGCGTGGCGCAGGCGTTGGGCACGTCGACCACGCCGGAGATGTGGCCCTGGCACGGTGCGGTGCCCAGGATCGAATAGGCCTGCGCGCCGGAATAGCCGAACTTCTTGAGATATTCGATCGCGTTCAGGCAGGCCTGACGATAGGCGATGTGCACGTCGAGATAATGCTGCTTGCCCTGTTCGTCGACCGAGATGCCTTCGAAGATCAGATAGTCCTTGTAGTTCGGCGTGATCGGCGACGGCTTGAACACGGGATTCTTGATGCCGTATTTGGCAACGCCGTCCTTGATGACATCGACCTTGATGTGCAGCCAGCCGGCCATTTCGATCGCACCGCAGAAGGTGATCTCGCCGTCGCCCTGGCTGAAATGCAGGTCGCCCATCGAGAGACCGCCGCCGGGCACATAGACCGGGAAGTAGATCTTCGAGCCACGCGACAGATCCTTGATGTCGCAATTGCCGCCATGTTCGCGCGGCGGCACGGTGCGGGCGCCTTCGGCGGCGATCTTGGCCTTGACGTCGCCCTTGGCCTGACCGGCATGCGTCGTCGGCGCGAACGGCGGATTTGCAAGACCGGGGACGCGGGTCGGGTTGGTCGCGATCAGCGCGGCCTCGCGCTCGTTCCAGGTCGCCAGCATCTTCGGATCCGGCAGACAACCTATCAGGCCGGGATGAATCAAGCCGGCGAAATTGACGCCGGGGATGTGGCGCGACGAAGTATAGAGGCCCTTGATGTCCCAGATCGATTTCTGCGCCAGCGGGAAATGATCGGTCAGGAAACCGCCGCCGTTCTTCTTGGAGAAGAAGCCGTTGAAACCCCAGAGGCTTTCCTTCAGCGGGCCGACATCGAGCAGATCGACCACCAGCAGATCGCCGGGCTCGGCGCCCTTGACGCCGATCGGACCGGACAGGAAGTGCACGATCGACAGATCGATATCGCGCACGTCATCGGCCGAATTGTTGTTCTTGATGAAGCCGCCGGTCCAGTCGACGGTCTCGATGATGAAGTCGTCGCCCGGACTGACCCATTCCACGATCGGAATGTCGGGATGCCAGCGGTTATGGATCTTGTCGTTTTCATAGGCCGACTGCGTGAGATCGACCTTGATCAGTGTATCTGGCATCAATTAGCTCCCCTGTTTACGCGTTTTGATAAGGCTGCACGATAGAATTCAGACCGACAGGAACTTCGAGATTTGCGCGGCATCGACGCTGGCGCGCGGATCGTCGCGCACGATCTCGCCATTCTCGATCACCAGCACGCGATCGGCGATGTCGAGCGCGAAGCTCAGGACCTGTTCGGAGACCACGATCGACAATCCACGCTGGTCGCGAATGCGCTTCAAGGTGCGCGCCATCTCCTGGATGATCGACGGCTGGATGCCTTCGGTCGGCTCATCCAGCAGCAGCACCTTGGGTTTGGTCGCGAGTGCGCGCGCAATCGCGAGCTGCTGCTGTTGACCGCCGGACAGATTGCCGCCGCGACGTCCCTTCATCTCCAGCAGCACCGGAAACAGCTCGTAGATATCCTTCGGCACTTCGCTTTCGCCGGAGGCGACGAGGCCGGTCTCGATGTTTTCCTTCACCGTCATGGTCGAGAAGATCATGCGGCCCTGCGGCACATAAGCGAGGCCCTTGGCGACCCGCTCATAGCTCTTCAGGGTCGACAGCTCGGTGCCTTCCATGGTGACCGAGCCGCTTTTGGTCGGCACGATCCCCATCAGCGACTTCATCAGCGTGGTCTTGCCCATGCCGTTGCGGCCCATGATCGCGACGATTTCGTTGGGCGCGACCGCGACGTTGAGGCCATGCAGCACCTCGCTCTGGCCGTAGGCGACATGCAGATCCGAGATAGCCAGCATTAACGTGCTCCTTGTCTTGTATCTGTTAGAGCATGATCTCCGCGCAAACGCCTTGCGTTTGTCGCAGGGAAAACCGGTATCCACTTTTCCGGATCATGCTCTAGTGCCCGAGATAGACTTCGATGACCTTGGGATCGTTCTTGACGTGATCCATCGTGCCTTCCGACAGGATCTGGCCCTGATGCAGCACCGTGACCTTGTGGGCGATATCCTCGACGAATTTCATGTCGTGCTCGATCACCAGCACCGAACGGTTCTGGATGATGGTATTGAGTAATTCAGCGGTCTTGACCCGCTCGCTGACGCTCATGCCGGCGACCGGCTCGTCGAGCATCAGCAATTCCGGATCCTGGATCAGCAGCATGCCGATCTCGAGCCATTGCTTCTGGCCGTGGCTGAGCAATTCGGCCTTCACGTTCAGCCGGTCCTTCAGGAAGATCATTTCCGCGACTTCATGGACCCGGTCGCGCACCGTGGCATCGCGCGTAAAGGTCAGCGCGCCGAACACGGTGCGGCCGCGCGGAAATGAAATCTCCAGATTCTCGAACACCGTGAGATCGTCGTAGATCGACGGCGTCTGGAATTTGCGGCCGACGCCGGCCTGCACGATCTGGTTCTCCTTCATCTTCGTGAGGTCCTTGTCACGGAAATGAATCGAGCCGGAGGTCGCTTTGGTCTTGCCGCAGATCAGATCCAGCACCGTGGTCTTGCCGGCGCCGTTGGGTCCGATGATGACGCGGATCTCGTTTTCCTCGACATAGAACGACAGGTCGTTGACGGCCTTGAATCCGTCAAAGGAAACCGTGAGCCCCTCGACCGAGAGCAGGAATTCCTTGGGCTGATGACCGATGATCATGATGGTCTCCTCACTCGGCCGGTGCGCCGTCGGCGACGGAGCTATCGACGGCGGCGGTCCAGCCCGGCTTGCGCGAATTGATCAGGCGATCGATGTGCGGCTGGATATAGTCGGCCCAGATGCCGGCGATGCCGTCCGGGAAGGCCAGAACCACCGCGATGAACAGGCCGCCGAGCCCGAACAGCCACAATTCGGGAAAGGATTCCGACAGGCTGGTCTTGGCGAAGTTGACCAGCAGCGTGCCGTAGATCGCGCCGAGGATGGAGAGACGACCGCCCACCGCCGTGTAGATCACCATTTCGATCGACGGCACGATGCCGACAAAGGACGGCGACATGAAGCCGACGTTGAGCGCGAACATGGCGCCACCGATCGCCGAGAACACCGCGGCAATGGTGAAGGCGAATATCTTGAAGTTGGCGACGCTATAGCCGGAGAAGCGGACCCGATCCTCCTTGTCACGCATCGCGATCAGGATGCGGCCGAGCTTTGAATGCCGGATGAACTGGGCGATGAAGATGCAGGCGAACAGGCAACCGACTTCAAAGAAATACAGCACGATCTTGGCGTGGTCCGGCCGGATGTCCCAACCTTTCAGCGTGCGCAGATCGGTCATGCCGTTGATGCCGCCGGTGTAGCCCTGCTGCCCCACGATCAGGATGGTCAGGATGGCGGCGACCGCCTGGGTGATGATGGCGAAGTAGGTGCCGCCGACCCGGCGTTTGAACATCGCCGCGCCGATGATCAGGGCGAAGATGCCGGGCACCAGAATGATGGCGGCGATGGTGAAGGTGAGACTGTGAAACGGCTGCCAGAAGAACGGCAGCGAGGTGATCTGATTCCAGTCCATGAAATCGGGAATGCCGGGGGTCGACTGGATCTTGGTGTTTTCGACCGAAGATGCCTCGAGCTTGAGGAACATCGCCATGCAGTAACCGCCGAGGCCGAAGAACACGCCCTGCCCCAGGCTGAGAATGCCGCCATAGCCCCAGCAGATCACCAGGCCCAGCGCCACGAAGGCGTAGGTCAGATATTTGGCGACCAGATTGAGCCGGAAGACATCGAGGCAGAGCGGCAGGATCACCACCAGGAACGCGGCGAGGACCAGAATTCCGATAAGCTCCGATCGATTGACAAAGCGATTGGCGGTCATGGCTTCAGCCCCTCTTGTTATTTTCGGACCTTGAGGGCGAACAGACCCTGCGGCCGCAGCATCAGAATTCCGACAACGGCGAGCAGTGTGATGACCTTCGCCATCGATCCCGACAGGAAGAATTCCAATGTCGATTGGGTCTGCGAGATCGAGAAGGCGGAGGCGATGGTGCCGAGCAGGCTAGCGGCGCCGCCGAACACGACCACCAGGAACGTATCGACGATGTAGAGCTGGCCGGAGGTCGGTCCGGTCGAACCGATCATGGTGAAGGCGCTGCCGGCGATCCCGGCGATGCCGCAGCCGAGGCCAAAGGTGTAGCGGTCGACTTTCTCGGTATTGATGCCGACCGCGCCGGCCATGATGCGGTTTTGCACCACGGCGCGGACCTGGCGGCCCCAGCGCGATTTGTACATGACATAGCCGACCGCCATCGTGATCAACAATGTCAGCGTCATCACGAACACGCCGTTGATCGGAATTTGAATGCTGTCGGACACCTGCAGTGAGCCGAGCATCCACTGCGGCAGTTCGACGCCGACTTCACGCGCGCCGAAAATCGAGCGATAGGCCTGCTGCAGGATCAGGCTCAGGCCCCAGGTGGCGAGCAGCGTATCCAGCGGACGCTTGTAAAGATGCCGTATCAGTGCCCACTCGATCAGCATCCCCAGTGCACCGGATGCCAGGAAGGCCAATATCATCGCGAGGAAGAAGTAGCCGGCGAACAGGCCCGGCAGATAGGCCTGGAAGAAATTCGAGGTCATCCAGGTGACGTAGGCGCCGAGGATCATGAACTCGCCATGGGCCATGTTGATGACGCCCATCTGGCCGAAGATGATCGCAAGACCGAGCGCCATCAGCACGTAAACGGAAAACAGGATCAGGCCGGCAAAGCCCTGCATGACGAAGATGGAGCCGAGATCGCCAATCGAATAGTCGCCAAACATCGATGTCCTCCGTCGGGATTAAGTCCCGCGCCGCGAGCCCATTCGCGACGCGGGGTCTTAAAGCGCGGGCTGCAAAACCCGCGCCAGGGAGAGCGAGCCCGGCAGGAACGCACGCAAACAACGCGCGCCTGCCGGTGAAACGCTTACTGGTAGCCCTTGGGGAACGGATCCGGCTCGACCAGATCCTTGGTCTCGTAGACCAGCTCGAACTGGCCATCGAGCTTGGCGCGACCGACGCGGGTCTTTGACCAGAGATGATGGTTTTCGTGGATGCGCACGTAACCTTCCGGCGCGCCCTTGAATTCAACACCGGGCGAAGCCGCCGCGATCTTGTCGACGTCGAAGCTGCCGGCCTTCTCGGCGGTCAATTTCCACAGCCACGGACCGAGATAGGCGGCCTGTGTCACGTCGCCGATCACGGTCTTCTCGCCCCACATCTTCTTGAAGGCGGGAACGAACAGCTTGTTGTTCGGGTTGTCGAGCGACTGGAAGTACTTCATGCAGGCATAGGCGCCCGCGATATTCTCGCCGCCGATGCCGTCGATTTCGTCTTCGGTCACCGAGATCGTCAGCAGCGTCTGCTTCGAGAGATCGATACCGGCCGCCTTGAGCTGCTTGTAGAATGCGACGTTCGATCCGCCGACGACGTCGGTGAAGATCACGTCGGGCTTGGTCAGCTTGATCTTGTTGATGACCGAGTTGAACTGGGTGTTGCCGAGCGGGTAATATTCTTCGCCGACGACTTTACAGCCCTGCAGATGGCCTTCGATGTGCTTGCGCGCGATCTTGTTCGAGGTGCGCGGCCAGATGTAGTCGGATCCGACAAAGAAGAACGACTTGGCGTTCTTGGTCTCGTGGACCCAGTTCAGGCCGGCGAGGATCTGCTGGGTCGCTTCCTGACCGGTATAGATGACGTTCTTGGACTGCTCGAGACCTTCGTAGAAGGTCGGGTAATAGAGCATGCCGTTATATTGCTCGAGCACCGGCAGCACCGCCTTGCGCGAGGCTGACGTCCAGCAGCCCATGATCGCCGCGACCTTGTCGTTGACCAGAAGCTTCTTGGCCTTTTCCGCGAAGGTCGGCCAATCGCTGGCGCCGTCTTCCTGGATGATCTTGATCTTGCGGCCGAGAATGCCGCCGGCCTCGTTGATCTGCGCGATCGCGAGCTTTTCGGACTCGATCGAACCGGTTTCCGAGATCGCCATCGTGCCGGTGGCCGAATGCAGGATGCCGACGGTGACTTCAGTATCGGTCACCGCGAGGCCTGTGGTGTTGATCGCGGAGGTTGCCGGTGCCTGTGCAAAAGACGGGCGAGGAAGCATGGTCAGGGCAGGCATCGCCGCCATTCCCATCAGCAGCTTTCGGCGAAATGCCGACTGCAGCCCCTGTTTATTCTCGTCTGACATATCTACCCCATTGCTGTTCGAGTACGCGCTATTGGCGGCACAAGAATTGCTGAGATTGTGCAGCGCACAGATACGCAAGATCGCGTATATTGCACCGCAAAATAGCGACGTAGATTTTCCAATGGGGTTTTGGCGAGAGATTTCGCGCGGGGTCAGGAGTTAAGAGTGGCAGGGCGGCAGCGGATAGACCGCGTCAGGCGCCAGTATAATCAATGGGTTGCCAATCAGACGCTGGAAGATTACGCGCTGCGCTTCACGGCCAAAAGCGCGCGACGCTGGTCCGCCGCCCGCGTCGCCAATACCGCTTTGGGTGCGATCTCGTTCCTGGCCCTCGAAGCCATCGGCGGCACCATCACCCTTAATTACGGCGTTACCAACGCCACGGCCGCCATCCTCGTCGTCAGCGTCATCATCTTCTGCTGCGGCCTTCCGATCGCCTATCATGCCGCAAAATACGGCATCGACATCGATCTGCTGACCCGCGGCGCCGGCTTCGGCTACATCGGCTCGACCGTCACCTCGCTGATCTACGCGTCCTTTACGTTCATCTTCTTCGCCATCGAGGCGGTGATCCTGGCGACCGCGCTGGAGATGTGCTTCGGAATCCCGCGACCGATCGGCTATCTCATCAGCGCGGTCGTCATCATTCCGCTGGTGACCTACGGCATCACCCTGATCAGCCGCTTCCAGCTCTGGACGCAGCCGCTCTGGATCATTCTCAACGTCCTGCCCTTTGCGGCGATCGCCTATGCCAATCCGCACTCCTTTGCCGAATGGCGAAGCTTTGCCGGCGAGCATGGCGACCCGGCCGGCCATCTTGATCTCCTGCTGTTCGGCACCGCCGCTTCGGTGGTGTTCGCGCTGGTGGCGCAGATCGGCGAGCAGGTCGACTTCCTGCGCTTTCTGCCGCGCGACCGCAGAACATCGCGGAAGGCGTGGTGGATCGCGCTGCTCGGCGCCGGGCCGGGCTGGATCGGCGCCGGCGCGCTCAAGCTGCTGGCCGGATCGTTCCTGGCGTTCTTTGCGCTCAGTCACGGCGTATCCGCCGAGCATTCCGCCGAGCCGGCGCACATGTATCTCGAGGCGTTTCGCTATGTGCTGTCGCAGCCGGATCTGGCGCTGGCGATGACCGGCACGTTCGTGATCCTGTCGCAGGTGAAGATCAATGTCACCAATGCGTATGCCGGCTCGATCGCCTGGTCGAATTTCTTTTCCCGCCTGACCCACAGCCATCCCGGCCGCGTGGTCTGGCTGGTGTTCAACGTGCTGGTGGCGCTGCTGTTGATGGAGATCGGCGTCTACAAGGCGCTGGAACAGACGCTCGCGCTTTATTCCAACGTCGCCATCGCCTGGGTCGGCGCCCTGGTTGCCGATCTCGTCATCAACAAGCCGCTCGGCCTGCGCCCGCGGCACATGGAATTCAAGCGCGCGCACCTCTACGACATCAACCCGGTCGGCGTCGGCGCGATGACGATCGCCACCATCGTGTCGATCAGCGCCTTCTATGGCCTGTTCGGGCCGATGGCCAAGGCGCTGTCGCCGTTCGTGGCGCTGCTGGTGGCGCTGGTCACGGCGCCGCTGATCGCCTACGCCACCGGCGGAAAATATTATATCGCGCGCAAGCCGAAGCGAAGCTGGCAAAACCTCGAAACCATCCAGTGCTGTATCTGCGAGCACTCGTTCGAGCCTGAGGATATGGCATCGTGCCCTGCCTATGCCGGGCCGATCTGTTCGCTGTGCTGCTCGCTCGACGCGCGCTGCCACGATCTCTGCAAACCGCATGCGCGAATCCAGGCGCAGGTCACCGAGACGCTCGGCGCATTGTTGCCGAAACCGATCTACGCGAGGATCAACTCGCAGCTCGGGCATTATCTCGGCGTGTTCGCCATTTCCGCCGGGCTGGTCGGGCTGACGCTGGGCCTGATCTATCTGCAGACATCGGCAGCGGCGATCCATGGCGACGACCTGCAACTGTCCGGCGTGCTCTGGAAAGCGTTCTTTGCGCTGAGCATCATCATCGGCGTCGTCGCATGGCTGTTCGTGCTGGCGCAGCAAAGCCGGCGCGCGGCGGAAGCAGAGACGCGACGGCAGACCACGCTGCTGATCCAGGAAATCGACGCCCACAAGCGGACCGATGCCGAATTGCAGCGCGCCAAGGAAGTGGCCGAATCCGCCAATCTCGCCAAGAGCCGCTATGTCGTGGGCTTGAGCCACGAACTGCGCTCGCCGCTTAACGCCATCAGCGGCTATGCGCAGTTGCTGGAGCAGGATTCGAGCCTGCAGCCCAAGCCGCGCGATCAGGTGCGCGTGGTCCGCCGCAGCGCCGATCATCTGTCCGGATTGATCGACGGCATTCTCGACATTTCCAAGATCGAGGCAGGCCGGCTCTATCTGTCGCGAGATGAAGTCCGCCTGAGCGAATTCCTCGATCAGCTGGTCGGCATGTTCCGGCTGCAGGCCGCCGCCAAGGGCATCGATTTCGTCTTCACCCGGCCGACGGTGCTGCCGGTCGTGGTGTATGCGGATGAAAAACGCCTGCGCCAGATCCTGATCAATCTGTTGTCCAACGCCATCAAATTCACCCAGACCGGCAGCGTGCGGTTCGTGGTGCATTATCGCAGCCCGGTGGCCGAATTCGAGGTGATCGACACCGGACCGGGCATCCGGGCGATCGATCTCGAACGCATCTTCGCACCGTTCGAACGCGGCGAATTGGGCGTCTCACAACCGCAAACCGGAACCGGATTGGGATTGACGATCAGCCGCCTGCTCGCCGGCGTGATGGGCGGTGACATCCAGGTCTCGAGCGCCGTCGGCACCGGCAGCAATTTCCGCGTCAAAATGCTGTTGTCGGAAGTCACCAATCCGACGCGGATCGCGCCGATCGACGCGCCGGTGTTCGGCTATCACGGCGCCCGCAAGACCATCCTGATCACCGACGACGATCCGGTGCAGCGCGATTTGCTGCGCGAGGTGCTGACGCCGCTGGGCTTCATCCTGCTCAGCGCACCGGATGGACCGGCCTGTCTGGCGCTGGCGCAGCACTGCCGGCCCGATCTGTTTCTGCTGGATATCTCGATGGCCGGCATGACCGGGTGGACGGTGGCGGAGACGCTGCGTTCGAATGGCCATCATCAGGCGCGCATCCTGATGGTTTCGGCGAGCGCGCTGGAGGCCCAAGGCGCGCCGCTGGCGCAGCCGTTCCATGACGGCTATCTGATGAAGCCGATCGATATTCCGAGGCTGCTGGAAACGATCCGCCAGTTGCTCAAGATCGACTGGCAATATGAGACCGATCAGGTCGCGGTGACGCACTGGAAGCCGGAGACCGGATCGCGGCCGCCGGCAAAGGACGTCGAGGAGCTGATCAATCTCGGACAGATGGGCTACATTCGCGCGATCCAGGTCAAGCTCGACGCACTGGGGTCAGATCATCCCGAACATGCCGACTTCGTGGCGCAGATGCGCGCGCTGATTGACCGCTTCGATCTCGATCAGTACATGGCAACCCTGAAAACCCTGTACAGCTATGACCACTGAAACCAAAAAGCGCGATGTCGCACTCGTCGTCGACGACTCGCCGGAGACGCTGCGGCTGCTGACCGACGCGCTCGACGGTGCGGGCATGACGGTCATGGTCGCGATGGATGGCGCCGCCGCGATGCGGATCGTCGACCAGATCACGCCCGACATCATCCTGCTCGACGCCGTGATGCCCGGCATCGACGGCTTTGAAACCTGCCGCCGCCTCAAGCGCGACGCCGGTCTGAGCAACGTGCCCGTTATCTTCATGACCGGCCTGGCGGAGACCGAGCACATCGTGCACGGGCTCGAAGCGGGCGGCGTCGATTACGTGACCAAGCCGATCGTGATCGAGGAAATGCTGGCGCGGATCAGGGTTCATCTGGCCAATGCACGGCTGACCCAGAGCGCCCGCGCGGCGCTCGATGTGTCCGGCCGGTTTCTGTTCGCGGTCAGCCGGCAGGGCAAGATCATGTGGGCCACCCCGCAGGCGCAGAAACTGCTGTCGGATAATCTCACTGCGGGAGCGGACGACGAAATCGAACTGCCGCAGGCCATGCTGCAATGGCTGGAACAGGCGCAAAAGGCCGGTACCACATCCCGGGCGCAGGCGACGGCGTCCTTTCCCGACAACGCGCAGCTTCAGTTGCAATATATGGGCAGGTCCGGCCCGAATGAATTCCTGCTGCGGCTGGCAAAGGATTCCAGCCCGGATCTGCCGGCAAAGTTCAGCAGCGAGTTGGGCCTGACCACGCGCGAAGGCGAAGTGCTGTCGTGGCTCTCCAAGGGCAAGACCAACCGCGACATCGCGCAGATCCTGGGTCTCAGCCCGCGGACCGTCGACAAGCATCTCGAGCAGATCTACGCCAAGCTCGGCGTCGAGAACCGCACCGCTGCGGCCGCAATCGCCACCAATACGAGCCGGCGGAATTCGTAAGAGGACAGAAAAACCAACTAACGTCGTCCCGGCCTTCGTCATGCCCGGACCTGTACGCCGGGTCATCTGCATAGGGCAGTGTGGTGAACACCTTCGTTGACCAACGACGTGGCTAGCCGGGTTACGGGTCCCGGCGTATCGCCGGGTGATTCGACATCGCGAGGCAACACTACGGCGTTGCCAGCACCGATCCCCACTGCTTGGCGGTCTGCACGATCCAGTCGCGGTATAGCGTCAGTGGCGTCACGCCGGTGAGGCCGCCGCAGCCACCGCTGCCGTTCGGGCCGGTCGACCAACTGATGACACCGACAATCACCGGCTTGCCGTGTTGCTCCTCGAACACCGGCCCTCCGGAATCGCCCGTGCAGGCGCCCAGGCCCGCGCGTGCGCCACCTGTCGCGGGATCGATCAGGCGTATCTGCAACGTGCCAGGATGGCCGGTCGCGGCAAGGCTGGCTGTTCGCACCACGCCGCCGCTCTTGCCATCGCCACGAATGGTGACGCCGACGCCGGCGATGCTGAACGTATTGCCCGCCGCGAGCGGCATCGACGCCGTACCGATCGGCAATGGATCCGTCTTGGGTGCCTCGAGCTGCACCAGGCTCACATCGGCGGTGGCGCGATGCGCCAGCATCGCCTGCATGTCGAAGTCAGGATGATCCGCAACCTTCTTGACGTTCCTCAGTTTTGGCTGGCGGTCCGCGCCGTATTCCACGATCTTGTATGTCGCGCCCGGCCCGACGCAATGCGCCGCCGACAGCACCAGATCGGGCGCAATCAGAGTTCCGGTGCAGAAATTGCCTCGCGAGCCGACGATGGTGACGACCGAGCGGCCAACGCCTTCCGCTGACGGCGACGCGCCGCCGACGATGGCCCATGTGGGGGAACTGACGATGAACGTCAGGCCCGCGATCAATCCGGTCAAATTCCTCATCGCGGTAAAATAGCCTCCATCGGGTCGGCGGCCAAGGGAAGGAACGCCGCAGATGAGCAAAGGCTGGAAATTGCTGGAAATCCCACCCCCGTCATGCCCGAACGAGGCTTGTCCTTTGCCGAGAACGCAGGCAGAACTTCACTGAAATTGGGAAACATCCGGAGTTGGAACTGGTGGCTGATATCAGGCCTGCAGCCTCGATCGAGGCAGTCGAAAGCGGACTTGCCGCGCAAGGCTATATTGCGAGCCGGCAGATCGCGACCGCGGTCTATCTCGCCCAGCAAATCGAGAAGCCGATCCTGGTCGAGGGTCCGGCCGGCGTCGGCAAGACCGAATTGGCCAAGGCGATCGCCGCCTGGCGCGGGCTCAAGATGATCCGGCTGCAATGCTATGAGGGGCTCGACGAAGCCAAGGCGCTGTATGAATGGAAATACGCCAAGCAGCTTCTGTACACCCAGATCCTGAAGGACAAGCTCGGCGAAGTGCTCGGCGGCGCGCCGACACTCGAGGCGGCGTTGGCTCAGCTGCACGATTTCGGCGACGTGTTCTTCTCCAAGGAATTCGTCGAGCCGCGGCCGCTGTTGCAGGCGCTGGAGCAGCCGGTGGGCTGCGTGCTGCTGATCGACGAAATCGACAAATCGGACGCCGAGTTTGAATCCCTGCTGCTGGAAATCCTCAGCGATTTCCAGGTCACCATTCCGGAACTGGGAACGATCGCCGCCGTCGCAGCCCCGACCGTGATCCTGACCTCGAACAGCGAGCGCGATCTCGGCGACGCGCTGAAGCGGCGCTGCCTGCATCTGCATATCGGCTTTCCCGAGCAGAAGCTCGAGGAGCGCATCGTCGAAAGCCGCGTGCCCGGCATCTCGCAAACCCTGCGCAAGCAGATGGTCAGCTTCATCCATGATGTGCGCACGCTGGATCTGAAGAAGCAGCCGTCGGTCAGCGAGACCATCGACTGGGCCCGCGTGCTGGTGCTGCTGCAGGCCACCGAGCTCGGCCACGAGATGGTCAAGGACACGCTCAACGTGCTGCTGAAATACGAGGCCGATATCGAAGTCGCGCTGCCTCAGGTCACGACCTTCGTCGCCAAGGCTTCGCGCCAGAACGTCTTCGGCTGAGTGCGATGAGAGAGAACCTGCATCGGTTCTTTCGAGCGGCGCGGGGAGCAGGCGTCCGGGTCTCGCCGGCCGAAAGCATCGACGCGATGCGCGCGGTCGCCAATGTCGGCTTTGCCGATCGGGCGATCCTGCGCGACACCTTCCTGCTGACGCTCGCCAAGACCCAGGACGAGAAGCGCGCGCTCGGCGAATGTTTTGATCTGTTCTTCGATCAGCCCGAGCCGTCGCAGCAAGCGCCCGAGAGCGAAAGCGACGGCGATTCTGAGGCGGCCGAACCGCAAACGCCGCAGGGCGCCGCAGGAGAAGGACAGCCGACCGAAGGCCTCGGCCCGCTGGCGCAAATGCTGCTGGCGCAGGACCGCAACGAGATCGCCGCCGCGATGGCCAATGCCGCCAGCGCGGCGTCCTTGTCCGACATCCGCTACTTTACGCAACGCGGCATTTTCTCCGGCCGCATCCTCGACCAGATGGGAATCCAGCGCCTGCGCGACGACCTCGATGCGCTGACCGCAACAAATCCCGCGGTGGCGGAGCGACTGGCCGCCGCGCTGGAAGCGCTGCGCGAGACGGTTCGCGACACCGTCTCGCAGGCGCTGTTGCTGTACGGCCGCGAGGAGACCGAAAACCTGCGCAACGAGATCCTGCGCAACGCGCCGCTGTCGCGGATCGAGCCGCGGCAGGTCGAGCAGATGCGCCGGCTGATCCGGCAGATCGCGCGGCGCCTGCGCGAGCGCTACAGCAAGCCGCGCAAACGGCAGCGCCGCGGTCATCTCGATGTCCGCCGGACCATGCGGCGCAACGCGGCGTGGGGCGGCGTGCCCTTCCTCACCGCCTGGAAGCGGCGGCACCGCGACCGCCCGAAGATCGTGGCGCTGTGCGACGTCTCGGGCTCGGTGGCGCGGGTGTCCGATTTCTTCCTGCTGCTGATCCACAGCCTGCATGAAGTGGTGTCCGACGTCCGCTCGTTCGCCTTTTCAGGACATCTGATCGAAGTCAGCGACATCCTGGAATCGAAGACGCCGGAAGAGGCGATGGCCGAGATCATGTCCAAGGTCGGCTTCGGCTCGTCCGACTATGGCAGCTCGTTCGCCGATTTCGAAAAGCAATGGATGAGCTCCATCACGCAGCAGACCACGGTGATCGTGCTGGGCGACGCGCGATCCAACAACCTCGATCCGCGGGCCGATATCCTGCGCCGCATCGGCGAGCGGTCGAAGCGGCTGGTGTGGCTCAATCCGGAGAGCCGCATGGCCTGGGGCTTTGGCGATTCCGAAATGCAGCGCTACCAGACGTTCTGCACCGTCGTGCGGCAATGCGCGACCGCCCAGCAGCTCGAGCGCGCGGTGTCGGATATTGTGGCGACGTATCAGTAGGTTTGTCCCCGCTTGTCGTCCCTGCGCACGCAGGGACCCATAGGGCGAGGACTATCCTTTTGGCCCTGCGGTAGAGGCCTTTTTCTATTTCTAACGCCAGGGGTTATGGGTCCCTGCGTTCGCAGGGACGACAAGAGCTACGCGTCGATCGCGTCCTTGATGCGCTTGCGCGTCAGCGGCAGGTTGCGCAAGCGTTTGCCGGTAGCGTTGGTAATGGCGTTGGCGATCGACGCCGCCGCCGGTCCCTGCCCGGTCTCGCCGCTGCCGAGGAACGGCAGGCCGGGCCGGTTGATGATGTGGACCTCGATGCTGTCCGGCACCGAATTGAAGCGCAGGATCGGATAGGTCTGCCAGTCGATGCTGGTGATCCTGGTGTCGTCGAAGGTCACGCTTTCATACAACGTCCAGCTCATCGACTGCATGATCGCGCCTTCGATCTGGTTGGTCAGCCCGTCCGGATTGACCGCCTGGCCGCTATCGATCGCGGCGACCGCGCGCACCAGACGCGGATGCCCGGTCTCGCTGTTGACCTCGACCTCGGTGGCGATGGCGCAATAGGCCGCGAGATTCTTGTAGCGCGCAAAGGCAAAGCCGTAGCCGCGCCCTTGCGGCGCCTTCTGTCCTTTTTTCCAGCCAAAGCCTTCGGCGGCCTTGTTGACGACGTCGCGCCCGCGCTTATCCTCCAGATGCTTCAGCCTGAATTCGACGGGATCGGCGCCGGCCAGATCGGCGAGTTCGTCCATAAAACTCTCGATCGAGAACACATTGTGATAGGCGCCGAGCGCCCGCATCGCCGAGATCCGCAACGGCATCGCCGGAATAAAGTGATGCACGACATGGGCGTTGGGGAATTTGTAGATCGGGATCGCATTGCGGTCGCCGCCGCCTTCCGGCAACGGCAGCGGCTTCGGCGGCGGCACCGCGAACGGCTGCGCCATGTGTTGCGCCGCCAGCATCGATCCGGCGCCGCCGGGCCGCATCGAATGCGTGTTGCTCCAGACCTCGAAATTCCAGTCGGCGATGGCGCCGTTGGCATCCAGCGAGGCCTTGAGTTTCGTCACCATCGCCGGGCCATACGGCTCCCAGCCATGTTCCTGCTCGCGCATCCACTGCACGCGGACCGGTACGCCTGGCATCGCGCGCGCGATCAGCGCGGCGTCGGCCGCGGCATCGTCGGCGCCGTTATGGCCGTAGCAACCGGAGCCCTCGACATGGATCAGGCGAACGCTCGGCTGCGGCACGCGCAGCATCTCGGCGATAGCCTGGCGATCGGGATAGACGCCCTGGGTGTGGGTCCAGACCGTCATGACGCCGTCGACCGATTGCGCGACCGCGCAGGACGGACCGATCGAGCCGTGCGACTGATACGGCCGCGTATAGGTCGCCTCGATGGTTTTGGTACCGACGGCCGATGGGTTGCTTTGCTGGAAAATCACCGAATCCTGCGACGGCAGACTGGTCAGGACGTGAAGCAGATCGTCCTGCTTCGGCAGGCTCGCGGTCTCTTTCCATTTCGCGACCGCCGACAGCGCAGCCATCGCCTTCACTGCCTGGAATTCCTTTGTCGCGACCACGGCCAGAAAATTTCCGTCGCGCACCACCTTGACCACGCCAGGCATTTTCTCGATCGCCGACGCATCGCAGTCCGTCAATTGCGCGCCATAGCTCGGCGGCCGCACGACCCGGGCGTGCACCATGCCGGGCAACCGGATGTCCTGCACATAGGCCGCGCCGCCCGTGACCTTGGCCGGAATATCGACGCGCGGCACCGGCTGGCCCATCACCTTGAATGTCGCGGGATCCTTCAGTTTCGATTTCGGCTGCGCCTGCACATGCAGCATGTCGCCGGCGACCAAGTCGCCATAGCCAAGCCGCCGGCCATCGGATGCAATCACCGCGCCGTTGTCAGTGCGCAGATTCTCTTCCGGCA
Source organism: uncultured Alphaproteobacteria bacterium (assembly GCA_963738105.1). GTDB lineage: Bacteria > Pseudomonadota > Alphaproteobacteria > Rhizobiales > Xanthobacteraceae > Bradyrhizobium. Next base: position 45,631 of record CAVTWC010000033.1, on the reverse strand, counting down.
GTTCAAGCCGCCGCGCCGCCTCGGCAACCAGCAACGCCCGCACCTGCGCCGCCGCATTCTGGATCGCGGTGCCGCTGTCCTGCATCGAATGGCTACCGGACGTGTAGCCTTCATTGGCGGTGCGGCTGGTATCGGCCGTGATCACCGTCACCGACGCAAACGGAACGTCCATCTCTTCGGCTGCGATCTGCTGGAACGCGGTCTTGAAGCCCTGGCCGAGTTCCACCTTGCCGGTGAATGCCGTGACCTTGCCGTTGGCGTCGACGCGTATCCACGCATCGAGGAACGGCGCATCCTTCAGGCTGCCGGGCGGCTTCGGCGCCGGAGCGGCGGGAGGCGGCGCCTGATCTTCCGCATAGGCGTTGGTCAGCGAAAAACTGACGATCAGCGCGCCACCACCGGCAAGCACGCGGCGACGATCGAGAATGAACGGGACCGTTCATTGCGCGCTCCCGTGGATCGTTGAAGACGCGTCGGCAGTATCCATCAGTTGCGCGGCACGATGGACCGCGCGCAGGATGCGCATATGGGTACCGCAGCGGCACAGATTTGGTTCGAGCTCAGCGCGGATCTGTTCGTCGGTCGGCTTGGAATTCCGTTGTAGCAGCGCCTGTGCCCGCATCATCATGCCGGCGATGCAGTAGCCGCATTGGGCGGCCTGCTCCTCCATGAAGGCGCGCTGGATCGGCGCCGGCGCTTCGATGGTGCCGAGGCCCTCCAGCGTCGTGACCTGCTTGCCGTCGAGCAGCAACACCGGCGTCACGCAGGACAACACCGCCTTGCCGTCCACGATCACGGTGCAGGCCCCGCATTGGCCGAGCCCGCAGCCGAATTTCGCGGCATTGAGCTTGATATCGTCACGCAGCACATAAAGCAGCGGCGTATCCGGATCGGACTCGACCTGGTGCTCGTGACCGTTGACCTTCAACGTTATCATGGCTTGTCTCGCTGCGTTGCGTCGGCGGGTGCGTTGTGCGGCCCGGGCGATGTCTGAAGAAAAACGGTCTGGGTCCGCCGTGCTTCCGCCACCGCCGTTTCAACGCTGACCCATGGCGGTTGGTTGCTGAATTGGGCTCGCAGATATTGCAGGAGCGACACGATCTGGTCGTCTCTCATGATCGCGGCGAAACCCGGCATGATCGGACTGCGTTCGCCCTCAACGGGGCGAACGCCCGACAAGATGATGTTGACGGCATTACGGGGATCGGGGCTGCTCAACGCGGTGCTGAGCCTGAGATTGACGCCGCCATACGGCAGCGCCCTGCCGGTTTCGTGGCAGGTCGCGCAGGCCGCCGCATAGATCGCAGCACCTGCCGCATTGATCTCCACCGGCTGCACGGCGGCGGCATCAGCCGAAGCCGGCTTCGCGGGCGCCTTGACCTTGGCCAGCACTTCCGCGCCCTGATTTTTGCGATCCGGCGTCGGTGCGCCAAACACACTGGCCATATAGGTCGCGATCGCGCGCACGTCGCTTTCATTGACCGACGACAAATTGCTCACCACCTCGGCCATCGGCCCGCGCGCGGTGCCATGATCGGGCTGCCAGCCCTGGCGCAGATAGGCGTAGAGCGCCTCAGCATCCCATGGAATCGGCGCTGCGGAATTGGCGTTGATGGCATAGGCATGCCAGTTGTCGACATCGCCGCCCGCGAACTGGGCGTTGGGACGTTCGGCGCCCAGGCCGTTGCGGGGCGTATGGCAGGCGCCGCAATGCGCCAGTCCTTCGACCAGGTAAGCGCCGCGATTCCATTCCGCGCTCTTGCTGCTATCGGGCTCAAAGGAGCCGTGACGAAGGAACAGCAGCTTCCAACCGGCGATCACAAAGCGCTGGTCGAGCGGAAAAGACAGCTCGTTGGCGCGTGCCGGCGCATTCACCGCCGGCCGCGTCATCAGGAACGCATAGAGCGCCGCATCGTCCTGGTCCGAAACATTGGTGAAATGGTCATAGGGGAAGGTCGGGTAGAGATGCTGGCCGTCGCGATTGACGCCGGACCGCATCGCGCGGCGAAAGGCCTGCTCCGACCAACGGCCGATCCCGGTCTCGGCATCGGGCGTGATGTTCGATGAATAGATCGTGCCGAACGGCGTCGGCACCGGCAGCCCGCCGGCAAAGCTCTTGCCGCCCCGGACTGTATGACAATCGTTGCAATTGCCGATCGCCGCGAGTTCGCGGCCGCGCTTGACCAGCGCCGGATCGAACGATGCCGGCGCGGGCGGATCGATGGCCGCAATCGCCGGCCGCCACGTGACCGCGATGCCGGCCGCCACGCCGGCGATCACGACGCCGCCGATGACGCTTGCGATAATGCGTGGCAATCCCGTCATTCGTCCCTTAAGCCTTTTATGTTTGTTGAGCGCGGAGCGTTGCTTAGCACATATCCCGGCGAGCGGCCTTGCCGCAAGCCGCCGATCACCGCCTGTTGACCTTTTGCCCGATACGGCAGTGTTTTCGCAGCCATTCGCCCTGGGGAACGAGACCGGTTATAGGAAACCGAATAAATAACCGGGAGAAACCCATGAACCTGCCGCCAACAGGGCTGCCACTGTCGGGCATCACCGTCGTCTCGCTCGAACAGGCCATCGCCGCGCCGCTGGCGAGCCGGCATCTGGCCGATTGGGGCGCGCGGGTGATCAAGATCGAACGGCCCGGCAAAGGCGATTTCTGCCGGGACTATGATTATGTGATGAACGGCATGTCGAGCCAGTTCGCCTGGACCAATCGCTCCAAGGAAAGCCTGGCCCTCGATGTCAAAAGCGCGGAAGGCAAGCGCGTGCTCGACGCGCTGTTACCGCAGGCCGACGTGTTTCTGCAAAATCTGGCGCCGGGCGCCGCGCAGCGGCTCGGCCTCGATGGCGCGACGCTTGGTCGAGCGCTTTCCGCGCCTGATCGCCTGCGATATTTCCGGCTATGGCAGCGGTGGGCCCTACAGCCAGAAGAAGGCCTATGATTTGCTGGTGCAGTGCGAAGCCGGATTCCTGTCGGTCAACGGCACCCAGGAACAGCCCGCGAAATGCGGCATCGCCGTCGTCGATACCGCGACCGGCATGTACATCCTCAACGGCGTGCTGATGGCGCTGTTCAACCGCGAGCGCACCGGCAAGGGCATGGCGTTCGAGGTTTCGCTGTTCGATTCCATGACCGAATGGATGAGCTACCCGGCCTATTACACCGAAGGCGCCGGCAAGCCCTTGGTCCGCACCGGCACCCGTCACGCCACCATCGCGCCCTATGGTCCGTTTCGCGCCGGTGACGGCGGCGTGGTGTTTTTCGGCATCCAGAACGAGCGCGAATGGATCGCGCTATGTTCGCAGGTGCTGGACGACGCGGCGCTCGCCAGCGACCCGCGCTTCAGCAGTAATCCGCAGCGGATGCAAAATCGCGACGCATTGGAGGCCCTGATCGAGCGGCATTTCGCGAAATTCTCCGCCGAACAAGTGATCGAGCGGCTCGACGACGCGGCAATTGCGAACGCCAATATGAACACAGTCGAGGCTTTCCTGGAACATCCGCAGTTGCACACGCGCAATCGCGTGCGCAAGGTCGGCTCACCGAACGGACCGCTGACAAGCTTCCTGCCCGCGATCACCATTCCCGGCGTCGATCCCGTGATGGGCGATATTCCGGCCGTCGGCGCCCATACCGACGCAATCCTCACAGAACTCGGCCTGAAGGAAGACACCGCAACATGACGACGCCTCGATTGACCCGAACCTATCTGGCCGTCCCGGCGCACCGCGTGCGGATGGTGCAAGGCGCCGCGGCCTCCGCCGCCGATGCGGTCTTCATGGACCTCGAAGACGCGGTGCCTCCGGCCGAGAAGGCCACGGCGCTGCAGGCCGCAGCCACAGCGCTGACGGATCTGGATTGGGGCACCAAGACCGTTGCGGTCAGGCTGAACGCCATCGACAGCCCATCGATCCGCCAGGAGATCGAACGTCTCGGCGGCCTCACGCGGCTCGATGCGTTTATCGTTCCGAAGGCGGAAAACGTGACGGATATCACAACCATCAGCCGCTGGGTTACGGACGCCAGAGGCACGCGCGATACACCGGTTGAACTGGAATTGTTGATCGAAACCGCACGTGGGCTGGTCAATGTCGAGGCTTTGGCCGCATCGGATCCGCTGGTGACAGCATTACATCTCGGGGTCGGCGACTTCGCGGCCTCGATCGGTGCCCGCAGCGCTGAGGTCGGCGCGTCGCCCTCGGGTTACAAGCATGTCGGCAATGCCACAGACGGCCATCCCCAGGTGCCGCTCGATCTGTTTGCTTATCCGATGATGCGGCTATTGGTGGCCGCCCGCGCCTTCGGCCTGCGCGCGATCGACGGCCCATGCGGCGCGTTCCGCGATGCGATCGCGACCGCCTCGACCGCCACCAAGGCAGCCGCGATGGGATTCGACGGCAAGCAAGTCATCCATCCGAGCCAGATCGAAGCGACGCGCAATGCATTCGTGCCGTCCGACGATGAACTGGCGTATGCGGCGCGTGCGATCGCGGCGATGGAAGAGGCCGAACGCAACGGCCAGGGCGCCGTCACCGTCGACGGCAAGATGGTAGATTACGCCAACATCCGGATGATCCGGCGCCTGATGAGTTTTAAGGGAGAGGCCTGAAAGGCGGCTTCGCACTGCTCTTCGATTCGAATAACCTCTCCGCTAGTCGTCCCTGCGAAAGCAGGGACCCATAACCCCTGGCGTCTGTATTTCGGAAGGTCTCTACCCCTTCATTCAAAAACGATAGGACACGGCGTATGGGTCCCTGCGTTCGCAGGGACGACGTCAAGGCTTTGCCTTCCTGCAGCGCACAAGACATTCCACACATGCGTCGACGAAATTCCTGATCGCGTTGAATCTGCCTTGCCGCGCTCGAGCAAAAGCAGCATGCTCGAAAAAAAGAGCGTGTCTTCGGGGAGCGGGTCAAACTCCCCTGAGACGGGGAGGCAAAATGAAAAAACCAGAACTCGACCGGCGCGATTTCATCAAAGGCGCCGTGGTCGGTGGCGCCGCTGCGGCAGGCGCGACCACAGCGATAACCCCCATCGACATCGCACAAGCCGAACCTGCACCCGCAACACCAGCGGCTGCCCCGCAAGCCGCCGGATATGAATTCCTCAATCTCGATGAAGCCGCCTTCATCGAGGCGCTGGTCGATCACATGATCCCGGCCGATGAGATCAGCCCGAAGGGCACCGATCTCGGTGTCAACATCTACATCGATCGCGCGCTCGCCGGCGGTTGGGGCAAGGGCGACCGCCTCTATATGCAGGGGCCGTGGAAGCAGGGCGTACCGAGCCAGGGCTATCAGCTGCCGCTGACGCCCGCGCAGCTCTATCGCGCCGGCATCGAGGCGACCAACGTCCATTGCCGCAAGGCTTATGGCCAACCGTTCGACCGCATTGAAGCGGCGCAGCGCGAGGAAGTGCTGGTCGGCCTGTCTACCGGCAAGATCAAGTTCGACAGCGGCCTGCCGGTCCGGACGTTCTGGACCACGCTGTACCAGACCGTGGTCGAAGGCATGTATTCCGATCCGATCTATGGCGGCAACCGCAACAAGGCGGGCTGGGCGATCATCGGCTTTCCCGGCGTCATCGCGGTGCATCGCGACCACGTCGAGTCGTTTCGCGGCAAGCCGTTTCCGAACAAGCCGCTCGGCATCGCGGACATGAGTTGAGGGGCCGGCCATGACCACAAAACTCAAAGAAGTCGATGTCGTCATCGTCGGTCTCGGCTGGACCGGCGGCATTCTCGCCAAGGAACTGACCGAAGCCGGCATGAAAGTGGTCGCGCTCGAGCGCGGCGGCATGCGGACCAGCGAGAACGATTATTCGCTGCCCAATATCCGGGATGAGCTGCGCTATGTGGTGCGTCACGACCTGATGCAGAACACCGCGCGCGACACCCTCACGGTGCGCAACAATCCGCAGCAGGAAGCGCTGCCGATGCGCCGGCTCGGATCGTTCCTGCCGGGCGAAGTGGTGGGCGGCTCCGGCGTGCACTGGAGCGGCCACACCTGGCGCTGGACCGACATGGAATTCAAGATCCGCTCCAACTATGAGGAGCGCTACGGCAAGAAATTCATCCCGGACGATATGACGATCCAGGATTGGGGCATCAGCTACGCCGAACTGGAGCCTTATTACGAGAAATTCGAATATACCGCGGCGGTGTCCGGCAAGGCCGGCAATCTCGCCGGCAAAATCCAGGACGGCGGCAATCCGTTCGAGGCGCCGCGCGCCCGCGATTATCCGCTGCCGCCGCTGACGCCGATTCTCGCCAGCGAGATGTTCACCAACGCGGCGCGCAACGCCGGCTATCACCCGTTTCCGCGGCCGTCGGCCAACGCCTCGCAGCCCTACACCAATCCGGACGGCTCGAAATTCGGCGGCTGCCAGTATTGCGGCTATTGCCAGCGCTTTGGTTGCGAGGCCAACGCCAAGGGCAGCGCGCATATGACGGTGATTCCGATCGCGATGCGCAGCCCGAATTTCGAACTGCGCACCCATTCCTGGGCCACCAAGGTGCTGAAGGATTCCGACGGCAAGCGCGTCACCGGCGTGACCTACACCAACGTGCTCAATGGTGAGGAATTCGAGCAACCGGCGAGCATCGTGCTGCTGTGCGCCTATGGCATCAACAATGTGCACCTGATGCTGCTGTCGGGCATCGGCACGCCCTACGATCCGGTCGGCCAGACCGGCGTCGTCGGCAAGAATTACTGCTACCAGACCGGCGCCGGCGCGACGCTGTTCTTTGAGGGCAAGTACTTCAATCCGTTCATGAACGCCGGCGGCTCCAACGCCACGATCGACGATTTCAATACCAACTGGGCGTTCGACCGCGCGCCGCATAATTTCCTCGGCGGCTATAACGTCTCCGGCGGCTTCAACACCGCGCTGCCGATCGGCTATCGGCCGGTACCATCGGGCACGCCGCAATGGGGCACCGCGTGGAAGCAGGCGACCGCGAAATGGTACCAGACCGCGATGGTCATCAACGCCAGCGGCAGCGTGATGGCCAACCGCTATAATTGCTTCGACCTCGACCCGACCTATCGCAATGCCTTCGGCCAGCCGCTGATGCGCATGACGTTCGATTACAAGGACAACGAGCACAAAATGGGCGTCCACGCCGCCCAAATGATCAACGATGTCGCCAAGTCGATGAATCCCACCAAGCTCAACCCGGCGCGGGCTCGCACCGATCCCTGGACCGTGGTGCCCTATCAAAGCACGCACAACACCGGCGGCGCCATCATGGGCACCAATCCGCGCGAGAGCGTGCTCAACAAATATCTGCAGAGCTGGGATTGCCACAATCTGTTCGTGATCGGCGCCAATGCGTTTCCGCACAACTCGTCCTACAATCCGACCGGTCCGGTCGGCGCGCTGGCCTATTGGACCGCGGATGCGATCAAGAACCGCTATGTGAAAAATCCCGGACCGCTGGTGCAGGCATGATGAAGGCTATTCGTGCGACGGCGGCGCTGTCGGTGTTGCTGCTGGCGGGTGTTGCCCGTGCCGACGGTGACGCCGTGCGCGGCGAAGCCCGCTTCCAGGACTGCGCCGCTTGCCACAGGCTGGAGGCCGGCACCAACAATGTCGGGCCGAGCCTGCACGGGATTTTCACCCGCAAGGCCGGCGAGATCGCGGATTTCAGATATTCGCCGGCGATCAAGCGCAGCGGCATCGTCTGGACGCCGGAGATGCTCGACAAGTTCATCACCGATCCGCAAGCCCTGGTGCCCGGCAATCGCATGCCCTACGCGGGCATGGCCAATGCGAGCGACCGCGCCGATCTGATCGCCTATCTCACCAAGGCGTCGCAATAGTCTTTGCTAAAGTCTGCCCGAGAAAGTCCTTTCGAGTTTTTGGGGGAAGAAATGAGCGCCGACCAGCAGCGTGGCAGCGCGCCGGCAAATCTCGCCACGTATTTCAGCACCGCTGCCATGGCTCCCTACGGGCTTTTTCTGCTGCGCGTCGCGATCGGCATCGACTGGATCGCGCATGCGTTCCTGAAAACCTATCGCGGCATGAACACGCATGAGGCGCTACTGGCCAAGAACGGCATCACGCCGCTGTTGGCGTGGCCGACATTCAGCCTCGAAGTGATGGGCGGGATCGCCATCCTGCTCGGCTGGTACACCCGTCAATGGGCGGCGTTCCTGCTGATCTTCCTGGCGGTCGTGGTGTGGATCAAATGGCCGGTCGGCTGGACCTATTCCAACACCGGCGGCGGCTGGGAATATCCGCTGCTCTGGCTGATCGCGCAGATGGTCCTGGTGTGCGCCGGCGGTGGCGCCTTCGCCTTACAGAGGACGAAGGCCCCGGAAGCTTAGTTCAACGCGGCGATATTGCGTCCGGCCGGATCAGGCCGCCGCCGACTGCAGTTGAGCGAGAACCATCCGCTCCAGCGTTTTGATCGACTGGAAATTCTCCGGCGTGATGTCGTCCTGCGGGATCGTGAAATCAAACTCGGCCTCAACACCGAGCATCAGATTGACCATGTCCATCGACGTCAGCCCGACGTCGACCAGAAGCGAGTCCGGCCTGACATCCGCGGTCATTGCGTTCTGCTGCAGGATCGTCTTGACGAGAGTCAGTATCCGGGTTTGAACGTCGTCGGTGAAGGCTGTCATCTCGATTTTCCTGTCTTTCGCACAATGCCGCGTCGAAGATACGATCTAGCGCCGGCGATGTTTCAAAAACAGTGAATCTCTGTTTGACCCAAGCCCCTATTCTGCTCTTAACGCTAACGAGGATTGCGAAAGTATTTACCGCATCTTCGAAATTTACATACATAAAAGCACGGTTGATTAACCGACAAGTTTGAAAGCAAAGTCATTTACCCTGAATTTCGTCGACGCATTTGAATTAAATCCTTAGCCTTGTCTCGTATCGGACGCCATTAGCGATCGATGTGACACCCGCAACATTGCGCAGGTGTCTCGCGCCGATAACTCTGGAGACATACCGGCATGAGCGTGCAAGAAGCCAGGGTCCGCGATTCCTTAGCGGATCATACCAGCGAACAATTTGTTCTGGATCAGAACGCCTCTTTCCCGCCGCGAACGGCGGCGGTTGCTGCGGTCGCCGCTGGTGAAGCCCAGGCGGTGGATCGCGAAGCCCGCTTCCCGAAAGCCGCCATCGACGCCGCGCGCCAGCACAAGCTGCTGGGTGCGCAGATCCCGACCGCATTCGGCGGCTTCGGCGCCTCAATCTTCGATATCACCGACATGTGCTACACGCTGGGCCGCGCCTGTTCTTCCACGGCGATGATCTTTGCGATGCATCAGACCAAGGTCGCCTGCCTGGTCCGGCACGGCACCGGCAGCGCCTGGCACGAAGCGCTGATGCGCCGCGTCGCATCCGAGCAATTGCTGCTGGCCTCCTCGACGACGGAAGGCCAGAACGGCGGCAACATCCGCTCCAGCAGCGCCGCCATCGAGCGCAGCGAGGCCGGTATCTCGCTGGTCCGCAACGCGACCGTGATTTCCTATGGCGCGCAGGCTGACGGCATCGTCACGATCGCCCGCCGCGCCGGCGATGCCGCCGCGTCCGATCAGGTTCTGGTGGCCTTCACCAAGGACAATTACACGCTTGAGCGCAGCCTCGAATGGGAAACGCTCGGCATGCGCGGCACTTGCAGCGCGGGCTTTGAGCTGAAGGCGACCGGTTCGCCCGATCAGATCTTCACCGAGGCCTATGACAAGATTCACGCGCAGACCATGACGCCGGTCGCCCATCTCTGCTGGTCCTCGGTCTGGGCCGGCATTGCCGCGGCCGCGGTCGATCGCGCCCAGATGTTCATTCGCAAGGCAGCGCGCGGAGCCGGCGGCCAGATGCCGCCGGGAGCGGCGCACTTTACCTCCGCCAAGATGAACCTGACCAAGCTGCGCGCGATGATCACGGCGGCGCTCGATACTTACGCCGCCCATGAATATGACGAGCGCGCGCTGTCATCGCTCGACTTCCAGTCATCGATCAACCTGCTCAAGGTGGAAGCCTCCGAATTGGCGGTGACCACCGTCATGAGCGCGATGCGCGCCTGCGGCCTGTCGGGCTATCGCAATGACGGTGATTTCACCGTCGGACGGCAGCTTCGCGACGTCCTGTCGTCGCCGCTGATGATCAACAACGACCGCATCCTGGCCAATATCGCGACCGCCAGCCTGATGAGCGGCGTCCCGACCAGCCTGCGCGATTAATTGAACTGGCACTGCCGTAACCAAGGAAGCCTGATCATGAATATTGTCGTTCGCCCGAATTCGCCCGAAACCACACCGGTCGATCCGCTGGATCATCTCGCCGATGTGCTGTTTCACAAGATGGGCACCGATGGCGTTTACGCCCGGACCGCGCTCTACGAAGACATGGTCGAGCGGCTTGCCGCGTTGATCACGCGCAACCGCGAGCCCGGCACCGAAATCATGCGCTTTCCGCCGGTCATGAACCGCGGCCAGTTGGAGAAATCCGGCTATCTCAAGAGCTTCCCCAATCTGCTTGGCTGCGTCTGCGGCCTGCATGGCACCGAGCGCGAGATCAACTCCGCGGTCAGCCGCTTCGATGCCGGCGGCGACTGGACGACGTCGCTGTCTCCCGCCGATCTCGTGCTGTCACCCGCCGCCTGCTATCCGGTTTACCCGATCGCCGCGAGCCGCGGCCCGCTGCCCAAGGGCGGCCTGCGCTTCGACGTCGCTGCGGACTGCTTCCGCGCCGAGCCATCGCGCCATCTTGACCGGCTACAGTCGTTCCGGATGCGGGAATATGTCTGCATCGGCACCCCGGACGACGTCTCCGATTTCCGCGAGCGCTGGATGGTGCGGGCACAGGCGATCGCGCGCGATCTCGGCCTCACCTTCAAGGTCGACTATGCCAGCGATCCATTCTTCGGCCGGGTCGGCCAGATGAAGGCGGTCAGCCAGAAGCAGCAATCGCTGAAGTTCGAGCTGCTGGTGCCGCTGCGTTCCGAGGAGCAGCCGACCGCTTGCATGAGCTTTAACTATCACCGCGATCATTTCGGCACCACCTGGGGAATCTCGGACGCCAATGGCGAACCGGCGCACACCGGCTGCGTTGCCTTCGGCATGGATCGTCTCGCGGTGGCCATGTTCCATACCCACGGAACCGACCTCGCGAAATGGCCCGCCGAGTTGCGCAAGATGCTTGGCATCGAGCTGTAACTCCACAATCGGAGCCGATCAGTTGAACGCCGTGGCGCAAAAAATTCGATGCCGTGAGATTACCGAGGCCGACATCGATGCGGTCGCGGATCTCCTGACGCGCGGATTTTTTGGCCGGGCGCGCGACTACTGGATGCAGGGGTTACGCCGCCAGGCCGCCCGCGACGTTCCCACGGGCTATCCGCGCTTCGGCTACATGCTTGAGCATGACGGCCTACCCGTCGGTGTTCTGCTGTTGCTGTATAGCTCGCGGGCCGACGGCGCGGAAACGACGATCTACTGCAACCTGTCGAGCTGGTATGTCGAGCCGGCGTTCCGGAATTACGCGCCGTTGCTGACCAAGATCGCGCAGAAGAACAAGGAAGTCACCTACATCAATATCAGTCCGGCGCACTGGACCTGGCCCATCATCGAGGCGCAGGGCTTCAGCTCTTACTGCAGCGGATTGTTCTTCTCCTTCCCGCTGCTGTCACGCGGCAACCGTGGCATGACGGTCGAAACCGTCACGCCCGATACCAAGGCGATCGAGGGCGTTTCTGTCAGCGAAGTCGATCTGCTGACCCGGCATGCGCAATATGGCTGCCTGAGCCTGGTCTGCCGCACGGCTGATGGCGAGGCCTTGCCGTTCATCCTGTCGCCGGTGCGCATCCGCCGCGGATGGATCGCACCGCCGGCAATGCAGATGATTTATTTTCGCGATATCGCCGACTACGTTCGATGCGCAAGTGCGATCGGGCGGCTGCTACTCCGGCACGGCAAGATTTCAGTGCTGCTCGACTCCAATGGAGCGGTACCGGGCCTGATTGGCCTCTACACCCAGGCGCGCGGCCGCAAATATTTCAAAGGCCCGCATCAGCCGCGCCTCGCGGATCTGACCGATACCGAACTTGTGCTCTACGGCCCATAATCAGGCGTGGGCGAAATCCCAGTAAAGTTTGCGCGCCCGGCCATAGAACGGGCCTGGCTGCAACGACCGATCATCGATTTTGATCACCGGCGCGACCTTGGCAAAATTTCCGCTCGAGAAGATCTCGTCCGCCTTCTGGAAATCGGCATAGCTCAAGGTGGTCTCGACCACCGTGACGCCATCACCGCGCAGCAAGCCGATCACGCGTTGCCGCGTGATACCGTTGAGGAAGGTTCCGTTCGGTGCCGGTGTGTAGACCACGCCATCCCTGGCCATGAACACATTGGAATTACCGAATTCCGCGACATTGCCCAGCATATCGAGCATCAGGCAATTGCTGAAACCCCTCGTCTGCGCCTCGATCAGCGCTCGGGAATTGTTGGGGTAGAGACACGCCGCCTTGGCATCGACCGGCGCGCTTTCCGCGGTCGGCCGGCGGAACGGCGACAAGGTGATCGAGTTGCCGGTGGGCTGCGGCATCGGCGCGGCATAGATGCACAGGCACCAGTTCGTCGTTTCCGGATCGAACAGCACGCCGCCGCCGCTGCCGTTCTGCGCCCAATACATCGGGCGAATGTAAAGCTCCGCATCGGCGCCGAAGCGGGCAATCCCCTCCCGGGCGAGTCCGAGCCAGGTTTCCTTGTCGACCACCGGCTTGAGCTTGAAATTGATGGCCGATTGATTGATCCGCGCGCAATGCAGGTCGAGATCGGGTGCTGTGCCCTCGAATGCGCGCGCGCCGTCGAAGACCGTTGAACCGAGCCACGCCGCATGGGTGCGTGGTCCCATGATCGGCACATTGCCCTCGTGCCAGCCGCCTTCAAAGAAAGTCCATGTCTGCGAGAAATTAACCGGTGCCATCGTCTGCGCCATCGCCGCCATCCAAGCCATGCGTCCCCGAAGGGCCGCTGATACGGCGGCACTATTGCCGGAATTGCTAAGGATTTCGTTTCGGGCCGCACCCCGCGAATGTTGAAACGATGCGCGTTCCGTCACGCAAAAGGCGCTCGGACTGATGCGGCGTCCCACATCGTTACGACATCGGATATTTTTCGATTCAAATTTTAATCAATTAGTGCCTCTACATTAGGGTTATTTCATCAATGTATCGGCGAATTATTGCTGCGTTGACGGCCGCCCTCTAAATACGAAACGGGGCGAACAAAACGCATAATCAAATGCGTGCCGCCACGCAGAGGTGGACAATGCGCAACGAGACGATTGCAATTCACGCCGGCTACGACCCCGATCCCGCGACCAAATCGGTCGCGGTGCCGATCTATCAGACCGTCGCCTATGCGTTCGATAGCGCCGATCACGGCGCAGCGTTGTTCAATCTCGAAGCCGAAGGCTATCGCTACAGCCGGATCGCCAATCCAACCACGGCCGTGCTTGAGAAGCGCGTGGCCGAACTGGAAGGCGGCGTTGGCGCGCTTGCGGTCGCGACCGGACAGGCGGCGCTGCATTTCGCCTTTGTGAACGTGGCCGATACCGGCGGCAACATCGTCTCGGTGCCGCAGCTCTACGGCACGACGCACACGCTGCTTTCGCACGTGCTGCCGCGTCAGGGCATCACGGGTCGCTTTGCTGACAGCGACAAGGCGGATGCGATCGAGCGGCTGATCGACGAAAATACCAAGGCGGTGTTCTCCGAGACCATCGGCAATCCGGCCGGCAACGTCTGCGATATCGAAGCCCTGGCGAAGGTCGCGCATCGCAACGGCGTGCCTTTGATCGTCGACAACACCGTCGCCACGCCGATCCTGCTGAAGCCGTTCGACTACGGCGCCGATATTTCGGTTCATTCGCTGACGAAGTTTTTGGGCGGCCACGGCACCACGCTCGGTGGCGCGATCGTCGACAGCGGCCGCTTCCCCTGGGCGGATCACGCCAAGCGTTTTCCTTCCTTCAACGAGCCCGACGAATCCTATCACGGCATGGTCTACACCAAGCAGTTCGGCGCCAGCGCCTATATCCAGCGCGCGCGCAGCGTCTATCAGCGCACCATGGGTTCGGTGCTCTCACCGTTCAATGCGTTCCTGTTGCTGCAGGGGATCGAGACCGTGGCGTTGCGTGTCGAGCGCCATGTCGAGAACGCGCGTAAGGTCGCGGAATTCCTGCGTAGGGATCCGCGCGTTGCCTGGGTTAATTATGCCGGCTTCTCCGATAGCCCCTATTATGACCTGGTCCAGAAATATCTGAATGGACAGGCGTCGTCGCTGTTCACCTTCGGCATCAAAGGCGGCATCGAAGCCGGCAAGGCGTTCTATGATTCGCTGCAGCTGATCACACGGCTGGTCAATATCGGCGACGCGAAATCCCTCGCTTGCCATCCGGCGTCGACAACGCATCGCCAGATGTCACCGGAACAGCAGCGAGTGGCCGGCGTTCTTCCGGAGACCATCCGGCTATCGATCGGCATCGAGCACAGCTCCGACATCATCGAAGACATTGATCAAGCCCTTGCGCAGGCATGCTCGCGGCATCCGTCGCTTGCGGCCGCGGAATAGACCGGCCGGATCCGCCATGACGGCACTGTTCGACAAACCTCGGCGTATCATCAGCCCCACGCTGGTGCCCGCGCAACTGCGCGAGGCCGATCAGTTCGAACGGCAGCTGAAAAACGATGCGGTCCTGACGATCGGCCTGGTCAACAACATGCCCGATGCGGCGTTGCAGGCCACGGAGCGGCAATTCACGCGCCTGCTGCAGGCGGCCGCCGGAGACCAACGCATCCACCTGCATTGCTTCTCACTTCCCTCCGTGAAGCGCTCGCAGCAAGCCAGGCAATTGATGGATGGGCGGTACGCCGATATCGCCGATATCGGCCGGCTGCACATCGACGGGTTGATCGTCACCGGCGCCGAGCCGATTGCCGCAACCCTTCCCGAGGAACCGTTCTGGAAAGACCTCACCGATATCATCGACTGGGCCGGCACCAATACCCGTTCGGCGATCTGGTCGTGCCTCGCCGCTCACGCCGCCGTGCTTCATCTCGACGGCATCGAGCGACAACGGCTCGATGGCAAATGCTCGGGGGTCTACGACTGCGCCAAGGTGAGCGACGATTGGCTGATGAAAGGCATCACTTCGCCACTCAAGGTCGCGCATTCGCGCATCAACGCATTGGACAAGGGCGACCTCTCCGCGCGCGGCTATCAGCTGCTGACGGAATCTGCGCAAGCCGGTGTCGATATCTTCGCCAAGCGGCTGCGAAGCCATTTCGTCTTCTTCCAGGGCCATCCGGAATATGACGCGCTGTCGCTGCAGCGCGAATATCTGCGCGACATCACCCGATATCTGTCACGTCAGCGGGATGTTTATCCGGCGTTTCCCGTCGGCTATTTCGATGCCGATACCGAACGCAAGCTCGCCAACTACCAGAAGCGGGCGACCGCCGAACGGACGATACCGCTGAGCGTCGAACTGCCGCATCTGGCGTTACGCTCCGACCTGGCGGTCGGCGTCGCGGCGGCTGCTTTGTTCAGGAACTGGCTCGAATACCTTTCCGACAGCGTCACGCTGCGGACGGGCATGAACTGACTTTCGATCAGGCTCATGCGGACGGATCTCACGGCAACCATCATCTGATCCTGCGAAAGCATCGTTATCATGCACCCGGTATGGTCCACCCTCAAAGCGCGCATCGGCAATAAACTGGCGCGGCATCTGCGCGCCACGCCATTCGAACTGCGCAATAACGGGCCGATGGTGAGCTTCACCTTCGATGATGCCCCCGTCAGTGCGGTGACGCGCGGCGCCGCTATGCTGGAGGAATATGATGCGCGGGGCACGTTCTATGTATCGGGCGGGCTGATCGATAGCTGGTCCGGCAACTGGACCACGATCAGCGCCGACGACGTTGTCGACCTTCACCGCAGGGGCCATGAAATTGCCTGCCATACCTTTTCGCACGCGCGCGCGACCGATCTGACCGCGGAAGCGATGGCGGCGGAGCTGGAGAAGAACCGCAATTATCTGCTGTCGCTGGACCCCTCGATCCAGATCGAGAATTTCGCCTATCCTTACGGCACCGGCTCCGTGTTTCGCAAAGGCCAGCTCGGAAGGATGTTCCGGACCTCACGCGGCGTCCTCCCCGGCGTCAACAGCGGCACCGTGGACCTGCAATATCTGCGTTCCAGCCCCCTGATCGACATAGAAATGGATGCCGACGGGATCGATCGTGTCCTGGACGAAGCTGTCGCGACCAACGGCTGGCTCATCTTCTACAGCCACGATGTCGAGAATGAGCCGAGCCCCTACGGGTGTACCCCGGCGCTGCTGCGCCACGCACTCGATGCGACCGCTCGCCGCAAAATGCCGGTCTTGAGCGTCGCTGAGGCGCTGCGCTTCGCGGGCGCCTAGGCGTTTTATCCGGTGATGATGGCGTAAAGCTCCGGGCTGGTTTGGCCGGAAGCAATAGGCGCAGCCGCGAATTTGGGATAGACCTCTGGCAACTGCCCACCGGTTCCCAGACTGACGCCGCATGCCCGCCGCCAACATTGCTCCCCTACGCAACCGCGGGTCCGACGTCGCCCCCGACGCGCTTGCCGTGCTGCATTCCGTGTTCGGCCTGCCCGGCTTTCGTGGCTCCCAGCAGGAGATCGTCCGCCATGTCACCGACGGCGGCAATTGCCTGGTGCTGATGCCGACCGGCGGCGGCAAATCGCTGTGCTACCAATTGCCGTCTCTGCTGCGCGAAGGCTGTGGCATCGTGATCTCGCCGCTGATCGCGCTGATGCGCGACCAGGTCGCGGGGCTGCTCGAAGCCGGCGTCAAGGCCGCGGTGCTGAATTCCACACTCACGTTCGAAGAAGCCAACGCGGTCGAACAGCGGCTGCTCGCGGGCGATCTCGATCTTCTCTATGTCGCGCCCGAGCGGCTGCTGACCTCGCGCTGCCTTGCTTTGCTCGGCCGCGCGAAAATCGCCTTGTTTGCAATCGACGAAGCGCACTGCGTATCGCAATGGGGCCATGATTTCCGTCCCGAATATATCGGACTGTCGGTGATTGCCGAGCGCTTCCCTGACGTGCCGCGCATCGCGCTGACCGCCACGGCCGACGACCTGACTCGTCAGGAGATCACCGATCGCCTCGGGCTTGCCGACGCGCCCCGTTTCGTCGCTAGCTTCGATCGCCCCAACATCCGGTACGAAATCGTCGACAAGCAGAACGCGCAGACCCAGCTCAAGGCTTTGATCCAGGAACGTCATTCCGGCGACGCCGGCATCGTCTATTGCCTGTCGCGCGCCAAGGTCGAAGATACCGCCGAATCGTTGAATAAGGCAGGCATTGCGGCGCTGCCGTATCACGCCGGGCTCGACGCCGGCGTGCGCGCGCGTAACCAGGATCGCTTCCTCAATGAGGACGGCATCGTGATCGTCGCAACGATCGCGTTCGGCATGGGCATCGACAAGCCCGACGTGCGCTTCGTCGCGCACCTCGATTTACCGAAGAGCATCGAGGCCTATTACCAGGAAACCGGCCGCGCCGGCCGCGACGGCAAGCCGTCCACGGCCTGGATGGCCTATGGCCTGTCGGATATCGTCCAGCAGCGCCGCATGATCGATGAATTGACCGGCGCCGAGGCGTTCAAACGCGTGTCGATCGGTAAACTCGATGCGCTGGTCAGCCTCGCAGAGACCACCCATTGCAGGCGCAGCCGGCTGCTCAGCTATTTCGGCGAGACCCTGAACGCCACCAAATGCGGTAATTGCGACAATTGCCTGTCGCCGCCGAACGTTCGCGATGGCAAGGTCATCGCGCAAAAGCTGTTGTCCTGCGCCTATCGCACCGGGCAGCGCTTCGGCGCCATGCATCTGATCGACGTTTTGATCGGCCGCCTGACCGAACGCGTCAAGCAGTTCGGACATGACCGGCTGTCGGTCTTTGGCATCGGCCGCGAACTCAATGAAAAACAGTGGCGCGCTGTCATGCGCCAGCTGGTGGCGATGGGTCATCTTCATGCCGATAGCGAAGCCTTTGGCGCACTGAAGCTGACAGAAAGCGCGCGCGGCGTACTGAAGGGCGAGACCGAGGTCCTGCTGCGCGAGGAGACCGCCAGCCGCCATCGTCCGAGCCGGACCAAATCGCGGCGCGGCGATCTGGCTGACGCTCCGGCCGGCCATGCTGAAGCCGCCAGTGCTAACCTGCTCGGCGCGCTCAGGGCCTGGCGGTCAGAACTGGCGCGCAAACGCGGCGTGCCGGCCTATGTCGTGCTGCATGATGCCACGATCGACGGCATCGCCGCAGCGCGCCCGACAACGCCGGATGCGCTCCGCGACATTCCCGGGATCGGCGAGAAGAAACTCGAACGTTATGGCCGCGACCTGATCGCGCTGGTCAACAGCACGCCGGGTTGACCGCAAGAAGTAGGGACCGCAGTTTCTTAGTCGAAAGAACAACCCGCACTCGCGTCCAAAAGGCTCTGATTCCCGTATTTTAACGTGATTTAGATTTCGTTAACCGAAATTCCCAAGGGTTCATCCATTCTAGTCTTGTAACCATGTGCCTCCCAGGAGGGGGGCGATGCTAGAGAAAATCTCTGCGGCGGTGAGCGACCGCGATCTCGGTTCTGAAACGGCCAACCAGCGCAACCCGCTCAATCTCCTGATTCTCGGCGGGATATTGCTGATCGCCGCCATCGCGATCGGCACCTCCTTCACCATCATCAGCTTCCGTCAACGCACGCTGTTGAACAGCGAGCGCGAGTTGCAAAACACCGTCCTGCTGCTGGCCCGCCATTTCGACCGTGAACTCGAAAATCTCGACGCGATCCAGCGAGACTTCGTTCGCCGCGTGCAGGAGACCGGGATCCGGACACCTGAAGCGTTCGACCAGCAGATGTCGGGAGAAGAGGCGCACAATGCGCTCAAGATCTTCGTCAGCGCCTCGCCCGCGACCGCCCGGGTCAATGTCTTTGACGCCAACGGCCAGTTGATCAATTCTTCGGTGTCGTGGCCGGTCCCGGCAATCAATATTGCCGATCGCGACTACTTCAAGCAATTCAAGGGGGCCCCCCGGTCGCCCGACGTCGTCATAGCGCCGGTTCGCAGCCGATTTGTCGGCGGATGGACCACCGTTATTGCACGCAAGATCACCGCGCCGGACGGCACGTTTCTGGGTGTCGTTTCAAGAGGCATGCCGCCAGCCAATTTCGAGACTTTCTTCGAATTGCTGTCGCTCGGGGAAGGATCCGCGATTTCGATGATGCACCGCGACGGCACGATGCTGGCGCGTTATCCGCACAACGAAGCCCTGCTCGGGCAGAATCTGAATAATGCACCGGTCGAGCAATTGTTGCGGGGATCCGACTTCGGCACGACGCGCCTGTCGAGCCCGGTTGATGGTGAGTACAGGTTGGCGTCGGCGCGGGCTCTGAGCGAATTTCCTCTCTCGATCGTCGCGACGATGAAAGTCTCTACCGCGCTGGCCGACTGGCGCGCGCAGACCCGATTCCTGATCGCCGCGGCCGCCCTCTCGGCGCTCGTGATCGCCCTCACTTTGTTTCTGATCGTCCGGAAACTTTCGGCGCAGCATCGGAATTCCGAGCGACGGCTGGCGCTCGAAAAGGAGCGGCTCGATACCGCCATCAACAATATGGCGCAGGGCCTTCTGCTGTATGACGAGGACAGCCGCATCGTCCTGCTCAACCAGCGCTATCTCGAACTGTTCCAATTGTCGCCGGACGCCGTGAAGCCCGGCATGCATTTCCGCGAGCTGATGGCCTATCGAAAGTCGATTGGCTCGTTCAAGGGCGATGTCGACGCGTTTTGCTATAACGTGATGCGCAACGTCTCGCTCAAGGTGGCGAGCCACAACGTCGTCGAAACTGATGACGGGCGCACGATCGAGACCGTGGTCCGGCCCTTGAACAGCGGCGGATGGGTGGCGACGCAGGAGGACGTGACCGAGCGACGGCATGCCGAGCGGCAAATCGCGCACCTCGCCCATTATGATGCGCTGACCGATTTGCCGAATCGCGTGTTGTTTCGCGAGCGGCTCGATCTCGAAATGGACCGCATCAAGCGCGGCGAGCAGCTCGCCATGCTTTATATCGACATTGACGAGTTCAAGGCCGTCAACGATTTGCTCGGGCATCCCGTCGGCGACGAACTGCTCAAGGCCGTGGCAACGCGCCTGCGAAGCTGCATCCGCGAGACGGATTTCGTCGCCCGGCTGGGCGGCGACGAATTCGCCATTGTCCAGACCGGCGTCGAGCAACCGAGCGATGTCATGGGCCTCGTCAAGCGCATCTACGATGCGATCCGCGAGCCTTACGAATGTCTGGGGCACAACCTCACGACGGACGCCAGCATCGGCATCGCGCTGGCGCCTCATGACGGCACCGATCTCGATCAGCTGCTGAAAAGCGCGGACCTTGCGATGTATGGCGCCAAGGCCGACGGCCGCCGCACCTATCGCTTTTTCGAAGCGGAAATGGATGCGCGCGTCAAGGCGCGCCGCACGCTGGAGCTGGACATGCGTCAGGCCATCGCCGACGGCGCGTTCGAGCTGCACTACCAGCCGGTCGTCAATCTCAGGCGCGACGAGGTGGTGGGCTGCGAGGCGCTGCTGCGCTGGCGTCATCCGGTCCGCGGCATGATCTCGCCTGCTGAATTCATTCCGATCGCGGAGGAAACCGGCCTGATCTGCGAGATCGGCGATTGGGCGCTCGCCACCGCCTGCGCCGAAGCGATGAACTGGCCACCGAACATTCGCCTCGCCGTCAACGTGTCGCCGGTTCAGTTCAGGAGCCACGCGTTTTCGCTCAAGGTCGCCAACGTGCTGGCCACCACGGGCCTTGCGGCGAGCCGGCTCGAACTTGAGATCACCGAAGCCGTGCTGATCCGTGATGATGATGAGGCGCTGAACCTGCTGCAGCATTTGCGCAACATCGGCGTCAGGATAGCGCTCGACGATTTCGGTACCGGATATTCATCGCTGAGCTATCTGCGGCGCTTCCCGTTCGACAAGATCAAGATCGATCGCTGCTTTGTCGACGGCATCGACGGCTCCGACGGATCATCCGCGATCGTGCAGGCCGTCATCAACATCGCCAATGCCCAGAACATGACGACCACGGCGGAAGGCATTGAAACGGACCCGCAACGCGAGATGCTGCGCGATCTCGGCTGCACCGAAATGCAGGGCTTCCTGTTCAGCCGGCCGTTGCCGGTCGAGGGTATCAGGGCGCTGTTGTTGGGAACGCCCGCGAAGGTCGCGGCGGCTTAAGCGTCAATCCGACAAGGCAACCGACGAGACTTAATCGTCTGATTTTTTCGCGTTCGCGCTCTGCTCGGTAGCGGTACAGGCAATCAATAGCGTAAAGGCGCGCGCGTTTCGGGCGATGTCCGATGTCTTCAGCTCGCTCTTGGCATCGGCGGTTTGGTAAGGCACCACACTGTTGTCCAGGAAGTCCCTCAGCATGCCGGTCTTGATGGCAAAATTGATGTTCTCGGGTATGTTGCCCGTCACCCTGGCGATCTTCAACGCATTCAATTTTGCCGCGACCATGCCGACGATTTGACCGTCCGTGTCCAGCAGCGGTCCACCGCTGTTGCCCGGTTGAACGGCAGCGCTGATTTGCAAATAGCGGGTGTCGTTCAAAATTCCACTCAGCGAGCTCACGATTCCCGTCGTTACCGTGAAGTCGGACGTCAGCAGTCCATGGAATGGATAGCCTATCGCCACAACGCTATCGCCCGAATGGATGGGCTTATCGCGAATGGTAGCGACCTCCTTGAACGGGCTCGGCGCCTGCAGCAAGGCGAGGTCGTTGGTTTCATCGCTCGAAACAAGACGCAGTTTGATTGGGGCTTCGCCGCCCAAATTGCCCTGGATGTCGCCTACGCAACCGTCGACGACATGCTGGTTGGTTACAACATGTCCGTTATTGCTGACGACAAAACCGGTACCGGACTTGGTGATAGTCTTGGCGGTCTTCGGCGGAGTCGAGTTCGGTTGCCCCGGTGCGGTCGCGGCCACCGGCTTTGGAAGCGAAACCGCAAACTCGCCGGCGTTGGCCACCCCGTTCTTCTTGATGCTCTGCACGCAATTGACGAGCGAGGGCAGAAGCTGGGCGGTTTGGTTCAGCGTAAATTGAAACAACTGACCTTGCGCGAAGGCAGTCATCACCTTGGCTTTTCGAAACTGGGCAACCAGCGAGGAATTTGCCGGCATGGCGACGCCCACCAGATGCGACCCAATCGGCATTCCCTGCACCTTGATGGCTGGCTGCCCGTCAAATGTGAGAGCGAGCGCGAAGGCCTGACCGTTGGTTAGCTGCCATTTCTCGTGCGCAAATCCCAATGTCCAGCTGAAATCCTGGCCGATCGAAACCATGAAATAGATGCCGCTCTGATAGGTGGCACCGGCTGCGCAATGGGAGAACGCCCCGCTTTTGTCGTCCGTATAGGCGCCGCCGTGCCAATTTCCGACGGTAACGGTGCCAAACGGGCCGGCAGCATCGGACGTTGAAGGTGCCAGGGCAGATAACAAAGCCAGACAAAGCGTGGCGGCTATCGCGTTGATTGAGGTCTTCATTTCTACTACCCAAAATAAAGACCCATATAGAGGGCTTTGAAATCGGTTCGCAAGTATCGAGTGGGGCCGGCTGCGCCAGCCAAGGCTCAAGCATCTGCCGATGACCACGACGGATCATGCGGGCTTGCTGGCGGAGAGAGTGGCCGTCAATTCCCCCTGAAAGACAAAGCATTTTCGACCTTCCTGGGCCAAAACCCACCGTTTGAGCTACGGCCGGAAAAGCGAATTTTTGGCTCCACAAACGCCCGTTCCGCGGGCGGCCCCCGCCCAGAAATGATTTTGAATCATGACTTCCCGCTTGATGTTCTAGACCGAACGGCATCGCAATTCAGTCGGCGCGGACGTCAGCCGATGATCCCCGCATCTCCTGCCGTAGCCTGGCGGCTACCGCTTGATTCCAGTACCGCACCACGTAACCGGTCGATCAACCGATGAGGTTCGCGCGGCGCGGCATCCCCGCGCCAGGCGATATGAGAATCCGGCCGCACCATCAGCAGGTTCCTGGTAAAGTCGAAGCCAGCTGCGCCGCGCTCGACATCGACGAGCGTCAACGGAACGCCAGCGCGCGCCGCGGCTTCGACGAGCGGCGCCGCATCGACGGCCTGGTCGAAGCGGACGAGCGTATAGGCCGGGCCAAATGCGTCCAGGAGCGAGCGTCCGTCGGGCAGCCAAACATGCGGCACGCGCACGCCCGGCGCGGTCGAGGCGGTGAAACCGCCCATGCTGTAGGGCGGCGGTGCCTCGCCGTCATAGGCTATGATCGGCGACCGGTCGTAGTAGTAGCCAAAATTCAATCCGGCGCAGCAATATTGCTGGACGTTGAGATCGTAGGCGGCCTGACCGACCCGACTGCGCGCAGCATCCCCCAAGGGTCCGTCGATCTCGACCTCCGGCGGCACGGCTCGCCTTTGCCCCATGACGGCCAGCGCGTGATTTATCGCAAAATGCGAGACCTGCTCGGTGATCGGCTGGCGTTCGGCCTCATAGGCGTCGAGCAGTGCGGCGCTCGCCCAGCCCTGCAGGACTCCGGCGAGAATCCAGCAGAGATCGACCGCGTCGGCGATGCCGGCATTCATGCCGTAGCCGGCATAGGGAATCCACAGATGCGCGGCGTCACCGCAGATGAATGCGCGGCGGTCGCGGAAACGATCGGCCACGAGGCGGCGGCCAATCCAGTCCTCCTTGCTGATGATCTCGTAGCCGAAGCGATCGTCGACACCGAGGATCGTGCGCAGCGCCCAATCCCGATCGACGCTGTCGAACTCGGTTTCCTCCGCTGCCAGATGATTGTGGATCAGCCAGTTGTCGCGGCCGTCGATCGAGACTGTGGTGCCGCAACGGCGCGGATTGAGAGACATGGTCATCCAGGCCGGCTTCTGCGTAATCAGGTCCTTCAGCGCCGGCGCATGAATATAGGTGGACTGCACGCGCTGGACGACTTCGGTGCCGGCAAGGCGTGCGCCGATCAGCCTGCGCACCGTGGAGCGGCCACCGTCGCAACCGATCAGATAATCAGCGGCGATGGTGATGTCCTCGTTCGTTTCAAGGTCGCGGGCTCGCGCCACAACACCGCTCGCGCCTTGATCGAAGTGCTCGACCCCAACCCGATTGAGGATCGTGATTCTCGACCGCGCCTCGGCGCAGGCAAAGAGAATAGGTTCGAGATAAATCTGGTTGATCCGATGCGGCGGCTCGGGTGTCGGCCAATTCGTATCTGGCCCTTCGGTCGCGGTGTAACGGTCCGCGCGACACGGAATTGGGATGCGCGTCAGCTCGCGCCCGACGACAGCCGTGCGATATGCGCAGTCATTTGGGAAGTCGGCAGGCAGTCCGCCTTCCCGCACCTGCCGCGCTATGCCCAAGCGGCGGAACACCTCCATCGAGCGCGCCGACACGTGGTTGCACTTCACATTGGGCGGTTCGCCGGCACCGCGAATCTCCGCCACGACGACATCGATGCCGCGGGACGCGAGATCCATGGCCGCGGTCAATCCGACTGGCCCCGCTCCGACGATGAGGACCTGGGCTTCAATTTTCTTCATGTCAATTTCTCTTGCTTGCCGGTCAGGTGCGCTCGGGCACCGAAAGCGCGCTGGATTGTGTCTCGTCCACCGCCGTGAGGCCGTGGCGCATGCTGAAGAGCGCCAGAGCAAGGATCACCAGCGCCGAACAGAGCTGAGGCACCGCGCTCGCCTGGAACAGCGAGGGGATGCTCCATTGCGCGGCGAGCATCAACCCGCCGACAGTTACGCCGAGGATCGAACCGAAACGGCCGATGCCGAGCGCCCAGCCAAGCCCGGTGGCGCGGATGTAGGTCGGATAGACGCGCACCGCATAGGCGTTGCAGCCGATCTGGCCGCCGATCACGGCGACACCAGCCAGAAATGCCGCGGGCAGAAGGATCGGCAATGACGCGCCGGCCAGACCGATGGTGACGATCGAAACGAAGCCGGCGAGGTAGGTCACGAACAGCACGCGATGGAAACCGAGCCGTTCGATGAGCAATCCGAGCCCGACCGTACCGAGCATGCCGCCGAGCTGGAAGGCGACGCCGACAGCGATCGCCGCCTGCACGTCCAGCCCGCCCCGATGCGAAAGCGTCGGGAGCCAACTATTGAGGAAGTAGATGTCGAGCATGTTCATGAAGAACATGACCCACAAGAGCAGCGTCAGCACCAGACGGCGGTTGGTAAAAAGCTGCGGCAGCAGAAAGCCCTTGCCGCTCTCCTCGACGACCGTGAAGCGCGTGTCGGGGGCGAACGTGGCCGAGGGGTCGACCCTCATGAGCAGGGCCCTCACCTGCTCATTCTTTCGTCCATCAAGCGCCAACAAAGTCAGCGATTCAGGGAGCCAGACGATCAGGACGGGGCAGAGAACGAGCGGCAAGGCGCCGCCGATGAGGAAGATCACCTGCCAGCCATAGGCTGGTATCAGCTTGGCGGCGATCAAGCCACCGATCGCCGAGCCCAGTGACACCGTCATGAACATCAGCATGATCAAGAAGGTCCGACGGCGCTGCGGCGAATATTCGCCGGTGAGCGCAATTGTGTTCGGGAGAACCCCGCCGAGACCGAGGCCGGTCACGAAGCGCAGGATCATCAGGCCGGATACGCCGGTTGCCCTGCTTGTCGCGAGCGTGCCTAGCGCGAACACGAGGACGCCTGCGATCACCAGCCATTTGCGTCCGAAATAGTCAGCGAGCGCGCCGAAAAGCAGCGAGCCGATCATGACGCCGAACAACGAGGCACCGAACACTGGCCCCAAGGCGCCCGGGGCCAGATGCAGGTCCTTGCCGAGCGCTGGCGCGACGAAGCCGAGCGCCTGGGCATCGAATCCATCCAGTCCGACCACGAGCGCACACAGGCAAACGACACGGATCTGGAATGCCGAAAGCGGACGGTCGTCGATATAACGGCTGATATTCAACCCTTGCGCCAAATGTCCCTCCCGTCGTTTTCTTTTTGGGACCCGACATTTTCCGCGCGGTGGGCTCACGTCGTGCCGGAATTATCTTGCAGGTTCTCATTCATTCGATTAGCCATAAAATTCTCATTCATTCATTAGGTTATCTTATGATCCCGACCATGCGGCAGCTCGAAGCCTTGGTCCTGGTCTATCGCCTCGGCAGCATTACCAAGGCTGCAGCGGAGCTGCGCGTAACCCAATCCGCGATCAGCCTCTTGATCCGGCAGATGGAGGATAATTTCCAACTAAAACTGTTCGACCGCACCACGCGCGCGCTGCATCCCACGCCGGCCTGCAAGGACGCCATCCCGGTGGCGGAACGAATCCTCGCCGGCGCGCAAGGACTCTCACGCCACATGCGCGACTTGGTCGAGGTCAAGACCGGCCGCATCGCGGTCGCGGTCTCCGCCGGCGTCGCTTCGGCACTGCTTCCGCGGGTGCTCGCGCAGTACCGGTCGCGCCATCCCGACGTGAAGATCGATCTCTTCGACATCGCACCTGACGAGCTTCTCCCGTTCGTGATCGCGGGACACGCCGAATTCGGCATCGGCAGTTTCGAGGACGATGGGACACCGGATGCGAAGATCGAGACGCTCATGCAGAGCTCGCTGTCGGCAATCGGCACACGGGACGGCCGGTTCGAGAAGCGCCGGCGGCTGACCTGGGATGACATCGCAGGTTCCGCCCTGATCGCGATGCGCAAGGGAACACGCATTCGCAACCAGATCGACAACGCGCTCGCGCAGACCGGGCGAACGCTGAACCCGGCCATGGAAGTATCGCTGATCACGACCGCTCTGGCGTTGACCGCAGAAGGCGCCGGCATCAGCATCCTGCCGGCGCACATGCTCCCTAAGGCGCAATTTCCGACACTCGTCGCGATCTCGCTGTCGCAACCGATAATATACCGCCACGTGTCGTTGCTGAGCCGTGCCGACCTCGGATTATCTCCAGCCGCGGAACGCTTTGTCGGGATTGCCAAGCGGGTTATGTCGACCAAATAGCTGGTCGATCTCCATGCGGCGGCACACCCCCCAGTTACTCACAATGGCAACCAAACGGTCACTGCCTTCTGTCCGAGCTAGACAGTAGATGTCCTGGCGGAGGGAGAGGAACTGGGATCGAACCTTCTCCAGTGCTCCATCGTAGGCCCACGGAATTGGGCGGACTGGATAAGGTCGCACGCGCGGCCCAGCTCTCTCTCCCCGGGTCCAAAGGCTGCGAAACGGCCATTCTGCCCCGGGGCGGCTCCCCTTAGCAGCCAGAATTCGGGCTGGTTGTAGGCGACCACCAGCAAGCTATGGCCACTGCCCCCTTCCGCTGACCGCGGACCACTACCCCAGCTCAAAGGTGGTGACGCCGAATACCCGCTCCAGACGCAACCGCGGGACCGCGCCGGTATACATGCGCGCAGTCTCGAACACTGCCGCGAGCCCCAGGTCTTGCGCCAAGGCGACCGCGTCGCGGTTGATGCTCGGAACGTCGAGGAAGATCTCGCCGCCGCCCACGCTGGCCAGCAAAGCCGACAGAACCACCTCGGCGGTGGCGCGGTCGTCGGCCACCAGCGGGCCGATCTTGCGGCCCTTTCGGCATGGACGGATCACGCCCCAGCCGGCAAGCCCGCCATCGCGCACGAGCGCGCAACCGACATGACCGGGCGAGCCGATCCAGGCGCGCAGGAACGCGGTGCGCGGAGCCGGAAACACCGTCGCGTCGTGCGCCTCCACAGCCGCCAATGGGACGTCGGTCAGCGCGATGACCCCAGCCTGCGGCGCATTCGGGGCCGCGACGGTGCCGCCGTAACGGACGTTGGCATAAGCGAGCTCGAACCCGGACTTTCTGTAGTTTTGCTGCTGCGCCACCACGCCATCCAGCCCGATCACGCGTGGGCCGGCGTGCGCGATGGCCGCATTCCATATGCGCAGTCCGTACCCGCGCCCGCGTAAATCCTCTCGCACGATGTAGAAGCCGAGGAAGGCGAAGCTCGCGCCGTAATTGACACAGGAGACGGTCGCGACCGGAGCGCCGTCGAGCTCGCCGATGAAGAAGCCTTCCGGATCGGCCGCGGCGAAGCAGGCGTCGTCGGCGAGGCCCGGGTTCCAGCCTTCGGCCGCCGCCCAGTTCACGGCTATTGAGACTTCGTCCGGCCGCATCGGCCGGATGCGCAAACCATTCATGGCGGGCGATCGCACAGACGGACACATGAACCAATATCACAGCGGGTGCCGCTATGTCAGTGCCGTCCGGCGGCACCCATGCGCGAGGAAACCGGTCAAGACGCTGCCGCTCGACGGGAATGATTGGTATGATTGAGGCGGGCGGGTAATTTCTGATAGGAGCAAAACATGGCTCTCCTAAAGCGCGAATTGCACCGTCAGGTGAAAGGCCCTGAGGTCACACACGCGGATCGCTGCACGCTCATTTTCGATACCGACGCAAAAAACTTATATGTCGAGCGCGAAGTGGTGCATCTAGACGCGAGCGTTAACGGAACGATCGCGATGCAAACCGCCACAATGGATATTGCGGATTACCTCAAGCAAGGTGGCCAAACTGCTGGGCACCGCGAGTTATGGCGTTTGCTGAGGACACTTTTCAAAGAGACCGGCGATACCGACGAGCTGATCGACTAGGCACCCTCCCAAGCCCCATACCAAGCCGCCTAATTGATCGGATCGGCGACCCCAGGTCAGGAATGGGGATCATGGGCATCAGGCTCTCCGATGATAGCCGCCAACTCGAGCACCTTTCGCCTGAGATCCCCCACACTCCGAGCTAAAAGCAGATCCTGCCGATCCGCCATCAACAGAATGGCATTTAACACTTTGTCTGAATGCTGCGCCAATACCACGAGGTGTCGGCCGCAAGGCGCATATCGTCCTGAAATCCAATTTTTGACCGTGCGCTCATTGGCACCCGTCCAGCCCGCTACCAGCTTTGCGCGCGAATTTCGCTCCTTGAGTTCCGACGTCAATGCCGACGCGATTTTCATCGCGAACGCATGATCGTCTAACCAAAGTCGCACCGGGCTGTCGCCGGACCGACCCATCGTGGCGCTAGCGCGGTTCCCGCGGAGCTGGGCGCTCGGACGGGTCGCGGCCTATCTTGGACTTTAATTCCATTAGGTCGGTGAAGACATCCGCCTGGCGCCGGAGCTCGTCAGCAATCATCGGCGGATGGCTGGAGATGGTCGAGACTACGGTGACGTGGACGCCACGGCGCTGCACCGCTTCAACCAGCGAGCGGAAATCGCCGTCGCCGGAGAACAGCACCATCTCGTCGATGTGTTCGGCGAGTTCCATGGCATCGACCGCAAGCTCGATGTTCATGTTGCCCTTCACCTTGCGCCGGCCGGTGGCGTCGATGAATTCCTTAACCGCCTTGGTGACGACTGTGTAGCCGTTGTAGTCCAGCCAGTCGACCAACGGGCGAATCGACGAGTATTCCTGATCTTCGATCATGTGGTGTAGTAGAACGCGCGCAACTAGCGTTCCGCGACTTTGGAATTCCGTGAGCAGGCGCTTGTAATCAATGTCGAAACCGAGAGTCTTGCCTGTCGCGTAGAGATTAGCGCCATCGATGAACAGCGCAATGTTGTTTCGGGAAAATGACATTCAGTATTTGACCTCTCAAACGGAGTCGGCAACGAGGCAGCCTAATCATGCCGCAGTCGCGTCGTTAGAGCGTCTCGAACGAAGGCACGCAATATTTTAAGTTTTAAATAACTTTCGTGAGACTGCATGAGAAAAATGAAGCTCAATGGTGCTACAGTCTGCCGGGGATGTATAGTCTTAAGTGGTGGCCTATAATGTGCTACAGTGTCGCGCCATGAAAATGCCGCCAAAATACCGCCGCCCCTGCCGGGAATTGGATTCCGCCGCCGTGACGTCTGATCAGTTTCAAATTTTTGAAGTGGTCCTGAAGAAACGTCGTCGAAAATGGCTGTGGCGCGTGTCCGACGACCGACGGTGATGCCGTCATTGAGGGTTCGGAAAGCAGCCGACCTGCTGCCAAGTACAACGCTAACAGGGCACTTTTCCTGCTGCTGCTGTCCGCGCCGTATCGATCAATCCAGACCCTTTTGGTCCTCTTCGGGATCACGGCAGCTCGGCAAAATCTGGCTGAGTTACTGTTTAACTGGCAGGCTTAGTGACACGTGCTGCCCCGGCCAAAAGGCGGCTGGATCGCCCGGAGCTAGCCGTCCAGCGCGCTTCCCGGTGCGGGTGACAATGACGTTCGCGGCCTACAGGCCATTCCCCCCGCGGGCCCAAGTAGGTCTAGCTTGCCTCTGCCGAGCCCCAACGATTGATGAGCTATCCGGTCTTTCCGGCTTGTGTGTCAGGTCTAAAGCAGTCTGGGGCTACGACGAGGACTTCATGAAGCATGTCGTGGCGAGTTGTTGTTTGAACAGCGCGACTTGGAGATGACGTTCATCGCAGTTGCCAAACATGACGGCGAGCCGATCGGTGCTGCACGGGTAAAAGTCGTTAATGATGAGGCTGATTTGCTGAAGGTTCGTCGAGCACATCGCGCCGGGCAGGCACCCTTCCTGCGTAATCGTTTTCGCCAAGCCGAGTTCACGCGGCCGCGGTATCAATCGAGCGGCGTATCACCCGCTGCACCTCCGCATTCGATAGGAACAAATCGTGGTTGATGATCCCCCAGCCTTCCCGGGAAGCGTCGATCACGCGCACACCGAGCCGCTCGATGACGGCCTTCTCGGCGGCACCGACCCGTGTCATCCCGCCCGCGATGCGCCCGGACAGCGCCAGCGCGCGGTCGTTCGTCGCGGTGATGACAGTGATCTTGCGGGCGAGCGGACCGATGCGGTTGATCGCCGACGAGAACACGTCCATGTCGATGTCCGGTGAGGCGAACACCACAGCCCCGATTTTGTCTGCAACGGTGTCACCATCGCGCGCATAGAGCTGGCGCAGGCTTTCGAGCGTCAGCATGGTTCCCATGCTGTGCGCGACGATGTGAACGCGGCCGGCACTCGGGGTCGTGACAACGGACTGGAGCACGCGTTCGAAGTCATCGCGGGACCACATCGCGCTCTCGCGGTCATAGGCGTAGTCGAAGAGCCCAGCCTTGGACGGCCATGAGAATACCATCGTCTGGCCACGGAAGCTGATGCCATCGGCGAGGTGCGCGGCATCGAGCGCCGCTGTCTCGAACGTCTGATTGAAGCCGTGGACGTAGATCAGGACGTCTGGTCCACCGCCGGCCTGCGCGAGAAGATTGCTGACCTCTCCCGACACCGGCTTGACCGCATCAAGACGCCAATCGCCAAGCCCGGCTGCGGCGAGAGAGAAACGGCTGTCGTCAGGCGGCACCAGCTTCGCCCGAGCGACGGTCATCGTAGAAGCCCGCTCCGGCCCAAACCAGGGCTTCGCCCGCCCGCCGTTCACCGGCTTGCGTGTGGTTGCGACGAGTAATGTAGGTTCCACTGAGAGCGACGAAGCATCGAAGCGCGCGTCCGTCGCGCCCAAATTGGTGCATCCGCCGAGCGCGAGCAGGCTGGCTGAGGAGGCAAGCCCGCGCAGGAACGCGCGGCGGGACGCAGTCACTTCGTGTTGCGGCAAACGTCGGACGATCACGCAGTTCCTTTCAGGAACACCGCCCCCCGTAAGACCCGCTCCCCACAGGTTTCCTGAATGATGATGGCGGCGAGAAAAGGGCGGGCCGCCCACGCCAGGACGTAGCGCAAAGGGCGGCGCAGATTTGCCGATTAGAGCGCGTGGCGGGCTACGGCATCATAGAGCCACGGCGAAAGAATAGTGTCCATCTTCATCGGCCGCGGCGCATGGGAAGACGTTCCGCCTCTTCAGCTGGCAGAATTCTCCAGGGCGCGCCCCAAGCGAACGCCCGGTCGAGAACAGTATCCCTCTCGGCTCACGCTCGATCCCTCACAAAGGCGGGGTAGACTTTGCAGCTCGGAGTTGCAACTGAACAAAGGCGATGGCTGCCGGTCTGATTAACCCCATCCGGCGTTGGGGGCCGATTGTGGGCGATTGCCGGCCACCCAAGTCGTAAGGACATCGAGGTTTGGTGTTAATGCAACGATGTCTCCCTGAGCCCCAGCATTAAGCGTACCGCGATGTCTTTCAATTCCCAAAAACCGTGCCGGCACAAGCGATGCGGCGCGAAGCGCCTCGTCGAGGAAAATTCCCCCGAACGTTACGGCATTTTTGACAGCCGATGCCAAGCTTAAGTGAGCGCCTGCGAGCGTGCCATTTTCGGAGACCAACCGCCCGCACCGCAGGTGAATTTGCCGTCCCATGAGTTCGAAATGATCTCGATCAGTGCCGACAGTGGGCATTGCATCACTTACAAGCGCAAGATTATTCCGATTCTTTGCGGAAAAGGCGGCGCGTACGACAACTGGATCGACATGGATGCCGTCGACAATGATTCCCGCTGTGAGACGTTCATCAGTAAGGGCCACGCCAACGATGCCAGGTTCTCGGGCGCTCATGGCGGGCATTGCATTGAAGAGGTGTGTAACACCACTAAGCCCCTCGTCCACGGCGGCCGTCAAGGTCTCAGCAGTTGCCTCGCTATGACCGACCGAACATCGAATCCCGCTTGTAGCAAGGGTCTTCACAAATCTCGCAGGTACGCATTCTGGCGCTAGGGTCACCATGGACGAGCCGACTGCCGATAGCTCCCCTAGCCAATCAAGGTCTTCCATTGTCGCAGTCGCGATGTAATCACCGCGATGAATCCCGGGGCGTCGAGGACTGATAAAAGGACCTTCGAGATGAAGACCCAGGATTCCGTCCCTACCTGCGAGGGATTTTGCTGCAGCAATTGCAACAATGGCCTTCGCGCGGGTATCGCTTATCAACGTAGGTAAGCAGCTTGT
Source organism: uncultured Alphaproteobacteria bacterium (assembly GCA_963738105.1). GTDB lineage: Bacteria > Pseudomonadota > Alphaproteobacteria > Rhizobiales > Xanthobacteraceae > Bradyrhizobium. The sequence goes on along the minus strand of CAVTWC010000033.1, from coordinate 12,666 downwards.
GGTGCCGTACCGGCGATGCGCTTGGGCGATGGTATGCATCGCGTCCGGCGTTGGCTGATCGTTGAGGAGAATGCCACCGCCGCCATTGACTTGCAGGTCGATGAACCCAGGCGCTAGTATCGTTCCGGGCGGCATAACTTCGGTTGACCAGCATCTCGCACTCTCATCATTGGGCGTGATAGACTGAACGATCCCACCTGCGATCAAAATGAGCGCATGATTGTGCCATCGGTGTCCATCAAAAATGCGGTCCGCCGAAATTGCAAACGGGGGTGGTTCGGCTTGCTCTAAACCCATCGCCTCACTACTTCCTCACTGGCGATCCTTGGTCGGGGTGTGCTGCCCGCCTCGGTGCGCGGAGCCATGCTAGCGGAACTCAGCGAGCCAGCAAACGTTCCGGAAAGTGCAGTCGGAGCTTTTGCGCCTCAGCGCCGCATAATTTCACGAGGGATTGGATGAGCAACCCCGTTTCACCCAGCTCTACTCAGCTCTATATCGGTATCGATGGAGGTGGAACCAGTTGCCGTGCCCGCATCGAAGACGCGGCGGGTAACACATTAGGTCATGGTACCGCCGGCCCCGCCACAACGCGGATCGGCGCCGATAGATCTATGCAAGCGGTGCGTACGGCGAGTGAGGCGGCAGCAATCGATGCCAGTCTTATGCCGAGTGCCCTTGGTCATATAATAGCAGGAGTGGGATTGGCCGGAATTGACCGTAAGGGAGCCCGTGAAGCGCTTATGAACGTTACCCATCCGTTTCAAGATGTGGTCTTCGCAAGTGACGCGAACGTTGCTTTCTTGGGGGCACATCGTGGTCGCGATGGCGGTATTGTAGTTCTGGGCACCGGCAGTATTGGTTTCGCTAGCGTAAAGGGCCGCGAGCTCCGTATCGGAGGATACGGATTCCCAATCTCTGATGAGGGGAGTGGTGCCGATCTCGGACTTCAGGCCGTGCGTCTCGCGCTTCGCGCACATGACGGCAGGATTAGTCCGAGCCCCTTTTTGGTCGAGGTGATCGGAAAGCTTGGGTCTGATCCGGTCGCGTTGGTCGCATGGGCCGAACAGGCGACAGCCACAGACTATGCGAGCTTGGCTCCGGTTGCGTTGGCCTACGCAGAGGCAGGTGATCCGTTTGCAGAGGAGATCATAGCCGAAGGTGCCCGGCAGGCTGACGAGCTCATTTGTTCCTTGGTGGAATTCGGTGCGACCCGCATCTCTCTGCTTGGGGGGCTGGCATCACGCATGATTCAGTGGCTTTCACCTGAGGTCGCGCACTTTCTGTCCCCGCCCGAGGCTGATGCAGTAGCTGGGGCCTTGCTTTTGGCCCGGCACAAAGGATCCGTCCCAATCAATTCCGGCGGGCAGAGGAAAGGTGCGCAGATATGCTAACGGAGCATATAAGTCCGCGCTTCGTCGACCTCGACTCGTGGTCCACCAGCGACATGATCGAAGCTATGTATGACGGGCAACTCACCGCTTGCGCAGCCGTAAGACCGGCTTTGCCGGCAATAAATGCCGCCGTGGATGACGCGGTACTGGCCCTGAAACGTGGCGGTCGCTTGGTTTATGTAGGGGCTGGCACTTCTGGTCGGATCGCGGTTCAGGACGGCGCAGAGCTTCGTCCGACATACGACTGGCCAAGCGATCGAATCGTTTTTGTGATGGCTGGCGGCACGGAGGCGGTACTGCAGAGCGTTGAGGGCGCTGAAGACGATGAAGAAAAAGGGGCGGAAGCAATCGCAGGCGCTGAAATTAATCAAGACGACGTTGTCATAGCTGTCGCCGCAAGCGGCACGACGCCCTTCACCATGGGAGCACTTCGCTCCGCGGGAGCTAGGGGCGCCCTCACCATTGCAGTCGCAAACAACCGGGGGGCGCCACTTTTCGAATTGGCCCGACATCGTATTTTGATAGAGACCGGCACCGAAGTGCTCGCAGGTTCAACGCGAATGCAAGCGGGAACGGCACAAAAGATCGTACTCAATCTCTTCTCTACAGCAACAATGGTCAGGCTCGGCCGTGTTTATCGAGGTCTGATGGTGAGCATGCGCGCAAGCAACGTAAAGCTTCTTCGCCGTGCAGAGGTCATCGTCAGCCAGATCGTGGGATGCGCCGAGAATGATGCTGCCAAGTTCGTTGAACGCGCGGACGGCGACGTTAAAATTGCGGTACTTCTCGGTCTTGGATGCGAGCAGACCGACGCCGTTGAAGCATTGCTGAAACACGAGGGTAATCTGAGAGCGGCTATTGACGAGCTCGCCCATGATCGACGGTAACCGCTCCCAAACGGCCATGGCTCGAGAGATCCGTGAGATCCCGACGACAGCCGAGCGACTTCTGGCCAAACAAGACTCAATCAGTAACAGTCGCAAACCGCATCAGACAGGCTGATCCGCGCGTCGTTGTGATTTCAGGCCGCGGTAGTTCCGGGAATGCTGGAACACTCCTTCGCTACCTTTTTGAAGCGCGGGCAGGTTTACTCGCTTCCACCTCAGCTCCGTCGGTTATGACAACCTACGGACAATCGATTGACATGCGGAACGCCGTTTTCATTGTCATATCCCAATCCGGTCGAAGCCCGGATCTCGTGATGGGGGCCCAATCAGCAAGAAAAAATGGAGCGCTGACAATTGCAATTGTGAACGATTTGACCTCCCCCGTTGCCTTGGCCTGCGAACTGACGCTGCCGATTGGCGCCGGCCTGGAGCGTTCAGTCGCAGCCACAAAATCGGTTGTACTTTCAATGATGATTGGTGCGCAACTCGTTGCATCGCTTACCTCCAATGATGGTCTGATGGAAAAGATCAGACAACTCCCACAGAGATTTAGTGACGCACTTACCTGCGACTGGTCGGTATGGAGCAGCAGCCTGGCGGCAGCACGTGCTGGGTTTGTAATTGGGCGCGGGTTTGGATTGGGATCGGCGCGCGAGATCGGGCTTAAGGTCGCCGAAACCATGCGGCTACCGACGTTAAGCTATAGCGCAGCAGAGGTGAGGCATGGTCCCCTGTCCTGTGCTACCGCTGAAACGCCACTTCTCGTCCTAAGGCAGAACGACGGATCGTCTGCGATGGTTGATACCTTAATCGCCGATCTTCGCGCCAGAAACCTTAATGTCTTTTCCGTAGGGGATCCGGGCGGCACACTCCCTTGGATAGGAAACGATGATCCGATTTGCGATGCGATTACGATGTTGCTGCCAGCCTATGCGGCCGTAGAGCAGGCCGCACGAGATCGCGGTTTCGATCCAGACAACCCGCCAAATCTCACCAAAGTTACTGAAACAATGTAATTTATGGCCATCGTGGCGACGCTAGATTAGGGAATACGTCTGACGCCAAATCCGCCGAACGTCGTGCCAGCGGAGCCTATCACGGCGTTTTTCTCTCCGCGCATCTCGCTGCAGCGCTATGTTAGCCGATCTGGATCAACGGCCTTCGCGAGAACCGAGATGATCGAGGCAGTAATCTGGGATTTTGGCGGCGTGCTACTTCTAGACGCCGCTGCGCAATTTTGCGACATCCGGAGGATCCGCTGTTAACCGGCCTAGCCATACTGGCACGTTATCCGTCTCAGCCGCGCGTTGTTTTGGTCGAAGCGAACGTGATGTCACGAACAATCGAACGCGATCTGGTCGAACAATTTGGCAAAAACGACGTCGCTCCATTTGGTGGTTCAGGCCCTATCGAGCCGACGAACCGATGGTTGCAAACACCCGAACCATGAAGCAACTTGTATCCGCATTGGAAAGCAGAGGCTGCAAGGTTTACTTCTATGAACTTCCCTATCCCGGGAATATCGGCGGCAGCCATTTTGCGATCACCGCGCGAACCCTGATGCACGACGCGTTTCCGGAATCCAAAACAATGGCTCCAGCCCGACTATCACCGAAGCGAGCTGCGCTGGGTCGATGCCGCGCACATGGACGAGCGATCCGCCGCGATCGTGGCTCGGGAAATGGATCGGGTTTTGGCGACGCTCCCGGCGACGTGATCGCAGGCTTGGACCGGTTCGTGTGAACAAGGCCGCTGATTGAGGCACCACATGCGCGCATATACCAGACGAGAAAAGGTCAAGATAACTGCGGGCGCCGTCGCGGCTATCGTCACCGTGGCATTTCTCGCGGTGATCGCGCTGGCGTTTCTCTGGATGCCGCCATCCTAGACGACGCTTGCGCATTGCGGTCGCCACAGGCGGCCAACCAAGGTGGACGCCCGGTTCGCGACTTGGCGTCGGATTCGCGGATGCGATGTTATGGCATAATTCAGCCAATGACCGACCGGTCGCATGCTTACGCTGGCCTACATTCGAATCTGCTGCCAATCTCTAGAGATCGGACCAGCCAGGAAATGTCTGCTTTGCGAAGCGACGCCTTAAGCAATTCCGAGCCGTGTCCGATTTGCGCCAGCAGCCGGAGTATTTAGAACGGAACTGTTGCTAGTTTTGGTTGCAAGTGATAATTTTTACGCGCCTCATTAGAGGGCAATAAAGGGGGGTTTACGATGCGGTATTTCCTATTTGTGGCTGCTGCCTTCTCGCTTTTGGTCACCGGCATCGCACCTGCTAGCGCCTGTCCGGCAGGAACGCATCCTGTGTGCAGTTACAATGGCGGTGCTCATTCCAACTGCCACTGCGAGTAGTCTTCGATGTAGCCGGGTTTACCAAAAGTGGACCCGGCTGCTCCTTCGCAAATTACTGTGGCTCAAAACTACAAATGCCAAGTAGGATGTCCGCAGAGGGTCCGTTAGCGGACAAGAGCGCCCTAAGACAGCTCGTCTGCTCCTTTGATGAGACCGGACATTGAGGCTCAGTGCGATGACACTCTTTAGACTCGCCTGCTTAGGATTCGCAAACGACGTGTTATGGAACAGGTGCCGGCCAAACCACCAAATGTGGTAGGGTATCTCAGAAGAAGCGTTACAGGTTGGTACGGCCATCGCGGTCGTGTCCCCGTCGCCAGCCCCACATCAGCGCGCAAGGTAATTGAAAATGCCGCACAATCATAGATAGTAACCGGCACATCGATCGCGATCTTAACCTGTTGCTTTGCAACCGATCCACAAAAAATTAGGCCGTCTATGCGCCGTCTCCTGCTCGCCACGTTGATGCTCGGATCGTTTGGCAGTAACGCATGGGCATGGGGCGATACCGCCCACCAAGTCATTTGCGAAATGGCGTTTCGGCTAGCTAAGCCGGCGACGCAAGCAGAGATCCAGCGGCTGATTAATTCGGACCCCTCTGTCACTTATCCGGACTTCTCCGAATCTTGCGTGCTTCCAGATCATCCGCGTATCCGCGCGCCAGAGCATTTTCTGAATCTTCCTGGGATTCGGCTGGTTTGACCTCAGACAATTGCCCGCTCGCACAAACGTGCGTTCTGACCGCTATCTTAAGCGATCTAAAGATCGTTTCGTCCAAGGATGAGCCAGACGCCAAAAGATTGTTGGCGCTGGAATCGCTCGGCCATTGGGTCGGCGATATCCATCAGCCCCTGCATGTTTCATTCGAAGATGACAGAGGCGGTAACACGATCAAAGTGAACGGTTGCGCCAGAAATCTTCACGCCGTTTGGGACAGTTGTCTTATCAATTATTCAGTTGGCTCAGACGTTGTAAAAGCGACGGCTAGCCTCATGGCGACCATCACGCCTGCGATGCAAGCCCAATGGATTAAAGCCAGTCCTCGGGACTGGGCCAACGAAACACTCGCAATCGCTAAAGCTCCAGTTACACGAGGCGATGCAGACACCTGAGAACATCATCGAGATCAAGCTCGCGCCCATGATCCAGGGGCTGTCGCGCGCAGTGAATGCGTTCAGCAAAGGCGCGGAGGACCACCAGAAGACCGTCGACAAGAGTCTCAAACGAACCCACGACGTCGCGGCGGCGGTCGTGCAGCTCGTCGCTGAGCTTCAGGCCGCGCAGGCTCCGGGGACGCGGAGCGTCGACAATCAAGGACCCTGGGGTCCGGTGCCGGGCGGTGAGGCCGCCGAATAAAGTGGCCGTGTAGACGGCTAAAAGGACCGACAGGCATGGACGGCCATATCAATCGACAAGGTTCCTCCTATCGCCAGGGTCTCGTTCTGGGTCTTACGATGGCGGAGATCATGTTGCTTCTCGTGTTCTGTCTTCTCATCGCGATGGCTACCATTCTGGGAACCGAGCAGACGAAGCTGGCCGAGACGCAGCAAATGCTCGACAGGCAACGCGCTTTGAACGAACGGGACGCCGCTTCGATAGCGGCCCTGCGGCAGGACACAGCCCTGGTCGATAAGTTATCGGCGGCTGCCGGCTCGGACCCAGTGGCAATCGATGAATACTGGCGCGATCTGGTGGAGAGCAAGACGGCCATGAGCCAGCTCGCGAAGGAAGGAACGTCGCTGAAGGAACTGCGCGAGAAAGCAGCTGCCATGGTGTTGCTTCAGAAGGCCGGCATCGATTCCGATAAGGCGATGCGCGATGCCGACATCGTCGCCGCTGTGAAACGCGCACTACCCGACGCGGACCGTTTGGCGCTGACGCCGCAATCGGCCGGCGATTTCGTGGCCCGTGGCCTCGAGGGCAAGGGCGACGGAGGCGGAAATCATCTGCCGCCGATCATCAGCTTGAGCGAGGAAAAGGGTTATACATTCCGAACCGGCAGCGCGGAGCTTCTACTTCCGTTCCGGGAAGCGCTCATGACCACGACGCTCGACAAGATTTTGACCTTTATCAAGCAGTACGATGTCGATGTGATCGAAGTCGTGGGACACACCGACGAACAGGCCTACAGCGCGACGAAGGTCGCCTCGCCTGCCAGCAACTCACCGATGGCGCTGGTTCCGCCGACGGCCATTGCCCGAACGTCCAATCTCGACAGGGGTCTAACCGGCGTCCTGAAGACCGGGGGAGATATCGGAAAGCTGACACCAGTCGACAATGCCGGGCTCGGACTGGCTCGTGCGGTCTCGGTCGTCAGCGTGCTTCGGCAGTCGCCAAAACTCGCCGGCTACAAGATGATCCCGCTTTCGGGTGGCCAGTTGATCGACACAGACGAGACGCTCGCATTGAACGGGACGTCAGGAGGAGACGTAGCTCAACGGCGTCGGATCGAGATCAGGCTGCGCAAGTCTACCCCCCATGAGGCCGCCGTATCCATTTTGCAGCCCCAGATGGCGACGCCCCGTCGTGCTGCTCCGCCAAAGCAGATCTCTCCCCGCCCTCCCGCAACGCCCCCGGCGTCGCCGCCGCGGCCGCCATCGATGGGCAGTGATAGCGATGCCGCAATGCAACGAAGGCAGCCCGGCGTGCGAGTGCCTCCGGCGAGCGGCACATGATCGGCGCGAGGATCGAAGCCGGATGGCCGAGATCGCCAGCTCGGTTCACGCAGAGCCGACCCGCGAGGGTCGCGCCCCTATTTTCTTAAAGCCGGCAGTTCCTATATAGTTTCGCGATGCAGTATATCGCTCCTCACCATACACCTTCAGCGCGTCTCCGGGAAGGAGGCGACAGGCATGCGTGACCGCATCCAGAGATGCCATCGAAAATGGTCAGCGAAATCAGCATGTGCTTCAGTTGCTTTATAACTGGTGCGGACATGTTCGTGCCAGAAAGCAGGGTGTTGGCTTGGTCGAGCACATGACCGGCTTGCCGATCGGGCACATGTCCCTCGAATGCCCTCACGCTGCCGGCGGCATGTCGGCATTCGAGCTCGCCGACACGGCCCTCGATTTCCATGACCGAAACTGTGTTGATTGCAAGTTTCGCAGACCTATGGGTTTTCCCGAACCTCACTGAGCTTCTGGCCGAGCGTGAGAAGCGGCAAAACGCGCAGCGTTTGGAGCAAGAACGACAGCAAGCCGAAAAGGCGAACCGCCTTGCCGCGCGTGAAGCGACCCGGCAGAAATTGCGCGGCTCCCTCGATGCCATCTCGGCGACAACGCTCGACCGCATCGACGAGCTGGATCGGCAAGAAGAAGGCGCTGGCCCCCGGTTGGTTGAAACCGCGAAGCTCGCGCCCGAAACGTTTACGCCGGAAATCACGGATTACCTTTTCGAGCTGATTAACAGCCAGGAATACGGGTTGGTCGGCCCCAGCCTTGAGGCCGTCTCTCATCTACCGGTCGACAGCGCGCGGCTATGCAATGCGGCGTTTAGCGCGTTGAGATCGTTCGCGCACGCGGAAATGGGCGGCGCAATCGTGGAAAAGAACTGCGCGAATGCCGATCCCGGGCTGATAGCCGACGCGCTTCCGGCGATCGCCAGTCTCGCCAATCCGCCTTCGTTCCATTTTGGACCGGGACGGCGGCGTGAGCCGGTTATGGCGCCACTCAAGGCGCTTTACGCGCACCACAAGGATGCGGTCCGTGCAGGCCTCAGACAAATGCTCGAAAGTAAGCGCCCGTACATCGCTCGGCTCGCCGCGCTCGGGCTTGAGGCGTTGATTCCGGTCGATGGAACGCTGACGGCATTCCTGGTACCCGAACTGATTGCAAAATTGGCACGCGCCAACAGGCTGCTTGAAGCGCGCGAGGAGGAGGTTGAGGACACGCTAAATGATATCCGCAAGGTCCTGTGTTGGATTTAAAGCGGACCCGGCCAGGGTTGACCAACTGATCAAGGATTTTCTCCTTGGCGCGAGTGATGAGGGTGCGGCTGAGCTCTACAAGATTTACGATGACGTCCTACACGGCCCGCGATTCGATGATGAACAAGCTCCGATTACGCCGGCCCACGAGGTGGCGTTTGGTCGGCTGGTCGTCGCGGCTTCGGAAGCGACGACGCACGAAGTGCAACAGGCCACGTCGAGCTTTTTTCACGGCGAGCCCTATGACATGGCTTCCGTGGCCGCAAAGCAAATCGACCTGTTGCTGGGGAGCGCAGCCGTCCTAGACGGCAAATTAACGGCATTAAAAGACAGCTCCGCTCGATAAGAAAAATCAAGACGCAGGCTTGGAGCGCGAAGGCAAGCTGCAATACCTCGACCACCTTCTGACTTCTTTGTGCGCTGGGCTTGTATCTCCGGCGGCCAAGGCCGATCTTGCCGCGATCACGAGTGTACTGAAGTTCTTGCGAGGCCTTCCGGAAGGGAGCTATCGGCTCGTCGGCAAGGTTATCGGCAATTTTCACGCCATGATGCGCACGCCAGAAGGGCTGATCGCGTGCCTTCCCGATTTTTATTCAGCGCAAGTCGGCTCGTCGCAATTGATACGCTCCTATTCCGCCACAGCCATGGGGCAGATGCGCGGCAAAACGCATGAGGATTTGCCATCTTTGGCTTTTGAGGCCTTTTGCGTGCAATTGTCGGACCCGTTCTTGATCGTGCACAAAGCGGCGTTTCGCGCGCTGGAACGTTTCACGTTGCCCAATGGGTTCATTGCAAGGGCCAGACGCGAACTCATCCAGATTATTGTCTATTACGCCAAGGAACGGCCAACAGACGGTTTCGTTGTCGAGGCCATCGACCTTTATGTACGCCGATTTGCCGAAGACGATCCACAGGCGGATACCTGGACCACTGTTTTCGTCGAAATACTTAAAAAGGCGGAGCCGTACACCGTTGCGAAAGCGCTCAAATATCGGCGGACGCTTTATACCGGTGCGCCTGCCTATCCAGCTCTGCTGATCCAACTGATCGAAGATCATGAAGCGATGTCCCTCTTTCACGGCAAGACCTGGTGGAACGTCTTTCCGACCTCCCGTCGACCGCCATGGTTCAAGAGCGGCAGGCGCTTTTGGCGCTCGGCAACAAGCTGATGGCCAACAACCACCAATTGGTCGGACTCCTGATCGAGGCGTTTACCTCGGCTGGATTGTGGGACGACGCGCTGTCGCTGTCGAAAGCGGCGCATGATGGGATTGAAGATAACATCCGTAATACGCCTTTTCGACTGCATTGGCCTTAAGATGATCGCAGTGCGATTTTGAAGTGGCGGTTCGCGAAAAGGATGACACGCGTATCGAAACGCTCGGTAAGGAATTTCGCGCGGCCTTGGCCGCGATCGAGGAGGATCATGAGGCAAACAAGGTCAGAAGAGATCCTCTCCGCGGCCTATCCGGCACGCATTGAGATTATCGAGGCGCTGCGTGAAGCGGCGTTCGGCGGCGAAGGCAACGCAACGCGTCTTCGAACGGCTGCAGGCGATCTGCATTCGGCCTCAAGCTTTATGGGGGGCCCCCAGCGAGGCGATCTATGCCGCGATCGCGGACTTAGCGCTTTGCGTGTGTTTCCTGCTTGAATGGCGTTCTGGCGTCTTGAATGCAGTCGAAGATACTCAAAGGTTTTGAATGCGGCTCGGGAACGCGCGGCCACGTGGTCGAGAGGACCGTTCGAGCGACGGCATTTATGGTCAGCTTCTAAACATCGCTGAAACATCAGCAGCATTTCATCGATCAAGGAAGTTGGCCTCATTGCCGCAGCGTTGGCAGCAATTCCTGCGCCGGTCGGATTATACAGTGAGTATAAGGAGCGATCGCCGCGTATTGCCGATCAGGACGATGCACCGCGCGCAACGCGCGTCGAACTGACCGTTGCGTTCTTGAAGTTCACGATCGACGGGATGCCCTTGGCCGAAACGCACTTCCTGTCGCCGGGGGAAATGCATGATCTTGATCTGGAGGTCCGCGTCTCACGCTGGCCGGTTGGCGCGACAGCTCTCGTCCTGAGCCTGTCACAATAGAGCACCCGGATGCTTACAAGATGCCTGTCTTCGTAATTTCAGCCCCGGCAGGAACTGGTCCGTTTCAACTCAGTCAGCAGGGGCGCGCCGCGCTCACGGTGCCCAACATTTCAACGCGAGGCCGTTCGAGTTCAAATACCTCGCTCGTTTTGAGCCAGGGAGTCCGAGCAGCCGGTCGAAACGGTCGGCCAGCGAACGTTGCTGTTGGAAGGGATCGATTTGGCGCGCCAGCCCCTCACGGGATATCGGCACGTCGACCGCAAGCTGGTCGATATCCGTAACGAGCTTCGCGTTGCAGCGCGCATGGTGCAGCAAGAGTTGACCGATGCGTTAGCCTTGGCGATCCCGCTTGCGAACCTCACGGCACAAGCTGTGACCGACAACGTTTTCGACGCCGCGATTTCAGAGGAGAATTTCAGAAGCGCGTGAGGTCGTTTTTGAGGTCGCACCCGAAATTGGCGGTGCGCTAGAGGAACATCCCCGTGCGGCGGGGGGTATCACCGATTTGTCTTACCACGGCATCAGGCTGGAGCTGAAATCAGAGAAAGACAAGCGCCTCACCTTCGCTGATTGCGAGCAGTTTGTGGCGCAAGCGGCTAGCTATGCGATCGGCAGCGGCAAACGGATTGCCGTCTTGAGCGTGCTTGATTGCTCCCCGAAGACGGAGACGGCGTTTCCCATCGAGGACGGCATTGGTGTCTTTGTGCATCAATCGACCGAGACCCCCGTTTACGTGTTGACAATCCTGATCCAGGGAAATCTCGCCAAACCAAACGCCTTTTCACGTAAGAAGCGCTAGGCATGCGCTACCAAACCAAGCGGTTTAAAAGCATGGCTATCGCGCTTCCGAACTTGAGCCCTTCATCACATCTGGCGCTGATCTCAAATGGGCAAGGCGTTTAGAATTTTGGCGACCTTAGACCCCGAGAGCTGGTTGCCAATTGGCTCATCTGCGCGGCGGTCAATGCCGAGGAAAGCGAAAACAATCGGATGGAATTCCACACCGATCCCACCGGGGAGACGGGGTTCTCGTCGATACCAAGACCAACGAGACCTGGCCAACTGAGCATGTTTTAGTGCCCATGCCTCGCAGCAGCACGGTTGCCGATATCGGGGCTTCGATCTTGAAGGCTATCGAAGAAAAGCAGAAAAAAGGCGGCGCGGCTTATGCCTCTGGAAAAACCCTCGTCGTATTCCTCAATTCGGGCGGTGGTGAATCGGAAGTTAAACCGGGTGGCGCGAAAGCTGCCTGCGCACGATTTCGGAGCCGTATGGGTCGTGGGGCTCTGCACAGCAGAAGAAGGCGAGTACATCTATGGCGTTGCAAACTTGCACGCCGAGGACGGCGACGCCCCAACGTGGGTGATTTAGATCGCCAAGGATTTCGGCTCGTGGGTCGCGAGACGCGTACAGTAGCTGTATCAGGTGTCGTCTGAGCGCGCTGCGTTAGCGTCGCTGGCGGAGGGAGAGGAACTGGGATCGAACCTTCTCCAGTGGTCCCAGACCAGTCCATGGCGTCAGACGGATCCTGGGTCATAGGCGCCCTCACGGCTGCGTTGGACCTGGTCCAAACGACGTGGCAGTAACGGCACCCGAAGGGCCCCGCACATCCCGGCCCTGCCCCTTAGGCACGCCCCAAGCCCATATCGAGTCTCTTAAATGATCGGACCGGCAAGCCCTGGCATGGATGGGTATCCCTGAGATCCGGTTCCCCTATGATAGCCACGAGCACCTTTCGCCTCAGATCCCTACTCTCGAGTTAAAAGTACATTCTCCTGCCGATCCGCCATCGACAAGGACTAGCATCTAACACCCTGGTTGAATGTTGAACTAATACCAGAGGTGCCGGCCCAGGGCGCGTCCAGCACCGTGAAGAAACATGCTCGTGATAGGCCCGTTCATCCACGTCCTGAAATCGTCCTGCATCCGTGGAAGGCCTTTTTCCGCTTTGTGGTCGTGGCCGGACTTGCTGCTGGCTCCGACACAGTGAATTCCACTGCAGTCCTC
>CAVTWC010000032.1:0-312299 GCA_963738105.1 uncultured Alphaproteobacteria bacterium | reverse complement strand
AGACGCTCTACACCAACGGCCCGGCGGCGGGCGGCGGCGCCTGGAAATCGGCGCGCGATGTGGTCGCCGTGGCGTCGGTTCTGTTGCCGCGCGATCTGGCCAAGCCGCAGATCCGGTTTGTGGGGGCGTAGTCCATGAAGCTGCGCGACATCGCCCATTCCCGCACCGGCGACAAAGGCAATACCTCGAACATTTCCGTGATCGCCTATGACGCGAAGCACTATCCGTTGCTGCTGGCGCAGATCACCAGCGCGCGGATCAAGGCGCATTTCGCCGGCGTGGTCGAAGGCGACGTGGTTCGTTACGAACTGCCCAATATTTCAGCGCTGAATTTCGTGATGGCCGGGGCCCTCGGCGGCGGTGTGACGCGCTCGCTGGCGCTGGACGCGCACGGCAAATCGCTGAGCTCTGCGCTGCTCGATCTCGACATTGAGCCCGCTTCGGGCGAAGAATAACGCTTCATCAAGCTTGCGAGACCAGAAGCCATGCCGAACAAGCCGACCCTTGCCACTCTGGCTGACGATCTCGAAAGCGGACGCACCAGCGCCCGCAAGCTGGTCGAAGACTGCATCGCCAAAATCGCCGATCCTTCGGGCGAGGGGCAACGCACGTTCATTCATGTCGACAAGGACGCCGCGATCGCGGCGGCCGACGCGATGGATCATTTGCGCAAGGCAAAGGCAGCGCCCTCGCGCTTTGCCGGCATCCCCATCTCGATCAAGGACCTGTTCGACATCAAGGGGCAGGTGACCCGCGCCGGCTCCCGCGCGCTTGACGATTTGCCGCCGGCCCAGGCCGATGCGACCGTGGTGGCCCGGTTGCGCCGGGCCGGTTTCATCGTGATCGGGCGTACCAACATGACCGAGTTCGCCTATTCCGGGATCGGCATCAATCCGCATTACGGCACGCCGAAGAGCGCGTGGCAGCGGAGCGTCGGTCACGTGCCCGGCGGATCGTCGTCGGGCGCTGCGGTGTCCGTCGCCGACGGCATGGCCTATGGCGCGCTCGGCACCGATACCGGCGGCTCCTGCCGGATCCCGGCGGCGTTCAACGGCATTGTCGGATTCAAGCCGACGCAGCGGCGCGTGCCGCTCGATGGCGGCGTGCCGCTGTCGTTCACGCTGGACAGCTTTGGGCCGCTGGCGCGCACGGTGTCGTGCTGCGCTATCATGGACGCAGTGCTCGCCGATGAACCGGTGACGGAATTGCGGCCGCGCCCGATCAAGGGCATGCGGCTGGCGGTGCCGACCACGGTCGTGCTCGACGCGCTCGATGACGCGGTCGCGCAAACCTTCAATCGCGCGCTGGAAACACTGGCGCGTCAGGGCGCGTTGATCGAGCGGATCGAGGTGCCGGAATTCCTCGATATCGGCGTGATGAACACCAAAGGCGGTTTCTCGGCCGCGGAAAGCTATGCCTGGCATCGCTTTCTGATCGCGAGCAAGGGCGATGTCTACGATCCCCGGGTGTCCGTGCGCATCCTGCGCGGCGAGGGCATGAGCGCCGCCGATTATGTCGATCTGCTCGGCGCCCGGCGCTCGATGATCACGCGCATCGAGAAGCGCATCGCGCCCTATGACGCACTGGTGCTGCCGACCACCGCCAACACGCCGCCGCGCATCGCCGATCTCGCTGACGACAAGGCTTTCACCGCGGCCAACCTGCTGGCGCTGCGCAATTGCTCGCTGATCAACATGATCGATGGTTGCGCGATTTCGCTGCCGGCGCAGCGCGAAGGCGAGGTGCCGGTCGGATTTATGCTGGCAGCTGCAGGCGGGTCGGACCGGCGTATCTTCGAACTCGCTGCGGGAATGGAAGGGGCTATCCGTGTTTGATCTGACCTTCACCATTGACGACAAGGGCGCGTCGACCCGGCTGACGCTCGCGATCGATCAGGCCGTGATCGCGGGCTGGACCGGGCGCGATCCGGTGGCGCGCGACAAGCATATCGCCGAGCTGGAAGCGATCGGCATCGCGCGGCCGGCCTCGACGCCGATCTATTACCGGGTTTCGGCATGCCGGATCACCACCGCCGACAGCATCGAGGTCTGCGGCGGCGATTCCAGCGGCGAGGTCGAATTCGTGCTGATCGGATGGCAGGGCCGCACCTTCGTCGGCCTCGGCTCCGATCATACCGACCGCAAGGTCGAGACCTACAGCGTCACCGTCTCCAAGCAGATGTGCGACAAGCCGATCGCCGACGAACTGTGGGAACTCGAGGACGTCATCGATCACTGGGACCGGATGATCCTGCGTTCGTTCGCCTGGATCAACGGCGAGCGCGTGCTCTATCAAGAGGGCACGCTGGATGCGATGCTGCCGGTCAGGGAATTGATCGAGCGGCAGTTCGGCAAATCAGGCCTGCCCGACGGCTGCGCCATGTTCGGCGGCACCTTCGCCGCCAAGGGCGGCATCCGCCCCGCCAGCCGTTTTGAGTATGAACTGGAAGACCCCGTGCTGAAGCGCAGCATCAAGCATGCGTATGATGTGGTCGAGTTGCCGGTGCTGGGCTGAGGCGACGCGCTCTCGTCATTGCGAGGAGCGAAGCGACGAAGCAATCCAGCTCTTCCGTGCGGCCCTGGATTGCTTCGCTTCGCTCGCAATGACGAAAGTCTATCGGAAATCGGGTGGCAAACCTCCCGCATTGCGGTCAATCTCCGTCATTCCGGGGCGCGCGTAGCGCGAGCCAAGATGCGCAATTGCGCATCCGGGAATCCATAACCCCTGCAGGGAGTATGGATTCCGGGCCTGCGCCAAGCGGCGCATCCCGGAATGACGAACTTGAGGTCCGGGAAATCCCAGCATGTCCGTTGCCAAACGCGCAGACGCGCCAATAGCGATCTCCAGCATTCCCTCGCGCATCGACTCCATCGACTGGACCGAGGCGACCGGCGACCTCGACGCGCAGGGCTGCGCGGTGCTGAAAAATCTGCTCACGCCGGACGAATGCCAGGCCATCACCTCGCTTTATCCAGACGATACGCATTTCCGCAGCCGGATCGTGATGGGACGCCATGGTTTCGGCCGCGGCGAGTACAAATATTTTTCCTATCCGCTGCCGACCCTGATCGAGCAATTGCGGCCGGCGCTCTATGCAAAACTCAACGGCGTCGCCAATCGCTGGAACGAGGCGATGGGGATCGATATTCGCTATCCCGCCGCGCATGAAGCGTTCCTGAAGCGCTGCCACGAGGCCGGCCAGACCCGGCCGACGCCGCTGCTGTTGCAATATGAGCGCCGGCGACTACAATTGCCTGCATCAGGATCTCTATGGCGAGCACGTGTTCCCGCTGCAGGTCGCGATCCTGCTGTCGGAACCGGGCCGCGATTTTACCGGCGGCGAATTCGTGCTGACCGAGCAGCGGCCGCGGATGCAGTCGCGCCCGGAAGTGGTGCCGCTGACGCAGGGCGATGCGGTTGCTTTTGCTGTGCATCATCGTCCGGTGCAGGGGACGCGCGGTGTTTATCGGGTTAATTTGCGCCATGGCGTCAGCCGGATCCGTTCCGGCCATCGCCACACCGTCGGCGTCATTTTTCACGATGCGAAGTGAGCGCGCTGTTTGGCGCGAATGGATCGACTAGCACATGGATTTGTTTGCAAGTCTGCCGGATGTGCGGCCCGCGCGTGAAGCGATCGCGGAAGGCGCGGTGCTGCTGCGCGGATTTGCAAAACCGGTCGAAGACGAACTGATCGCCGCGTTGCGCGAGATCGTCGCGCAGGCGCCGTTTCGTCATATGTTCACGCCAGGCGGCCACCAGATGTCGGTAGCGATGACCAATTGCGGCAGTGCCGGATGGGTCACCGATCGCAGCGGGTATCGCTATGACAGCGCCGATCCCGAATCCGGAAAACCCTGGCCGCCGATGCCGCCGTCGTTTCTCGCGCTGGCCGAGCAGGCCGCGGCGGAAGCAGGCTTCGATGGATTTGCACCCGATGCCTGCCTGGTCAACCGCTACCAGCCGGGCGCACGGATGTCGCTGCATCAGGATCGCGACGAGGGCGATTTCGGCGCGCCGATCGTGTCGGTGTCGCTGGGCCTGCCCGCGGTCTTTCTGTTCGGCGGATTGCAGCGTAGCGACAAGACCCAGCGCTACAGATTGGAGCATGGCGATATCGCGGTGTGGGGCGGTCCGGCGCGGCTGGTGTTTCACGGTGTGGCGCCGCTCGCCGATGGTGAGCATCCCCGGATGGGCCGGCAACGCATCAATTTGACGTTTCGCAGGGCACGCTAGGGCGGATACAGAGCCGGGGCAAATTGCCTCATTTAAGTCGCGGCGGCGGGCAATGGCTGTTCGTCGAGGCGCCCTTCGGTTATGCTCGGCGCCCGAGGGCACGATGAGCAGCACCGAAACTCCGGCTGAGGTCGAGACCGCGAGCGCCAATCGGACCGGCGTCTATCTCGCCATTCTGCAATTTGTGTTCACGCTGGGCTGGACCACCTATCTGATCTATCTGCCGCAGCTTGCGGCCAAGGTCGGCATCGCGCCAACCACCGTCATCCTGATCCTGATGATGGATCAAGCCATCTTCACCGTCACCGACACCGCGATGGGCATCTTCGCCGATCGGCTCGCGCGCGTCGTTGGACGCCTCGGCGTTGTCGTAGGTGCGTTGACGGCGCTTTCATGCGCCGCCTTTGTCGCGTTGCCGTTCGTGGCCGGCACCGGTCCGGGCGCGCAAGTCTGGTTCATCGGCTTGATCGTGATCTGGGCGATCACGTCCTCGGCGTTGCGCGCGCCGCCGCTGACCTTGCTCGGAAAGTACAGCGCAAAACCGTCGATCCCGTTTTTGTCGGCGCTGGTCATGCTCGGTTACGGTCTGGCGGGCGCAGTGTCGCCCTATCTCGGCGTCGTGCTGCGCAACGTGGATGCCCGGCTTCCCTTCGTCATTTCCAGTGTGGTGCTGCTGATCACCGCGCTGGCGCTGTCGCGCGTCGAGCATGGCGTCGTGCAGCATTCCAGACCGGCCGCGGCACCTCGCGCGGCGGCGAAGCCGTTCGGCAAGGTATCGACCATCTTCATTGCATCGATGGTCCTTCTGGCGCTCGGCTATCAGCTGCATTTCAGCATCAATAGCGGGCCGTTCTTCCTGCGCTTCGCCAAGCCGGCCGATCTCGAATGGCTGCTGCCGGTGTTCTGGATCGGCTTCAACATCGCGATGTTTCCAGCCAGCGCCGTCGTCAAGCGCCGCGGTGCGCTGATCGTGATGGGGACCGCGGGGCTGTTGGGCGCGCTGGCCGTGCTCGGCGCCGAGCGCGCCGGCAACCTCAACACGCTGATCGCGGCGCAGTTCATCGCCGGCGCGGCCTGGGGCTGCATGCTGATGTCGGCGATCTCTGCGGCGCTCGCGCTCGGCGACAGCGGCGCGGAGGGCAAGGTGCTGGGCCTGGTGTTTTCGGCGCTGGCGTTGGGGACCTTTGCGCGCATGGCCGCGGTCGCCGGCGGCCTGCAGAAGATTCCCGAATACGCCCCGCTGCTGCACTGGGCGCCGGTGGCCTGCTGGTCCGTCGCCGGCGCCGGCCTGTTGGTGCTGGCCGCGTTCCGGGTTCAGCAGACCGTGCTGAAGGTGCGAAGGGTTTAGAGGCTGCGCACCGTCATTCCGGGGCGCGAGTGAAACGAGCCAACCTCAGATGCGCACTCGCGCATCGGGGAATTCGAGATTCCGGGTCTGCGCAAGTGCGCATCCCGGAATGACAAAGAGTTAAGGCTTCGCCGGATGAATGAACTTCCAGGGGCTGGTCTCTGAATCGGTCGGCACTTCGATGTCGATCAGGCACGGGCCGCCATCTGCCAGCGCTTTTTCCAGCGCGGGGCGGAAATGATCTGATGACGTCACGCGCCACGCCTTGACGCCAAAGGATTCCGCAAGCTTGACGAAATCGGGATTGACGAGATCGGACGCCACCACGCGGCCGTCGAAGCGTTCGCGCTGGTCGCGCCGCACATTGCCATAGGCGTTGTTGTTGAACACCAGCGTCACCACGCCGATCTTGAATTGCACGGCGGTGGCGAGTTCCTGCACGCCGAACATGAAGCCGCCGTCGCCCGTGATCGCCACCACGGCGCGGTCGGGGTTGGCGACCTTGGCGCCGAGCGCGGTCGGAAACCCCGAACCCAGCGTGCCCTGATAGCCCGAGGTGATGAAGGTGCGCGGTTCGTAGATCGGAAAGCCGTACCAGGAAGCGAAGCCGAACTGCGACAGCTCGTCGGTGACGATGGCAGTCGGCGGCAGCACCTCGCGCAGGATATTCAGGTACGCCATTTGCGGTTGGATGCCCTGGATCTCCTGTTGTGCAGCGGCGGTGGCCTCGCGGATCGCGACACGGCGACCACTGGTCTTGCTGTAGCCGGCCTTGCGCACGGCAGCGATCAAATCGCCGGTCGCGGCCTTGGCATCGGCGATCACGGCGGTATCGGGCGTGAACCGTCGCATCTCCACGGGGTCGATATCGATGCGAACCGACTTCAGGCCGTCGGGCCGGAACGGCCAGCGCGACATCGTCGGTAATTCCAGCCGGGTGCCAATCCCGATCATCAGATCGGTGCTCGGCCACAGTTTGTAGGCCGCCGCCATCGTCAATCCGAGTTCATGCGCATTGGATACGATGCCGCGGCCGCTGCGGAAAGCGACCACCGGTGCGTCGATCATTTCCGCGAGTTCGAGGATTTCCTCGCGGGCGTGGATCGCGCCGCTGCCGACAAAAATCATCGGCGTCTTGCTGGCGGTGATCAGCGCCGCGGCGGCCTTGATGCGATCGGGGTCCGGCTGAGGCGCCGGAAACACATCGAACGGCTTGGACGGGGCCACTTGCGCGCGCTGGGTGAACACGTCCCACGGCATTTCCAGCGCGACCGGGCCGGGGCGCCCCGACATCATCTCCTGGAACGCGCGCGACACCATCACCGGTGCGGCATCGGGATATTCGATGCGGTCGGCCCATTTGACGATAGTCCGCAGCGTGGCGAGCTGATCGGGCATCTCGTGCAGATGGCCGCGGCCCTTGCCGAGAAACTGCGTCGGCACCTGGCCGGTCAGGCAGAGCACCGGTTCGTTGCCGCCGAACGCCGTCAGCAGCGCAGCACCCGCATTGAGCACGCCGGGGCCGGGCACAACGCTGAACACGCCGGGTCGCCCGGTCGAGCGCGCATAGCCATAGGCCATGTAGCCGCAGGCCTGCTCATGGCGCGCGCCGATCACCTTCAGCTGGGCCTGATGAAAGGCGTCGAACAGTCCGTAGATCTGCGCGCCGGGCAGGCCGAACACGGTGTCGACACCGTGCGCGACCAGTCCGTTGACGATGGCTTCGCCGCCGGAAGTGGAAGTCATGGTCTTTTCCAATCGCTAAAGAGGGTCACAAAACTTCGTCGACTACGCCGTTGCGCAGCACGCCGACGCCATCGGCTTCGACCTCGATGACATCGCCGGGCTTGAGGTAGCGCGGCGGATCGAACCGCGCGCCGGCGCCGGTCGGTGTGCCCGTGACGATGACGTCGCCGGGCACCAGCGTGGTGAAGGTCGAGATATAGCTCAGCAGATAACGGAAGCCGAAGATCAGCCGCCCGGTGCGGTCGTCCTGCCGCGTCTCGCCATTGACCCGCGTCGACAGCCTGACATCGGCTATCTGGGACTCACTGGTGTAGGGAACGAGCCACGGGCCGAGGCTGCCGGTGGAATCGAAGTTCTTGCCCTGCGTGACATTGAATTTGGCGTGGCGGACCCAGTCGCGGATCGTGCCCTCGTTGCACAGCGTGACCGCCGCGATGTGATCAAGCGCGCTGGCCTCCGCAATGTGCCGTCCGGCCTTGCCGATCACGAGCACCAGTTCGCCCTCATAGTCGAGCTGCGACGAGGCCTTGGGCCGGACCAGCGGCGCATTGTGCCCGACAAAGGAGCGCGGCGTGCGCATGAACATGCTGGGATATTTCGGCGCGTCCTGGCCGTCTTTGTATTCGGCGTTACGATCGGGATAGTTCACGCCGATGCAGATGATTTTTTCGGGGCAGGGGATCGGCGGCAGCCAGGTGATGGCGTCGAGCGCATGGTCCGGCGAGCGCCGCGCTGCGTGCTCGGCGAGTTTTGTGAGCGCACCGGCCGCGATCGCCTCGCGCAACGTCGGATATTCCTTGCCGAATTGCGTCGAGAGATCGACGATCCCGCTGTCGGTCACCGCACCATATCTGGTCGAGCCGCCGACGGAGTAGGTTGCGATACGCGCTGAAGCCATGATGTGTCCAATACCGGTCGTGAAGGGATGGCGGTCGTTCTGGTTCGGGTGTTTTAGCCAGGCGTCATGCCGGCAGCCTTGATGATGGCGGTGGCGGCGGGCGTCCGCAGATAGTCGATGAAAGCCTTTGCGGCGTCGGCTTCCTTGCTGTCGGCGGATACCGCCGATGTGAACACCAGCTCCTGTTGGAATTCGGCGGGAAACGGACCCACCAGATCGACGCCCGGCGCGATCAGCGTATTGATCAGAAATACCCCGAGATCAGCCTCGCCCTTGGCAACCGCCGGGGCGATCTGATCCGGCAATTGCTGCGGTTTGATTTTGGCCTTCATCTCCTCGGCGACGCCGAGGCGATCGAACACTTTCAGCACATAGGCGCCGGCTGCACTGGTGGGAACAGAGCTGATCGATTGCGCGGCGAGCAGCGTTTTCTTCAACGCGTCCGGGGTGCTGATGTCGGGCTTGGCCGCGCCTGACCGAACGATGACACCATAGCCGACGCGGGCGATATCGATGGTGGGGCCGGCGACAAAGCGGGCCTTCGCGGCCGGGTCCTTGAACATGTCGACCGGGACCACCGCAAGATCGAGTGGCGCACCAGAAGTCGCCTGCTTGATCAGATTGGGCGTGGAGTTGAAGTGAATGACGAGCTTGTGGCCGGTTTCGCGTTCGAACTGCGGAACGATCTGCTTCAGCGGTCCCGTCATGGAGCCGCCCGCGATCATCTGGAGTTCGGCGGCCTTTGCAGTGGGCGACATGGCAAGCACCAGACCGAGGAGTGAGATGACAGAAATAGGGGCGGTCATCGGGGCACCCAATGATCGTCGTCCCGGCGAACGCCGGGACCCATACGCCGTGTGGTCTCGTTTGCGCAGTGGGGCAGATGCCTTTGTGCAATCACCGATGCCAGGGGCTATGGGTCCCGGCGTTCGCCGGGACGACCCGAGCTGAATGACCTTGTTTCCGTCCAGCCCCATGTCACGCCTTAATCCGCAATCGTGACGTCGGCGACGAATTGCGGCTCGCGGACGGCCTGGCCCGTGAATGGCGAACCCTGCTCGAACCAGGAACGCGGCGCCGGCGCGCCCCACAGCGTTTGCCGCCGCGGATCCTTCAGCGACCAGCGCAACGGCTCATGGTCGTGATCACCGGTAAAATAGTCGCTGGTGTAGAGCTCGAGGCGATGCCCATCGGGATCGCGAACATAAAGGAAGAACGCGTTCGAGATGCCATGGCGGCCGGGACCGCGTTCGATGTTCTTGAGATAGCCGCTGGACGCCATCACGTCGCACAGATGCAGGATGTTCATCGCGGTCGGCACCCAGAATGCAAAATGGTGCAGGCGAGGGCCTTTGCCGTTGGTGATGGCAAAATCATGCACATTGCCCTTGCGGTGCATCCACGCCGCCGCGATGCGGCCGTTCGGCCCGTCTTCCTCGCCATATTCGGTCAGGCGAAATCCAAGGCGAGCGTAGAAATCGACGGTGCCCTGAACTTCGGCGGCGAACACGTTGAAATGGTCGAGGCGCTGCGGATGGCAGCCCTTGTAGAGATCGTAGCGGCGCAGCAGATGCGGACGCTTTTCCATCGTCGCATAGAGTTCGATCTGGAAGCCGAAGGGATCGGTGAACTGAAGCGTGCGGCCCTGGAACGGCTGATCGGTGAATGCGTAAGTGATGCCGTTCTCCGAAAAGAACGCCGCCGCCTTGTCGAGGTCGCCGTCATTGCCGACCCTGAACCCGAGCCGGTTGCAGGCCGCTTGCGTGGCCTTGCGCAGCACCACCGAATGATGCTGATGCTCCTCGCTGCCCCGCAGGTATACCGCCTTGTCATCGCGGTCCTCGACATGCAGTCCCACGGTGTTTTCGTAAAACGCGCGACTGGCGTCCAGATTGGTCACGTCGAGCACGACGTGGCTGCTGCGGATGATGTTGAAGGGCGGGTCGAAGACGTGCTGCGGAACGGGCATGGTGGTGTCCTTGATTGAACGTTCGTCATTCCGGGATGGTCCGAAGGACCAGACCCGGAATCTCGAGATTCCGGGTTCGATGCTTCGCATCGCCCCGGAATGACGGGTTACACTCCCAGCTTCTGAATCTTGTGCGTCCCGCGCGCGAGCGAGACGTGCTTGGTTTCCATGTAGAACTCGAACGAATAGTCGCCGCCGTCGCGGCCGATGCCGGATGATTTCATGCCGCCGAAAGGCGTCGGCAGATGGCGGACGTTTTCCGAATTGAGCCAGATCATGCCGGCCTCCAGCGCATCCGCCACCCGCAGTGCGCGTCCCATATCGCCGGTCCAGACATAGCCGGTGAGGCCATAATTGACCCCGTTGGCAATTTCGATCGCGTCGTTTTCGTCGCGGAACGGGATCACGGTCAGGAACGGTCCGAACACTTCTTCCTGAGCCACCCGCATTTTGGCGTTCGCCCCGGTGACGAGCGTCGGCTGGATATAGTGCCCACCGCCGGGGCCGTCATGCGGTGCGCCGCCGACCGCGATCACGGCGCCATCCTTGCGCGCGACGTCGAAGTAGGAGCAGACCTTTTGCAGGTGACGCTCATGGATCAGCGGTCCGATCTCGGTCGCAGGATCGAGCGGATGACCGACCTTGAGCGCCCTGACGCGCGCGGTGAGTTTTTCGATGAATTTGTCGGCGATGCCTTGCTGGATCAACAGCCGGCTCGACGAGGTGCAGCGCTCGCCATTGAGCGAGTAGATCATGAACACGACCGCATCGAGCGCGCGGTCGAGATCGGCGTCGTCAAACACGATCACCGGGTTCTTGCCGCCGAGTTCGAAATGCACGCGCTTGAGGGTCGGCGCGCCCTGCGCCATGATTGCCGAACCGGTGGCGCTTTCGCCGACAAAGCCGATCGCCTTGATCGCGGGATGTTCGGTCAGCGCCTTTCCAGCTTCCTCGCCGATGCCGTGCACGGTGTTGAGGACGCCGTCGGGCACGCCGGCCTGCTTGACCAGCTTTGCCAGCAGATCGGCCGTTACCGGCGACCATTCGGCGGGCTTGTGAACCACGGTGCAGCCGGCGGCCAGCGCAGGCGCAATCTTCCAGGTCGACAGCATGAACGGCGTGTTCCACGGCGTGATCACCCCGACCGGGCCGATCGGCACCCGGGTCGACACATTCCAGTGCTCGTCGCTCGGCGTGTTGAGGCCGTCGCGGGCCTCGCCGCATTTGTCGGCGAAGAAGCGGAAGTTTTCCGCGGCGCGGATCGCGGCCTTGGCCATGAAGCGATGCGCCTGACCGGTGTCGATGCATTCCAGCACCGCGATATCGTCGGCGCGGTCTTCAATGGCGTCGGCGACGCGATGCAGCAGTTTCTTGCGCATGGCGGCCGGCATGTCGCGCCAGGATTTGAAGGCTTGCGCCGCTGATGTTGCGGCACGGTCGATATCCTCGGCATTGCCGCGTGCGACCGATGCGAGCACCGCGCCATCAATCGGCGACTTGGTTTCAAATGTCTGCCCCGAGATCGACGGCACCACCTTGCCATCGATCAGATGGCCGATGCCTTCTTCTCGCAGTTTGGCCAACAGCGGCGCGGCGCGGTCGCGATTGGCGGCGAATACATCGGATGATTTCGGTGTGACCTTATCCATGGGCAGCTGCCTCCACTTTCAGGGCTTCGTGGATGTTGTTGCGCTTCCAGCTCATGTCCTTGTCGTTGATCTGGATGTCGAACGACAAAGCGAACTTGCTTTTCGCGAATACCGGATCGAGGAAGCTGGAGAGCGCCTTGAAGACATGTTCGCCGGCTTTCTGGCGGGTCGGAAGATCGCGGCCTTCGCCGAGCCGCAGCACCATCGCGATGAATCCGAGATCCGGGTTGCCGTCGGCAATCGCATAATGCTCACACCGCACGGCCCTGACGCGAATGCCGCCAACGGGGAAAATTCCGGCTTCGACCGCGGCCTTGCGTACCACTTCGACGGCCTTGGCCATATCGACCCGCGCATCGAGATTGGCGGAATATTCAAGCGTGAAATGCGGCATAACGGATCCCTCCCGAGGATTTCCTGATTATGTTCTGCAAGCCGTATCAGGTGAAGTAACAGCTCACGGTGCCGTACGGTCCATAATCAGCCTGAATCGTGTCGCCTTTGCGGGTTTCGATCGGACGGATGAACGATCCCGCCAACACCACTTGACCGGCTTCGAGCGCCAATCCGTGCGGCGCGATCTTGTTGGCCAACCAAGCGACACTGGTCGCGGGGTGGTTGAGCACGCCGGCGGCCAATCCGGTTTCTTCCAACTGGCCGTTGCGATAGCACAGCGCGCCGATCCAGCGCAGGTCCGCATCCAGCGGACGCAGCGGACGTCCGCCGAGCACGATGCCGGCGTTAGCCGCGTTGTCGGCGATGGTATCGAATATCTTGCGCGTCGATTTGGTTTGCGGATCAACACGCTCGACGCGGGTATCCAGAATTTCCAGCGCCGGAACGACATAATCCGTCGCGTTCAGCACGTCGAACATGGTGCAGTCCGGGCCAGCGAGGCGCTGTTTCATCACGAACGCCAGTTCGGCCTCGACCCGGGTTGCGATGAAACGATCGGACGGCACCAGGCCGCCATCGGCAAAGAACATGTCATCCAGCAGCACGCCGGAATCCGGTTCGTCGATATTGAGCGCGCTCTGCATCGCTTTCGAGGTGAGGCCGATCTTGTGGCCTTTGACGACGCGGCCCTGTGCCACCTTCATCTCGATCCATGCTTTCTGAATGGCGTAGGAATCGTCGATGGTGATGGCCGGGTGGTCCAGCGAAATCTGCCGGATCTGCTTGCGGGTTTTTTCCGCTTGGTCGAGCCGTTCGGCGGCGATGCGGATATCGTCTTTGGAAAGGGCCATGCTCGGTCGATGTCACATGCGCGAGGTGAGACGAAAAGGGATGCGGGCAAATGATTAACATGTTAAATGGTTCGGATCAAATCCAATTGATGCTTGCTGCAATGCAAAAACAGTCGCGTTGCATAGGTTGCAATAAGACACTCACTTTTTTTGCGGATCATGACGATGACGCGGAAGAATTCTTCCAAAGCAAGCGGCGCCAAGCCAGGCAGCTCGAAGGCGGATACGCATCGCGTGCCGATGCGGGAATTTTCCCGCTCGCTGCCGATGTCGCTGCTGCGCGCGCGCGAGGCTGTGATGCGGCAGTTTCGTCCCTCGCTGCGCAATCATGGCCTGACCGAGCAGCAATGGCGAATTCTGCGGGCGCTGGCGGCGGTTGATGCCATCGAGGTCACCGAACTCGCGCATGTCGCCTTTTTGCTGGGCCCCAGCCTGTCGCGCATCTTGCGCGATCTGGAAGCGCGCCATCTGATCGAACGCAAGGCGGCGAAAACCGATCTGCGCCGCGCGGTGGTTTCGATCTCGGCAAAGGGACTGAAATTGATCGAGGCGGTCGCACCCTCGTCGGAAGCGATCTATGCCGCCATCACCAGGCGCTATGGCGCCCGCAAGCTTGCTGAGCTGCAGGATATGCTTCGGCTACTCGAGGGCAGCCTTGCGGGGATGGGTGCTACCGATCAAGAGGACGCTGAGGCGGACGAGTAGGGTAGGGGTATCGCGCCCGACTGCCCGATATTTCGGCACAAGGCCATGCCGTCATGAATTTGGGCGGTGCGGGAATAGGCCGGGTCCGCCAGCGTTAATGATCTGGGGATTGCGGTCTGCGTCGTTAGTCGAAAGCGCTGGGATATCAATTTACTCAGGGCCAAAGAGTCCGTAGATACGCACCCAGTTTCGCGTCCCTCGCGGATGGCTAAACAAGAAAGGCCGACAAAGAAGCCCGGCCTCAGGGAGGATTGAATGAAGCTTACGAGACGCGATTTTACGGCTGGTTTGGCGGTGGGTATTACCGCACCTTACATTCTCGGCAGCGCGCGCGCCCAGGGCGCGACCCTCAAAATCGGCATGTGCGCCCCCATCACCGGCCCGGCCGCGGAATCCGGCGGATACGCCGTGAAAGGCGCGAAGCTGGCGCTGGAAGCCATCAACAAGGCCGGCGGCGTGATGGGCAAGCAGCTTGAACTGATCGTCGAAGACGACCAGACCACCAATCCCGGCATCGTGCTGGCGTTCTCCAAGCTCGCGGCCCAGCCGGATATCGTCGGCTTCCTCGGTTCGATCCGCTCGACCCAGGTTCACGCCATGGCGCCCGACGTGCTCAAGCTCGGCAAGCCGGTGATGATCGGCGGCACCGATCCGAACCTCACCCATATGGGCAATCAATGGCTGTTCCGCTGCCGCCCCAATGACAGCTATTCGGGCCGCGTGATCGCGGAATTCGGCGTCAATACGCTCGGCAAGAAGAAGTGGGCCGTGCTGCATTCGACCGATGCGTTCGGCACTGCCGGCGGCAAGGCGCTCAGCGAAGCGCTGACCAAGCTCGGCGCTCCCTCGGTGCTCGACCAGGGTTATGCCAACCAGAGCCAGGATTTCACGCCCGTCGTGCTCGCGATCAAGCAGTCCGGCGCTGACATTCTCGGTTCCTATTTCACCTTCGAAAACGACCTCGGCATTTTCGGCCGTCAGTTGCGCCAGCTCGGCGTCAACATTCCGTGGGTCGGTTCGCCCTCGATCACCAACATCACCGCGCTGAAGCTCGCCGGTCCCGCGCTCTACGGAACCTACGGCGTTGCCGACTATGCCGAGGACTCCAGCGAAGGCTCGAAGGCGTTCGGCAAGATCTACCGCGATTCCGTCAAGGTGGCGCCGGACAACCAGAGCTCCTGGACGTTCGACGCGATCAACGTGCTGGCCGGCGCGATCAAGGCCGCCAACTCGACCGATCCCGGCAAGGTCCGCGAAGCAATCCTGGCTACCAAGAAGTTCCCGGGCGCCGAGGGTGAATATAATTTCGACCAGAACGGCGATGGGCTGCACGGTTACAATGTCGTGAAGAACGACAAGGGCAACATCGTGTTCGACAAGCACATCGAGTTCAACGACTGATCGCGACCGGCGGCCTCCTCAACGGGGGGGCCGCCGCGTCAACGGCGAATACCCGCCTCGTTCCTCTTACCGATCGCTTTTCATGGATCTCGTCCTCCAGTTGCTGTTTACCGGTATCGGCATCGGCGCCGTCTACGCGCTGGTCGCGCTCGGTTTCGTGCTGATCTTCCGCGCCACCAATGTCGTGAATTTCGCGCAAGGCGAATTTTCGATGGTCGCGGCCTACCTGATGGTCGTATTCTCGGTCGATCTCGGATGGCCGTACTGGCTGTCGTTTTTGCTGGCGCTGGCTGGCATGGCGTTGCTCGGCGTGATCTTCAATCTCGGGGTTTATTACCCGCTGCGCCACCGCACCTTCCTGCCCGTGATCATCGCGACCATCGGCGCCTCGATCCTGCTGGCCAATTCCGTGCTCGCGATCTACGGCCCGCAGCCGCAGGTGCTGCAGGGATGGTTCGAGACGCCCGGCATTCAGCTCGGCCCGGTCTATCTCGACAGCCAGTATCTCCTGATCATCGCCGTGACCATCCTGCTGGTGATCTTCAATTACTGGTTCTTCGAACGCACGATGCTCGGCAAGAAATTGCAGGCGACGTCGCAGGACAAGGAGATGGCCTCGCTGCTCGGCATCTCCGTTTCCACCATGATCATGATCACCTTCATCTATTCGGCGGTGCTCGGTGGCCTCGCCGGTATCCTGGTTGCGCCTGTGCTGTTCGTGTCGATCCAGATGGGATCGACGATTGCGCTGAAAGCCTTTGCCGCCACCATCATCGGCGGCTTCGGCGATGTCGCCGGTGCGATCATCGGCGGGCTCGCGCTCGGCGTGATCGAAACCTTTGGCGCCGCTTATATTTCGGTACCGTATAAAGACGGCTTTGCCTTCCTGGTGCTGATCTTCTTCCTGATCTTCCGGCCGCAAGGTATCTTCGGCGAACGCGTGGCGGAAAAAGCATGAGCGCGCCCAGCGAAAACATGGCAGTGGCGGCAAACGTCGTGCGATCGAAACCGCTGCTGTTGCGGCATCTGCCGTATTTCATCGGCGCGGCGATCCTGGTGGTATTGGCCGCCAAGATGCAGTTCGACGGCTACATCCTCAACATCCTGATGCAGGCAACGACGTTTGCGATTGCGGTGTTCGGGCTCTCGGTCGTGCTCGGCCTCTGCGGGCAGATCAATCTGGCGCAGGCGGCGTTCTTCGGCTTCGGCGCCTATGCCGTCGGCATCGGCACCACAGATCTGCATCTGAGTTACTGGCTCTGCCTGCCAGCGGGTTGCGTGATCGCGCTCGCCGCGGGCGCGTTCCTCGGCGCATCGACGCTGCGGCTCGGCGGCCACTATCTCGCGATGGTGACGATCTCGTTCCAGCAGATCGTGACGCTGATCATGATCAACGCGATCTGGCTGACGCACGGTCCGGACGGCGTTTCGAACATCGGCAGGCCGGCGCTGTTCGCGACGTCGCAAAGCTATCTGGCATTTTGCGTCGCGATGCTGGCGATCGTCGGCTATTGCGTCTGGCATCTGCCGGATACCCGGCTGGGCAGGGCGATGCGCGCGGTTCGGGACAACGAACTCGCCGCTGGCGTCAACGGCATCGATATCTTCCGCACCAAGGTCTACGCGTTCGCGCTGTGCGCGGCGCTCGGCGGCCTCGCGGGCGGCCTGTTCGCCGGCGGCTTTGCCTATGTCAGCCCGGACCAGTTCTCGTTCGCGGAATTGATCGTGTTCCTGACGATGTCGCTGCTCGGCGGCGTGGCGTCGCCTATCGGATCTGCGATCGGCACGGGTTTGCTGATCCTGATCCCGGAATGGCTGCGCTTCCTCAAAAGCGTTCCCGGACTTTATCTCGCGATCTATGGCCTGTTCGTCATCCTGATCATCCGTTTCATGCCTGACGGCATCTGGGGCTTTGTCACGGTGGGGCTCGATCGGCTGCGCAGCAAGACCAGGACGCCTCCGGCCACCGCGCTGCTTCAACTGAAGCCGGCGACCGTCGGCGGCGACATCGTGCTCGAGGTCACGGGCCTTGCGAAATATTTCGGCGGCCTCAAAGCGGTCGACGGCGTCGATATCGCGGTCCGACGCGGCGGGGTTCATGCGCTGATCGGGCCGAACGGTTCCGGCAAGACCACGACGCTCAACGTGCTCTCCGGCCTCTACAAGGCCACCGCCGGCAAGATCGTGCTCGACGGCACCGACATCACCAACATGCCGCCGCATCTGCGCACCGCGGCGGGGCTCGGACGCACGTTCCAGAACATCCGCCTGTTCCGCTCGATGACGGCACTCGAAAACGTCGAGATCGGCGCCGAGCGGCCCGGCAACAAGATGATCGGCGAGGGCGGCGGTGATGCGCTGACCGAACGCGCGATGGAGGCGTTGACGTTTGTCGGCCTCGGCAGCCGCGCCAACGAGTTGATCTCGAGCTTCTCTTATGGTCACCAGCGGCTGATCGAGATCGCGCGCGCGCTGGCGGCGAACCCGACCTTGCTGCTGCTCGACGAGCCCGCGGCCGGTCTGAACTCGACCGAAAAACTCGAGCTGCATGAACTGCTCAAGCGGATCGCAGCCCAGGGCCTGACCATCCTGATCATCGATCACGACATGACGCTGGTCTCGGAAGCGGCCCAGCACATCACCGTGCTCAATTTCGGACGTCGCATCGCGGACGGCGAATCCATGGCGGTGCTGCGCCATCCCGATGTCGTCTCCGCCTATCTCGGAACCGAATAATGGCGCTGCTCGAAATTCGCGATCTGGTCGTTCGCTACGGCGAAATCGAAGCCCTGCGCGGCATCTCCCTGTCCGTCGATCCCGGGCAGGTGGTGACGCTGCTTGGCGCCAACGGCGCCGGCAAATCCACCACGCTGCGCGCGATCTCAGGCCTGGAAAAACCTGCGGCCGGCGACATCCTGTTCGACGGCAAATCGATTGCCGGCCTCGGCCCGGAAGCGATCGTGCGGATGGGGATCTCCCATGTGCCGGAAGGGCGGCGGATTTTTCCGGGGCTGACGGTCAAGGAAAACATCATGCTCGGCGCGTCGAACCGGCGCGTGGCGACCTCCGAATTGTCGCGCGAGGCGGACGCGATGTTCGACCTGTTTCCGGACATCCGCAAATTCTCATCGTCGCTCGGCTGGACCTTGTCGGGCGGCCAGTTGCAGATGGTGGCGGTGGCGCGCGGGCTGATGGCGAAGCCGCGGCTGTTGCTGCTCGATGAACCCTCGCTGGGCTTGGCACCTGTCATCGTGCAGGCGGTGTTCAAGATCATCTCCGAGATCCGGCGCAACACCACGGTCCTGCTGGTCGAACAAAACGCGCGCATGGGCCTTTCGGTCGCCGACCACGGCTACGTGCTGGAGACCGGACGCATCGTGCTGGGCGGCAAGCCCGACGAATTGTGGGGCAATGAGGCCATTGCGGCTGCCTATCTCGGCGGCCACGCCAAAGTCAGCGCTTAAGGGCGGCGCGCCCTTGCCTGACGATAGCTGGACGGTGATAGTGCACACCGCCCGCGAGCCAACGAGCGGGTCCGGTCTCCGGCCGGCCCGATGACACAGGCTCCCCGGAGCAATCCAGAGCTGCAAAAATACCGGATTGCTTCGTCGCTGCGCTGCTCGCAATGACAGCGGTACCAAACAGGGAAGGAACAAAGAGTGGCTAATAACGTCAAGAAGGTATGGGCTTCCGGCAAAGCCGTGGTGAACGCCTGGCTGGCGATCCCGTCGGGGTTTTCCGCCGAAGTGATCGCGCAATGCGGCTTCGACAGCGTCACCGTCGACATGCAGCACGGTGTGCAGGATTACCAGTCGATGGTGACGTGCTTCCAGGCGATGCACGCCCATCCGGTGACACCGATGGTTCGCGTTCCCTGGAACGAGCCCGGCATCATCGGCAAGGTGCTCGACGGCGGCGCTTACGGCGTGATCTGCCCGATGATCAACACCAAGCAGGAAGCCGAAAACCTGGTTCAATATTCCAAATATCCGCCGCGCGGCACCCGCTCCAACGGTCCGATTCGTTCCGGCATGTATGGCTCGGCCGGCACCTATCAGCAGACCGCCAATGACGAGATCGTGCTGCTGCCGATGATGGAAACCAAGACCGCGATCGAAAACATGGAATTGATCCTCGACGTCGAAGGCATCAACGGCGTCTATATCGGCCCCTCCGACCTCGGCTTCTCCTACGGGCTGGTACCGAAACTCGATCGCGACGAGCCGGAAATCCTCAAGATCTACGAAAAGATCGTCAAAGAGTGCGGCAAGCGCGGCCTCTATCCAGGCATCCACTGCTCGGGTGCGGACGGCGCAGTGCGCGCGATCAACATGGGCTTCAAGCTCGTGACCCTGTCGAACGAAAGCGGCCTGATGGCCACCTACGCCAAGATGCAGATCGCCCAGACCCGCAAGGAATCCGGCGGCAAGGCGTAACTTGCTTCTCCCTCGCCCCGCTCTTGCGGGGAGAGGGGTGGGGTGAGGGGCTCTTCCCGCGAGTGTTGTGCTAGCATTGGCGCAGTGCCTCGCCCCTCACCCGGCGCTACGCGCCGACCTCTCCCCGTAAAAGGACGGGGAGAGGTGAAGGCAGTCAAAGCTCAGGAGATTTAAGATGACCCCAGCACCCGTCATTCGCCTGCATCCCGATGATGGCGTGCTGATCGCGCGCTCGAGCCTGCCGCCGGGCATGGTGGTGGCCGATGGGGTCACCACGGTCGAGCGCATTCCTGCCGGCCACAAGGTGGCGATCAAGCCGATTGCGGTGGGCGAACCGATCCGCCGTTACGGCCAGATCATCGGCTTTGCCACCACGCCGATCACGCCGGGCCAGCACGTTCACACCCAGAATTGCGGCATGGGCGATTTCGCCAAGGATTATGCGTTCGGTGTCGACGTGACGCCGACGCCGAATTTCGATTTACCCGCGACCTTCGAGGGCATCCGCCGCGCCGACGGCCGCGTCGCCACCCGCAACTATATCGGCATCCTCACCTCGGTGAATTGCAGCGCGCATGTCGCCGGCATGGTCGCCGATATCTTCAAGAAGAATCCGTTCACCGGCGATAATCCGCTGGCCGATTTTCCCAATGTCGATGGCGTGGTCGCACTGACCCACAAGACCGGCTGCGGCATGACGCAGGATGAGCCGCTCGCGCTGCTGCGCCGTACGCTCGGCGGCTACGCGCGGCATGTGAATTTCTCTGCCGTCGTCGTGCTCGGCCTCGGCTGCGAGGTCAACCAGATCGGCGGCTTGATGCAGGAACAGAAGCTCGCGGGTCGTTTGCGTGCGATGGACATCCAGGAAGTCGGCGGCACCCGCAAGACCGTGGAAGCCGGCGTTGCCTTCGTGCGCGAAGCGCTCGCGGACGCCAACAAAGTGAAGCGCGAACCGGTGCCGGCGAGCGAATTGACGGTGGCGCTGCAATGCGGCGGCTCCGATGGTTATTCCGGCGTCTCGGCCAATCCGGCGCTGGGCGCGGCGAGCGATCTGCTGGTGCGGCACGGCGGCACGGTGATCCTGTCGGAAACGCCGGAGACCTATGGTGCCGAACATCTGCTGACGCGCCGCGCGGTCAGCCGCGAGGTCGGTGAAAAGCTGGTTGGGCTGATGCGCTGGTGGGAAGAATACACCGAGCGGGAAGGCGCCGAGATGAACGCCAATCCCAGCCCCGGCAACAAGGCCGGTGGCCTCACCACCATTCTGGAAAAATCATTGGGCGCGATGGCGAAGGCCGGCAGCACCAATCTGGTCGACGTGCTGAATTACGCCGAGCCCGTCACCAAGAAGGGTTTCGTGTTCATGGACACGCCCGGCTACGACCCGGTCGCGGCCACCGGCCAGGTTGCCGGCGGCGCCAATCTGGTCTGCTTCACCACCGGCCGCGGCAGCGTGTTCGGCTGCAAGCCCGCGCCGTCGATCAAGCTCGCGACCAATTCGCCGATGTACAAGCGCATGGAAGACGACATGGACGTCAATTGCGGCACCATCCTCGATGGCGAGGAAACCGTGCAGCAATGCGGCCAGCGGATTTTCGACCTGATGCTGAAGACCGCCTCCGGCCAGCCGACCAAGAGCGAAAGCTTTGACTTCGGCGGCGCCGAATTCGCACCCTGGGTGCTTGGGGCGACGATGTAGGCTTGGTCTGTCATTTCGGGGCGATGCCACCGGGTCCACGCGTAGCGCGGCCCGATGACAGGCTCCGCATCGAGCCCGGAATCTCGCTCCATCGCGGAACTGGTTTGAGAACCATGAAACTTGCTCGCAGACGGTTTCTTGGTATGGCGGTGGCTACCGCCGCACTCCCAGCAACGTCGCGCGTTGCACGCGCGCAAGCCTATCCGATACGGCCCGTACAAGTGACGGTCTATTTTGCTGCCGGGGGTGGCAACGACATTATCGCCCGTCTCATGGGGCAATGGTTGTCGGAGCGGCTTGGGCAGCAATTCGTGATCCTGAACCGGCCCGGCGGCGGCGGCAATATCGGAACCGAGGCCGTCGTCAGAGCCGAGCCTGACGGCTATACGCTGCTCTTCATCTCTACACCGAACGCGACCAATGCGACGTTGTACGACAAGCTCGGTTTTAACTTCATCCGTGATATTGCGCCGGTGGCCTGCATCAGCCGCGAGCCCAATGTGATGGTGATCAATCCATCGGTGCAGGTGAAGTCAGTCCCCGAATTCATCGCGTACGCCAAGGCCAATCCCGGCAAGATCAATTATGCATCGGCCGGTATCGGGACGTCGCAGCACATGGCCGGCGAATTGTTCAAGATGATGACTGGCATCAACATGGTTCACATCCCTCATCGTGGCTCTGCGCCCGCGTTGACCAGCGTGCTCGGTAATCAGGTGCAACTGATGTTCGTCAGCATGCCGTCGGTGCTGGAATACATCCGGTCGGATCAGCTGCGCGCTCTAGCGGTGACCTCCGCGAAGCGCTCAGAGTTACTGCCCGAAATTGCGACGGTGGGTGAGTTTGTACCCGGCTTCGAGGCGGGACCGTTCTATGGCCTGGGAGCTCCCAAAAATACGCCGCCTGAGATCGTTGAAACGCTCAGCACGGCAATCAACGCGGGCCTTGCCGATCCTAAACTGCGGGCGCGGCTAACTGATCTCGGCTGCACGCCGATGCCGGGTTCGTCCGCTGAGTTTGGCACGTTGATCGCTGATGAAACAGAAAAATGGGCCAAGGTGATCAAATTTGCAAACATAAAGCCGGAGTGATCTGCGACCGGTCGACACGAGTCCGTCGAACCGTCGCACTCGGATTTGAATGGCCTTCCCCCAGCCGATTGCCTATGGTGAGCTGATGTCGCGCTTCGTGTGTCTATCCATTGCTGTCGCTCTGTCGTTGTCGCCGGTCGTCGCGCCGGCTGCGCCAATTCATAAGCGGCCGGCGTCGCACTGGCATGGCTACGGCTTCCTGCCGGGCTATCATCAACCGCTGAGCAACAGCTTGCCGCTCTATCGCCAGGAAGCGGCGGTGCTGCGTGGTGCACGCCGCGACCGACGCCCCTGGTACATCGATCCGACGCCGCATTATTACGGGTACGATGGCGAGCGGTATTATTTTGGCCGGCCCGGCTTTGATGGCCGCGGCCGCTACAATGGCGGCAGTTTTGGTCCGTGCTACACGCAGACCCCGATCGGGCCGGTTTGGAATTGCGGCTGATCGGCCGTTTGCGCTGGGAGCAGCCTGCGGCATTCGAGTTGGTCGTAAACTCGACTGCAGCGAGGTGGGCATCCGAATTTTTCCCTCTCTCCTGCTTCGGGCCGACGAAATAACCGAGTAGACGGGCTCCGCCAGTTGGTGGGCCACGCTGACCCGATCGTCAGACGATGTTCCTCAGATCATTTGCTCTGTTGTTGGGCGGCATCGTCGAGATAGCGCTGCACTGCTTTTCCGATCTGCTTCACAACAACGTCTGCTGGCAACGCGGCGACAAGCGGAATGCGCCAGATGTACCGCGCGATGGCCAATCCGAGCATTTGTGTCGCGACAAAGGGCGCCGCAGCCATCGCTGCCGGTCCGATCGCCGCAAACAAGCCGGCTATCTGTTCGGAAAACTGCGCGACGATGCGGTCGCGCGCGGCTTCGTTCGAGATCGAA
The DNA here is from genome assembly GCA_963738105.1 of uncultured Alphaproteobacteria bacterium. Classification (GTDB taxonomy): domain Bacteria; phylum Pseudomonadota; class Alphaproteobacteria; order Rhizobiales; family Xanthobacteraceae; genus Bradyrhizobium. Next base: position 288,991 of record CAVTWC010000032.1, on the reverse strand, counting down.
GCCCGCATTATCGCCGCGAGGGCCGCGCCGTTCGTGGGATGGTCCCACTGATCAAGCGCGTGGCGAACCAATGCTTCGCCACGCTGCGTAACCGGCACTCCGGCCAGCGACGCGACCTTGAAATCCAGCTTGGCGACCGCGGCGAACAAACCTTCCTTCGAGCCATAGTAGCGGATGACCATCGACGGGTTGATCGATGCTTCGGCGGCGATAGCCCGAATGGTCGCGCGCTCGTAGCCGTCATCGGCAAAGACGCGCCGCGCCGCTTCCAGGATGCGGTCCCGGGCGATGTCGGATTTGCGAGGTTTTTCAATGGAAGGCAAAGGCTTCTCAAAAAAAGTAAACAATCGTTTGCATTATGCATTACCCCTTCCTAAATGCAATGCAAACGCATGTTTGCATTTGGCCGACAGGCCATCTTTGAAAGGGTTTGTCAGATGGAAACCAGGATCGATGAGATCGGGGCAGGTGTGTATCGCCTGTCCGTCTTTGTGCCGGAGGCTGCTCCGCCGGCCGGTTTTACCTACAATCATTTCCTGTTCGCCGGTGATGACCCGCTGTTGTTTCACTGCGGCAAGCGCAAGATGTTTCCATTGCTTTCAGCGGCGGTTGCCCGGGTCATGCCGGTGGAGCGGTTGCGCTGGCTCGGCTTCGGCCATTTCGAGGCGGATGAATGCGGATCGATGAACGAGTGGCTGGCTGCTGCGCCTGCGGCCGAGCTTGTGCATGGGGCGGTGGGCTGTCGCGTGTCCGTCAGCGACATGGCCGATCGCGAGCCGCGCGTGCTTGCCGACGGTGAGGTGATTGATATCGGTGGCAAGCGCTTCCGTTATATCGATACGCCGCACGTGCCGCACGGCTGGGACGCCGGCGTGATGTTCGAGGAAACGACGGGCACGTTGTTGTGCGGAGACCTGTTTACCCGCGCGGGAAACGGCCCGGCGATCACCGAGAGCGACATTATCGAACAGTCGATCACGTCGGAGAGTTCTATTTCATTACACCAGTCTCGGCCCGACCACGGGTTCGACGGTGCGCAAGCTCGCTGCGCTGAAGCCCAAGGTACTAGCCACCATGCATGGTTCGTCATTTTCCGGTGATGGAGCTACAGCGCTAAACGCTATGGGTGATCACTATGACGTACTGCTGCATAAGGCGCTTGCGGACAGAAAGGTGACGTAACTTGCCGATTGCGGAGTCTCCGGTGTCAATGCTGAGGATTTGTGAGACGGGTGCCGTGAGAGGGCCGCTGACGGCGATTTTACGGTGCACCCGCAGGATAGGTTGTTACTCGCAACCCATCATCGCCGCAAATTCTGGCGAAGTTCGCCCCATCCATCTCTCTCGCACTCGACGGGCTAGATTTGGTGTAGTCGCCTTGTCGAGCCCCATAGCGAAAAACATTTTGATTCCATTCCGACCCAAATCACCGGCCTATTCATAGCCGTCTCGTTCCACATGAGGGGCGTATCGCGATCGTCACGGACGCGGAATGAGATGCGGTGGGCGCGGCAGCGTCAGGCGTGCGATGGGGTCGCAGGGCGGATTGCTCTCCGTGAGCGATCTCCGGCACGCAAGACGAATGGCGCTGATGCGTACGGTGAAGTCGTGTGGGCTATATTTTGGTATCCGGTGAAAGACGCTGAAAGCAACAAAACCCTTTATTTATAGGGTTTTTCTTCTACCCTCATTCATCAGCTTTCAGCGCATTTCGCCAAATCTAGGGCCCGGCCCTAAGCCTCTCTCGACCCTCCAAGGACTGAGAGGCCCAGGGCCAAGCCCATGGTCCCAAACCCTCACGGAGCCTGAAACCATGACAGAGACTATCACCAGCGAACCGGCTGGCAAACGCGGTCGCAACGGCAGCGTCATCCTCACCGACCGCATGTGCGAGAAGCGGGTCGATCAGCGCGACAAACTCTACGACCGCAAGGCCCCCGGCTTGTACATTAGCCGCACCACGTCCGGCATGGCGGCCTTCAACTTCAAATTCACCCACCCGACGACCGGCAAGCAGCGCTCGATCAAGATCGGCGACTACAATGCGGAGACCTTCCGGGTCGATCATGCCCGCAGCAAGGTCTATGCGATGAAGGCGATGTCGCCCGCCGAGCTTGTCGCGCTGCTTTCGCAGAAACAGGCTGAGAAGGCCGCGCAAGGCAAGACGGTTGACGAGATCATCGTCGAGCGGGTCGCATGGATGAAGGCGCTCGTCCTCAAGGCCGATGGCGGGATGCGGCCCCGCATCGAAACATGGAGCAACGTCGGGTGCCATCTGCAGCGGTTCCTCAGCCCGCGTCTCGGCAAGATGGCCGCGAGCACGGTCACCAAGCGCGACATCGCCACGCTCTCGGATGATATCGTCGTTGGTCGATATCCGGGCAGCAAGGCTTCGGTCGCCAATGCCCGCCACATGCGGCGCGCGGCCTCGGGCCTGTTCAATTGGGCCGCCGAGGCGGGCCGCGAATATGTGACCGCGAGCCCTTGCGCCAACTTGCCGCCGCTCGACAAGGAGCATGCGCGCACCCGAGTGCTCTCCGAGGACGAGATCAGGATATTCTGGTCTGGTCTCGACCGCGGCGATCTGCCTTGGGATCGCAGGACGCGGCTGGCGCTCAAATTCGAGTTGGTCACCATGCTGCGCTCCGGCGAGCTGCTGGCCGCGCACCGCGACGAGCTGGTCGGCCTCGACGGCGAGTTCCCACGCTTCGATGTTCCGGTCCGGAGGGTCAAAAAACGGAGAAAGATCGAGCAGCCGCTGTCTGATCTGGCGGTCGAGATCATCAAGGAAGCGATGACCAGAGAAGGCCAGCAGTTCGTGTTCGAGAGCCCGGTCTATGAGGACCAGCCCATCCATCGGACCGCTATGGCAACCGCGCTGCGTGGTACCAAGCACGAGAAGTGCAAGGGCAAGACCAAGACGCCGGGTCTCTGCGAGCTTTTGGGCCTCAAGCCCTTCACGCCGCACGATTTGCGCAGGACTGCGGCGACGCTGGCAGGCGAACTCGGTTACTCGGACGCTGCTATCGCGAAGACCTTGGACCACGCCGTGACCAAGGATGACGGCGAGAAGATCAGCCGGGTCACCGGCATCTATAACCAGTCGAAACGCATGCAGCAGAAGCGCGGGGTGCTCAATGGCATCGCCGCCGAGCTGCGGCGCATCATCGGCGAGCCTGCACCGACGGCCATCGTTCGGGACGAGTTGCGGCTCGCAGCCTGATCCCGGAAATTCAACTTGAGCAGCCCGGCCAGCGCGAAGCTGGCCGGGCTTTTCTTTTGAAATCCCGTGAAACTCGCTGTTCGGCCGCTGGTGCGTTCGGCGCGCTGCCAGTGATACAGTGCGACCGGGCCGGAAGGCGCTCTCAACGCCCCGGCCCGGACTGACCAACCCAGTGAGGATGAGCACATGGGCAAGGCTAAGCGTGACCGTACCACGTCTGAGCAGCCAACCGCTATCGATAGGTTGGCGCTCACCCCGGAGCAGCGCGCCGCCTTCCAGAGGATGATGTCCGAAAAGCTGGAGCAGGCCGCTCGACTGGACATGGCGGCCAAGGCCATCGACCGCGCTCTCGCCATCCGCGACGGTCTGATCCCGCCACCATGGGCGGAGAAGCTGCTCAAACCCGCCAGCACCAAATCGAAGGCCCGAAAGGCTGACACCGAGCCAGAAGGGCCGAAGGAAGCCCGCATCAACTTGATCGCGCGCCGGTTCTGGCCGCCTGATGGGAGGCCACCGGCAAATCTCTCTGACGCTGAGATCGTCAAGAAGGTCGGCAACGACTACGAGAAGCAACACGGGCACACGGTCAATCGTACCACCATCCTCCGAAGTCGAGCCGTAGGGCGTCTGCGCCGCCGGTAAGCGTCGCTCCGGTTATTTTGTGCATGCACAGTGTATGCACACTTGCATACGTGCATTTTGCCGGCGATGTCGCATGCTCCTCGGTGTCCTTCACTGAGGAGAGGCGGAGATGGCAAACCAGACGAAGGCTGAAACGGCGGCGGCGCTGCAGGCTGCGGGTATCCCGCGCAAAGCCTTCTCGATCCCGCAATTCTGTGCCCGACACGCACTGTCCGAAGGGTTCTATCGGAAAATGCGCGAGCGTGGCCTCGGTCCGCGCGAAACCCGAATTCTTGATCGCGTGATCATCACCGAAGAGGCCGAAACCGAGTGGCGTCGCGAGCGCGAGGCCGCGACCGCTGCCGTGGAGTGAACGCCATGAACACGGCGATCAAAAAGCAAGCCGAACTGCAAGATGGTGCATCGGAGACGTCCGTGCCTCGCCGCATGCTCAATCAGGAGCAGGTTCTGCAGATCGTGCCGGTCTCGCCCGTAACGCTCTGGCGGATGGAGAAAAAAGGCTTGTTTCCGAAATCCACGTACATCAGCCCGAACCGGCGCATCTGGTACGCGGACGAGGTCGCCGCGTGGCAGAATGAAATCAATGGCCGGGGCCGTGGCCGCCGAAACCACCCCCGCGGCGCCACGTAGAAAGCCGGGCGCTGCGGCAACAGCGCACCGGCCAAATGTGTAGGGGACTTCAACGCCCTCATAAATGGACCAGCGCGCGACACACCGCAAGCCCCAGCCTTTCACCCGAAAGGCCACGCCGTGCCTGCCGACAACGCCCGCCGCCTCGACGACGCCGACATCGAGATCAGCCCGCTTCATGTTGCGGCTACGGCTCTTCTTGTTACCCCGACCCCGGAGACGTTCGCCGCCGTCTGTGACGCGCTCGCCGATGTCGCCGACGCAGGCGAAGATGTTGACCGCATGCGCTTCCTCAATGCCGTGGATCGCGCGCAGAACCTCGCAGTGGCTTGCGGCCTCGTTCGTACCATGGGTCTGGATGCCGTCCAGGCGATCATGGCAGCGGCATTCAAGCGCCGCCGCGTCCACCAGCGCCCAGCCCCTGAGGCGCCGCCACAACACCGTCGAGCGGCGGAAAGCACCGTCGATGCCCTGATGTATTCCCTGCGCGAGCGCGGCACTGCGGCGCTGCTGGAGAGCGCCTGCCGCGACCGCCTTGGTGATCTGTCGAGTGAACAAGTTCGCGACGTCATCGCGCGTCTGATCGCGCTGCGGTCACGCTATCCCAACGTCACCGACGAGCTGCTTTTCAGGCTGGGAGAACTACTATGAGCAAGCACGACGTTGTAGATGCCGAGCTTGCGCGTATCCGGCGTGAACGCAAAGCACGGGAAGCCAACGATATTCTGCGCGAGCAAGGGGCCGGTACATTCCGCGAGGCGGCACCGCGCGAGAAGAAGCTGCCCAAGCCCAAGCCCGCGAACGATACCGCGCCAGAGTTCAGCGAAGAAGCCATCGCACTTACGTTCGCTGATCGGCATGCGAACCAGTTGCGTTTTGTCGCTGACTGGGGCCGCTGGCTGAACTGGAATGGTTCAGTCTGGAAGCCCGATAACATCAACCGCGTGTTCACCATGTCGCGCAAGGTTAGTCGGGAGATGGCCGAAGCCTGCGACGTGCCGCGCGTGGCAACCGCCATCGCATCGGCAAAGACCGTCGCAGCCGTCGAACGGCTCGCGCGCTACGATGGGCGGCTCGCCACGACCGGCGAGCAATGGGACGCGAAGCCCTACCTACTGGGAGTTTCGCAAAGTGTGGTCGATCTGCGCACCGGGATGGAAAGCCCGCCCAACCGCGACAACCATCTGACCCAGGTGACCGCGTCCACCATCGCACCGCCTGGCACACCACATCCGGCATGGTCGCGTTTCCTCGACCGCATCACTGATCACAACGCAGAACTGATCAGCTTCCTGCAACGCTATGTCGGTTACTGCGCGACCGCCGACATCTCCGAACATACCTTTGTGTTTGGCTACGGCACCGGAATGAACGGCAAGGGCACCTTCATCAACACCATCGGTGAAATCCTTGGGGACCATGCCACCGTCGCTGACATGGGGACGTTCATCGCAGGCAACGCCGAGCGACATCCGACCGACGTTGCCAAGCTGCGCGGCAAGCGGCTGGTCATCGCGCAGGAGACGCAGGAAGGCCGTCGCTGGGACGAGACCAAGCTCAAGGCCCTGACTGGCGGCGACATGCTGACCGCACGCTTCATGCGGCAGGACTTTTTCGACTTCAAGCCGACCTTCAAGCTGTTCATCATCGGCAACCACAAGCCGAGGCTGAGTAACGTGGACCCGGCGATGCGGCGACGGCTGTTGCTGGTGCCGTTCACGGTCCAAATCCCGATGGCCGAGCGCGACAAGCACTTACCCGAGAAGTTGAAGGCTGAATGGCCCGCGATCCTGCGCTGGGTCATTGACGGCTGTCTTGAGTGGCAGCGCATCGGTCTCGCTCCACCCACCATCGTGCGCGACGCGACCGACGAGTACTTCTCCGGCGAGGACGTGTTCGGGCAGTGGCTCGATGATCAGTGCGATGTCGATATCGGCAACGACTGGAAGTGGGAGAGCGTCGGCGCGCTGTTCACCGCGTGGACGGCCTACGCAACGCAGACCAACGATCAACCCGGTACGGCCAAGGGCTTCTCTGAACAGATGCAGGCTCGCGGGTTCACGCCATGCAGGAAGGGCAACGCCAGAACGAGAGCCTTCAGCGGCATCCGGCTCATCCGGCGGGGAAATGCCAATGATATCAATAACGATTGAGGGATGCGGACGGATATGGACAGGTCACCGGGTTATAGGCGTACACCCGCGCGCGCGTGACGGGGGATATAGGACAACCCGTCCATATCCGTCCGCATCGGCCCCGAGCGGGTCGCGCTGGAGCGGATTTATGACGCGGCCACGCGCGTCGTGGACAGGCTCTCATGACACCAGCCACCACCAACCGAGAGGCGCGGTCAGGCGCGCAGGACCGGCAGGCAATGACAACCCAAATGATCAGCATGATGCAGGAGACACCGCCGACCTGCCCTTGGAGCCAGCAGGCCGACGATGGCGCCGCACTGGAAGGTCGGAACCAGTCCAGTGCTGGACCAGACTACCACGATAACGAGCAACACTGCGCAGCGCGATCAGGAGGTTACATGGGCCGACACGAACGCCGAGCGGACATAGCCCGCTTCCGCCATGAAGCAGACCATGCGTTGCTGACATTTTTGGTTGAACCGGATGATGTTCGTCTATCCAGAACGCCCTTATTGCAAAGCACGGTCAGCAACTGGATCGATCTGCTCGACCAGCGGGTCAGACATTGCATCATTTGCAGTAAGTGGATCGTAGACAGGCAGAGTGTCGGTCTACTGCTGCTGGCGACGCCTGCGACGGTCAGGCCTACATCGGCGAGTGCCTGCGCGGTTTGCTGCAAGTGCGCGGATGCCGACCCGTCTGACGACGAAGATTTACAACGTCGATGCGCCCGGTGCCATTGGATACGCGGAAATGCCGGACGCTATTGATCTTGTTTGCTGGCTGCTCCGCGATCAGCTACTGGAGCAGATCAGCGCTGGTTTTCGTGAGATTGGCGACGATAAAAATGCCCTCGACGAGGGGCGGCGCGCGGAAATGCTTGCGACCATCGACGCGGACAGTCTGGCCGCGGAGCGCAGCGAATGTTCACTCATTTGGGCCGCTGCCGAGCGCGGCGAAGCGATTGATTTTCGCGCAACGACGACACCGCAAGCGGTCTTGGGCGTTCAGCTCAGAACCGTGCCGCGCGCGGACCCGCCGAACACAAGCCCGCAGCATGCCTACGACATCGTGCAGCCGGGTGGTGGGCGGCGATGACACCGATCGTGCAGCCGGGCTTGCTGCCTGCATGACCCCCGGCACGCGCGGGGCCCGGGACTGTCTGTCGAGCGGCGTCCCGCGCCGCCTTCTATCACAGAACCGCGTCGTCGGGTCATCCTGTTGCTCGTCGGCGCGTCAGGGCGGGGCATCTGCTGGCGCTGGTATCTCGCCCGCCTCATCGAAGCCCGGTGCCGCCGGAGCGCGCGCAGAAGGCTACGGGAGCACGTCTAGAAGGGCACCTAAAGGGCGTTTCATCGCTTAGATCGCCGGCTATTGAAGTGGAACAGCCGCCGCCCGATGCAAAAGCGCGCCAGGCTCTCCGTGCATCCGGGAGCGCCTGGCGCAGGTTTTGCTGCCGGAAAAGGAGCGAAACGGCAGCACGGTGCGATCCTATCACAGCTAGCCGCCAGCCTCACCAGCCTCCCTTGACATAGATCAAAGCCGTGGTCCGATTGCTGCCGCCAAGGATGGTACATGACACTTGACCCGAGACAGGCGTCCATCATCGAAGCAATCGCGACTGGCTTTTGTGTCGGTCTGATCGCCTACCTCGCCTATCTCCTGTTTTTCTTTTTGTCGACAGCATGAAGGCTACTAGCGCCACTCTTCCTCGCGCTCGCGGCGCACGTGCGCCGAACACGTTTGATGCCGCAATCCGTTAGGCGGCGTGTTAGATGCCGTTACAGGGCTAGCGCCACTCCCGGCGCACCGCCGTGCTCGCCGGGTTCTTCGACTTATTGGGACGCTCTGTCGGAACCGTGAGGCGGATAAGCACTTCGACGGAGCCATCGAAAACGTCAAGGACGTGATTACAGGTCAAGCAACGATACTCTCCCTTGGCCCCCTTGCAGGTAACTAGGGTTATGCGGCGATATCCTGCCCCGCAGACGGGGCAGATAATGTCGGATTTCCACATGGGCGGAGCTTGCGCTCTGACCCGGGCGTATGCCAGTCAGAAAACCTGCCACAGTCAAACTGACGCACTACCCGGCCAGCGCCGCCTTCGACGGCGCGCACGGTTCGATTAAGCCGGAGGGACGCCGCCGCCGCTGCAAGACCATGGCCGGAGGATAGAGCAGTGGTCGGGCAGTTCAACCGCGCAAAAACATGGTAGTTTCCTCGACGCTGGCGTGTGCGGTCGCGGCTATGCCATCCAAGGGGGACACAATGAAAATGCTTTCGATACTCGTCATGCTGCTCGCGACAACCGCCGTCGCCCGCGCTGAGGAAGCTGCACCGAGCCGCATCGATAGCATCACCAAATCAGCGCGAGACATGATGCCCGCGATGCCAGCGTTGCCGTCCGTGTCGCTGCCGTCGATGCCGGACCTCTCGTTGCCGGATTTTTCAGACGCAACCGGCAAGGTGATGTCGGAATTTAACACCTTTACGCAGCAAGTCGGAGATGCGCTGCCGATCCTCGAACAGATGGGTTATGAAGTCACTGTGTTCAAAGTGACTTGGGGCCTGCCGCCCAAGGCGCGGCTCCGGCTAAAGTCGAACGGTGGGTCGGACCTAGCAAAAGTGAATGCCATCGCGGCAAAGGCGACAAGCAACGGTGTGTTGGTGTCCGCGCTCATTTCAAGCGCAGCGACTGCGAAGCGCATTCAAAGCACAATGAAGATGGGGACAGCCTATCTCGATGTCGATTTCGCGATCCCGCCGCGCGTCAATATGAAATTCCTCAGCCTCAAGGCGAATGAGAAAGATGACGCGCCGCGCGACAGTGATGAACTGGAAATAAGCTGCAGATGAATTGGCTGGGTCTGGGTTGCACATCGCTCATTCTCGCTTTGACCGTGTTCTCCTTTTCGTTTGAGCGGGCGCTTCTTTTTTGGGAACCAAAGTTAGTTCGTGCTGAAGTTCCAAAATGGAGAGTAATGGCAGCACCCTTGGTGCGAGGGAATTATGGAGTTTTCCCAGCGCTACAGCTTTTCCTTCAATAAGGTTCGTCAGCCTCTTTATGTCGCGCAACAGGACAGGCTCGTAATTTCCGTGAATTTCTTTGCCGCCTAAGCGTAATTGGTAGAGCTTCTTGCCGGGGTACAGGCCCGCCCATGGGTCATGGACGAATTTGTTTCGATCACCAGCGATGCGGCCAATGTCACCCAGATGCTTCAGCACCCGCTTCTGCAGCGCGAGCGCGTCACCCAACACATGCGGGCGAAACATTCTTTTTGGTTGGCGTTTGCGCAGAACTATCACGGTGACTGATCGCACCAGATCGAGCCGAGCGGAGGTCGTTCTGGCCGAATAATAGATTGACCGAGCCATGGGAACTGGAAGCCCCGTCATGACCTCGAATAGTCTAAAAACAGCGAACTCCAGAGCTGCCCATGCCACAGTCAGTTGACCAAGCTGTTGGGCAAATTCCTTATTCGGTAAGCCCAGATACAGACTAAAGTCGTTCGTGGTTGCCATCGATCAAACCTATGAATGAGGCCTTCGCGCCAGCGCGCTGAGGTCGATCTTGAGCCGGGTCTCAGGCAGCGCCATCTGACCGTTCCCTCCGGGTCTGCATCACGCCGCAGCCCGATCTTCCTTGTCCGTCCCGCGCATGCATGGGCTTGGGGTTAGGCTGGTCATCTCGACCGGCTGTTAGTCCTCGTATTCTTCTTCCTTGTTTTTCGAAGCATCGAAGCCGTCGCCGCCTCGATTTGTGCGGAAAAATGCCGTTTCACGTGTCCTGCCATTGCCGTCCTCATAACGCACGCAGCCGACGGCGCACAGTTCAAACGTCCCGGTAGCATCGCCGAATAGGTCGATGTCGCTGACCGGCTGTTTTGCCGTAACCTTGGCGGTGTGGCGTTGCCCGCTTTCGAGAATTATCGGGCTCACAGGTTGGGGCGAGGCGTCCAGTCCCGGCATTCCCCAAATACCACTCTCAATGTTGCGCCGACCCAGATCAGCCCCAATGTCCGTGATAGTCGCTGCAGTCTCTCCAACGTTGGCGAGCGTCATCCAATAAAATTCGTACCCTTGATCATCGTGATGCGGCCCTTGAAGAAAGCGCACAGTGACGCGGGGCCGATGCGTGGCAATAAATTCCTCTCGTGCAAGCCTTGCGAGGGCCTGCGATGTTTTTTCCGCTCTGTTCAAAAAATAGAACTGGGTCACCGACGCAGCTACTAACCCAGCCGTCAACACCGCCAGCCAGCCGGTATAACGAGCAAGCCGCTCGTCAACCGTCTCGGCGTGAGCGGCGGCCACTTCATGCTGATGAGAGCGTCACTCCAATCGAAAAAATGGCGACGGTCAGCAGGCAACCTAACAACAGTTCTGGCACCCGCAAATTCATCCATAAATACTCAGGCGACGTGATGATGGCATTTTTGACCGAACTAGGTGATTTGCCCCATGCGGGCATCTAACCTAGTTGCCTTGCGGAAGGCTAGAGCGGGGCCAACCGAAATCCCCATCGACAGGCAAGCCGCTACCGATAGCGGTGGATAGCGCGACGGGTACAACGGAGGCCCAATTGACATCCAGTCGTCGTCAGGGCGACGACGTGGAATGCCGCTCACGCCAGCGCAACTCGCTATGTTGAACAAACTCGGTGCCTCGAACGTTCGGCCACGCTTGCAATATGCTGGCGCGGGCAGCGGGTCGGCAGTGCCCGGCATATCAAGCCCCGATCCCTCCCGGATTGATGTCGAAGAATGGCTCGCTGAAAAAGATCGCGAAGCATCGAAGTTGCAAGCCGATACCCTTTGGTATGCGAAGGCAGCTTTTTGGGGGACGATTTCGGTCGGGGTCGCTGGGATCATCGTGACGATATTCGCGGCGCTCTTTGGGAAATAGCTCACCGACCGTCGTCCTGCCACGGCATCATCGGCAGTGACGCACCCGCCGCCGAATGCGCTGTCGCTCGACCGTCATGGGTTTCGGTGACTTCGGCACCAACGCGCCTCGACCTCACCGCGATGTACCCGAACAACCATATGCTCGACGAGCGGCTCAGGCTGTATGTCGAAGAGAACTTCCATAATGCTTGAAGAAGAGATCAAGCTTCACAGGTTCGCCGGTATCCCGCCAGAACAGTCTTTTACCGAGGCTGGCCGCCAGCGAGAGGCGATGGTGACCGCCGATTAGAGTATGGTCATCCGTTGCTTTGGCGATGATCTCGCCGGTTTCGTCGACGATGACTTTCATGCGCCGCCTCCAATGCAACGCGCCAGTCAGCGCAGCCGCGATGGCACGCATCTACCTAAACCCTTACCGGCCCCCAGCGTTCCAACCCATGAAGATCACGGCTTCCGTATTTCGACCTGGGCCTCATCGCGCACCGCCATTGTGTACCGACCGGCATAAAATTAAGCCGAGAATGCGCGATTGCAAATATATTCAGACCCGCGCCCTCCGTCATCGCTCACAGGACCCTGCGACCGGTTGCGGAGGGGCCGCCATCCTTTGACGGTCCGAGCGGAAGTCCGAATTGCCCTGGAGCGGACTTGGCGTGGCTGTGTTCGCATCCTAGACTTGTCCGGTCGCGACCCGCTCCGCCCCGCCTAAAGCAACGGGAGACCCGCTATGTGGCGAGCCATTTTGTCTGGGACGATCCTTGACAGCTTTGTTTCTGATCGGCGGTCAGATCACGCTGGGACAACAAGCAACAGCGATCAAACGGACCGACCTTCTCAAGACTGTCCTTCCGGAAATGGAGGGCAGGGACATGAACGTCTGGGTTGCTGACATCCCCCCGAACTCCTCTACTGGCCGACATTCACACCCAACTCCGAGGTTCGTGTATGTACTCGAGGGCGCGGTTGTCTACGAAGTTGATGGAAAGCCGCCGCAGACCTTCAATGCAGGCGAGGCATACGCGGAGATGCCGGGCGAAGTCCACAACTTTAAAAACGCGAGTTCGACACAGCCAGCGAAGGCTCTCGGTTTCCAATACGCTAACAAGGGCCAGCCACTCCAAACCAATGCCCCGTGAACGGGGCTTTCCGACGACGACAACCGCGCCAGCGTCACGGCACGGACAGGCCACCGATAGCGGACGGCGTCACGGCATCGCGTCATCACCATCACCGCGACCCGGTGCGAGCCATCAAGATGGGGTGTCCGCTTTTAGCGTGCCAAGGCAGACATCCCGCCGCAAGGCCGCCGCTACCGTTTTTGACCTAGCTCAGACATCGCGTCCGCTCCAGCAGGCGAGACACCGAAGATCACAGTTGTCAGTAATGCTGACCATTGATCCCCATCAAAGTGCCGGCATGATTTTTGTGATGTGCTTTTCTTATGTCCGTCGACAGCTGGACTGATGATCGCGCTTCTGTCGTTCGATATGCGCTGACGACGGCGCACGCGACAGCGATTTGCCCGTTCCATGACAATGTAACAATCCGTATCGGTGATGACGCTGCGGAAACCCATGCCTATGTTCGTGCCGCTAACATCATTAAAAGCGATGGCACAACATGGGAACATGAAGCCCTGCACAAAGAAGTTAACCGCCAGCTCGGCGAAGCAGCAGACGGGGTCTGCCCTCAGTGCGCAGCGCTCCAGCATTGAGCAAACGTCAGGGGAAGGGTAGGAGCGCGCAGCCGCGCCGGGCTACAGGGACAGCGGACCACCCCGCGCCGGCGCACCGCGGTCACACCGGCACCGCGCCCGGTCGCGCTCCCGCAATCCTCAAACGGATGGAGCAGCGTATGCCAGAGCGTCGCCGTTTCACAAAAGCTGCCTCACCTCACGCGGGCTGCAGGCACCGAAACAAGGTCAATAGAGGTGGCTATTTATCGACTATTGCAAAACTCCACGATGCAGCCGGACGAGATTAGCCGCGTCACAGCGGCTTACGAGCAGACGTTGCATATCCTCTGCGTCAAGGATCGCGACGATCCCCTGACTGAAATGATCGCGAAGACGATAATCAACATCGCGCGAACCGGTGTTCATGACGCCGCACAGCTTTCGGCTCTGGCGATCAAACAACTGGGCGTCCGGTAAGGCTGGCTCAGCGGCCTCAGCATGGGCGCTAACCCCATGCAGAAACCGGAGCAGACCCGCATCGCCTTGGGCGGCGCCTGAGCATGACGCCGCCGCCGGCAACGCGGTTTGCTAGTCCGAACATGACGCCGGTCGAAAAGAATTGGCGGCAGTACGGATTCCTTCTCTTCAAACGAGGCCGCCGGGGTTCTTGTCCCGAGAAGCTCGCAAGGCTTTCTCAAGTTCGATCGCTCGGTCTATGACCGCCTGCACGTGCATTTCGGCCATGATCTGCGTTTCCGCTTCGCCCATCCTGAGCATTTCGGGTCGACCCACCAGCACGCGCCACTTCCAAACGTTCGGCAGGGCACCTTGAACGACGGAGTATTTTACGCCTCGGTATTCCATAGCTGATCCCTTGGTTCCGCGGCACATACCTGTCGAAGGGCTGCCAGCCGGTATTCAATCCTGGAGGTGTTCATCTCGGAGATAATCAGGCTTTAGGATGCTCACCCGCTCAAGGGATGCGTGCGAAGTAGACAACCGCACCTTCATTGATGGGGGCCGGTTCATCATGAAGCCGTGGCTGTCGGATCTGTGGCAAATTCAGGCCGGTCAAAAAGTTAAAAATCGGGGAGCCGTTCTTTTCCACCTGCGCAGCTACTTCTTCTTGCCCGGCCGCTTCATGAATTTCGCACCGATCTCCGCCCCGTTGACCGAGGACAATGCGCAGCGTCGATAGGCCAATCCGGTGGACGACAAGAGAAGGAAAAATTCCTTCAGATTAAGCCCCTCGATCGACCCGCGCACGAAAAGCCTGGCTCCGCTGTCGGATGCCTCTTGCATGACGCAATCGCGGCGCCACGTTCCGTCGATTGCCATCAGGTAGACGTCGACGCCATGCTCGAAGCTGACCCCTGGATCTTGCAGTCGATCAATATCAGGTAGTTCTTCCGGCTCGCTCATGCAGTCTCGTGCGTCAGTGGTGAGGCAACTATGATCAGCGAAATTCAAATGCTCGGTTAATGGCGAGGTCGTCCAACCCCTGAATTGCCGAGTTCCGGACCATGGAACTTAAATCGGACGCAACAGCCCAAAGAGACCGCATCAACCAAGCAAGACCGTGGTAAGCGAAGGCTGCTGCAACGGCTGTGACCGCCGCTGCCAATAAGATGCGATGAACCTCATTCATGGGAGTCTCCACCGCGTCTACGCTGTCGGATCGCACTCGAACATGCTCGCAAAGCGAGATGTTCAGGGCTTCGCAGATATCGAACAAGCGAGCTGACGCGGCACCTGCTGGAACGAGACGCCCAACTTTTTGACCAGCGCTACCTGGCTCAGGCCTGGAGCCGCGCGGCCATCGCATTCGGGCTCCAATGTACATGTGGACCGCCGTCGCGGCGCGCGGGGTGATAGAGAGTGCCATCATCCAAATGGCGTTTATCGTCTCAGCCAGAAAATAACGTCTTCAGTGCGCAGGTGATTACCCAAGCTAGGAGCCCTGCAATACTTGCGATTATGATATCGCGCCGACGCATCGGATTCAGGTATGCCATGACTACTCCTAGTCGATTTCCGAAAAACCTGTCGACTCGATTTCAGGTCGATGAATTTGCGGCGCGTCGGCGACGACGACAACGCCGGGGCAAATCGGTCTGCATCCCGCCAAATTATCACTTTCCACCTTATGAAACGGTGGAGGCTGGAAACTCGGTGTAAGCCAGCATCACGCTGCGTCAGATAAAAAAGCCGCCGTCCCTTCCCAGGAGGCGGCGGCTTCGCATGGGCGGCCTTATTAACGGACGCCGCCGCCGTACAGCTGGCGCTCTTTCCGAACCTGGTCAGCGTTGTAGGGCGGGCTTGCGGGATCGTAGCCGCTCCAGCCGGTTTTTTGCCAGGCTGAACTCCGGTCACGCAGATCGATGGAGGACTGGTTGAGTATACTTTCAAGCCGGGCGCGGTCGGCATCCGGAACGCGGGCTGACACAAGCGTGCCGCCGCGGCGAACACCTTCGGCGTAAAGCGGGGCCTCATCCTTTGAAACACCAGCTTCAGTCAGAGCACCAACAATGCCGCCGGTCGCGGCTCCTGCGGCAGCGCCGACTGCCGTTGCCGCGAGCCAGCCCGCAGCGACTACTGGACCGAGACCCGGGATGGCCATGAGCCCGAGGCCAGCCAGCAAGCCAGCCGCGCCGCCCACGCCCGCACCGATTCCCGCTCCCGTTCCGGCGCCCTCAGCGCGGTCATCGACGCCATCGCGATCGCGATCGACTTTCTTGCCGTCGTACCAATTGTCCGAATTGTTTGCGACGATGCTGATGTCAGAGTGCGGGACGCCCGCTGTCTCGAGACCGCTAACGGCCTTCTGTGCGTCGGCGTATCTGTCGTAAAGCCGAGAAATTGTAACGGTCATGCGATATCCTCCTACTTTGCGGTATTGACGTTGCCTTGGAAGTCGACGCTTACAGACGAGGTCGAGCCGCCCTTGCTGGCTTTGCCACGCCAAATGCCGTTGTCGTCTTTCTTCAGCTCGCTGACATTGCCAAAACCCGCATCTTCGATCTTCGACTTGGCCTGTCCTTCCGTGAAGCTGTTGTGTCCTGCGACCGGTGCCGCCGAATTGTTCTGGCCGGAGCTGTTAACCGCATTGTTGCCGGGACCGGACTGGGCCGGAGGCTGCGTTTGTGCTGAGGCAGCCGTTGCCGCGAGCATGGCGGCGCATATGATGACTATTGAGCGTTTCATTCTGTTCGTCTCCTCCAATAGGCGTGTCGTCAGGAGGTCGTAACCTGTCGCTGCGCGATATGTTCCGGGCTGCGACGATCGCAACCGGTGGCAGTGACTAGGAGCGGCAGTCGCTTCGGTGACTGACCGTGTCGCCAAAACGGAATTATCGGAAACCGCGATCTCTCCGATATCCTGGCGACCGGCTCTGGCCTGCAGGCGTCGGGAACGAGTCACCTGCCATAGAGGTTGGGGATCGGAAATGACTGATCCCAAAAATGCTGTTTGTATGATGAGCGCATTCGCTACGGCGCTTATGGTGGTCGCGGCCCATTCGTGGCTCGGGCGCCTAGGAGTTCGATTTTCTGGCCCGGAGGTGTCCGATGACGGCTTCGGACCCAAACTTGGTCTGCGCACCGACAATCGTTCACGGTTCGACGGTGTCCCAACTCTGCGCGGCCGTCCCACCTGGAGCGCACATGAGTTGATCCGTGGGCGCTGCGCAATTTGACCGGCTCCGACAGCGCCAACAACGGGTCGTGTTCTCAGTCTCGGATGGGTTCAGGGAGTTTGAACCGACCGTCTTCCTTGCCGGGTACGGAGA
The DNA here is from genome assembly GCA_963738105.1 of uncultured Alphaproteobacteria bacterium. GTDB lineage: Bacteria > Pseudomonadota > Alphaproteobacteria > Rhizobiales > Xanthobacteraceae > Bradyrhizobium. The sequence continues at coordinate 271,992 of CAVTWC010000032.1, read as the reverse complement.
GGTGCCCCAGAAATCACGCAGGAACGACTGTCGACACCGCTGCTTATCCCGGCAAGCCTGGCCGATCTCGCGCTCGGCTGGCCTACGCGGTCTCGCCGGTTTCGATTCCAGTGCCGGCGAGGCCGCAATTCGGTGGAGAAAAGCTGTCCCGTCGCGATGCATTGGTGGGATATGAGCAAACCCAAAAATGAAGTTATCGACAAGCAAGGCGGTTGGCTGGTGCGGGTGAAAACGCCCCAAAGTCTCGACCGCTTGCTTTACGTCTACGAACTGGATTGGGCCAAAGCCAAGGAGCTGGCTAGCACCAAGGCGTCAGTTGTCGTTGGTGCGACCGTGGAAGCGGTCGGCCCGGTGAATGTCCATTCTCTTACCGGTCTCGGCATGACGCCGGGCGACGTGCTGCAGCACGACTAACCCGCCACAGCATTGAATTTGCCGCATCGGTGGTGCTGGCCCGGTACGCTAAGGCGCCCGTGGAGTTCAGCTAGGACGTCCTGACGAACGACACCCATCGCATCTCATTGTCTCGCCGGGCCGGTTTTGATTCACCGTCATGCCGGCTTGTGGGGCTCCGTGGGTTTATGCCCCCAAGTGTGGCCGGCGGGGCAGTCGCGCCTTTGGGAGCACCGGAGCCACTGCCGCCGCGACTCCATTGTTCCTGCCGCAACCGGCCCTTGGCGGCGTGGGTCGGCCGATAGGCCTTCCTCTTACTCATTCGGCTTACTCAAATGGACGGGCGGTCCTGAGCGACCAGGAACGACGCTGGCTGCTACCCATTATGCCGAAAGGTCGGTTCGGTCATGCCCCGAGCTGTCTTGCGCGGCTCCGTCACCCATGTATCGGCGGGGCCGTTGCCTTTTCCAAATCCATGCAATGACCCGCGCGGGCCTGCCGCTAAACCTATGCGGCGGGGTTTTTGCGTTTGGTCAATAGACGCCGGCGCCACCCACCACGCGACGGCAGGCGCGACGCCCCTAAGCAAAAGCAGCAGGAGCCGCTTGTCGCACGGCCGGCACCAATTTACGGCTGGCGCATTATTCTGATGTCTTTCCCCCGAAGACCCCCCAGAAGAACCGGCCTCAGCTTGCCCCGAGCTGGAGCGCCGTTTCCATGTCAGACCCATGAGGTCGGCGGTAGCAAGAAGTGCCTATTGCTGGCCTTTATTTGGAGGTCGGCCGCGCCGCGCGAACGCGATGCCACGAGCATTGATGACCTGTTAAGCGGTGCGGGCACTCTACGGTAGTGCTCCCGTCTTTAGAAGCGAAGGGCCTTTAGCGACTGTGCGGTCAGGAACTAAACTGGGTGGCTTCCGGGCCGATTTGCCGTATGTGCCCCGTGGTGGTGGCCGTAATCGCGATGGCTTCTCTGGACTGCGACATCATGGTGCCTGTTCAGGCATGATCAGACCGCCTGTCGTAGGAACAAGAGCCGACCTTTTAGATTAATTTTCGTGGACACTAGGAGTGGTTGGGATGGACGAAGATAGAATAATCGGCTCAGCGAAAGATATCGGCGGTAAGATTGAGAGCGCGGTCGGTGATGCGACTGGCGACGCCAAGACGCAGGCTTCGGGACTTGGGCGGGAGGCCGCCGGAACCGCGCAGGTTCTGTATGGACAGGCCAAGGATGCCGCACGCAGCGTCGGCGACGCCGCGACCAACTATGCCAAGGATGCTTACGAAAACAGCGAAACTCTCCGAGCAAGTTCGGAAGCCGTTGCACAAAAGGTGCAACAGAATCCAATGGGCTCGCTGCTCATTGCGGGCTGTATAGGTTTTGCGCTTGCGCTGCTGATGACACGCCCGCCACGCCGGCCGCCACCATGGCTGCGAGACTACCGCTAGATGCAGCGCCCGGTGGCCAGAGGTCCTTTCAAAGGTCACGGGGGCGATGCGCGGCGCGAGGCGGCAACATAACGGCGAGGGCAACGGCTCTGGCATGTGCACCATCGCCGCCCGAACCCTCATTGGCGGCCGCGCGGCCGCCCTGGTGTCAAAATGCCGGGGGCCGCCCCGACGGAGCTGCGCCAGCTAGCGCGGAGCATGACCAAGCCAGCACCGCCGGAGAGTCAGGTTCCTGTGCGCCACCCGCGGAGGCTTCGGTGAAGCCAGAAGCACACGTCCGGATCCATAGCTTGGAGGAGAGAAAATGGGACTCGCTCAGTACATGATTACTAAAAGGTCAGGCGGCTGGACCGTGCTGCATGATGGTCAATCAAAGAACGATTATGCGACGAAGGAAGCTGCATTTGAGGCGGCTGTTGCAGCGGCGTCCCTCGCTATCAAGGAAGGCCACGAAGTACATGTAAGCGTACCCGGCTGCGACGGCGAGGCACCGTCGAATTCGCTGAGGGAGGGTGAACGAATTGCTCACGCAGCCCTTTTCCGGTCATTTGTGAGACAAGCGCCTGATGGCTTTGATGGCGCGAGCAGGACCATGCCAGCCCAAAAACTTGAGCTCCTTGTCTTCGAGTGCGTTCGTGGCTCGGAAAAACTGCTCGAGCTCATCGTGGGCGCGCGACGGAAGGCGGCGGATATCTTGCAAATCGGTTTCGAGCGGCGATCGGTCCGGCACTGCGAATATGCGGTCGTTCCTCTCAGTCTTGCCCTTCTTTTTCTGCTCGACCTCGAGGATTCCGACGGGCCTGCAGCGAAGAATGACGCCAGGATAGGTTTGCGAATCATGGATGATCAGAACGTCCAGCGGGTCGCCATCTTCCGCCTCGGTCGATGGGATGAAGCCCCAGTCGTAAGGATAGGTAAGGCCCGTCATCAAGGGCTTGGTGAGCGTGAAAGCCCGAAGGTCCGCGTCGAAGTCCAGTTTACAGGTGCTACCGCGAGGCGTCTCAACAACCGCGAAGACATGCTCGTCGTCCGCCCATGTCGGCAGTTTCAGAAGATTGGTCATCTCTTTCTCATAACGCTCTATTGTCGTTCCTGACGTCTCGCTTTTGCTTCGACGCCGAGCGCCGAAAGTTGCCATTGGAGTTAGGTCGAACGAAGTCCGATCTTCGGCTCTCTCTTATGATCACGAGGAGGCCGCCAACCACGGGCAGATTGGCCGAGCGGGCCGTCGCCTTTGGCTATCAGCGCGAGCGCTAGTGTGAATAACAGCGGGTCCGAAGACCTTTGGCTATCCGCGACATGCGCCGTTTTGAACGGCGGGCGACGGCCGCCCATGGCATCAAACGACAGTTGAGAATTTTAGTTTCATCCTTGGGAATGAAATGCAGCCGGGATGAGGTAGACTTGGCGCGGCGCATGCGATGTCCCATGGCCTTCCGCTTGCCGGGGCGTCCCATCAAAAGAACGAACCGCACCGGGAACGATCGGGCTGGATCGGCGGTTATGCGATTAAGTGTTTTAAGGGAAACACTGTGGTCTGTCTCCGGTCCCAGGCTTCCCCGACGCTTCCCGACGCCTGCGGCCGGACTTTTTTTGCGACGTTCGATGGCGAAACCAGTACCAGAATCGTTGCCAAAACGCGGGCCTCGCTGCCCGCATTGCTCGAAGCGGATGACCACCACCGACGTGTCGGCCGGCCCGGAAGGATTTGAACATTGGGCCTTCGAATGCCCGCGGTGCGGTTTTAAAAAAGTGAAGATCGTAACATGCGATCCGATGACATCCGACGCTGTCGGATGGCTTTAAGGGGAATTGGGAACCTGGCGAGCGAGGGGAAAGAGCGATGCAGTTTAATGCCCGCCAGCAATCCTACCGGCCCGGGGTAACCGCGGCGCTCCGCCCCAAGGGCTCGTGCCTCGACATAGGAACGAATTCCCGACGACCTCGGTTTGAAGCGCATCCCATTACGCCCAACAAGACCTTGAACGTATTGCGATGCAGGAAATCCGGGCTTTTCGCGGCTGTGAACACGTCACCGATGTGGAGGTTGAATATCAGGTCGATAAAGTGCTCAAGACGAATTGGACCATTCATGTCTTCGTTCGCGAAGGTGGCAACATGGAGCGGATTCAGCACGCGATCAACACAACGCGGAAGCGGCTGCGGAATCGGTATGAACTGCGGGCCGAATCCTAAGATACCCACGTTGCGACAGCTAGCGGCTTGTTTTACGCGAACAGATCCGCGTCAGCCTGGGTGAACCTCACGTAAGTCCCGCCCTCATGCATTTCGAGCCAGCCGCGCTCGATAGCCAGATTGAGGCCGGCGGTGTTTTCGGCCGGCGTGGCTTTCAGCTCGAACAGCATCGGGCCGTTGATCAGCTCGATGAAGATGCGGCCGTCCTGCACGGCTTCGACCGAATTGGCGAGTTCGATCAGCTTGCGCGCCGCGGCTTCCGGGTCGGCGTAGGGGCGGTTTTCGGTGAGTTTCACTGTCCGTCAATCCGGTTGCGCGAGGGCCCAGGCGAGGGCGGCCTCTTTTGTTGGAAAAGTCCCGATCGACCGGGAGTAGGCGCGGACAGGATATTCCGCCCAGTCGCGGCCGGTCCAGTACCCGGCCTGATGCAGGACATTGCCGGCGGCGTCACCCGATATGATGCCATACCAGCCCGGCCCGAGGCACCTGGAAATCGCAGCGGTCAACCGTCATCTGAGCCAACGCAGCCTCTCAGCCCACACCTTTGTTGAAGTTGATCATCTCGGTCCAGTCCGGCCGCGGATGGACCCAACCAACGCTGCCGCACTTCGTACATTTCAGATGGGCGCAGATGTCGTGCCACGGCCATTCGGGAAGGCTATCGAGCCACCGGAGGTCGCGGGTGTTCAGATCAGGGATGGCTTAAGTCCGCATTCCCAGCGCCAGCCGCATTTGGCCCGCGCTGGTGATCGCTAGGCCGGTCGGAGTTTCTTTGGTATAGCCGAGTTCAAGCAATCGATCTCTCAAGCTTTCAGCTATCGATTGGTTTCCACCTTCATCGACCTGCTCCAGAGCATCGAATTCAGCAGCAGTGAGAAATTCATCCAGACGCGCCATGGGCCAAATATGCGCATTGGCCTCCTCCTTTTCCAGTCCGGACCTCAGTACAATTGAACCGGGCCGCCTTTCGTTATATTTTGGAACGCATCGTGGGCGTTCAGCAGTCGATCGATTAGGCAGCCGCAGGTCGTGCGAGACATTACTTCCATTCTGTCATAGCTTTTCGCCGATTCGATACCGCATTCATTTCGTTTAGTGGCGCTCATGAGGAATGGGCGGGGGCACATGCCGCTCTGCGCTACGATTGCGCCGTCGGATCGCGTTCAAACATGCTTGCCAGCGGCACCTTTAAGGTTTTGCAGATACCGAACAAGCGAGATGCACTCACGCGGTTCGTACCGCTCTCGTATTTCTGTATTTGTTGAAACGAAACGCCCAATTTTTCACCTAGGGCCGCTTGGCTCCAGCCTAGCGCAATCCGGTGAGCGCGGATTTGGGTGGCGATGTAGGCGTCGACCGGTGTGGCAGCCGCGCGGATTTCGTTTCTTCGCTTTTTTCATAGGCACAACTATTGCTAGTTTTTCTCGCCGAGCAAGGCTAGCTTGCCTATCCAACGCGTTTTTTAAGGGCAGGGCAGAACATGGCGACTGGAACGGTGAAGTGGTTTAATGCGACCAAGGGCTACGGCTTCATCCAGCCTGACGGCAGCAGCGGCAAAGACGTATTCGTCCACATCTCGGCTGTTGAGAAGGCCGGCCTAAGCGACTTGCGCGAAGGTGCTAAGGTGTCGTTCGACATCGTCGCGAACCGGGGCAAGGAGAGCGCGGAAAACCTGCGGGTGTCGTGAGACCGGCCTCCGGACGCTTGTAGTCGCGCGCTAGGCGCGCTAGCGATTTTGGCTGGCACGTTCATGCTATCCGACGAAAGCCGCGCTTCGAGCGTGGCGATCGTCACTTTTAGATTGTCTCGCCTCTCCGCGAACTGCCTGGCCAGGATCGGATAGCGGCCGTCGGTTCGGTCGCGAAACCGCGTGCGCTCCTCCTCGGCACTGACGCTGCTATCTAAAACATCGACTATGCGCCGCATGTCGGCGATCAAAGCCCCGATAGTCGCCGCTTCCCGCACTTCGGTCCGGTCGATCTCGAAATGGCGCTTGTGTTTCATTACGGTGCTCTCGCTGATCGGATTTGGCACGGTACGGGGCGACGGAAGTGCGCGTTCCTGACATCATCGCAAAGGACATGCCAACGAGGGAGGCCCCCAACGTCGCGCCGCGCGCACAAGCGCGGTCGCCGCTAAAAGCACTCCCACCGTCATGAGACCGGCCGTCACAATGCCCGCCGGAGTGAGGCGCCCCGTGCCCTTCAGGTTGATATTATTGCCGATCCGCAGGTCGAAACCCGCTCGCATCTCCTCGGGGTACGTGATCGGCGCCTCTGCAGTGTCGGTCATGGCGTTCTACCCCACCCCGAGAAAAGCAACGGAGCAAAACATGTCCAATGGCCTGCAGCCTGCGATGCGCTTGGTTGCCTCAAGCACGGACCGACTATTCAACCCGGACATAGGGCAGAATGCCCGGTGAGCACGTAAGAATGATGGCCAACGAGGTCTGCGGTAAAAGCGGTATCATCGAAGTCGTTGACATAGGGCCGCTGGCTATTTTTCGCCGCTGGCGAGCCCCACTGTGCGGACCGCTTCAACGCGCCATTGGAGGGAGCAGGGTTCATGCCGCTGACGCGAGGTGAAGTTGTTGGGTATGATGCCGATTTGATGGCGTTCGAGTTCACGATGTGGAATGGCGAGCAAATTGTGCGGTGCCAGATCAGCCATGCCGCGCTTGGTGACTTGGCTGGTCGTTGGAATGGCGGGGCGCGGGATTCGCGGGCTGAGTTTGAGGCGCATCGCGAGCTTATCGAGGCTATAGCGTCCGAACAGTTCGACCAAACATCAAGGAAGGAAACGAGGTTGGTCCGCATTTTTGCGAAACACCTTCCGAGCAGCAGAGCGCAAAAGTAAAATAAAGACGCGTATCGGCAAGACGCATTCGGTGCGGCTAAGGCGGGACATCGGACGGCTGTCTAATTCTTGTTCGGACGCGTTTGCCGTCCTAATGAGGCACTGGCCCCCCAAAAAAGTAAATAAATCATAAACTTAGGACGCGGTCATTTAGAGCCCCGGTGTTGTACTTCGGGTACAGCCTTCGCGACGAATCGCGCCTACAGTGCTTTCGGTATTTGATAGGCGCTCCTGCCGGATCTGTTCGCTTCAACGAAGCGCATGACAAATGGGGATTGAGATAATGAAGAAGTTTTTGCTGGGGACGGTTGGTTTGCTTGCTCTCGGGATCGCCGCTCCCGCTTCGGCTGCTGATTTGGCTGCTCGTCCGTATACCAAGGCACCACCGGTTTACGTCGCCCCCATCTACGACTGGAGCGGCTTCTACATCGGCGGCAATGGCGGCTGGGGCCAGGCCCGCAACTGTGTGGATTTCCTTGGTGTGACTGACGGCTGCCGCGAGCGGTCCGGGGGCCTCGTCGGTGGCCAGTTCGGCTATCGTTGGCAAGCCAGCCAGTGGGTGTTTGGCCTGGAAGCTCAGGGCGATTGGGCGGATCTCAGCAACCAGCGCGTCAGCCTCATCAATCCACTGTTCTCCACCCGCACCAAAACTGATGGTATCGGCCTTTTCACCGGCCAGATCGGCTACGCGTGGAACGCCTCACTGCTCTACGTGAAGGGCGGTGCGGCGGTGACGAGCAATCGTTTCAGCATACTTTCCACGATTACCGACAGTGAACTGGCCGCAGCAAGCGCGACCCGCTGGGGTGGTACCGTGGGGGTCGGCTGGGAGTACGGCTTCGCACCGAACTGGTCTGCCGGTATCGAATACGACCATCTGTTTATGGGTGACTCAAACAACTCGTTCTCGGTCAATGCGGTTCCTGCCGCTTTTCTCAACGACCGGATCAGCCAGGACGTAGACATGGTCACCTTGCGCATCAACTACCGCTTCGGTGGTTACGGCGCACCAGTGGCCGCCCACTACTGATCCATCGCTTATCTCCAGCAAACTGAAAGCCCCGGCATCGTCCGGGGCTTTTTCTTACTTCTGAGAGTGGTCGCTCGCGGCGAACTTTTGGAAGTCCGCTTTGCGCCCGCGAACTGACATCGTCAGACCGTGGCGAAAGGCTGGACAGCCCTCAGGGAGGAAAGATTTTCGATTTGGGCCCCCGAATGGATGGGCTATCGAAAACCGAGTGTGGGCAAGGTCGCCGCATCCTGACCGGAAATAGACAACTTTGCCGAACTTGAACGGGCGGGAAACCTGACCAATGTGGTCGCAGTTGCCGTTGCTGCGGCACGCTGTCCGGGGCTGACCCCGACACCAACACCTACCCTTGCGCCGACACCGACACCCCACGGACACCAACCGCGGCCTCCTGCTTCCGGGTGGCCGTGGGAGTCTTCCCGGCCACGGCGCGTCGGATATCTGGCGCGCCGTTATAGGGCTGGCAGCCCTCCACACGACGTTCCAGAGTGCCGCGCTTGAACCACGGATTGCCGGTATTTCGCCGTTTGGGCGAAATGGACCGTGCATTGAAATCGCGGTGTAGCATCTTCATGACCGCATCAACCTGAACCATCTGGGACCGTAGCTTGTCGCCAGACTTGCGGTTGGTCTCGATCTTCCTGGCCGACTCAGCGTGAAGCTGGGTCAGAGCGTGCAGGGCTTGTTTGGATAGTATCTCGGCTCTGGGCATCGCGGGCGTCATCCTCTCGCAGGAGGCGCGCGATTTCGGCGAAGTATTCTCGCCGCCAGCTTCCGGCTAGGCGGAAAAGACGCTCAATCTCGCGACCTGTGAGGATACACATGGTAATGCCATCTTAAACCGCTTGTGGCGTTTGTGCCGCAATACCGCTGTATTGCGCACTGGCACTCCAACAAGCATCTTCGCCCGGGGGATGGGCTAGAGCGAAACATCCTCATCGAAGGCGCGCGCTCAAGCAACCTCCAGCGTTCTCGTTTCAAAGGCTTGACGTAAATCAAGGGCGTTAGCGATCATTGGTAATGCATTCGACCGGCCATAAGGGAGAAAACTACATTCGGGCGGCCAGCGCGGAGCAGTACAGATCAGTGATCTTGTCGCGATAGCGCTTCCGACTGAGGCGAGGGCGGAGGAAATTCGTCAGAAATTGGTGGCCATGCAGAAGGAGTACCTGATTGATTTAGGTGATGCAGTGATCGCGGTGAAGGACAGCAACGGACATATCAAACTAAATCGAATGATAAACACCACGGCTGCCGATGCGATTAGTGGCACCTTTTTGGGGCGCGCTGATTGACGACAGATGGATGAAGAAGACCGCTGCTGCCGTTCAGCCCGGAACCGCAGCGCTCTTTGCACTCGTGCGCCAGTTCACCGCCGATAAAGTGCTTGATGGCCTCAGAGGCGACGGCGGCACGGTGCTAAAGACTTCTCTCGACCACACGAAGGAAGCGGCGCTGCAACTGGCGCTGGCGGGCGTACAAGCCGTGATACCGGCTTCGCCTCCTGATTTGCCGCGCGCTTGACGCTATGGGTGACGGGCCGCCCAATTCTGCGGCAACCCCGTGGTTCGATTTTCCTTGGGCGAAGCACCAGACCGCTGAACTGGACGAGCAAAGTCGCGCATGGAACAGCTGAGCGATGGAAAACTGATGCGCATCGCCGAGGGACGCTAGCCGGAGGATGTGCAGCGTATGTCGAAACTTCTCATACGGCTACCCCAGGGAAGGAGGGAAAAATTTCGAATTGGGACCCACTATTTTTGCTCGTGCTCCCCCGATGACCTTGCTGATGTCCGGCAGGTCCAGCGCCGCCCTTCGGGTTACGCTACTTGGTTCAATTAGCGTCATATGCGCGTTGGGACATTGTCCAAGAGGACAATAGTCCCGAGAACAGCACCTGCCTTACGATGGTGGGAGATAAACCTCAGGCAGGGGTCGCAGATGGCTAGTCAACTGGAGCTTAGTGCGCGAGCTGCGCTATGCAAAAAACTCGCAAAGCGTGAGCCAGAAAACCGGGTCCTTTGGATGGCTGAGGCGGAAATCTGGTCGCGTTTGTCGAACGAGAAACTTCGCGGCGAGCCAGAGCAAAAACCGGTTACCGCATCTTGGTCAATCTCGGCGTAGCAAGGTCCACATCAACATCATTCTTGCTGTTTCGAGTTCTCCAACAAAGATGCAGCGGTGCTGGAGCGTATCATGGCGCAAACAACCATTGCGTACCTAGAGCAGCAATACGCGGCTCTCGAAAAAGAGATAGAAAACGCTCTACAACATAGCTCGATCAATCATCCGGCAATTGGTGACCTTATGTACCGCAAGTTGATTGTTGCCGAGGAGATCAAACACAATTGTCATCTGATGGAATCTATCCGCAGGATGCAAAACTGAGCAAATGTGATCGTTCGGTTTGCCGCGCATGCCGACCATTCCACCTTCTCAATAGACCGCAAGCCAAGGGGGCTCGATGGGCGATGTCGAACCGGAAGCCACCATCAAGACAATGATCGACCGCGGGAACGCCGTCCGCGAGGACATATTGCTGACCTCGCGCAGACATACTTTCTGCCGGGGAGGGAAACTTTCAACGTAAAGCCTGCTTTCTTGTTCGGTGGTGGCCTGCATCGCGAGTATCCCGCTGTCCGCGCCGTGGCACAAATTGCATATCGACCTGAACTGCCAGCACGATTTGGTAGCGCGTCCGTCGGTTGGGATCGTGGGCTCCTGCACCCCAAACGGGGTACACGCGTAGAACTACGGTGCCGCGATCAGATGGCTCATAGACGAGATGCTCGAATGGAAAATCGCGTGGAGCCCAGTATTATGCACGCGCGGATATGCTACGCGAACTTCCGCCGCGATGTTGGCAAGAAGCCGTCGTGGCGGCATCTGCTGATCCGCGACGATCCGACCGGCCCGTTCGGACCGGACAATGCCCGCTGGCAGGTTGCGAGAGGGTATCGGCGGCGGCAACCGACCGCGCAATCACGTTGACAGTCACGCACAGCTTGACCCAGATCAACGCCGTCGTTTGACCGCCGTTAAAAAAATGGCGCATGGCAAGACGGCTTTCCACCATCGAAGTGGTCGCGATTGCGATTATCGTTCTGAGCGTGGCTGTACTCGCCTTCGTCGGGTTTTCCATTTGGGCAGAACCCTGAAGGACGGGCGGCGCGCGCTAAGGCTTAGCGCCACTCCTCACCCTCCCGGCGCACCGCCGCGCTCGCTGGGTTCTTCGCCTTGACCCACGTCCTTGACGGCCCGCTGCGGTATGGTGCGTCCGTCCGCTTCGACACCTTCCAGCCCCATGTTGCAGACGTGCCTGAACACGGTCGGGCCGTCACCCGTCAGATGCTCAACGGCCTCTCGGGGCCGCCTCAGTTGGCGGCCGCCGAAGCGGGAAGCGGCGGCGATGACGAGATGGGCATCTTCCCTTCGGCTCGTGCCAACGGCTTGGGATGGATGCGCGCGGGGAGCCAGCGGTCAGCCCCGGCCCCGGAATGCTCAAGCCGCCGCGAAGGTTGATCCAGATCAATGCTGCCGCTCGACTGCCGCCGAAAGTGGCCCATGCCATTTCACCCACGGCGGCCTTTTAACGTCGAGGCGCCGGGGATCGCCACTATCGTTCTCAGCGTGGCAACACTCGTCGTCCTGCTTTCGCGATAGCGGATTAGCGCCACTCCTTCTCATCTTTTTTCTTTTGGGAGAATGACCTATGATGAAGAGTATCATGGTAATTGGTGCCGTAGTACTTCTCTCCGCACCGGTCGCGATGGCAAAGGAGCGGTCAATTGGGGCCTGTGCGGCCGATATCAAGGCAAAATGTGCTGACGTTAAGCCCGGCGGGGGCCGCATCAAAGACTGCGTGAAAACTAACGCCGCGGAATTTTCCGACGCGTGTAAGGCGAGGCTTGCGCGGGTCGCCGAGATCAGTAAGGCCTGTACGACTGATGTAAAGGAAAGTTGCCCTGGCAAGGAACGAAGTTGCATCCTGAAAAGTATTGGCAACGTCAAAGACCAATGCAAGGAGGCGCTCGGGCAGTCAGTGGCCGGGACAAAATAGAAGTCCACACGAGCGTTTTCGACCTAGATCAAACATCCCGTTCCTCTACGTGAACGACCGCTCCAAGGCGTCGGCGCGAGGTTGCCGACATAGCGGTTGACGACGCGGAACAGCGCGATGATCGCGGCTTGGTTTGTGGTGATGCTATAGAGGTTACACGTGCGTTTCGCGGACTAACGCTTCGTAAAGTCTGTTAGCTTGCGCATGTAGTAGCCCTGTCTCTGAACGGCGAGCTTAATGTCCTCGCTGACGCTCGCTACTTTTTTCTTCTTATGCCATCTGCCTGACGCGTCAGGAAGAGGAATTGGCAAACCATTGCGCACAACCAACAGATCACGCTTGTTGTTCAGGTACACATCGAACATTCTGAGGCCCCCCAGCCGATCGTCAGAATATCGCGGGGAAATCCAGTAACGCAACAACTCAATTGCGCAGAGTGGCAATCAAGATCGAAACGGTCCTTCGCGCGCCGCTGCCGGTCAACTCGCGAGCAGCCACAGCATCCCCGCGACCATGACGACGACCGCCGCGACGAAGATCAACGTCTCGATGCCCGACATGCGCCACATGCGCGCCTGTACGTCGATGCCCTGCCACCGGATTTGTTTCACCAGACCCGCCGGTCGTCAACGATCAGGCCAGCAGCGCGCGGTCGCGGTGCCTGCCGCCGCCGTCGTCTGTCGTGATATCGCGATAAGCGTCTGCTTCATCCCCCGAAAGAAGACTTTGGACGGACACTCCCGGAGGCCGCTTTGTGCCGCCAATGAGCGAGATTGCACGGGTGGAATTCTTCATCTACTGGTGACTGCTTTCATAGGTCGCCGCTCGGCAAAGTAACCTCGAAGATCGCCCCGTAAGGTTTGTTTGCCAATGCTACAAGGCTTCCGCCATGGGACTCGATGATCACCCGACAAATGGTAAGCCCTACTCCGGTCCCGGTGGACTTTGTGGTAAAAAACGGTTCGAAGATACGGCCCTGATCCTCACCCCCTAGTCCCGTCCCAGAGTCTTCCACGGTAACCACAACATCGGAGGAGTCCTGGACGAAATTGGTGCGCACCTGCAAGTTGCGGGCACGATCGATTACTGAGCTCATTGCTTCGATTGCGTTCAAAATTAAATTCAGAAATACCTGCTGCAATTGGCCTCGATCGCCCGACAGTTGGGGGATGCCGTCGCGTAGATCCGTTTTGACCGATATTCCACAAGTGCGCAGATCGAGATCGATCATCGTGAGCGTCTCTCGAACTAGCTCGTTTACATCCAGCAAGATTTGCCCGTGGGCACCCTTCTTGAACATGGACCGGATGCCGCTGATCACAGCGCTCGCACGGTGACTGTCATCAACCACGCACTGCAACGCGGCACGTGCCTCGTCAAGGTCGGATGTTGCTCCGGTCAAACAATCCAAAGCCGACTCGCCATTGAGGACGATTGATGCCAGAGGTTGCCTGATCTCGTGCGCGATTGAAGCGGCCATCGCGTCCATAGCAACCTGCCGCGCATGGCGTTCGTTGCGCTGCCTCATTATTGATCGAGCGAGGTTTGCATAAAGTACGAGCGTCTCGGAAAGCAGCACGAGCAAGACAACAAATGTTGCGGCGATACCAAAGCTGCGGCCGGCATACCAACCAAGTTCGTATCGGGCGCCAACAAAGAGGGTGGCGGTTGCGGTTTCAAGCAACCACGCGCAGCACACGACCATAAGCCATAGATCCAGCACAGAGCGCCGCCTAATCCATAACAGCGCCAGCGCGCAGCCAGACAGCACCATGATCAAACCACTAAGTGAAGAAGCGAGACTTTGGTTCAAGTGAATGCCGTCAGGTAGGACTATTCTTGGCAGAAACCGTTCTCCTGCGATCGTAATCCAGGTCAGCCCGCACACCGTCGCGGTAGCGACAGCTATACTTAGACCGACGGCTGCGACCGGAGAGCGCCGAGATTCGCTTGGTTTGCTATCCGAATCTTTTAGGAGAACCGCGACAATCAGAATTAGCGGTGACCCTATGTGCCAGGAAGTATAGAGCCATGCCGTGGTCTGTAACCCGGGGCCGAGAAGACCGGCGGGCGAGAATAGTCCTGGAAATGTGAGCGCCCACGGAATGACTATTAATGATGTAAACAAATACCCGCTGGCAAGCACCAACAGTGCTCTCCGGCGCACAATGCTGTACATAGAAAATAGCAAAATCGCGGTAATGAAATCGTTGATGAGGGTTGTGATTGCATGAATTGGAATGAAGGCGTCAACGCGCGGGAGCTGAACATTCACATGCCTCAGCGTGACGACGAATAAGACGAGCATGGTCACGACGATGGCGCATGCCAATCGAATTTGCAGCCGGGATGGCGGCAGCGTTGCCAGAAGTAGTTGCCGTTGATCAAGCGCTTCGTGCCCCACCGCGGAAACATCCCCTCGCGCGACTAAACCGTATGTAGCATGAGACGACGCCATGGTGAACAAGGACCTGGGCCCCCCCTTGTCACAGGAAGCCGGATAACGTCGTGCCGTGCGCTATCAGGCTTTCGCCATTGAGTGGCTTGCTCAGAAATCCGTACGCATCTTGTCAAATTGACCTTCGCCGGATGGCCAGGGCCTCAGTATGCAGATCGAATGTTGGAGATGGGTCGGTTAAAAACGGTAGTCGCGGCCTTGCGGCGGGACCAAGACCGAAAGGGGGCATCGCAGCTGCACACCTCCTCCTGATCTGGGTCAGACAACCTGACATAAGCGACGATATTTATACTTCTCAAAGGTTGCAATTGCTTAATACGCTGAAACCGTTCTCTGGGGAGAGAGAGCTGTGCCAGCGTGCGTGCATGTTGTCGATGACGATGCGTCCTTTCGAACGGCGATTGAGCGCCGGTTGAAGCGCGCCGGTTACGAGGTTGCGACCTATGCATCGGCCCAGCACTTGCTGGAACGATTACCGAGCGAAAGTATCCGGAGCTGCATCCTACTCGACGTGCGGATACCAGAACTGAGCGGTCCGGAGCTGCAGGTGCGGCTGGGCAAACTCGGCTCCGCAGTGCCGATCATATTCCTCACCGGCTACCCCGACGTACCAACCACGGTGCGGACTATCAAGGCGGGCGCGGAGGATTTTCTGACCAAGCCCGTATCGTCGGATGATCTGCTTCAGGCAGTTGCACGGGCGATTGCGCGTCATGAGATGATGCGTCGCCTGAAGAGCAAACTGGAAGACCTTCGCGCTCGCATCGGGACATTGACACTGCGCGAGCACCAAGTCTTCGCACTTATCGTTCGCGGCAACACCAACAAGCATGTCGCCCGCGCGCTAGGCTGTACCGAACGCACCATCAAGGCCCATCGCCACCAAGTGATGGAGAAAATGCAAGTCCGGTCCGTGGCGGAACTTGTATCCATTGCCGAGCGGGTCGGCGTCCTTACGTCGGCTACCGAACAGACGGCCTAAGCCATTTTTGCTATACTCAGCGACGCCAGAAAATGCTGCGCTACACGAGGTGGAGTTCCCGACCGGAACTATAAGCCATGGCATCAGGCAAAATTGACAATCGGATCAAGTTAACTTTTTAAGGGCGTCGAGGACGTGTCGGTGACAGGTCAGGGATGTCGAAAGATAGCAACCGCGTTTTAGTTGTCGATGATGACCTCGGGATGCTGAGGGCAATAAAGCGTCTGCTCCGGCAGTACGCTTACGAACCCATTCTGTTTTCGTCTGCCGAGGCTTTCAAAAACCACGCCGACATCGAGAACGCGGCTTGCGTTATCCTCGACATCAACCTGAGCGACGGATCAGGGATCGAGCTGAGGCATGGTCTCAAAGCCGCAGGCGTTTCCGTGCCCGTTATCTACATCACCGGGAATGAGAGCCCTGCCGTTCGCGATGCTGCGCTCGCCTCGGGGTGCATCGCGCTTCTAACCAAGCCATTCTCCGCGAGGTCGCTGATGGAGTCGCTCGAGAGAGCTTCGGCCGCTTGACGCTGGCCAAACCATTGATCGCCGGTACTCGCTGGCGGGCGGCCCAGCGGGCTTTTTCCTTTTGCCGGGCGCGGCACTCGGTTGATGCAGTCTCTCAGGGCGATGCGTTTCGTGGGGAAAAATCTGGCGGCCCACCGGCGCTCTAACCTTCTTTCAAGGTCAAGGGGGATTTCCATGACTAGCGCTCCAAATTCGTGATCGCTTCCCGATCTGCGAGGCCTCAACGCGCGGGTGCTTTAAAGATCACCACAGAGCGCGGCTTCAGGCGGGTCAGAAGCCGCGATCCGCCGCGTGGCCGACCGGAGCGGTTTGTTGAGGCAAGATACAGCGCCGAGCGGTGTTAATCTCTGCGTCTGTCGCCCTTGCTCCGTGCCCATGCCTCGGCAGCAGGCGCGCTGTATTTGGCGAGGTAATACCGGACAAGAGTGCAGGAAGCACGACGGACGTATCCGCCTGCCTCACCGGCGCCTGCTGTGGATGCCGAAATCACAATACCTGCGGATGTTGCGACGACAAACGCAACAGTTAGTCTCAAAAGACGAAGAACCTTGCAACGCGAGATCCGTTCAGACTTGATAGTTTCACTCATGTCAAAACTCCCTGGCCTGGTGTCTTCGGGATGCATAGAAACGGTGGCGATGCATACCGTTGCGTTTTGCTTGGCCGCCTTGACTTAGAGATTGGCGCAGCCGCCGACACCGTTGCCTGAGAGTTCCCCACGTTAGACTTACGACAGATATGTTCTCGGCACTATTGCCCTCATGGCCATTGTCCCAAAGGACATATGACGTTAATCGAACCAAGTGGCGCGCCGCGCGGACATCTCCAACCTCCATCTAAGGCTAGTACCATTGGCTACCGCATGGCGTGGGTTACCCACGAGCCGCGGTGCTCGCGCATCGGTCCGTCGCTCACGTTCGCTATCATTGCCGCGCCGAGCAGGAGTACCAAGAATGTCAACACAACCAAGTCCCGCCAACCGGGTGACATGCTGCGCTCCTTCTTCCGCCTGTAGAGCCCATCAACGCCTATCGGCAATCCGCGCGTTGATCTAGATCAACGTGCCGCCATCCACCGGACGCAACGTGCTCGGGCGCAACGTGCGACCTTTTTCGAGGAGATGAGCGATGGGAGACGCTGGAGTGGGCTGGATCGCAGCCATCATCATCGGCGGGATTGCAGGCTGGCTCGCAGAGCAATTCATGAAGAGTAGCATGGGACTGATCATGAATATTGTGCTCGGCATTGTCGGCGCGGCGATTGCCAGCGCCATTTTGAGCTACTTCGGGATCGTCCTGGGGGGATGGATCGGCTACCTGATTTCCGGCTTCATCGGCGCTGTCTTGCTTATCTGGATCGTCAGAGCCGTACGGCCAGCTTGAGGACATTAAGGCCACGCATCCAGACATCGCGCTCCTCGTCGCTGGTCAGGATCACGGGCCTGACTCGCCACAGATATCGCCTGGGGTAAGATATACTCAGCGATAAGTAGGCCGCCTCAGGAAAAAGCGATGCTGAGAAAAACTGGGGATGCCAGGCTCGATGCCCTCGACGATCTTAGCGCTGCAATGGCGCGAATTTACAGTGCAAAAGCGCTCTTGGACGGCGACACCGCAAGACGACATGCGTCTGAATGAGCTTCACGCTCAGTGGATGGCCGTCATGTGGAAGCTAGCTAGAGGTCTGGCGTGACCGTCCGTTGTCCAGCCCGGGCCTGAAGGCAATTCTCTGACGTCCGACGCGCAGGCGCGGGCACCGCGAGACATCCTAATTGGGTTTCAGCGTGCTTTTGGCTGCGGACCGGATGGTGAGCCTGCCGGGTGGCTCGACGGCGGCATGTTGGCGATCAATTGCTGCAGGGCATCGAGTCTCTCGGTTAGGGCTGCGTTCTGGTCGGATAGCCTTTTCGTCTCGGCCCGCTGGGCGATGAGCTGATCCTGCACGACCTGCAATTGGTCAACAACCTGCTGCAGGGTGGCCTGGAGATCTTTGGTCGTTTCTAGAAGCTCGCCAGAAGGTCGACGGCTCACTGTGGAAGCAGCGGTAGGGTGCGGCGCCGGAACGACCGTGGAACTCCCGCCTGTGGCCCACAGCGTTAGCCAGCCGCCGCCGATGAGCACTAATGCGGCAGCCAAAGTGATGAGCAAGCGCCGGCGCATAGCCTGAGCGGTCAAGCGCCGGCGCATAGCCTGAGCGGTCACTTGATCGGCTCGCTGTCGGCCTTGAGGGGAAAGCGCCTCGTCGGCCATCAAAACGCTCCCGCTGATTTCCCGCTACCGAATTGCCAAACCCATGGACCCAAGTCTGGACCCAGAAAGAACGGAATAGAACCAGAAGGACCAGACAAACGGGCGAGGGGCCTTAATTGTCAGCCATTTCCTCGCTTGAGCGACCTGTTTTCTGCGGTCTGGCGCTACCGTCATTGCGTGACGGCTCTTTACTTGGTCCGGCGTCGGACTTGGCAGCCCCTAGCCAACCGCCCCTGGCGCCCACCGGCGACATACCATCCAACTCAGCAATGCGTCGGTCAATCTCACGGATCACGTGCTTCGAGAACGGCCCAAGGTGCATGTACAGCGCCATCAGCATCACAATGTAACGCAGCGCGCCTGGATTGGTCTTGGCGACCTCGACGAAGGTCTTCCAGAACGGCTCCCGGACCTCCGGCAGGGCATGCATGATCTTATGTACGCTTTCGATGCCGCCGTGCCTCTTACGCACGTCGCCATCCGGCAGCTCGCGGCGCCGGTCGGACCGATCGAGCATGACGGCGAGCCGCGACAGCCGTCCTGCATATGCCGTCGGGCTGAACACGTGCCCGAGCACAGCCTTATAATCCACAAGGATTTCACGAAGCGGACGCTTAGTGTCGAAATTGCAGCCGAGCGTGCATTGGTCGCCCGCCTGCTCGACCTTCATGAGGTCATGGCCTTTGTGCAGGCGGCCTTCCCGGGCTAGCCGCCGCGTCAGCTGTGTGCCGGGCAGCGCATAGAGCAGTCCAACCATGCAGACTGGAATGTTCGCCTCCTCGATGAAGTCGATCATCGCCTGTCCCGTCGAGACTTTCTCGGTATCGAACCCGACGATGAAGCCCGCGGTGACGAACATGCCGTAGCCGTAGATCTTATGAATGCACTCGGCGATGTTGCGCCTGGTGTTCTGTTTTTTCTTCATCTGCACGAGGGTCTCTGGATCCGGGCTCTCAATGCCGACGAAAATCCCGAAGAAGTTCGCGTCTTTCATTGCCTGCAACAGCTCGCTGTCATCAGCGATATTGATCGAGGCTTCAGTCGAGAACTCGAACGGATAGTCGCGCTCTTCCAGCCAGACTTTGAGCCGCGGCAGTAAGGTGCGGAGGTTCTTCTTATTGCCGATGAAATTGTCGTCGACGAAGTCGACATGCCCGCGATAACCGTGATTGTAGAGCGCTTGCAGCTCAGCGAGAATCTGATCGTTGGTCTTGGTGCGCGGCACGCGACCATACAGCTCGATAATATCACAGAACTCGCAGGTGAACGGACAGCCACGCGAATATTGCACACCAATGAAGAGATAATGATCGAACTTGATCAGATCGTAGCGCGGCATCGGGCTTAGCGTGACGTCGATCTTGAATTTCTCGGCAATGAACACGCCCTTGCGCTCGCCGCTTTCCCAGGCGGCGATGAATTGCTCGATGATTTGCTCGGCCTCGCCGATCACCTGGAAGTCCGCGTCCGCGTAAAGATGCGGGCTGGAGGAGACGTCGGGCCCACCGACACATACCGGCTTGCCGTGCAGGTGGGCGAGATCGATCAGGTCAAGAAAATCAGGCTGCTGGTTGAGCATACCGCCGATCATTACAAGATCGGCCCAGTTGAGGTCCGCGTCCGTCAAAGGCTCGGTGTTACGGTTGAC
The DNA here is from genome assembly GCA_963738105.1 of uncultured Alphaproteobacteria bacterium. Lineage (GTDB taxonomy): Bacteria > Pseudomonadota > Alphaproteobacteria > Rhizobiales > Xanthobacteraceae > Bradyrhizobium. The sequence continues at coordinate 252,142 of CAVTWC010000032.1, read as the reverse complement.
GAGACGAATGTCCCAATGCTTCGGGAGCATGGCGGCAACGGTGATCAGCCCGAGCGGCGCCGCCGGATATTTCGCGCCGACTAGTTCGCAAGCTTCCGTATAGTTCCAGAACGAGTTCGGAACGAACATCGGATAGATCATCAGGACGCGGCAGGGGATCGTCATGTTGTTCCGGCCCGGACCTGCGTCACAGTGCCACGCAGTTTGTTGGGTGCCGCGTTTCCCGTCCATCGTCTGAAGCAGCGCACACGAAAGAGATTTAGAGATTTGAGGTACCTCATTGAGGGAGGGGCGGACTCAATCGTCTAATTTGGTGCCATTTCTGCAACATTCGTCAGAAATAGATCGCGCGGTATTTGCTGAGTGGCTCTGTTTGCTGTGCTCGTAACGAGTATCAGGTTATTTGTGATTCCCCTAATAACAGCTGGAGACTTGCATGTTGAAATTCGTGATTGTGGGGACCGCTACCCTGGCGTTTGTGGGAACGGCAGTTGCTGCCGACCTGCCTCATCCGCAGCCGGTTTATCAACCGGCGCAGGTGGGCAAGATGCCAATCGGCAAGTACCCCGTCGGCAAAACGCCAATTGGCAAGTACCCGGCGGCCCCGGTTGTAACCAAGGGTTAACTCGAGGGTTACTCGGCCTTTGCGTCTTCGGCCTTGGCGGCCGGAGACGCATCTGCCGACTCGAATTAGCTGGGACATCGATCATCTTGGGCCTATAGCCTCGCTACAGCATAGCGAATAGCGGCAGAACCGGACCGGACTTTCTTCCGGGTTTCGGCGTCGTCAAGACCGTTCTTGAATCGCAAAACTAAGCATGCTTTTCGGCGAATTTTCTCCTCCCCCGAGTGCCGACAGTCACCGCCCTAACCGGCCTAATCGTCGCGCGGATGCACGAGCACACCCGCCGACTGGAGATTTTGCTGTCAGCTGAAAGCAGTCGCGGTTGAAGCAGTGTCGGACACGCTCCACGGCATCTCCTCGACAACGGTGCTGCGAAGTCTTGCGTTTCGGGCTTCGGTGCGCACCGCAAGCTCGCTCGCCTCGATGTCCCATTCACGGTGACCCGCAAGGCCGCAGACGAACTCTCCAAGTGGTCGCTCTTATTTCAGTCTCTTTTCAGAGAGCACCAGCCGCAAATGCGGCCGTTGCGCGTCGAGCTGGCCGAGTGCGGATCAGCCAGGCGAACTGCGGGCCGCCAACGCTGAGCTGCGCGGGCTGGCCGCTGATTGTGGCAGCGAGATCACCGGCCTGCCGCCGCTGCAGCGCAGCAGCGGCGCGAACTGAAGGGGCAACGTCACTCCCCGTTGATATGGATCAATGCAGGCGCTCTGGTATCGGGTGCCAGATACTTCATCGAGTAAGGGAGGTTGACATGAATGCAATCATCAAGTCGGAAATGATCTCTCGCCGAAAGGCCCTTTCGCTGATGGGATTGGCGGCTGCGTTCGGCCTCGCGGCGGCCCCGACGGTACTGGCAGTATCTGATGCTGAGGCTCAGACCGTCGGCATGGAGCGGCGCCAGGAGCGGCGCGCGGGACGGCACGAGCGGCGTGAGGCGCGGCGCACAGGACGGCACGAGCGACGTGAGGTGCGGCGCACAGGTACAACTACCGGCATGGCAAAGTAATTCCACTAGCTCGGCGAAGTCACTAATCGAAGCCGTTGCGCAGCCACCGCGCGAACTAATAACACGTCATCCGCGGAGGCCGCGGGTGGGCGATATATACGCGTTAAAATTGGGGCAAAGCGGAAGTCGTGCGGAAGCGTCGCCACTTCCGAGTGTGAACTCGAACGAACACGGGCTGTTTCTCGTTTGGTCCGCACTGACGGTAACGTTCTTCACAGTAATCTGAGACTCGTCACAGAGCCTTAGTGCTAAGCTGCGTCAAGGCAAGTTCTGCATCTGTGCGGTCCAAGAGCATGCCAGAAAAACTAAAAAAGCTGTGCAATTTCACCGAGCGCGGCCCGCTCATCGCGCTAACCATCGCGGCGGGAATGGTGCTCGGCATGGTCGGACCCACCTCGGCGCAGTTTTTCAATTTCGGCGGATTTCAGCAGCGGCCGCAGCCACAACGCGGTGGCGGCGGATTTGGTGGCGGCTGGTTTGGTAATGACACGTTTGCGCCGTTCCAGCAGCACGCACCGCGGCCCCGTTCGAATTGGCGGCAAAAGGTACCGCCCGTGCAAGAGGATTTTTCAAAGGCGCCGCCGCCCGAGAAACGCAACACTGTACCCGAGCGCCACATTCTTGTGCTCGGCGACGCCATGGCGGACTGGCTCGCCTACGGTCTTGAAGACGCCTATGCCGAACAGCCTGACATGGGCGTGATCCGCAAACACAAGACAGTTTCCGGCCTCATCAAATATCAGCCGAAGGGCGGTCCGGCTGATTGGGCCGCCGCCGCCAAAGGCGTTCTCGCCACCGAAAAAGCCGACGCCATTGTCGTCATGCTCGGGCTCGAGGACCGAGTCGCGATCCGCGAGCCGGCGACCGATAGATCCGACAATAAATCGCCGGACAAGGAGAGCGACAAGGGCGCCAAGGCCAAACCTGATGGCAAGCCTTCAGGCGCAAAACCCGCCGCGAAGCCCGATGGCGCAACCCAGGCTGACGGATTACGAATTGTCGCCGGACAATGCCGCCGACAACAGTGATGCGCCGCCGGTTATAGTACCGGAGAAAAGCGTGCGCGCGCCGAACGCCCTCTATCAGTTTCGCGAGGAACGCTGGGTCGAACTCTACAAACAAAAGATCGAAGAGATGATCGGCGTGCTTAAGTCCAAGGGTGTGCCGGTGCTATGGGTCGGTCTGCCAGTGGTGTACGGCTCCAAGGCGACCGCCGACACGCTGTTCCTGGATTCGCTCTATCGCGATGTGGCCGGCAAGGCCGGCATCACATATGTCGATGTCTGGGACGGCTTTGTCGACGAGGCGGGCCGCTTCGTGCAGAAGGGCCCGGACTTCGAAGGTCAGATCCGACAGCTGCGCTCTTCCGATGGCGTGTATTTCACAAGGGCCGGCGCGCGCAAACTCGCGCACTATGTCGAGCGCGAAATCAAGCGCCTGCTCGCCGCGCGTTCGGCGCCCATCACACTGCCAACTGAGCCTGCGACGCCCGATGCCAATGCCGTGCCCGGTCAGCCCGCGGCGCGGCCTCTCGCGGGGCCAATCCTGCCGTTGGTCGCTTCCTCAGTCGGCACCGATCAATTGCTCGGGGGCCCGGGAACGCGACCGGCCGCGGTTGATGCGCTCGCCGCACGTACGCTGCTCAAGGGTGAAGCGCTGACGCCGCCCCCCGGCCGCGCCGATGATTTTGCGTGGCCGCGCCGCGAAGTCGGACGCGAAGAGGCCAAGGGTGAGACGCCAGTGGCATCGACATCGCTCGATGCCAACGCCCAGGCGCCGGCGGCATCGCTAAAGTCGAAAAGGCATCGCCACTAGAAGTTAAGGACTGTCTTTTGACGGTTTCCAGAGGGATTGCCCGCGGAGCGCTGGGTCTCACAGCTTGCGCAAGTCGAGCGTCAGAGTTTCTACATATTGAACCGAGCGGCCGGCCGAGGAGGATGCCAAGGGCAAGCACCGTCTTGATCGCGACGATATGGCGCCTCGTTCCCATGTTTCAGCCTTTATAGTGATCGTAGCCCATCAAGCCGGCGTTCGCAGGCCCGCCGTTGCACACAGGCAACACTTCCGGGAAAAGCTCACGACCTGTCCGTTTGCGCTATTGCGCGGCCATTATCTTGTCCGAACAATCAGCGTCGTTCGCATGCTTGGCTGTGCCATCCCGTTCCGGTGAGGCTGGAATGATGAACCCGCGGCGACTTTCGACAGTGCCTTCGCCATTGTTGCGATCGGTCATTCTCGCGACCGGGGTTGTCGGCTTGCTCGCTGCCTTGGGGCACGTAGGAATCCAGAACACCGGTGTGGCGCCACGCAAGGACATCAGCGCTCCCTCTCTCGCCACCGAACAGGAACTCGCCGAGACACCGCAGCCAAGCCCGATGCTCAATGACGATCTCGGTCAAGCCGATATAGCGATGGCCCCGCTATCGCCTGCGGGAGCAGTCGCCGACGCATCAATCGCTCTGAATAAGCGGGAGCCGGTGGTCGAAACGGTCTCGACCAATGCGTCGGATGTGCCGCCAACCGAACCAGCGCCTGTGCAAGTCGCAACGGCGGATCCGTCGGATCTCGAACCTGGCGACGCCGGCAAGGCCGTGAGCTCCATCGAAATCGTCGACGAGTGCCTGGTCGTGGACATCTGCGTCAATCGATATTTGTGGACGCTTTATCAACGGACGCCCAAGGAGGACAGCATCAAGGAGCTTGAACGGAGGAAGGTCGCCGTCAAGCGGAAGGGCAAGATGGTGACTGTCGCCAGAACCTTCACCAAGCTTGTCGATGAAGATTTTGAGTGGAAGGATCCGAAAGCGGCGGAACGAGTTGGCATGTCGATGATGGACTACGTGATCGGAGGCATGGATCGGAGCTTCAAGCTAAAACTGTTTCATACGCTTCACGCGGCGGAGGCGGCGGGCCTTTCCCCCGGCATCACCAGCGCATTCCGTGATGACTACCGCCAATCGATCGCAAGCGGACTCAAGGCGGCGAGCAACAGGTCTTATCATGGCGGGAGCTTGCGCGGTGGCTATGGGCACGGGCTTGCGGCCGATATTGTGAGTGTCGAGGGCGGAACTCGCGACCAGCGATGGGCTTCCTCCGAAAAGCTCTGGAAGTGGGTTGATGCGCATGGGAAGGAGTTCGGAATTGGGCGCCCATATCTCGGCACGGATCCGCCGCATGTCGCACCGGTTGATGGCAAGGAATATGCGGCGCACAACCGCGGCTCCAAGCACGCGCGATCAGACGTGAAGAAGGTGAAGCGCATGGCCGGAAGGAATGACCCGAATCTCGCGAAGCGCCCAAGAGCTGCAACCGCCTCGAAGCTGAGAACGAGCTGAGCGCCGTAGGAGGTCGGCCGTCTGGCAAGCTCCGATGGCTCCGTAAATATGATATTGGGTATCTCACATTGAATGCAAGCTCACCCCATCGCAGCGCGGACCTTGACAGCTTCGGTGACCGAAAGTGTTGCGCTCCCGCCAATGCTTGGAAGTGGCACGGAGACCTACCTACGATTGGTCCCGCGCGTCCAGTCTCGCTATGACGGAGAGGAAGCCTGATCTTAAACGTGGCTCCGCCGTGATCCCGATTTTTTGCGGATATCAGCCCATGGTGAGCCTCGAGAATGGTTCGTGCGATGGACAGCCCCATGCCCATGCCTTCCGCCTTGCCGGTGTAGAACGGCTCGAAGACCTCTTTCAATTTGTCTTCGGAAATGCCCGGTCCGCGATCCGACACGGATAGCTCGGCAAGCTCTTCAACGCGCGAAGTCCGGATGCTGATGACACGAGTTTCGCTCGGCGTATCCCTCATCGCGTCGATCCCGTTCACGACAAGGTTCAGAATGACTTGTTGAAGTTGGATGCGGTCGCCGAGGATCGGGAGCGCATCCGGCGTGATCACGCTGAGCAGTTCGACTTTTCGTCCAATTGCAAGAGAAGAGAGAAATTCAGCGGTCTCTCGCGCAACGTCGTTGAGGTCCAGGTTTTTCAGTTCAAAGGGTGCCTTCTTCAACAAACTGCGCATCCTCCGGATGACTTCGCTGGCGCGTCGGTCATCCTTCACAATATCGTCCACGATCTCATTTAGTTCCACAATATCAGGACTCGGAGATTTCAAGATCGCCTGTGCGGTTTCGGCATTGGTCAGAATAGAACCCAGCGGTTGGTTGATTTCGTGAGCTATTGATGCGGTCAGCTCACCAGCGGTCGAGAAGGGTTGACGTGCGCAAGCTCGGCCATACGCTGTCGCGATTGCACTTCGGCTAGTTGACGCCGACGATGCTCATGCAGCAGATAATGATAAGCCCGGCCTGTATTAGAAGAACGGCGGTGACGAGTGTGATTTCTCCTCCTGCCCACCGGCGCTCTACCTTCACGTTATTTCCATCGATGTAACCCATCTCGGCGAGCCCCACAGAGAATGCTGCTGCAATATCGGGGTTCGTGTCGTCGGGTAAACCGACGGATAGAGCTCCAATGATCGGAACGCGCGGCTGCTGCGCACTCGTATCACACGGCCAGGCGACCGCCGCGCATCCAAGGGTGAGGAATTCGCGCCGTCGCATGTGCGCCCTTCGGTACGCCGCTCCCGTGATTTACCCAGTCTAGCACGAGAAATGTCCGACGGCCCGGTTTCGTCCTGGATGTCCGTTAATGGGATTGTCCGGCCGTGCTCCTGCCCCGCCAGCAAGCGAAGCTGGCAAGGGGCGCCACAGACAAGGAGCACGCCATGTCTCAGACACCCAATACTGCGATCGCCGTGATCGGCATCGATATCGGCAAGAACTCGTTCCACGCCGTGGGCCACGATGCGCGCGGCGCCATCGTACTGCGGCAAAAGTGGTCGCGTGGCCAAGTGGAGGCGCGGCTCGCCAATATACCTCCTTGCCTGATCGGCATGGAAGCCTGCGTCGGCGCACATCACCTGAGCCGCAAACTCGCATCGCTGGGTCACGATGCCAGGCTGATGCCGGCCAAATATGTCCGCCCCTATAGCAAGGGACAGAAGAACGACTTCAATGATGCCGAAGCGATTGCCGAAGCCGTGCAGCGCCCGACGATGAAGTTCGTGGCGACCAAGACCGCGGAGCAACTGGATCTGCAGGCGCTGCATCGGGTGCGCGAGCGGCTGGTGTCGCAACGCACCGGCATCATCAACCAGATCCGCGCCTTCATGCTGGAACGCGGGATCGCCGTGCGCCAGGGTATCGGCTTCCTGCGCACGGAACTGCCCACCATCCTTGCGACGCGCACCGATGCCCTGTCGCCCCGCATGTTGCGTGTCATCGAGGAGTTGGCAGGCGACTGGCGCCGGCTGGATCAGCGCATCGATGTCCTATCCGGCGAGATCGAAGCGCTGGCCCGTCAAGATCAGGCATGTTCGCGCCTGATGACGGTGCCTGGCATCGGGCCGATCATTTCGAGCGCCATGGTGGCTGCGATCGGCACTGGAGACGTATTCTCCAAAGGCCGCGACTTCGGCGCCTGGCTCGGACTGGTGCCCAAGCAGATCTCGACGGGAGACCGCACGATCCTCGGCAAAATCTCGAGGCGCGGCAATCGCTACCTGCGCGTTCTGTTTGTGCAGGCGGCATGGGTTATGCTGGTCAGGATCAAGAACTGGGAACGTTACGGGCTCAAATCCTGGATCGAATCCGCCAAGAGGCGGTTGCACCACAACGTGCTGGCGATCGCGCTCGCCAACAAGCTTGCCCGCATCGCCTGGGCCGTGCTGGCCAAAGGACGCGCCTTCGAGCTGACGAGGACCGACGATGCAACCGTCCGACCCGCTTGATCCTCGCGCCGTGCTCGGCGCGGTCAAGGCGCAGCCTGGCAACGCCGGAGCCAGCCGCAAGCTCAGCGCGACGGCCGGCCTTGACCGCCCCTTCGCGCGACGCGATCGACGTTGTGCGGGCCGGGACGAGGGAACGGCCCTTGGCTCGAACAAAGGAACTGCGCGATAGGAGGAGCAAGCGATGAGGTAACCCTATCAAAGTTTCCAGCCGAGGTCTGCGAGAGGATGAGACGAGATGGAGGTTCGGTCTTCCGAGCGCGTGCGAACACTGGTGACCCAGATGGCCGGTTGAGGCCTGTCCGTTAATGAGGTCGCACACGCGCTGATATCCATGATGGCCCGGAGCACGACAGGCTCCAATCGGAGGCCGGATACATTGATGCAAGACCGCTCACCGCCAATTCGACGAAATCCTCTTGCGACGCACGGCCGGACCATACATGTGGGTCATTTTCGACCGATTCAACGTCGTCCGACTGTCCCCTGATACTGTTGCAAAAGTCGAAAGTTGCCACGGAAACGCAGCGCCTCATGCATATAGCACAAGGCGCTGTGGAGGATGCCACCCAGACTGCGCGAGAAGCGCAAAAGCGCATTGAAGCCACAAACGGCAACGCTAACGGCAGCGGGGCCTTTAGTAGTTCTTCGCCGTCACCAACGAAGAGGGCTAGCCCTTCTCGTCGTGACAGTGCGTAGCGGATTGCTTCGCGAGCTTGGTTTTCTGGCTGATCAGGCCAAGTCCGAGCAGCCTCGGCTCAAGGAACCATCCATGATCGGCGGCCTGAGGTTAAGCGGCCCTATTATGGTGCGAGCTTGTTTCCACATGTCTATGATGGCAAATCAAAGCCCGCGAGCCGTAGGCGATCCTGGAGTACGATTGCGCGCTGGCTGTTGTCGAGGAAGCCGAGTATGCCCGCTCGTTGCAACCGCGATAGTGCACGAGATACGGTTTCAAGCGTCAGGCCAAGATAATCGGCAATGTCCCGACGGGACATTGGGAGTGCCATGATCCCGGTAGCGGTTAGCCGCGCGTCCATTTCAAGCAAAAACGCGGCGACCTTCTCCATCGAAGTTTTGCGGCCCAGCAGCAGCATGTGATTTTCTGCGTGTTCCAGATTGCTGGTGGTCATACTGAGTAGATTTCGCGTGACTACCGCGTCACTTTCGGCCACCGCCTCAAGGCTTTGCCGCTTGATTAGACGGACAGTAGTCTTTACGACCGCTTCGGCGGTAAATCGATGCGCATTGCCGTTCTCCAGCCCAAAAATATCGCCGACCAAGTGAAACGCGCCGATCTGGCGGCGACCATCCGTGAGTAGTTTGTAGCTTCGAACTGCGCCGATTTGGACCTGATAAACGTACTCGGCTGGCCCCTTCTCGCCGTAAATCTCGGTTCCTTTCTTGTAGGTGAATTCGTTCAAGCTGACGATTGGGTTCGATCCACTCGTTATGCCAAGGTCCCCAAGCGAATTGGGATGAGGCGCCCGGTTTGCGGTGGTACGTACAAGCATGGGCAAAATTCCAGACTATCAAAAGGAATAAACTTTTAATTGCGCGGAATAAGGAGCTCAATCGTCTCAATATATGTCCCTTCGGTCACTTGTACCAAAGGCCAATGAAACGTTTTGACGCACGGATGGTGGGGGCCGCTATGGCTAGCTGCAAACATCTAGTGGCGTGCATACAGAGGCGTCCAATATACCGTTGTCTAAACCTCCAACCCCACCGGCTGGAAGCGGACCCGTTCAACTGCCGAACGGCAAAACAAAACCAGCAACAGCTTGATGCGAGAAGCTGCGATCAAATACGGGAAGAGACCTCGAAGTAAAGCGGCCGCGGTCGGCGGGGCTCAATTGTTGTTGTGGCGACAATGATTTCTTGACTTAGGTCAATGTCCCGTTTGCTCGCCGCCGAGCATTTGGCTTATGAAGCCGCCCAAAGAGCCGCCCCTTGGCAAAAATCAGCCGCCGTCCAAGCCTACGCGGCTAGAGGAGGCGCGCCAAATCATCGAGGAGTACGCGGCAGATATGCGCGAGATTATCAAGAAACTCCGCCGCTCCTTAAATTAAGGCGGCCTCAGTTCAGCCCTCACAGGATATTCACCCCCGGCACTGCCGTTCCAGAATGCCGCCTGGTGCAGGACAGTCGCCCATGGCCAAGTTCATCGCATTCGCCGTCGATATGTCCGGCACGCCAGCGGAAATACGACCTGGCGGCGAGCGATGCTGAAGCGGCTGAGCAAGAAGCCCGGCATTATTTGGATCGCCACCAAACGATTGAGGTCTGGTCGACCGACCATCTTGCGCGGATGAGGAGCCTGACTCACTCATGGGAGTTTGCGTCGCACGGACATCACGTAAGGCAAGTTATTACGCGAAGAGACCGAGATCCTGGTCGTCCAAGATCGCAGTGGATTAATTTGATTATGTCGGGAACCGAACACAACGCTTATCGTTTGCCAGACATGAACAATCGCCCAAACCCATTTGTGCCAGTAATCTACTCGGCGACCAGTCTGTTGCTGATCGCGTCCGGGTTCGCGCTTTTTCTTGTGCGGTGAAGTTCCCCCAATTGGCGGGCCTCTTTCATCGTCTCGCTTCAGCTTCCGCTTGCCCCAATGCGTCTCTTTGCGATCCGATTTGAACTGTGCACCTGCCGCGGTGCCACGTTTTCCTGAAACGCAGAGAATAGCCGCCGGATCAGCACTCGACAGCGCGAGGCAGCAAGTCCAATAAGGGAACGGGCGACGTGAAACTAGTCTAGCACTACTTTGGCAGAATGTGTTTGCGCCACTGTTTTTCAAGGATTTGCTTTCGGCAATATGGGCACTGCTGAGACGGCGGTCGAAGGATGAGATCGACGATGGCGTGACGTACGGCGGGCATGGTTGGTTGAGGCGGAGGTCCGTTGATTCTTTTTTTCCGCCCCGCGTATGCGAGGCGACGATGTTGCAGGAAGGCGTATGCGATCATTGTCATCAGGGCGTGGCGATGAAGACCTTGCCATGATCGCCCTTCGAAGTGATCAAGTCCAAGCTCCTCCTTCAACTGTTGATGCGCCTGCTCACAAATCCACCGTGCCTTGATGGTGGCGGCCAGCGTGCGCAGATCCGTCGCCGCTGGAAGATTGGCGAGATAGTATTTTTTCTCCCCGGAGGCACGTTGCTCGCCAATGAGCCAGGCTTCGTCGCCTGGGAGATGCTGCTGACCTTTATCCCATATCCGCTGCGGAGGGCCGTCGGCGGTCCGGACACGGAGAGCAGCAAATCGGGCTTTGAGCCGACCTTTCGTCCCGCTACGCCAACTCACGGTTTTCCATTTAGCGCTGGCCAGCATTTGTTCTGCCGCAATCGATAAGATATCGGGCACGTGGTGCTTTCGTGGTTTCCCGCGGATTTTGGTAATCGGCCAAATGAGCTTCACATCGACCGGATACACTTTCAGGTGCCGAGGGATACCGACAGCCCAGGCCAGCCCGCGCTCTGTTAGCCCTTGTCGAAACGGTGCGCTGAGGCCGTATCCTGCATCCGCCAGCACACATCCAAAGCGCATGTTGGCTGCCATCGCGCGGTCAATCTCGGCCAAAGCAATCTCCGGCTTGGATCGTGGCGCTCGGTGTTCGACTGGCACGCGAGCGCGCTTCAAACGAGACATGTCGCTTGTCCAACTGTCAGGCAGAAAGAGACGTAACGCGACCATCACGGGCACTTCGCCGCGCGCAAGCGTTAAAGACACCAGCGTTTGGCAATTTGCCGTTTTACCGAGAGCCGACGCGTATTGAGCCGCAACACCGACCGAGCGCTCACCCTTCTTCGGCAGTGAGGTGTCATCAATAACCAGCACCGCATCCCTGCCGCCGACCAGTCGGTCCGCCTGGTTGAGCAGCTCTGCCTCCAGCGGCGTCGCGTCCCAGACACCGTCCGCAATGAAATGGTGCAACTGGTCATAGTTGCTCGTGGCAAGGCGTTCCGCCATCGGCTGAACGCTCTTGCGATCGCCAGGACCGATCAATCCCGCAACATACAGAGGACACATCCGCTGCCGGGTCTTATGACCCAGTCGGTTCAAGAACGGCATCAGCCAGCGTTCGAGTTCGTCTTCCCATCCCGGCATGGTCAGCCCTCCAAGAGCCGACCACCCATAAATCATTGAAAAATTGATTCGGGAATCCTAAAAAACGCGACAAAATCAACAATCTGCCAAAGTAGTGCTAGCACTACTTTGGCAGAATGTGTTTGCGCCACTGTTTTTCAAGGCTTTGCTTTCGGCAATATGGGCACTGCTGAGACGGCGGCCGAAGGATGAGATCGACGATGGCGTGACGTACGGCGGGCATGGTTGGTTGAGGCGGAGGCCCGTTGATTCTTTTTTTTCCGCCCCGCGTATGCGAGGCGACGATGTTGCAGGAAGGCGTAGGCAATCATTGTCATCAGGGCGTGGCGATGAAGACCTTGCCATGATCGCCCTTCGAAGTGATCAAGTCCAAGCTCCTCCTTCAACTGCTGATGCGCCTGCTCACAAATCCACCGTGCCTTGATGGTTGCGGCCAGCGTGCGCAGATCCGTCGCCGCTGGAAGATTGGCGAGATAGTATTTCTTCTCCCCGGAGGCACGTTGCTCGCCAATGAGCCAGGCTTCGTCGCCTGGGAGATGCTGCTGACCCTTATCCCATATCCGCTGCGGAGGGCCGTCGGCGGTCCGGACACGGAGAGCAGCAAATCGGGCTTTCAGCCGACCTTTCGTCCCGCTACGCCAACTCACGGTTTTCCATTTAGCGCTGGCCAGCATTTGTTCTGCCGCAATCGATAAGATATCGGGCACGTGGTGCTTTCGTGGTTTCCCGCGGATTTTGGTAATCGGCCAAATGAGCTTCACATCGACCGGATACACTTTCAGGTGCCGAGGGATACCGACAGCCCAGGCCAGCCCGCGCTCTGTTAGCCCTTGTCGAAACGGTGCGCTGAGGCCGTATCCTGCATCCGCCAGCACACATCCAAAGCGCACGTTGGCTGCCATCGCGCGGTCAATCTCGGCCAAAGCAATCTCCGGCTTGGACCGTGGCGCTCGGTGTTCGACTGGCACGCGAGCGCGCTTCAAACGAGACATGTCGCTTGTCCAACTGTCAGGCAGAAAGAGACGTAACGCGACCATCACTGGCACTTCGCCGCGCGCAAGCGTTAAAGACACCAGCGTTTGGCAATTTGCCGTTTTACCGAGAGCCGACGCGTATTGAGCCGCAACACCGACCGAGCGCTCACCCTTCTTCGGCAGTGAGGTGTCATCAATAACCAGCACCGCATCCCTGCCGCCGACCAGTCGGTCCGCCTGGTTGAGCAGCTCTGCCTCCAGCGGCGTCGCGTCCCAGACACCGTCCGCAATGAAATGGTGCAACTGGTCGTAGTTGCTCGTGGCAAGGCGTTCCGCCATCGGCTGAACGCTCTTGCGATCGCCAGGACCGATCAATCCCGCAACATACAGAGGACACATCCGCTGCCGGGTCTTATGACCCAGCCGGTTCAAGAACGGCATCAGCCAGCGTTCGAGTTCGTCTTCCCATCCCGGCATGGTCAGCCCTCCAAGAGCCGACCACCCATGAATCATTGAAAAATTGATTCGGGAATCCTAAAAAACGCGACAAAATCAACAATCTGCCAAAGTAGTGCTAGGGCGTGTACTCATAAATCCGCCATGTCGGCTTTGCCCGCCAAAGCGGAAATCTCCGGGTGACCGCGGGGTGTCTGTTTTGAAACATCTCCGCCGAGCCACCAATAGATCGGGAACGAAAATCCGAGCCGCGACTTTAGAGTGCGAGACCGTCGCTCGCTGTTAACGACGGCGCATGTCGCGGGATAGCCAAAGGCCCGTTTCGGCCCGCTGCTCCAACCAAGCGCTCGCGCAGATAGCCAAATGCGGCGGTCTCCGGTTCCGTTCAGAATTGCCAGCCGTGCTCGCAAGCGGGAGAGCTGCCGGGGGGGTGGCGTGCCAATGCTGGCGCTTTCTTACCCGAACGAGGCTTCGTTATGCGCAACCGCATTGACATAGACCCCAAACACAGCCGAGCAATCGTTCGAGAAATCGGGGAGAGACTACGCGCGTTCCTGAAAGAAGAGCCGAAACTCCCGGGGAGCCTTAGAACGCAAATCGACCGGCTCGGCGAATTGGAAGAGCAGTCACCATCAATTATTCCAGCGGCTGAGCGTCGGGACAAGCGTTGCCGTTGAGCCGCGTTGGACAGCAGCGCCGTGCGTCAAAAATTTTGAACGAGTACGGTGCGGCGCAATCCGAATTGATCGGCAAAGCCGTCGTGCTTACCGACGGAAAGGCTGGCACGGTCGAGAACGTTTGGCTGGATGAATTGCACGGACTTCGGATTTCGATCAAAGGTCATGACGGAAGATGGCCGCTCTCAACAATCAAGTTCGTCGAGAGCTAGACCATTCGCAGGGGCTGCGTGTTGCCCAGATCGCGCGCTCCTTCAAAGCATTCCAATCAAAAGGAAAAGCCCGACCTCGGTCAGGAAAGTGACGCTCATGATCGCGACTGTAAGGAACACGTCGTTCGCCGGGAGAGGGTCCATGAATGCCTCGCATCTTGCGAAGCCCCGCGAGTAAATCATTCAGGCTAGAAAATGTTCCGGTTCCAAACGCAGATGGCGCGAGATGCGAGCGGCGACGGTACTGCTAGTCGCAACGGCGGACCCTGCGGACCGAACCGTCGTCGCGCTCGATCGTGACGTTGCGGCATCCCCGATATCCGCGATCATATCCGTAGGCGCGATAAGCGGGTCGATCATAGTCTCGGTCGTAACGGGGCTGCGGGCCCACTCTTACGCCGCCGAGCGGAGTATCAACGGCAACTTGAGCTGACGCGGGTGCAATGGAGATCGGCGTGGCGATAGCGAACCCAGCAACCGCCAGCACACCAGCCAGTAACAGAGTTCTCATGAGTGTTTCCTCCTGAGTTATTGCATTGCTTTCCAACGTCCCAGGTAGGGCAAGGTTCCTGCGCGAACTTCAACGAGAGGTGGCGTGTTTCGACGCAGGGTCGCGGCAACATGGGTTCGCTGTGCGCAGATGGCGATCGCCTACGCCAACGCCGCAACCAACTCTTTGCATAGAAGCTACAAGCGGGGGCGCTTTGGTACAATACGACGACACCGCATCCGCGCAAGTCATCGAGATGGCGTTCAATGCAAATGACAGGAACCCTCCAATGACAGCGAAAAGCCAAGACATACCGATGCGAGGTCCGCTGGAGCCGCTCAAGCCATGGTGCTTACTGGCGGCTTTGGTGTCCGTGATAGCCTCGCCTGCTGCGTCCATCGCACAGGGAACACCGGAAGCGCGGCAAGCCTGCACTCCCGACGCGTTCAAACTCTGCAGCGAACATATTCCCGATGCGGACGAGGTTGCGGCTTGCCTCCGAGAGAGGCACGCAGAGCTTAGCGACGCCTGCCGGAAAATTGTCGCGGCGGGAACGAAGTCGTCCGATAAGAGGGACAGCATCGATGCTCGGAATCATGTTGCAAGATAGGAAGTTCAGCGAGGTGCATGGCCGCAACATGCTGGCACCATAGCTGTGAGCGCGGAGGGCGTCATGGCGCGAGCCCTGCGCCGGTAGCGCCCGACGTTCGACCGGCAATCCAGCGGCCATCGCCGCGTCGATCCCGAGCTGCATTCCACCGCTGACGCCTCGGTCAACATAAACCACCGACGCCTCGGCGACCGTTCGCCACGCCAATCCCGCCGCGATACCGAGGGAGCGCTCAGCCGGGTCCCGGTCATCGAGCACCTGCGTATAGAGCAGATGCGATGCGATAGGGGCCTCGCCACGCGCAAGCGAGTCCCGCAAACAGCGCCGCGCATAACACCGGTTAAGCCAGCGCCCGATGAGTGTTGGCGCGGCGTAGGGGCTTTCCAAAATAACGCGCCTCACGCGGCGTCGCGCGCTCGCTGCGCTTTTACCTGCTCGAAGGTTTGGCCAGTAGCCGCGAGCGTCGCGGTCTGCCCGGTGAAGGTCTGCCAGCGCAGCACCGCGACATCGACGTGGGCCGGATCAATCTCCAACGCCAAGCAGCGCCGCCCGATCATTTCCGCAGCAATGATCGAGGTGCCGCTGCCGCTGAACGGCTCATAAACCGCGTCACCGCGGCTCGAGTTGGTTTCCATCGGGCGACGCATGCAATCGATGGGCTTCTGCGTCGAGTGCCCTGTCTCAGACGCCATCGGCTTCGGGATGTCCCACACCGTGCTTTCGGTGCGGCTATCGTTCCAATGCCCGCGCTTGCCTTTGCGGACGGCATACCAGCAGCACTCATGCTGCCAATGATAGTCGCCGCGCCCGATCACCAGCCGACCCTTGTTCCAGACGATCTGGCTGCGGATCACGAAATCTACCTGCTCAAGACTTTCCGCCTGATCGATGCAACGCAGCCCGCCGTGCCAAACATAGGCGACATCGCCGGGAAACAGCTTCCACGCCGGAGCCCAGCTTGCGTTGTCATCGTTCGACACCTTGCCGAACGCCTTCGCGCCCAGCTTGACGGTCGATCCGGCCCACCGATTTGCGTTCGACCGCCACTCGGGATCGTACTCAACCCCATACGGCGGATCGGTCACCATCAGATGAGGCTTCTCGCCACCCAAAGCCGTCAGAACATCTGCCGCCGAGGTCGCGTCGCCGCACAGCAATCGGTGTCCACCGAGCACCCATTGATCGCCCGCGATCGTGACCGCCTCGGCTGGCAGCGGCGGCACTTCGTCAGGATCGACTTCCCCGACGATCGGCCCGAGCAGCAAATCCAATTCGCTGGTCGCAAAGCCGAGCGCGCCGACATCAATGCCCAGCCCGGTGAGATCGGCGATCTCGATCCGCAGCATCTCGTCGTCCCAGCCCGCATTGAGCGGCACCCGGTTGTCGAGCAGCGCGAACGAGCGGCATTGCTCGGGCGTCCAGCCGCGCGCGACGATCACCTGCAGCGTTTCAAACCCCTCGGCCTTCGCCGCTTCGATCCGACCGTGGCCGGAAATGACGGTGCCATCCTCGCGAACAAGGATCGGCCAGACCTGACCGTAAGTTCGAAACGAATTCCGAAGCTGCTCGATCTGCTCGGGTGAGTGCGTCCGCGCGTTGCGCTCGTAAGGCCGGGGCCGATCGATGGGCCACGTCTCAATTGCGATTGGCTTTTGGGCCAGTTTATCGAGCATCATCAGCGCCCCGGTTTTGCGACTACGCAAGCCGAAAAGTGAAAATCCAAATGTGCTGAAAGCCGACACCGCCGACCTGCCCTTGGAGCCAGCAGGCCGACGATGCCGCCGCACTGGAAGGTCGGGAACCAGTCCAGTGCTGGACCAGACTACCACGATCAGACATGATCGCATCAGCAACGCGATCGGGAGGTGGTGACATGAGCACCCGTCACGAACGTCGCCGCTACCGGCACGAGGCGTCCGGTGCGCTGTTGACCTATCTGGTCGATATCGATGATCCGCTCGATGCGCATCCGCTGCTGAAACGCGCTGCCTAGTATGGTGCGAGAAAGTGGTCGGCTTTAAGGGCAAGCGCCATAAACCTTCGTATCGTGCCGTGACCCCTATGTTCAATTGAGCCGCTGATCGCGATCGTCTTAGGTACGCTATGCGGTAGCCTCCCCGCGCTATTGCTGCCCTCCTTGGGCGTTTCCTCCCTAGACTTGGGCCGCTTGTGGCAACGCAGGCGGCCTTTCTTTTTGTATCCATACTAAGCTCTAAGCCGCACTATCGAGGGCGGCGGCCGACCGCGCGGACACGTTGACAGCGGGGCGGTCGCGGGGTGTGACGGGTCGCCGCACATGATCTGGATCAATGCTGCTGCCGCCCGACTGCCGTCAAAAATGGCGCATGAAAAACATCGTGGACGAAGACGGTGAGATCATCGCCAAAGCAACGGATGACCATACGCTGATCGGTGGCCACCACCGCCTCGCGGTGGCGGCCAGCCTCGGTCAAAAATTGTTCTGGAAAGATACCGGCGAACCTGTGAAGCTTGATCCCTTCTTCAAGGGTTCTCATCGACATACAGCTTGATGCGCAGGCAATGTGACGCGACTGCCCCTACAGCGCGCCACCATGGCCGGGGGCATCCAATCCCCGGCGCGGGCGAAATAACGCATCGGCGAGACGCGGCCCCGTCTCTGGGCAGGGGGCTGGAGTAGACAGGGTCGCGCCGGACCACGGACCAACGCGGACGCCGTGGCCTGCACAATCAAATCAGGTCGTGGGTGTTGGTCCCATGCGTCATTTCGACCGCGCCGGGGTGATATTGCCGCAGCGTAAGGAAGGGCGGCGGCTGGGAGTAAACTGCCGCAGAAAATGCGGGTGTTTCGGATCGTCGCATCGAGCAAGCCCGTTCCGTTCTCGCCTACTCGTTGAAGCTGGCGCTTGCGGTGCGCGACGACACAAAGAAGCTCGACGCAACCGCCTTTGGGACGGGAGGGTTCGGGTCCTTTGGGGCACAGAGCAAAGTGCCGGGAAGTGGCCAAAAAGCCATGGCGCGGCAATCGTGTCCAAGATTACACTTTTACGTCGACTTCCGGACGTATTGCCGGTGTGGGATATTACCATCACCGCCCCGCCTTCGGCTGTTATCGGTGACTGAGAGTGTTGCGCTCCCGCCTGACCCATGGGGAGTGCATCACATGCCGGAATGTCATTCCCCTCGCATGATCGAGCGATCTCGCTGCCCCAAGTGCGAAATTCGCATGATGCTGGTCGGTGTCGAGCGCAGCTTTGCTGGTCCAGATTTGCGCACGCTTGAATGTCCTAAGTGCGAACTGGCCTACAAGGCGCTGGCAGAGGCCAATGAAACCGAGAACAAAGCGGGCTGGCTCAAAAGCGAACTAGGCCGGGGACCGTCTCAGTTGGCGGCCTGTTCGAGTTGGCCGACGACAGCCGCAAGGCGATTGTGACAAAAAACCGCGTCGGGGCATCATCCAGTATGTCAGTCACCGGACAGACCATTCTTTTGAAAGCTGAAATAGTAACTTCGATCGCTCTACGGAATTTAGTCGCTTTTCCGACATTCACGGCGCATGGTATTGAAATCACCGACTGCCATCGGCTTTCATCGGTGACAGAGAGTGTTGTGCTCCCGCCTGAAGCAAGGTGGAATGCAATGACAGATTACCCAGCCGCAATCCAACTGTCCGCAATTCAGCAACTCCGCTGCCCAAAATGCCGAGCGCGAATGAAGCTCGCGCGCGTCTCGTCGGGGCCTATCGGATTTGAACTTCGCACGTTCGACTGCGCCAAATGCGATCGCGTCGAACAAATCGTCGTAGCGTTGGATGATCCGATGAAATCCGACGCTGTTGGCTGGTTCAGTGGTGAACTACGTCCGCCAACGTAAGGCCACCTCAGTGGGCTAGGCTTATGAACCGCTCGATGCAACTGGCGCGCCTTGATCAAGCCGAGCGACACATCGCTAACGGTATCCGTTACATTGAGAGACAAGAGCATTTCGTCGCCGACCTAGGTCGTGACGGGTGCGACATCACCATTGCATTGGACCTGCTTACAACCTTTCGCCACATGCAAGATGAAAACATTGCGCACCGCGACCGCATTCTCGAAGAGCTAAAGCAATAAGGCCGCCTCGGTGGTGGAGGAACCTTAAGAGGGACAGGCTGTGATCTAGTTCACATCTTGGGACCCCAAGAAAAATGATAGCTTGGAGCTGATGGTGCAGATCAACTCGAACAACGAGGGCTGGATCATGCCCACCATATTCGACCTCCTCTACCGCGAATACTGCCGTGCCCGCCTCGCCGAAATGCGGAGACAGCTTCTGATTTCACCTGAGAGGCATGAGGTCCCAGAGCGACTACCGTTTTTCAGACATCGCGTTCGCTCCAGCAGGCGAGACACCACCCTGCGAATATATGCCGCCCCTTCCGCATCGAGGGTCGCGGAACCACGGCAGGGCAATAACATTAGGGAATAGTGGGCAAAGAAAGACCTTGAGCTTGCTGAACGAAGTCTCTTATGTCCGTCGACAGCTGGACTGATGATCTCGCTTCTGTCGTTCGATATGCGCTGACGACCGCGCACGCGACAGCGATTTGCCCGTTCCATGACAATGTAACAATCCGCATCGGTGATGACGCTGCGGAAACCCATGCCTATGTTCGTGCCGCTAAAGTCATTAAAAGCGATGGCACATCATGGGAGCATGAAGCCCTGCACAAAGAAATTAACCGCCAGCTCGGCGAAGCAGCAGACGGGGTCTGCCCTCAATGCGCAGC
Organism: uncultured Alphaproteobacteria bacterium; assembly: GCA_963738105.1. Classification (GTDB taxonomy): domain Bacteria; phylum Pseudomonadota; class Alphaproteobacteria; order Rhizobiales; family Xanthobacteraceae; genus Bradyrhizobium. The sequence goes on along the minus strand of CAVTWC010000032.1, from coordinate 232,443 downwards.
GCTCCCGCATTGAGCAAACGTCAGGGGAAGGATAGGAGCGCGCAGCCGCCCAAGCTACAGGGACAGCGGACCACCCCGCGCCAGCGCACCCGGCGGTCACACTGGCACCGCGCCCGCTGCGACCGCCGATCTCGCGGGCAAGCTGCGCTGCGGATCGTGCGGCCATCGCCAGCCTTTCGCGCCGGAGACCATCGCCCGCACGCGGCGTCGACCGACCGGACGCAGGGAAAGCCAGCAAGCTGGCAGCACTGATTGGGCGACTTAATCAATGGCTATAAAGATGCCGATAATCGCTAGCGACACGACGATCAACAGCAGGTCGATCGTGAGCCACTGGGGTATTCGCTTCGCGGGTTGTTGGGTCATAGATGGCTATAAGGATGCCGATAATCGCTAGCGACACGACGATCACCAGCAGGTTGATCGTCAGCCACTGGGGTATGCGCTTCGCAGATTGGGTCATGGCGTGTGCCCTCCGCTAGCCCATGATCTGTGCCGAAAGAGTGCGAGCGGGTATGAACCAGTTCACACACTTGGGGATTGATTTGGGCATCGGCGGCGACCGACCCGACGCTGAAAGACCGGCTGGACGATCTGGTGTTCGCTGGTTGATCCCCAAGGTCACTGAAGTCGCGTGCTGGTCGTCGCTTCGGTGCGGCCATCGGGCTTCGTCGATGCGAAAAGCACCGCGCCACTGCCGGTCAACGTCACGCCAGCAGCATCAGCGACACCGCGATCATCACGGCAACCAGTCCGCCATCGGCTTACATCGCCCCCCTCGAATTTTGTACCGATCCGCTACGCAAGCCGAAAAACGAAAGACACAAATATGCTCAATAGGTGCGGTCGCGCGGTCCCCGCACGTTGGCGCACCCTTCGCAGTACCTTGGCGACCGTTGAGCCGATTGCGGACGGGACCGCCATCCTTCGACGGTCACCGAGTGGGCTCCGGTTCGGAAACCACTTCGCCGTGCCACGCGCATCATCACCTGCGGGACGATGGATGCTCGCCAACCCTATTTTCCGGCGGCCTTGGCGCGAATATCGAAGACCTTGGCCTCAGCCTCATATTGGAAGGTCCGCAGTGCAGCGTTCATTAGATAGACACTGGACGGCAGCGGCACTGGGCAAGATGATGGGCCTAGCGTCCTGATGCAGTTTTCCTGCGCCTCTTTGTGTGCCGGACTTGCATCCATTTGCTGACCAACAGGGTCAACGGCTTCGCTCCATTTGTCAGAGCATTTCCGAAAAGCATTTCAGCAATTTTTTCCGCGGGTTCGGTGCTGGATGGACAAGGCGTAGCTGGTCAAGGCGGCTTCGCTGCATTGTTTGGCGTCGGCCCACGGGTCTAGCCTGGGTGGTCGTCTCACATCTTCGGCGATCGCCAAACGAACGAGCCCTGTCATCGCTAGTAAAGTCGTCATCACCGCAAAACTTAGTCGCATGAGCTCTTCTCCCGAGTAACGCCAACATACCCGGTCGCCACCAACAGCGCGCCGCCAGCTAGGACACCGGTCAAGCCGCGCCAGCGCACAGGCGGCCGCGCGGCGCAGGCTGCCCGGCCATCTTTCGACGGTCCGCCCTTGCTCGGGCAGTCGTTCAAGGACTTGCCGACACGCACCCACACCAGTCTCGTCCGCATGCCGCCGGACGCGGGGAGCTCAAGATCGAGGCTTACGAATTGATGTGGTCATCGGCGAGCGCTCTGACGCTACAAGGCTCCCGCGCGTTCGGGGACGACCCTCCGGTCGAAACCCGCAGAGCGGTTCATGAAGTGGTCGAGCACGAACAGGCGGATCGCAGATGAGAGATTGCCCTGGTTGCGATTGGTATCGATCTCGCGAACCAGCTCGGACAGCGTCATGCTGCGCTGACCGGAAATCTCCTTCATGCCATTCCAGAATGCATCTTCGAGACTGACGCTAGTCTTGTGGCCGCCAACCAGGATTGAGCGCTTCACGACAGGTGATTTGTTCACGGTGCGCACTCCTGCACGTTTGGCGTTCATCATCCGCCATTTGCGGCCGGAGGTAAATGCGTATTTCTCCTGGGCGGTCCGGGGTAGGTCTACGGGTAGCCACTAGTGGCGGAGGGGGTATAGCGGGCTGGTCTGGGCCCATAGCCGCTGTTGGCGCACACCATGCGGACATCGCAAGCCGTCACGTTCAGCGCGGCATTGCGACCTCGACCCCCATCCGGCACCACGACGACACAGGAACAGGCGTCAGCGTCGAGCCATTAGAAGGCCGTACAGCGCGCCGGGAGCACAGGGCTACAGGACACCGGTCAAGCCGCGCCAGCGCTCCGTTGATCTAGGTCAACGTAAGCGATCCTTTGGCGCTCACGCTATGTTCAGCCGCACCTGAGGCGGCTCCCGTCATCTTTCAGTGACGCAAGCGCGAAGAGGGAGGTCCGCCATGCATCCGAGGAAGCGTCTTTCGATCAAGTCAGCGACAGTTGCCGGGATTGCTGCCAGCGCCCTGTTGGGGCTTGCAGGTCTCACTCTCAATCCAGCCCCAGCCAAGGCGGTCGTGTACTGCGAATACGTCGGTTATCCCGCCCATTGCGTCGCAAGGGCTGGCGTTGTGCTACGGCCTCGTCCGGTGGCGCGCGCTGCGGTCCGTCATAACGCCGGTGGCAACTTAAATGGTGGCGTCAATCGCGTGGGGGTAAGGCGCTAAAGGCTTGTTTCGCGGGTCACGAGCGAGAAAGAAGCCGTCACCGCTTCGTCCCCGTGGCGGCTTTTTTATCGTCCCGGCGCGGGCAGGCGACCGATAGCGGACGGCATCACGTCATCGCGCCAACGTCACCACGACGGACACGCGGCAGGCGGCATACACGGGAGCGGATAATCACCTCATTACCGCGACGGCCCAGTCGTCGAATACGGTTGCCTTCTCACCGTTGGTGTGTAGAACGACTTTCGGGTGTTCGCTGTATGCAGCAGTGACAGGTCAAGCGATGGTCGGGCCGCCACGCAGAAAGCGTGCGCCCAATGCCTCTCCACCCCTCCTGTTCGGCATCCCCGTTGATTTCATTTTGTTCGGCCTGACGTTGTTGGGCGTAGCCGTGTTCCACCATAAGACACTTGAGGTGGCGTTGGCCGGGCTTGTGGCGGTTACGGTCTACAAGCTTCTCTTCACAGGTTTCCGGCAGGGCGAGGGCTTCACCGGCCTACTGCTGCAGCTTCACCATGAGTGGGTGATCCTCGCTAACCTGTTTCTGCTACTGATGGGTTTTGCCATCCTGTCGCGTCATTTCGAGAATAGTCGCATCCCTGACGCGATGCCAGCTTTCCTGCCGAACGGCTGGGGCGGCGGCCTTGCGCTACTCGCCATTGTGTTCGTGCTATCGAGCTTCCTCGACAACATCGCAGCCGCCCTGATAGGCGGTACGATGGCCCGGCATGTGTTCAACGGCAAAGTTCACATCGGCTACTTAGCCGCCATCGTTGCTGCGTCTAACGCTGGCGGCTCTGGTAGCGTAGTTGGCGACACCACTACGACCATGATGTGGATCGACGGGGTCAGTCCGCTCCGGGTCGTAGAAGCGTACGTCGCTGCTACGGCGGGCTTCCTGATTTACGGAATTCCCGCGTCAATCCAGCAGCACCGTCATTCGCCAGTGGTGAATGACAAGCCGCGCGGCCTGCAAATCGAATGGACTTACGTTGGGATCGTGGCAGCGATCCTGATCATTGCCATCACAGCGAACGTTATCGCCAACCTGAAATTCCCTGCAGTGCTGGACGTTGTACCGGTCATCGGACTTGCGGTCTGGATCGTTGTTCTAGCGACAGCGCCGGTGCGGCGGCCTGACTGGAAGATCATGCCCGATGCGTTCAAAGGCACGATCTTTCTCTTGGCGCTTGTCACCAACGCCTCGTTCATGCCCGTTGAGGAATTGCCGCTTGCCTCATGGCAGACGGCGCTGGGCCTCGGCTTTCTGTCGTCGGTCTTCGACAATATCCCGCTTACCGCGCTCGCTCTCAAGCAAGGCGGCTACGACTGGGGCTTCCTTGCCTACACCGTTGGTTTCGGCGGCTCGATGGTCTGGTTCGGCTCGTCGGCGGGCGTTGCGATTTCCAACATGTATCCAGAGGCAAAGTCGGTAGGCCGGTGGCTCCACCACGGATGGCCCGTTGCCGTGGCCTATGTCTTTGGCTTCTTCGTGATGCTCGCCATCGTCGGATGGAGCCCCGACGCCCCGCACAAGACAGTGGGTCCGAACTGACGGTCAGGCGACAGCGCGATCAGGAGCCCTTCGCAAGGTCAGCGTCGAGGCTGCGGGAAGGCCGGACAGCGCGCCGGGAGCGAAGGCACAGCAGACCGGGCAGGCCGCGCCAGCTACTGTGAAACTAGGGCCTATCGGGGCCCAGCGAGTTTCGGTGGGCCTTTTGTTCTTTCAGCAGAAATCGAAAAAAGCCCGTATATTTAGGCGCTTCCGACGTTTTCAACAGGTCGAAAAAGCGGCTGGACTTCAAGTCGTGTGGTCCTGACGCCTCGATGCTGGCGTCAAGTCTTGCGGAGGCTCGTTCGGCTCAACCGGGCGGACAAAACCTTTAATCCGCGAGGCGACGGTGGCAAAACAGCCGATCGCCGGGGAGATCACGAAGTAAGCCGTAAAGCCATTGCGTGCGGGAATGCCGGGCGATTCCGGTGAACTCGCTGTGAATACTCGTGCGCATTTACCACTACCATGCGCGCACGAGGCTGCGGGTGCATCGGGCACCCGGCATTCCCCGCGCCCTCTCTTGAGGGTCGTGCGCCTCTGGGCGGAAAGTCCTGGCATAACTCGGGCGCATCGCGCGGCGGGAAAGCTAGGCATGTTTGAAGAGGTGCGGCCCCAATTTGGCGACGTCGAATTCGCGCGGTGATGCTTGGCGCGCCGATGTAGATTGTCATTCCGGGGCGATGCGAAGCATCGAACCCGGAATCTCGAGATTCCCCGATGCGCAATTGCGCATCTGAGGTCTGGTCCTTCGGACCATCCCGGAATGACAACATTCGCTATTCCGCTGCTCGCATAGGCACTCGCTGCCCGTTGTTAATGCTTGATCCTCACCTGAACCGGTGTTCTGCTTAAAAAAGCTGCTGGAGTAGTCCATCCGTGTCGATCTTCGTCGCACTACATCACGTCACGCACTACACCTACGACCGTCCGATCGATCTCGGTCCGCAAACCATACGCTTGCGCCCGGCGCCGCATACGCGCACGCCGATCCTGAGTTATTCGCTCAAGGTGAAGCCCGAAAATCATTTCGTGAACTGGCAGCAGGATCCGCAGGGCAACTGGCTGGCCCGCTTTGTGTTTCCGGAAAAGGCCACCGAACTCAAGATCGAGGTCGACTTCACGGCGCAGATGACCGTGGTCAATCCGTTCGATTTCTTCGTCGAACCTTATGCGGCGAGCTTTCCGTTTCAATACACCGACGATCTCAAGACCGAGCTTGCGCCCTATCTCGCCGTGACTGAATCCGGACCGCTGCTCGATGCTTATCTCGCGGACATTCCCCGCGAGGCGCCGAGCACGGTCAACTTCCTGGTCGATCTCAACGCGCAACTGCAGAAGAAAATTCGTTACCTCATCCGCATGGAGCCGGGCATCCAGACGCCGGAAGAGACGCTTGCCTCGGGCGCGGGCTCCTGCCGCAACTCGGCGTGGTTGTTGATTCAGGCGCTGCGGCATCTCGGGCTCGCGACCCGTTTTGTGTCCGGCTATCTCATTCAGTTGCGTCCCGACATCGATCCGGTCGAAGGGCCGCGCGAGGTCGAGAATGATTTCACCGATCTGCATGCCTGGTGCGAAGTCTATCTGCCGGGGGCAGGGTGGATCGGCTTCGACGTCACGTCGGGGATGCTGACCGGCGAAGGGCATATCCCGGTCGCGGCGACGCCGCATTACCGTTCCGCCGCGCCGATCTCCGGCAGCGCGGGTTTTGCCAATGTCGAGTTCGCGTTCGACATGAGCGTGAAGCGCATCCGCGAGGCGCCGCGGATCACGCGGCCGTTCTCCGATGAGGCCTGGGCGCGGCTCGACAGGTTGGGCGAACAGGTCGATGCCGATCTGAAAGCGCATGACGTGCGCCTCACCATGGGCGGCGAGCCGACCTTTGTCTCGATCGACGATCTGGAATCGCCGGAATGGAATATCGCCGCGGTCGGCCCGACCAAACGCGGCCTCGCCGATGATCTGATCCGCCGCCTGCGCACACGCTTCGCGCCCGGTGGCCTGCTGCATTACGGCCAAGGTAAATGGTATCCCGGCGAGAGCCTGCCGCGCTGGGCGTTCGGGCTCTATTGGCGCAAGGATGGCGTTCCGATCTGGAAGAATTCGGACCTGATCGCCAAGATCGAAAGTCCGCGCACCGCTGGGATCAACGACGCCGAGCGCTTCGCGGAAGGGGCGGCGAAGAAACTCGGTGTCGATTCCGAGTTCATCATGCCGGCGTTCGAGGACCCCAGCCATTGGCTGCAAAAGGAAGCTGGGCTTCCGCCCAACGTCGATCCCAGTGATTCCAAATTGTCCGATCCGGAAGAACGCTCGCGCATGGCGCGGGTATTCGATCAAGGGCTCAACACGCCGAAAGGTTTTGTGCTGCCGATCCAGCGCTGGAACGCAGACGCGGGCAAATCATCCACGCGCTGGAAAAGCGAACGCTGGAAACTGCGCCGCGGCAATCTGTTTCTGACACCGGGCGATTCGCCGCTCGGCCTGCGGTTACCGATCGCCTCGCTGCCGCATATTCCAGCGGAGGAATATCCCTACATCGTCGAGCAGGATCCGGTGGAGCCGCGCGAGGCGTTGCCGGTGTATGACGCGACCACGCCGAGCGAGACCGCGCCGCAGCAGGCCGTGCAGCAACAGCAGATCGGATCCGGCGGCGTCCGCACCGCGATGTCGATCGAGATCCGCGACGGCGTTCTCTGCGCCTTCATGCCGCCGGTGGAGAAACTGGAAGACTATCTGGAACTGGTCACCGCCGTCGAAGCGACCGCCGAAGAGATGCAGATGCAGGTGCATGTCGAAGGCTATCCGCCGCCGTTCGACCCGCGCGTCGAAGTCATCAAGGTGACGCCGGACCCTGGCGTGATCGAGGTCAATATCCAGCCCGCGCAAAGCTGGCGCGAAGCGGTCGATATCACCTTCGGCCTGTACGAAGACGCCGCTAAAACCCGGCTCGGCGCCAATCGCTTTCTGGTCGATGGCCGCCATACCGGGACCGGCGGTGGCAATCACGTCGTCGTCGGCGGCAGCAATCCGGCGGATTCGCCGTTCCTGCGCCGTCCCGATTTGCTGAAGAGCCTGGTGCTGTATTGGCAGCGGCATCCGTCGCTGTCCTATCTGTTCTCGGGCATGTTCATCGGCCCGACCAGCCAGGCGCCGCGCATCGACGAAGCGCGTCACGATGGCCTGTATGAACTGGAGATCGCGCTGGCCCATGTGCCGCCGGCGGGCGTGAAAGCCCCGCTGTGGCTGGTCGACCGGCTGTTCCGTCACATCCTGGTCGACATCACCGGTAACACCCACCGCGCCGAAATCTGCATCGACAAACTCTATTCGCCCGACGGCACCACTGGCCGGCTCGGGTTGGTCGAATTCCGTGCATTGGAGATGCCGCCCGATCCGCGGATGTCGCTGGCGCAGCAACTCTTGATCCGTGCGCTGATCGCCAAACTATGGCGCGAACCGCAGCAGGGCCATTTCGTGCGCTGGGGCACCACGCTGCATGACCGCTTCATGCTGCCGCATTTCCTCTGGGAGGATTTTCTCGGTGTGCTCGCCGAACTCAGGCAGTCCGGCTACGATTTCTCGCCGGATTGGTATGCTGCCCAACTCGAATTTCGCTTTCCCGCATTCGGACTCGTCCACCATGGCGGCGTCAGCCTGGAAGTGCGTCAGGCGCTTGAACCGTGGCACGTGCTCGGCGAGGAAGGTTCGGCCGGTGGCACCGTGCGCTATGTCGACTCGTCGGTGGAGCGGCTGCAGGTCAAGGCCGAGGGGTTTGTCGAGGGACGCCACGTCGTCACCTGCAACGGCCGGCGGCTGCCGATGACGGCAACCGGCCGATCCGGCGAGGCGGTCGCGGCCGTGCGCTTCAAGGCCTGGCAGCCGGCGTCCGGGCTGCATCCCACCATCCCGGTGCACGCCCCGCTGACATTTGATTTAATTGATAGCTGGAACGGCCGATCGCTCGGGGGCTGCGTCTATCACGTGGCGCATCCGGGCGGCCGCAACTACGAGACCAAGCCGGTTAATTCCTATGAGGCGGAAGCGCGGCGGCTGGCCCGGTTTGAGGACCATGGCCATACCCCGGGCAAGGTCGATCCGCCGCGCGAAGAACGCACCCTGGAATTTCCCTTGACCCTCGACTTGAGAACGCCGCTCCTGCATTGAGAACAGGGTTTTGGGGCAGGAGAGTCGGCATGGCGGGACACCCCGGCCAAGGAAACGCTGGAGGAAACGCTGGAGGAGGCGGAGGGGCCAGCAGCCAGGGCAGCAAGGCCCGTCCAGCGAATCGGCGCGTGGCGCAATGGACGCGGGCCTATGCCCGATTGCCGGGGATTCCCGATGAATATCTGACCGAGGACGGCACGCCGCGCGAGGTCTGGACCCGATTTTTTGACGCGTTCGCCGAATTGACGCCGGCCGATATTGAGCGGCGTTTCGGCGCCGCCGACCGGCATCTGCGCGAGGCCGGCGTGACCTATCGTGCGCCCGGCGAAAACTCGGACCGGCTTTGGCCGCTCAGTCATCTGCCGCTGCTGATCGACGACGCCGAGTGGCAGCAATTGACCGCCGGCATCGTACAGCGCGCGCAATTGCTGGAACTGGTTCTGAGCGATCTCTATGGCGAGGGCCGGCTGGTGACTGAGGGCGCGGTGCCGGCGGCCGCGATCGCCGGCAGCTCCGAATATCTGCGCGCGGTGTGCGGCATCAAGCCGCCGGGCGGCCGCTATCTCAACCTGTACGCCGCCGACGTCGGTCGCGGGCCCGATGGACGCTGGTGGGTGCTCGGCGATCGCACGCAAGCACCATCCGGCGCCGGCTATGCGCTGGAAAACCGGCTGGTGCTGTCGCGGGCGTTTGCCTCGCTCTACAAGTCGATGAATGTCGAGCGCGTCGCGCCGTTCTTCGAGGCGTTCCGCGACAGCCTGCGCGGCGGCGCCGATCGCGACGAGCCGCGGATCGGATTGCTGACGCCGGGCCAATTCAGCGAGACCTATTTCGAACACGCCACGCTGGCGCGTTATCTCGGCTTCCTGCTGGTCGAGGGCGACGACCTCGCCGTCAGCGGCGACCGCGTCCATATTCGCACCGTCGCCGGCCTCAAGCGGCTCGACGTACTGCTGCGCCGGGTCGATTCCAATTCGCTCGATCCGCTGGAGCTCGACGCCGCCTCGCAGCTCGGCGTGCCCGGCCTGATCGATGTGATCCGCAAGAACGGCGTCGTCGTCGCCAACATGCCGGGTTCGGGCGTGATGGAATCCCGGGCGCTGCTGGGCTTCCTGCCTGCGCTGAGCCGGCGCTTCTTCGGCGAAGATCTGAAGATGCCGCACATCGCGACGTGGTGGTGCGGCCAGAAGGATGCGCGCGAGGAGGTGCTGTCGCGGCTCGACCGGGTCGCGATCGAAGGCGCCTATGGCCGAAGCGTTCCGGGTTTTCCGGGCAACGGACCGATCCTGCCGAGCGAATTGTCGCCGAGCGAGCGCGAGCGGCTGAAGACCGCAATCGGCGATCGCGGCATCGACTACGTCGGCCAGGAACTGGTGCGGCTGTCGACCACGCCGGTGTGGGAAAATGGCCGGATCACGCCGCGGCCTTTCGTGCTGCGAGTGTTTGCCGCCGCGACGCCCAACGGCTGGACCATCATGCCCGGCGGGTTTTGCCGGATCGCCGACCAACCCGACGCGCGCGCGGTGTCGATGGGCGATGGCGCCCGCGCCGCGGACGTCTGGGTGGTTTCCGACCGGGCCATACCGCCGTCGACGCTGCTGCCGGCGGGAGACACGGTTCGGATCCGGCGCGTTGCGGGCGTGGTGCCGAGCCGCGCCGCGGACAATCTGTTCTGGCTGGGCCGTTATCTCGAGCGCGCCGAGGCGACGCTGCGGCTGATCCGGGTGCTTGGCGCCCAGCGCGATCCCGGCAAGGGACCGTCGCCCGCGCTGCATTCGGTCGAACGCATTCAGCGGCTGCTGGTGGCCTGGGGCGCGACATCGCAGGCTTCGCGGACGCAACCGGCGCGGATCGCAGCCGAAGCGTTGCAGAGCGAAGAGAAATTCGGCTCGGCGTTGTCGCTGGTGCGCACCGCGCAGCGGACCGCGACGTCGCTGCGCGAGCGGCTGTCGCCGGATGCCTGGCAGGTCATCACCGAGATGACCGAACGCCTCGCGCAGGAAGTCGAAGATGACGATGGCGTTATCAGCGCCGCGGAGCTGACACTGCAGGAACTGGCGAGCTTTGCCGGGCTGGCGCAGGAGAACATGAACCGCGCTGCCGGCTGGCGTTTCCTTGAAATGGGCCGCCGCGCCGAGCGCGCGATCAACACGCTGCGCTTCGCGCGTCAGTTCGCCTATGACGAAGCCGGCAACGAGGATCTCGATATCCTGCTAACGCTGGTGGATTGCCAGATCACCTATCGCTCGCGCTATCTGGTCGGGCCGCTGCTGGCGCCGGTGCGCGACCTCGTGGTGCTCGATCCCTATAATCCGCGATCGGTCGCATTCCAGGTGTTCGCGCTCAACGATCACATCGCAAGCTTGCCGACCTTGAAGGAAGGCGGCTTGATCGAGCGACCGCGCCGCCTCGCGGTCAGCCTGCAGGCGACGCTGACGACGACGGAGGCCGCAACGCTCGACACCAAGACGCTGTTTGCGCTGGAGCAGGATCTGCTCAACCTCGCGGACGCCATCGGTCTGCATTATTTCCCGCATGGTCCGAATGCGAGCCGGCCCGAGAAGTTGACGGGCCTCGCGTGATCTACGACATCCGTCACGTCACGACGTACGCTTACGAAAGTCCGGTCAGCTTTGCGCGATGCTCGCTGCGGCTGGAGCCCCGCAGCGGCGATGGCCAGCAACTGGTTTCGCATAGCGTCGATATCCGGCCGCAGCCGGCGAACCGCACCGTCAGGCGCGACTTCTTCGGCACCCATACCGAAAGCGTGCTGATCGAAACTCCGCATCGCACACTGCGTGTCGATTCCAAATCGCGGGTCTCGGTGTTCCGTCAGGCGCCCGCGCGCGACGCGGCAAGCCCGGCATGGGAGAGCGTGCGTGAGGCGGCGTTTGCCGCGACCAGCCTCGGGCCGGCGTCGCCGGTCGGTTACGTCTTCCCGAGCCATCTGGTGCCGGTGCTTCCGTCGGTCACCGAATATGCGTCCGCGAGCTTTCCCACAGGAGGCGGCATCCTGGCCGGCGCGGTCGACCTGATGCACCGCATCCGCACCGGATTCAAATACGATTCGAAAGCGACCGTGATCTCGACGCCGCTCACCGAAGTGTTCGAAAAGCGCCACGGCGTCTGCCAGGATTTTGCTCATGTGATGATCGCAGGCCTGCGCGGCCTCGGGTTGCCGGCGGCCTATGTCAGCGGCTATCTGCGCACCATCCCGCCGCCCGGCAAACCGCGTCTGCAAGGCGCCGACGCGACCCATGCCTGGGTCTCGTTGTGGTGCGGCGAGATGGGCTGGATCGGGTTCGACCCGACCAACGACATCCTGGTCGAGAACGATCACATCGTGCTGGCGGTGGGACGGGATTTTTCCGACGTCTCGCCGGTGGACGGCATCATCGTGGGGTCGCGCAAGCAAAAGCTCAGCGTGGCGGTCGACGTCATCCTGGTGGAATGAAAGAGGACGTCGCTTGCTACGGCGGGTCTATCGTAATCGCAGCCTCTCAGCCGGCCGCAGCGCGCGACCGCGGCGCCAGGTCGCCGCTGCGTTCATGCGGATCGGTGCGAAGCGCGCGGAAGAATTGTTCGACCTCGCGCGACAGGATTTCCGCTGTCGATGTCAGGTCGGTGGATGCCGACAGCACCGAACTCGCGGCCTTGGTGGTCTCGCCGATCGCATCGCTGAGCGAGCCGATATTGACCACCAGCGTCTCGTTGCCCTGGGCGGCCAGTTGCGCGTTGACCGAGATCTCGCGAGTCGCGGCATCCTGCTGCCCAACGGCGCTGGCGATGCTCGAGGTGACGTCGTTGATGTCGCGCACCGCGCTGCCGATCTCGCGCACCGCGTCGACGGCGCTGCGCGTGGAGGTCTGGATCATGCTGACGTTCTGGCCGATTTCGGTGGTCGCCTTGGCGGTCTGCTCCGCCAGCGCCTTGACCTCGTGCGCCACCACCGCGAAGCCGCGGCCGGCGTCGCCGGCCCGGGCCGCTTCGATCGTGGCGTTGAGGGCCAGCAGATTGGTCTGTTCCGCGATGGTCTGGATCAGATTGAGCACGCCGTCGATGCGCTGGGTCGCGGCCGCGAGGCTCTCGATCTCGGTCACCGACTTGTCCGTGCGCAAGCCGGTCTGCTCGACCACGCTGGCGGATTGACGGACCTGGCGGCTGATTTCCTCGACGGAGGCCGACAGCTCCTCGGCGGCGCCGGCAACGGCGTTGACGCTGCGGGAGGCCTGTTCGGTCACGCCGGCGGCGACGACGGCCTGGCCGTTCGCGTCCGACGCAACCTTCGAGATCGACTGTGCGGTGTGACGCATCGACGACGCGCTGTTGGTGACGGCATGCACCACGCCTTCCATCGCTTCCCGGAAGGCCTCGACCGATTGCTCGATATGCCGCGCCCGTTCTTGCCGCGCCTCGGAATCCTGCAACACCTGCGAATTAAGATTGCGGTTGCGATCCATCGCTTCCTTGAAGATCTGGATGGCGCGCGCCAGTTCACCGATCTCGTCGGCGCGCTCGGTGTGGGGAACCTCGACATGGTCGGCGCCGTCTGCGACCTGCTTGATGGTTGCGGTGATCATCGACAGCGGCCGCGCGATCGAGCGGGCGATGATGAGCACGCCGATCACGACCACGCCGAGCGCAAGCCCGCCGAGGCAGGTCAGCAGGAAGGCCAGTTGGTGGCTGGCGTCGGTCTGCAGCGACAGCCGCTTGCTGCGTTCGGCATAGAGCTTCGACAGCGCGTCGAGGTCCTTGTTGAGGGCGGAACGCACTTCGCGGTTGGCGTCGTTGTCGCCCCACTCGCGTCCCGCGGCCGGGCTGATCTCGATGCCGCGGCGAACCAATTCCTTGCGGAAGTCGACGAACTGATCGATGCGTTTCTTGAAGATCGCGAACTGTTCGGAATCATCGGCCTGCACCAGCGACTCCCAGCTCTTGACGACAGACATAAGCTGGTCGTTGAACTTGAGCAGCCCGTCGCCGTACTTCTTCACGGTGGCGACGTCCGTCGACATGTAGACACCGCGGGACTCCATGACCACCGCATAGACCAGCGAATTGACGTGCTGGACGTTGAGCGCGGCGTGGCTGGCTTTCTCGACGGCTTCCGTGAGTTCGGCGTTCCGGCGGGAATTGTAGTCGGATAGTGCGGTAATGGCCGCGATCAGGACCGCGAACAATGCGAAAACGGAATATAGCTTGGCCGCAAGCGAAAGCCTGGACATGGGGGTCCTGACGGAAAAGTGGTTATGGGGAAATGTGTTTGTTGGGGCATCACGGTCTCTTCAATGAGACCGCATGCTCGGCCGTCTAAAAATTATGCAGAATCTTCATGGATAAATCCTTAATCTGCGAACCATTTGTGACAGTTAAATCACTAATAACATCAGAGGTTTATCTGAGAGGTCGACTTCCCGCGAGGCGGTTGCACGCGTTCGCGGCTAAATGACGGATGCACGGTCGCGCTTCGCAGCGCCGAACAAATTCGATTTGCGGGCCGAACCTTCGTCAAACGAAGATGATACTGTTCGGGCCTGACCATCGTGCGTTGAAGCTATGATGGCTTCGGAGTTGTCATGGTCTATCGCCACATCATCGATGCCACGAGCTATGTCTTCGGCGATCTCAGGGATTTGCTGGCCAAGGCCACGCCGCCGCGCTCGGGCGATCGGCTGGCCGGGATCGCCGCCGACAGCGCCCAGCAGATGATCGCGGCGCGGATCGCGCTGGCCGACGTTCCCTTAAAACAGTTCCTGCAGGAAACCGTCATCGCCTATGAGGACGACGAGGTCACCCGGTTGATCGTCGACAGCCATGACGCGTCGGCGTTTGCGGCGATCTCCTCGCTCACGGTCGGCTCCTTCCGCGACTGGCTGCTCTCGGACGCGGCCACCGGTGACGTGCTGCAGAAGATATCGCGCGGGGTGACGCCGGAAATGGCCGCCGCGGTCTCAAAGCTGATGCGCAACCAGGACCTCATCCAGGTCGCGAAAAAATGCGCGGTGACCACGCGGTTTCGCAACACCATCGGGCTGCGCGGGCGGATGAGCGTCCGGCTGCAGCCCAACCATCCCTTCGATGACATCAAGGGCATCACCGCCTCGGTGCTCGATGGCATCCTGCTGGGATCGGGCGACGCCTGTATCGGCATCAATCCGGCCAGCGACGATCCGGCCGTGATCGGCGCCCTGGTGCGGCTGCTCGATGATATCATCGCGCGGCTGCAGATTCCGACCCAGAGCTGCGTTCTGACCCATGTCACGACCACGCTCGGATTGATCGAGCAAGGTTACCCTGTCGACCTGGTGTTCCAGTCGATCGCGGGCACCGAGGCCGCCAACCGCAGTTTTGGCGTCGATCTGGCGCTGCTGCGGCAGGCGCATCAGGCCGGATTATCGCTGCGGCGCGGCACCGTCGGCAACAACGTGATGTATTTCGAAACCGGGCAGGGCTCCGCGCTGTCCGCCAACGCCCATCACGGCGTCGACCAGCAGACCCTGGAAGCGCGCGCTTATGCGGTGGCGCGCGCCTTCGATCCGCTGCTGGTCAACAGCGTGGTCGGGTTCATCGGGCCGGAATATCTCTACGACGGCAAGGAAATCATCCGCGCCGGGCTGGAGGACCATTTCTGCGGCAAGCTGCTCGGGCTGCCGCTCGGCGTCGACATTTGCTACACCAACCATGCCGAAGCCGACCAGGACGACATGGACAACCTGCTGACGCTGCTCGCCGCCGCCGGGGTCACCTTCATTATGGGAGTGCCGGGAGCCGACGATGTCATGCTGAACTATCAGTCCACCTCGTTCCACGACGCGCTCTATGTCCGCGACCTGTTCGGTCTGAAGCGGGCGCCGGAATTCGACGAATGGTTGGTTCGGACCGGCCTTGCCGATGCCAACGGGCGGCTGGCCGGAAACACCGGGCTGCTGCCGGACTTCGCATCGCGGCTGATCTCCTGAGGTGTGGCACCGGTGAGCGGTGCGGCGGCAACCAATCCACGCCTTGCGGGTTAGGCCTATCCGCCAGAATCATGGCTGCCACAATGTTGAGGAATTTGTAGCCCAGCTTCGAACGTGCTTCACTATTGGGCGACTACCGTTTGTAGTCGCAGAGGAAATTGGATGCGAGCTGAGGGCATAGGGAACGCGCGGCGCATTCTGTGCGTCTTCCCCCGTTACACGTCTTCTTTTGGCACATTCGAGTATGCCTACCCCCTGACCGCTGGCGTCCAGGCCTTCATGCCGCCGCAGGGGCTGCTGCTGATCGCGGCCTATCTGCCTGAGCATTGGCCGGTCCGCTTCATCGACGAGAATATCCGCGAAGCGACCTCGGAAGATTTCGAGTGGGCGGAAGCCGTGCTGGTGAGCGGCATGCATATCCAGCGTCAGCAGATGAACGATATCTGCCGGCGCGCGCATGCCCACGATCTGGCGGTCGCGATCGGCGGCCCCTCGGTCAGCGCCTGTCCGGACTATTATCCCTCGTTCGACTATCTTCATGTCGGCGAACTCGGCGACGCGACCAACGACCTGATCGCGCGGCTGGCGCGTGATCCGTCCCGTCCCGAGCAGCAGGTCGTGCTGAAGACCGCCGACCGCCTCGACATGACCCAGTTTCCGATTCCGGCCTACGAACTCGCCGACATCCCGAGATATTTCCTCGGCAGCATTCAGTATTCGAGCGGCTGTCCCTATCAGTGCGAGTTCTGCGATATCCCCGGGCTCTATGGCCGCAATCCGCGACTCAAGACTCCGCAGCAGATCACCGCCGAGCTCGACAAGCTGCTGGAATGCGGCATCATGGGGTCGGTCTATTTCGTCGATGACAATTTCATCGGCAACCGCAAGGCCGCGCTCGAGCTGCTGCCGCATCTGATCGAATGGCAGAAGAAGACCGGCTATGTGCTGCGCTTCTCCTGCGAAGCGACGCTCAACATCGCCAAGCGTCCCGAAATCCTGGCGGGCATGCGCGAAGCGTTCTTCTGCACCATTTTCTGCGGCATCGAGACGCCGGATCCGGTGGCGCTGAAGGCTATGCACAAGGATCACAACATGATGGTTCCCATCATGGAAGCGATCCACACGCTCAACAGTTTTGGCATGGAGGTGGTGTCCGGTATCATCCTCGGCCTCGATACCGACAAGCCGGAAACCGGACAACATCTGCTCGAATTCGTCGATGCGTCGCAAATTCCGCTGTTGACGATCAATCTGCTGCAGGCGTTGCCGAAAACGCCGCTGTGGGATCGAT
Source organism: uncultured Alphaproteobacteria bacterium (assembly GCA_963738105.1). Lineage (GTDB taxonomy): Bacteria > Pseudomonadota > Alphaproteobacteria > Rhizobiales > Xanthobacteraceae > Bradyrhizobium. The sequence goes on along the minus strand of CAVTWC010000032.1, from coordinate 215,796 downwards.
TAAAGCGCGAGAACCGGCTGATCGAGGACGAGAGCCGTGATTCCAACGTCGATTTCCGCTTGCCCTATGACGATGTCGTGAACTCGTGGCGCGCCTGCATGGGCGCCGCCTACCAGCCGGCCAAGCTGCTGGAACGCTACGAGTATCAGGTCCGCGAAACCTATCCGAAGCGGTTTCAGCCACCGCGGTCGCCGCAGCAGGCGTCGTGGAAAAATATCAAGCTTGGGCTGACGATGCTGCGCAACATCTTCTGGAAGGTGGGTGTTCTCGGCAATTACAAGCTCGAGTTCTGGAAGTTCGCGCTGCGGCGGCTGGCGCGCGGCGAGATCGAATATCTCATCTCCTCGATCCTGGTCGCGCATCATCTGATCATGTTTGCCCGCGATGCATCGGGCGGGCAGACCAACGCGTCCTATTACTCGCTCAAACTGCAGGAAGCCTCCGTGCCTGCGGAGTAGTGGTCGGGCCAAGGTGATCAACGATCATGGCAATAACGACATGGCGATGACACCTGTCCCCGCGGGACGAACGCTGCGGGATTTGCGCCATCTGACGCCGGCGCGCGTCGGGCTTGGCCGGGCCGGCGCCGGCCTGCCGACCGAGGCATTGCTTGCCTTTACCCTGGATCATGCGCGCGCCCGCGATGCCGTTCACACAGTTTTTGATGTGGCCGGCTTGATGCAGGGTCTTGCAGATCTGGGCCTGGAGGCCGCTGATGTCCGCAGCCGTGTCGGCGACCGCAAGGACTATCTGCGGCGTCCCGATTTGGGCCGAATGCTCGACGAGGCTTCGCAGCAATTGCTGGCGAACCGCGATGGCGCGCCGTGCCGGCTCGCAATCGTGGTCGGCGATGGGCTGTCGCCATCGGCGGTCAACACGCATGCGGTCGCCTTGATACGCAGCCTTATTCCCCGGTTGGCGTCCGATGGCATCGACATCGACTGCACGGTGGTTGCATCCGGCGCACGGGTTGCGCTCGGTGATGAGATCGGCGCTATCCTTCGCGCCCGCATGCTGCTGATGCTGATCGGCGAGCGGCCTGGCCTGTCCACCCCTGATAGTCTGGGCGCGTATCTGACCTTCGGGCCCCGAATCGGCCTGACCGACGCAGCGCGCAATTGTATTTCCAACATCCATGCTGCCGGACTTGGCTACGATGAAGCTGCCACAAAGATCGCGTGGCTGATTCGCGAGGGTCTGGTCCGCGAAGTCACCGGCGTCGCGCTGAAGGATGAAAGCGGCGGCGGAACGCCGCAGCACATTGCTGCAATTTCGAGCCCGCCTGATAAATACAATTCGGGCCAACCTGATAAATCAGGAATTTGAGACCCATATCACCGCCGGACCCCGATTTTGTGCGGCGGGGTGCGCTTGCGAGAAGGCATGGAGACCTGCTAAACCGCGTCCGACAAATTTTCCGTATTGTTTTCAAGGGCTAGCGACATCCGTCCACGGCCTATTTGAGGCCTTATTCGCGCCCGGGAACTTAAGCTACATAAATTGAGCTGATGTGAGAACGGATAGGCCATGCTCGACAAGAATACCGAAAGTGCAGTCCATACGGACAAGATCGAGCAGCCTCCGACGGGAACCAGCATCGCTTTCGGGTTGGAGAAAATCGGGCTGATCGCAGTCCGGGCGCCGATCGTCTCCTGTATTATTTTGGTCGCGCTGATCATCGGCGCGATCTTCGGCATCCAGCGCATCAAGATCGACGATTCGCTGAGCCAGTTGTTCCGGTCCAATTCCAAGGATTACAAGCAGTACGAAGCCGAGACCAAGCGCTTCCCGGCAACCGAGTTCGACGTGCTGGTGGTGGTCGAAGGCAAGACGCTGCTGTCGCGCGACAATCTTGAGAAGGTGCGCGATCTCGTCACCGACCTGCAACTGGTCGACGGCACCCGCGGCCTGATTTCGCTATTCTCGGCGCGGCAGGCGCCGGCGCCCGGCAAGCTGCCGGCGGCGCTGTTCCCGAGCGAACTGCCGCAGGGCGCCGACTACGACAAGTTCATCGAGACCGTCAAATCCAACGAGATCATCCGCGGCAAGCTGTTGTCCGACGACGGCACGCTGGCGCTGATCGTACTGTCGCTCGAACCCGACGTGGTCGCGAGCAGCAAGCTCGGCAAGACCGTCGGCGATATCCGCAAGCTGATGGCCCAGGACCTCAAGGGCAGTGGCCTCAACGCCGAATTGTCGGGCGTTCCCGTGATGCAGCTCGAGATCCGCAACGCGGTTGAGCGCGACGGGCTGACCTACAACATTCTGGGCATCCTGGCCGGCTGTCTGATCGCCATCATCTTCTTCCGCAAGTGGTCGTTCATGGTGGTGGCCGCGTTCCCGCCGATGATCGCGATCCTGCTCGCGCTCGGGGTCCTCGGATGGGCCAATTTCAATCTCAACATGTTCCTCAACGTGATGACGCCGCTGATCATGGTGATCAGCTTCTCGGATTCGATGCAGCTGACCTTTGCGGCGCGAGACCGTCTGATCGCCGGGCAGGACAAATACACCGCATTCAAGAACGCGGTGCTCGTGGTCGGACCGGCCTGCGTGCTCACCCACGGCACCGCGGGCATCTCGTTTATCGCGCTGCAATTCTCCGATTCCGACCTGATTCGGAAATTCGGCGAGGCGGGACTGGCCGCCACCATCATCGCGCTGCTCGCGGTGCTGTCGCTGGTGCCGGTTTTCGGCGTGCTATTGGTGCGCAACGAAAAGCTGTTTGCGGTCAAATTCCGGGGCGCCGACGCCGGCGTGCAGGCGTTGCGTAATTTCTGCTACTGGATCGCGGTCCGCATGGTCAGCCGCCCCGGTCTGTTCAGCCTGATCGCGGTGATCCTCGTCGCCGGTCTGGGGATTGTTTACGCCAATCTGCAGCCGCGTTACCGGCTTGCCGATCAGGTGCCGGACAAGCAGCAGGCGGTGGCGGCGAGCGGACGGCTCGATGCCAAGCTGACCGGCGCCAATCCGATCGACGTTCTGATCGAATTTCCCAAGGGTGCCTCGCTCTACGCGCCGGAAACCCTGCAGACGATTGCGGATGTTCATGCCACCGTCGAGCAGGCGGCCGGCGTCGGCAACGTCTGGTCGCTGGAGACGCTGCGCCGCTGGTTGGCCGAAAAGGCCGGCAGCTCCGATGTCGCGACGCTCAAGGAATATGTCAGCCTGATCCCGGAACATCTGGTGCGCCGCTTCATCTCGGCCGATCAGGATGCGGTCGTGGTGTCGGGGCGGGTGCCGGATCTCGATTCCAGCCAGATCCTGCCGGTGGTCGAGAAGCTCGATGGCGCGCTCAACGCGGTCCGCGCCAAGCATCCGGGTTATGAAATTGCCGTCACCGGCCTTTCCGCGATCGCCGCGCGCAACAGCGCCAGCATGATCGAAAAGCTCAATCGAGGGCTGACGGTCGAATTCGCGCTGGTCGCGATCTTCATCGGGCTCGCCTTCCGCTCGGTGGTGGTGATGTTCTCCTGCATCCTGCCGGGTATTTTCCCGGTCGTGCTGTCGGGGACGGTGCTCTATCTGATGGGCGAGGGATTGCAGTTCGCCAGCGTCGTCGCGCTGACCGTGTCCTTTGGTTTGGGACTCAGCGCGACCATTCACTTCCTCAATCGGTTGCGGCTCGAGACCACGCCCGGCGTCAGTCCGGAGCTGGCGGTCGAACGCGCCACCGTGCTGGTCGGTCCGGCGCTGATCCTGACCACGGTCGTGCTGGCCTGCGGTCTTGTGGTGACGGTGTTTTCCGATCTGCCGTCGCTGCGCCTGTTCGGCTGGCTCAGCGCGTTTGCGATGGTCGCGGCCCTGATCGCGGATCTCTTCATCCTGCGCCCGACCGCAATGTTCCTGATCAACCTGTCTGATCGGATTCGCGGAACCGGCCGTCACGCCAAGCCGGTTGAATCGCAACAGGGCTGAACCAGCCTAAAAAACTTCCAAATAAAAACCCCGTTCCGATCTGATCGGAACGGGGTTTTTATTTGGAGGGCTCTCGGCGCGTCGCGGGAAGTGCTGCGTCAGCTCTTGACCATCGTAATGTTCACGCCCCGGATCTCGCCCTTCGAGCTGATCTGAACGGTCTGCCGGTTGCCGTTGGTCCGCAATGTCAGATTGGCGGCAAATCCCGAAGCTTCGACGAACACCTCGATCTGGCCACCGCCGGCAGTGCCCTGCAGATTGCCGAATACGTTCCGGCTCGCCTCGCTCCAGTTACCGGAGATGCGGTCACCCTGGCTCGTGACGTCGCTGCTCAAATCGAATTTGTAGCTGTCGCTGGCGCAGTGCAGGTTCTGCTTCAGATTTAAACCCGAGCCGTTGACCTTGTAATCGGCCTTGCATCGGATGCGCTCGGTGGTTCCGTCGGACAGCGAAACCGTGCCGTTGCCGGACCACGATCCGTCAAAACCAACGAAAGGACCTGACTGTGCGTGGCTCGCCGACATCGACACTATCAGCGCCGCGCCAACGGCGGCTGCCTTGATCGCCCGTCCAAACAATTTCATATCGATTTTCCCGTTCAAATTGACGTTCCTCGCAGGGAACGTCTCGCCGCATCGAAGGTTTAGTGTCGCCGCAGTGGCTTAGGTTCAAGAGCCGAGCGGGCCCGCGGCGCTGCAAATAGCGCCAACCGGCCATCAGGACGGCATGGATATAGTCGTTAAAATACACAAACCGTACGCAGGTGAACGACATTTTTTTGCGTCGTTGCATCAAAAAAGCTTCAGATATTCGCGTGGCTTTGGCCGAAACGGCGCAAATCCGGTCGGCCAGCTTGTTCATTATCAACAGGGGGACGAAAAACGGCCCAATAAATTGGCGTGTAATATCAATCAATTATGAGCGTCATTGAGTTGGCGCGCAGGGCCCGGTATTTGGGAGGCGGCCGCCGTAAATTTGGCCGCATTTACCAGCGCCTTTGGTTTGTTCGTCGCCGCGGTTCGTGGCGTTTGGAATCTGAATCATCTTTCCCGCTCAGCCTTGTGCTATCCGGCATGAGGTATTCTCCGCGGCACCATTGAAGGAACACGATGCACAAGTTTTTTCTCGCTCTCTCCCTGTTGTCGATCTCCGTTTCCACCACCGCGATGGCCCAGCAGCAGGGACGCAGCGGCACTGCGGAAGAGCAGGCCGCCTGTTCGCGCGATGTCCAGCGCTACTGCCGTCCCGTGATCGATCAGGGCGACTTCACCGTTCTGGCTTGCCTTCAGCAAAATCGCCCGAAGTTGAGCAAGGCCTGCGACCAGGTGCTCAAAAACCACGGCCAGTAAACCTTGTCGGCGATGGGTCGTCCGTTGGGTTGACCTGTCACGGACTTGATTTTCGGACGCGGCGGGATTTGCGAGCGATCGCAGATGGCATTGGTTTTGGTGACGTATTCCCCTATATGGGGGGCGCGTTCCGTCCGCATGCGCGGATGAGCGGCGCGCGCGTATTCACCCTGACGAATGTAGCCAGTTCCTGATGACCACCGCGAGCGATCTGCGATCCGGCAAAACCCACCGCGACGAGAATTTTCCCGTCGCGTCATGGATCATTCACCGGCGTCACCGGGCGCTGATTCTCGCGTTCTACAATTTCGTCCGAACTGCCGACGACATCGCTGATCACGCCACGCTCAGCGAGCGAGACAAATTGGCCTATCTCGATTTGCTGGAAGCCGAATTGCTGGGCAAGGGCGAAACCCAGCCCGAAGCTGTCAAACTGCGCCACGCGCTGGCGGAGCGTTCGATGCCGCCGCGCCACGCACTCGACGTGCTGATCGCCTTCCGGATGGACGTGACCAAGCTTCGTTACGAGAACTGGGACGAAGTGATTCATTATTGCCGCTATTCGGCGATGCCGGTCGGACGCTTCATGCTCGACGTCCACGGCGAGAGCACGTCGACCTGGGTGGCGTCGGATGCATTGTGCGCCGGCTTGCAGATCAACAACCATCTGCAAGATTGCGGCAAGGATTATCGGGACCTCAACCGCGTCTATCTTCCGCGCGACGCGCTCGCCGCGGCGGGCGCATCGGTCGAACAACTCGGGCAACAACGGGCGCCGGCGCCGCTGCTGCAATGCCTGCACGCGCTTGCGGTGCGAACCGAAGCGCTGCTTCACGAAAGCAAATCGTTGAGTGCCGAGGTGAAGGATTTCCGGCTCGGGCTCGAGGTCTCCGTGATCCAGAGCTTCGCCGAAAGAATCGTTCGCATGCTCAAGGTGCGCGATCCCCTGAGCGAGCGGGTTCATCTCGGTCCGACGGAATTGCTCGCCTACAGCCTTGGCGGAATGGCCAGTGAAATGGCGCGGCGCGCCGTCGGACGCCGGCCTGTATCCAATCCGGCGGCCGGCGCATGACGCTCGACACCGCCGTCGCCAATCCGAGTTATGGCAATTCCGCCTCGGGCAGCTCGTTCTACGCTGCGATGCGGATTTTGCCGCGCGAGCAGCGCGAGGCGATGTTCCAGATCTACAGCTTTTGCCGGCAAGTCGACGATATCGCCGACTCCGACGGCCCGCGCGAGGTGCGATTGGCCGAAATCCAGCAATGGCGCGACGATATCGACGCGCTGTATCAGGGCCGGCCGCCGGAGCGGCTATTGGATTACGTCGCCTCGGTACGCCGCTTCGACCTCAAGCGCGAGGATTTCCAGGCCATCATCGACGGCATGGAGATGGATATCCCGCAGGATATCCGCGCGCCTGACATGGCGACGCTCGACCTGTATTGCGACCGGGTCGCGAGTGCGGTCGGACGGCTGTCGGTGCGGGTGTTCGGGCTTGCCGAGGATGACGGCATCCTGCTGGCGCATCATTTGGGCCGTGCGCTGCAATTGACCAACATCCTGCGCGACATCGATGAGGATGCCGGCATCGGCCGGCTTTATCTGCCGCTCGAAGGTCTGCTGCACGTCGGCATCACGTCGAACGATCCGCTCAGGGTCACGGCCGATCCGGCGCTGCCGAGAGTCTGCGCGCCGCTGGTCGAGCGGGCGCGGGCACATTTCGAGAAAGCCGACGAAGTCATGAAGCGCAATCCGCGCCGCATCGTGCGCGCGCCGAGGATCATGTCGAAGTATTATCGGGCGATTCTGGAGCTGCTGGTCGCACGCGGCTTTGCGCTGCCGCGGCCGGCGGTGCGTCTCAACAAGGCGGCCCGCATCGCCATCATTCTTCGTTACGCTTTCATCTGATTTCTCTTAGAGAAAAATGCAAAAAACAGTTCATATCATCGGCGCCGGGATTTCGGGCTTGTCGGCTGCGGTTCGGCTGGCCAATGCGAATTACGACGTGCATGTCCACGAAGCCACGCAGCAGGCAGGCGGCCGTTGCCGGTCGTATTTCGACGCGGCGACCAATCTCACCATCGATAACGGCAATCACCTGCTGCTCTCCGGTAACCGCCATGCGGTCGCCTATGCCAGATCGATCGGCACCGAAGCGGGACTGATCGGGCCGAAGCGCGCGCAATTTCCCTTCGTCGACGTCGCGACCGGGCAGCGCTGGCAACTCGATCTCGGCGACGGCCGGCTGCCACTGTGGGTGTTCGATGAGGGCCGCCGGGTTCCCGACACCGGCCTCTTGGATTATCTGAAGCTGGCGCCGCTGATCTGGGCCGGGAAGGGGAAACTCGTCGGCGATACGATTGCTTGCGAGGGTACGCTGTATCAGCGGCTGGTGCAGCCGCTGCTGCTGGCCGCGCTCAATGTCGATCCGCCCGAAGGCTCCGCGGGCCTTGCCGGTGCAATCGTGCGCGAGACTTTGCTGGCGGGCGGAGAAGCCTGCCGCCCGCTGATCGCGCGCGAGGGGTTGAGCGCGGTGCTGGTCGAGCCCGCGATCAAGCTGCTCGAGGCGAAAGGCGCAAGTGTCCAGTTCGGACATGAGCTGCGTGGCTTTGGCATGTCGGCGGACCGCGTCAGCGAATTGAATTTTGGCGACGATAAAATTGCGCTGACGCCGGATGACACCGTCGTCATGGCGGTGCCGCCGCGTCCCGCGGCGTCGCTGTTGCCTGGCCTGAAAACACCGACGAAATTCCGCGCCATCGTCAACGCGCATTTCCGTTTCGATCCGCCCAAGGACCTGCCGCCGATCCTCGGGGTCGTCGGCGGCCTGGTCGAGTGGCTGTTCGCGTTTCCGCAGCGGCTGTCGATCACCATCAGCGGCGCCGATCGCCTGGTCGACATGCCGCGCGAGGAACTGGCGCAGGCAATCTGGCGGGACATCTGCAAGGCCGGCGGCGTAGAGGGCGAACTGCCGCCGTGGCAGATCGTGCGCGAGCGCCGTGCGACATTCGAAGCGACGCCCGAGCAGAACGCATTGCGGCCGGGTCCAGTAACCAGTTGGAAAAACCTGTTTCTCGCCGGCGACTGGACTGATACGGGCTTACCGGCCACCATTGAGGGATCGGTGCGGTCGGGCGACCGTGCGGCCGATCTGGTGCTTCGGCAGGCTTAATCGGGCAGGCCTGATCGGTGAGACGGCGCACGGTTCCGATTGCCGGGGCGCGGATAGTAACGGGGATGTCGAGCAAGATGCCTTCCGGCAATGAAACCGCTGGCGTGGGGACCGATGCCGCCCTGGAGGCGAGCATCCATTCGGCGACGCGCGCCTTGCTCGATATGCGGCAGCCCGACGGACACTGGGTGTTCGAGCTGGAAGCCGATTGCACCATCCCGGCGGAATATGTGCTGCTGCGCCATTATCTCGGCGAGCCGGTCGATGCCGTGCTGGAAGGCAAGATCGCCAATTATCTACGGCGCGTTCAGGGCGCGCATGGCGGCTGGCCGCTGGTGCACGACGGCGATTTCGACATGAGCGCCAGTGTGAAGGCCTATTTCGCGCTCAAGATGATCGGCGATTCCGTCGATGCGCCGCATATGGTGCGGGCGCGCGAGGCGATCCACGCGCGCGGCGGCGCGATCCACAGTAACGTGTTCACCCGTTTCATGCTGGCGATGTTCGGGGTGATGACCTGGCGCAGCGTGCCGGTGTTGCCGGTTGAGATCATGCTGCTGCCGATGTGGTCGCCGTTCCACCTCAACAAGATTTCGTACTGGGCGCGCACCACGATCGTGCCGCTGATGGTGCTGGCGGCGCTGAAACCCCGCGCCAAGAATGTCAGCGGCGTTGGCATTGACGAGCTGTTCCTGCAGCCGCCGCATTCGATCGGCATGACGGCCAAGGCGCCGCACCAGAGCTGGGGCTGGTTTCTGCTGTTCCGCGGCCTCGACGGCATCTTGCGCACGATCGAGCCGTTGTTTCCGAAGAAGCTGCGCGCCCGCGCGATCGATAGCGCGGTCGCCTTCATCGAGGAGCGCCTCAACGGCGAAGACGGCCTCGGCGCGATCTATCCGCCGATGGCCAATGCCGTGATGATGTACGAGGTGCTCGGCAAGCCAGCGGATTATCCGCCGCGCGCGATCACGCGACGCGGGCTCGACAGGCTTCTGGTGATCGGCGAGCACGAAGCCTATTGCCAGCCCTGTGTGTCGCCGGTGTGGGATACCGCGCTGACCTGTCATGCGATGTTCGAAGCCGGCAGCGAACAGTCGTTGCCTTCGGCCAAGCAAGGGTTGGACTGGCTGCTGCCGAGGCAGGTGCTGGACGTCAAGGGCGACTGGGCGGTGAAGAGTCCGAACGTCCGGCCCGGCGGCTGGGCCTTTCAATACAACAACGACTACTATCCCGACCTTGACGATACCGCTGTCGTGGTGATGGCGATGGATCGCGCGCGGCGCGCGTCGCAAAACCCTGAATATGATGCCGCAATCGCTCGTGGCCGCGAGTGGATCGAGGGCATGCAGAGCCGCGATGGCGGCTGGGCGGCGTTCGACGTCAACAACCTCGAATATTATCTCAACAACATCCCGTTTTCCGATCACGGCGCGCTGCTCGATCCGCCGACGGAGGACGTCACGGCGCGCTGCGTGTCAATGCTGGCGCAGCTTGGCGAGACCGCGCAAACCAGCAAGGCGGTCGCCGATGGAATCGAGTATCTGCGCCGGACCCAGCTTGCGGAGGGGTCGTGGTATGGCCGCTGGGGCCTGAACTACATCTACGGAACCTGGTCGGTATTGTCAGCGCTCAATGCCGCCGGCGTCAGCCATCAGGATCCGATGATGCGTAAAGCGGTGGATTGGCTGGTCTCGATCCAGAATACCGATGGCGGCTGGGGCGAGGATGCCACTAGCTACCGGTTGGATTACAAGGGATTCGATGGCGCCCCCACCACGGCCTCGCAAACGGCATGGGCTTTGCTTGGACTAATGGCAGCGGGCGAGGTCGAGAATCCCGCGGTTCTACGGGGTGTGGAGTACCTAAAAAGCACACAGACCGAAAAAGGACTCTGGGACGAGCAGCGATACACGGCAACAGGCTTTCCGCGGGTATTTTATCTGCGTTATCATGGCTATTCGAAGTTCTTTCCGCTCTGGGCGCTAGCGCGGTATCGAAATTTGAACAGCACCAACAGCAGGGTGGTAGGGGTCGGGATGTGACTTTGGGGGCGGGGGACGACGTTTCCGCGGGCGGTCGAATTGATCCGCGGCCGGTACTAATCGTAACGGGGCTGGTTCAGGAGGCGCGCATCGCAGCCGGTCCTGGCATGGCTGTCATCTGCAGCAGTAGCGATCCCCAGCAATTGCGGTCGCTCCTGGCGACGCTCGATCCCTCCTCAGTCAGGGGTGTGATCAGCTTTGGCATTGCCGGAGGACTGGATCCGGCGCTGAAATCCGGCGATATCGTGGTAGCGACCGAAGTGCTCGCAGGCGATGCGCGCTGGCTCGCCGAGCTGCCATTGAACGAGAGCCAGATCGCCAGCGTGGCGCTAAAGCGCCGGCGCGTGGTCAGGGGTGGTCTTGCGGGTGTGGAGCAGATGATCGGCGCCCGCGCCGGAAAAGCCGCTCTGTGGTCGGAGACGGGCGCTGCGGCGGTCGATATGGAGAGTCATATCGCGGCCGCCTATGCCGCTGAAGTGGGCCTTCCGTTCGCGGCGCTGCGCGTGATCAGCGACCCCGCCAGCCGTGCGCTGCCGGCTATCGCGATGAGCGCGATCAAGCCCAACGGCGATATCGACCTGGGCAAAGTCCTTCGTGGCGTGGCGCGCAATCCGATGTCGTTACGCGCGCTGGTCTCCACCGGGATCGATTTTAATCGCGCGCTGCGCAGCCTGCGCGGTTGCCGCAGCTTCCTGCTTGGCATCGGGGATCTCGTCACCGCGGACTTTGTCCCGTCGGAACTGGAAGTCGCCGCATAGAGCTACTCGCAAAGAGTTCCCTCGAAAACAAAACAGGGCGCGATCAGATCGCGCCCTGTTTTGATTCGTGCTGTTTTGACTCGATATGGTCGGCTTAAGCGGCCGTCGATGCCTTTTGCTGCGCTGCTGCGGCCTCGTCGCGGCGGATCTCCGACAGGCGCTTCTGCACTTCGGCCGAGAAGATGTATTGCGCCGGGCGCTGCTTATCGAGATTGATTTCCGGCGCCATCGGGCCCGTGGTGCGGATGCCGCGGAACGCCACCCACATTGCCTTTAGCGGGTTGAGCAACGCAGCATTGGCCGCGGTCGGCTCGTAGCCGCAATGCGCCATGCAGTCGGCGCACTTCTCGTATTTGCCGGTGCCGTAGGTGTCCCAGTCCGTGGTGTCCATCAGCTCCTTGAAGGTCTTGGTATAGCCTTCGCCGAGCAGATAGCAGGGCTTCTGCCAGCCGAAAATGTTGCGCGCCGGCATGCCCCACGGAGTGCATTCATAGCTCTGGTTGCCGGCCAGGAAGTCCAGGAACAGGCCGGAATGCATGAAGTTCCACTTCTTGCCCTTGCCGAGCGCGAACACGTCGCGGAACAGTTTCTTGGTCTTGGTCCGATTCAGGAAGTGCTCCTGGTCGGGCGCGCGCTCATAAGCGTAGCCCGGCGACATCGAAACGCCGACTCCGAGCTCGGTGGTGAAGTCGAGGAACTTGGCGATCTCCTCGGCGGCGTGGCCGTCGAAGATCGTGGCGTTGACGTTGACGGTGAAGCCACGGGCTTTGGCCGCCTTGATCGCGGAGACCGCGCGGTCGAACACGCCCTTCTGCGACACCGCCTTGTCGTGGTGGTCCTTCAGGCCGTCGAGATGCACCGAGAAAAACAGATAGGGCGACGGCTCGAACAGATCGAGCTTCTTTTCCAGGAGCAGCGCGTTGGTGCATAGCGAGACGAACTTCTTGCGCGCCACCAGGCCGCGTACGATCTCGCCGATTTCCTTGTGGATCAGCGGCTCGCCGCCGGGGATCGCCACCATTGGCGCGCCGCATTCGTCGGCGGCATCCCAGCATTCCTGCGCTGACATGCGGCGGTTGAGGATCGCGTCCGGATAGTCGATCTTCCCGCAGCCGACGCAGGCAAGGTTGCAGCGAAACAGCGGCTCGAGCATCAGCACCAGCGGATAACGCTTGCGGCCAAGCAGCTTCTGCTTGATGAGGTAGCCGCCGATGCGCAGTTCCTTGAAGAACGGTATTGCCATTACGAGTTTTCTTTCTGGACTCAGGTAGTGGTGGATCAGCCCTGCTTCGATCAACCCGCCGTTAGTTCGGCCGGAAGCCGGAATTCAATGTTCTCTTCCCGGCCCGGAAGTACCGAGACCGACACCGGTCCGATACGCTTCAAGGCCTCGATGACGTCGTCGACCAGAACCTCCGGCGCCGAGGCGCCCGCGGTGATGCCGACGGCCTTCGCACCCTTCAGCCATTCCGGGTTCAGCTCGCTCCCGTCGGCAATCAAGTAACTTGCGACACCCACTTCGGTGCCGATCTCGCGCAGCCGGTTTGAGTTGGAACTATTGGTGGCCCCCACCACCAGGATAACGTCGACGAGTTTGCTGAGGTCCCTTACCGCAGATTGGCGGTTCTGTGTCGCATAGCAGATATCCCGGATGTCCGGGCCTTGAATATCTTTAAATCGCTGCTGGAGGGCCAGAATTATATCTTTTGTGTCATCCACGCTCAGGGTGGTCTGGGTAATGTAGGCCACCGGGGTATCCACCGGCAATGTTAGCGCTGCCACGTCGTCCACGTTCTGTACCAGCAGTACCGGACCGGGAACCTGACCCATGGTTCCCTCGACCTCTGGATGGCCTGCATGCCCGATCAGGATCAGCGCCCGGCCCTTGGACATATAGCGCTTGCCCTGATTGTGGACCTTGGTGACCAGCGGGCAGGTGGCATTGAGAACCGGCAGGCCGCGCGCCGCGGCCTCTTCCTCGACGCTCCTGGCCACCCCATGGGCGCTGAACACGGTCACGGCGCGGGGCGGCACTTCCGACAGATCCTCGACGAAGATCGCGCCTTTGTTTTTCAGGCTCTCGACCACGTATTTGTTGTGCACGATCTCGTGGCGAACATAGACCGGCGGACCGTACTTCTCGAGCGCGCGCTCGACGATCTCGATGGCACGCACGACGCCTGCACAAAATCCCCGCGGCTGCGCGAGAAACACTTCAATGGGACGCCCGTTAAGCAAGTTGCACCACTCTCAAGGTTGTATGTTCATGTCATCGGACCTGCGCAATATTGCAATACCTGCGCCATGACCCGCATCACAGCCCATCCGCCGTTAAGCGCATGGATGTACAGGGCTTTGTGTCAAAAAATGACGGGCTAGGAAAGCCGGATCACAAAAAGGATCGGCTAAGGTTGATCGAATAAAGGTAGCATAATACTATTTCGCGGGACCGTGGTGGCGGCAAGTCGCGGAATCCTCACTTGTTCGTCACTTTACTGCGCACCGATCCGCATTATACCGCCCCGCGGGCACGATTTGGGCAAGTTTTGCGTTATCAGTGCGCTGCGTGAAGGCAAACCTCCAAAAACAACATTAGATCGACCGTCGGAACTCCGCTAGACAGCGGGCGTTTCCGGCAAGCCATTAGCCCGACATTAGAAAGAATAGATGTGCTGACAAGTATTGTCGTATCGATCGTTAAATCTTGTACGCGGTTTGCCTCTCTTACTGTCCTCGTCGCGCTGATCTTGGCGATAGCCGCGGGCTACTACACCAGCCAGAATTTCCAGATCAATACCGACATCAACACGCTGATCTCGGCCAAGCTGGATTGGCGCCAGCGCGACAATCAATTCGACAAGGCCTTCGACCGCGACAGCACAACCTTGGCTGTGGTGGAGGCGCCGACACCGGAATTGACAAGCGCCGCCGCCGCCGCGCTGGCGGAGAAGCTATCCAGCGACGCAAAACATTTTTCGTCCGTGCAGCCGCTCGGCTCCGGCGAATTCTTTGAAAAAAACGGGCTGCTGTATTTGCCCGAGGCCGAAGTGAAGGAACTGACCGGCCAGTTTGCCTCGGCAGCCCCCCTGATCGAGATTATGGCCGGCGATCCCTCGATCCGCGGCCTGACCGGCGCGCTTGAAACCGGGCTCGCGGGCGTCAAGCGCGGCCAGGTTAACCTCGACACCACTGCGCGGCCGTTCAACTACATCGCGCAGACCGTAGAAGACATCCTGAAGAACGGCACCGCGACCTTCTCCTGGCGCCAGCTCACCAGCGACAAGCCGCTGACGCCTTCGGATTTGCGCGCCTTCATCGAATTCAAGCCGATCCTCGACTTCAACGCGCTGGAGCCCGGCAAGGACTCCTCCGACGCGATCCGGCAGGCCGCGAAGGACCTCGACTTCGCCGGGAAATACCACGCGCGCGTTCGGCTGACCGGACCGGTGCCGATGTCCGACGAAGAATTCGCCACCGTGCAGGACGGCGCCGTGGTCAACGGCATCGGCACCGTGCTCGTGGTGCTGCTGATCCTGTGGATGGCGCTGCATTCCTCCAAGATCATCTTCGCGGTATTCGTCAACCTGTTCATCGGGCTGTCGATCACCACCGCGGCCGGTCTGATGATGGTGGGTTCGTTCAACCTGCTGTCGGTCGCATTCGCCGTTCTGTTCGTCGGACTTGGCGTCGACTTCGGCATTCAGTTCAGCGTCCGCTACCGCTCCGAACGTTTCAAGAGCGACGATCTGCAATTGGCGCTGGAAAAGGCCGCCGAATATGTAGCGGTCCCGCTGTCGCTCGCCGCGATGGCAACCGCGGCCGGCTTCCTCTCGTTCCTGCCGACCGATTACAAGGGCGTCTCGGAACTCGGCGAGATCGCCGGCGTCGGCATGCTGGTGGCATTCCTGTCGAGCATCACGGTGCTGCCGGCGATGTTAAGCCTGCTTAATCCGCCCGGCGAAAAGGAGCCGGTCGGCTATGCCTTCCTGGCGCCGCTCGATCACTTCCTCGAAAAGCATCGCGTGATCATTATCGTCGGCACCTTGCTGGTCTGCGTGGCCGGCCTGCCGCTGCTTTACTTCCTGAAGATTCGACTTCAATCCGATCAATCTGCGCAGCCCCAAGGCCGAGTTGATCGCAACCTTTCTTGACATCCAGAAAGATCCCAACACCGGCGCCAACGCCATCAACGTGATGACGAATTCGGATGACGACGCCAGGAAAATCCAGGCCAAGCTAGAGAAGCTTCCTGAAGTCCTTGAGGTCCGATCGCTCGCGAGTTTCGTGCCGCAAGACCAGCCGGCCAAGCTGAAGCTGATCGCCGAAGGCGCCAAGATTCTTAATCCTGCGCTCAACCCGGACCAGATCGATGCGGCGCCCTCCGACGCCGAGAATGTCGATGCCTTGAAGAGCACGGTGGAGAATCTGCGCAAGACCGCGGGCGATGCCAAGGGTCCGGGCGCGGTGGCCTCGCGGCGGCTGGCCGACGCGCTGGCCAAGCTGGCGGAGTCCAATCAGGCCACGCGCGAGAAGGCGCAGGCCGTCTTCGTCGAGCCGCTCAAGATCGTGCTCGGCCAACTCAAGGATCTGCTGCAGGCCCAGCCGGTTACCCTACAGAACCTGCCGCCTGAACTGGTGAATTCCTGGAAAACCAAGGATGGCCTGCAGCGCGTCGAGGCGCTGCCGCGCGGTGACTCCAACGACAATGACACGCTGCGCAAATTCGCCGGCGCGGTACTTGCTGCCGAACCGAACGCGATCGGCGGCCCTGTATCGATCTTGAAGTCCGGCGAAACGGTCGTCAGGGCCTTCATTCACGCCGGCCTGTGGGCGCTGATCGTGATCAGCGTGCTGCTGTGGTTGGCGCTGCGGCGGATCGTCGACGTGCTGCTGACGCTGGTGCCTCTGTTGGTGGCGGGCGCGGTGACGCTGGAAATCTGTGTGCTGATCGGGATGCCGCTCAACTTCGCCAACATCGTCGCGCTGCCGCTGCTGCTCGGCGTCGGCGTCGCCTTCAAGATTTATTATGTGACGGCGTGGCGCGCCGGGAGAACAAACCTGCTGCAATCGAGCCTGACGCGCGCAATCTTTTTCAGCGCGCTGACGACCGCCACCGCCTTCGGCAGCCTGTGGCTATCGAGTCATCCAGGTACCGCCAGCATGGGTAAGTTGCTGGCGCTTTCGCTGGTCACGACCTTGGCTGCGGTGTTGTTGTTTCAGCCCGCGCTAATGGGCAAACCGCGCGATGTCAGGGATTAGGCAGATATCGCCGACCGGGTCGGCCGGGTGCGCGGCCGTAGCGAGTTTCTGACTGGGCAGCCGGGCCGCCGAATTGGCGGCGCCAGGGGCAGGGGGCTTCGGTGCGGTTGCACCGGTTTTGGGCAGCGCGGCCGTGGTTTTCGGCGAGCCTTTGGCCATGCTGTTGACCGGGCTTGAGGGGATCGGCGGCGCTACCCTAGTCCAGGTTTCGCCGCCGCAGAGAAAGCCCAGCACGCAGCCCTGAATCTCAAGTTGATCGGTGCCGACGGGCTTGATCGTGGAGCTGTAGGTTTGGCCGTCCTTCGCATTATAGACTTGGCCTTCCCACTGATCGACGCCCGGCTTCTTCTTCATGTCGAGCAAGATCGGCATTCCCAAAGTGGGCCTGTTCTGCTTTGAAGCATCGGGATTGTTCTTGTCCTGGCCGCCGGAAATTTTCTCCCAGGCCACGACGCCCCACATGCTTCCATTGCATTCGGCGACACGGATGTTCGCGACGCCGTCCTGCACCCTCCAGTCACCGGTCGGATCGGCGGCTAAAGCCGATGCAAGACCTGTTGCCAAAAAGATTCCGGAATATGTTACTGTGCGCATAACGTATCGAGGGCAGTGCAACATGGTTTTAAACCTATGCTTAAGTAGATGGTCAGAATCGAGGGGCAAAACGCCGCATCGAGTGTTTTCAGTTGCCGCAGTGAGTGTTTTCAGTTGACGAAACGACCATCAACCGAAGTATGTAGCTGATGTTATATCCGAATCTAGACGTTTCCGAGATGTTTGTGGACCGCCAGTCGCAGCGCAGTTCCATGCATACTCGATACCTGAACGAACAACTCGTCCGCGTTCTCAAGACGATCGGCTACGATGTAGGCTTCAAGAAGGGCCAAGGTCAGTACCTCTTCGATCGCGACGATGTTCGTTACCTTGATCTACTGAGCGGTTTTGGCGTTTTTGCGATTGGCCGAAATCATCCGGCGTTGCGCGAGGCCTTGAAGAGCGTCCTCGATAGCGACCTGCCGAATCTGGTGCAACTCGACGTTTCGACGCTGGCCGGGGTGTTGGCCGAGCGGCTGCTCGAATATGTTCCCTATCTCGATAAGGTGTTTTTTGCCAACTCGGGTGCTGAATGTGTCGAAGCTGCGATCAAGTTCGCGCGCGGCGCTACCGACCGGCCGGGCATCGTGTACTGCGCGCACGCGTTCCATGGCTTGTCCTATGGGGCGCTGTCGCTGACCGACGACGCCAACTTCCGCGGCGGTTTCGAGCCGCTGCTGCCGGGCTGCACGCCGATCCCGTTCAACGATCTCGCCGCCCTTGAGCAAGCGTTGTCGTCGCGCCAGGTTGCCGCCTTTATCGTCGAGCCGATCCAGGGCAAGGGCGTCAACATGCCCACTGACGAATTCCTGCCGGGCGCCGCAGCACTCTGCAAGAAATACGGCACGCTTCTGATCGCCGATGAAATCCAGACCGGCGTCGGTCGAACCGGACGCTTCCTCGCGGTCGAGCACTGGAATGTCGAGCCCGACATGGTGCTGCTCGCCAAGGCGCTGTCGGGCGGTCACGTTCCGGTCGGCGCGCTGCTGACACGCAAGAGCATCTTCGACAAGATCTTCAACCGGATGGATCGTGCGGTCGTGCACGGATCGACCTTCGCCAAGAACGATCTGGCGATGGCGGCGGGCATTGCGACGCTTGAGGTGATCAAGTCGGAAAAGCTGATCGAAGCGTCCGCCAAGCGTGGTGCCGAACTTCGGCTGGCGCTGACCCGGATGGTTCCGGGCTATGAACTGATGAAAGAGGTTCGCGGCAAGGGTCTGATGATCGGCATCGAGTTCGGGCCGCCGAAATCGTTGCGGTTGAAAGCGTCATGGAATGTGCTGGAGACCGCCAACAAGGGCCTGTTCTGTCAGCTCATCACCGTGCCGCTATTCAAGGATCACAAGATCCTGACGCAGGTCTCAGGGCACGGCAGCCACACCATCAAGTTGCTGCCACCGCTGACCATCACCGAGGAAGATTGCGGCTGGATCGAGAAAGCGTTCGATGACGTGATCGCCTCCAGTCACAAGGTCCCCGGCGCGATCTGGTCGCTCGGCAAGACGCTGGTCGATAACGCCGTGAGGAAGTCGGCGTAACGCGAGCGTTCCTTTAATTTATGTTTCGTTGGGCGCAAAAGCTAACGGGTCGTGCGCGCCCGATGATGAACTCCGCGTATTGCGCCGTCCTGATTCCTGCCGCTTCGCTAATCCACCCTGCGACTGTTGGGCTTGGTGTCGTGCTTTCGCTTTCTCGTTGCGCGCTTCGCCGGTGGCGGTGGTGCCGAGACCTCCCGTTTCATCTCTGCCCCTTGGCCCGCGGTCATCAGAAAGCTGCCCTCCGGCGTCTCGATCGCCACGATCGGAGCGTCCAGTACGGGGTCGAACACCAGCGCCCGCCGCACGCCGGGCATGACCACGAAATCGAACAGTTCCTCAACGCCCGGCGCGAACCGCAACATGCCAAGCAGCCGCCCCGTCGCCAGATCGAGCGCTGCGATGCCGGCGACCAGGCTGTCGGCTCGGCCGCTCAGCGGCAAATCGAGCGCGACGGCCGTGGCGCGCAAGGTGGACAGTCCGACGAACAGTATGTTGCCATGCCGTCGAAGACCGCGTGTGAAGCCGGGCAGCACGGCGAGCGTCTCGGATGTTCGTGCCTCGGGATCGAGGCGCAGCACCTCGCCGGCGCCGGAATTCAGCACATACAACTGGCCGTCGAACAGACGCACCGAATGCGGCTTGATCAGCCCGGTGACGGCGACGCTGTTTCGTTCCACATCGATGATGACACCGGCATTGATTGGCAGCTTGCGAAAACCCTGAAACGTGTCGGTCTCCGCGAACGCCGTGGCGTAGCGCAGCCGCTTGTTTTCGATCTCGAAACTGTTCAGATGACAGCGATCCTCCGGCATCAGTTTCGAAATGAACGAGGGCCGCCATAGCGGGATGAAGCTCTGCGTGCCTTCCGCCCGCGCGACGCAGGAAAACAGCGTGTTGACGAACACCACACTGGACCCGTCGAACGCCATATCGTGGATTGTGCATTCGCCGGTCCGGTGTAGCGTCACCGGCACGAAGATCACGTCATGCCATCCTTCCTTGCCAGGCAGATGTTCGGCGAGGCGAAGCGAGGGCGCGAAGACCGTGATTTCGCGGCGCCCGCCAATCGCGAGCCGCCGACCGTCGAAAGCCAGACCCATCGGGTCGGCGATGGGCGTGCAGGAAACGGTAAGCGCGCCGCCGATGGCGCCGAATGCGACGGCTGCGCCCGGCCGGATCACGGCGAGTAAGGAGATGTCCAGTTGGTCCAGCAGCGCGATGAAGGCGGCGTCCGCCGTACTGCCGCGCAGGACGCGATCGGCATAGGCCGCGGCTTCATTCGCTCTCTCGCTCATGCGAAGACCACCGGCGGCCTGACCAGGCCAGCGGCGCGAGGGTGTAAATCGCGGCCGTCAAGCGCGAAAAATCGGCCGCCTCTTTTTATTTGCTGTGTCATGTGCTTATTTTTTGTCATACATCCGGTGGTAGTGTCCAGCCGCGAGTTCGGGCTATACGGATGTTACGTTGATCGCGATGGCTCCGGACGGGCCATGGCACGGAGGGGAAACCGTCATGACCACCGCTTTGCCTGTCATTCTCGCCGATACAATGCTTTCCAACGGCAGCATGGCCGTTCTCGCGGGCAACAACTACAGCCATGTCGTTCACTTGCCGGACGGGCAGGGCGGCACGTTCCCAATGACCTACTACGGTTTCGACCAATTGCAGGTCGCGATCGTGACGCCCAACGGCGCGGGGGTCGCGCTGAACCAATCGAGCGGCAATCTCAATTTCGCATCGCCGGGCGATTCACCGAACCAGGCGGTGCCGGGCGGCAACGGCCAGTCTCAAGGGAATGAGACCCAGGGCGGCGGCACGATCGCGGCGCTGCAGAACGGCAATATGGCTGTTGTCACCTGGGGTGACTATGACCACAATTACGATCTGCAAATCCTCAACAGCAGCCTTGGCGTCGTCAAGGCGCCCTTCGCGCTGGCGAACGACGTCACGCTGAGCAACAACTCGGTCGGCAACCCGCTCGCCGTGGTCGCGAGTAATGCATCCGAGTTCGTTGTCGCCTGGGCCACCGATGACCTCCAGGGCCTGTTTTATGAGCGCTTCTCCTTGACCGGAGCGGCGATCGGCGGCCCGATCGAGGTGAAGGACCCATCGGCCCAAAACCCCAACAACGGTCCCAACGATCACAACGACAATTGGAACGGGTCGGTGTCGATCGACTCGCAGGGCAACGTCATCTTCGGTTTCGGGTCGGAGGACGTTTACCACACCGGCTACTACGAGTTGTTCAACAGCTCGAATCAGGTGGTCGCGCACACATCGAGCCAGTTGATCCCGACCAGCGGAACCGGCGGCAACGGTCTTACCGTTCAGAATGAGGAAATCGCGCCTCAGTTCGTGCCGCTCGCGGGCGGAGGCTTCCTCACCGCCGGCTACGTTCCCAATGGCGCGCGCGCCGCTGACGGGACGTACAGCAGCTTCGGCCTCTATGTGCAGCACGTAGCGGCCGATGGCACAGTCAACACCGTGAGCACGACCGCCAATGTCGATCCTGGCTCCCAGGAACCAACCTTCGGCTATTTCGGCGAACTGTCGAACGGCAACTTGGTATTCCAGGAGGCGGGCCATACCAAGGCCGATATCTTCAACCCAAGCACCAACGTGCTGGTCCGCGATGCGATGGACGTGCCGACCGGGACCTATGCCGGGACAGGCACTGGCGCGAGTTACCTCTCGGTGCCGGGGGCAATCGCGACTGTGACGGGTGCCAATCTCGCGACAGTGAGCGTCAATTCATCCAACGAACTGACGGCCGTCGCCTGTTACGCGGCGGGAACGCTGATCCGGACGGACCACGGCGAGATCGCGGTGGAGGCTCTGGCGATCGGGGACCGTGTCGTCACCGTGTCGGGTGAGGCACGGCCGATCCGTTGGCTCGGCAGGCGTAGCTATGGCGGGCGCTTCATCATTGGACGCAAGGATATCCTGCCGATCTGCTTCAAGGCAGGCGCGCTCGACGACAACGTCCCGCATCGCGACCTGTGGGTATCGCCGCTCCACGCGATGTATTGCGAAGGCGTGCTGATCGAGGCGAAAGACTTGGTCAATGGCGTCTCCGTTGTGCAGGCCGAGAGCGTCGAGAGGGTGGAGTATTTCCACATCGAGCTCGAGACGCACGACGTGATCATCGCCGAGGGCGCGCTGTCGGAGAGCTTCGTCGACGACGACAGCCGCGGCATGTTCCACAACGCGCATGAATACCGGGTTCTTTATCCGGACACACCGAACGAGCCGGCACGCTATTATGCACCGCGGCTTGAGCATGGCTACGAGGTCGAGGCGGCACGCCGGCGGATCGAGCTTCGTGCCGGAATTTGCAACGTCGGGGAAGATCGCCCGGTCCCGCTGCGCGGCTATGTCGACGTGATCGCGCCGCGTTGCATCGCAGGTTGGGCGCAGAATGTCGATCATCCCGAGGCGCCAGTTTGCGTTGATATCTATGCGGGTGGGGTCTTGATCGGCCGGGCCCTCGCCAATCAGTACCGCCAAGACCTCGAACTTGACCGACTGGGCAGTGGCCGTCACGGTTTCGTGTTCACGCCACCGCTGGGTTTGAGATTTACTCCCGACGCGATCAAGGTGCGCCGTTCGCACGACGGCACCGCACTCGAATTTTCGGCCGAGACGGGGAGGCGAATTGCAGCTTCAAACAACAAACCCAGGCTTCGACGCGCTGCTGCCGTAACACCGCAGCCAAAGGTTAAAATGCGCCGCTGCATCGCGTGAAGACGATCTGTGCTGCAGGCCCTCATCGGCGCGGCAGGAGCTGAAGACCAATTTCTTTTCGACCGAGAGCTTTGGAAGTTATTGGCTTCCATGCTCGAAGTCCCGAGTTGCAAGCCGTTGTCCTTAACGCCATTTGCGACCGGGAATACGTCGCGCCTGCCGCTTGCGATGTTGTCGAACGATGGGCTTGTTCGATATCGGCGGTGGGCTTGCGAAATTGCCGAGCGCTTTTTCCGGCGCGGAGGTTCTGCCGGTGCTGTCGACACTTTCCCCGGACATTGATGGTGATGTGCGCAAGGCAGCGTTGCGAGCAGGACGGTTTTTCAGGCCGAATGTGACGGCGTAGCCATCACATTTAGTAGCCATCACATTCAAACGGCTCGTCGCTCAACAGAGATGTCGTGGGAATAGTGCGTGCAGTCCACGACCGCCATCAGTGCAGACATCTTCAGCGCAGCCGGGTCTCGCTCGCCCTTCGCGGCGCATGCGAGAATGTGAGATGCAAGCTCGGCCTTCATCGCTGACGTGCGCTTGGGCTCGGGTATCGTTAGCGCGGCCTCATCAAGGACCGCCCTCATCAATTCGATCAGCTCGGGCTGAAATGATGCTCCTCTCGGGTTCATGGTGGCCTCCTGTCTGAACGACCTTTCACCATCATACTAGGTCCCGGATTTTCGAAGAAGCAATGTCCAAATCACACCCCACGCTGATTTTTCAGCGCTCAAAGTTCCTCGCTGCGATGCAATAGCTCGCGGGTGCTGCATAACGCGGGCAACAATCGCGCTGCGAGAATACGGACGCGGGCTTCGCTGCGATCGCCCGCGTCGTCGTGACGCCTTGATCAATCCTGCTCACTCTTCTCGAAACCATGGCTGTCTTTGCTTACCTCGATGATGTAGCGGTTGCTGAATTCTGACGATTTCAACCGAGCTGTCTTACGCCCATGATTCTAACTCTGATATTTTTGGCAGCGATCGGCGTCGTTGTGCTGGCGGAGCGCAGCGTCGAGCATCTGCCATTTGCGATCGCAGCGCTCGCCTTTAACGTCGCCGTACTCTTGTTGATCGTTGCCGATTTCGACAGAGCGATACTGCTGGCTTGTGTGCTGGCAGTAGCAATCACCGCAGCATCAACCGTCAAGTATAATCACAGCGCGCTCAAGTTGATTGTGACCGATTTGCCGCTGCTGTTTGCAGGTACAGTTCCCTTCTTCGTCGTGCAGTACCCTCGGGCGGTACTGGCGGTGCTGGCGGCAAGTGCTGCGCTCATGTTGGCGGCAATCGCGGCTGTGCTATACGGGGCCGGGTCGCCAATTCCGCTGGAAGTCCGGTTTTCCCTGTTCAGCCTTACGCTCGCTTGTGTTGCGGCAACCTACCGGATCAGCGGCGGCGCCGACGTCTTTCAGCGGATCACTGTGCCGCGGCGGTGCCTTTACTCGACCTTCATGGCTTCGCTGATCGCCCCTCATTCATGGCGGCAATTTGGCGGGTTAGCGCTCAGCGATATCGCAAATGATCCGTTGCCGCTGATGGCGGCCGTGCCGGCGCGCACCGTTCACTATCCCGACATTATCGTTATTCAGCACGAATTGATCTTCGATCCCCGCGTTTTTGGACTGCCTATTGAGCCAACTGTAGAAGGGTTTCTGTCCCCCAAGGATGGCCTTCATGGAATTCTCAACGTCGACATTTTTGGTGGAGGCTCGTGGCAATCTGAATTCAGCCTGCTAACCGGTCTTTCGAGCGCGAGCTTCGGCTCGAGCGCCTATTACCTTTTCAAGCAAGGCGCGGGCCGGTTCCACAACAGCCTTCCCCATTCGTTGGCGGCGCTCGGATACAAGACCATGCTGACGTCGAGCTGTCGTCGCAGTTTTCTCAACTACGATAAATTCTACCGTTCGATTGGCGTCGACGAACGCATCTTCACCGACGATTTTCCGCCGCCGTTCGACATCCGCCAGTTCGAGACGACAAATTCGGATGCGCTTTTTCTAAAAGCGGCGTTGGCGGCTCATACCAAGGGTATTGCCGACGACCCAGCCCCTCGTTTTTTGTATGCGCTGACCAACTTCAATCATGGGCCGCATAGCCGAAGGCTGGCAACGCCCGGGCAGTTTGACAGGGAACGTGCCTTTGCCGCGTTGAGCCTCTCCGATGCGGGATACGCCGAATATTACGCGAGACTTGCGGAAACGGCTTCGACCTGGAAGACCCTTAAGTCGGAGCTGGCAACGAAATTTCCAGAACGTGCCATGCTCATCGTGCATTACGGGGATCATCAGCCTGTCATGACGAGACAAATCGATCGGCAACTCAAACTCGCTGATGATGCGCGGCGCGCGTTCCGCACATTTTATGCGATCGAGTTTCTAAATATGATTCCCGATTGTGCTGTTGTCGGGCCGGGCGCGGATCTGGATATCGCCTTTCTGGGAACAGTCGCCTTGCAGCAGGCCGGCCTGCCGCTTGATCCGGTATTTGCCACCCGCGCCAGTCTGCTGGATCATTGCCGGGAAACCTACTTTGCCTCGCCCTCCGAACGGAAGCGTCGATTCCACCGCACGTTGGTGAATCTGGGCATGATAGACATGGCGCCGGGCGCTCAACGCGTGCGCTAGCCTGTATTGGCCGGCAGCGAAGCCTCGAATTTCTCGCCGAATTCCGTCAGTTCATCGGGGGCAATATCGCTGACCGCCCAGAAGTTCATGCCTTGCTGGCTCCAGCGCCGGACGTTGAAGCCCTGCATGGTTTCCATTTTGGCCGCACGACGTTCGGTATTGGCGGTCTGGGCGACGAACAGGTTGATGATGTGCTGGCGCCGGCGATAGACCACGGCGCCGATCGACCGGGCATCGACGTAATCGAGCCGGCCGCCGATCAAGGTAAAGCCTTGCGCGGTGAGGTCGACCACCGGCGGCGACACATCGAGCTTGCCGTTGAACCAGGGCTTGACGGTGTGCTGGTCGGTCGAAACCACGTCGATCAAATGGCCGGCCTGCAGCGAGCGCAGATGCGCGGTAACGACCTCCGACAGGACGCGCTGTTCGCTATCATTGCGCATGACGATGGCGATAAGGCCGGTCGCGGCGAGTGCCGACAGCCCCGATCCCATGGCAAAGCCCCGCAGCACCGAGCGCCGGTTCGGCGCCAACGCGCGTGTCACAAGCGCTTGCGGCGCTGGTTGCGGCAGCGATGCCTCGATGCGCTGGCGCAGTCCGGCCGGCGCGGCATATCGCAAATTCATGCCGGCAACGGCCTTGCCCATCTCGCGATAGGCAGCCAGCGCCGCGGTGCAATCCTGACAGCCGGCGATATGGTTTTCGACGTCGCGGGCGTGCCCGGCATCGAGCTCGTTGTCGATCAGCGCGTGAAGTAGGATCTCTGCCTCATCGCAGGTCATGTCTTTTGCTCCTCTTGCGCCATCCATGCCGATCGCAGCATGGCGCGGGCGCGCGCGAGGCGGGACATCACGGTGCCTACCGGCGCGGCGACGATGTCGGCGATTTCGCGGTACGACAGGTTGTGAATTTCACGCAACACGAAAGTCTCCCGGAACGGCTCGCCGAGCGCGCTGACGATCTTCTGAACCGCCGACGCATCGAGTTCGCGCAACATCTGCGTCTCCGGTGTGTCCTGCACCTCGTGCCATAACGGTGTTTGCTCCGCGCCTTCGGGTATGTCGTCGATATCGGTGGTTGGCGAACTCGCGCGCCGCGCATATTCTGCGCGGCAGACGTTGCGCAGGATCGCGAACAGCCATGGCTTCATCGCAGGCCCGCGATAGCTGTCGAAATGCTTCAGGGCGCGCAAATAGCATTCCTGCACGGCGTCCTCGGCGTCATCAGCATTACGAAGCAGATAGCGCGCGAGCGTGTAGGCATCGTCGAGATACGGAAGTGCTGCATCGCGAAAACGCTGCGCCTTTTCGTAGTCTTCGCCCGAACTGTTGAACGGCATCGCCCGTTGCCCGGCTGTTGCTGAAAATGCGGGTGCCCGGCCGGCCTCGATCGGCCGGCCGAGCATGAATGTGATGCCTTGATTTCGGCCGCTATTCAACCTTCACGGTCCCGGTCATGTGCGGATGTAGCGAACAAAAATACTTGTAATCGCCGGCCGACGCGAACGTGAACGAGAAAGTGCCGTCGGTATCCATCGTCTTGGACCTGTACTTGCCTGCGGAGACCACGGTGTGGGGAATATCGTCGTGGTTTGTCCAGGTCACGGTATCGCCGACCTTCACCTTCACCTCGGCGGGGGTAAAAGTGAAGTTGTCGATCGTCACCTTGATTTCCTCGGCGTGGGCGCCGCCGAGATACAGAGAGAGTGCAGCGGCGACGACTAGTCTGGCGCCGAGGCTACGGATAGTGGCCGATATCATCACGGGTTTCCTTTAGCCTTGCAGCGGGGTGTCGATAATCGCGAGGCGCTGGTCGCCGCGCTTGAAGTTGATGCTGGCGACACCGAGCATGCCGCGGAGCTTGTCGTCGGCGACTTTCATCGGGCCGGGCGAGGGCGCGGTACCAGGAGCCGGCTGTGGGAAAGCCGTCGAACGCGCGGTGTGGAACGTGACGTTGCCTTCGACCTTCTGCATCACCTGGTGAATGTGGCCGTTGAGCACTGTGACCGAGCCGAAGCCCTTGAGGTAATCCAGCGCGCGGGCGCCGTCCTCCGTGCCCCAGCCCCATTCCGGGTAAACCGTCCACAACGGGATATGTGCGAACACCACGATCGGGGTCGATTTGGAACGCCCCTTGAGGTCCTGCTCCAGCCATTCAAGCTGCTCGGCGCCAAGATTGCCGAGACCGCCCGCCTTGAGGTCAACGACGTTGACGAGGCCGATGAAGTGAACGCCATTGGCGTCGAATGAATAATAGCCGGCGCCCTTGGTGCCCTTGCCGTAGCGATCCTTGTAGAACTTGATTTCCTCGTCGAGGAAATCGTGTTCGCCCGGCACGTAGTGCACGTCCAGCTTGGCCTGAGAGATGATGCGTTCGGCATCGTCGAACTCGGAAGCCTTCGACAGGTGGCTGATATCGCCGGTGTGAATCATGAAGGCCGGCTTGATCGGCATGGTCTTGATCTTGGCGATGCCCTCTTCGAGGGTGCCCAGTGCATTCGGATTGGCCGGCTTGTCGAAGCCGACATGGCTGTCGCTGATTTGCAGGAAGGTCATGCCGGCCGGTTCTGCGGCCATCGCCGAGCCCACAAGCCCCAGCGAGCGGGGGACACCGCCTGAAATCGTCCAAAGCACGCCGGTACCGGCCCAGGTCATGCATTCCAGTACCCGGCGGCGGCTGACGCCCGGGTCGTCGTTATGATTGTGTTCGCTCATCGCCATCTCCATGGGACCCTTGATTGGGTTTCCGGGGAGGTGATCGGGCGGGGGAGGGGTTTATTCCCGAAAATTGCGGGATCGGTGGAAAAAGCCGGCGGGCCGCGCGATGACGATTCCGTGAGTTAGGCGCTGTCGCGGGGGATCTGCGACTTCAGGCCAAATTAGCTGCAACAAAGCTGTCGTCTCGCCGTCAGCATAGCGTCAGGGAGCTTGCGTAAACCATATCGACTTCGAGCCATAACCCGGGAGAGCCCTATGAGTGACCACGCCCACGTCGAGCATCACACCAAGGCCGCCGAACATCACGAGCATGCTGCCAAGCACCACCGTGAAGCCGCCAAACACCACGAAGCCGGCGATCACGAAAAGGCGGCGCACCACGCCCACACCGCCCACGGTCATGCCAGCCACGCTGAACATCATCACGTCGAGGCAAGCCGTCATCACGCCGCGCACCACGGCCACAATTAATCAACAAGACCGTACTGTATGGCGTAGCGTTTCGCCGTCCCTGTCAAAAGGGGCGGCTTTTTTTCGCTATGCGGTATCGAACGCCTTGAGTGCCTCAAGCACCAGCGTTGGCGCCTCCTGCGCAACGCAGTGACCGACACCCTCGAAGGTCCACTGGCTCGCGGCTGGAATCAGCGCGACCGCGCGTGACGACATCTCCTTGTAGATCGGCCAGGAGCGCTCGGCGGTGGCGACGCGCACGGGACACCTGATTCCGGACAGCCAAATGAAGGGATTGCCGCGCGCATCACCGGCGTAGACCTGCTCCATCGCTTCAAAGATCGGCCGCAGCATTGCCGCTTCGATCTCCGGCCGGCAAAGCAGCCGCATCCGGCCGTCGGGGAGTTCTTCGAAGCCGTGCCGGACATAGGACCAGAGGGCGGATTCGGTCCAGTCCGCAAAGGCAGGCGCGGCGCGAAAACGCGCATACGCTGCGGCGGCATTTTCGAACTCGACCTGGCGGCGCAACACGCCCTGCACGAAGCCAATGGACTTGTCGCTGATCCCTGCGCCGTCGGCTTGCCTGGCATGTGGATTCATGATCGTCGGCTCCATCACGAACAAGCGTGAGAAGCGTTGCGGCCGCATTTTTGCGGCGAGCAGCAAGTCGGTCGCGCCGGCGCTGTGCCCAATCCCGAAGACGCCGGACAGATCAAGCTTCTCGACTATCGCGCACACATCGTCGGCGAAATCGAGGAAATGATAGCGGTCGGTAGCCGGCTTGTGGCTAGCGCCGTGGCCGCGCCGGTCGAGCGCATAGACGGTATAGTCAGCGGCAAGCGCGCTTGCGACCTCGTCCCACATTTCGCCGACGAAGCTCGTGCCGTGGACGAGAAGCGCAGGCGGCTTGCCCAACGATGGCTCGCCCCATCGCGACAGCGCCATGCGTGCGCCGCCATGTTCGACCCAAATTCGCTGTCGGCTGGTCATGACCCCGCGACTATCGTCCGTCTTCCAGGATCATCGCAGCACCTTTTTCCGCGATCATCGCGGTCGGGGTGTTGGTGTTGCCCGAGGTGATCGTCGGCATGACAGAGGCATCGGCTACGCGCAGTCCGGCAATTCCATAAAATCGCAGGCGCTGGTCGACGACCGCCATCGGGTCGCTGGCGGTGCCCATCTTGGCGGTGCCGACGGGATGGAAGATCGTGGTGCCGATATCTCCGGCGGCTTTCGCCAGCGACGCATCATCATCGCCGACCGATGGGCCCGGCAGGAGTTCGCTGGGGTGAAAGGGCGCGAGCGCAGCCTGCTTCATCAGCCGCCGGGTGGTGCGGATCGCGTCGGCCGCGACCTCGCGATCGTCGTCAGTCGACAGATAATTCGGCGCGATCGACGGCGCCTGATCGGCCTGACCTGAGCGAATGCGCACCGTGCCGCGTGAGGTCGGCTGCAGGTTGCAGGCGCTGACGGTGATGGCAGGAAACCGGTGCAGCGGATCGCCGAACTTGTCGAGCGACAGCGGCTGCACGTGGAACTGGATGTTGGCGCGTTCGCGGCGCGGATCCGATCGCGTGAAAATTCCCAGTTGCGACGGCGCCATGGTCAGCGGGCCGCGGCGGCGGAAGGCGTAATCGAGACCCATCAGTCCACGGCGCACCAGCGAATAATAGGTCTCGTTGAGGGTGCGAATGCCCTCGACCTTGTAGATCGCGCGCTGCTGCAGATGGTCCTGCAGATTGCGCCCGACGCCCTGGCGGTCGAGCGCGGTCTCGATCCCGAGCGGCGCCAGCCAGTC
This sequence comes from uncultured Alphaproteobacteria bacterium, assembly GCA_963738105.1. Classification (GTDB taxonomy): domain Bacteria; phylum Pseudomonadota; class Alphaproteobacteria; order Rhizobiales; family Xanthobacteraceae; genus Bradyrhizobium. Next base: position 185,837 of record CAVTWC010000032.1, on the reverse strand, counting down.
CACGGGGCCAATGCCGGAGCGGTGCAGGACCTGGATCGATCCGATCGAGCCCGCGCACAGGATCACTTCGCCCTTCGCGCGAGCCTCGACGACTTCGCCGTCCTGGATGAAGCGCACGCCGACCGCGCGTCCGTTCTCGATGATCAGCCGATCGACAAGCACGTTCTTTTCGAGCCGGAGATTGGGACGGTTCAACACCGGCTTCAGAAAGCCGCGGGCGGACGACCAGCGGCGGCCACGCTTCTGGTTGACGTGGAAATAACCGACGCCCTCATTATCGCCGGTGTTGAAATCCGGAGTTTTCCGGATCCCCATTTCCTCGGCGGCCTTCTCTACGGCGTCGAGCACAGCCCAGGACAGCCGCGGCGCTTCGATCCGCCAGCCGCCGCCGGTGCCGTGATGTTCACTGGCGCCGAGAAAATGGTCCTCCAGCCCCTTGAAGGCCGGCAGCACGTCGTCCCAGCCCCAGCCGGTCAGGCCGAGCTGTCGCCAATGATCGTAGTCGGCGGCTTGCCCGCGCATCGAGATCATGGCGTTGATGGCGGAGGAGCCGCCGATCACCTTGCCGCGCGGATAGGCCAGCGCCCGGCCGTTGAGGCCCGCTTCCGGATCGGTCTTGAACATCCAGTCCGAGCGGGGATTGCCGATCGCAAAGAGGTAGCCGACCGGGATGTGGAACCAGATCCAGTTGTCGTTGCCGCCGGCCTCCAGGATCAGGACCCGGTTGGCCGGGTTGGCCGTCAGGCGGTTGGCCATGATGCAGCCCGCGGTACCCGCACCGACGACGATATAGTCGAAATCACCTTCTAACCGCTTCGCCATCCCTGAATTCCGCCCAGCTTGAAAGGTCCGTCATGCCCGGCCTTGTGCCGGGCATTCACGTCACTGCTGGGTTTTTATTAGTCAGACGCGGAGGGCCGCGACAAGCCGGTTTTCCTGATGGCTCCAATCGCTGTCGGAGAGTGTTGGGCCGAACGCAACCGCGTGCTAGAGAGAGGGGTCGTATTTGGCTCTCACCCGAGACTTTGCATGCCCATCATCAATCGTGTCGCTGATCTGCAACCGGACATCCAGGCCTGGCGCCGGGATATTCATGCTCACCCCGAATTGCTCTACGACGTGCACCGGACGGCGGCGTTCGTCGCGGACCGCTTGCGGGAGTTCGGCTGCGATGAGGTTGCCACTGGCCTTGGCCGTACCGGCGTGGTCGGCGTCATCAAGGGCCGCAAGCCCGCGGGCAAGGGTGATATCAAGGTGATCGGGTTGCGCGCCGACATGGATGCGCTGCCGATCGAGGAAGAGACCAACCTGCCTTACGCCTCCAAGAACCCGGGCTTGATGCACGCCTGCGGCCATGACGGTCACACCGCGATGCTTTTGGGTGCGGCGCGGTATCTCGCCGAGACCCGGAATTTCGCCGGCGATGCGGTGGTGATCTTCCAGCCGGCCGAAGAGGGCGGGGCGGGCGCCGCGGCGATGATCAAGGACGGCCTGATGGATCGCTTCGGCATCGAGCAGGTCTATGGCATGCACAACGGTCCGGGAATCCCGGTCGGCTCGTTCGCCATTCGCACCGGTCCGCTGATGGCCGCTACCGATGCCATCGATATCAAGATCGAAGGCCTTGGCGGCCATGCGGCACGTCCCAACCTGTGCATCGATTCCGTTCTGGTCGGCTCCCAGCTAATCACGGCCCTGCAGTCGATCGTGTCGCGCAACGTCGATCCCTTGGAATCCGCTGTGGTGTCGATCTGCGAATTTCACGCCGGCAACGCGCGCAACGTGATCCCGCAAACTGCGACCTTGCGGGGCACCGTCCGGACCCTGACCGCGGAAGTGCGGAAACTGGTCGAAAAGCGCGTGCGCGAGGTGGTCGCGGGTGTGGCGCAGACCACCGGCGCCAAGATCGATCTGGCGTATGAGCGCGGCTATCCGGTCACCGTCAACCATGCGGCGCAGACCGAAGTGGCGACGCGGGTAGCCAAGGAAATCGCCGGCGACGGCAACGTTCGCGAAATGCCGCCGATGATGGGGGCGGAGGATTTCGCCTATATGCTCGAGGCGCGGCCGGGTGCGTTCATCTTCTGCGGCAACGGCAAGAGCGCCGGGCTGCATCATCCCGCCTACAATTTCGACGACGAGGCGATCGTGTTCGGCACCTCATATTGGGTCAAGCTGGTCGAGAACACGCTGGCCGCCTAACACCCGCCGACGATAAAAGGAAAAGCCCGCGCCAACAGCGCGGGCTTTTTGTTGGTGCCGCCTGCCGCGATCAGCGGCAGGCCAATTTGGCTCGCTCAGAACAAGTGCGAGAAAATGAAGTACAGGCAGCCCGACAGGATCATCGCAATCGGCAGGGTCAGCACCCAGGCCATCGCGATGTTGCGGATGGTGGACCACTGCAATCCCGATCCGTTCGCCGCCATGGTGCCGGCGATACCGGACGACAGCACGTGGGTGGTCGACACCGGCAGGCCGTAACCGTCGGCCGCCGCGATCGTCATGGCTGCGGTGATTTCGGCGCAGGCGCCCTGCGCATAGGTGAGATGGGTCTTGCCGATCTTCTCACCGACCGTAACCACGATGCGCTTCCAGCCAATCATGGTGCCGAGGCCGAGCGCGATAGCCACCGCGATCTTCACCCAATACGGGATGAACTTTGTCGCGGCATCGAGCGAGCCCTTATAGGCGTTGAGCGTCGACACCTGATCGGCGCTAAGCTCGGCTTCCTTGTCCTTCATCAGGAAGCGAAGCGCTTCGGACACGAGGTACATATCGTTACGGGTGTTGCCAACGAGGTCGGAGGGCACTTTGGCGAGTGATCCGTATTGCGCGACCTGCTTGCCGATGTCGTCGACCAGAACCGCCAGCGAGGGAAAAGTGCCCTCGTTGATCTGGTGTTCAGCGACGTAATTGGTCACGGCCGGACGCGGGTTGCCGATTACGCTGTAACCGGACGCCTTGCCCTGGATGATCTTGCTCGCGGCGATCGAATTCGCCGTGAAGGCCGCAATCTGACTGTCGGGCATCGAGCGGTTGAGCGCATAGGCGGTGGGCACGGTGCCGATCAGGATCAGCATGATCAGGCCCATGCCCTTCTGGCCGTCATTCGAGCCGTGGAAGAAACTCACCAGGGTGCAGGTGAGGATCAGGATGCCGCGGATCCACCACGGCGGCGGCTGGTCGCCCTTGGGTTCGCCGAACAGCGCCGGGGTGGCTTTCGCCAGCACGGTCTTCAGGATGAAGAGCAGGCATGCTGCCAGGGCGAAACCGAACAGGGGCGACAGCAACAATGCCTTGCCGATGCCGGCAGCCTGGCTCCAGTCCACGCCGGAAGTGCCGCTACGGCCGCGCAGCAGCGCGTTGGTGATGCCGACACCCATGATCGAACCGATCAAAGTGTGCGAACTCGACGCCGGCAGGCCCAAATACCAAGTGCCGACGTTCCAGATGATCGCGGCAATCAACAGGGCGAACACCATCGCGAAGCCGGCGCTGGAGCCGACCTGGAGGATCAGTTCGACCGGCAACAGCGAAACGATGCCGAAAGCGACGGCGCCGCTCGAGAGCAACACGCCGAACAGATTGAACATGCCCGACCAGACCACCGCGACGTTGGCGGGCATCGACCGGGTGTAGATCACGGTGGCAACCGCGTTGGCGGTGTCGTGGAAGCCGTTGACGAATTCAAAGCCAAGCGCGATCAGGAGCGCGACGAGCAGCAGCAGATAGGGCAGAAAGGAGGTAACGCGGGTGCCGGTGGCATCGACGTCGGAATAGATACTGTAGGCGACGAATAGCAGCGCGGCTGCGATCACGCCGGCATAAATGATGCCTTGAAGTGGATTGACGGCCCCGTCGAGCTTGGGTCCTTTGTGAGCGGCCGGTTCTATTGAACCAGGTAATGCAACATCAGCCATAGTTAATACTCCCCAGAAATCGATGGGCGGACATTGCTTGAGGCATGTGACAGCCACATGAAACGGGCGCGAAAGTCGTGTGTTTTCAGGGCATTGAATCGAGTGGAGACAGGCCCGATTGAAGCGGGCCATTTCCGCACCTTCTCGTTGGAATCGCTAAGACATTGCGTGGGGGAGAGTTCGAGAGGTCAGATCGAACCGGTATTTAGTTACGCATCGCCATGAAGCACGTTCATTGCGCCGCAATAAATTAAGCTACGTCTCACGCCGCGTGCGCATTCTTCTTCAGCAGCGCCGCGGCAATCCTGAGATCATCGACGAAACGCTCATACTCGCGCGCCTTGGCATCGGCGTCCGGCAATCGCAACAGATAGGATGGATGCACCGTCACGAGTGCCTGGATGCCGTGATCGAGTTCGATCAACTGCCCGCGGTTCTTGTTGATCGGCGTGATCCTTCCGAACACGCTTTGCGCTGCGGTGGCGCCCATGGCCACCACCAATGCGGGTTTGATCGCCGCCAATTCGCGCTCGTACCATGGACGGCAGGCCCGGATCTCGGGCGTGCCCGGCTTCTGGTGCAGGCGGATCTTGCCGCGCGGCACAAACTTGAAATGCTTCACGGCGTTGGTGACGTAAACCTTCGATCGGTCGATGCCGGCTTCCTGCAGCGCGCGGTCGAGCATCTGCCCGGCGGGACCGACGAACGGTTTGCCGGCGAGGTCTTCCTTGTCGCCGGGCTGTTCGCCGACCAGCATGATGCGGGCGTGCGCCGGGCCTTCACCGAACACGGTCTGCGTGGCATCCTTCCAGAGCGGGCAGGCGCGGCAATTGGCGGCTTCTTCGCGCAAGCTTGCGATTGTGCTGGTTTCGATATCGCTCCTTAAAGCCTCGCGTCGGCTTGTCATCGAAGGTTCCAACCGTCTCTGCGATTTATGCGGTTCAGTGGCAGCATTGGCGATCATCGCGCCGGTGGCGCGCTCGGCGCCGGCGATCAGGGGTTTAATCAACGAAGCCTCCGGCAGGTTCCGCCAATATTTCTTCGGCATTTCGGTCTGCATGGCCTTCACCTTGAGCCGGGCCGGATTGAAGATGCTGGCGTAATAACGCCGCCAGGTTTCCTCCAGGCGGTCTTCGGTCGGCGCATCGGCCTTGCTGACGCCAGGCGTGATCGAGACGGCATGGCCGTCCCAATGCGCGCAGGCATCCGGCGTCAGGATCGACCACGGCATGTCGGCGAAACGGCGGGCGAAAAACGGAGCTGCCAGTTCGACAATGTGATGCTCGGGTTCGAACCAGGCGACGTAATGCGATTTCTGTTCGCGCCCGACTTCGCGGAAGCGGACGAAGGCGTGCATCTTGTGTTCATCGCGGCGCACGTCCTTGGCCATCGCGGTGACCAGCGCGACATCCGGATCGGTCGCGACCTCGAGCAAATGGTGCTGCCCGCGCAGCCGCCACAGCAGCCGATACAGGATCGCAAACCTTTCAGGATCGCGATGCAGGACCGCGGATTGGGCGAGTTCGACGAATTTGGCGGAGACGGAGAAGGTGCCCTGTGGGTTTTCGAGCGGCAGCGTTTCGGCCGCTGGCGCGAACAATTCGGAGGCGTCGCCTTGGACGATCCAGGTCACGTCGGTTGGCTTGATCTCATTCAGGGCCAACGATCGCGCCGCTTTGCGCCAGCCTTCGAAATCGGTTTCGCTATCGAGGGTGATGAGGTGCATAGTTTCACTCTCCTTGCGACATACTCATCGTCATCCTGAGGAGCCGCGCTTGCGCGGCGTCTCGAAGGATGTGCCGCGAACTCATCCTTGGAGGCTCGCAAGAGCTCGCACCTCCAGCGATAACGGCGAAGCCGTTACGCAGGGATGACGGTGGGGTGCGTTGCACGGCTAAAACCCAAATCCCAATTGTGTCGCCTTTGGCTTGAACCGCTCCGCCAGCTTCGCCTCATCAAGCAGATGCAGCGCGGGCCGGTGATCACTGAGAACGATGAATGGCAGCGCCTTTTTCGCCGGGATATGCAATCGCGCCAGATCGGACACGCGAATGGACGTCACACGGCGGGTGGCGATGATGCGGTCGACCGCCTTGGTGCCGAAGCCGGGCACCCGCAGCAGATCTCCGCGGCTGGCGCTGGCGATATCGAGCGGGAAGCGGTCGCGGTGTCGCAGCGCCCAGGCCAGTTTTGGGTCGATCTCGAGCGACAGCATGCCTTGCGTCGGGTCGACGATTTCATCGGCGTCAAAGCCGTAAAACCGCATCAGCCAGTCGGCCTGATAAAGCCTGTGCTCGCGAACCAAGGGCGGCGCGCTCAACGGCAATGAGCGGCTGGCATCCGGGATCGGGCTGAACGCCGAATAATACACGCGCTTGAGCTTGTAGGAGCCGTAGAGATTGGCTGATGTATCGAGGATGGTCTTGTCATTCGCTGCATCTGCGCCGACGATCATCTGCGTGCTTTGGCCGGCCGGGGCGAAGCGTGGCGGTTTTGCTTTCGTCGCGGTCTTTTGATCTGCCTGCGCTTCGTCGAGTTTGAGGCGCAGCCGGCCCATGGTGCGGCGGATCGCGCGCACATCTTTTTCCGGTGCCAGTTTGGCCAAGCTCGCTTCTTCCGGGACTTCGATGTTGATGCTGAGGCGGTCGGCATATCTGCCGGCTTCGGTGATCAGCGCGTCATCGGCTTCCGGAATCGTCTTGAGATGAATGTAGCCGCGAAAATGATGCTGCTCGCGCAATGTCCGCGCCACGCTGACCACCTGTTCCATGGTGTAGTCGGCGCTGCGGATGATGCCGGAGGAGAGGAACAGTCCCTCGATATAATTGCGGCGATAGAAGTCGAGCGTCAGTTTTACGACTTCATCTGATGTGAAGCGCGCCCGCGGCACGTTGCTTGAGGTGCGGTTGACGCAATAAAGGCAGTCGTAATTGCAGGCATTGGTCAGCAGCACCTTCAACAGCGAGATGCAGCGGCCGTCCGGCGCGTAGGAATGACAGATACCCATCCCGGGCGCGGTCGAGCCCATGCCCTTGCCGTCGCTGGAATCCCGCCGTTCGGTGCCGCTGGAGGCGCAGGAGGCATCGTATTTGGCGGCATCCGCCAGGATCTCCAGCTTGCGTTCCACATCCATCGCTGAATCCCCTTGATTTTACTACTGAATCGCCTGAAGCGCCAATTCGATTGACTCCACCGGCCCTGTTAGCTGTATATTAGAACATATCATGAACAACTGAGCCAGCTTCGGGTTCATTCCAAGAGCCACTGGCAGTCCAATATTTTCGAGGAGCGGCGCATGAGCGGCGCACGCACGAACACGCTTGCGAATTTGCGGGGGCGCATCGAGCGCCTGGAGACGCACGGCGATACGCATGCCCTTAATAGAGTGGCGCTCGGCCATGCCGGCGCCGATGCGATGCTGCGCGGCGGTCTCGCCATCGGCGCGATGCATGAAGTGTTTTCCGAGGGACGACAGAGCGGCACGGCGACCGGTTTCGTCGCCGGCTTCGCGGGACGGCTGACGGCACGGCGCCCTTTGGTGTGGGTGCGTCAGGATTTTTCCGAAATCGAATCCGGCGCGCTGTCGATGAGCGGATTGAGTGAACTCGGCCTCGATCCGCGACGGTTGGTGAGCGTGCGCGCGGCCGACGTGGACGCTGCATTGCGGACGGCGGCCGACGCGCTGGCCTGCGATGCGGTGGGCGCCGTGGTGCTGGAAGTCTGGGGCGAAGCGCGGCAGCTCGATCTCGTCGCCAGCCGCAAGCTGACATTGGCCGCGCAAGCCTCCGGCGTCACCTGTCTGGTGCTGCGCGTTGCGGCGGAACCATTGCCCTCGACCGCGGAGACCCGATGGATCGTGCAGGCGGCGCATTCGCCGCCAACATCTCAACTGGGACCTGCGGCTGCTTGGGGTGCCTGGGGCGCGCCGGTGTTCGACGCGCAGCTCGTTCGTAATCGTCACGGCCCGGTCGGGCGATGGATCATGGAATGGAAATGTGATGAGTGCCTTTTCAGCGAACCCGCGGCGTATCCTCAGCCTGTGGCTGCCACGGCTGCCCATCGATCGCATCAAGCGCGAACTCCGGCGCAACAGCGGCGCGTCGGATAGAGACACTGAGGCACACGTTCTCAGCAGGTCGTCCCTGCGAATGCAGGGACCCATAACCCCTGGCCTCAAAAGTGAAAAAAAGGCCTCTGCCACAGAGTTGCAACGAGAGTCCGCGCCGTATGGGTCCCTGCGTTCGCAGGGACGACTTGTTGAGAAGACTTCGCTAAACCAAAAACTTTCAAACGATACCCCCTCCATCGTCGTCGCCAAGCAAAACAACGCGCTGCAAATCTATGCGCTGGATGATGCCGCCGCCCGTTTTGGCCTCGAAATTGGCCTACCCTTGGCCAATGCGCGGGCGATCTGTCCGCATTTAAAAGTATTTGATGCCGATGAGGCCGCCGACTTCAAACTATTGAATGACATCGCCGACTGGTGCGATCGCTTCACGCCGCTGGTCGCGCTCGATCCGCCGCATGGCCTGTTTCTCGACATCACCGGCTGCGCGCATCTGTTCGGCGGCGAAGCAGCCTTGATGCAGCTCGTGTGCGGCACATTGACGCTGCAAGGCTTTACCGTCAGTGCCGCGATCGCCGGCACTTCCGTTTGCGCGCGAACCCTGCGAAGCCATGACCACGGCCGCATCGTGGGCCAGGGCGAGGAGGCCGATGCGGTCAGCCCGTTGCCGCTGTTCACGCTCGGCGCCGACGAAGCCATCAGCCGCGGGCTGCGTCGCGCCGGGCTCAAAACCATCGGCGATGTGGCTTCGCGGGAGCGCCACGAAATCACCGCGCGGTTCGGCGCTGCCTTCACCACCTTGTTGCAGCATGCGCTGGGGCAGGGCGATGCCCCGATCAGCCCGCGCAAGCCGCTGCCGGATTACATTGTCGAGAAACGTTTTGCCGAACCCGTGGCGACCGATGAGGTGATCGCGGCGACATTGTCCCGGCTGGCGCAAACGCTGGTGGCGGCGATGGACAAGCAAGGCAAGGGCGCGCGGCGGCTGGAAGCGAGCTTCTTCCGCACCGATGGCATCGTGCGCGCGATCGCCGTGGATACCGGATTGCCCGTGACCAAAAGCGCGATCATGGATCGGCTGTTTCGCGAGCGGCTCGATGCCTTGCGCGATCCGCTCGATCCCGGTTTCGGCTTCGATCTCATTCGGCTGTCGGCCAGCCGCACCGAAATCGTGGTGCAGCAGCAGCATGATCTCGATGCCAATGTGCATGACAATGACGAACTGGCTGATCTGATCGACCGTATCGCCGCGCGCATCGGCGGCAAGCGCGTGGTCGTGCATCTGCCGCAGGATACGCACATTCCCGAACGTGCGGTGTTGGCCGCGCCGGCGCAGCATCATCTGGCCACGGCGATGCAGGCGGCGTGGCCGGTTCGGGTCGAGAGCGAACCGCCATTGCGGCCGCTGCGGCTGTTCGAAAAGCCAGAACCGATCAAGGTGCCGTTCGCGATGGTTCCGGATGGACCGCCGCACCAATTCACCTGGCGGCGCGCGAACCATGTGGTGGTGCGGGTCGAGGGCCCTGAACGGGTCGCGATGGAATGGTGGAAGCAGGACGGCGCAACGATGACGCGGGATTATTTTCGCGTCGAAGACGATGCCGGCTTGCGCTTCTGGATTTACCGCGATGGCCTTTACGGCCAAGAACTTGCCGACGAACAGGGCCAGCCGGTCCCCGCCAACTGGTTCATGCATGGGCTGTTCGCATGAGTGTATCAGGCGTTGAGTTAGCGTCAGGCTATGCCGAGATCGGCATCACCACGAATTTTTCGTTCCTGCGTGGCGGTTCGGATCCGCGAGCCTATGTACATCAGGCCAGCGAACTCGGTCTGCCCGCGATTGGCATCGCCGATCACAACACGCTGGCTGGTGTGGTGCGGGCCTACAAGGAACTTGAAAATCCGAAGGTCGTTCACAAACCAAAACTGCTGGTCGGTTCGCGCCTCGTCTTTATCGACGGCACGCCGGATATCCTGATCTATCCGCGCCACCGGGAAGCTTACGGCCGGCTATGCCAATTACTCACCCGCGGTAAACGCGGCGACGATCTCAACAAGGTCGAGAAAGGCGAGTGCCATCTGAGGATCGATGACCTGCTGGAATTCGCCGAAGACCAGCTTCTGGTGCTGACACTGCCGCATCGTTTCGAGCAGGCCGCTGCCTTGAAAATTCTGGATAAGTTAAGAGACAGCCGTGCCGATGGCGTGTGGCTCGCGGCGAGCCTGTTGTACCGCGGCGATGACCGCCGCCGGCTGATGCGGCTCGGTCATGTCGCCGCGGCCGCCCGCGTGCCGCTGCTCGCCACCAATGAGGTGCTGTATCATCATCCCGCGCGTCGTCCGCTGCAGGATGTCCTCACCTGTATCCGCGAGAAGACCACCATCGATGCCGTCGGCCGCCGGCTGGAAGCCAATGCGGAACGCCATCTCAAGCCGGCGCAGGAAATGGCACGGCTGTTTCGCGACGTGCCGGAGACGATCGCCGAAACCATGCGGTTTGCCGGCCGCATCCATTTTTCGCTCGACCAGCTCCGCTATCAATATCCGGACGAGCCGGTGCCGCCGGGCAAGACCGCGCAGCAGCATCTGGAAGACCTGACATGGGCGGGGGCCGAGCGTTATTTCTCAGGCGAGATCGAAGAAACGGTCCGCGCCACCCTGCGCAAGGAGCTCGACCTGATCGCCGAGCTCAAATACGCGTATTATTTTCTCACTGTGCATGACATCGTGCGGTATGCACGTAGCCAGAACATCCTCTGTCAGGGCAGGGGATCGGCAGCGAATTCCGCCGTGTGTTATTTTCTCGAAATTACCTCGGTCGATCCGACCAAGGTCGATCTGTTGTTCGAACGCTTCATCTCCAAGGAGCGGCTGGAGCCGCCCGATATCGACGTCGATTTCGAACATTCGCGGCGCGAGGAGGTGATGCAATATGTCTACCGGCGCTATGGCCGCCATCGCGCCGCGATCATTGCAACCGTGATTCATTATCGCCCGCGCTCGGCGATCCGCGATGTCGGCAAGGCGCTGGGGTTGACAGAGGACGTTACCGCGGCACTGGCCGATACCGTCTGGGGGAGCTGGGGCACCGGCCTCAACGAAATGCAGGTTAAGCAGGCCGGGCTCGATCCGCACAATCCGATGATCGGGCTTGCGGTTCAGTTGGCGACCGAACTGATCGAATTCCCGCGGCATCTGTCGCAGCATGTCGGCGGCTATGTGCTGACACAGGACCGGCTCGATACCTATGTGCCGATCGGCAATGCGGCGATGGACGACCGCACCTTCATCGAATGGGACAAGGACGATGTCGATGCCCTGAAGATGATGAAGGTCGATGTGCTGGCGCTGGGCATGCTGACCTGCATCCGTAAATGTTTCGATCTGATCGAAAAGCATAAAGGCCAACGCTGGGAACTGGCGACGCTTCCGCAGGAGCGTGAAAACCAGGAGCCGGTCTACGACATGCTGTGCCGGGGTGAATCGCTCGGCGTGTTCCAGGTCGAAAGCCGCGCGCAGATGAACATGCTGCCGCGCCTGAAGCCGCGCACCTTCTACGATCTCGTCATCGAAGTCGCGATCGTGCGGCCTGGCCCGATCCAGGGCGACATGGTGCATCCTTATCTCCGGCGGCGGAATAAACTCGAAGAAGAAAACTATCCGTCACCTTCACCCAAGCATGGTTCCCCGGACGAATTGTACAAGGTTCTGCACAAGACCCTAGGCGTACCGCTGTTCCAGGAGCAGGCAATGCGGATCGCGATCGAGGCCGCGGGGTTTACTTCCGAGGAAGCCAACGGATTGCGTCGCGCGATGGCGACGTTCCGCAATGTCGGCACCATCGGCCAGTTCGAAACCAAGATGGTCGAAAACATGGTCGCACGCGGTTACGATCGGAAATTCGCGGAAAATTGTTTCAACCAGATCAAGGGATTTGGCTCTTATGGTTTTCCGGAGAGCCATGCCGCGAGTTTTGCCCAGCTCGTCTATATCTCGTCATGGCTGAAGCATTACCACCCCGACGCCTTCTGCTGCGGGCTGCTCAACTCGCAGCCGATGGGCTTTTACGCGCCGGCGCAGATTGTCGGCGATGCCCGCAAGAATGACGTCGAAGTGCGCGAGATCGATGTGTCCTACAGTTTTGCGCAGAACACGCTGGAGGAGGGGAGCGGCAAATATTGCGCGGTGCGATTGGGCTTTCGCCAGATCGATGGGTTCAAATGGGCCGATCCGGACGAGGAGAGGTTGAAGAAGAGCTTGCGGTTGGAATCGTCCTCGCGTTCGTCATTCCGGGATTCGCCGTCAGGCGAAGACCCGGAATCTCGAGATTCCGGGTCTGGTGCTAACGCACCATCCCGGAATGACGGTGATGGAGTTGTCGACGATTGGGCCGAACGCATCGTCGTCGCGCGGAACCGTCGTCCCTTCACCTCGCTGGAGGATTTCGCCCGCGAGACGGGTTTGCCGAAGCGCGCGCTGATTCAGCTTGCAGATGCCGACGCGTTTCGGTCGATCGGGCTCGATCGCCGCGCCGCCTTGTGGGCGGTGCGGCGGCTGCCCGATGATGTGGCGTTGCCGCTGTTTGAAGTGGCGGCGGCGCGCGAGCTGCCAGATGAAAAGACAAAAGCCTTGCCATCGATGCCGCTGCCGGAACAGGTGGTCGCCGACTACCAGACTATCCGGTTGTCGCTGAAGGGCCACCCGATGGAATTCTTGCGGCCGATGTTCACCAGTGAGGGTGTCGTTGCCTGCGAGGCCATTGCCCATCGCAACGAAAACCGGCGGGTGCGCTGCGCTGGCGTAGTGCTGGTGCGGCAGCGTCCGGGCAGTGCCAACGGTGTCGTCTTCATGACCTTGGAGGACGAAACCGGCATCGCCAACATCGTGGTGTGGCCGAAGGTGATGGCGGAATTTCGAAAAGAGGTGATGGGCGCGCGGCTCATTCTGGTCGAGGGCTATATTCAGAGCAGTCCCGAGCACGTGACGCATCTGGTCGCCGAGCGCCTGTTCGACCGTTCGCATGATCTGGTAGGCCTCGCCAACGATTCCTTCGGCCGAAAGCGCCTTGTGCCCGTGGGGCCCGCGCTGATCGAGCCGCTCAATGACGACCGGCGCGATCATCCGGATAACCCTGCCCAGAAGATCCGCCATCCGCGCAACGTCCGCATCCTGCCGCGCTCGCGGGATTTTCATTGACCCGACAAGCGAACCTTGCTGAATTCGAAATTGATGGACGAGGAAAATCCGAGCGACGAGATTTCACGGATCGAAGCTCAGCTTGAGGAGCTTGCCGAGATCGCCGAGCGATGCCGCAAGATCATTCTGGTTTCGAAGGCGGCGATTGCCATCGGTGTGGCATTACCCGTCCTCATGATGTTCGGCTTGTTCGAATCGGTTCAGGTCGCCCTCGGGTCGATTGCTGTCGTGCTGGGCGGTATCGTGTCACTCGGCTCGAACACCAGCACACTGCAACAGACGACGGCTGCCATCGGCGCAGCCGAAAAGCTCCGTTCCGATCTGATCGGCAGCATCGACTTTCGCGTGGTGGGTGGCAGGGCGTTGAAACAGATTTGAAGCGGGTCACCGGGCCAAATATCCTGTTTATGCCCGGCGTTTGCGTGTCGATCCTGGACCACCCTGCTGCTTGCGCAACGCGTCGGCGGAATGACGAACCACCTCGGAAATCTGCAGCAATTGTTTGGCGAGCGGGCTTGTCTTGCGCCAGATCATGCCGATGGTTCGCGATGGCTTTGGATTTTTGAAGCGCGCCAACGACACCGACGCAGAACGGGTCTCCACCGCCACCGCCATTTCCGGAATCAAGGTCACGCCGATGCCGGCGCTGACCATCTGGACCAGCGTCGACAGCGAGCTGAAATCCAGCAACTCCCGCGGCAGCGACGAATGCCGGTTGCAGAACGACAGCGCCTGGTCGCGAAAACAGTGCCCTTCTTCCAGCAGCAGCAGCCGCATTTCACCCAACGCTTCGACATTGGGCACCGGCTTGCCCTCATCCTCGCCCGGCCGGACCAGCACGAAATCCTCGGCAAACAGCGCGACCTCGGTAAACGAGGGTTCGGAAACCGGCAGCGCCACGATGGCGGTATCGAGCCGGCCTTCCGCCAGTTCCAGAATAAGCTTCGGCGTTACCGTCTCGCGGACGTGAATATCGAGGCCGGCATATTTGCGCGTAAGGTTGCCGATGATGGTCGGCAGCAGATAGGGCGCAATGGTCGGGATCACGCCGATCCGCAGCCGTCCCATCAGCCGGTCCCGCGAGGCGCGCGCCAAATCGCCGAGTTCGTCGACCGAGCGCTGGATACCGCGAGCGCGCAACGCGAATTCTTCGCCGAAGCTGGTCAACCGAACCTGTCGCGCGCCTCTTTCGAACAAGGGAGCACCCAGTTGCTCCTCCAGTTCCTTGATCTGCATCGACAGCGCCGGCTGGGAGATCGCACAGGCATCCGCCGCGCGTCCGAAATGGCCATGCTGGGCCAGTGCTTCGAAGTACCGGAGCTGCTTGAGGGTCAGATTGATCATAACGTCATCTTATCACCGCAATCAGAAAATCAAACTTAAACTGATAAAGCGGTTGTGGTACACGCAGCCCGCATGGGAGACAAGGAGCAGCCCGGCCCTCTGCGGCCGATGTTGTCTCAGGACAGTCATGTTCCAGGAGACATCTGGCGATAAGGACATCAGAGCGGCTGTCGATTCGCACCGCCATGAGACCGGACTTCCAAGAGACTGGACTTCCAAGGAAGCTTGGACTTCCGAGACATTCATGGTCTTTGTCCACGCAACAGTCCAATCAACGTAGTCACCTAACGCAGTCAAGAACGGAGAAAAAAATATGGACGGACATGATGGTGAGAACGCCGGCAAATGCCCGGTAGCGCACGGCGCCCGCAAACCCGCGAACCGTGATTGGTGGCCGAACCAGCTCGATCTCGGCATTCTGCATCAGCAGTCGAACCTCTCGGACCCGATGGGCGAGAAATTCGACTACGCCAAGGAATTCAAGAGCCTCGATCTCAATGCGGTGATCAAGGACCTGCATGCCGTGATGACGGACTCGCAGGACTGGTGGCCGGCCGATTTCGGCCATTACGGCCCGCTGTTCATCCGCATGGCCTGGCACAGCGCGGGCACCTATCGCATTGGCGATGGCCGCGGCGGCGCCGGTGCCGGCCAGCAGCGTTTCGCGCCGCTCAATTCGTGGCCCGACAACGCCAACCTCGACAAGGCGCGCCGGCTGCTGTGGCCGATCAAGCAGAAATACGGCAAAAAAATCTCCTGGGCCGACCTCCTGATTCTCACCGGCAACGTCGCGCTGGAATCGATGGGCTTCAAGACCTTCGGCTTCGCCGGCGGCCGCGCCGACGTCTGGGAACCCGAGCAGGACGTCAACTGGGGTCCCGAATCCAAATGGCTGGACGACCAGCGCTACAGCGGCGACCGTGAATTGCAGGGTCATCTCGGCGCCGTGCAGATGGGCCTGATCTACGTCAATCCGGAAGGCCCGAACGGCAAGCCGGATCCGCTCGCCGCAGCCCGCGACATCCGCGAGACGTTCGCGCGCATGGCGATGAACGATGAAGAGACGGTCGCGTTGATCGCCGGCGGCCACACCTTCGGCAAAACCCACGGCGCCGGCGATGCGACATTGGTCGGTCCTGAGCCGGAAGGCAGCGCGATCGAGGCGCAGGGGCTCGGCTGGTCGAGCAAATATGCGACGGGCATCGCGGGCGACGCGATCACCTCGGGCATCGAGGTCACCTGGACCACGACGCCGACCAAGTGGAGCAACAACTTCTTCGACAATCTGTTCAACTACGAATGGGAGCTGACCAAGAGCCCCGCGGGCGCCCATCAGTGGACGCCAAAAAATGGCGGCGGCGCAGGGACAGTGCCGGATGCGTATGACAAGTCAAAGCGTCACGCGCCCTCCATGCTGACGACCGACCTCGCCTTGCGGGTCGATCCGGCCTACGAGAAGATCTCGCGGCGCTTTCACAAGAACCCGGATCAGTTCGCCGACGCGTTCGCCCGCGCCTGGTACAAGCTGACCCACCGCGACATGGGCCCGATCGTGCGCTATCTCGGCCCGCTGGTGCCCAAGGAGGAACTGCTTTGGCAGGATCCGATTCCGGCGATCAACCACGAACTGGTGAGCGAGCAGGACATTGCCGCGCTGAAGACGAAGATCCTCGGCGCTGGCCTGTCCGTCTCCGAGCTGGTCTCGACCGCCTGGGCGTCGGCTTCGACGTTCCGCGGCTCCGACAAGCGCGGCGGCGCCAATGGCGGACGCATTCGTCTTAGCCCGCAGAAGGACTGGGACGTCAACCAGCCCGCCGAACTCGCCAAGGTGCTGTCCAAGCTCGAAGGCATCCAGAAGGAGTTCAACGCAGCGCAGAAGGGCGACAAGAAGGTCTCGCTCGCCGATCTGATCGTGCTTGGCGGCGTCGCCGCGGTCGAGAAGGCCGCAAAGGACGGTGGCCATGACGTGAAGGTCCCCTTCACGCCGGGCCGCATGGATGCATCGCAGGCGCAGACGGATGTCGAGTCGTTTGCCGCACTCGAGCCGACCGTCGACGGCTTCCGCAACTATATCCGCGGCAAGCACCCGATGCCGGTCGAGGCCCTATTGGTCGATCGGGCGCAACTCCTGACGCTGACTGCACCTGAAATGACGGTGCTGGTCGGCGGCCTGCGTGTGCTCGGTGCCAACACCGGCAAGTCCAAGCATGGCGTCTTCACCGATAAGCCGGGCACGTTGACCAACGACTTCTTCGTCAACCTGCTCAGCATGAACACGGTATGGGATCCGGCCGCCGGTTCCGATGAGGTGTACGAGGCGCGCGACCGCAAGACCAAGCAGGTCAAGTGGACGGGCACCCGCGCTGACCTGATCTTCGGTTCGCACTCGCAGCTCCGCGCACTTGCGGAAGTGTATGCGAGCAGCGACGCGAAGGAGAAGTTCGTCAAGGATTTCGTCGCGGCCTGGACCAAGGTGATGAACGCGGATCGTTTTGACCTTGCCTGATTTCGGCAGAACGGCGTTCGAGCGCGGTTAAGCTTCGCGCTCGAGCATCCACATCAAACACAACAGCCAGGGCGGCGTTTCAAAAATGAAGCGCCGCCCTGGCTTTTTGTGTGCGCGCTGCAGCGCCTGCCATAGTCCCGATCTGAAAAGCCTTGCCGCGATCCCCGGCATCGCCGGGCGCTCGCCGAGTTACATCGCGCGTCAGCTGTGACGACTTCCAGCAAGGCACCGTGCCATTCAAATCAAACGTACGATGATCTACGCACCGGTCACGCGCCAGATCACGTCGCCGACATCGTCCGCCACCAGCAGCGAACCGTCGGGGCCGAGCGTGACGCCGACCGGCCGGCCATAGGACTCGCGCTCGTCGGGCGCGAGGAAGCCCGACAGGATATCCCGCGGCGGACCTGCCGGACGCCCGTTTGCGAACGGCACGAACACCACCTTGTAGCCGCTGAGCGTGCTGCGATTCCACGAGCCGTGCTGGCCGATCGCCATGCCTTCCGGAAAACCCGGAAGCGCGCCCGCCGGCAACCAGCACAGACCCAGCGACGCGGTGTGGCCGCCGAGTGCGTAGTCCGGCGTGATCGCCTTGGCGACGAGCGCCGGATCCTGCGGCACCCGATCGTCCACCGTCTGCCCCCAGTAGCAATAGGGCCAGCCGTAGAAACCGCCTTCGCGCACCGAAGTCAGATAATCCGGCGGCGTTTCGTCGCCGAGGCCGTCACGCTCGTTGACCACGGTCCACAGCACGCCGGTGGTCGGCTCCCAGGCGAGGCCTACCGGGTTGCGCAGGCCGCCGGCAAAGATACGGTTGGTGCCGTTGGCGAGATCGAGTTCGTAGACGGCAGCGCGGCCTTCCTCGGCCGCCATGCCCTCGTCGGCGATATTGGTGAGCGATCCGACGCCGACATAGAGCTTCTTGCCATCGGGGCTCGGCAGCAGGCTTCGCGTCCAATGCCCGCTCGGCTTGAAGGTGGTGAGTCTTTTCCCCGGTGCGGTGATGCGATCGGCGCCCGCCACATAGGGAAAGGCCATCACGCCGTCGGTATTGCCGACATAGAAGGTGTCGCCGAGCAGCGCCATGCCGAACGGCTGGTTCAGCCCCTCCATGAAAGTCTCGCGCCGTTCGGCGACACCGTCGCCGTCGGTGTCGCGCAACAAGGTGATGCGATTGGCGCTGACGCCAAGGGCGCGGGCCCGTCGCATCGTCGCCTGCATCGCGTAGCTGAACATGCTCCTGACCGGTCCGGCGACCTGGTTGGACTCGGCAATGAGGACGTCGCCGTTGGGCAGCACATTGATCCAGCGCGGATGTTTCAGGCCGGTCGCAAACGCATTGACCTTGAGCCCCGGTGCCGCCACCGGCTTGTGCCCTTCGCTCCATCCTTTGGCCGTCGGCATCTTCAGTGTCGGAATGGCGCCCTGCGGCTTCGCCTCCGGCACCACCGGCGCGCTGCCCCAGGCCGGCGTATGGGCGCCGGCGCCCTGCAGCCGGCGCCAGCGGAGTGCAATGCCGCCGAGCAGCGCGACGAATTGAGCGAAAATAGCGGACATACTCATCTCATTCCCCTGTTAATCGCGCGCACCCTATCCGACGCCACGGCATGTTGAAACCATCACGTTGTCGGAAGCAGCTTGTGCAGAGATCAGACGGTTCGCGCGCACGAGTTGAGGCGCTAGTGGAGCGCAGCCTCTTGGCCTTGCTGCCTGACAGGCGTCACGTATCTGCTCGAACCCCTGCAGACCAAGCGAGACGAGCTGATATCGGTTTTGTTTACGCGCTCGATGTCCTCTTGGCCTCGCTCGAGCTGTCGCGGCCTGCGTTGACAGCGCCAGAAACCAGCATCAGTGTTTCGCCCATGGATTGGCGAGATTTAGAGACATTTTCTTTCGGTGACAGTCCCGAACTGGCCAACGAGCTCCTGAAGCTGGTTTTGTCGGGCACCAAGCGCGCGACCTGCTGGGCGGAAAGTCAGGGTCTGCTTTCCGCGGAGGTCGGGAAATCGATGGTGGTCCTGGACGGGCAGGGCGTTCCGAAGGCCGTCCTCAAGACGATTGAATTGACCAAGCGGCGTTTCGACGACGTGGATGCGGCATTCGCCTATGACGAAGGCGAAGGTGACCGTTCTCTGCAATACTGGCGCGAGGCACATACGCGATACTTCTCGCGGCTTGGCAGATACGCGCCGGATATGATGCTCTGGTGTGAACGGTTCGAGCTTGTTGAGCGCATCGGCTAGGCCAGGATACCGGCGTGATGCACCTCAGGCCTTAGGAGACGCGAGAGGCGATCGACCGGCCGCGGCCAGACCCTCGGCCACCGAGCGTCTCGGAAGGATATTCGCCGAACAGCGAATGGTAGTAGTGGGAAAAGCGGCCGAGTTCGATGAAACCCTGCTGCATGGCCACCCCGGCAACCGTGGCTGTCGCAGGATTGCTCTCTCTGAGAACGGAGCGAACGGCACAGAGACGTTTGTGGCGCAGGAATGTCGCGGGTCCTAGACCAAGAACGTCGTAGAAGGCGCGATGCAGACTTCGTCGTGAAATGTCGAAATGCGCGCAGATTTCCGAAATATGAACGGGCCGTATGCCAGACGCGTCGAGATAATTCTCGACATTCCGAACCAGTCGCATTGCCGAGGGAAGAGGTCCGCTGGTGTCGGCTGGGAGCGAATGTGCGATCGTTCCTGTTACGGTGTCCACGATCGATCGCTTCCAGAACTCGACGGCGCTGTCGGATAGCGTTGCCTGTTGCCGTGCCAGGTGGGAAACGATCAAGGGCAGCCGGTTCGTCGATGCAACATTGATCGAACTGTCGGCGCGATAATGGTTCTTTTTGATCCACGTCGCTGGGTCGCTCAATCTCGGCTCCCCCCTGAACAGGGAGGCGACCTCGATCAGGTCGAGCCGGATCGCCGCATAAGACGCGGCGCCGTGGAAACTCCCATCATGTTCGGTGCTGGGCGGCATCACAAGCACGTCCGCCGGTCGCATGTCGAAAGACCAATGGGTCACGCGATCTGCGGAATTGAGCAGCATCCCGATAACAAGCTTGTCGTCGGTCGCAACGCGTTGGGTGCGTACTCCGACTGAAAACGAACCGATGCTGAGAGAAAAGTCTCCAATCCCGACGTGACTCAATGCACCGCGAAACTTTCCGCGCCCGAGTTGCATCACCTCGACATGCGATCCTCGAATCGCCTGGTGAAGTCCTTCGAAGCTATCCAGACTGGAGGTACTAACCTGAAGAAGCCGGCCCATGTGGTGAAGCGTCCTCTAGAATTTAGCCTTCACTATGTTTTCCGGCGTGGACTGGCTGTGTCGATTCCAATCGGGGCCGATACGGTGAAGTAACCTACCGTTCCTTCCATGCGGTTCTGTCCGTCGAATTCGCGATAGACCTTGAGGCGCCGGCCAGAAGGGCCGTTTGGAACACGTATCGCATCTTCACCTCCCGCCGAGGAAGGGATCAAACGCATAAGCGCAATCATAGCCTACCAAGAGTAGGCACAACCCTTGGGTGGCGACACCGTAATTTATGTCCTGTGACAAAATGCGCGCCGTTGTTTCAAAACCTCGCCGCGGCCGACATCAATAATTTTTATTCAAGTTATCCAGAGACTTAAGTCCGCATCAAATCAGCGAATTGATCTATTTGCTAAATTCCGCATTTAGGCTCTCAATCTGCTCTGGCACGGTTTGGCACAAACTGCACATCACACCGGTTCGAAATTCCTTTAGCCTGCGGAGATTATCGACGCACACGGACGCAAATCCTCGATGAGAGGGATTGTGTACGAGGGTGATAATTGCGCCCAAAAAGAGTGCCAGGGCGAAAAGGGAAGAAGGGCTGACCGATCGACTTTCACTCAGTGCATCGAAAGACGCGGTGAGTTTGCAATGGGAAGGGCCTGCCAATGGGTTCGATACTTGCCCACGATTGTCGCCAGACTACCGCGACCAACGCGGCCAGAAGGATAAGCTGCCCAAGCATTATGGTTGCCTGTCTAGCCACTGCTTCGCCAGCTTCGGCGCTTGTTATCCAGCCCGTCACTTCTCTCCAGCAGCAGATCAAGCAGGACAGTCCCGTCATCGACGTCGTGGTCCACGGCGGCGGTGCCGCGCGGCGGACCTACACCGATCCGAGCCGGACGCAGAGTTTCTGGGACGTTTGTCCACAGTAATGCTCTTCGAATTGAATTGGCGAAAATGCCATGACGTTGCTGAGGACCGATAACGGCAAGGACGAGCGGCCATCGGACGATAGCCGGGCCGGCGACATGGTCTGGATTCCGGGCGGAACCTTTCGCATGGGTTCCAACAACCATTACCCCGAAGAGGCGCCTGCGCATCGGGTGACGGTCGACGGCTTCTGGATCGATCGCGCACCGGTGACGAACCGTCAGTTCAAGCGGTTCGTCTTGGCGACCGGCCACAAGACCACCGCCGAGATTGTGCCCGATCCAAAGGATTATCCCGGCGCGTTGCCGCACATGCTTTACGCCGGTTCGCTGGTGTTCGTGCGGCCGCATTCGACCTTCGATCTCCGCGACTGGAGCCAGTGGTGGACCTTCATGCAGGGGGCCGATTGGCGCCATCCCTACGGGCCGAAGACCAACATCAACGTGCTGGACGACCATCCTGTGGTGCACGTGTCCTGTTCGGATGCGCTGGCCTACGCAAAATGGGCCGGCAAGGATCTGCCGACCGAGGCCGAATGGGAATTCGCCGCGCGCGGCGGGCTCGACGGCGCCGAGTTCGCCTGGGGCAACGAATTGACGCCCGGCGGCACGCACATGGCCAATATCTGGCAGGGCAATTTTCCGCTGCAGAACCTGCACGAAGATGGCTACGAGCGCACCTCGCCGGTGAAGGCGTTCCCGTCGAACGGCTACGGCCTGCACGACATGATCGGCAATGTCTGGGAGTGGACGTCAGACTGGTGGTCGACGAAGCACGAGGCCGATGCGCCGAAGGCCTGCTGCATTCCCGAAAATCCGCGTGGCGGCCGCGAGGAGGCGAGCTACGACCCGTGCCTCCCGACCATCCGGATTCCGCGCAAGGTGCTGAAGGGCGGCTCGCATCTATGCGCGCCAAACTACTGCCGCCGCTATCGTCCGGCGGCGCGTCACGCCGAAGCGGTCGATACCTCGACCAGTCATGTCGGCTTCCGCTGCGTAGTAAGGAAGCCCGTCAACATCGATCTGCAGCCGTCTTCTTGAGGAGCGTTCGTTACAAACCAGGGAGTGCCAAATGAGCAGCGAAGCCAAGAACAAAAATAATCGCGGGACAGATCGATCGCGCAAAGGAAACGGCGCACTCTTCGGCACATTGTTGACCGCAGCACTGATGGCGACCAGCCTTTCACCTCTCTCGCGCTCCCTTGTTCACGCCCAGCAGCCGAGCACCGCCAAGCCGAACATCCTCGTCATCTTCGGCGACGACATTGGTCAATCCAACATCAGCGCCTACACGCGTGGGGTGGTGGGTTACAAGACGCCCAATATCGACCGCATCGCCAATGAAGGCATGATGTTCACGGACTATTACGCCGAGAACAGTTGCACTGCGGGCCGCTCCACCTTTATCACCGGTCAGGTTTGCCTGCGCACCGGTCTTTGCAAGGTCGGCATTCCCGGGGCGGCGGTCGGCCTGCAGGATCGTGACGCGACGATCGCCCAGGCACTCAAGCCGCTCGGCTATGCCACCGGCCAGTTTGGCAAGAACCATCTCGGTGACCGCGACGAATATCTGCCGACCAACCACGGCTTCGACGAGTTCTTCGGCAATCTCTATCACCTCAATGCCGAGGAAGAGCCCGAGCGGCCCTATTATCCGAAGAACGACACGGCCTTCACCAAAGGCAACACGCCGCGCGGCGTGCTGAAGGCGTCGGCCGACGGCAAGATTGAGGACACCGGTCCGCTGAACCGGAAGCGCATGGAGACCGTCGACGACGAGACAACTGCGGCGGCCGTCGATTTCATGCAAAGGCAGGCCAAGGCCAACAAGCCGTTCTTTACCTGGATGAACACGACCCGCATGCACGCCTTCACGCATGTTCGCCCGTCGATGCAGGGCCAGAGCGGTATGCCCGGTAACGAATATGCCGACGGCATGATCGAGCATGACGGCGACGTTGGCAAGCTGCTGAAGGCACTGGACGATCTCGGTATCGCCAACAACACCATCGTCGTCTACACCACCGACAACGGACCCAACCAGTGGTCCTGGCCGGATGCGGCGACGACACCATTCCGCAGCGAGAAAGATACGAACTGGGAAGGCGCATTCCGCGTTCCGGCGATGGTTCGATGGCCCGGCCATATCAAGGCAGGCGAAGTTTCCAACGAAATGATGTCGGGCCTGGACTGGTTTCCGACGCTGTTGGCCGCGGCCGGCGACACCGACATCAAGGATCGGCTGCTTAAGGGCACCAGCCTCGGCGGTAAGGACTTCAAGGTGCACCTGGACGGCTACAATCAATTACCGATGCTGACTGGCACTGGAAAATCCGCCCGCAACGAATTCTACTATCTCAATGATGACGGCGAAGTCGTTGCCTACCGCTATAACGATTTCAAGATCGTGTTCTGCGAGCAACGCAAGCCCGGCGGATTCGAGGTATGGGCCAATCCCTTTACCTGCCTGCGCGCGCCGAAGCTTTTTAACCTGCGGATGGATCCGTTCGAACGCGCCGATGTAGTGTCGGACCAGTACTATGACTGGTTGGCCAAGAACGCTTACCTCCTCCAGTACGGCGTATGGCGCGTGGCGCCGTTCCTGCAGACGTTCAAGGAGTATCCGCCGAGCCAGCGCTCAGCCAGCTTCAGCATCGACCAGATGGTCGACGAACTGATGAAGACGCTCGACAGGACGGGCACCAAATAGCGCACGGGCTGCTGCCGCGAAGGCAACGTCATCCTGCCGGCCGCCAACACGGCGGCCGGCAAGTCCTCGGGAAAGTCATGTCTGACCTCGCTACGACCGAACCGGCCGCACCCGCATCCGAAAGTTCAAATAACTCGGCGGCGCGTGATGCGATGCTCGAACTGAAGCGGCGGATCGGCAAATCGGTGCTCGGGCAAGACCATTTGGTCGAGAGCATGCTGATCGGTCTGCTCGCCAACGGTAATCTGCTGATCGAAAGCCTGCCGGGTCTCGCCAAGACCCGCGCGGTCAAGACACTGGCAAAAAACC
Source organism: uncultured Alphaproteobacteria bacterium (assembly GCA_963738105.1). Lineage (GTDB taxonomy): Bacteria > Pseudomonadota > Alphaproteobacteria > Rhizobiales > Xanthobacteraceae > Bradyrhizobium. Next base: position 161,602 of record CAVTWC010000032.1, on the reverse strand, counting down.
TTTCCGCCGATCTATCGCGCGTGCAGTTCACGCCCGACCTCTTGCCGTCGGACGTGACCGGCGCCGAGATATACCTGCAGACCGAGAAGGGCGGCCAGTTCCAGTTCCAGAAGGGGCCGATCTTCGCCAACCTCGTGCTCGCCGACGAGATCAACCGCGCACCCGCGAAAGTGCAGTCGGCGCTGCTGGAGGCCATGGAAGAGCGCCAGGTCACGGTAGCCGGCAAGACTTACAAGATGCCGGAATTGTTCATGGTGCTCGCGACCGAGAACCCGATCGAGCAGGAGGGGACCTATCCGCTGCCGGAAGCGCAGCTCGACCGCTTCCTGATGCATGTCGTCATTACCTATCCGGACGAGGCGGTCGAAGGCGAGATCATCAAGCTCAATCGCTCCGAGAATGCTCAGAAACCCAAAGACCACGCAGACGAGCCCACGCCGGTGCCTCAACAAGCAGTCCTCGACGCGCGCGCCGAGATCGACGGCATCTTCGTTTCCGACCTCGCGCAGAAATACATGGTCGATTTAATCTATGCGACAAGGTTTCCCGACCGCTACGGCGAACCCTTGAGCAAATGGATCCAGATTGGCGCCAGCCCGCGCGGCAGCCTCGCGCTCGACCGCTGCGCGCGCGCCCGCGCCTGGCTCGACGGGCAGGATTTCGTGACGCCCGATCATGTCCGCGCGGTCGTGCATGACTGCCTGCGGCATCGGTTGATCCTCAGCTACGAGGCGGTATCGCAAGGCGTAAGCCCCGACCGGGTGATCGACAAGATCACCGAACTGGTCGCAGCCGCGTGAGGGCCGCCATGATCGACGAGAAACCGAGAACGCCCGGTATCTATGTCGACCTCGACGAGCTTATCGCGCTCGAACAGCACGGTCGCAGGGTTTCCTTCCTGCCGCGGCAGCCCGTGCACAGCCTGCTTTCCGGCCGCTTTGCCTCGCGGATGCGCGGGCGTGGACTGAATTTCGAGGAGATCAGGGATTATCGAGCCGGCGACGACGTCCGCTCGATCGACTGGAAGGTGACGGCGCGATTGCAGAAGCCGCATGTGCGCGTCTTCAACGAGGAGCGCGACCGGCAAGCGCTATTCGTCGTCGACCAGCGGCTGTCGATGTTCTTCGGCAGCCGGCTTTCGATGAAGTCGGTGACGGCCGCACAGGCTGCGGCAATCGGCGCCTGGCGCGTGCTCGGCGTCGGCGACCGCGTCGGCGCCATCGTCTTCAACGACAGCGATCTCGTCGAGATCAAGGCGCGTCGCAGCCGGGCCACGGTGCTGCAGATCCTTTCCGCGATCGTGGCCCAGAACGAGGTGCTCGCTGTCGGACGCGGCCTCGCCACCGCGCCTGTCATGCTCAACACCGCGCTCGAGCATGCCACGCGGCGCGCGCTGCATGATGCCACGATCGTCGTCATCAGCGATTTCGACGGCGCGGAGGATGCGACGCGCAAGATGATCGGCGCCATGACGCAACATAATGATGTCGTGGCGCTGCTGGTGCACGATCCCCTGCAGAGCGACCTGCCGGCGTCCGCGGCGATGACAGTGACCGACGGCGAACTTCAGATCCAGCTCGAAGTCGGCCGCGACAGTGTGCGGAAAAGCATCGCGGAGGCGACCGAGGCGCGGCTAAGCGGTGTGTTCGCCTGGACGCGGGAGCTTGGCGTTCCCGTGCTGCCGCTGAGCGCCGCCGAGGAGACCGCTCCGCAACTTCGTCGCCTGCTTGGCGCCCTGCCGGGGCGCCACGGCCGCGGCGGCGGACACTCACAGACGGAGGCGACCCTTGGCTAGTTCCTCGGCTAGTTCCTTGACTAGTTCCTTGGCTGACGTCAGGCCCATTACCGATGATCCCGTCGCGGGTCTGATCGACATCCCGCTGCCGCAAGAGGTCAGCCTGTGGCCGGAGACCTGGGCTTCGCGGATCGCCGTCGTCGTGTTGCTCGTCACCGCCGTCGTGGCGATTTGGCGATTTATCAGCTATCGCCGCACCAACCGGTATCGGCGCGAGGCGCTCGCCGAGCTGATGCGGATCGCGCGTACGTCTGCCGCAGACACTGCGCCCAACGAATTGGCGGCGCAGCTGTCCCTGCTGGTGCGGCGGACGGCGCTCGCGGCCTTTCCTCGCGAGCAGATCGCGCCACTCAGTGGCGCCGCATGGCTGGCCTTTCTCGATCGGAGTTCGGGCGGTACTGAGTTTTCGCGAGGGCCGGGGCGATGGCTGGCAAGCGCGCCTTACGCGAAGACCGGGCCAAACGACAGCCAGCGCCCCGAGTTGATCGAACTCACCCGCCGCTGGATCAGGGGGCACCATGTTTGAGTTCGCCTGGCCCTGGATGTTCGCGCTGTTGCCGCTGCCGCTTCTGGTCTGGTGGTGGCTGCCGCCCTTCCGCGCGCGCCAGGCGTCGGTGCAAATACCGTTCTTCGAGCGCGTTGCCAATGCGACCGGACAGACGCCGCAGCGGGGCGCGGTGGTATTGCAACGCCGCGCTACCCAGATGATTGCCGCCGTGATCATCTGGCTCCTGATCGTCGCGGCACTGGCGCGGCCGCAATGGGTCAGCGATCCCCTCATCCACGAAGTATCCGCACGCGACCTCATCCTTGCCGTCGACATTTCGGGATCGATGGATCAAGCCGACTTCCGCGGCTCTGATGGTCAAACACTGACGCAACTCGACGGGGTCAAGCGCGTCATCAAGGATTTCATCGCCCGACGCCACGGCGACCGCATCGCGTTGATCCTGTTCGGCACCAGAGCCTATGTGCAGGTGCCGTTCACGCAGGATCTGGCGACCGCGCAACAGCTCCTCGATCAAACGCAGGTCGGCATGGCCGGGCAGCAGACCGCGATCGGCGACACCATCGGTCTTGCCATCAAGACCTTCGAGAAGAGCACGGCGAAGCAAAAGCCGCTGATCCTGCTCACCGACGGCAACGATACCGCAAGCCGCGTGCCACCTGAACACGCCGCCGACATCGCGCGGCAGAATGGTGTCGCCGTCTACACCATTGGTGTCGGCGATCCCGCCGCTTCCGGCGAGAACCGCGTCGATCTCGGCGTGTTGCAGGCGGTGGCGAGCACGACAGGCGGCCGGTTCTTCCGCGCCGAGGATGGCGCGCAGCTGCAGGCGGTTTATGCAGATATCGATCGCCTGGCGCCGGCAACGCTTCAGACGCTGTCCTGGCGGCCAAAGCTGCCGCTGTTTCAATGGCCGCTCGGCGCCGCGGTTCTGCTGGCGCTGCTATTGTGGCTCGCTTTACTGGCGGCGAGCACATGGAACCAGCGACGGACGGTCCGCCATGCCTGAGACCGCTGCCATTCCCCTGCATTTGCTGCGGCCGCAATGGCTGATTGCGCTGGTGCCCGTTGTCGTGATTCTTTCGCTGGTGCTGTGGCGGCAGCGCGCTGAGACGCAATGGAGCGGCGTGATCACCTCGCATCTCCTGAAACATCTGATCGTGCGTCCGGGCGGCACGTGGAGCATCAATCCAGCCTGGCTCGTGGCGTCGGCCATGACGCTCGGCATCATCGCTCTATCAGGGCCGACGTGGCGTCGAGAGCTGCCGCCCTTCGTCGAGGACAGAGCGCCGCTGATGATAGCGCTTTCGCTGTCGTCTTCCATGACGGGGACAGATGTCGCGCCTTCGCGGCTGGAACGTGCCAAGCAGAAAATCCGCGACCTGCTGGCGGCGCGGGCAGGGGCGCGCGCGGGCCTTGTCGCCTATGCGGCGACCTCGCATCTGGTGATGCCGCTGACGGACGATCGCGCCGTGATCGAGCCGTTTCTTGCGGCGCTCGCGCCGGACCTGATGCCGTCGGATGGACACAATACCCTCGCGGCCGTCGCGCTGGCAGCGCAATCGCTGGCCGTCGAACCCGTGGCCGGCACCGTCCTCGTTGTCGGCGATGACCTCGGCAACGCCGGTGAGGGCGCGCTACGTCAGGCGGCCGGTCGAAACAATCTTCTGATGCTTGCGGTCACGTCCGGTGACGTGCCATCGAGCGCGGTGCGCGTAAGCGTCGATGGCGCCGACATCCGTACCCTCGAACGCCGGATCGAAACACGATACCAGGCCGCGCAGGGCGATACGTTCGGCACGCAATGGCTCGACGAGGGCTATTGGCTGCTGCCGCCGGTCGCATTGCTGACCTTGCTCTGGTTCCGGCGCGGCACGACGGTTGCGTGGTCGTTCGCCTTGTTCCTGTCGCTCCATGCCTGGCCGGCCAATGCACAGGACCCTTCCCGGTTCAGGGATCTGTGGCTGACGCCGGACCAGCAGGGCCGGCTCGCCTTCGACCGCGGCGACTTTGCCGCCGCGACAAAATTGTTCGCCGACCCGATGTGGCGCGGAATTGCCGCCTATCGCACCTACGATTTCCTGGAGGCGGCGAAAGCCTTCGAGCAGGTCGATACGATCGAAGGCAAGTTTGCGCTCGCCAATGCGCAGGCCCAGAACCACGCCTATGAGAAGGCGATCAAGGCCTATGACGATGTGCTGAAAGCGCAGCCGCAAATCTCGCCGCCCGGACGAATCGCGCGATCGTCGAGGCTGCGCTGAAGGCGAAGGAAGAGAAGCGCGAGAAGCAAGAGCAGGAAGATAGCGCACCACCCGACGAGAAGGCCGACGAGATGCGCGTCGACCCCAACCAGAAGGGCGGCAAGCGCATCCAGGTCACGCCACAGGACGTGACCACGACCGGCGCGGCGGAGGCCTGGATGCGCGAAGTACAGACGACGCCTGCGAACTTCCTGAAGCTGAAATTCGCAATTCAGGCCGCATCGCCGCAGGCCAAGGGGGCGCCACCATGAGCGTCCGGCTCGCCATGGCCTTGCTGGTCTTGATGCTGCCGCTCGCTGCGCGTGCGCAACAGAATGCCGCGCCCGAGCCGATCGTGCGCACCACGATCGATCCGCCGCGCGTCATGGTCGGCCAGCCCGCGACGTTGCGGGTGGAGGTGCTGGCGCCGAACTACATGACCTCGCCGCCGGAAATGCCCGGCTTCCAGCTTCGCAACGCGGTGACGCGCCAGCTCCAGAGCGTCAACACCAACGAGCAGCAGGAAGGCATCCAATATGCCGGCGTGAGATTCGAGTTCGCGATCTATCCGCTGGAGGCGGGATCCTTCGCCATTACAGAGCAGAAGTTGACGATCAAATACGCCGCCGAGCCGCCGGCCACACGCGAGGCCGTCATCTCCTTGCCCCGGATCGAATTCGAGTCATTTATTCCGGACGCCGCGGCCGGCCTGCATCCTTTCCTCGCCGCGAACAACTTGACCATCGAACAGGCGATCCAGCGCTCTTCCGAACAGCTCAAGGTTGGCGACGCCGTCACGCGCGTCATCACCATCGAGGCAGAGGGAACGCCCGCGATGCTGCTGCCACCGACGGCGTTTCCGGCGATTGACGGCCTTGCAGTCTATCCGGCGCAGCCATTGCTGCAAGACAAGACGGATGGACGGAGTGACGTGATGTCCGCGAGCCGCGTCGATTCCGCGACCTACATGCTGGAAAAGCCCGGCGACTATCTACTGCCGGCGATCGACGTCCGCTGGTGGAACCCGGCCGATGGCAGGATCGAGACCGCGCATCTCGATGCCGTCGCGCTACAGGTAGCGGGAAATCCGGCGGCGCAGGGCACGGCTGCTGTGAGCGTGGGCAGCGCGCGCCAGAGCCTCAATTCATTGTTCGATTTCGTTGCCGATCACTGGCTGCTCACCTTGATCGCTGTGGCCATTCTCGCATTGCTCGGCTGGTTTGCGCCGCGCCTGGCGCGGGCCGTCGCGCTTCGCCATCAGCAGCGCCGCGAGGCCTGGCTTCAATCCGAATCCTACTTCTTCGATCGGCTGCGCCATGCGGCGCGCGGCGGCGACGCTCGGACGGCCTATTTCGCGCTGCTTGATTGGCTGCAGCGGTTCGAGCCGACCGCGCCGCTTCATACCGTCGAGGCACTCAAGGCCGCAGCGCGAGATCCCGCGCTCGACCGCCAGATCAATTCAATCGAACGCGAGCTGTTTGCCCCCGACCACAACGGCGCCGCCTGGTCGCCGCATCAATTGCTGCGCAGAATTAACGCGGCGCGCCGTGGCCTGCGGCGAAAGGCCGTCGGCGGCGCCAGAGCGAGCCTGCCTCGGCAATTGAACCCCAGCCAGGGCCGGCCGGCGGCGGCGCGTGGCCGGCGAATGCCAGCCAGGTGAGGGAGGACCACTCGTTTGTGACGGCGACCAGGCGCCGAGGAAGAGGGACGACGCGACCTGCGGAACCAGACGCGTCGAAAATGAAAGCGGAGCCCACGAACGTCAAACCAGGGAGTGTAACGTGCGCAAGGACGACCACGAGAAAACCCTAAACCATCAGCAGCCGGACAGGCGAACGCTTCTGCTCGGCGGTACCGCGATCGTCGCGGCAACACTCACCTCCGAGGCGTTGGCCCAGGCGCAGAGGGCCACGCCCGCGGCAGCCCCGGCGACCACGAGTCCCTCGGACCGAAAGCCGAATATCCTTGTCATCTTCGGCGATGACATCGGCGTCCCGCAAATCAGCGCCTACACCATGGGCCTGATGGGATACCGCACCCCGAACATCGACCGCATTGCGAATGAGGGCGCGATCTTCACCGACGCCTATGGCCAGCAGAGCTGCACCGCCGGACGTGCGTCTTTCATCCTGGGCCAGGAGCCGTTCCGCACCGGTCTTCTCACTATCGGCATGCCGGGCGATCCCCACGGCATCCAGGACTGGATGCCGACGATCGCCGATGCATTGAAGACGCAGGGCTACGCGACCGGCCAGTTCGGCAAGAACCATCTCGGCGACCACGACGAGCATCTCCCGACCAAGCACGGCTTCGACGAATTCTTCGGCAACCTTTATCACCTTAATGCTGAGGAAGAGCCGGAGGGTTACTTCTATCCGAAGGACCCGTCGTTCCGAAAGCAATACGGACCGCGTGGCGTCATCAAGTCGTCAGCCGATGGCAAGATCGAGGATACGGGCCCGCTCAACATCGCCCGCATGCCGACCGTGGATGAGGAGTTTCTCGGAGCTGCCAAGGATTTCATCGGCCGGCAAGCGAGGGCGAGCAAGCCGTTCTTTGTGTGGTTCAACACGACGCGCATGCACATCTTTACTCATCTCAAGCAGGCGTCACTCGGCAAGACCGGCAAGGGCATTCACGCCGACGGCATGGTCGAGCATGACGGCATGGTGGGCGAGCTTCTCAAGCAACTCGACGACCTCGGCATCACGGACAACACCATCGTGGTCTACACCACCGACAACGGAGCCGAAATCGCGCTGTGGCCCGATGGCGCCATGACGATGTTCCACGGCGAAAAGGGTACGACATGGGAAGGCGGCTTCCGCATTCCGATGATGGTACGCTGGCCGGGCGTGATCAAGCCGGGCACCCAGTACAACGACATCATCTCGTTGATGGACTGGTTTCCGACCTTGCTCGCCGCCGCGGGCGTCCCCGACATCAAGGAGAAGATGAAGATCGGCTTTACGGGCGCGGGCGGCAAGACGTTCAAGGTCCATCTCGATGGCTACAATTTCCTGCCTTACTTCAAAGGCGAGGAGAAGCAGGGGCCGCGCGATGCGATCTATTATTTCGACCAGAGCGGCAACCTCAACGCCATCCGCTGGAACGATTGGAAGCTTAGCTTCGCGACAACCAAGGGCAACATCGCAACTGGCGTTCGAGAAACGTCAGCCTGGGCGCTGATCGCCAATCTGCGCATGGATCCCTACGAGAAGGGGCTGGAGGAAGGTGGCGGCGCCATCGACTTCCTTGCGCGGAATATCTGGTTGCTCGTCCCCATCCAGGGGAAGGTCAAGGAGTTCTTCAGTGACTTCGAGCAATTCCCGTATCAGGCCGGCAGTTCTCTCAACGTGGGCGGCATCAACTATGGGCTGCTGCGGCAGCAGGATGCGATGAGGCGGCTCAAGGAACTCGAACGAATGACGCCGCAGTGAGACAACGGGCGCCGGCGGAGCAGCGAGGCGTTCAGCCGGCGCCCGTGCAACCAAGGCGACGCACGAATACACGTCCAAAGTCGGGCAACTCGACAAGGCACGGGACGAGGCAGAGGCAAAAGCAAAAGGGCCGGACCGTCGTCGACATGAACCAGGACTGGAAAAGGATTTTCGCGTTCGAACCGTAGGACAGAAATGCAAGACGTCGGCTGAGGAGATGACACTATGATCATCGGTGCGCGCTTCGCCAAATGGGGGCTTGGCCTGTTTGCCTTCGGCGTGTTCCTGACGTTCGGGATCATCGCGCACTATTGTGCCGGCGCGCGCTGGCCGAACGGCCAGCTCTTCATGCAGAACATCTCGTTGTGGTGGGCTTGCCCATGGACGTTGTCGGTGGCGGCCGTTCAGGCAGGCGGCCTCGGCATGGTCGCGCTTGGGTTGACGCAAATGCTGGCAGCATCGATCTCTCGCGATCACCGCGCGCAAAGCGGTGCGGCTCTCGCGCTTTGTATCGCGGGACTGCTCGGCGTGTTTGCCGTCGGCTATCCCGGCTATTTCGTCTTCGATGCTATCTGGCCGAGCTTTTACTATTCGCCGGTGGCGGCCGGCAAGAATGCCTGGCTGTTGGCGCAAGCCTTCTTCATCGCGGTTTACTTCGTGGGCCTCGTGGTCGCCTTCAGTGCCGCTCGTCGTGCACTTTCGCTCGCGACGCAGCCCTTAACCCGGTCTTGAGGAGAATGACGATGAGCAAATCGCTGTTTGTTGCACTTGCCTTGTCCTGTCTTTCGGGAGCCGCTGTCGCGCAAACGCCGCAAGACCGCCTCGTCCAAAGCCGCGCCGTCGAGGCGGTGATCTGGGGCATGCCCGCCGTCAATTATGATCTGATGCTGCAGGAAATGCTGACCAAGACCGCGGGCAAGGTGAACCAGGTGATTTACTGGGGCAAGCCGCTCGACTGGAAGAACCAGACGCTGACGCCCAATCCCGACACGCTGTATTTTATGACCTTCCTCAATACCAAAGATGTCGGGCCGATCGTGATAGAGATCCCGCCCGCGGACTCTGGCGGGTCGCTCAACGCCAACATCGTCAATGTCTGGCAGCAACCGCTGGAGGACGGTGGATTGCTTGGCGTGGACAAGGGCGCCGGCATCAAGCTGCTGATGCTGCCGCCTGGCTATAAAGAGCAAATTCCGGCAGGTTACGAAGCGCTTCAGCCGAACACCTGGGGCAGCTACGCATTGATCCGCTCCAATCTTAAGAGCCACAGCGAGACGGATGTCACGAACTCCGTGGCTTATGCCAAGCGGGTCAAGATCTACCCGCTGTCTCAGGCCTCCAACCCCCCTGCGACCGTCTTCACCGACGTCAAGGATGTCCTGTTCGACACGACAATTCGTTACGACGAGAGTTTTTTCGTTAACCTCGACCGCATGGTGCAGAACGAGCCCTGGCTAGGTCGTGATCGCGCGATGATCGACCAGTTGCGTTCGATCGGGATCGAGAAGGGCAAGCCTTTTGCTCCGGACGCAAAGACGAAGCAGGCCTTGAAGGATGGTATCGTTGAGGCGCATGCTTGGATGGCCGCCAAATACGACGCCGCGCCGCCTGAATTTTTCGAAGGCACGCATTGGACGTTTCCCACGCATCCGGAGATGCTGAAAGGAGCCAGCGAGAATTTTGAGGGCGCGAACGACTATCCGGTGGACTGGCGTGGGATCACCTATCACTATGCTTATATCGGCATCAAGCGGCTGGGCGCCGGCCAATTCTACCTCATCAATATCAAGGACAAGGACAGCGCCGATTACGACGGCGCAAAAACCTATCGTCTCCATGTTCCTCCGGGCGTGCCGATCGAGCAGTACTGGTCGTTGACCGCGTACGACCGAGACACCCATGCCCTGATCAAGAACGTCGATCGTGCCAGCCGCGCATCGAACAATGCCGAGGTGAAGAAGAATTCCGACGGCTCGGTCGATCTCTATCTTGGAGCCAAAGCTCCTGTCGGGCAGGAGTCGAACTGGATACCGACTGATCCCGCTCGCAAGTTCGAGCTGATGTTCCGTCTCTACGGACCGAAAAAGGAGTTCTTCGACAAAGTCTGGAAACTGCCGGACGTGGAGAAAGTCGCGGCGCAGTGAACCAAACCTGTCAGATTGGGGAGGACACCATGACGACCAATGCAAATCCTGACCGCAGAAATATCCTGCTCGCGGGAACCACGCTTGCGATCGCTTCGGTACTCACTGGCACTACGACGAAGTCGGTCGCGCACGCCGAAACGTCGTCGCTCAATCCGCAGCCTTTGCCGCCATCGCCGGATTGGGCCCGCGCCATGCCGCAAGGTCCGGACACCCGCAGCAGGATCACGGAAGAATATGCGCGTCATGTGGCGCGAGACGCCTATTTCTGGGCGTGGCCGATGGCGAATATCTATAGCCGCCGGCTTGCCTACAAGGACGTGCCCGAGATCATGATGTCGGGTCCTGCGCCGATCGCGCCGCTCAATCGGCTTGGAATGCTCACTGATTACATAGATCCCTTGCAACGATTGGTGGCCTGCCCCAACCAGGACGTCGTGTACGGGGCCGGCGCCGTCGCGCTCGATCAATCGCCCGTCGTGATCCAGGTTCCCAATTTTGGCGACCGCTTCTGGGTCTATCAGGTCGTCAACCTCCGGACCGACAGCTTCGTTCAGCTCGGCAAGATGTACGGCACGACGCCCGGCTTCTACCTGCTGGTCGGTCCTGACTGGCATGGCGACGTGCCGAAGGGCATCACCAGGGTATTCCGCTCCTCCACCAATACCGGGTTCATCGCACCCCGAATGTTCCAGGACGACACGCCGGAAGACAACAGGGCAATTCAGGGCGTGTTGCAGCAGGTCATGATGTATCCGCTGGCGGAATATGACGGCACCATGAAAAGCAAGGACTGGCATGCGATCAAGCAAGTGCCGGCTTCGGCGACCGGTGAGGAAGAAACCAAATGGGTCGTGCCTGAACGCTTCTTCCAGGAATTGCCGGCCATCCTGGCCGATGCTCCGCCCTTGCCGGGGGAGGAGGCGCGCTACGCGCAGGTGATGGCGGTGCTGGCAGCGGCAAAGGACAATCCGTCGCTGATGGCCGCGATGATTGCGGCGGCGACCGAAGCCGATGAGAAGCTGGTCACGCCGCTGTTCCAGTTCCGCAATTATGGCCAGCAGCTTCCCTTCAACTGGAGCACGATTTCAAACGAAGCCGCGTTCGGCGTCGATTACTACACGCGGACAGCCGTCGCCAAATCCAACATCCTGGTCAACTCGCCTCAGGAGACGAAGTATTTTTATCAGGACTTCGATGCCTCGGGCGGCCGCCTGAACGGCGCCAACCGCTATACGGTGACCTTCGCAAAGGATCAGACCCCGCCGGTCAACGGGTTCTGGTCGCTCACGCTCTATAACGAACACCACTTCTTCGCGCCCAACGAGCTGAAACGTTATTCGGTCGGGACCAAAAACAAAACACTCAAGCCGAACGCAGACGGCTCGCTCACGATCTATGTGCAGGCGGATCCTCCACCCGAAGCGCAGCGCGCCAACTGGCTGCCTGCGCCGAAGGATCGCGATTTCTCGCTGTACGTGAGAGCCTATTGGCCGAAAGCCGCGACAATCGATGGCTCATGGACGCCGCCCGCCGTCGAGAATCTTTCCATCGCGACCAAGGGGGTAAAGCAATGAAGCTGAAGATATTCGCGGCGCTTGCCCTGATTTCTGTCACCACATCCGCGACGGGTCAGACAGCATTGCCCGTTACCGTCGACAACTTCACGCGCGCGGAGACGGACACTTACTTCGCAACGCCGGTGAAGCAGGCGGGCGGCACCGGAAGGTTTTTCCATTATCGGGAGCCGATGTCGATCGACAACCAGACGGTCGTGCGGGCGAACCGTGACACGTTGTACTCCGCGGCGGTGGTTGATCTTGACGCGGGACCAGTGACCGTATCGCTTCCCGACGCAGGCAATCGGTTTCGATCGCTCATAGTCATTAACGAGGACCACTACGTGGTCGGCGACGTCGAATATCGCGCCGGAGACTATACTTACGACAAGCAAAAGGCCGGCACCCGTTACATCCTGATCGGCTTGCGGACGCTGGTCGATCCCGGCGATCCCAAGGACGTTGAGCAGGTGCATGCCCTGCAAGACGCGGCAAAGATAGGCCAGGCTGCCGCCGGGAAATTTGAGGCGCCGAGCTGGGATCAGGCCAGCCAAAAGAAAGTGCGCGACGCGCTCATAGTGCTCGGTTCGACGCTTCCGGATTTCAAGCACGCCTTCGGCAGCAAGGAACAGGTCGATCCCATCCGCCACCTGATCGGAACGGCGACGGGGTGGGGCGGCAATCCCGACAAAGAAGCGTTCTATCTCAACGTGACACCGCCGAAGAACGACGGCTCCGCCGTCCATAGGCTCACCGTCAGCGATGTCCCCGTCGACGGCTTCTGGTCGATCAGCCTCTACAACGCCGAGGGCTATTTCGAGAAGAACGAGCAGAACGCCTATTCGCTCAACAACATCACCGCGAAGAAATCGCCGGACGGATCGATCACCGTTCAGTTCGGCGGCTGCGACGGCAAGGTGCCGAACTGCCTGCCGATCATGAAGGGCTGGAACTACACCGTTCGACTTTACCGCCCGCGCACGGAAATCCTCGACGGCACCTGGAAATTCCCGGAAGCGCAACCCGCTAGCTAAAGGAAATCGAGGATGAGCGGCTACGACATCTTCGCCTGGATCGTCCTGATCATCTTGATCGCGAGCGCGATCGGCGTGTTCTGCATCGCCGGCTGGTTGCCAGGCCACATCGCGAAATCCCGTAATCACCCGTGGGCGCAGGCAGTGACGATCGCTGGCTGGATCACGCTGTTCTTCGGCTTCGCATTGTGGCCGCTCGCCTTCATCTGGGCCTACGTCGACGTTCCTTCTCCGCGCAGATCGGGAGATGTGTGATGGCCGTCGCGATCGTCAACACCTATCTGGTGCTGCTGTTCCTGCTGGTACATTTCAAGATCGTGCGCTTCAACCTGTTCTGGAAGCTGTCGCCGTTCATCGTGCTCGTGTTGACGCTATTCGGCCTCTTGATCCCGATGGGCTGGGGTGCGCCGCAGGGCTCGGCGCTGGTCGTGCGCAATGCGGTGTCGATCGTGCCCGATGTCGCCGGCGAAGTGACCGAGGTGCCCGTCGTCGCCAACACGCCGCTGAAGGCTGGCGACGTGCTGTTCAAGATCGACCCAACGCCCTATGCCGCGCAGGTCAAGGCGATCGACGCTCAGCTCAAGCTGTCCAGCACCCGCCTCGGGCAGATGACGCAATTGTTCGAGCGCGATTCCGGCCGCGGCTTTGATGTCGAGCAGCGGCAGTCCGAGGTCGATCGGCTCTCCGGCCAGCTCGAGGGCGCGCAATGGAATCTCGACAAGACCGTCGTGCGCGCACCAGCCGACGGCTATGTCACCAACCTCGCGCTGCGCAAGGGCGCGCGGGTCGCGAACCTGCCGCTCTCGCCGGTGATGGCCTTTATTGACACGTCCAACACCATCATCGGCGTCCAGATCAACCAGATCGATGCGCGCTACATCGCGCCCGGCCAGGAGGTCGAAGTCACCTTCAAATTCGCGCCGGGCCGCATCTACAGCGGCAAGGTCGAGAGCGTGCTGCAAGCGATCGCGACCGGACAGACGCAGCTCTCGGGTACGGCGGTCGCGCCCAGGGCGATCGAGGCCGCGCCTTTCGCGGTGCGCGTGCGGCTCGATGATGCAGAGGCCGCGCGCAATCTGCCGGCCGGTACGACCGGAACCGCGGCAATCTACACCGAGCATCTGAAGCCGACCCATGTGGTTCGGCGCGTGATCCTCCGTCAGATCGCGATCATCAACTATGTGAACCCGTTTTGAAAGGCCGCCGGCATGCGCGTTGAAGTGGCAACTACAGCGCGACCGGCAAAACGGACTAGAATAAACACGAATCGGCGGATCGAAGGTGAGCAAAGCGTGAAACGGCTACTAGAATAGGCCGGCGATCAGCCAGCCGGGGGCAGGACAGAGGCAGCCATGACACAAGCCAGACATCGCAACTTCATCGCCTTGGGAGCTTGCGCGTGCTCGCGCTCGCCGTCGTGCCGCAAAAGGCGCGCGCCGACGCCGGTGGTGTCAGTTTCTGGCTGCCCGGCACATTCGGCAGTTTGGCTGCGACCCCGACCGTACCGGGCTGGGCCTACTCGGCGATCTATCTTCATCTGCAGATGAGTGCAGGCGGTGGAAAGAATTTCGTGACCAGTGGCGGCGGGGGCGGCACCGTCGTTGCCGGCCTCAATGCGCATGCCGACGCGCTGGTCGAGGGCATCACCTACACCTCGCCCATGCCTGTCCTTGGTGGACAGGCGGCTTTCACCGTCCTGGCGGCGCCGGGAAATATCGGCGCGGGAATTGGCGCCACGCTGACGGGTCCGCTAGGCAACACGACCTCCGGCAACAAATTCGACAACCGCACAACGGTGTCAGACGTCTTCTATCAGGGCTCGCTGAAATGGAATCAGGGCGTCAACAATGAGATGGTCTATATCGCCGGCAACATTCCAAGCGGCACCTATGATTCCAGTCGCCTGGCCAATCTGAGCTTCGGCTTCGCCGGTGTCGATGCCGGCGCGGGCTATACTTATCTTGATCCGAAGACCGGACATGAGTTCTCCATTGTCGGCGGCTTCACCTACAGCTCCCCCAATTCTGCCCTGCAGTATCAGAACGGCGTCGATGCGCACCTCGATTGGGCCGCCTCGCAGTTCATCACCAAGGACGTGCTGATCGGCGTCGCGGGCTACTACTTCCAGCAGATCACGGACGACTCCGGTCCAGGAGCGAAGCTCGGCGGGTTCCGCGGCATGGCGGTCGGCATCGGCCCGCAGATCGGCTTTCTGTTCCCGGTCGGGGACTATCAGGGTTATCTCAACCTGAAGGGACTTGCGGATATCGAAGTCGAAAACCGGCCCCAGGGATGGTCGACCTGGGTGACCTTCGCGATCAGTCCGAAGGCACCGGAGCCTCCGCCGTCGGTCAAGCCGATCGTGCGCAAGTATTGAGCGAGATAACCACATCGGGTCCTTGATGGAGATCACGCGCACCGCGGCGTCGAGCTTCATCAAGGCGGCATCAATCTACCGGGATGACCAGCTGACTTCAGTCGGATGACGCTTTAAAGCTCACAAAACCAAACTGCGTCGGATCGGCCTTCCCCGCTATGAAGAACCCCATACCGGGGCCCCCGTCCGTGTAGGTTGGGTCCGTGCCTACAACGATTAGCTGATCGCCCAAGCCATCGTTCTTGTTCAGATAAAGGTTAATTGTGCTTCCGGAAATGGTCGCTTTGAATATGTCGCCATTGTTGGGAGGCATGATACCGTCACCAAACGTGCGCTGTGCTGTGATGTCGGTGAAATCGCCATACGGACCATTCCAACGCACTATCCCGGCGTATTTGCCATCCCAAGACAGATTACATTCGTATCCGCGAGCGCTGGTTGCGGAATCTGCCCAGCGGAGTAACAGCTCGACTTCATAGGTGCCGGGGCCGGCACAGTAGTTTCCTCTCAGTCGTCCCCAGATCAGTCGGCGCAAGATCCTGCACGTAATCGAGTCGTTTCCGATAGCCGGATCCTTCCACAGTGTCGCTTGCGCCGTCTGGTTGGGGCCGAATCCGGACAGGTAGGCATATGCGTCGTCGTATGCACCGGATCCGATCTGGCTCCCGACAGCACGACCAGCGAAGGTGCGAACCGTGGCCCAAGAGGCGCCGCGGTGTTGCCAGACATCGCCTTCCGAGATCGGATTTTCCTCCAGCGGGAAGCCGGTTGCATAGGTGCGAGCATCTTGTGCTCTGACTGGCGATGTCTGGAACGAGTACACGGCCGCGATCGGCAATACCAATAAGCCCGTGATCGCTACAAGATGCGAGAAAGCGACAGACAGCCGGTGATGATAGCTGATCATGAAATTGCTCCTGCTTGTGTTATGACGCTAAAGCCTCTCCCTTATCAGCGCTGCTTCAGTTCGCCCGACTGCTGCCAAACATCCAAGTCGCAAAAGGCAGTCATCCCCGCAATGATCGTCTTTCGTCAACTTGAACTCGCCGGAACAGCTGGCTGAACGCCACTTCCTTGCGTGAAAGTGCCTCAGCGCGCATTACGTCAGCGTTGGGATTGCGGCATTCGGTGGGCTCGCCGGCAGCTACGCCATCATCGACGAGGACAAAGGGCAGCGCAACATGATAGGTCACTTGACCCGGACGGACGGTCTCCCGCCTGGAAGCATGGAGCCACTCGACGCCGGCAAAATTTCAAGATGCGTAGGCTATCCTGAGCATTCTGATGATATCGACGATTAAATACGACCCGCACAGTAGAGCGAAAGCAATCATCGCCCGGCCTGCCCAGATCATCGGCTTTTCCATAACTCGGGTCGTGTTGTGAGAACGCGGTTTGGTTTGCATAGCTGCCTCTACTAGATCATCCCTTTCTAGTATGAAGGTCAATTTTAGAGTGTGAGTTACTTCACAACTGGCGGGGCGACCGTTCTTCATTGGCGAAGCGAACGTTCTTCCATTTCGTTCATGCCCGTGTGTTTTTTTGTTGCACACGCGCTGCGACTCATCATCGGCGCACTGGAATACTGGATCGTTCGCTGGAGCCTGTCAGCGGGCGGCGCGTTGCGCCGACCCGCTGGCGGATGACGACGGCCTGCGATACGGGTGACGAGCAGTCATGCAGACGATGACGATCTGCAATGTTGTGACACCCGCGAACCGCTGATAATACGCGACGTCCCCGGGGAGTTCTCTCGATGCAAACGCCGCGTGAAATTCTGGCCGATCTCTGGACCCTTGCAGGCGGAGACGCTGCCGCGCTCGACGAGGTCACGCTGACGGGCGAGGAGCCGCAGCTGCCGTCGTCGTTCCGCGTCGGCGCCTCGGCGCAGGCCAGTATTGCCGCGGCAGGATTGGCCGCCGCGCAAATCTGGAAATTGCGCAGCGGGCAGTCGCAGAATGTTGCGGTCGATATGCGTCACGCTGTCATCGAGTGCCGCAGCGAGCGCTATCTACGCGTCGACGGCAAGCCGCCGGGACCAACCTGGGACGCTATCGCCGGCGTCTACAAAACCCGCGATCAGCGCTTCGTGCGGCTGCACACCAATTTCAGGCATCATCGCGATGCCGTCTGCAAGGTCTTGAACTGCGAGCCGGAGCGCGAGGCGGTGCAGGCCGCGCTGATGCAATGGGACGCCGAGGCGTTCGAGACTGCGGCCTATGATGCGGGCGGCGTTGTCGCGATGATGCGCTCGCAGCAGGAATGGTCGGCGTCGCCGCACGGCCGCGCGCTCGCCGGGCAGCCAGTGTTGTCGATCGAGAAAATCGGTGACGCAGCACCCCGGCCGTGGCCGTCGGGTGATCGCCCGCTGGCGGGCTTGCGCGTGCTGGATTTGTCGCGCGTGATCGCAGGCCCCGTCGCGGGCCGCACGCTGGCTGCGCATGGCGCGGATGTGTTGCTGATCTCCGGTCCCGATTTGCCGGCAATCCCCTGGCTGGCGATCGATACCGGCCGCGGCAAGCTGACGAGTTTTGTCGACCTCAAGAGCGAGCAGGGGCGGGACGTACTGCGCAATCTGCTCGCCGAGGCCGACATATTTTCGCAAGGCTATCGTCCGAGTGCGATCGCGGGCACTGGTTTTGCGCCTGATGAAGCGGCGAAGATCAATCCCGGCATCGTCTATGTCTCGCTGTCGGCCTATGGCCATGCCGGCCCGTGGGCGCAGCGCCGCGGCTTCAACTCGCTGGTGCAGACCTCGACTGGCTTCAATCATGCCGAAGGGCAGGCCGCCGGGGTCGAGGGACCGAAGGAATTGCCGGCGCAAATGCTCGATCACGCCTCCGGCTACCTGATGGCGTTCGGCGCGATGATGGCGCGGGCGCGGCAATCGCGCGAAGGCGGCAGCTGGCACGTCCGGGTCTCGCTGGCGCAGACCGGACGATGGTTATGGAATCTCGGACGCCTGCCCGGCGGTCTTGCGACAGCGGATTACGACAAGGAGACGGTGGAGCGCTTGATCGAGGATCTGCCGTCGGGCTTTGGTCCGCTGCGATCGGTGCGCCATTCGGCTGTGTTGTCGAAGACGCCGGCGTTTTGGGAGCGTCCGGCGATGCCGCTCGGTAGTCATCCGCCGCAATGGCCATGACGCGCCGACATCAGGCGTTAGTCTTCGCCCTAGCCTTGCGGATTTTTAACCAAATCGGGCTCGGCAACCCGCATTTTTAGTTTGTTTGAAACATCAAATGGGCACTATTAACGCCGCGATGAGGCAGTCACCGCCAGAATCATCACCGAACTGACCGGAATCCATGCCGCCTGAAATTATCCAGCAATCGCAATTGCTTAGCCGAAGGAGTATAGCCATCGGCGCGGCGTTGCTGGTGCTTGCCGGTGCCGGCCTGTTCGGCTTCATGCACATCGGTGGCGCACCGCCACGCAATTCCGACGTATCGAGTCAGTCCCGCAAGGGATCGGGCCGCTACACCCCGACACCGGCCGAATGGGCGAGCCTGACGATCGAGCCGGTGACCGAACACAATTTTCGGGCCGAGCACGTCACCGAAGGCAAGATCGCCGTCAATGAGGATCGCTCGACGCCGGTGTTTTCGCCCTATACCGGCCGGGTGGTTCGCCTGCTGGCCAAGCCCGGCGATAGCGTCACGCAGGGACAGCCGCTATTCGTGATCGAGGCCGCCGACACCGTGCAGGCGCAGAACGATTTCATCACCGCGCTAACCGGCGTGAACAAGGCCAAGTCGGCGCTTGATCTGGCGCAGCTGCAGGATACCCGCGCCAAGGATCTGTTCGAGGGTAAGGCGGTCCCGCTGAAGGATTATCAGCAGTCGCAGGCAACCCTGGTCCAGGCCCAGAACGATATGCGCTCGTCGCAAACGGCGCTGGAAGCGGCGCGCAACAAGCTGGCAATTCTCGGCCTGAGCCCGGAGGCGATTGCGGCCTTTCAGGAAAAGGGCCACCTCGATCCTTCGACCACCGTCTACTCACCGATCGCGGGCACCGTGGTACAGCGGAAGATCGGGCCCGGACAATTCATCAGCTCGGGTGCCAGCGATCCCGTGTTTGTGATCGGTGATCTCTCCACGGTCTGGCTGACGGCGTTCGTCCGTGAGACCGATGCGGCGATGGTGTCGGTAGGGCAGGAGATCTCCTTCAATGTGCTGGCGCTGCCGGGCCGTCCGCTGAAGGCGCGCATCGATTATGTTTCGGCGGCGATCGACCCCAGCACGCGCCGGCTATTGGCTCGCGCCACGGTCGACAACAAGGCTGGCCTGCTGAAGCCGGAAATGTTTGCCAATGTCACGATTTATTCCGCCGGCGATCATCCGGCGGTGGGCGTGCCGAAGCAGGCGCTGATCTATGAGGGCGACCAGGTCCGGGTCTGGGTCGCGCATGAAGACAAGTCGATCGAGCTGCGCCAGATCAAGACCGGCCTGATCAATAGCGATCTCGTAGAGGTGCAAGGTAATTTGAAACCCGACGAACAGATCGTTACAAAAGGCAGCCTGTTCATCGACCGCGCTGCGTCGGGCACCTAGTGTTCTTAATCCGAATCCCAATCCGCCAGCAAAGTTCGCTCAAGAGGATGATGTCAGGTGCGGCGGACTTCGCATTCGGACGCTCCTTCTTCCTCGGCCCATTGAAGGCTTCGATCTGAATGGATCGTCTGGTCGCCATTGCCGTCAACCGCCGCTATTTGATGGTGGCTCTGTTCGTCGTCGTGTTTATCGGCGGCCTGATCGCGTTCAAGCAGCTCAATATCGAAGCCTATCCCGACCCGACGCCGCCGATGGTCGACGTGGTGACGCAAAGCCCGGGATTGTCGGCCGAGGAGATCGAACGCTACATCACCATTCCGATCGAGACCCAGGTTGCCGGCATCAAGAACCTGAACACGATCCGCACGGTCTCGCTGTACGGATTGTCCGACGTCAAACTGCAATTCTCGTTCGACTATACCTATGACGAGGCGCTGCAGCAGGTATTGAACCGGCTGTCGCAACTGGCGCCATTGCCGGGCAACGTGCAGCCGGGCATTTCACCGACCAGCGCCATCGGCGAAATCTATCGTTATCGCCTGGTCGGGCCGCCGAACTACAGCGTGCTCGACCTCAAGACGCTGCAGGACTGGGTGTTGCAGCGTCGGTTTCGCGCGGTGCCCGGCGTGATCGACGTCACCGGCTGGGGCGGCAAGACCAAGACTTACGAGCTGCAGGTCGATTTCAACAAGCTGGTCGCCAACGGCCTGACCCTGCCGCAATTGCTGCAGGCCGTCAGCAATTCCAACATCAATGTCGGCGGCAACACCGTCAATATCGGCACCCAATCCGCTGTTGTGCGCGGTGTCGGCCTGATCCGTTCGATTGATGACCTCTCCAATACCATGGTGTCGCAGAGCGGCGGCAATCCGGTCCTGGTCAAGGACGTCGCCACCGTCACCGTGGGCGAGAAGCCGCGGCTCGGCATCGCCGGGCTCAATGACGCCGACGACATTGTGCAGGGCATCGTGCTGATGCGTCGTGGCGAGAAAAGCTCGCCAACGATCCAGCGTGTCGAGGAGTTGGTCGCTTCGATCAACAATTCCAGCATCCTGCCGCCGGGTGTCCGCATCGAACGGATCTACGACCGCAAGGACCTGATCGACATCACCACCGCGACCGTGCTGCACAACATGGTGGTCGGTATCCTCCTGATCATGCTGCTGCAATGGATATTCCTGGGCGATCTCCGCAGCGCGCTGATCGTCGGCGCGACGATTCCTTTCGCGCTGTTTTTCGCCGTCATCATCCTGGTGCTGCGCGGGGAGTCCGCCAACCTGTTGTCGGTGGGCGCGATCGATTTCGGCCTGATCGTCGACGCTACTGTCATCATGGTGGAGGCCATCTTCCGCCGGCTATCGCAAACCATAGCGCTTTCGGAGGCCGAGCAGAGCCACATCTCGACCGACACCACAATGGGCATGAAGAGCCACGCGATCCTGTCGGCCGCCGCCGACGTGTCGCGGTCGATCTTCTTTGCCGCCGCCATCATCATCGCTGCGTTCCTGCCGCTGTTCACCTTGAGCGGCGTCGAGGGCAATATCTTCGGGCCGATGGCGCGGACCTATGCCTATGCGCTGGCCGGCGGCCTGCTCGCGACCTTCACGGTGACGCCGGCCTTGAGTGCGATCGTGCTGCCGGCGCACGTGCATGAGATCGAGACCCGGGTCATGGGCTTCCTGCACCGGCTCTATGTCCCGGTGCTGAATTGGGCGGTCGAAAACAGCAAGATCGTGATGGGCGGCGCGATCGGGCTCGTGGTCATGACCCTGGTGCTCAGCCGCCTGCTCGGGCTCGAATTCCTGCCCAAGCTCGAGGAAGGCAATCTGTGGATCCGCGCGACCCTGCCGCCGACGATTTCGCTGGAGACCGGTAACGCCTATGTCAACGAGATGCGCAAGCTGATCCGGAGCCGCCCCGAGGTGGAATTGGTCGTGTCGCAGCATGGCCGTCCCGACGACGGCACCGACGCGGCGGGGCTGTTCAATGCCGAGTTCTTCGCGCCGCTCAAACCGGTCAGCCAGTGGCCGGGCACCCATGACAAGGACGAGCTTACCGCCGAATTGCTCAAGCAATTGCAGGACAAGTTTCCCGGCGTCGAATTCAACTTCTCGCAATATCTGCAGGACAACGTCTCTGAAGCCGTCTCCGGCGTGAAGGGCGAAAACTCGATCAAGCTCTACGGCAACGATCTGGAAGCGCTCACCGAGACCGCCAACAAGATCAAGTCGGTGCTGGCCACCGTGCAGGGCATCACCGATCTCGCGGTATTCACCTCGCTCGGCCAGCCGACCATCCAGATCGACATCGATCGCGCCAAGGCCGCCCGTTACGGGCTGGCGCCGGGCGACATCAACGCCACCATCAAGGTCGCGATCGGCGGCGATACCGCCGGCGATCTCTACGAGCCCGGCAGCGACCGGCATTTCCCGATCATCGTCCGGCTCGCGCCGGAATACCGCAAGAGTGCCGAGGCGATTCAGAATTTGCGGATCGGTGCGCCCGGACCGAACGGCACCATCACGCAGGTGCCGCTGAGCGAGGTCGCCTCGATCAAGCTGGTTTCGGGCGCCGCCTATATCTATCGCGAGCAGCAGGAGCGCTATCTGCCGATCAAGTTCTCGGTGCGCGAGCGCGATCTTGGTGGCGCGATCCGCGAAGCTCAGCAAAAGGTCGACGAGCAGGTCAAGCTGCCACCGGGATCGCGGATCGAATGGGTCGGCGAATTCGGCAATCTGCAGGACGCGATCCGGCGGCTGTCGATCGTGGTGCCGATCAGCCTGACGTTGATCGCGGTCTTGTTGTGGTTCAATTTCGGCTCGATGGCCGACACGCTGCTGGCGATGAGCGTGATCCCGATGGCGATCTTCGGCGGCGTGCTCGGGCTGCTGATCACGGGCACTCCCTTCAGCGTTTCCGCCGCGATCGGATTCATCGCGTTGTTCGGTATTGCGGTGATGGACGGCATCATCATCCTGTCGCAGTACAACCAGCTGATCGACGAGGGTTTCGATCGCGTCAGGGCCGTGATCCGCACCGGCGAGCTGCAGCTGCGCCCGGTGCTGATGACCTGCGTGGTAGCGGGCGTCGGGCTGTTGCCGGCGGCGCTCTCGGCCGGAATTGGATCGCAGGTGCAGAAGCCGCTCGCGGTGGTCGTGGTCACCGGCATGATGCTGGCGCCGCTGGTCATCCTGGTGACGTTGCCGGTGCTGATCTTGTTGTTCTCGCGCCGGTCGCGGTGAACCGGCGCTCAGAATCCGTAAAGCTGCGCCGGATTGTCGACCAGGATCTTTTTGCGGATCGCTGCATCCGGCGCCCACACCGGCAGCTGATTGAACAGCCGGCCGTCGTCGATCTGAAACAGCGGCGTGAGATCGGTTGGCTTGTTTCCGGGCGGGGTGGTTGAATTCGGGTGCGGCCAGTCGCTGCCCCAGATGATGCGGGCAGAATTCGCCGCGATCAGTGCCTGCGCCAGCGGCACCACGTCGGGAAAATCGGGCCCGAGCTTTGACGCCCGATAGGCGCCGGAGATTTTCACGTAAGCCTTGCCCGACCGCACCAGCGCCAGCAGGTCGGCGAAGCCCGGTTGCTCCGGGCCGAGCGCGCCGAGCGCACCTCCGAAATGGTCGAACACGACAGGCACCGGGGAAGCGGCGACGATGTCCTTGATGGCGGAGATCATCGCAAGGCTCGTGAACATCTGAACGTGCCAGTTGCGGGCCTTGACCCGTTCGATCGCGCTTTGCAGCCGCTGACGTCCAACATTGGGATCGCTGGTGCCGCCGGTGGCGAGATTGAGCCGGATGCCGCGAAAGCCCGCCGCGTTCATCGCGTCGAGATCGCTCTCGGGAGTCTTGTCATCGATCACGGCGACGCCCCGCGCGGTTGTCCCGCGCGCCTTGATGCCGAACAGGGTGGCGGAGTTGTCGGGGCCGTAGACGCTTGGCGTGACGATGACGACGCGCTCGATATGCAATGCCTTGTGCAGCGCCGACATTTCCTCGGGTGAGGCCAGTTCCGGCGTATAGGCGCGGCCCGCGAAGAACGGAAACTTGGCGGGGTCGCCGTGAATATGGGTATGGCAATCGGTGGCGCCGGCGGGAACGTCGAAATTCACCGGCGTCGATGGTTGCGACGCTGTTGCGCCGGCATTCCGGTCGGGCACGGTAACTCCGGCCGCGATCGAGGCGATAAGAACATGGCGTCTGCTGAGCATGACTGTCTCTTTATTCGGCAGGAGCGGGGGCGTTGGCGCGCGTCATGGCCACGGGATCACCGGCCGCGCGTGCAGCGAAAAAGGTGATGACGGCACACATCAGCGAACAGGCGGCGAGGAAATACAATCCGGCTTCGAAACTGCCGGTGGAATCCTTGATCCAGCCGACGATGAACGGTCCGAAATAGCCGCCGAGATTGCCGGTGGCATTGATCATGGCGATCGCGCCCGCTGCCGCCGTGCCGGTAAGGAACATCGATGGCATCGGCCAGAACGCAGCGCGTGAGCCGTAGATCCCCACGGTCGCTGCCGACATCCCGATCAGCGCCCAATAGGAGGCGCCTGACCAAGCGGCGAAGGCAAGACCGAGCGCGCCCACGGCAGACGCCACGATCAGATGCCAGCGGCGCTCCTTGTTGCGATCCGACGACCAGCCCCATGCCAATAGGCCGATGGTGCCGATGATGTAGGGGATCGACGACACCAGCCCGGTCATCATGTTGGTGAGCCCGATACCTTTGATGATTTGCGGCATGAAGAACACGATGCCGTAATTGGCGGTGACGCTCATGAGATAGATCATCGACAGCGCCAACACGCGCGGATCGGCGAGCGCGCGAAATAAGCTCAGTCGGCCGCTGGTGCTTTCGACCTTGCGATTTTCGTCGTCGATCCGTCCCTGCAGCCAGCCCTTCTCTTCCGGTGCAAGCCAGTTTGCGAGAGCCGGCCGATCCGTCATCATCCAGAGCACGCCAATGCCGAGCAGCACGGCGGGTATGGCCTCGATGACGAAAATCCACTGCCAACCCTTGATCCCGAGCATGCCGTCCATTTCGAGAATGGCGGCCGAGGCGATCGACGCGACCGCGTTGGCGACGGGTTGCGCGATGAAGAGTGTGGAGATCACCCGGCCGCGGTATTCGCTGGGAAACCAAAAGGTAAGATAGAGGATCATGCCGGGAAAGAACCCGGCCTCGGCGGCGCCGAGCAGGAAACGGACGACCAGGAAGCTGGTAGTGCCCGTGACAAAGGCAGTGAGGCCGGAGATGATGCCCCAGGTGATCATGATGCGCGCGATCCAGATCCGCGCGCCGACTTTTTCCAGGATCAGATTGCTCGGGATTTCGAACAGGAAATAGCTGAAGAAGAAAATGCCGGCGCCCCAGCCATAGATGTAGGCGTTGAAGCCCAGATCCTTGTTCATGGTCAGCGCGGCGACCGAGATGTTGCTGCGGTCGATATAGGCAATGCAATAGGCCAGCGCGACCAGAGGCAGCAGCCGCCACGATACTTTGGCGATGGTGCGGCGTTCAATGGATTGGGAATTCTGTGACGTCGACATGGGTTTTTCCCGGATTCTTTTGCGGCGCGCCCTTTGTTCCGCGCCTGTTGGTTGCAATCAGCGTGAACGTTTCCGTCGTTACGTGCAAGCTGGATTTACCGTTCAACCGGCGATCGTGCGACAGACCTCCGCGACCAACTCGGACAATGGCCGCGATCCATCCAGATGCAGCACAGGGCAGGGCAATGTGGCGAGCCACGCCCGATGTCTCGCCAGGTTGCGGCCCTCGCGGCTACCGTCATCATAATGCGACGCCCATTCGATGAATTCTTCGCATGCCTGGTTGCGCCAGCCGCCGGGAGCGACCGCGTCGGCGCCGAAATGTGTCGCCTCGCGGGCGCGCAGGCGCTGCAACCGTAGCGGGGTCGGTGTCATCAGAAACACAACGAGATCGAAATAGGGGATAATCGGATTGCCCCAGCCCTCGAGCGATCCGCTCAGCACCCAATCCGCGCGCGGCAGAAAGATTTCCTGCATCAGCCGCAAACGTTCCGCAATGTCCCGCTTGTTCTGATAGGGCGGAACCGTCGGCTGCCAGAAATAGTCATCCGTATCGTGATGTGGAATCGCCAGGGCATCCGCCAGCGCACGGCCAAGCGTGGTCGCTCCCGCCCCCGATGCACCGACGATATGAATACGGCAGCTTTTCATCTGCTCGTCCAACATGCTTCGTTAATAACGACGGGTTGAAATCTAATTGACGCTCGGGACAAACAATTTCGCGTCTTCCTCGAGCAGCAGCCGGTCCTGTACCAATTGCTGCGCGGCCTTGGCGATCGCGGCAGCGCGGTCACCTGGATTGGGGTAACGCTCGGCGATCGACAGCCGTAAATCGCCGGCCTTCAGCCGTTCTTCGCGCGTCGCTGCGAACGGGATCATGCTGCCGTTGTTCTCGCATAATTCGCCTTCGCTAAAGCCCGCCTTGCGCAGGTTCCAGCCGGTGTGGGTTGCCGCGGGCGCTTCCAGCGTCGGCAGATGCAGTCCGGCGACGTCACGGCCATCGGCGTCGGTCCTGGGCACGAAGACCGGATAGTCGACGCCCTTGGACGGCGGCATCGCCTCGGATTTGATCACCACGGGTCGGGCCATCCGGCTGGTATAAGCGAAGCCTGGAATGTGTGGATAATTGGCGGCCTCGATCTCCGGCGTCACCAGGGTGTCGTCCTTGCGGCTCGGGTACCGGCTGGCCGGCGGCGGCGTGCCGTTGCTGATCCAGCTATCGAGCGCCGTCAGCAGAGCGCGCACCGGCGGGCCGGCGTTCAGTGGATTGGTCGGAAAGGCGCAGGTCTTCACCAACTCAGGCTTGGCGTTCGCCAGCGCGAAGTGCTGCAGGTTCGAGAGAAAAAACAGCCGGATATTATCCGGCATATCGAGCGCGTTACCCTGCGTGTCCGTGACCACGAGCGAAGCGCGCTGCTGATAGAATTCGATCTCGCTGTCGGACTTGATGATCTTCGGGCAGTTGCCGGCGGCAAAGCAGCGCGCCAGAAAGCCGTCGGTCTTGCCGGTCAAGGCGTCGGTGGTGACGGGATAGGTGAACGGAAAATCGGCGCCGGGATACAGCATGTCGGCGTGCTGATAGGGCGATCGGCCGGGCTGGCTGAAACGATAATTCGTGAAAGTTTTCTTTCCGCCGGAAATATGCGGCATCAATCCTTCGAACACCGTGCGGCCGGTCTCGTCGGCATTGAAGCCGAGATAAAGATAATCCTGCAGATAGCGGCCGCTTTGCGAGAGGCCAAATCCGATCGCACGATCGATCCGGCCGGCGACGGGATTGGCGTTTCCGGCCGCATCCGCGGTCTCGTTGTGAAGGAATGAAACGACGTCACGCGTGGCAGCGAAGCCGAGGCCCATCACCTTGGGGTCTTTGGCGGTGTAAATGAATTCGTAGATCGCGCCGGCGTCGAAACCTTCGGGCCGCGTGATCGAGATGGTGGTCGGGCTGTCGAATTTGGCTGCGAGGCCTGCCGGTGTCGAGCGCGGATCTGTCTCGCGCTGGCGGACGCTGAGTTTTGTATGCGTGGGATCGAGATCGGCTGCCGGATAGCTCAGCGTTGCCCTGGCAGGATTATCCATCTGGTCGAACACGAACTCCTCGCGCGCCAGGCCGGTGACATCCGGGACCACCGGCGGCGAGAACGTCATTCGCCCCGCGCCGGGCACGATGTCGCCCTGCCAGCCGCTCCACACCACGGTGTAGCCGTGGTTCATCAGGAAGCCATTGCCGGCGTCCGAAGCCTTGACGAGATCGTTGACCACGACCGGATTGTCATTGAATAGCGCCAGGCCAAGCTTGCCGCCGCGATTGAGCACTTCATAAAACAAACGGCGGTTGCCGTTGGCGGCAATCGTGGGGCGCAGGATTTCGACATCGGTCACGGCCTCGACCAGGCCCTGCGCGTTACGTGGCGCGCGGTCGAGGTCGACGATGACTTTGTTGTGAGGGTCATCGGGCGATACCGCCACCGTTGCCCGCGCGATGATCCGGTCATAGGTCCCGACCGTGCCGAAGGCCCGTCCCTCGAACGCGGGCGATTCCACGCGCGTGATTTCGAACTTGATGACTTTCGCTGATGCGGGGCAGGCGAGCGCGGCGATGACGACGGTCGCGATCAAGATCATAGCGCTCGGCAAATGCCTCATGGCGTTCTCCCCGTTTTCTACGCCGGGCGTTGCTCGCCGCGGTCTTGACGCGAGAGTACCGAGTGCGCCGTTGGGTGGAAAGGGCCAAGCGGATCGTCGGGCGGAAAACTCAGAGCACCGGCGCGTGCGTAGCCAAATCTTGTTGAACTGGTTTACTGTCCCGACGGCGTGCGCAGGCCCTGCCACGCATCGCGCACCTGATGGTAATGCACTTCCGGCAGATAATCCGGCGTGTTGAGCGCAAGCGTCTTGACGTCGAGCCGGCCGATGGCGCTGAGCAGCGTGTAGGACGCGATCACGCGATCGCGTTGCGCGCCGATCAGCCGCGCTTTCGCCGCGATCAGATCCGCCTCGGAATTCAGCACATCGACGGTGGTGCGCTGCCCACCCTGGGCTTCTTTCTGTACCCCGGCCAACGCCACGGTCGCGGCGCGTACTTCGGATTCAACGGCCGTCACCGCGACTTTCGCGCCCTCATTGGCGACCCACGCGCCCAGCGCGGCGGTGCGGGCCTGGTTGCGAACCTGGTCGAGTACCAGCCGGCTTTGCGTGGTCATTTCCTTGGCCTGCCGGGTCTGCGAGGCTGCGGTGCCGCCGTCATAGATCGGCGCGGTGACCTGACCGACGACCGAGGCCTGATCGGTCCTGAAGGTGCTGAGCGTGGGATCGGAATCCATGCTGTGGCTGGCGTTACCTTGCAACGTAACGGTCGGCATCAGGCTGCTTTCGGCGACGCGGATGTTGGTCGAGGCGACGTCGACGTCGAAGCCGGCGGCAAGAACGGCGGGGTTTTCCTTGAAGGCGAGGGTGGTTGCATCGTCGCGGCTGCGCGGCAGATAACGGTCGACATTGTCGGCCGCGCGGAGCGCCCCGGGCGGGTTGCCGATCACCTGGGTATAAGTCGCCTGGCTGACCGCCAGATTGACCTCGGCGGCATTGAGATCGGCCTGGCCCCGGCTCAGCCGGGCCTCGGCCTGCGCGGTATCGGTCGGCGTGACGTCGCCGGCCTTGAGGCGCCTTTGGGTGATCGCGAGCGTTTCCTGCAGGAAGGAGACGTTGGTGCGCAATGCCTCGACCAGCGACTGATTGGCCAGCACGTTGGTGTAGGCGGTGACGGCATCGAGCAGCACGCCCTGGCCTACATTGCGCAACGCCTCGCGGCCGGACTGCACCTGCAACTCCGCGACGCGCACGCTACTGGCGGTCTTGTTCCCGTTGAACAATGTCTGGGTGACCGTGACCCCGATGACCCACGGCTTCAGGGTCGCGGATTGGATGGTATTGTCGGGCAACAGATTGCGTACCGCCTGCAATCCGCCGCTCAGGCTGGCAATGATCTGCGGCCGATAGCCCGCCAGCGCCTGCGGCACGTTCTCGTCGGTGGCGCGCTGCCGCGCCCGTTCCGCATTGAGCTGTGGATTGGTCTGATACGCCTTTGCGAGCGCCTCGGGGAGGCTTTCGCCTGATGCCGCTGATGCCGCCAAGCCAAGGCAAGCCACGACGCCGAGACAGATGCCCGATCGAAGCATGTGCCTGCCCACGTAGCTAATCCTGGTGGCACGGCCAACCATTTGATCCTGCAGCAACCCCGGCCGTCCGCCCCCGCCGACGCCGACCTTATGTTTACCTGTTTAGAGGCCGCGGCCGCCACAGGCAAACCGCCGGACCGGGTAACCCCCTGAATTGATTCCGGCGCTGTTGCCGCTACGTCACAGACCGGGATCTGGAAACAATCCGTCACACACGAATATCCGATGCGAATACGCTATAGCTCGGACCGCCAGCATCTGATTCCGGGCGTTGGCTGTCGTCTTTTGGCCGAGCCCCATTGAATGCCGAAACTGTTCGCCGACCCCGATGCGATGGCGGAGGACATCATCCGTGACGTCGGAACCAATCTGGTGGTCGGGCTGCCGCTCGGGCTAGGCAAAGCCAACCACATCATCAACGCGCTCTATGCGCGTGCCGCCGCCGATCGAAGCATCAATCTGACCTTGTTTTCCGCGTTGACGCTGGAAAAGCCGCGGCCTTCGAACCTGCTCGAGCGGCGCTTCATTACGCCCGTGATCGACCGCCTGTTCGGCGGCTATCCCGATCTGGCCTATGCCGATGCGCTGCATGCCGGGGCCCTGCCGCCCAACGTCCAGGTGATCGAATTTTTCTTCCTGGCCGGAAAATGGCTGCACGTGCCGTTCGCGCAGCAACATTACATTTCGGCAAACTATACCCACGCCGCGTCCTATCTGTTGGCGCGGGGGTTGAACGTCGTTCCCCAATTGGTCGCCAAACGCGTGGTCGACGGCGTTACCCGTTACAGCCTGAGCTGTAATACCGACACCACGCTGGACGTCCTGCGCGCCCGGGCACAAGGCGCGGCATCGTTCAAGCTGATCGGCCAGGTCAATTCCGAACTGCCGTTCATGCCGGGGGCGGGGGATCTGCCATCAGATGAATTCAGCGCCATTCTGGATGGGCCGGCGACCGAATTTCCCTTGTTCGCGCCGCCGTCCGAGCCGATCACCGATACCAAATACGCTATCGGTCTTCACTCGGCAGGCCTGGTGCGCGACGGCGGCACGCTGCAGATCGGCATCGGACAGGTCGGTGACGCGCTGGCGCAGGGGCTGATCATCCGCCATCGCGACAATGCCCAGTTTCACGCGATCATGAAGCAGCTGCAACCGGCGACGGAACCGGCGCTGGAGTTGCACACGGGGTCGTTCGACAAGGGTCTCTACGGTGTCAGCGAGATGCTGTTCGAGGCGTTTTTGGGCCTGATCGACGCCGGCATTCTCAAGCGCGAGGTCGATGGCGTCGTGCTGTACGGCGCGTTTTTTCTCGGTCCCAAATCATTCTATCGCGCCCTGCGCGAGATGGCGCCGGATCAGCTCACGCGAATCCAGATGATGCCGGTGTCGTTCACCAACGCGCTGTATGGCGATGAGGACGGCAAGCGCCGGGCCCGCGTCGATGCCCGTTTCGTCAACAACGCGATGATGGCGACCTTGATGGGGGCGGTGATTTCCGACGGCCTCGAAGACGGGCAGGTCGTCAGCGGCGTCGGCGGTCAATATAATTTCGTGGCGCAGGCCTTCGCGCTTGCGGGCGCACGCTCGATCCTGACGGTCGAAGCCACCCGGCCGGCCGGCGCCGGCACGCAATCCAACATCCGCTGGAGTTATGGTCATGAGACCATTCCGCGGCACTTGCGCGATGTCGTTGTGACCGAATATGGCGTCGCAGATCTCAGGGGAAAATCCGACGCCGAAGTGATCGCGGCGATGCTCGCCGTTGCGGACTCGCGTTTTCAGGACGAATTGATGCGCAAGGCCAAGGATGCCGGCAAGCTGCCGCGCAACTACGAAATTGCATCCGCCCATCGTGACAATAACCCTGAAAGGATTGCGGCCGCGCTCAAGCCTGCGCGCAAAGCCGGCTTGTTGCCGTCGTTCCCGTTCGGCAGCGATTTTACCGAGGTCGAGCAGCGGCTGATCCCCGCGCTGCAAGTCCTGCAGGACGCGCAGCGCGTGCCACGACGCCTCGCCGGATTGTTGTGGCAGGGATTGACCGGTACGCCGGATGCGTCTGACGAGGAATGCCTCGCGCGTTTAGGGCTGGATCGACCCGCAACCTGGTCCGAGCGCGGCTATCGCGCGCTGGTCGGTGCAGCGCTGGCGCGAAGCCGGGCGGGATAGTTTTTTTCGTCGTCCCGGCGAACGCCGGGACCCATACGCCGTGTCGCTGATGTTTATGCAAAGTGCTCGTGGTCTGTCTGGCGCTTCAAAGCAAACGTCAGGGGTTATGGGTCCCAGCGTTCGCTGGGACGACGATAGTTTGTTCGCCTGCGCGATGGAGGAAACGCTACCGCCTACCTGTTCTTGTTGACCGGTTTGCGCTTCTCGATGAACGCGGCCATCCCCTCGGAGCGGTCTTCGAGTGCGAAGGTCGAATGAAACAGATTACGTTCGACATTCATGCCTTCCGACAGCGGGGTCTCGAAGGCGCGGTTGATGGCTTCCTTGGCCATCGCGGCTGCCGGATGTGACATTCCAGCGATTTTTTCCGCCGCGGCCAATGCCTCTTCCATCAATTTGTCCGCCGGGACAACGCGGCTGACCAGACCGGAACGCTCAGCTTCGGCGGCATCCATCATCCGGCCGGTGAGACAAAGATCCATCGCCTTGGATTTTCCGATCGCGCGCGTCAGCCGCTGCGTTCCGCCGATGCCGGGAATGGTGCCGAGCGTGATTTCCGGCTGGCCGAATTTGGCGGTGTCGGCCGCGATGATGATGTCGCACATCATGGCGAGTTCGCAGCCTCCGCCGAGCGCATAACCGCTGACGGCGGCGATGGTCGGCTTGCGACAGGTCGCGACCCGGTCTCCGCCGATCGCGGTGAAGTCGCTGGAAAACATGTCGATGAAGGTCTTCGGCTGCATTTCCTTGATGTCGGCGCCGGCGGCGAAGGCTTTCTCGCTGCCGGTCAACAGAATGCAGCCGATCTTGTCGTCAGCTTCGAGATCGTCGACCGCGGCGGCGATCTCCTTGAATACGCCGAACGACAGCGCGTTGAGCATCTTCGGACGGTTGAGCGTGATGATGCCGACCGCGCCTTTGCTCTCGACAAGGATATGTTCGAATGTGCCCATGATGGATCCCGCTGCTGATGTTTCGCAGGCAATGTGCCCGCTGGTGGGACCGCCTTCAAGTGGGCAAGGTTCCGCCCCGGACGCGAGCGGCGCCTGGGGCGGTGACAAAAGTTAGAGGCCGATCAGGCTATGAACATCCGCGCGGCCGAGGCCATCGTCAGCAATGCGCCAAAGCCGATGAAGATTTTCCCGATCAGTGAGGTCTGGTCCCAAGGCGAGTTGTCACTGCTGGCGGCCGCGGGAGGCGGGCTCGTCGTCACCGCAGGTGCGGCGGCGGACGCCAACGCTACCGCGGTTGCCGGCGGCGCGGTTGCTTGCAGGGCGCGATCGACATCGTTGAGCTGATCGGATGCAACGATCGGCGTGCTGTTCGCCGATTGCGCATCGGCCGAATTGCCGGCTGTGCCCTGCAGGATGGTATTGGCGCGGGCGGACATCGCTTGCGCGCTGGCAGCCGGTGCATTCGCGGCTGACGCATAGGTGGTTGGCAGTTGCGCGTTCGCGTTGGCAACAGATACCGGCATCTGGGACGACGGGGCCGGCGCCGCGTTGGCGGCATCGTCGGTCGCAGCGTCGCCGGCTTTCTTGTCGGCCGATTTATCCGCTTCCTTGCTGGATTTATGATGCGCTTGTTTCTTCACGTGGCGCGGCGCGGGTTTGGCTGAATTGTCGGGCGCGGTAGACGACACCGCAGCATCCGGTTTGGGGCTTGCGGGCGTATCGCCGGCCGCTAGTGATGGCCCGGCGAAGCCGATGCAGAGTCCCGTTGCGAGTATCAATGCCGAACGCCCGCTGGCTTTGCTGTTCATTTGGCAATCTCCCCATTTTTTGCCAGTCCCGGGAGCGAAAAGAGACCCCACGGCATGTCCACACCGGGGCCAAAAAAGGGAATCTTCGGGCGAGTCCGGGCGAAAACGGGGCAACCGCTTCAAATTGTATCAAGATATTGCGAGGGGTTCCCAAGGAGTTCTTGCGAAGGCGGTTGCGGATGTCACCCGGACCGATCGGTGTTATGAGCCTTCGGACCGAATTCATTGTCGCGATTCCCGTTGGAGCCCGACGATCCCTTTGTGCTTTCGCAAACTTGGATCACGACTTCGTGATCTATGTTCGCGAGCGTAACAAATTGAAAGATCGACCGAATTGCAGTGTGGGAGCGCACGTGCGCGAACGTGAAGATGAATGGACTGACCTGATGCGGTTGGCCATTTCAGGCGACAGTGCTGCGTATCATCGCCTGCTCCGGGCCATCACGCCGGTGTTGAGGGCCGCGGCGCGTCGTGGTCTGGCGCGGGCAGGGCAACCGGTCGATCAATCCGAGGATATCGTGCAGGACATTTTGCTGGCGGTGCATCTGAAACGGCATACTTGGGACGCCAACGCGCCGTTCGCGCCGTGGCTGTTTGCGATCGCCCGCAACAAACTGATCGATGCGTTGCGCCGCCGTGGCCGGCGCATTTTCGTCAATATCGATGATTTCGCCGAGACGATCCCGAGCGAACCCGCCGCCGAGATCGCGCCGGCGAGCGAGGTCGCGGCACAATTGCAGTCGTTGCCGGCCCGGCAGCGCGAGGTTTTGCAATCGATCGCGGTCGATAGCGCTTCGATCAAGGATACCGCGGCGAAATTCGCCATGAGCGAGGGCGCGGTGCGCGTGGCGCTGCATCGCGCACTCGCCAGTCTGACCGCCAAATTGCGGGAACAATAATCATGGAAACCGATCAACTCATTCGAACCCTGGCCGCCGATAACACAGAGCGCGCGCGGCCGGTCGGCTTCGTGCTGACGCTGGCGCTGGTTGCCGCGGCGCCGGTTTCGGTTCTGATGTTCGTCGCGATGTTGGGCGTTCGCTCTGACGTGATGAGCGCGATGCATAATCCGTTCTTCGATCTGAAGTTCGCAGTGACGCTGGCGCTGGGGATCTCGGCCGTCGCAGTCAGCCTGCATCTGTCGCGGCCGGAAGCGTTGCTGCGGGGCTGGGCGCTGCTGCTGTTGGTACCGGCCGGAATTCTCGCGGCCGGAATCGGCGGTGAGATGATGATGCCGCAGCGGCTGCCGATGATGACGCGCCTGGTTGGTCACAACTCGCGGGTTTGCGTGACGGCTATTCCGCTGATGTCGCTGCCGCTATTGGCGGGGGCGCTGTTCGGCCTGCGTCACGGGGCGCCGGCTCGGCCGGCGGTCGCCGGGGCGATCGCGGGGATGTTGTCGGCGGGATTTGCCGCGACGCTGTATGCCTCGCACTGCACCGACGATTTACCGTTGTTCGTCGCGACCTGGTACACGATAGCGACTGCGTTCGTCGCGGCGATCGGCGCGCTGGCCGGCTCCAGGCTGCTGCGGTTCTAGAGCAGGATGACTTATCTTCGAATTGTCATCCCGCTCTAGTTATTGTTTGAGCATGATCTTTTCGGAAAACCGGTTTCCACTTTTCCGGATCATGCTCCAGAACTCTTGTCGCCCGGGCGGATGCGCGTGCCGCGGCCTACGCCGCCGAGGTCTGCTGCATCCGGTGGAAGCGCAGCACCTGCTGCGCGGTCGAGGGTCGCAGGCGTTCATAAGTATCCTTGCAGGCCCCGATATCAGTCGGCTCGCCGCCGGAAAGCTCGTCGCGCATGAAGATGATGGACTTGACCGTCGACCACGACATGCCCGCGACCTTAGCCAGGATCATCACGCCCTCGGCGCGGGTTTCGATCATCATGTTTTCCGCGATCGCGACCGATACGTTGGCCAGCGCTGCGAGCCCGGCGTTGGCTTCGTCGAACTTGCCGGCCTCGGCGAACGCCTCGACCTGGTGCTCGTCGAGACGGCCATCCTCGTAAAGCGATTTGACCAGCGCATGGGCGATGGCGGTTTCCTTCGAAACGGCTGAGGGCGCCGAGCGCGCACGCTGTGTTGCCTCGCGCACTGCGGTCGGTACCTCTTCCGCCTGCTGCGGGTTGGCGGCTTCGAGCCGGGCCCGCACGGTGGCTGACGCCTTCGCGAGCAGCTTGAGATAGAGATGCCTTGGAATGGTCGGACGCAGCCCGACACAGGTGGCGAGATCATCGTCACTCTCGGCGCGGTTGACCAGCCGGGTAAAGCCGCGCTCGGAAAATTCCGCGCCGGGATTGTTGACGGTGCTCTGCACGACGTTGTCGTTACCGCGCTGGACCAGGACATCGGTCACCGCGCCGCTGAGCACCCGTCGCGTCGAGATCGCCATCAGATGCGCCTGGCTCTTGGTCCGCGCGGTCTCGATCAGCGCGTCGTCGTCGAGCCGTTCCGACTGTGACAATACGGGAGCGGCGACTTCGATCAGATCGTCGAACGCCAGCGCGCGAATGGTCTGCGGCGGCGCGCTGTCGATCGGAGCGAGACGGTTGGAGAGCAGGGCCTTCGCCGAGGTTTCGATGTGAACGATCAGGCATTGGAAGACGTCGTCGAACAAGCCGATCTGTTCGTCCGAATAATCCACCGCCCCGTTGATGAACAGGTCGGTCACCCGGCGCAGGGTCTCGACGCGGCGCGCGACGGTGCCGTGCGCGAGGGTGGTCTGCAATTCGTCGAGCAAACTTTCGGGAGAGGCGGCGGTTTTCGAACTCATGACTCTGTCCTGGAGCATTTGGCTATGTCGGCCGGTGACGGTTTCTCCGTCCCCGGGTGGAAAATGATTTGGTCAGGCGAAGGCGATCCGGTTGCGTCCCTTTGCCTTGGCGGAATAGAGCGCGCTGTCGGCGCGCGCGAGAAATGTGTCAGGCGTCTCGTCCGGTCGCAGGGTGGCGACGCCAGCGGAAATAGTCACGCGCATGCCGGGCGAAAATGCGCTCCAGTCGAGATCGGCAATGATCTCGCGCAGCCGGTCGAGGGCGCGCACGGCGCCGTCCACGGTCATGTCAGGCAGCACCAGCAGAAATTCCTCGCCGCCGTAACGGCCGAACCGGTCGACGTTGCGGATATTGGCGAACATGGTGATGGCGAACGTTCTCAGCACCTCGTCGCCGGTCGGATGACCGTAGGCGTCGTTGATGCGCTTGAACCAGTCAAGATCGATCAGCGCGATCGAGCAGGGCGACCCGCTGCGGGCGGTGCGGGCGAGTTCTTCGTCCAGCATCCGCATGATGCAGCGGCGATTGTACGACCCGGTCAGCTCGTCGAGTTCGGCGAGTTCTTCGATACGGCGGTAGGCATCCTTGAGCTTCACTCCGCTCCGGTACAGCTTCTTGCGCAGCGACTCGCCATAGAGGCCAACAAACGCGCATTGCCCGATCGTAGTAATGAAACACAGCGCAGCCGCAAGACGTTCGAGCATCGTCTCGACCGGCAGACCGATCGGAATCCGGCTTAGGACGAAAATCGGAGCGACGCCGGCCGTCGTGAGCATCCAGGCCATCAATGCTTGATGGGACGTCATCCGCAGTGACGCGACGGCGAAGATCAGAAACAGCACGTTGAGAAATGCGTAGCCGATCTCTGGCGCGGCCAGCAGAAACCCGAGTTGAATCACAACGTGGGTGCCGACCTGATAGAGCGTAAGGAAATGATCCTCGAAACGGTCGTTGACCTGGGTTTCCGATAGGACGGCAAAGATCCCGATCAGGGTGACGCCAGATAGAAAGAACGCAGCCGGGACGAACACCGAGATTGTGCCGGCATGGGCGTAAAGCAACAGCACGGATGCACCGAGCGCATAGCTCACGACCTGGATCGCCAACGTATGTCGGCGCTGCCTAACCCGGCGCAACAGCGTCGCAGACCGGGGGGCTACGCCCTCCAGTTCGGCCGCAATTGGATTCAGGAATGCCGAAGCAGCGTTGCCCATGGCCTTGCCAGTGATGGAACTTACGAAAATCTAAGCGGGAAAGCCTTTAGGTTTCGTATCTTTTGGCGCCAATTGGAGGCGTCGGAGCCCGTAATTTCCCTTGTTTCGCAAGGGAATATTGCCCGATCGGGGTGGTGGTGCAGGGGCGGTCGATGCGCCACTCGGCCACCAGCGGCGGGGCCACGCAAAATGCTGTGCTGCGCAGCGGGCCTTGCTAAGGTCGTGTCCGAATTGTGGGGACCTCAGAAAAGTATTGCAGTATTATGATACCAAGTTCTTGGCCTCGATCGGCTATGGATGCTCAACAGAACTTTATTACTCTCTTGTGTGCGGTAAGTCACAAATGACGTCACCCTGTTGCGATAATTTAAAAAATCTTGCCCTCTGCTTCGAACCACCAGGCAGCCCAACCCGACCAACCTTGCGAGACGGCCATTGAGTGCGACACAGGCGGCTTCGGATGACGTCCTGATCGCGCGGATTGCTCAAGGCGACCGGCTCGCCATGCAGGTGCTTTACGGAAGGCACCACGTCAGGGTGTTCCGATTCGGGTTACGACTTGTTCGGGACGAACAGATTGCGGAAGATCTCATCAGTGAGGTTTTTCTCGATGTGTGGCGCCAGGCCGGCAAATTCGAGGGCCGATCCGCCGTTTCTACCTGGCTGCTGGCGATTACGCGATTTAAGGCGCTTTCCGCGCTACGTCGTCGGAAAGACGTTGAGCTGGACGACGAGGCCGCCAATGCGATCGAGGATGCTTCCGACGATCCCGAGGTGACGGCGCAGAAGAAGGATACCAGTCAAGCGTTGCGCAAGTGTCTGAGTGCACTTTCGCCAGAACATCGGGAGATCGTCGATCTCGTCTACTACCACGAGAAATCCGTGGAAGAGGTAGCTGAAATCGTCGGCATTCCGGAAAATACTGTGAAGACGCGCTTGTTTTATGCACGCAAAAAACTGGCCGAGCTGCTCAAGGCGGCCGGCGTGGAGCGAGGCTGGCCATGATGGCAATGAAGAAAATACTGGAGCAACAGCCCAGTGAAATCGAAATGCTGTTGCCATGGCATGCGGCCGGGACACTGAATGCGCGCGATGCGAAACGCGTCGAGGAAGCGTTGGCGAGCGATCCCGATCTCGCCAGGCAATATGCCGCGATCCGAGAGGAATACGCCGAAACCATTGGTCTCAACGAAAGTCTCGGTGCGCCGTCCGCGCGCGCCATGACGAAACTGTTCGCGGCGATCGAGAGCGAGCCGGAGCGCAAAGCCTCGAGGTCGTTGAACATTCCGTCGCGGTTTGCAGGGTTTTTCGCCAGGCTTTCCCCGCGCACGCTGGCGTGGTCGGCGAGCTTCGGCGCATTGGCGCTGTTGCTGCAAGCCGGTGTGATCGGTGCGGTGCTGATGAAGAACCAGCAGCCGGCATCGTTCCAGACGGCGTCATTGAGCACGGATGGACCCATCACCCGCTCGCTGGGGCCGGAAGCGCCGCGCGTGCTGGTGCGCTTCGCACCGGACGCCCGCGTTGCCGACATCAATGCGCTGCTCGACAACTATCAGGCCTCGATCGTCGATGCCCATGGCGGCATGTTCCGGCTGCAGTTCGGCACCCGGGCGATGTCCAAGGAGGATGTTGCCGCCCTGATGAACAAGCTCAAAGGCGAGAAGATCGTCAATCTGGCGGTCGCGACACCGTAAGCGGTGCGGCGCCGCGTCGAGCCGGAGCCTTTCGCAGACACAATCCGAGGTTTCATGGTGAATCGTGCCAATTGGCGAACGTCGGCGCGCGGTGCGGCACTGACGGCCACTGTTGCAGCGATGGTGGCATGTTCTGATGGTTCGGCGGTTCACGCGCAAAGCATCATGCGGACGCCTAGTCTCAACATCGGTCCGCGGATCACACGGATCAATCCCAATGTCGGCGCGCGCGTTAATCCCAACATTGCCGGTAGGGTCGTGACCAATGTCGGCAGATCCGCGCCGAACATCTCTACGGCCAGAGTTGGCGCGAGGATGTCGGGCATGCGGCCGATTCCTCGGATCGGCGTGCGGGCGACGCTGCCCTATTTGCACACCTCGCCTAATCTTTATCCGCTGTGCAACGACGTCGGTGGCGACGCCGCATGCGGCTATCCGCCGGATACCTTCGCCGACGGCACTGGCGGCGGCAGTGCGCCGCCCCGAGGCAAGGTCCGCGGCCCGCGCCGCGAAGTGGCGCAGGCGGCGCTCAATCAGCGCACCGTGGCCAACGAGATCGTCGCCGAGATCGACGGCTCGCTGTCCAACGCTCAGGCCGATGAACTGGCGCGGCGTCATGGCCTCGTCCGTCTGGAATCGCAGAATTTTCCATTGATCGGCGGCGCCGTCGGCCTGTTCCGCGTCACCGACCGCCGCCCGCTGGAGACCGCGCGCCGCGAGCTCGCAACCGAGGCCAGCGTCCGCTCGGCGCAGCCGAACTTCCGTTACATCCTGCAAGATGAACTTCAAGCTCAGAAGACCGCGTTGACCGAAGGCGATCCCGCACAATATGCGCTGCCGAAACTTCGGCTGCCGGAAGCGCATACCTTGGCCCACGGTGCCAACGTCATCATTGCGGTGATCGATTCCGGCATCGACGTCAGACATCCTGAACTCGTGGGCTCGATCGCTTCCTCGTTCGATGCGCTGGGCAGCAAGGAAGGTTCGCACGTCCACGGCACCGGCATCGCAGGCGCGATCGTGGCGCATGCGCGATTGATGGGCAGTGCGCCGGCGGCAAAGATCCTGGCGATCCGCGCGTTCGGCGTGGCGCAAAACGGTGCCGAGAGTTCTTCCTTTGTTATCCTGAAGAGCCTCGATTATGCGGCCTCGCACGGCGCGCAGGTCATCAATATGAGCTTTGCCGGCCCCAAGGATGCGCTGATCGAGCGCGGTATCGCTGCGGTCGCCGCCAAGGGCATCGTGATGGTGGCTGCCGCCGGCAACGCCGGCGCGAAATCCCCGCCGCTTTATCCGGCGGCCAATGAAAACGTGATCGCGGTCAGCGCCACCGATGACCACGACAGGCTGTTCGCGGCGTCGAACCGTGGCGGCTATGTCGCCGTCGCGGCGCCGGGCGTTGATATCTTCCTGCCGGCGCCGGATGAGAAATACCAGATGGCGTCGGGCACCTCGTTCTCTGCGGCCTATGTCAGCGGCATCGCGGCGTTGCTGCTGGAGCGCAATCCAGCGTTGAAGCAGGACGAAGTGCGCGCGACCTTGATGAAGACCGCCCGCGATCTCGGCGCGCCCGGCCGCGACGATCTGTTCGGCGCCGGCGAAGCCGATGCTTACGCGGCGGTTACTGCCGCTGTCGCCGCACCCGCCATGCCGGTGGCAACGGCGTCGGATCCAACAGCTGATGACAAGGCTCTGAATCCGCAGAACGTTCCGGAACCGCAAAAAAGTGTGGATCCACAAGATGTTCCGCCAACGCGGGCACTCAATCAACCGGCCGTGGCGGCGGAAAAATCAGCGTCCAGCGATACCGATCATCCCGCTGCCGCGCGATAATTTGTCGCTGGGTAATGCTGCCAGAACGTAAAAAAAATTGGCCGGCGGTTTGAACGTT
Source organism: uncultured Alphaproteobacteria bacterium (assembly GCA_963738105.1). Lineage (GTDB taxonomy): Bacteria > Pseudomonadota > Alphaproteobacteria > Rhizobiales > Xanthobacteraceae > Bradyrhizobium. The sequence continues at coordinate 120,711 of CAVTWC010000032.1, read as the reverse complement.
TCGCCAGCGACCCAAGACCAACTTGTGTGGGAGCGGTAATCCCTCCCCAAACGAGGCTGTATCCGGCGCGAGCGCCCATCCACCCCAGCGCCCATATAGCTTGACCCGTCCGGTTGTCCCCCCGGACGGGTCTTTCGTTTCCAGGGGACTCCAACAGCTATTTTCCGAGAGCTATCTTTCCAGGAGATATTTTCAGAACCCCGTTCTGACGATCACCGGCTAACGTGTGTTTTTGCGTCCGGTGCATTCGCAGGTCGGGCATGTCGCCGCGATGGCTTGACCGTGCCTACGCGGGATGACCCGTACTTTCCCGGGTTTTTGACGATTTGCGTCGCTTAACAGGGTCGCTCGCTGGACAATGGGAAAGTTTTCCACAGAATAACATTGTCACGTCCAAGTGATTCGTTCGGTTGCGTCAGAGTCCGTTTTTTCTCCTTGCGGGCAGATTTATGACACACCGACAAGACGTGGCTCGTGGCCGCGATATCGTTGCGCGCTGGTGCAGTCTGGCAGAGCGGCGTCTGGAGCACCTGACCGAACTGTTCGAAACCGGACGTTGGCGCCGCTATCACAGCGAAACCGCATTTCTCGAAAATATCCGCGAAGCTAAGGCGGCGGTCGAGACTTGGCGCAATTTGCTGACGCGCGAGGCATCCCGCGAGAATTATGCGCTGGATATCTCCTGGCTCGGTCGCGCGCGACCGATGCTGCCGCAAGATACGCAACCACGCCGCGTTTATCCGTTTTCACTGCAGCCGGGGACGCTGACGGCCGAACCGGTGCGGTCCGTGCCGACGGTGGATGCACCGGCCTTTGAGCCGGACCTGCAGCCCGTCGCTGACATGATCCCGGAGCCTGTGCTGCAGCCGGTTCTGGAGAACGCTTCAGCGTTGACGCTCGACATCATCTCCTCAATCCAAGAGCGCTATCCCCTGCTGCGCAATAGGTTGTAGGGGGAAGACGCGCTGTTCGCCGTTCTCGCGCTGATGGGCGCGACAGAAAGGCGTCATCCTGAGGTGCGAGCCCTTGCGAGCCTCGAAGGATGATGAAAGCGGGAATCTTCGTCTACCTACTGCGATGCGCGGACGGATCTTATTATGTCGGCAGCGCGACAGGGTACGACCTTGCGCCACGCATCGATCAGCATAACGCCGGCGCGTATCCGGGTTATACGTTTACAAGACGCCCGGTCACTCTCGTTTGGTCGGAATTTTTCGATCGGATCACGGACGGAATTGCAGCCGAGCGTCAAATCAAAGGATGGAGTCGCGCCAAGAAGGAAGCGTTGATGCGTTCTGATTGGAAAAGTCTAAGTCAGTTTTCACGACGACGCGCGGGCAGAAAGAGGTAGCAGAACAGCATCCTTCGAGGCTCGCAAGGGCTCGCACCTCAGGATGACGGCGAAGCCGTTACGCAGGGATGCCGAGATTCGTTTTTGTCTCAACGCTTAAGTTTTTCTAAAATCCTAAATCCTTACCGAGTTGGTCCCGATCACGACCTGCGCGAAGCGCTGGGCGCCGTCAGCGGAAAGATCAGGTGTGACCGGGCGCGCGTGATCGAGGCCGACCACCGCGCCGCGCGGCGTTTCTGAGATCACGTTGGCGTTGACCAAAGCGGTGCCTGCGCCCGACGCCACCGACACGCCGATGCCGATAAAGGCCTTGCGGATCACGTTCCCCGAGATGACGACGTCGCGGAGATATTTGCCCCAGCCGGCCATGATGCCGAACGACGGGGCGTTCTCGATTACATTGCCGGTGACCGAACTGTCGGCCTCGACATAGATGCCGACACCGGCGTCGTCGTCAGGCGCGGTACCGATCGGGCGCTTCGGCCGCAAATTGCGGATGATGTTGCCCTGTACGACCGCGATGCGTCCGCCTTCGTTGAAGTTGCAAACGGAAACGCCGAACGCGGCGCCATCCACGGTGTTGTTGGCAATCACGGCGCCCTCGAACGAGAATTCGGAATACAGCGCCACCTCGCGGACGTCGCTGACGCTGTTACCTGTGATCTGAATGTTGGATGCCGAGTTGCCGCGCACCGCCGAATAATCGCAGTTGCGGATGCGGTTGCCGCGCACGATGACGTTGCCGGCGCGAAATGCGTTAATGGCGTTGCCGTATTGCCCGGAGCCGCCGGGACCGGCCTTGATGTCCTCGATACGATTATCCGCGACCAGCGTGCCGTCGTCGCCAAGCGCGGTGCGCAGGATTTCGACGCCGTTGTCGTTGGTGCCCTGGATGGTGTTGCGCGACACGATCAGGCCCTGCGCGTCGAATGAGACGATGGCGGTGGACGCCGTTGACGTGATGATGTTGCCGCTGACGTCGCCGGAGACCTGTTCGAACCAGATGCCGGCGCCGCCACTGTCCGATATTTCGCAATCCAGAATGCGGATATCGCGCCCACCCAGGCAATGGATCAGGCCGCGCCGCGTCGGCAGCGGAATGCCGCCGCCATCCAGCGTGATGCCGGTAATGCCGACACTGCCGGCGCCTTCGCCCTGAAGCAACGACGCGCCGCCATTGAACACCAGCCTGGTCGCGCCGCGTACGCCAACCAGTTGCGCGCCATTCTGCAAACGCAGCATGCCGGTGCGATAGATTCCCGGCGGCAGCGCCAGCGGCACCTGCGCGCGGGCGGCTTCGTCGATGGCGCGCTGCAGGTTGCGCGTCTGGTCCTCGGGGATTCCGGGCCGGACACCGTATTGCGTGGCGTCGCGTCCGAGCATCGACGTCAGCGGCGCCGCACGCGCGGCATCCGGCGCCACGGCCAGCGCGCCGGCGACGCCGGTAACCGATGCTCCGATCAGATGGCGACGATTGAGGTCCATGACCATTTGCTCCCGCGCAGATGCTGCCCGCCAAGACCTGCCAGTAGCGCAAAAATACGGCCGGGCCGGGTGAAGGCGAGGGAGGAACAAGGGGATTATTGCGGGTAGGGTTAAATGTTTACCCGTCTACGAACTTCGCGCTACCTGTCGCGTCAGCTTTACCATCTCCATCAGCATGGCTTCTCCGGCGTCAACCAATTCGTCGAGCGTGATCCGTCCCGCGACTTGGCTGGCTCCCTCGCGCGCCAGCAGCGGGACGTGGATGAATGCGGCGAGGCAGGGACCATCGTCGCGGCACGTCGCCTCGATCGCCCGCCAGCTCAGATAATTGCAGAGATAACTGCCGGCATTGCGCGAGGTCCGCGCGTCGATGCCGGTGCCAAGCGCCACGCGCAGCAGTCTGGCGGTATGCGGACCGAACCTCATGGCATCGGCGCCGCCGGCGATCGATCCCTTGCGGACCCTTGTGTGGCCGGCGTCGGGCCACAGCATGGTGACGGCGTTGCGGGCGCGGGTCTCGACCCGAACCCAGGACGTGCGCCCCGCTAGGCCGAACATCAGCAGCGCCTGCGGCCGATGCTGCGTCAGTAGTTCCGGCAATTGCCGGTCGACCGCGCCGTAGGTCACAGGAAATATGTGGCTGGACAGTTCGACATCGGCCAACGCCGGCCTGCGCAGGCGCATCAACCGCCTAACCAGCGGCTGCGTCGGATTATAAGGCGCGCCTGGGAACGGCTCGAAACCGGTAATGAGAATGCGGAGTTTGCTATTGATCATCGCTAGCTCAAACAGTGAAAGTCTCTAGAGTTCGTCATGCCCGGCCTTGTGCCGGGTATCCACGTCTTCCTTTCGGTTCAAGACGTGGATGGCCGGGACGAGCCCGGCCATGACGGAGTATTACTTAAGCATCTCCGCGATCTGCTCCGCGGCCAGCGCCGGCGTGATGCGGCCGTCGGCGACTTCGGCTTCGGTCTTTTTTACCTTGGCGCGGATCGCCGGATCGGCGCGCAGCCGCGCCATCATGCGCTGCTCCAGCATCGACCACATCCACTTCACCTGCTGCTGCCGCCGCCGTTCGGCGAAGTCGCCTGACGCCTGCATCGCGGTGCGGTGATCGAGAATTTTTTGCCAGAGGTCTGCAATACCCGCGCCGGTTAGCGCCGAGTAGGTCACGACCGGCGGGTGCCAATGCTCCGAGCGCGGGGTCAGGATATGCAGCGCGCCGCGATATTCGCCGGCCGCCAGATTGGCCCGTTTGATGTTGTCGCCATCGGCCTTGTTGACCGCGATCATGTCGGCGAGTTCGACCAGCCCCTTCTTGATGCCCTGCAATTCGTCGCCGGCCCCCGGCAGCATCAGCGCCAGGAAAAAATCGGTCATGTCGCAAACCGCAGTCTCGGATTGTCCGATGCCGACGGTCTCCACCAGCACGACATCAAAGCCCGCGGCCTCGCACAACAGCATGGCCTCGCGGGTTTTGGCCGCGACGCCGCCGAGCGTGCCCGACGCTGGCGAGGGACGGATATAGGCGCCGTCGGACGCCGACAGCCGGGCCATCCGCGTCTTGTCGCCGAGGATCGAGCCGCCGGTGCGGGCGGAAGAGGGGTCCACCGCGAGCACCGCGACCTTGTGGCCGCGCTCGATCAGGAACATCCCGAGCCCGTCGATGGTGGTGGATTTACCGACCCCAGGCGAGCCGGTGATGCCGACCCGGATCGCCTTGCCGGTATCCGGCAGCAGCGCCTGCACCAGTTCGCGCGCCGTGGCCTGGTGATCGCTGCGCCGGCTCTCGATCAGCGTGATTGCACGCGCCAGCGCCGCGTGGTGGCCGGCGCGGAGGTCGTTTGTCAGTTTGCCGATATCCAGCGGACGATGGTCGCTCATTGCTCGTCGTCATCATCGCCCTTGGGCCGCGCGCCGGCGAAAATGGCCGCGCCCTCCGGGGTCAAATACGGTTTCAGGGTTTCCCACGGCACGAACGCGACATACTCGCCCTCGGTATAGGGGCCAACCGCGTAGGGTGGATAGTGGAAGGTCAGACCCGAGCTTTTGCCCGACACGGTTGAGGGCGCCAGCGTTACCGCGCCGATCTTGAGCAATTTCGGCTCAAGGCCCTTGTACCACTCGGCGGTCGCGGTCTCCGACGCGTCGCGTTTCTTCTTTTCGATGTTCAGTGAGGCGATCACGGCCTTCACCAGCGCCTTCATGGTCGGACCGTTATCGGCCGTCTCGGTAAAGAACGGCCGGATGCTGATGCGCTTCTTTGCGTTGGTATCCCACAGGATGGTGTCGACATCCCTGTTGGGATGGGCGCCGCCCGTGTCCGTGTAGTCGGACCTGACGATGCTGACATAGTGACCATCGACGAGCGAGCGTGTCTCGTATTTCCGCTCCATGGTCCACGCGCCGTTGCGGAACATCTGCGGGTCCTGCTTGCGCGAGGCCGCGGCCTCCGCGGAATTCTTGTCGATCCATTTTCGGCCCTCGGCAAGGCAGTCTGCGGCGAGCACCGGATCAGCCTTGATCTTGTCGTCGAGGAAAATGCCGGCCTCGACGTTCTTGTTTTTGATGGTGGCGTCGGGCTTGGGATCGGCGGCGAGGGCCGCCGTTGGCATTGCGAATGACGTCAATGCGCCAATCAAAAATATCCTGTGGGCAAACGTGAATGCATGGCGGCGCACGGGAAATCCCTTAAATGAGGGTTGTAAAATGAGATTTTGTGGCGGGCGGATTACTCCGCCGCCTCGCTATGCCCGAGCCGCGCATTGAGCTTGTGGATCAGCTCTTCGGCGGCGTCGGCGATGACGGTGCCGGGTGGGAAGATCGCCTCGGCGCCGGCCTTGTAGAGCGCGTCATAATCCTGCGGCGGCACCACGCCGCCGATGATGATCATGATGTCTTCGCGGCCCTGCTTCTTCAGCGCGGCCTTGAGCTCGGGCACGGCGGTCAGATGCGCTGCCGCCAGCGATGAGACGCCGAGGATATGCACGTCGTTCTCGACCGCTTGCCGCGCAGCTTCATCGGCGGTGGCAAACAACGGCCCGATATCGACGTCGAACCCGACATCGGCGAAGGCGGATGCGATCACCTTCTGGCCGCGGTCATGGCCGTCCTGGCCGATCTTCGCGACCAGAATGCGCGGCCTGCGACCCTCGGCTTCCTCGAAGGCGTCGATCAGCGCCTGCACTTTTTCGACCCGGTTGGACATGGTGGACGCCTCCCGCTTGTAGACGCCGGTGATGGATTTGATCTCGGCCCGATGCCGCCCGAACACCTTTTCCATCGCGTCCGAAATCTCGCCCACGGTGGCCTTGGCGCGCGCGGCATCGATCGCCAGCGCCAGCAGATTGCCATTGCCTTCGCCAGCGCTACGGGTCAGAGCCGCCAGCGCGTCGTCGACGTCCTTCTGCACGCGTTCGGATCGCAACCGCGACAGCTTGTCGATCTGCAATCGCCGCACCGTGGAGTTTTCCACCTTGAGCACGTCGAGCGGCGCCTCGTTGACCGGCTTGTATTTGTTGACGCCGATCACGGCCTGCCGGCCGGCGTCGATCCTCGCCTGCGTCTTGGCGGAAGCTTCCTCGATTCTCAGCTTGGGCACGCCGGCCTCGATTGCCTTGGCCATGCCGCCGAGCGCTTCAACCTCCTGGATGTGACCCCAGGCCTTGGCGGCGAGATCGCGGGTGAGGCGTTCCACATAATAAGAGCCGCCCCAGGGATCGATGATGCGCGGGGTGCCGCTTTCCTGCTGCAGGAACAATTGTGTGTTGCGGGCGATGCGCGCCGAAAAGTCGGTCGGCAGTGCCAGCGCCTCGTCCAGCGCATTGGTGTGCAGCGATTGGGTGTGGCCTTGCGTCGCCGCCATCGCCTCGATCGTGGTGCGCATCACGTTGTTGTAGACGTCCTGCGCGGTCAGCGACCAGCCTGAGGTCTGACAATGCGTACGCAGACTGAGCGAGCGCGGGTCCTTCGGATTGAACTGCTTTAACAGCTTGGCCCAGAGCAGGCGGGCGGCGCGCATCTTCGCCACTTCCATGAAGAAGTTCATGCCGATCGCCCAGAAGAACGACAGCCGCGGCGCGAAGCGGTCGACATCGAGGCCGGCGGCCAATCCAGCGCGCAGATATTCGACACCGTCGGCCAGCGTGTAAGCCAGTTCGAGGTCCTGGGTCGCACCGGCCTCCTGCATGTGATAGCCGGAGATCGAAATCGAATTGTATTTCGGCATTTTCTGCGAGGTGTACGCAAAGATGTCGGAGATGATCCGCATCGAGGGCGCCGGCGGATAAATGTAGGTGTTGCGCACCATGAACTCTTTCAGAATGTCATTCTGAATTGTCCCTGAAAGTTTTTCCGGCGGCACGCCCTGTTCCTCGGCGGCGGCGACGAACAGTGCGAGGATCGGCAGCACCGCGCCATTCATCGTCATCGACACGCTCATCTGGTCGAGCGGGATGCCTGCGAACAACGTGCGCATGTCGTAGATCGAGTTGATCGCCACGCCGGCCATTCCGACGTCGCCCGACACCCGCGGATGATCGGAATCGTAGCCGCGATGCGTGGCGAGGTCGAACGCCACCGACAGGCCTTTTTGCCCGGCGGCGAGGTTGCGGCGGTAGAACGCGTTGGAATCTTCCGCCGTGGAGAACCCGGCATATTGCCGGATGGTCCAGGGCTGGTTGACATACATCGTGGGGTAGGGGCCGCGGAGATAAGGCGCGATGCCGGGCCAGGTATCGAGGAAGTCGATGCCTTCGACGTCTGCTTCGCCATAGCTGGGTTTTACCAGGATGCCTTCGGGCGTAAGCCAGGGTTCGGCGTCGCCGACCGATGAGGCCACAGCGGCTTTTTCGAATGCGATCGTCGAAAAATCAGGTATTCGGCTCATGGGTACCATCTTAGCATGGATGACGGCTGGAGGTCGCGGGATCAATCATGGTCCGGATGCTGGTGGCTGACGATGCCATTGGTCTTTTCCGGTCCGTAATTCTGCAATGTGGTCTGGCTTGGCATGTTGGAGATGCCCACCACCCAGCCGAGCCGGGATTCGGTGCCATATTGTCGCGTCGGTACCACCCGGTCGGGGCGGTCGAAGGTGCCGGTCATGATCTCGATCCTGGGCCCGCCGATCCTGCGAAAGCTCAGGGGCGTACCGCAGGCCGCGCAGAAATCGCGCTCCGCGATGTCAGAGGATTTGAACGCCGCGGGCTTGCCGCGGGTCCAGGCGAAATCGGCGTGTTCGATGTCGGCGAAGGAGGCGAACGGCGCGCCGGACGCCTTCTGACACATCCGGCAATGACAGATGCTGATCTTTGCCGGCAGCCCCGTCAGCGCAAAGCGGATGGCGCCGCACTGGCAGCCGCCGGTCAGGACAGGTTTGCTCGCCTCCGTCATGTTCACTCCATCCGCCGCCAGGCTTCCTCGAGCATCGCCAGCGCGTCACCGCCGGCGAAGATGAAATCGCTCACGCCCGCATCGCGCACCGCCGTTTCCTGCTCGCCGGGCCGGCCTGCCAGATAGATATGCTTGGCGCCGGCGGCTTGAAGGGCTTTTGCCGCCGCAACAGCGTGTTCGGCATACTTCTTGTCGGAGGAACACAGGCACGCCAGTTCCGCGCCGGACGCCTTGAAGGCCGCGGCGAGGGCGGCCGGGTCGACAAATCCCTCGGTATCGACCGCCTCGATGCCGCCGGTCTCGAACAAGCTCTTGGCGAACGCGGCGCGCGCAGTGAAGTCGGCCGCGGTGCCGAGGCTGGCGAGAAAGATTTTTGGCCGCGCGCCATTCGTCTTCAGGATTGCATCCGATCTGTCGCGCAGGCGCTCGAACGGCGCCGCCAGCCGCATCGGCTCCAACGCGTCGAATTTCAGTCTTGCCTCGCCATAGGGATCGAGTGTCACCGGCTTGGCATCCAGCACCGCGGCTCGGGCCTCGCGCAGATTGGGAAATTCGCTGGCGCCGGTCAGCACCGTCTTGCGGCGGGCGACATCGGCCTCGCGCGCGGCCCGCGTTGCCGCCACCTTGCGCTGGATCAGGTTCTGCTCCAGTGCGGCGAACACGCCGCCGGCCTTCTCGATCTCCTGGAACTGCAACCATGCGCTCTCGCAGAGCTGTTGCGTCAAGGTTTCGATGCCGCCGGCGCCGGCCGCGGGGTCCGATACCTTGGCGAGATTGGACTCTTCCAGCAGCACCAGTTGCGTGTTGCGCGCCACCCGCCGCGCGAACGGATCAGGCAGTCCGAGCGCCAAGGTGTGCGGCAGCACCGTAATGGTATTGGCGCCGCCGAGGCCCGCCGAAAACGTCGCCATGGTCGAGCGCAACATGTTCACGTCGGTGTCGCGCTGGGTCAGCATGCGCCAGGCGGTTTCGGCGGCGATGAAGATCGGCTTCGGCGTCAGGCCGCAGGCCTGTTCGACGCGTGCCCACAACAACCGCAGCGCGCGGAATTTTGCCAGGGTCAGGAATTGATCGGCATCGGCGGCAAGCCGTGCATAGATCGAGCCTTGAGCGTCTTCGAGCGCAACCCCGGTGCTCTCGAGCGCGCGCAGATAGGCGACGCCGGTTGCCAGCACGAACGCCAGTTCCTGCGCTTCCGATCCGCCGGAATCATGAATGACCCGTCCGTCCGCAACCGCGAACGGGCCGTTGAACCCCAACGCGGTGAGCCCCTTGATCGCGCCGGTGACCGCCGGCACGATCGCGGCCCAGGCGTAGGGGCTTGAACCCCAGACCGCGCAAGCGCCGATCGGGTCGAGGCCAAAACGGATATCGCAGGCCGCGGGCGCGATGCCCCGGCGTTTGACGTATTCCGCCAGATGAATCGCGGCCATCCGAGATTGCGGCCCGACCTGCAGTTCGATCGCAATGCCGGCATCGAGGAACACGCCGTCGAGAACCCGCGCGACCGCTTCGGGCGTCGGCTCCAGTCCATAGCCATGGGCGCCATTGGCGCCGGCAAATACCAGCGAAAGCCCGGTGGCACCGTTTTCGAGATCGTGCAGCGCCTGCGCGTTCGCCTGCGCAGCATCGGGATGATCGATCCGCTGCATGATCTGCCAGGGCGCGGCCGCCGCGCGGCCTGGAATCGGAGTGACGCCCTCAGCACGCCGGTAGATCGGTTCGATCCGCAACCCGTCGGAGGTCTTGCCGACCAGCTTTTCGAACGGCGCGCCCTTCAGCACGCCATCGACCAGCTTGCGCCAGTCGTCGTAGCTTGCAGGCGCGAAATCCGCAGCCAATCGTAGGTCGTCGGTGGTCATTCGGCAGGGTACTCCCGAGAGGGCCGCTGTTCTAAGTTGGACGGAAATTGCCACGTCGAAGCGGCCAAGCCAAACGGTTGTTTTCGGCCCTGTTTGGTTAACCCGCGAGTTCCGGTAACCGCTCGATGCCGTCGGTCGACAACCCGGCCAGCGCCGCCTTGATATCGCGGCCGGCGATCAGGCGATCGGGCACGATTTCCACCAACGGCACCAGCACGAAGGCACGCTCGAACAGGTGGGGGTGCGGCAAGGTCAGTTCCGGCTTGTCGATCGACACATCGTCATAGGCGATCAAATCGAGATCGAGGGTGCGCGGGCCCCAGCGCGTTTCGTGTGCGCGGTCGCGGCCGAACTTCTTCTCGATCTTGTGCAGCGTGAACAGCAAGGCGTGGGGATCGAGGCTGGTATCGATTTCGATGCAGGCGTTGATGAAACGGGCCTGGTCGAGTTCGCCCCATGGTGGCGTGGCGTAGTCCGACGACCGCGCCAGCAACGCGCCTTGCGTCATGCCGCAGATATTGGAGATCGCTTTGCGGAATGTCGCGCGGACATCGCCGACATTGCCGCCCAGCGCGATCAGGACGTCAGCCATGCCATCCTTCAACCATGTAATGCTTCAGCCATGCGACGGTGGTTGCCGCGTGCGGGTCAGGACCACACCGACGTCTTCGAAAATCGCGGCGATCGGCGCGTGCGGCTTGTGCACGGTGACCTTGACGGCGCTGATGCGTGCGAAGGTGGTCAGGATTGCGTCGGCGACGGCACCGGCGGCGCGCTCCAGCAGTTTGTAATTGACGTCCTTGAACGCCGCCGTCGCGGTCGCGACCACATTGGAATAGGACACGGTGTCGGCGAGGCGATCGGTGTGCGAGGATTCCGACAAATCGGCCGAGAGTTCGAGATCGATGACAAAGCGCTGCCCGACCTCGGTCTCATGTTCCATGACGCCGTGGCGGGCGTGGATCACGACGCCGGTGATGAAGATCGTATCGCTCATCGTTTGTCTCCGATCGCGGCCGCCACGCGTAGCGCTTGCACCGTTTCCGCGACATCATGCGTTCGGATGATGCGCGCGCCGCTGTTTGCCGCAATCACATGCGCCGCAATCGAGCCGCCGAGGCGCTGGTCTGGTGTGGACGGCGTAATGCTGTCGATGAAGCGCTTGCGGGAGGCGCCGACCAATAGCGGCAGGTTGAACACCCGCAGTTCGTCCAGCCGCGCCAGCGCCGTCATGCTTTGCTCCTGGGTCTTGCCAAAGCCGATGCCGGGATCGAGCACGATATTGCCAGTAGAAATTCCAGCCTTGGCCGCGATATCCAGCGACCGTTGGAAGAAAGCGGCGATGTCCTTCATGATATCGAGGCTGGCGTCGGCGCCGTCGCGGTTGTGCATGATGATCACGGGCGAACCGCGCTCGGCCACCAGCGTGGCCATATCCGGATCGCGCTGCAGACCCCAGACGTCGTTGGCGATCACGGCACCGGTCTCCAGCGCCCAGGCGGTGACCGAGGCTTTCATGCTGTCGATCGATACGGGAATCCCGAGTGCGACGATCTCGGCCAGTACCGGCCGCAGCCGTCCCCGTTCCTCATCGGCGGAGATCGGTTGCGAGCCGTAGGGGCGGGTGGATTCCGCGCCGATGTCGATGATATCGGCACCCTCGGCGATCATCCGCCGCGCCTGCGCCAGCGCATGCTCCGGGGCGATGAATTTGCTGCCGTCGGAAAACGAATCCGGCGTCACGTTGAGCACGCCCATCACCGCGGGAGTAGGCCGCGAGAGCAGGGTCCGCAACACCGGATGACCCGCCGGAGCGGCGATTGGCGCTGATCCGGAGGCGGCAGATCCTGACGTGCTCGGTCTGGAGGTGGTCGCGATCATGCGGTCGCTTTGCGCGGTCCCCGCATGGGAGTCAAGATGTGAGACGGGGCCGAAACAGCGCCGGCGAGGCCGGATCCAGCCAGTCTGAAATACAGGCTGTTTATTTTCCGGACCGATCCTGTTGCGGAACGATCCGGTCCGGCAAATAATCTTGTCTAGTAGGTAATTTTGGGTTGCAGCTTGCGGGCCTGCGCGATCAGTTGCTCGACCGACTTTTCCGAGGGCAAAACACGGACGAGTTTTCGCTTGGTATTCACGTCTTTCATGTTCTGCGCCAGCCGTGCCGGGTTACGCAGCGCCAGTTCGCGAACCGTGGTGACGCCGGCCGCGCGCACCAGGCCGACCTTGGCCTTGCCCATGCCGGGAATCCGCATGTAGTCGGAAATATTCGCCCATTCGAGCAGTTGCTGTTCGCTGATGCCAGTCTTGGCAGCGAGCGCCTTGCGCCCTTTGACGGTGCGGGTGGCCTCCAACAATCCGTCGGTCGTGCGAATGCCAAGCGCTTTCAGTTTGGACGCAGTGAAGGCCGTCAGGCCGTCAATCTCGGAGATGGGGTATGTCATGATGCTCGATATAAAAAAGGTGCTTAAACGGACTGCGCTCTCAGGCAAACTGACTCAGGCCCGGCGTCCCCGCGATGATTTCGCCCATCTGTTCCGCTCCGATTTTGTCGCGACCGAACCTGAAAAGTTCACGCGCGATATTTTGAATTTCCGTCATGCCCAGACCGAGTGCCATCAACTTGGTGCCGAGCGCCATCAGCCCGCCACCCATCAATCGGCTGAGACCGCCGCCACTGCTGGAAGCGGCGATGGCGGCTTCCGCGCCCGGGATGCTGTCGATCAAGACCTGAACTTTGTCGGAAGGCCCCTCGTTGCGAAGGAAACCAAGGACGATGCCGACGGTTTTTTCCGCGACAGCACTCTCTATGCCGGCTTTCTCAGCCAGTCGTCCTATCAGTTCGTCCATGTGCCCCGCCCTAGCCGGTTGCTTGCCGGCTCCTTGATTGTGTTTTTATCTTGATCTTCCGCGCTGTGAATTACAAGCGATCACCGCAGGCCGGAGGGCGATTCAGCTTCGATCGCGCGGCGAGTGTTGCCGCGATGCAAGAGCAAACATCAAAATCACGACACTTTGTCACAGCATAGCATCGCTTTGGCCACGTCCGGGGAAACCCCGAAAGCCGGGAAACCGGCTGGCGGCAGATGCGTCAGGCCTGCTGAATGGTTTCAATCCACTTGCAAGATGCAGTATGATTATGTGGGTGGCGCCCAAGACCTTTGATGCGCGACCCCTGATGCGCGTGAAGAGGCGATGCGATGGCTGCGTCCGACGACAAGATAGCCGACACCGGCGAGAAGATTTTCATCGGCAAGGGCGAAGCACCGGCCTGGCTGACGCTGGCGCTTGGAAATCGCCACGGCCTCGTCACCGGCGCGACCGGAACCGGCAAGACCGTCTCGTTGCAGGTGATGGCCGAAGGTTTCGCGCGCGCCGGCGTTCCGGTTTTTGCAGCAGATATCAAGGGTGATCTTTCCGGTATCTCCGAAGTCGGTGAGGCCAAGGATTTTCTGGTCAAGCGCGCCAGCGATATGGGTTTCACCTACCAACCGGACCAGTTCTCGACGGTATTTTGGGATGTGTTCGGCGAGCAGGGCCATCCGGTGCGCGCCACGGTTACCGAAATGGGACCGCTGCTGCTAGCGCGCATGCTCGATCTCAACGATGTCCAGGAGGGCGTCCTCAACGTCGCTTTCCGGGTCGCCGACGATAACGGTCTTGCACTGATCGACATGAAAGATCTGCGGGCGTTGCTGGACGCGATCGTGCCGGACACCGGCAAGAAGGGCGACGAAGATGATCCGCTGGCTGCGATCCGCAAGGCCGCGCAGGGCTTCGGCAATGTCACCAAAGCGACAGTTGGAACCATCCAGCGCCAACTCCTGGTGCTGGAGAACCAGGGTGGCGACAAGTTTTTCGGCGAACCGGCGTTGTCGCTGAAGGATTTCATGCGCACCGACCGCGATGGCCGGGGCATGGTCAATATTCTGGTCGCGGACAAGCTGATGCAGAGCCCGAGGCTGTATGCCACGTTCCTGCTGTGGATGCTGTCCGAGTTGTTCGAAGAGCTTCCCGAGGTCGGCGATCCGCCGAAGCCCAAGCTCGTGTTCTTCTTTGATGAAGCGCATCTGTTGTTCAACGATGCGCCGAAGGCGCTGATGGACAAGATCCAGCAGGTGGTCAGATTGATCCGCTCCAAGGGCGTCGGCGTTTATTTCGTGACGCAGAACCCGATCGACGTGCCCGACACGGTGCTGGGTCAATTGGGTAATCGCGTCCAGCATGCTTTGCGAGCCTTTACACCGCGTGACCAGAAGGCGGTTCAAGCCGCTGCGCAGACGTTCCGGCCCAATCCCAAGCTCAACACCGCCCAGGTCATCATGGAATTGGGTAAGGGCGAAGCGCTGGTGTCGTTCCTGGAAGGCAACGGCACGCCGGCGATGGTCGAGCGGGTCATGGTTCGTCCGCCTTCGGCGCGGATCGGGCCGATCACGCCCGAGGAGCGCAAGGCGATCATGGATGCGAGCCCGGTGAAGGGCAAATACGACACCGTGATCGATGCCGAATCCGCCTACGAGATCATTCAAAAGCGTCTGGCCGGCAATGCAGCACCCGCCGATGGCGCGGACAGCGGCGTAGGTGGCATCCTGGGACATCTCGGCGCGATCGTCGGCACGATTTTCGGCACCAACGTATCCCGCGGCAGATTGTCGACCGGGCAATTGATCGCACGAAACGTCACGCGTTCGGTGACCAACAAAGTCGTCGGCGGGGCGGTCGCCGATCTCGGCAAATCGGTGGGCGGCTCGATTGGCGGTTCGGTTGGCCGCGCTTTGGTCCGAGGTGCGCTCGGCGGCCTGCTGCGACGCTAACTGCCTGATCGCTGCGTTACCGCAAGATGACTTTTCTCCGATTTGATTGAAAGGCGCGTGTGCTGAGATCTCCGTCGTTGCGAGCACCGCTCGATATTCTTTTTCTGGTCTGCTGCATCGCACTGACAGCCGACGTCCTCGTTCCCGAAATCTGGGGCCACGGCAAGACCAAGGATTATCCGCTCTGGTTCTGGGCGGGGCAGCAGGTATTGCAGGGAAACAACCTGTATCCCAGCGATCCCCGGGTCTATTTTGAATTCATCTATCCGCCGCTGCCGGCGGTCCTGCTCGCGATACCGAGCTATTTCGGCAAGCTGCCGCTCTACACCGGCCTGGCGTTGCTCAACGCCGCCGCGTGGTGGATGACGGCGCAATTCTCCAACGCGATGACGGGCTCGGGGCGGACCCCCGGTCCGTGGCTGTTTGCGCTGCCGGGTTTTGCCACCGTATCCTTTGTGTTCGACATGTTCGACCTCGGACAGCCCAACCTCGTGCTGCTGGCGATGATGCTGTACGGATTCTGGCTGCTGCAGCACGAGCGCCCCTGGATGGCGGGAAGCATGTTTGCGCTGGCCACCGCCATCAAGGTTTTTCCGGTTGCGGTGTTTCCCTATCTGCTATGGCGCAGGCAGTGGGTCGCCGCCGCGAGCATGGTGATCTTTGTCGGAATTTTCCTGTTCGTTGTCCCCGCGCCGGTACGCGGCTTCCAGCACAACATCACGGAGTTGAAAACCTGGTACCAGGGAATGGTCGGCACCTCTTCGGAAAAGGGCTTTGGGCAGCGCGACGAGCAGAACTGGTCGTGGGTCAATCAATCCATCATCGCGATGACGCATCGGCTGACGCGCCCGGTCAATTATGACCAGGACGATCCGTCCAAGCCGCCGCATTTCATGAATCTGGTCGATCTGGATTTCAAGACCGCGAACCTGATCGTGGTGGCGATATCGCTGCTGATCGGGCTCGGCTACATCGCAGTGATGCCGTCCCGCGCGCGCCGTACGCCACGCTCCGATGCCGAGGAACTCGGGATCCTGTTCTGCCTGATGACAGTGGCCTCGCCGCTGGCCCGGCAGTATTATTTCCTGTGGTTGTTCTTCCCGATGACCATCCTGATCCACCGCGCCGCTTACGATCCGCGCGCTGCGGTCCGGCTGGGGACGTGGGCCGTGCTCGCGGTCGCGGGATTGCTGATGTGCCTGTCGATTCCCACCTTCCCGAATGATTTGCAGGCCTACGGGAACAATCTTGCGGCGACGGTGGTAATGACGGGCGGATTGGTCTGGCACATCCTGAATCCGCCATCGGAGGCGATATCCTCCGATGTCACGGCCGGCGCCTTGTCCGTGGGGTCAAGCGCGTTACAACCTGATACAAAGGCATAGCCCAACTCACCGAAGGGAAGACCGGAAATGTCCAGCAACGCGCAACTGCAACCGGTCCTCGACCGGATCGATGCCGATTTCGATAACAGCCTGGAGCGGCTGTTCACGCTGTTGCGGATCAAGTCGATCTCGGCCGAGCCGGCTTTTGCCGGCGATTGCAAGGCGGCGGCCGAGCATCTCGCCAAGGATATCGCGTCGCTGGGGTTTGCAACTGAAGTCCGGCCGACCGCGGGTCACCCCGCTATTGTGGCCAAGACCAATGGCAGTGCCAAGGATGCGGGGCGGCCACATGTGCTGTTCTACGGTCACTACGATGTGCAACCGGTCGATCCGCTCAATCTCTGGCATCGCCCGCCGTTCGAGCCCGTCGTCACCGATCATGCCGATGGCCGCAAGATCATCGTCGCGCGCGGGGCGCAGGACGACAAGGGCCAGTTGATGACCTTCGTCGAGGCGTGCCGGGCCTGGAAGTCGGTGACGGGCTCGCTGCCGGTCGATCTCACCATCGTGATCGAGGGTGAAGAGGAAGTCGGCTCGAAGAATTTCGTGCCGTTCCTGGAGCAGAACAAGCAGGAGTTCAAAGCCGACTACGCCATGGTGTGCGACACCGGCATGTGGGATCCGAGCACGCCGGCGATCACGACCTCGCTGCGCGGGCTGTTGTACGAAGAGGTGTGGATCAAGGCAGCCAACCGCGACCTGCATTCCGGCATTTTCGGCGGCGGCGCGCAAAATCCGATCCGGGTGCTGACTCGTATTCTCGGCGGCCTGTTCGACGACGACGGCCGTATCACGATCCCCGGATTTTATGACGGGGTAAAGGATCTGCCGCCGGATATCCTGGCGCAATGGTCCAAGCTCAATCTCACCGCTGATAGTTTCCTCAAGCCGATCGGCCTTTCGATTCCGGCCGGCGAGAAAGGCCGTCTGCTGATCGAGCAGATCTCCTCGCGTCCCACCTGCGACGTCAATGGCATCATCGGCGGCTACACGGGCGAGGGCTCCAAGACCGTGATCCCGGCGGAAGCATCCGCCAAGGTCTCGTTCCGTCTGGTCGAGGGACAGGATCCCCTAAAGATCCGCAAGGCGTTTCGCGATTACGTCACCGCGCGGCTGCCTGGGGATTGCCGCGTCGAATTCGGCGATCATTCCAGCGGGCCGGCGATTGCGCTCGACTGGAACATGAAGCCGCTGGCCGCGGCCAAGCGCGCCTTGACCGACGAGTGGGGCAAGGAGGCGCTTCTGATCGGCTCCGGCGCGTCGATCCCGATCGTGGCGGACTTCAAGCGCACGCTCGGTCTCGATACGCTGCTGGTCGGCTTCGGCCTCGATGACGACAACATCCATTCGCCGAACGAAAAATACGACCTCAAGAGTTTTCATAAGGGCATCCGCTCCTGGGCGCGGATTCTGGCAGCACTCGCGGAAGTACCGAAATAGCTCGCGGCTGTTCCGGTTTCGCCCGTTTGGTTTCGCGCACGACTTGCTGTTCCGCGATCGGCAGATCGGGCGTCGGCCCTTGCAAGAGGAAACACCCAGCGAATATTGTATGAGATCATAAAGAAAAA
This sequence comes from uncultured Alphaproteobacteria bacterium, assembly GCA_963738105.1. Classification (GTDB taxonomy): domain Bacteria; phylum Pseudomonadota; class Alphaproteobacteria; order Rhizobiales; family Xanthobacteraceae; genus Bradyrhizobium. The sequence goes on along the minus strand of CAVTWC010000032.1, from coordinate 102,852 downwards.
GCCTTCAGGGAGACGGACCATGTCCAGCACCGCCACTGCTGCTCGTCGTTACGCAAATTACGTCAATGGACAGGATCGCGAAGGTCAGGATGGTGCGACGTTCGAATCGATCAATCCCACGACCGGCGCGGCATTCGGACGTTTCGTCGAATCGAGCGCGAACGATGTAGACGCGGCCGTGCGCGCGGCCCATGCGGCATTCGAGGGGCCCTGGCGAACGCTGTCGCCGACACGGCGCGGGCGGCTGATGATGCGCTGGGGCGATCTGATTGCCGAGAACGCCGAAAAGATTGCGACCATCGAAACGGAGCAGAACGGCAAGTTGTTCGCGGAAATGCGGACCCAGGCGGGTATCGTCCAGGACTGGCTTTATTACTTTGGAGGTCTCGCCGACAAGATCGAGGGCCGGGTGATTCCGCTCGATCGTACCAGCGTCCTCAACTACACGGTCCAGGAGCCGCTCGGCGTGGTTGCCGCCATCGTGCCGTGGAACTCGCCGACGTTTCTCACGATCATGACGGTCGGCCCGGCGCTGGCGGCGGGCAATACCATCGTCATCAAGCCTTCCGAAGTGACGTCGGCGTCGGCGTTCGAACTGGCGCGGCTGGCGGAAAAAGCAGGTATTCCGCCGGGCGTAATCAACGTCGTCACCGGCGGCCGAGCCGCGGGTGAAGCGCTGGTGGCGCATCCGATGGTCGCCAAGATCTCATTTACCGGCAGCGATGCGGCCGGGCGCGAGATTGCCGCGCAAGCTGGTAAGCGCCTGATCGGCTGCACGCTCGAACTTGGCGGCAAGAGCCCGAACATCGTATTCGACGATGCCGATATCGAGCAGGTCGAGGCCGGCGTGCTGGCAGGTATCTTCGCGGCCGCCGGTCAGACCTGCGTGGCGGGCTCGCGCGCGTTTTTCCAGAAGGGAATCTACGATCGTCTGACGGCGCGGCTGGTCGATCGCGCAAAAACAATCCGGCTCGGCGATCCCCTGAAAGCTGAAACCCAGATGGGTCCGGTCGCGACCGCTGCGCAACTCGCCAAGGACGAGAAGATGGTCGCCCGCGCGGTTGAGGATGGCGCCCGGGTTCTGGCAGGCGGTGCGCGCCGCCGCGTCGATGGTCTGGAGGGCGGCTACTTCTATGCACCGACCATCCTGGAAGGCGCCAAGAGTGATGCATTCATCATGCAGAACGAGGTGTTCGGGCCGGTGCTCTGCGTCACGCCGTTTGAAACCGAGGAAGATGTGCTGAAGCTGGCGAATGGCACTCAGTTTGGCCTCGCGGCGGGAGTGTGGACCCGCGACATTCGCCGTGGTCACTTGATGGCTCGGAAACTCCAGGCCGGAACGGTCTGGATCAACACCTACCGCGCCATGGCCTTCAACTCGCCGTTCGGCGGCTTCAAGAACAGCGGCCTCGGTCGCTTGAACGGTGCGGAAGCCATCCAGAGCTTCCTGCAGACCAAGAGCGTCTGGTGCGAATTAAGCAGCGACGTGCAGGATCCATTTGTCCTGAAGGCCTGAAGTCGAAGCTTCGCCGGCAAGATGAAGGGCATCACTGCGCTCAACCCATCCCATGGCTGATCGCTATTGTGCGGGACAGGTCGAGCGCATGTGCTGATCAATCAGGGACGCACCTCGAAGATCATGTTGAACGGCGTTTCGGTGGCGCGGCGGAAGCTGTTGAAGCCTGCTTCGGTCGCAACCTGGCGCAATCTGTATTCGCCGGCCTGGGCGCCGAGCCCCAGGCCGACCTCCTGAGACAGCGATGCCGGTGTGCAAATGAAGGTCGAGGCGTGATAGAAGACGCATCCGACCGGGTTGAGATTGTCCTTTAGATTGTCATGAGCAAACGGTTCGACGATCATCCAGGAGCCATCCTTGCCTAACGTTTCCTTGACATGTTTGCCCGCGCCGACGGGGTCACCCATGTCATGCAGGCAATCGAAGAAGGCCACCAAATCATAGGCTTTCGCCGGGAAATCCTTGGCAGTGCCTTGCGCGAACGTGATGCGGTCTGCAACGCCTGCTTCCTGCGCCAGCACCTTGGCGCGTTCGATCGACGGCTTGTGGTAGTCGAACCCGAAGAACTCCGAATTCGGATAGGCCTGCGCCATTACGATCGTGGAGGCGCCGTGGCCACATCCGACGTCGGCTACCTTGGCGCCGGCTTTCAGTTTTGCTTCGACGCCTTCGAGCGCGGGAATCCAGCTCGAAACCAGATTGGCGTTATAGCCGGGCCTGAAGAAACGTTCCGTGCCGGAGAACAGGCACTTGGAATGCTCGTGCCAGCCGACGCCTTTCCCGGTTCGAAACGCTTCGACGACCTTGGGTTCGTCGAGGTAGATGGACTGCACGACATCGAAGGCTCCGGCGAAAAATGCCGGCGAGCCCTCTTCGGCGAACGCCATGGCCTGCTCGGGGGAGAGCGAGAACGCATTCTTTTCGGGGTGATAATCGACATATCCGGAAGCAGCCTGGCCGGCCAGCCACTCGCGCACGTAGCGCTCGCGCAGGCCGGTCTTCTTCGCCAGTTCGGCCGGAGTGACCTTCACGCCGTCTGCCATTGCCTTGTACAGCCCGAGGCGATCGCCGAGCAGTATGCTGGCGCCGCCAAGCGCGATGCCGAGGTCGCCGACCAGCTTGCCGACGAGCGCGTTCAACTTGTCAGTATTCGGTTCACGCATGCTAGCCTCCTTTGCTGCTGGTTATCGTCGTTGCCGTCATCAAAATCAGATCGATCGCAGGTTGAGGCATCAAGGCGCCGCCAGGGCCGGCGATTTCGGCGAAGGGCCGATCTTGTTGCAATGGTCTGGTGATTCCCGCCGCTGAAGCGATTTCGAGCATCTGATGATGCCTCGCTATTTCAATCCCGCGCGTCGCAGCCCTTCCAGATAATGCTCCTTGTCGGCCTCGCGCGCCATTGGCATCTCGGTTGCAATCCAGGACAGTGAAATATTTGGCTGGGCCCGTCGGAGCTCTTGCAAGGCCACCGCGGCATCAGCGTGCCCGGCCATGCCCAAGGCGGCCGTCAGTACCCGGTGGGCGCCGACGAAATCGCTGCGTTGCCGGAGCGCTTCATGGGCAAGACGGACCGCCTCATCGTAGTTGCGCCCGACGAACTGGGCATAGCCGGCAATGCCGCAGTAGATCGCTGAAAACGGATCGCGCGGACTCAACCGCAGCGCACGTTGCGCCGCCAGGTCGGCTTCCTCCCAGTGCCCGCAATAGGACAACGCCAATCCATAGTAGCCCTGGGCGAGTGAAAAGTTCGGATTGAGTTGGAGCGCCAACTCGAACTCGGAAAGCGAGTCGTCGAAGCGCCGCGTGAACAGATAAACGCAGCCCAATGCGTTATGTGCCCAGGGGTCCTCGCTATCGGCCGATATCGCGGCCAGTGCCGCACGTTCGGCAATCGGTATCGCCGTCGCCATCTCTGCCCAGCCCATATGGGCGCCAAAGGTCTGACTGGTGGCGAGGACGCCGAGCGCCTGGCCATAATAAGGGTCGATCGCGATCGCCTTCTCGAGCAGCGCCTGCGCAACGACGTTGTCTTGCCGGGTCACCCGCCAATAAAACGACAACGCCCGCATCACCAGATCCCAGGCATCCATACTGTCGGGCGGCTTGCGCCGCGCGCGAAAGCTTTCCGCGGCGTAGAGTTGCGGCTCGACCGCGGCGACGATGGACTCGGTGATATCATCCTGGACCGCGAACACGTCCGTGAGGTCGCGGTCATAGTGTTCGGCCCAGATGTGGCTGCCGGTGGTGACGTCGTTGAGCTGCGCCGTGATGCGCACCTGCTCGCCGCTCTTGCGCACGCTGCCCTCGACCACGTAGCGGACGCCGAGCTCCTCGGCGACCTGCTTCATATGGACAGCCTTGCCCTTGTAGACAAAGGAAGAGTTGCGCGACATCACCAGGAACCAGCGCAACTTGGAAAGCGCGGTGATGATGTCCTCGCTGATCCCATCGGAAAAATACTCCTGTTCCGGATCGCCGCTCATGTTGGTGAAGGGGAGCACGGCGATGGCCGGCCGTTCGGACGACATCACGGGCTGGAGCGGGGCGTCGTCCGCCTGAAACGGTGCGACCGCCGACTTAACGCCGGTTGAGTCCTCGTGCACGGCGCCAACGAAGCGAAGACCCTTGCGGGCGACGGTGCGGATCAGCTTCTGGTCCTTGCCGTTGTCACCGACCGCAGTCCGCGTGGCATTGATGCGGCTGGTCAGCGTCGATTCCGAAACGATGCGGCCCTCCCAGACCGAGGCGATGAGATCATCCTTGCTGACGACGCGATCGCGATTCTGCACCAGATAGACCAGCAGGTCGAACACCTGCGGCTCGACGGCGATCGCCTGCGAACCGCGGCGCAACTCGCGCCGTTCGGTATCAAGTGTGTGATCAGCAAAGAGAAATTGCACGCTGGGCCTCAAATTCATGCTGCCCACCCCAACGAATAATCAAGGGTGTCTCAAGCCCAAGTCAAGCGCAGGACAAAGTCATTTGGTCGCGGGTCCGGCATCATCGCCGCTCCATGCAGTGTGAAACAGGAGCCAAACATGACCAGCACAACCTCTGCCGCTGCCAGGCCCGCGGCGATTGATTCCGGTACGGTTCTCGCGGCACTCAAGACCAAACAGCATGCAGCCTGGTCCTCGGGTGACTATGCCGTCGTCGGCACGACATTGCAGATCGTCGGCGAAGAGTTGTGCGAGGCGCTCGACGTCAGGCCGGGACAGAAGCTCTTGGATGTCGCCGCCGGCAACGGAAATGTGACCTTGGCCGCAGCGCGTCGCTGGTGCGATGTCGTATCGACCGACTACGTTCCGAGCCTTCTCGAACGCGGACAGCTTCGTGCGAAAGCCGAAGGTCTGCCGGTCGAATTCCAGGTGGCCGATGCCGAGGCGCTGCCGTTTGCCAACGCTACGTTCGACGTCGTGGTCTCGACCTTCGGCGTCATGTTTACGCCCGACCAGGATAAAGCCGCCAGCGAATTACTGAGGGTTTGCAAACGCGGAGGCAAGATAGGCCTCGCCAACTGGACGCCGGAAGGGTTCATCGGTCAGCTCTTCAAGACGCTCGGGCAATATTTGCCGCCGCCGGCCGGCGCGAAATCACCGGCACTTTGGGGCACGCGGTCGCGCATTAACGAGATGTTCGAAACGTCAGCCCAATGGATCAGAGCCGAACGCCGTCATTTCACCTTCCGCTATCATTCGCCCGATCATTTCCTGCAGATATTCAGGAGTTATTACGGCCCGATGCTGAAAGCCTTTGCGGCGCTGGACGAAGCAAATCGTGAAAGGCTCAGCCATGATCTGCTGGCGCTGATCGGCCGCCTCAATACCGCAACCGACGGCACCATGATCGTCCCGAGTGAATATCTCGAAATCGTGATTACCAGGCGCTGAACGGATCGCGCTGACGGGAGCGACACCGCTGGTTGACCGCCGAATGGCGGCTCAGCCATCCGGCGGTCGCCGCCGGCGCGGTGCAGTCCTCGTCGTAACGAACGAAAGAAAGCATCATGATCGAACAGCAGCACGGCAATATTGACTACGACGAGAGCGGGCAGGGGCCGACCATCGTGCTCGTGCCCGGATCCTGCAGCACCGGGGCCGCCTGGCGGCCCGTCGTTTCCCGATGGCAGCACCGTTTCCGATGCGTCACGACCAGTTTGCTCGGCTATGGCGGGACCGCCGAGCGCCGAACCCTGGTCGACAGCGACATCGGTCATGAAGCGGAAATTCTGGAGGCGGTCATTCGGCGCGCGGCGTGTCCGGTGCATCTCGTCGGCCACTCCTTCGGCGGCCTCTGCGCGCTCGCCGTCGCGCTCCGGAACAAGGTACCGTTGCTGAGTTTGGCGATCCTTGAGGCGCCCGCGCCGGAAATATTGCGGCAAATGGAAGAATACACGCAGTATCGTGCCTTCTGCCAAATGACCGATATCTATTTCAGCCTGTTCCAGGCAGGCGATCGCAATGCGATCGAACAGATGATCGATTTTTACGGCGGCGCGGGCACGTTTGCGGGCTGGCCGCCCCGCGTTCGCGACTATGCTGTCGAAACCACGGCAACCAACGTCCTGGATTGGGCAAGCGCGTATGGCTGCCGGCTGACGCGGGCGTCGCTCGCCAAAATCGATATCCCTTGCCTGGTGCTGTGGGGCGAGAACAGCCATCCGGCCATTCGGCGGACCAACCAGTTGCTGGCCCAATGCGTCAAGGCCTCGGCCGTCACCATCGGCGGTGCCGCCCATTTCATGATTTCGACCCACGCGGATGAGGTCGCGCACGTGCTGGCGCGGCACGTGTCGACGGGAGCACGGCCGCATCTGATGCCATCTGCCCCTATCCGCGACCTCGCGGACCTGCCGGAATGAGGCGCGTGCAGCCACCAAAGCGGGCGCGTCTCAAGCGCATCTCAAGCGCATTTGGATCAAAAATCGTAATTCCCTGAAAGTCTTGGTCCTCCGCCAGGGCTAAGAATGGGAAAGTTATCGAATCCAATTTTTTGGAGGATCCGGATATGACGATGCTCAATATTCCCCGCTATCCGCCGGTCACGGAACGATACCGGACAAGGGTCGGCAGTTTTCTGGTGTGGTTAGGCCGCCTTGTGGATCGCCTGGCTGCCGCTGCGATCGCGCGTCACGAGCGTCAGGCGGAGCGCGTTGCCTTGCTCCAACTCAGCGACCGCGAACTGAAGGACATCGGGATCTACCGCGGTGAGATCGAACATGGCCTGGAGGCGGCTGCGAAAACGCGCGCGCAGTTGCAGCGTTTCGATCGGTACTGATCATGGTAACGCGCCTCGTACCCAACCTATTGAGACAAACCACAGACATGCGCACCGGGCCGCGGCCCGGCGCGCATTAGCTCCCGATCCGAGCCATAGCGTTTTCAGGCTCTACTCCAATCCCGCGCGGCGGAACCCTTCCAGATAGTGTTCACGGTCGAAGTCCAGCTTCCATGGCAACTGGTTCGCGATCCAGGCCAGCGAGATACTTGGCTGGGCGCGGCGCAACTCCTTCAGCGCGGCAGCGGCCACCTCAATCTGTCCCGCCATGCTGGCGGCAACCGTCAGCACCCGATAGGCGCCGGCAAAATCGCTGCGCTGCCGGATGGCTTCGCGCGAAAGACCGATAGCGTCCTGGTAATTTTTCCCGACAAACTGCGCGTAAGCGGCGACGCCGTAGTAGATCGCCGAAAACGGATCGCGCGGGCTCAGCCTCAACGCATACCGTGCCGCTTCATAGGCCTCCTGCCAGAGCCCGCAATAGGTCAGGGCCAATCCGTAATAGCTGTACGCCAGCGGGAAGTTGGGATTGAGCTGCAGCGCCCGCTCATACTCGGCCAACAGAATCGTCGAGCCGCCGCGTCGAGAAATATACGCTGGCCAGCGCGTTGTGGGCCCAGGGGTCCTGGCTGTCGGACGCGGTGGCCGCCAGTGCGGCGCGTTCGGCGACCGGTGCCGCCTTGGTGATATCCGCCCATCCCATGTGAGCGCCGAACATATGGCTGGTGGCGAGCAGGCCCTGGGCCTGGCCGTAATGCTGGTCGAGGGTAACGGCCTTTTCGAGCAGCGCCTGCGCTACCATGTTGTCCTGCCGGGTGACCCGCCAGAAATGCGACATCGCCCGCATCACCAGGTCCCACGCGTCCAGGCTATTGGGGGCTTTGCGCCTGGCCCGTGAGTCTTCCGCGACATAGATCTTCGGCTCGATCGTGGCGACGATCGCGTCCGTGATCTCGTCCTGAACCGCAAAAACGTCGGTGAGGTCCCGGTCATAGTAGTCCGCCCACAGGTGGCTACTGGTCGTGGCGTCGTTGAGCTGGGCAGTAATACGGACGCGGTCGCCGTCCTTCCTCACGCTGCCTTCGACGACGTAGCGCACGCCAAGTTCTTCGGCGACCCGCTTCAGATGGACGGCCTTGCCCTTGTAGATAAAAGACGAATTGCGCGCGATCACGAACAGCCAGCGCAGCTTGGACAAAGCGGTGATGATGTCCTCGCTGATCCCGTCGGAAAAATATTCCTGTGCCCGATCGCCGCTCATATTGTTGAACGGCAGCACCGCGATCGCGGGGCGGTCGGGCCGCGGCGGCGACGCCAACTGCGGCCGGCTTGGCTTTGGAGGCGCGTCGGCCGGCGGACTATCGCCGAGCCGCTCGGTCACGGCGCCGACGAAGCGAAAGCCCTTCCGCGGGATGGTGCGGATCAGTTTCTGGTCCTTGCCGCTGTCGCCGATCGCGATTCGTGCGGCGTTAATTCGGCTGGTCAGGGTCGAGTCCGACACCATCCGGCCCTGCCATACCAAAGCGATCAGGTCGTCCTTGCTGACGACGCGTTCCCGGTTCTGCAGCAGGTAGACCAGCACGTCGAACACTTGCGGCTGCATGGCAACCGTCGCCCCGGCGTGGAGCAATTCGCGGCGCTCGGTGTCGAGCATGTGACGGTCGAATACGAACTGCACCTCGGCTCCGATCGGCGGATTTTCGGGAATAAACCTCTCAAGAAATAATCAAGTCCGTCTCAGGGATAAATCAAGCACCGGACAAAGTCTTGCAGCCGCCTTGCGGGCATCCTGCAACCGTCGCGATCCTTTTGTCTGAACTGGAGACGATTATGACCCAGACCCAAACCATAGGCCCGGCGGTGCCGGGAAACAGAATATTCAGATTAGCAGCCTTTCTTTATGGGCTCGTCGCCTATTTGGTGTTTTTTGTCGCGTTTCTGTATGCCGTCGGCTTCGTGAGCGGCCTGGTGGTACCGAAGACGATCGATAGCGGTCGGGTCTCGTCTGTCGCCGAAGCGCTTATCGTCAATCTGCTGCTGATGACCCTGTTCGCCGTGCAGCACAGCGTGATGGCGCGCAAGCAATTCAAGCAATGGTGGACGCATTATGTGCCGAAGCCGGTGGAGCGCAGCACCTACGTGCTGTTCGCCAGCCTGGCGCTGATCCTGCTGTTCTGGCAGTGGCGTCCGATGCCCACCATTCTATGGCATATCGAAGAGCCGGAAATAGCGGCGACGATCACGGCCATATCGTTCGGGGGCTGGCTGATGGCGTTGAGCAGCACCTTCCTGATCAACCATTTCGAGTTGTTCGGATTGCATCAGGTCGCCAACAACCTCGGCGGCGTCGAGTCACCGGCGCCACGTTTTCGGACGCCGCTGTACTACAAATTCGTGCGGCACCCGATCTACCTCGGCTTCATCATCGCGTTCTGGGCGACGCCCACGATGTCGGTCGGGCATTTGCTGTTCGCCGCGGTGACCACGGCCTACATCTTCGTCGGCATCTTCCTGGAAGAGCGCGATCTGGTCGAGATGTTTGGCGACGAATACCGCCGCTACAGGCAGCGTGTCTCGATGCTGTTGCCCTGGCGTTATCTCACCAAGAAATGACAACTCCACCACCAATGCCATTGTCGATCATTTTTGAAAGGAAGAAATATGTCTCATTCTGGAAATTGCTTTTGCGGCACTGTCAAACTTGAAGTCACGGGATCACCGGAGGCGATGGGCTATTGCCATTGCAGCTCCTGCCGTTCCTGGTCCGGCGGACCCGTGAACGCATTCAGCCTCTGGAAACCGGACGCGGTGCGGATTACGGCCGGCGCCGAGCATGTCGCAACCTTTCAGAAGACGGCGTTGAGCCAGCGCAAATATTGCGCGAAATGCGGCGGCCATCTGATGACGGATCATCCGCCGATCGGCCTGGTCGACGTCTTCGTGGCGACAATTCCGACGCTCGAGTTCACACCCGGCGTTCACGTCAACTACGCGGAAGCCGTGCTGCCGATGCGCGATGGTCTGCCGAAACTGAAGGATTTTCCGGCTGAGCTTGGCGGTTCCGGGCAGGCAGTGCCGGAGTAGCCGTCGCTGGACCGCTCGGCCAACCAGCCGAGCGGTCGCTGTGGGCGCATACGCCATGCGATCGTTCGGGAAAGCGGACAGTTGCGCCTGCGAAAAACATAAACCTTTGTTTAGTTGAGGATCTCGCAACTCCGCGCCAAGCTTCCTCCTCGCCGCCTGTATTGTCCAGCGAACTCCAGGGAGGCGTAAATGGCGGAGCGCGGTGCCCTTAATCCCTTGATCACACGACGGCGGCTGCTGCTGGGTACGGCAGGCGTCGGAGCCTTGGCTCTTGCAAAACCGAGCCGGGCAGAGACGGCGATTGAGCTTCCGCTGCCCGGTGGTCCCGATGCGCGGCCGATCACGAGCGGCTTTCCACAGAAGGGACCGATGATCTTGCAGCGGACCCGCCCGCCGCTACTGGAAACGCCGTTCGAGGTTTTCGATAAGGGTGTCTTTACCCCCAACGATCAGTTCTATGTGCGCTGGCACTGGGCGGTCATCCCGACCGATATTGATATCGCCAAATTCAGTCTGACCGTACGCGGCCATGTGAATCAAAGCTTGTCGCTGTCGCTGAACGATATCCTTCACGGCTTGCCCAGTGTCCAGCTGCCCGCAGTGAACCAATGCTCCGGCAACTCCCGAGGCTTCTTCGAGCCCCGCGTGTCTGGCGGCCAATGGGCGAATGGCGCGATGGGCAACGCGCTCTGGACCGGGGTCCGGCTCAGGGATGTGCTGGACAAGGCCGGCGTGAAGCCGGGCGCCGTGCAGGTGCGGCTGAAAGGGCTGGACGAACCGGTTGTGTCGGATGCACCACATTTCATGAAGTCGCTGGATATCGACCACGCGCGGGACGGCGAAGTGATGATCGCCTATGCCATGAACGGCGAGCAACTCCCTCTGGTGAACGGATTTCCCCTGCGGCTGGTCGTGCCCGGCTGGTATGCGACCTATTGGGTCAAGATGCTGAGCGATATCGAAGTGCTGAGCGAGCCCGATACCAACTACTGGACAAAAACCGCCTACACCATTCCGGACACGCCGTACGCCAGCATCAAGCCGGGCCAGACCGACGTGAAGATGGTTCCGATAAATCGAATGGTTCCGCGTTCGTTTGTCACCAATATTGCTTCGGGCGACAAGGTGAGCGCGGGCAGACCGACGAACCTGCGCGGCATTGCGTTCGGCGGCGACTTCGGCGTGGCACGCGTCGACTATTCGATCGATCAAGGCAAGAGCTGGCAGCAGACGCAGCTCGGAAACGACGAAGGCAAGTATGGATTTCGGCAATGGCAGGCGCAATTTACGCCGCCTTCTCCCGGAAAGTACAGCTTGCTGATCCGCTGCACCAACAGCAACGGCGTAGCGCAGCCGGACACACCAAACTGGAATCCCGCGGGCTTCATGCGCAATGTGGTGGAATCGGTCGATATCGTTGCGGCCTAGCGGAGGATCACGCGATGTTTCGCAATTTCCTGCCGACCGTTATCCTGCTCGGCGTGGCGTCAGTGCCTTCCGTTGCTGGCGCCGCAACACCTTTCGAACTGAAGTCGGTCAAGATCGATCTTCCGGACAGCGACAAGATGTTCGCCGATGGTCCCGGTTCGGACGCAATCAACAACAACTGCCTCGCTTGTCACTCGGCCGACATGGTGTTGAACCAGCCGGCGTTGTCGAAGCAAGCCTGGGCGGCGGAAGTCACCAAGATGATCAACACCTACAAGGCTCCGGTAGCCCCGGAGGATGTCAGTGCGATCGTGGAGTATTTGACTGCCGTTAAGGGCGCCAAATAGAGCTTGCGCGCCTGTACCCTCCCAGTATCTCGAACGCCCGCCGGATGCGCGACAACGATACGCGTGGACGCGGCGCCGCGCGGGGCTTCGTCTCACGTAACGAGGAATGCGCCTGAGTCTCTCGGAGAGCGATAGCCAATGGGCGTCAGGTCGTACGATCTCGAACAGCAGCATTCCGGACCACCTTCAACCGGCCCGTCGGTCGTTGTACGGTCCCGGTCGTACACTTCGGAGGAATGCAATGCCCAAAGCGGTGATTATCGGCGTCGGTCCGGATCGGGGACTCGGCGCTCAACTTTGCAAACGCTTTGCCGGGGAGGGGCTCGCCGTCGTCGCGGCCGGGCGCACGCAAGCCGCGCTGGACGTGGTCGTAGCGGATATCGAGAGATCGGGAGGCAAAGCTTCCTCGTTCGTCGCCGACGCCACCAATGAGGCCGACGTGGCCGCGCTGTTCGACCATGCCGGCGCCGATGTGGATCTGGCCATCTACAACGCCGGCAACAACACCGCAGGCCGCATCCTCGACATGGACGCGGACTATTTCGAGAACAGTTGGCGGGTCGTGTGCTTCGGCGGGTTTCTGTTCGGGCGGGAGGCGCTGCGCCGCATGGTCCCGCAGAAGCGCGGTACCATCCTGTTCACCGGCGCCAGCGCCTCGCTGCGCGGTCGCGCCGGCTATGGCGCCTTCAATTCCGCCAAGGCGGGCCTGCGGACGTTCGCCCAAGCGATGGCCAAGGAATACGGTCCCGAGGGTATCCACGTCGGCCACGTCGTCGTCGATGGTGCCGTCGACGGCGACAAAATCCGCAGCCGCTTTCCGAACGCCGACCAGCGCCGCGACCGGTTGCTCGACATCGAGGGCATCGTGGAATGCTACGCCTTCCTCTACCGGCAGCACCGCAACGCCTGGTCGTTCGAGGTCGACGTTCGAACCTCCACGGAGCCTTGGTGAGCCCTCGTGGCGGAAACTCAGCGGCCTATCGCACCTCTAGTCGCTTCCTGATCCTAAAGTGACCTACGAGGAGAGTAGACCAAATCCTTACAAATGCAGACAAATAGCAATCGGGGGCGAGTCTGTGGGGCGGCCGTTGCGGGTCCCCGCAACTAAAGCGACGCAAAGAACCCAGCGATCCGTCGGGATCGCTGGGTTCTTGATGCTGTAACGCTGGCTTTCACAAAATCGGCAGCGCCGGCCGCCGTATCAAATCGCTCGGCTCGGCACGCTCACGCCGCTTGCAGGGACGTCATGATCCGCAGCGATATTATCGCCCGCGGGCGCAGCTTCATTGCGCCCCGCTTGTGGCTTTTTGCGCCCGATCTTGCTGGCGACCGTATAAAACGCCGGCGTGAACAACAGACCGAACAGGGTCACGCCGAGCATGCCGGCGAACACCGCCGTGCCCAGCGATTGACGCATTTCCGAGCCAGCGCCGGTTGCGACCACCAGCGGCGCAACGCCGAAGATGAACGCCAGCGAGGTCATCAGGATCGGCCGCAGCCGGGTACGCGCTGCGGTTACGGCGGCTTCGCCGGGAGTGGCGCCGGCCTCCTCGGTTTGGCGCGCGAATTCCACGATCAGGATCGCATTCTTGGCGGCCAGTCCAACCAGCACGACGAAGCCGATCTGCGCCAGCACATCGATCGCCATGCCGCGCATCAACAGCCCTGTCACGGAGGCGAGCAGGCACATCGGAACGATCATCACCACCGCGAGCGGCAGCTTCCAGCTTTCATACTGCGCGGCGAGCACCAGGAACACGAACAAGGCGGCCGCCCCGAACACCAGCAGCGCCGAGGTTCCCTTCTGTTGCTGTTGAAAAGCAAGCTCGGTCCATTCGAAGCCGATGCCGGGTGGCAAGACATCGCGAGCCAACTCCTCCATGCGGTGCAGCGCGACGCCGGTGGCAACGCCGGGCGCCGCGACCCCCATCACCTCGGCTGCGGGGAACAGGTCGTAGCGGGGCACACGATAGGGTGCGTTCTCGGACTTCAGCTGCGCCACCGTACCGATCGGCACCATCTCGTTGGACGTGTTGCGCGCCTTCAGCCGGGCGATGTCGTGCGGATCCTGGCGGAAGCTACCGTCGGCCTGCGCAATCACTTGATAAGTCCGGCCGAGATAATTGAAGTCATTGACATATTGCGAGCCGAGATAGACCTGCAGCGTGTTGAAGACATCGGTCGGCGTCAGCCCGACTTTCTCGGCCTTCTCGCGGTCGATATCGGCATAGACCGAGGGCGCGCGGGTCCCGAACAGCGTGAAGACGCCGGCGAAGCTCGGATCCTTGTTGGCGGCTGCGACCAGCGCCTGTGCTGCTTTCGACAACGCCTCCGAGCCGAGGCCGGCGTGATCCTGCAGCATCATCTTGAAGCCGCCGGCATTACCGATGCCTTGCACCGGCGGCGGCGGGATTGTCAGCACATGGGCTTCCTGGATCACCGAAAGGCGTTTGCGCAAATCGGCGAGCACGCTGAGCGCGGTCACGCCCTTGAGCTCATGGCTATAGAGAGAAGGCAGGCCCGAAAAGATCGTTCCGGCGTTGGAGGCGATGGTGAAGGTGGTCGCATCCAGCCCTGCGAACGGCGCGACGTGCTCGACGCCCGGCGTCGACATGATGATCTCGATCGCCTTCTTGACCACGGCCTCCGTGCGATCGAGCGTGGCGCCGGGCGGCAACTGGACGACGGTGATGAGATAGCCCTGATCCTGTTCCGGAATGAAGCCGGTGGGCGCGCGGGCGAACTGGAATCCTGCGACGCCGATCAGCGCCGCATAAACCAGCAGGACCACGCCGGTGATCTGCACCAGCCGCCGCGTCAGCCGTCCGTAGCTCGTTGACAGCCACTCGAAGCCGAAATTGAACCGGGCAAATCCAGCCTGGACCAGCCGGACAATCCACGAGCTCGGAGCCTTGTGGCCGGGTTCATGAGCCTTGAACAGGACCGCGCATAAAGCCGGGCTGAGGGTCAGCGACACGAAACAGGAGATCAAGGTCGAAGCCGCGATGGTGACCGCGAACTGACGGAAAAACTGCCCGGAAATGCCGGACAGGAAGGCCGACGGCACGAACACCGCGCACAGCGTCAGTGCGATCGAGATCAGCGCGCCGCCGACCTCGTTCATGGTGACATGGGCGGCCTCGGCCGGGCTCATGCCGCGTTCGAGATTGCGTTCGACGTTCTCCACCACGACGATCGCATCGTCAACGACGATGCCGACCGCCAGCACGAGGCCGAACAGCGACAAATTGTTGAGCGAAATCCCGAGCATATAGAGGAAGGTGAAAGTGCCGATCAAAGACACCGGTATAGCGATCACCGGAATGATCGCCGCGCGCCAGCTTTGCAGGAACAGGAACACGACGCCGACCACCAGCAGGATCGCGACGAAGATCGTCTTGATCACCTCGTCGACCGATTTGCCGACAAAGATGGTGGGGTCGTAGATGACCTTGTAGCTGAGGCCGGGCGGGAAGTCCTTGACCAGCGTCTCCATCGTGTCGAGCACCTCGTGTTCGACGGCGAGCGAGTTTGCGCCCGGTTGCGCAAAGATCAGCAGCGGCATGCCGGGGCCACGGTCCATGAACGCCGTCGACCCGTAATCGGAGGCGCCGATCTCGACATGGCCGACGTCGCGCAGACGGGTCACGCGGCCCTCGCTGTCCGACTTCAGGACGATGCCGGCAAATTCCTCGGGCGTGGAGAGCCGGCCGAGCGTTTGCACATTGATCTGATAGGCCTGCTTGGAGGCGACCGGCGGCTGGTTCAGGATGCCAGCCGAGACCTGGACGTTCTGGGCGCGTAGCGCGGCCAGCACTTCGCTGGCGTTCATATTGTGCGCGGCGACCTTGTCGGGATCGAGCCAGATCCGCATGGCGTATTCGCGGCCGCCGATGATCTGCACGTCGCCGACGCCGGGCAGGCGCGCCAGCACGTCCTTTACATGCAGCGTCGCGTAATTCGAAATATACAGGGTGTCGCGCGAGGAGTTGGGCGAATAGAGATGCACCGCAAGCAGGATGTTGGGCGTCGCCTTCCGCACCTGTACACCGAGCCGTTGCACGTCTTCGGGCAGCCGGGGCAGCGCATCCTGCACGCGGTTCTGCGTCAGCATCTGCGCCACGTTGAGGTCGGTTCCGATCCGGAATGTGACGGTGACGGTGAGCTTGCCGTCGCCGGTCGACTGGCTAGACATGTAGATCATGTTCTCGACGCCGTTGATTTCCTGCTCGAGCGGTGTCGCGACGGTGCGCGATACCGTCTCGGCGGATGCGCCGGGATAGGTCGTGGTGATCTGGACCGTAGGCGGCACGATCTCGGGATATTGCGAGATCGGCAGGATGACGAGCGCTCCCAATCCTATCAGCGTCAGGAAGACGGAGAGGACGGTCGCGAAGATCGGCCGGTCGATGAAGGCGTGTGACATGATAACTTCCTGCCTGGTTCAGGCTTCGTTTCAACCCTGGCCGTCGGCCGTGGCGTCATAGTGGATGGCGCCGTCCTGCGGTGTGACCTTGGTGCCGGGAACAGCGCGCACCAGTCCGTCGATGATGACGCGATCGCCTGGCTCGAGGCCCGACTGGATCACCCGCAATCCGCCGCGAAGGTCGCCGGTGGTCACGATCTTCGGTTTCACGGTCTGGTCGGATCCGACCGTCATCACCAGGCGTTGCGACTGGTCGAGCACGACCGCGGCATCCGGCAACAGATAGACCGGCGCGGGCGGTGCGATCGCCACGCGCAGCCGGGCGAACTGGCCCGGCGCCAGAAACAGTTCCGGATTCGGAACGGTGGCGCGGGCATGAATGGTGCCGCTGGAGCGATCGAGCGTGTTGTCGATGAAGTCGAGCGTGCCATCGCGGGTGAAGCTGTTCTCGTCGCTGAGCCCGATCACGACCTTGTTGGCGAGCGGACCCTTGAGGCGGGCGCGCTCGCGCGAAAAGGTCAGGAAATCGGATTCGCTCATGTCGAAATCGAGATAGAGCGGATCGAGCGATACCAGTGTCGTCAGCAGCGTAGTCGGGCTGGTGGCGGCGCGGCTGCCCGCGATCAGGCTTCCGATCGAAACCTGGCGCGCGCTGATGCGGCCGGTGAAGGGCGCCAGCACGCGGCAATATTCGAGATCGAGTTCGGCATCGCGCACCCGCGCCTTGGCGTCTTCGACGGCGGCTTGCGATGCATCCTGGTCGTTGGTGCGTTGGTCGACCGTCTCCTGGGTCGCGAAGTCGTTGCGGCGAAGCGATTGGGCGCGCGTGAGCTGGTTGTTGGCGAGCGCCACGCGGGCTGTCGCGGTCTGCAGCGCCGCCTTCGCCTGTTCGAGCTTGATCTCGTAGGGTCTCGGATCGATCACGAAGAGCAGGTCGCCCTTGTGGACGATCTGTCCGTCCTTGAAGTGGATTTCGGTCAGCGTTCCGCCGACCTGAGCGCGCAATTCGACCCGGTCGATGGCAGAGAACTGGCCGAGAAAGCCGACCTTGGTGTCGACGGTGCGCTGCAAGGGCTGGCTGACCGTCACCAGCGGAGCCGGCGTCAGCGCGGCCGCCGCCTGGTTTCCCTTGTTCGGGGCCAAGCCGAACCAGGCCACAAAGACCCCCGCTGCCGCCGCGACGCCGAGCGCCGTTGCCTTCCATCGCCACCGGCGCGGCCGTGCCGCCGGTTCGTCCAGCCGTTCTCGTTCGAGGTTCGCAGGGTCGGTGATCTGATCCATGAGGCTATCCGTAAGTTCTTGCCATGCTGTCCGGAATTCGGTGGCCGCACGGTCCGTGCCGCCAACCGCGCGCCGCGGCCGCTCCAGCAATTCGACCGGGTGAAGTGGTCGTCATTGGCGTGGAAAAGCTGCGCGCAGGGTTGATATCTGGAGGAAGCACTCCAATATGCTCGGCAGCAGATAAACTCGGGGAGGCGTAGTTCAAGGATTTTTGGAGCGATGACACCAAAAATAATTACAGGGAAGAAAGGTGAGGAGGGCAAACGTGGCCGGGGACGGCCGGCGGTGTTCGACCGCGCCGTTGCGCTGCAGGCAGCGATGAAGCTGTTCTGGGAACGAGGCTATGAGGGCACGTCGTTCGACGACCTGATCGCAGCGATGGGCATCAGCGCCTCCAGTTTCTATAATTCGTTCGGCAGCAAGGAAGCGCTCTATTCCGAGGCCACGCGCTCCTATCTGGAGTGGTCGGGCCAATGGTTCTTTGCGATTCTCAATGACCCCTCGATCGATACCAAGGCGGCTTTCGCGCGGCTGTTCGAGGCGACCGCGGAAGAGTTCACCCGCGGCGATCACCCGCTCGGCTGCATGATCTCGCTGGCGGGCACCCATTGCTCGCCGGGCATGAACAACATCCGCGACATGATGGCCGAGCATCGCGCCTTTTCGGAAAGCGCGATGGCGGCGCGCATCCGAAAGGGTGTGGCGAATGGCGACGTGCCGGAAGATACCGATTGCGACATGCAGGCGGCCTATTACAGCGCGGTAGCACGGGGCCTTGCGGTCCAGGCGCGCGATGGCGCCTCGCGCGAGAAGCTGGCCCAGATCGGTCGTCTCGCCATGAGCGCGTGGCCGGCGGCGAAGACTGGACGATCAAAGCTCGGCGATGAAAGTCTCGCGCACGGCGCTTGACGGGTTTGGCCGGATTCGTGATCCCGTAATATCGCTGCGCTCATAGCGGCTGCGTGCGAACCGGCACCGACGCCTCAAAACAAAAATGCCTCAAAACAAAACGCCGCCCGGAATTGGGCGGCGTTTGGATTCGAAGTGCAGAGGTCGTTGGAACCAACCTACCGCGGAATTGTGAAAATTTCAATTCTTGTAGCTGGGGTCGAGCCGCTCGACCTTGCGCAGCAGCGCCGGCCAGACCAGCATGGTCGAGCGCAGTTCCTGGCGGTCGGGATTGGCGAGTACGGCGGTGTTCTTGTCGATCACGGCCTGCTCGACCGGATAGGCAGTCGGGCCCAGCATGCGGGTGCGCACCTGCATGGTGCAGGCCCGTTCCAGATGGAACATGCGCTCGAAGGCGGATGCCACTGATCGTCCGACCGTCAGCGTGCCGTGGTTGCGCAACAGCATGTGGTTCTTGGTGCCGAGATCCTTTTGCAGGCGCGGCCGTTCGTCGTGATCGAGCGCGATGCCTTCATAGTCGTGATAGGCGAGGTCATAGGTGACGAGCTGGGCGGTCTGGTTCATCGGCAGCAGACCTTCCATGCAGCTCGCGACCGCGGTGCCGTCGGGCGTATGCAGATGCAGCACGCAGCCGGCGTCTTCGCGCACTTCATGGATCGCCGAATGAATGGTGAAGCCGGCGGGGTTGATGCTGTACTGGCTCTTGGTGAGCTGGTTGCCGTGGAGGTCGACCTTGACGAGGCTGGATGCGGTGATTTCGTCGAACATCAGGCCGTAGGGATTGATCAGGAAGTGATGGTCCGGTCCCGGCACCCGTGCCGAAATGTGGGTGTCGACCAGATCGTCCCAGCCGTAATGCGCGATCAGGCGATAGCAGGCGGCGAGATTGATCCGCTGGGCCCATTCAGCTTCCGTCATTTCCGACGGCACTTCCTTCAGGCGTGCTTCTGCTGGCGACATGACCCTTGCTCCCTATGGGCTGTTGATTTTCCCGCGCAGGCTAGTCCCGCAGTCGGCGCGCAGCAAGCCTTCCGCCCGGCGTGGCAGTCATGTTTTGCAGGAGAGGGAAGGGCCCGAGATTCTCAAGGGCTGGATTCTTAACCTTGCGGCGCCTTACGGCGCCGGAATCGACAGCAGACTGGAAATGCTGCGGCCACGAATGTCGTAGACGCGCGCAAATACCACATCGTCGCGCTTGATCTCCACCATCACGGGTGCGGTCAGGCCCTTGCAGTAGAATTCGCCGAGCGTCATCGCGAAGTCGGCGGCGTGGCTGTCCCAGCCGATGGTGAAATCGGGGCCGAGCGCGACTTGCGCGGGACGTTGCGGCCCGCAGACCGCGACCTTCCATTTGCGGCCCTGCGGCGGCGATTCCTGCCGCTCGTTGAGTTCGTCGCGCAGACCATCGGAGGCCTGCTTCAAGGCCAGACCCCAATAGTCCAACATGAACAGATCGTCGGCGGCGCGGACCGTGCCGGCGATGTGGTTGAAGTGGGTGTATTGGTAGGGGTGCAGCCGGATCATTTCGGTTAGCGGCAACATCAGGCCGAACGCGAAGATGGCCACTGCGGCGGGCTGCCAATGGCGGCGATTGTCCTTCAGCCAGTTCATGCCCCATGCGAACGCGACGCCGGCCAGCATCGTCATCGGCGGAATCACGAAGATGAAATGGCGGATGCCGTTGTAGAGCGCGGGGCGCTTCACGATCGCGATCAATAGCGGCAACGTTGCCGCCGACGTCAGCATCAGCAGGATGGTCTTGCGACGGGCCGTCACGTCGCCGCGCGACAGCAACGTCAGCGAGCCGATGACGCCGGCAATGAAAAGACCAAGCAGCACTTCGGGCAATTGCAGCGCGAACAGGGTCGGCAGATACGACCAGGGCATGTCGGGCACCGACACCAGCGCGCCATCAAACATTTCCTTCCACGGCTTCTCGAAGAAGGTGGAGAAATAGGTCAGGGCCCGGAACGGATTGCCCGGTTCGATCACCGACCACGGCCAGATCAGGCCCATGATGAGGTAGCCGAGCACGAGGCCGGGCAGCAGCACGTAAAAGACGTGCGCGAACCGCCTGACAGATTCACGCGCGCCCTGCGTGCGGAACTCGTCCAGGAACAGCGGCATGAAACCGATGATCGCGTACAGCAAAGCAAGGCCACCGAGAACGCGGCAGCCGATCGACAGGCCGGCGCCAAGGCCGACGATCAGGATCGTCGAAGGCGAAGGCGCGGGATATTCCTCGGCGAGCCGGACCAGCCCGAGCATCAGGATGACCATCGCCACGGCGAACGGCGCATCCTTTGGATTCATGAACATGTGCCCGTAGAAGGTCGGGCACAGCGCCAGCAGCAGCAGCGCGGCAAGGCCCGCGAGAGGGCCGCCGACACGGCGGCCGAGCCGCCACGTCACCGCAAGCCCGATCAGGCCGACGATGGCGCCGAGCAGGCGGCGGGTTTCAAACAGTTCGAGCGGGATGACCTTGTGCAGCAGCGCGGCCGCCATATCGAAACCGCCGCCATACATATAGAGGTTGGCAAACGACAGCGCGCCGGTGTTCTTGAAACCGGAACCGTACATCTTCAGGAGCAGGTCGGCATACTCGGCGTGAGTATAATCGTCCCAGCCCAATCCGTAGTCGCGGAAAGTCAAACTCGCGATCAGACCAACCGCGGCCAACACGAGGATGGCGAGGTCATCGCAGGTTCGCTCCACCGAGCGCCGCGCAGGCGTATCGATGGTCGACGTCGTGATTGATGACATGGCTATTGGTAACCCGGCGTCCCTAATGGCCCAGCGTTGGCGCTTTTGGGCCTCATTCCCCGGCATCCATATAGCGCAGTTCCCTTTCGAGGTAATTGAGAATTGTGGCGCAATTGCCCTGTGCATCGCAACATTTCAAAGAGTTAACCACTCGTAACGACCGGCGTGTTCGGCGAAAATTAGGGTCCGGAGAGTATTTATGAGGTCGATTAGGCTGGTTTTGGGGTGGAACTTACCGCTCAATTGCCGGTTGGCGGTGCACACAATATGACGGTATCGTGGCGTTGGCGGCTGCGCGACATTCCGGCGCAGGTGGGGTGAGTTCGATGTTATTCGCGCTGTTGATTGCAGGAATTGTCTTTTTCCTGGCGGGACTGCTCGGCATTGCTTTCGGAATTCCGGTCAAAGAATTCAGTTTTGGCAACACCGAGATCCTCGCCGGCGTGATCACGGCGTGCGCGGGCATGATCATGCTGGCGTTGTGGATTGTCGTCCGGGAACTCAAGCGGGCGATGCAGTCGCTTGGACTTGGCGTTGGACCCGACGTCGCCGCCACGCCGGCGCGCGCTGTTTTCCCGCAACCCGCTGCCCCGCATGACCCGGCGGCCGCTTTTGACGATGTCATGTTCAATCAGCCGGGCACGCTTCGTCCCGATGATGCGGAACCGGCGGCACAACCATCCGCGCGGCCGCCGTGGCACGACGAAACCGCTTCGCGTGACCGGGGGCGCAATGAGACGCCGCCGATGCCGCCAGCGGAACCCGCGCCGAAGCAGCGGCGCAATCTGCTGTTTTCCTCGACGTTGCGGAAGGAACGCGAACGCGCGGAAGGGCGCACGGTCGATCCCGGGCCGGCCGAGGCGCGTCCCGAAGCACCGACAACTTCTCCGCTGCCGCCGAAGCCGAGCGAAGCGACGCCTGCGACGTTCGAAGATGCCTGGCCGCAGCCCGAACGCCCGCGCAGCGTCGACGTGTCGCGTCGCAGCCGCACGCCGCCGTCGCCATCAGCTGAAGCAAACGCTGGCGCCGATCATCCGCCCGCCGCGCGAAATGAGGAACCGCCACAGGTGACGGTGCTCAAGTCGGGTGTCGTCGATGGGATGGCCTATTCGTTGTATTCCGACGGCTCGATCGAGGCACAAATGCCCGAGGGCATGATGCGGTTTGCTTCGATCGAGGAATTGCGGGCCCATCTCGATCAGCGCACCTGAGCGGGCGCTTTATTTCGAACCGGAACCGCCCTGCAAAAATAAAACATTGTTGTTCTTGTCAGCCCGGCAGCAATTCGCCCATATTCGTCAAGTAGTCGACGATTCCACCAGCGTATAGAAGCTGGCGGATACTGTCGGCAATAAGGCTTTCACACGTGCATGAGACCGTCGAAAGGTTCAGGCCATGACCGACCCCGCCGGCAAAAGCTTCATCGACCTGACCGCGAACATCGTCTCCGCCTATCTCAGCAATAATCCGACGCCGGCTGCCGAAATCCCGGCCTTGATCAGCCAGATTCACGCGGCGTTGCAGCGGGTATCGACCGGCCGGGTGGAAACGCCGATGGAGCCGGCCAAGCCCGCGGTGTCCGTCAAGAAGTCGATGACGCCGGATTTTCTGGTGTGTCTGGAGGACGGCAAGCGCTTCAAGTCGCTGAAGCGGCATTTGCGTACGCAGTACAACATGACGCCGGAGCAATACCGCGACAAATGGGGCCTTCCGCTTGATTACCCGATGGTCGCGCCGAACTATGCGGTGGCGCGCTCGCAACTGGCAAAGAAAATGGGCCTCGGCCAACAGCGTCGGCGGCGAAAGTAACACGGCGCTATTTGCGGTTCGGCTGGCTGCAGCTTTCAGGCGGCGCCGGCAAGCGCCTCACGCGCGTCGGAGCGAATGCGCTCGACCATCGCGCGCAGGCCGTTGGAACGCTGCGGCGTCAGATGCTCGCGAAATCCGAACTCGTCGAATACCTTGATGGCATCGGTGGCGAGGATCTGCTGCGGCGTGTGGCCGGAATAGAGCGTCAGCAGGATCGCGATCAGCCCGCGCACGATATGGGCGTCGCTGTCGCCGAGGTATTTCAGCGTCGGCTGGCTCGGGTCGCCACGGTCGAGCTGCTTCGAGAGCCAGACCTGGCTGGCGCAGCCCTGTACCTTGTTGGTGGCGGAATGTTCGGCTTCGGGCATCGGATCCAGCGTACGGCCGAGCTCGATGACATACCGATAGCGGTCGTCCCACTCGTCCAGCAGCGCAAAATTATCCCTGATTTCGTCGATCTTCATCGTGTCCCGCGCTCAATGTCAGCGCTCTATATAGGATCAGCGGCGATCGAAAGCGATATTCAGAGTGCTAAAAAGGCAGTTGTTCGGGCCGAATTCGCCGCTCACGGCGTTGGCGGCGCGTGCCATTCCGCAATCACATCGTCCGGCGTCAATGTATCGCGGGGCGCCTGGTCCGCGAGTGCGGGATCAGTGCTCTCAACGCTGCCGATCGAGCCGGTATGATCCGGCGGCTTCTTGTCGGTGATGATCCGATACAGCTTGCGTGCGCCGTCCTCGGCGCGCTTCCCGATCACGGTCGCGGCCTGGCCGCCGACCTCGCATGCGGCCGGCTGACGCTTGCAGAACTGGCTCATATCCGACACCGCCGCGGTCGCCGCCGACACGGCTTCCGACGCGCCGATCTGCGGCAGCTTTTCCGATTCAGGTGTCTTCTCTCTTGGCAACAGCACGAGCACCAGCCCGAGCCAGAACGCCATCCGGAGCAGAAAAAACATCTCGCGACCCTAGTCCGTCTCTTTTCGATCGCGCCTGATCGCGCGCAAGCAATCCCCTGACTAACAGCGGTCGATAAATCGCAAGTGTTTGCATTGAGATTAATCCGTCGAAAATTCGCGAAAAATTTGACTCATTTGATTCGGCGTAAATTTTCGATTGAGGCGGGCTTTCGCGACAAAAACGCCGCACCCGGCGCATCCACCATTTCGAAACCATATCGGCCCGCCTGCGGAAACCGGTCATTCACCATCCGGATTGAATGCGCGACCGCGGGCACCGGGAAAGCCCGGCAAACATGCGGTGTTGTGGCTTTCGCGAGGCCCGGGCCGCGGCGGCCTTAGTGTTCGCTTAATGTCGCTCTGACACGGTGGCGCAACGATAAAGGGGGCGTTCCGGCGCGTCTGTCAGACCAACCAGCCGAAGCGCGAGAGCCGTGACAGTTTTGAACATTATCCGTGATTGTCTCGATGCGCTGCTGCACCCTTCGGCGCGCTATGACGTGCTGACGCGTGCGCGCCATCGCGCGTTCATCGCGCCGCGGCTGCTCGGCAGCCTGGCGGCGCTCGCCGCGTTCCCGGTCTATATCGCGATGCGCGGTGCGCCGACCGCGCTCGAGGTTGCGGCCTTCGCCTGGCTGATCGCGCCGATCCTGCTGTCCTGGTTCCTGTCGCGCACCGGCCGCTATGAAGGCGCCTATGCGCTGTCCTCGCTGGCGTTGGCGGGTCTCGTCATGACGGTAGCCGTCAGCACCGGCGGCATCGAATCCTTTGCCGCGATCTGGCTGGTCGTCATTCCGCTCGAAGCTGCGTTGTCGGCTTCGCGCCGCGTGGTCGCATTTGCGTCGGCGCTGGCGCTGGGATGCGCCGCCCTGCTGATCCTGCTCGGCCAGTTCGACATGTTGCCGGCGCCGGATTCCAGCACGCTGTTGCGCGGCATCTGCATGGCGTTCGGCGTCGCCTCGGGCACGCTCTATGCCGCGGGCCTCGCCTTCAGCGCCGAATCGCTGGCGCGCACCAGCGTGTCGTTGCTGTCGGTCGAGGAGGATCGATACCGGCTGCTGGCGCGCAACATGAGCGACGTGATCTCGCGTCACAGCCGCAACGGCGCGGTGCAATTCATTTCACCGGCGGCCGAGACCATGCTGGGCGCGCCGGTGCCGCGTCTGCTGGATCATGGCCTGTTCGATCGCGTCCATGTCGCCGATCGGCCGGCCTATCTCACGGCGTTGTCGGATGCGGCGCGCGGCGGCGAGGAGCGCAGCGTCGAATTTCGCATCCGGCGCGATCTGCCGCGCGGTGGCGAGCGCCTTGCGAACAATTCGGTCGATTTCATCTGGGTCGAAATGCGCTGCCGGCCGCTCGGGCCGTCGGCCTCGCTTGAATCCGAAGTCGTGGCCGTGATGCGCGACGTCACCGACCGCAAGGTCCAGGAGCAGGCGCTCGATCAGGCGCGCAGCGCGGCCGAACAGGCTGATGCGGCCAAGAGCCGTTTCCTCGCCACCATGAGCCATGAGCTGCGCACGCCGCTCAACGCCATCATCGGCTTCTCCGAGATGATCGTTCAGGAAGACGCGCTGATGCTGACTGCGGAGCGGCGCAAGGAATACGCGCAGCTGATCAACGATTCAGGCCAGCATCTGCTGTCGGTGGTCAATGGCATCCTCGATATGTCGAAGATGGAATCCGGCAGCTTCGAACTTTCGCCGGAGCCGTTCACGCCGCGCGCGGCGCTGCTCAATTGCTGCAATTTGCTGGCGCTGAAGGCGCGGGAAAACGGCATCGATCTGGTGACCCGTGCGGCGCCGGATTTGCCCGACATGACCGGCGATCCGCGCGCGTTCAAGCAGATCCTGCTCAATCTGGTATCCAATGCGATCAAGTTCACCGAGCGCGGCGGCACCGTGACCGTCTCCGCCGCCGTCGATGGACCGCGGCTGGTGTTGCGGGTCAGCGATACCGGCGTCGGGATCGCCGCCGACGATCTCAAGCGGATCGGAAATCCGTTCTTCCAGGCCGGCAAGACCTATCAGCGGCGCCACGAAGGCACTGGCCTCGGGCTGTCGATCGTGAAAAGCTTGGTCGGGCTGCATGCCGGCGAGATGTCGGTGCAGAGCAAGGTCGACGAGGGAACCACCGTAACCGTCGCCTTGCCGCTGGCGTTCACGCCGCCGGCGCAACCGTTGAGCAATATCGCGACGCTGACGCCGGCGCCCCGATCGGGACAAGCGGACCAACCCCTTCAGGTGAAGAAAAGTGCCTAAGCGAATTGCCGATGATGACGAGACCCCGCGCCGCCGCCGTGGCGCCAAGGTGGCTGCGGTCGAAGCGGAAGCCGAGCGTGGTCTCTTGATGCGCGCCCTGCTGCACAGCCCGAAAGACATGGTCGCGGGCGCGCTGGCGGTCGCGGCGATCGGCGCCATCGTCACCAATGCGCTGTTCCTGCAGTCGGGCCCGCATCCTTCGCCGATGTTCGGCTCGGTCGTGACACTGCCGGCGCCGGGATCGCCGTCAACCGTCAACCCGTTGCCGCGCCCGCGTCCGGCGGAAGCGATCAAGTCGGAAGCCGCACCGGTAGAACCCAAGGCGATTGAGCCCAAGGCGAGCGAGCCCAAAGCCTCCGACCTCAAGGCTTCTGACTTGCGGGTCACCGATCCTCTGACCAATCTGGTGAAAGCGACCAGCGCTGCGCCGGCGACGGCAAGTGCCGCGCCGGCGACGACAGGTGTCGCGCCGGTATCGACCTCAGCTATTCCGCGCCCGCCGGCGTCGATCCCGGCTGGTGCCAATCCCGGTCCGGGCGGTGCGCGCCGCGTCGCAGCGGTGCAGCGTGCGTTAACCGAATACGGCTACGGCCAGCTCAAGCCGACCGGCACGATCGGCCCCGACACCCAGGCCGCGATCGCCAAATTCGAACGCGACCGCAAGATCCCGGCGACCGGACAAATGACGGATCGTATGGTGCGTGAACTTTCTGCGATGATCGGTCACGCGATCGATTAGCGCTGCTGCTTCGACACGCGCCGCGCAGTATTCTGCCGCATCATCGCCGCGCGGATTCCGCATTTCTACGGCTGTGGCGGCGCGGGCACAGGCTGCGGAAAATCAATCACAACTTCGCTGGCGGAGGTATCATTCGCCCAAAAAATCACCATTTGCCTGTTTATGACTCAGGGCGCTGCCTATGTTGTGCATTGCACCAAAGGAACCTGCGGGTGTCCAATCGCGTATGTGCTGATGCTGATTCGTAAATCGCAGCTAGCGCCCGGTCGGCGAAGGACTCTGCGAAGCGTCCAGTAGTGCAGCGACCCATATGTGGAGAGGGATCATGTACAACGATTCTCTGTTCAACGCATTTGCCAGGTCCTTCGAGGCTCGAAGTCAGACCGACATGTCGATGGCTGAATATCTGGAGTCGTGTCGAAACGATCCACTCCGATATGCCAATGCAGCGGAACGGCTGTTAGCTGCCATCGGCGAGCCCATGATGATTGACACGGCCAAGGACCCACGCCTTGGCCGTATCTTTTTGAACCGTACCATGCGCTCCTATCCGGCCTTCGCCGGTTTTCACGGCATGGAAGAAACCATCGAACGCATCGTTGGTTTCTTCCGACATGCGGCGCAGGGCCTCGAAGAGCGCAAGCAGATCCTCTATCTGCTCGGACCGGTCGGCGGCGGCAAATCCTCGCTGGCCGAACGGCTGAAATCGCTGATGGAAGTTCATCCCATCTATGTGCTGAAGGCCGGCGACGAACTTAGTCCGGTGTTCGAGAGTCCCTTGAGCCTGTTCGATCCGGAATCGCTCGGGCCGATGATCGAAGAGAAGTACGGCATTCCGCGCCGTCGTCTCAACGGCCTGATGAGTTCGTGGTGCTACAAGCGCCTCGAATCGTTTGGCGGCGACATCTCGCAATTCCGTGTCGCCCGCATCCAGCCTTCACGGCTGCGGCAGATTGCGATCGCGAAAACCGAGCCCGGCGACGAGAACAACCAGGACATCTCCTCGCTGGTCGGCAAGGTCGATATCCGCAAGCTGGAAACTTTCGCGCAGAACGACCCCGATGCCTACAGCTACTCCGGCGGCCTCAATCGCGCCAACCAGGGCATCCTTGAATTCGTCGAGATGTTCAAGGCGCCGATC
Organism: uncultured Alphaproteobacteria bacterium; assembly: GCA_963738105.1. GTDB lineage: Bacteria > Pseudomonadota > Alphaproteobacteria > Rhizobiales > Xanthobacteraceae > Bradyrhizobium. Next base: position 74,913 of record CAVTWC010000032.1, on the reverse strand, counting down.
AAGATGCTGCATCCGCTGCTGACGGCGACGCAGGAAGGCAACTATATCGGCACCGAAAACATCGGCGCCATTCCGTTTACCGGCATTGTTCTCGCGCACTCGAACGAAGCCGAGTGGCAGAGCTTCAAGGGCAACAAGAACAACGAAGCCTTCATCGACCGCATCTGTGTCATCAAGGTTCCGTACTGCCTGCGGGTCACCGAAGAGCAGAAGATCTACGAGAAGCTGATTTCGGGATCCGAGCTTTCGGCGGCGCCGTGCGCGCCGGCGACGCTGGAGACGCTGGCGCGTTTCTCCGTGATGTCGCGTCTGCGCAAGCACGACAACTCGACATTGTTTGCCAAGATGCGGGTCTATGACGGCGAAAGCCTGAAGGAATCCGATCCGAAGGCCCGCAGCGTACAGGAATACAAGGATGCCGCCGGCGTCGACGAAGGCATGGACGGCGTTTCGACCCGTTTTGCCTTCAAGGTGCTGGCCGCGACCTACAACCACGATACGTCGGAACTCGGTGCGGACGCCGTGCATCTGATGTATGCGCTCGAACAGGCGATCCGCCGCGAGCAACTGCCCGAAGAAATCGAGAAGCGTTATCTCGAATTCATCAAGGCCGAGCTTGCGCCGCGTTATGCCGAGTTCATCGGCCACGAGATTCAGAAAGCCTATCTCGAATCCTATTCCGATTACGGCCAGAACCTGTTCGACCGCTACGTCGACTATGCCGACGCCTGGATTGAAGATCAGGACTTCAAGGATCCCGACACCGGCCAACTGCTCGATCGCGAGCTGCTCAATCAGGAGCTGACCAAGATCGAAAAGCCGGCCGGGATCGCCAACCCGAAGGATTTCCGCAACGAAGTGGTGAAATTCTCGCTGCGATCGCGGGCCCAGAACGCCGGCAAGAATCCGGGCTGGACCAGCTATGAGAAGATCCGGGAAGTGATCGAGAAGCGGATCTTCTCGCAGGTCGAAGACCTGCTGCCGGTGATCTCGTTCGGCTCGAAGAAGGATGGCGAGACCGAAAAGAAGCACGGCGAGTTCGTCGAGCGGATGGTGGAGCGCGGCTATACCGAGCGCCAGGTTCGCCGGCTGGTCGAATGGTACATGCGGGTCAAACAGGCTGGCTGAGGAGGATGTAAAAAACCGCCATGCACATCGTTGATCGGCGCCTTAATCCGGGCAGCAAGAGTCTCGAGAACCGTCAGCGCTTTCTGCGCCGAGCCAAGGCACTGGTGCAAGGCGCCGTCAAGAAGTCGTCGCAGGAGCGCGACATCAAGGATGTCCTCGAGGGGGGCGAAGTCAGCATCCCCCTCGATGGCATGAATGAGCCGCGCTTCCGCCGCGAAGGCGGCACCCGTGACATGGTGCTTCCCGGCAACAAGAAGTTCGTCGAGGGCGACATGTTGCCGCGTTCCGGAGAGGGCCGCGGCAAGGCTTCAGATCCCGGCGAGGGCGATAGCGAGGATGCATTCCGCTTTGTGTTGAGCCGGGACGAATTCGTCGATCTGTTTCTCGACGACCTGGAATTGCCCGACCTCGCCAAGCGGAAGCTGGCTGAAGTGGAAGGCGAGGGGATTCGCCGGGCCGGTTACTCCACTTCGGGCTCGCCCGCCAATATCTCCGTAAGCCGCACGGTCCGTCTCGCGCTGGCGCGCCGGGTGGCGCTACGGCGGCCGCGGCCGGAACAGATCGCCGAACTCGAGGCCGAGGCGGCCGATTGCGATGAAGCGCGCCGCGCCGAGTTGATGGCCGAGATCGACGCGCTCAAGGCGAAAATTCGCCGGATTCCGTTCATTGATCCGATCGATATTCGCTACCGGCGGTTCGAAACCACGCCGAAGCCCGTGGCACAGGCGGTGATGTTCTGCCTGATGGACGTGTCGGGCTCGATGACCGAGCACATGAAGGACCTCGCCAAGCGGTTCTACATGCTGCTCTACGTGTTCCTGAAACGGCGCTATCGCCACGTCGAGATCGTCTTCATTCGCCATACTGACCGCGCCGAGGAGGTGGACGAAGAGACCTTCTTCCACGGACCGGCATCGGGTGGCACGCTGGTATCGAGTGCACTGCAGGCGATGCACGATATCGTGCGGTCGCGGTTTCGTCCCTCCGACTGGAACATCTACGCCGCGCAGGCCTCCGACGGCGACAATTCCAGTTCGGACGCCGAGGTCGCGGGCCGGTTGCTGACCGAAATGATCCTGCCGGTCAGTCAGTTCTTTGCCTATCTCGAAGTCGGCGAGAGCGGCGGTCACACCTTCGATCTGTCCGATTCATCGTTGTGGTCGCTCTACCAACGCTTGCGTGCCGACGGCGCGCCGCTGTCGATGCGAAAGGTCAGCGACCGCAGCGAGATCTTCCCGGTGTTCCACGACCTGTTCCACCGCCGCGGAAAGCAGGAGAAGACTGCGCCATGACTGTTAAATCCAGAACCGAAACCTCCGGGCGGTTGTTTGAGGGAGCGGATTGGGATTTCCGGATATTGCAGCGTGTCCATGACGCCTGCGAGGAGATTGCGCTGTCCGAGTTGGGGCTCGATGTCTATCCCAACCAGATCGAGGTCATCACCGCCGAGCAGATGCTGGACGCGTATTCCTCGGTCGGCATGCCGCTGTTCTACAAGCACTGGTCGTTCGGCAAGCATTTCGCCCATCAGGAGGCTTCCTACCGCAAGGGTTTCATGGGCCTCGCCTATGAGATCGTGATCAACAGCTCGCCGTGTATTTCCTATCTGATGGAGGAAAACACCGCGACCATGCAGACGCTGGTGATCGCCCACGCCGCGTTCGGCCATAACCATTTTTTCAAGAACAATTATCTGTTCAAGCAGTGGACCGATGCCGAAGGCATTCTGGACTATCTCGACTTCGCGAAGGGCTATGTGGCGCAATGCGAGGAGCGGCATGGCCGGTTGGCGGTCGAACAGACGCTCGACGCGGCCCACGCACTGATGTCGCACGGCATCGATCGCTATCCCGGCAAGAAAAACATCGACCTTCGCAGCGAAGAAAAGCGGGCCGACGAGCGCCGCCAGCACGAGGAGAGTGCTTTCAACGATCTGTGGCGGACGGTTCCGACCGGACCGGTCAAGACGCAGGCCTCCCTGAACACGGAGATGCGCCGCAAATTGCTCGGGCTGCCGCAGGAAAATCTGCTGTATTTCCTGGAGAAGACGGCGCCGCGGCTGAAACCCTGGCAGCGTGAGCTGTTGCGGATCGTTCGCCACATCGCCCAGTATTTTTATCCGCAAAGCCAGACCAAGGTGATGAACGAGGGTACTGCGACCTACGTGCATTACCGGATCATGAATCGGCTGCACCAGCAGGGCCGGCTCTCCGACGGCAATTTTCTCGAATTCCTGTCGTCGCACACCAATGTGGTGTTTCAGCCCGACTTCGACGATCGGCGCTTTTCCGGCTTCAATCCCTATGCGCTCGGATTTGCGATGATGCAGGACATCGAGCGTATCGTCACCAATCCCGAGGCCGAGGACCGCGAGTGGTTTCCGGAGATCGCCGGCAAAGGCGATGCGATGGCGGTGCTGCGGGATATCTGGGCCAACTACCGCGACGAGAGTTTCATCAGCCAGTTTCTCAGCCCGCGGCTGATGCGGCATATGCGGATGTTTCATCTGCACGACGATCCCGAAATCACCGAAGGCATCAAGGTGGATGCCATCCACGACGAGCGCGGCTTCCGTCGTGTGCGCCGCGAGCTGTCCAAGCAATATGACGTCGGCTTCATCGATCCGAACATCGAGGTCGTCGATGTCGATCTGGCCGGCGATCGCCGCCTGATGTTGCGCCATGCCGTGGTGAAGGGCGCGCGGCTCAACGAGGCCGATACCAAACGCGTGCTGCAGCACCTCGCCGATCTCTGGAGCTACGACGTGTCGCTGGTCGAGGTCGACCCGACAGGCAATGTGCTCAAGGAATACGTCCTGAACCCGCGGGGGATGGCGGCGGCGGCGTAAGGGTCGGCCGGCTGTCATTCGGCGCTGGCTTCGGCTTCAGTGCTGGCCTATATCGTCCGCTTCATGCGATTGAAATCCAGCATATGGGTGGCCGCGTATCTGCGCCGCTGCCAGACCGAGGGGATCTTCGGTGCGGTGCGCAAGCGCGGCGCGGAGGAGGCCGGCGCGGTATTCGTCAAGGTTGCAACGCTCGACGGCAACGCCGTGCTGTATGCGCCCGCGCCGCAGACGGTTTACGATGAAAGCCGCCCCGTCGAGCGTCTCTTCACCGCCACATCGCCGCAGCCGGAGGCTTCCGTCGAGGAACGGCTGGTCAAGGAATTGCGCTTCGATCCGGACGCCTGGATCGTCGAAACCGAGGACCGGGCAGGGCGGCATTTCCTCGATCTGGCGAAGAGCTGATCTTTCTGCGTGCAGAGAAGCTTCTCAACGAGTCGTCCCTGCGAACGCAGGGACCCATAACCCCTGGCGTTCGTCGTTACGGAAGGCGTCTGCCACATCGACCCATCGATAGTCCTCGCCGTATGGGTCCCTGCGTTCGCAGGGACGACCTCATCCTGAGGAGCGGCGTCTTCGCCGCGTCCCGAAGGATGGCGGCATGCACGGCCGTCATCCGCGGCCATCCTTCGAGACGCATCGCTTACGCGATGCTCCTCAGGATGAGGTCGGGAAGTATCCTGATATTAATTCGAGCTCCGGAAACGCCGCTCTACCGCCCCGAGTTCGTCGAACCGGTTCGTGGCGCGATGCTGGAGCCGGGCTGCACCGCCGGGCGGGTCTGGCCGGATGCTGCGCGGACGCGATGGCGTTCGTCGTCGTACATCGAAGGCTGGTACTTGGCACGGGTCACCGCCATGGTGGAGCCACGCCACGCCGCCAGCATGACCAGCGCGGATCGTTCGCTCAAGCGGTCATACAGCCGCGACAGCCGGTAAACGTTGGTGACGGACGATCCGAATTCGGGGTTGAGGAACATCAGGACGCGCTGGAACACCGCGCTCGGCATGTCCAGCGCGCGCGCGGCGCAAGCCAGCGGTTCGCCGCCGGGATCGTTGACCACTTGCGCCGCCACCCGCGACGGCAGGATCAGCGCCTCGCCGATCTCCAGCGTGAAGTTTTCGATGTCGGCCGCGAACGCGGCCATCTCCAGGGTCTCGATCGCGCGGGCCGCGCGTACAGCCGGGATCCGCGCCGACGCCCGCAGCGGCGTCTCCGCAAGATTGTGCAGGATCTGGCCGCGCTCGCTGGCGCTGGCCCCGAAAAACATGTCGGTGATCTCGGCGGCGTCTTTCGGCTGCATCGACAGATTGGAGGCCATCCGCAATTCGGCATCGGTCGGCGCCTTGATCGGCGATGCAGCCGGCGAGGGCGGAGCGGCAATCTCGGCGGCGGCCGGCATGCGCTGCCCGGATAACGATGGCCTTAGCCCGAGTTTCTTCAACACTTCGATCGGCGTGCCCGGATAAACCGCGAGCCGGGCCCGAACCGCCGCGCGGGTCGCGTCGTCGACCTGATCGATCAGGCGCGAGGTCAACTCGATGAACTGCCGCGCCTCCTCGTCGCTGTGGGCGCGGGCCTGAACATAAAGGTCGGTCAGCACCCGCAGCAAAGTCGGACGAATATCGACGCCTTCCCGGCGGGACAACGTCATCAACCCATCGAAACCGGGGAAAAGCGGGGCTGCGGTCATGCCTGGTGTACGCGACTGAGGAATGCTCCGGCCAGCCTATGCAGGTTCGTTTAATGGCTCGTTAAGGAAAACGAGGCGTGAAAAGTTGTTGCGGTTTTCTCGCTATATCGCGCCAGCGGCTGTCGCGAGTGATGCAGGACGGCCACAGCAAATTAAGATGCCGTTAACCACGTCCTGTTCTTAATGACGATCAGTCGCCGGCCAAATCATGTCAGAGCCGCGCCCAGAGAGAGCTTGATATGGGTACCATCCTTGCATTTCCGGCGGATGCGGCTTCGCGGCGGCCGGGCTCAACCATCGATGGCGGTCCGCGCGAAACCAATCCGCGCAAAGATATGGGCACCATCTTGATCCTCCCCGTCGTCCGCATCGAACGCGCCCCCGAAGAAACCAGCGGCGGCCGCGGACCGGAAGAAGGCAAAGCCGCTCCCGGACGCCGGCGCCGTCGGCGCTAAACGATCGGACATTTCAAAATGCCGGAGACGTATTTCCCGATCCGGACAGGACGGCGGGTTTCGATTTCATCGTCGGGGCTGACGCTGATTCTGCTGAGCCTTGCGCTCGGCGGCTGCAGCGGCGGCGATTTCGGCCGCACCCGCGAGGATTTTCGTAACGACGACATGCACCGCTGGATCGGCGGCGAGGTGACGGGAAGCGTCGGCCTGCACGCCTCGCAATTCCAACTCACCGATTATGAGCGCCAGCTTCGCGATCTCGCCTATCCCCTGATCGAACCGCCGCATTCGCGGCCCGCCTGGAAGAGCGTGTTCGGCGATTACAAGCCGATCGCCTCGCCATGGCGGCAGGGCGCGCCACCGTTCGATCGCTCGGCCTATGGCCGCATGCTGATCGACGAACCGCACCGTTCGGATTCGTCGCGCTATTCGCAATTGATCGACGATGTGCGCGACGACATCACGCGCTTCGAGCCGTTCTTCGCCTCCGCCATCCATGTGCTCGATCTCGACCGCAAGCGAAACGCCAGCCTTGCCCATGTTTCCGAATTGTCGCCGCGCGAGCGCGCCGACGCGGTCGCCCGCATGGAAGAGAACACGATGATCGTGCAGTGGGTGCAGCAGTGCCTGGAGCGGCGGATCTCGTCCTACCGCTGGGCGCTGGAACGGCTGGTGATCCAGGCGCCCGACAACATAGCGGCCGACGCCGACCGCCTGATCAATGAACTCGCCGCGCAAACCGCCAATCCGCCGGTTGCGGCCCGGCCGGTGATCGGCCATGCGCTGACCACGCGCGGGTAAAGCAAAAGCTTGTAGGATGGGTCGAAGCGATACCCATCACTTTCTCGCACCATCATGCTGGCGGGCGTAGGCCGGATGAGCCAATGGGTCGCGCGAATGCGCGCCCGATGACAGGCTCCGCGATATCCGGGACTTTGTTCTATGTTCCTGCATGTCGCTGCGCTCATGCGGGCTACCTGGCGCGTTTCCGCGCCTGCGCGTGCAGCCTAATTTCTCTCGCTATTTCAAGCTGATTTGCCCTGTCCAGTCGTCGCTCGAAAAATATTCCGCTTCCCATCCGACCCAAATCACCGGCTTATTCCCCGCCATCCCGTCCCAAACGAGGGGCGTTTCGCGATCGTCACGAACGTGGAGCGGGATGCGGTGGACGCGGAGGCGCTTTTGACGAACGGCGCTCAAGCGGACGGCGAAGTCGTGTGGTCCTGACGCCCCGATGCTGGCGTCAAGTTCGCGATGATGTCTGCGCATCACGTAAGTGATGTCGCTCGCGCATCACGCGGGCGATGGTGACAAACAAGCCGGTCGCCAAGGAGAGCACGAAGGAAACCGTTAAAACCATTGCGCAGGGAAGGCCGGACTGCTTCCGCTGAACCTGTATGCTCGTGTGCGCCTTTTTTCTGCCTTTGCACGCGAGACCGCGGGTGCAGCGCGCACCCGGTCTTCCCTGCGCCCTCTTGAGGGTCGCACTGCGCCCTCGATCTCGAGAGGGCGGAATTTGCCAGCGAAACTCGGGCGCAACGTGCCGCGAGATTGCGAAGTTATGTTTGCGAACGGCGTCTGCGGACTTCACCTCGCCCCGCTTGCGGGGAGAGGTCGGCGCGCATCGTCAGATGTGCGACGGGTGAGGGGGCGTCTCCGCGAGTCCGGCTTTGTTGAAACGCCCCCTCACCCGCTCGCAAGGGCTCGCGACCTCCGCGTGATGCGAAGCATCATCGCGTCCCCGCAAGCGAGGCGAGGTAAGAAAGCGCTGCTGTTTGAAATGTGAATCCATAATCCCGAGGGAGCCGGCGAAATCGCTCGCGCTCTGCTCAGCGCTTTGCGGCGGGTCCGACCTGCTTCGCGGGCGGTTCGGTCTGCAGCTTGCAACTCGAGGCGGCGAGGGCCGCTTGCGCCTGCGGCATCAGGCCGGGCTCGGCGGCCAGCGCCTTCAGCACGATCAACCCGGTGGTGCTGGGTAAATCGATGATCAGCCGATCGGCCGCGGTGACGTCTTCGTCTTCCGGCAGGTCGGCATGCTGCGCCTCGGTCATCAGATCGAGCTCGATCACCTTGCGTCCGGCTGATCGGTCGTTGATCGCGTAATACGCCACGTCGCTGCGGGTATAGAACGACACCGACGTGTAGGATTGAGTGACCGGCACCGCGAGCTTGATCGGGCCGCCCGACAGATCATAGCGGCAGATCGCCGTTGCGAATGCCGGGTCCATGAACGGCATCAGCGTATTGCCGGGATCGGCTGGTGGCAGCGCGGTGACGGCGTTGAGCTTGGTGATCGGCGTCAGCCGCGAATAGGCGTCCTGGCTGGCGATACGCGGCAGCGCCAGAACGCTGACGAGGTGCACGACGCCGCCCAGCAGCACGCCCGCGATAATCGTGAACAACAGCCGGATCACGGGCACCCCACCGTCGAAATCGTGGGCATCGGCGCGTCGCGCGGCGTTCGCGTCGCCACGCCCACCGGTGTATCGTAGAGCCGCAGCATCAGTCCGTAACGCTCGATGCCGCCGGTCGGCAGCCAATTGCCGGCGCGCGACCGCGACGCGATCCGAACCTCGAAGGTGCCGTCGGCGCCGCGAATGATCTCCTGGCTGGTGAAGCCGTAGCGCTGCAGCGAATTCGCGACCAGATGTCCCTTCTGGTCGTACAGCGTCAATGTCCAGAACCGCGCGGCCGGTGTCACGCCGCTGACGACCACGTCGCAACGGCCATCGAGCGGCTTCTTGCGGTCATCCGTTGTCGCCACGAAGGCGACGCCGTCGCCCTGGCCGATCGGCAAATCGCCGCTGCGGGCGATCGAGGCGCGCGAATAGGGATCGACATCGGCGGTGCCGGTCTTGGGGCGCGCGGTCCAGGCGCCAATCTTGAGCGTGCCGAAATTGGTGCCGCGCGTCGCCGTCATCCACGTCGAGCCGAGGCCGACGAGGGTGGCGAGAACGAGCGCCAGCAAGGTGGTGAAGATCAGCCGCACGGTCAGTTCTTGCGTGGGGCTGGTGCAGTGGGATCGCCGGGCGTCGCCGCCGCAAAACTTTCCGGGAACGCCAGCGATGTCGACGACACCGGTTTGGTTGGCTTGGTCGGATCGGTTGAGGTCACACCACCAGCGGTCTTGGCGGCATCGTCGAGCATTTTTTCGACCTGCACCAGAATGTCCGCGCCGCGCCTGGTGAGCACCGGTGGCGGTCCGGGCTTGATATCCAGAATCTTCGGCGCCGCGCCGTTGGCCGCGACCGTCGCGGCATTCGCGGGCGGTGTCGGCAGCTTGGTGCCCATGCCCACGCCGGGCAGCTCCTTGACCTCAACGCCCTGATGCGCCGCGACCATGATGTCGTGCCAGGTCTGTGCCGGCAGCGCGCCGCCGGTCATGCGGTTGGTCGGCGAGTAGTCGTCGTTGCCGTACCACACCGCGCAGGTGAAGTTACCGGTATAGCCGACGAACCAGGCGTCGCGATACGCATTGGTGGTGCCGGTTTTGCCGGCGGTCGGAATGCCATCGAGCGCGGCGCGCCGCGCGGTGCCCTCGCTGACCACGTGGCTCATCATGCCCGCCATGTCGGCGGCAACCGAAGCCGGGATAGCTTGCCGTGGCTGCGGCCCGTCGCGGTCGAAGCGCCAGACCAGATCGCCGGCGCCGGTGCGAACTTCCAGCACCGAATGCGGCGTGACGGCGCGGCCCTTGTTGGGGAATGTCACGTAGGCCACGGCATGTTCGAGCACCGTGACTTCGTCGGCGCCGATCGGCAGCGACGGCGTGTCCGGCAGCGGCGCGGTGATGCCGAAGCGGCGCGCCACTTCGACGATCTTGGCGCGGCCGGCTTTCGGCCCGGCCTTGCCGCCGAGCGCGATCGACAATTTGACCGGAACGACGTTGATCGAGTGGGTGATCGCCTGGGTCAGCGTCACTGAGCCGGAATAAGAATGGCCATAGTTCTGCGGGCACCAATTGCCGATGCAGACCGGGCCGTCGACCACGATCGATTTCGGTGTGTAGCCGTTCAAGAGCGCGGTGGTGTAGACATAAGGCTTGAACGATGAGCCGGGCTGGCGGTAGGCGTCGACGGCGCGGTTGAACTGGCTCGCACCATAGTCGCGTCCGCCGACCATCGCGCGGATTCCGCCGTCGAGATCGGAGACGACGGTCGCGGCCTGGGTGGCGTGATAATCGCGTCCGAACTGGCGCAGCTGGTTTTCGATGGCCTCTTCGGCGGCGTGCTGCACGTTCATGTCGATCGCGGTGCGGACCACGAAGACACGTTCATTGTAGGATTTGGGAAAGGTGTCGACCAGCTTGCGCATCTCGTCGAACGCGTAGTCGAGATAGTAGTTCGGCGAATTCTCGTCGCGGCGATCGACCGCGGTAGCGGGATTGCGCCGCGCGCCGAACACCTGGCCCTCGGTCATGAAGCCGGCATCGACGAGATTATCCAGCACCACGTTGGCGCGGGCGCGGGCCGCGGGCAGGTTGATGTGCGGCGCGTATTTGGTCGGCGCCTTGAACAGGCCGGCCAGCATCGCGGCTTCGGCGAGATTGACGTCGCGCGCCGACTTGTTGAAGTAGAAATGCGCCGCGCCGTCGACGCCGAAGGTGCCGCCGCCCATATAGGCGCGGTCGAGATAGAGCTTGAGGATTTCGTTCTTGGTGAGCCGCGTCTCCAGCCAGATCGCGAGGAACGCTTCGTTCACCTTGCGCTCGATGGTGCGCTCGTTGCTCAGGAACAGGTTTTTCGCCAGCTGCTGCGTGATCGACGAGCCGCCCTGGCGCACGCCGCCGGCCTGCGCGTTGGTGACGAGCGCGCGCGCCAGTCCGGGGAAGTCGATGCCGAAATGGTCGTAGAAGCGGCGGTCTTCGGTCGCCAGCGTCGCCTTGATCAGATTGTCCGGAAAATCTTCCAGCGGGATCGAGTCGTTGTGCTTGATGCCGCGGCTGCCGATCGGATTGCCGTAGCGATCGAGGAACGTCACCGCGAGATCGGACTTCTTCAGCCAGTCCTCGTCGGCAGTTTCGCGAAACGCCGGGACCGCCAGCGCCAGCATCAGGATCAGGCCGCCGAGCCCGATGGTCGCGGCCTCCGACAGCGGCTCGATGAACACCCAGCGCTTCCAGCGGCCGACATAGAAGCGGTCCATGAACGTCGAGTAGCGCTCAAAGAGCTCGCGGGCGCCTTTGCCTGAAGAAAACAGGGTCGAGTCGATGCGCGCGTCCAGATCCAGAAAGAAGTGCTGGAGCTTTTGCTTCCATTGCGGTGGCAGGATCTGAGGCACCGGGGCCCTTGGTCAGTTCGAAAGCGCTTGGGTGCCCAATCGGCACCGCCAAGACGTTTTGCGGAAATGTTGCGGCAAACCCAAGGCGCATTTACAAGGCATATCGACGCCGTTGGGGACTCGCTGGTTTTGTAGCCGAGCGGGGGCGATAAACCAATGGTGCTGCTGTGATATTGATCGGCAAAGCTAACGTCGCGCACACCTGTTGTGAGCCGTCTGACAACACCCCTTGCTGCGCTGCCGCCGCAGTCCCTAGAACGGCGGCAGCCGTTACCGCCCGGAACCTTTTGACAACATGACCGCCGCTTCCAAGCCGCCCTCGGGCCAAGAGGGATTTTTCTGGAAAACCAAGACGTTGGAAGAGATGTCTAACGCCGAATGGGAGAGCCTGTGCGACGGCTGCGCGCGGTGCTGCCTGGAGAAGCTGGAAGACGAGGATACCGGCAAGATCTATTTCACCCACGTTTCCTGCAAATTGCTCGATGCGGGCACCTGCGGCTGCAAGGATTACCAAAACCGCTCCGACAAGGTTCCAGACTGCGTCCGGCTGACCCCGGAAAACGTCCGTACCCTGAACTGGCTGCCGCCAAGCTGCGGCTACAAACTGGTTGCGGAGGGTCGCGATCTCTATTGGTGGCATCCCCTGATTTCAGGCGATCCCAATACGGTGCATGAAGCCGGGGTTTCCGTGCGCGGGCGGGTGCAGGGCACCGAAAACGAGATCGCGGATGCCGATCTCGAGGACCATATCGTGCAGTGGCCGGCGCTGTTGCCGAAGCGGGCGCGGCTCAAAAAGCGGCCTAAATCCTGAAAAATCCGCCCTGATCCGATCACGGGATTGCGATTGTGCTTTGCGGGAGGCACCCATGCGCCCAACCCGCTGCCGCAGGACGGATTTGCCGCGTACATAACGGGCCATAGAACGATTCCTTCGCGCTTTTAGCGCTGTGCAGCAAATCATACGCCTGATGAACAAGTTCGAACGGCAGAGCAGTCAACCTGCCGACCACCAGATATTGTCCGACGAACTCGCCAGCGAGCTCTCCCACATCACGACCGAGGTCCTCGATCTCAGCGATGCGCCGCCGCTTGCGCCGCGCGCGCCGCTGACCCAGAGCGAGGTCCGCACGATCCTGATGAGCCTGATGCTGACGATGTTCCTGGCCGCATTGGACCAGACCATCGTCGCGACCGCGCTGCCCACGATCGGGCGCCAGTTCCATGACGTGTCCAGCCTGTCCTGGGTGATCACGGCCTATCTTCTGGCATCGACCGCGGTAGCGCCCGTGTTCGGCACGCTGAGCGATATTTACGGCCGTCGCGCCATGATCATTGCCGCGCTGAGCCTGTTCATCGCGGGATCGGTGCTGTGCGGGATCGCGCCGAACATGCCGGTGCTTATTTTGGCGCGCGGCCTGCAGGGGCTCGGCGGCGGCGGCATCATGCCGATCGTGCAAACCGTGATTTCCGACGTCGTGACGCCGCGTGAGCGCGGCCAGTACCAGGCCTATTTCAGCGGCGTATGGACCGCCGCCGGAATCGGCGGGCCGGTGCTCGGCGGAGTGTTCGCCGAACATCTGCACTGGTCGATGGTGTTCTGGATCAATGTGCCGCTGGGATTGGGCGCGCTGGCGCTGCTGTTGCCCAAGATGGGCAAGATCCCGGTGTTCCACCGCATGCGCAAGGTCGACTGGGTCGGCGGCGTGCTGCTGATGGCGTCCGCGGTGGTATTCATGCTGGTGCTGACCTGGGGCGGCAATCGCTTCCTCTGGCTGTCGCCGACCATCATGGCGATGGTCGGATCGTCGGTCGCGCTGGCGTTCGCGTTTGTCTGGCATGCCCGAAATGCCGAAGAGCCGTTCCTGCCGCTGTCCTTGCTGGGTGGAACGGTGGCGCCCTACGCGATGGCCGCGGGCGGTTGCGCGATGGGTGCGATGATCGGCCTGACGGTGCATCTGCCGCTGTATTACGAGGTGGTCTATCACCTTACCGCCAGCGAGGCGGGGCTTGCGCTGATTCCGCTGGCGGCGGTTTCGACCTGCGGTGCCGCGATCGCCGGCCAGACCATGGCGCGCGCCACGCACTACAAGCGGGTCGCGATCATCGGATTGACGGGCGCAGCACTGGTTGCATGTGTATTTACCTTCGTACCGCTGCCGCTGTGGGCGCTGCTGGTGCTGCTGGCGGTGTTTGCACTCGGGCTCGGTACGACGTTTCCGATCAGCGTGGTGGCGCTGCAGAATTCGGTGGTGCGTTCGCAGGTCGGCACCATTACCGGGGCGATGAATTTCTTCCGCTCGCTGATGGCATCCTTCACGGTGGCGGCCTTCAGCGCGATCCTGCTGATGGCGCTCGGCGCCGATATCTCGCTGGGCGGCGAGCATCGCGGCCCGGTGAGTTCGATTTCCGCCTCCGACATGATCGCCGCGTTCCGCTATGTGTTCGCCGCCGCGGCGGTGCTGTTGGCGACTGGCGCGCTGTGCATCGGGCTGATGGAAGAAAGGCCGCTGGAAGGGCCGGCCAAGAAATCCGTGCCGCTGACGGAATAGGGCGCTAGCTCAAACCGCCTGCGCCAGCCGCGTATCGATTTCGCCTCTGAGTACGTCGAAATCGATCGGCTTGGTCAGCAAATCAGTCGCACCGCTTTCGATCGCCTTGCGCCTGGTGTCTGGATCGCCGTAGGCGGTGATCATGATGACGGGAACGTCCGGCCGCATTTCCTTGACCTTGGGCAGCATCTCAAGGCCGGTCATGCCGGAAACGCTCACGTCTGACCTCAGGTCTTGCTTGAAAGATTGCTGGTGCGCGGCAGCACGACGGTGAATTCCGTGAATTGGCCCGGTTCGGTCGCGACCTCGATCGTGCCACCATGTTGTTTCACGATGATGTCGTGGCTCATCGACAGGCCGAGGCCGGTGCCTTCGCCGGCGGGCTTGGTCGTGAAGAACGGGTTGAACATCTTCTCCTTCACCTCATCGGGAATGCCGGTGCCGTTGTCGCGAATACGGATCTCGACATGGTTGCCGCGATCTACCGTCGTGGCGCTGACCACAGGATCGAAATCCTCGTTATGCTCGGTCTTGCGCTTGTTGACGGCGTAAAAGCCGTTCGCAATCAGATTGAGGAATACGCGGGTGATTTCCTGCGGAAACATCTCGATCATGCCCGCATTGGGATCGAAATTTCGTTGCAGCGTTACATTGAACTGCGGTTTCTCCGCGCGCGCGCCATGGTAGGCGAGGTTGAGGCTTTCATCGAGCAGCGCATTGATATCCGTGGGCCGGTGATCGCCCGAACCTTCGCGCGAATGCAGCAGCATGTTCTTGACGATGGAGTCGGCTCGCTTGCCGTGCTGCACCACCTTTTCGAGATTGTCCTTGAGCAGGCCGGTTAGCTCATCGACCTCTTCGCGAATTTTGCCACTGATCGCGGCGGGCTTGAGCACGTCATTCAATTCATCGGTCAATTCCGCGGAGAGCGCGGCAAAGTTGTTGACGAAATTGAGCGGGTTCTTGATCTCGTGCGCGATGCCGGCGGTGAGCTGGCCGAGCGAGGCGAGTTTCTCGGTCTGCACCAGACGGTCCTGCGCGGTGCGCAATTCGTCGAGCGACGCCGCGAGTTCCCGGCTGCGTGCCTGGGTTTCGTCGAACAGCCGCACGTTCTCGACCGCGATCACCGCCTGATCGGCGAAGGTTTGTACCAGATCGATCTGGCTTTTGGTAAATGGGCCGGGCTCGGGCCGTGTCAGCACCAACACGCCTTCGACCTTGTTATCCCTGAGCATCGGCACGCCCAGCGCCGCGCGAATTCTGACCAGCGCGCTTGCGGTCATCTGCATTTCCGGATCTTCCAGCACATCCGGGATGATTTCGACCCTTCCCGATGCGATCACGCGCTCGGTCGCCGACCCACGGCCCGCCCGCGGCGGATTCGCGGCCCAATATTGCAGGAATTCGGGGGTGGTGCTCGACGCCGCCTTGAGCGGAAAAACATCGCCGTCACGAAGGAAGATTGAACCGCGATTGGCGCCGCTCAACTCGACGGCGGACGTGATCAGTGTTTCGAGCACCGTCTGCAGATCGAATGCCGAGCGGCTGATGACCTTGAGTACATCCGATGTCGCCGTCTGCTGCTGCAGCGACTCCGCGAGATCTCGTGTTCTTGCCTGCACCTCGTCGAACAGCCGGACGTTCTCGATCGCGATCACGGCCTGGTCGGCGAAGGTCTGCAACAGCTCGATCTGGCGCTGGGGAAATGGACCGACCTGCGAACGCGCAATCACCATGACGCCGACGACGGCGTCGTCGCGCGTCATCGGGACAGCCAGCGTTGATCGAAGCTGGCCAAGGCTGGAATCCTGCCCGGTCGCATTTCGAATGGATTCCCTGACCTTGGGATCGAACTCCGGATCTTCGAAGAAGTCGGTGATGCTTTGCACTTCTCCGGTCAGGATCACGCGTTCGGCGGCCGTGCCACGGCCCGCTCGTATCGGGCGTCCCTTGAACAGCAGGTTCGCCTGCGCGACGCCTAGGCCTGCGGTGGCCTTGCATTCGAAGGCATCATCGCCCCGCAGATAGAGAAGTCCGAGGCTGGCGCCGCAGAGTTTGTAGGCCAACTCGACCAGCGTATCGAGCACGGTCTGCAGATCGAAGACCGAGCGGCTGATGACCTTGAGTACGTCGGCGGTGGCGATCTGCTGCTGCAGGGACTCGCTGAGATCGTTGGTGCGCGCCTGCACCTCATCGAACAGCCGGACGTTTTCGATGGCGATCACCGCCTGGTCGGCAAAGGTCTGAAGCAACTGGACGTGATGAGCGGCGAACGACCCTGGCTCCGGTCGCGTGATCCCGATCATGCCGATTGACGCGCCGTTGCTCATCAGCGGCGTAAACAGCATGCTGCGGTAGCCGCGTGATCGCGCCAGATCCCTGATGAAGGGGTGCACGCCGGATTGCGCCTCGGTATCGGCGAATTGGGTCGTCTGGCCATCACGAACCAGTTCAAAGATCGGAAATTCGGCCAGCGGTCGGGGGAAAGATGCCTGCAATAATTCGTCCGCGGCCGGATTGGTCGGCGTGAACGCCTTCAGGTGCATCAGGCCGTCGACAAATCGAAACACCGTCGTCGAGAAGCCGCCGATCAACCGGTTGGCGCTGGTGGCAATGGCCTCGAACACCGGCTGAATGTCCGATGGCGAACTGGCGATAACCTTCAGGATATCGGCGGTCGCGGTCTGATGCTCCAGCGCCTCCCGGGTTTCGTTGAACAGTCGGGAATTCTCCACCGCGACGGCAGCCTGATCTGCGAAATTCTGTTGCAAGGCCAGTTCTGCGTCGCTGAAAGGCTGGAGGTGATCGCGATGGATCAGCAGGACGCCGATCGCGTTGCCGTCGCGCCGCAGCGGCGTGCCGGAGACGGTTCGGGCGCCGGCCGCGCGGGCCGGCGGCAACCCCGGCCAATCGGCCATCTCTGGATCGATATTGTCGAGGTCCGGAATGTGGATCTGGCGGTTCTCGGCGACCACGGTGCCGGGCAGATTGCGGCCTCCGATTCGGACCTTTGCTTCGGGAACGCTGGACGTAATGGCCTCCGAACTCCGGCCGACGTGAAATGTGCTGCCCCATTCACCGTTCTCGACCAGCCTGATCCGCACGCTGGAGGCGCCGAACAGGCGCGCGGTGATTTCCGCAATTTGCGGCAGCGATCGCTCGGCATCGCCCGACACCCCGGAAATCGTACGCAGGATCGCGGCGCTGGCGGCCTCGCGCTCTCGGGCCGCGGCCAATTCATCCCGCAGCCGGGCGTTTTCCTGCGCGGCGGCGGCCTGTCGATTGATCGCTTCGTCGTGGGCGGCGAAACTCTGCTCGAGCCGTTGTTCAAGCTCGGCCACCAGCCGGCTGAGGTCGGCCACCACGTCCGGGGGAAGCGCGGTCATTGACTTAAATCCAATCGCCCGATGTCTGGCCGCAACTAGCTCAAACGACAAACCTGTTGGCGCAGGCGTCCAAAATGCCGCGCGCGCAGGCAATACCATTTGCCTGACGGTCAGGCCAGTATCGGAGTATTGGTCAAAGGCCGCCGGGGCTCAAGTACCCCGCTGAAATCCCCACCTAAGTACTACGCCTAAGCAACAAGCCTAGGTGCCCGGCCGCGAGACCTCGGTCTCCTTGCTGGTGATGAATTCCAGCAGCACCGGGATGCCTTCTTTGGTCTTCTGAATGCCGCGCTTGATGGCGGGGATGATGTCTTCCGGTTTCGTCACCCGTTCGCCATAGCCGCCGAAGGCGCGCGCCATCGCGGCATAGTCGCCGGAAATGTCGGTCGATCGATATTTCTCGGTCGATACCGGCATCACCTTCAGTTCGATCGCCATGCTGAAATTGTTCAAGAGGATCGACATGATCGGAATGCGTTCACGCACCGCGGTTTCGAAATCCATGCCGGTAAAGCCGATCGCGGCGTCGCCCCAGACATTGATGCAGAGCTTGTCGGGTTTTGCCAATTTGGCGCCCATGGCAAGACCGAGGCCATAGCCAAGCTGGGTGGTCTTGCCCCAGCCGATATAGGACAACGGTTCGACCGACTTCCAGAACGGCGAGAGCTGGTCGCGCGGGCTGCCGGCGTCGTGGGTGATGATGGTGTTCTTGATATCGACGGTGTGCTGCAGGTCCCACAATACGCGATACGGATTGAGCGGCGCATCGTTGTGCGTCAGCTTGGGCATCCATTTCGCCAGCCACTCCTTGTGTGACGATGATATCTGGGCGGCGACGGCACTGGCATCGCGATCCGATGTCACGGTCTTGCCGATCTCGTCGAGCAACGCATCGAGCACCAGGCCGGCATCGCCGACCAGCCCGATACTAGCCTCGACATCCTTGTTGAGATGCGCGGGATCGAGCGTCGAATGAATGATGGTCTTGCCCTTCGGCATGGCGATGCCAAACGAGGTTTCCGTGAACGAGCAGCCGATGCCGAAGATTACATCGGCTTCGCCCAGGAATTTTGGCACGGCGCGGGGCACCGCGAGGCCTCCCGAACCCAGCGAAAGCGGATGCGTTTCCGGAAACGACGACTTGCCGCCGAGACTCGTCGTGACCGGGATCGCAAGCCGTTCGGCCAGCCGCTTCAGTTGTGGCCACGCCTGGGCGTAATGGACGCCCTGGCCGGCATAAATCACCGGTCGCTTGGCGCCGATCAGCAGCGCCGCCGCTTCTTTCACATGCGCGGGATCGGCGCCGTAGCGGGTGCGCAGCACCGGCGTGTAGTTCAGCGGTTCCGGCACTTCCTCGTTCCACATATCGGCGGGGATTTCGACGATGACCGGACCGCCACGGCCGTTCTTCAGTTTTGTGAAAGCGCGCCGAAAGATGTTGCCAACTTCAGCGGCGATATTGATCGGCTCGGACGATTTCGAAAACGCCTTCATCGCCTGGCTGGAATTGAAATTGGGTTCGATGTTCGCAAGCCGTCGCGCATAGCCCATCGGCAGCACCAGCACCGGCACGGATTCGCCGTAGCATTGCGCGACACCGCCCATGGCGTTCTCGGCGCCGGGACCGTGTTGCATGCAGAAGGCGCCGATAGTGCGCCCCGAGGTGACGCGGGAGATCGCGTCAGCCATATGCAGGCCGATGCGTTCCTGCCGGACCATCACCGGCCGGATGTCGGCAGCGGCCGCATGCTCGATGAGGTGATTGACCGGATAGCCGCAGAGGATCTCGATCCCCTCGCGCTTCATGATTTCCGCAATCGCAGTACCGAGCTTCATGCCTGGTCCTCCCTTTGAATTGGCCGATGTTGGGCTCGGCCTGATCGGTTAGTTGGAACAGGAAACCGTCGATCGGTAAAGCGCGCGCGCGAACGGCCCGGCGAAGCTCTGGTATACTGTTTTGCATCTCGGCCGGTGGTCGCGATCATTCCGGGCAGGGGGCCGTGGTTTTGGACGAGTACCGCTGTTCGGAAAGCGGCGCGACAAACTATAGTTCGAGCTATCCGGCGTTCACACCGCGGTTCAGTACAGCCACCAACAAACGGAGCAAGACGCGGCAGATAGGGCGATCGGATTTGGCGGGCGATTCAACGGCGTGTTGTTGTTCGGTGCTTTCGTCCAGGATGGCGATAAAGTTTCTTTTCGATTCGCGTTCTTGCGCTGACATGCTCGCTCACCCACGGAGATTCCGATCCGGCCATCGTGCGAAGCCGATGCTCTTCGACTGCTGATCGCGCCATCCGGTTCACGGCAAATGGCGCCGGAAGCGTGCGGTATGGGTGTGTGGCAAAAAACCAGCCTCGGCCTTAACCGCGCGTTTAGCGTGTTGATCGACATGCCGGCAACCCGGGTCAGTCGGGATTCCCTCGGAGGCACGGGTGTGAAATAATTCGACACGGAAGAATTGGGCGTGGGAGAGCGAGATCGCGCGTCAGCAGGAGTTTTGAATGCGTCGGCTGTTTTCGAGGTTCCTGAACGACCAATCCGGCGCCACCGCCATCGAATATTGCCTGATCGCGTGCGGCATCGCGCTGGCCATCATCGGCACCGTTCAAGGCATCGGACCCCAGCTCAACACCAAATTCACGTCGATCAATAGCTCGCTGAAATAGACACCGCGCACGTGACCGCAGGGGTGATTACAAGCGCCGTCACCGGTCTCTGCCGTCGCGGTTCAGGGCCCGCAGCATGGCGATCTGCGCGAACATCAACCAGCCGCCGCCGGTCTCGGCCGCGTTGATCAGGTTTTCGACCGCAAGCTGCCAGTGCGGCTGCTTCTGCCGGGCGTCGGGCAGCTTGATGATGTAGTCGGCGGCCTGCTGCAGTGTCACAAGTTTGCGCCCGCCGCGCAGCGCAATCGGCTCGTCGAACGGCGTCGACCACGGCATCGTCGGTTACCGCGATCCAGCGTCGAATTACCCTGCCTTCTTCGATCGGGCCGCTGGCGCGCGTGCAGGCTTCTCGGCCTTCTTCGGCTCGGCCTTCGCGGTTTCCTTGGCCGTTTCCTTGGCGGCGCGCTTGCCGCCACCGCTGATCGGCAGCAGCATTTCGCGCTGACCTTCGGCGCGCTTCTTCGGCTTCTTGCCTTTGGTATTCGTGTTGGCCTTGGCAGGGGCCTGCTTCTCGCTGGCGAGGCTGCGCTTGAGCGCGTCCATCAGATTGATGACGTTGCCGCCCGATTTCGGCGCGGCCTTTGCCGCGGCCGGCAGGCCATTGCGTTTCTGGTTGATAAGATCGACCAACGCGGATTCGTAGCGATCCTCAAACTGGTCGGGCTCGAATGACGCGGATTTCTGCTCGACGATGTGCTTGGCCAGATCCAGCATGTCCTTGGTGACTTTGACGTCCTGGATGTCGTCGAAATATTCCTTCTCGCTACGCACCTCATAGGGGTAGCGCAGCAGCGTGCCCATCAGGCCCTTGTCGAGCGGTTCCAGCGCGATGATGTGCTCGCGGTTGGTCAGCACCACGCGGCCGATCGCAACCTTGTTCATGCTGCGGATAGTTTCGCGGATCACCGCGAACGCATCGTGGCCGACCTTGCCGTCCGGCACGAGGTAATAGGGGCGGATCAAAAAGCGGTTGTCGATATCGGTTTTTGGAACGAACTCGTCGATCTCGATGGTGCGGGTCGACTCCAGCGCGATGTCGTCGAGTTCGTCCTTGGTCACCTCGATATAGGTGTCGGTGTCGATCTTGTAGCCCTTCATGATGTCGTCGGCGGCGACTTCCTCGCCCGTGTCAGCATCGACCTTGGCATATTTGATGCGATGGCCGGTCTTGCGGTTGATCTGGTTGAAGCTGACTTTTTCGGTATCCGACGTCGCCGGATAAAGGGCGACCGGGCAGGTCACGAGTGAAAGGCGCAGGAAGCCTTTCCAGTTGGCGCGGGGGGCCATGGGATACTCCGAAACGCTACAAACGACCCCGGAGGGTACCACCGGGGGGCTCGAATTTAAACTAATCCTGCGGGAAATCTCCTAACGACGTTAACCGTGGCCGGGACGGATCGTTCCGAGGCCACGCTGCGGCCCTTTGAGCGGTCGGGCGGGCCAATCTGGTGGGCCGAAAACCCGGAACATCATTCCCGAACAAGCGTTGCTTTCGACAGGTGGCGTCGAGGCATTAGCTGGCGTTACAGGCACTTAGGCAATGAGGTCCCCATGGCAACGAGACAACATCAGCAGATCGTCGAAACCCCGACCGAAGCACGTCAGGCCGAGCCCGGCCCGTCGGTGCTGGCTCTGCTTACGGCCTCCACCGGCCTTGCGGTGTTGATCCTGGGCGTCCTCTGGTTTGTGTTCTTCCGCACCTAGGCCCCGCAAGACGAGCAGCACGCGGGTCCGCCAGGGCCGTAATCGTGCACAGGGCTTTCAATTCGCAACACGCCGAATTCTTCACACCGCAATCGTGGCCCGGTCGGGGTGCGACAATTTGAAACTCCGTCTAACATGGCGAAGCGGCAACGTGTTGGGGCTTTCGATTCGCCCTGTTGGGCGTGCGGTACAGCACGGAACCTGCGGGCGCTCCGAGCGACAATCGGCCGAACGCGTCTGGCGTGACTGGAAAACGGTTGGGCAGTTTGGAAGAAATTGCAGTTGTGAAGAAAAAGTAACATTGCGGTACGTGCTCGTTCATTGGCCATTCACGCGCGTGAGCATCATCTAGAGATCAGTTACGGCCACGATCAGATTAGGGAGACCAGCTTGCGCCTGCTCGTCGTTGAGGACGATCCCGATCTAAATCGCCAGCTCACCACGGCGCTGACTGACGCTGGTTACGTGGTCGATCGCGCCTTCGACGGCGAAGAGGGGCACTTCCTGGGCGACAGCGAACCCTATGACGCGGTCGTGCTCGACATCGGGTTGCCGAAAATGGACGGCATCTCGGTGCTGGAGGCATGGCGCCGTAACGGCCGCGTCATGCCGGTGTTGATCCTCACCGCCCGCGACCGCTGGAGCGACAAGGTGCAGGGTTTCGATGCCGGCGCCGACGACTACGTCGCCAAGCCGTTTCATCTCGAGGAAATTCTGGCCCGCATTCGCGCGCTGCTGCGCCGCTCCACCGGCCATGCGCAGTCCGAGCTGACCTGTGGTCCGGTGTCGCTCGATACCCGCACCGGCCGGGTCAGCGTCTCCGGCAACCCGATCAAGATGACGTCGCACGAGTATCGGCTATTGGCCTACCTCATGCATCACACCGGGCGCGTGGTGTCGCGCACCGAACTGGTCGAGCACCTCTACGACCAGGATTTCGATCGCGACTCCAACACTATCGAGGTGTTCGTTGGACGCATCCGCAAGAAGCTCGATGTCGATATCATCCAGACCGTGCGCGGGCTCGGCTATCTGCTGACGCCACCGGCGGCCAATGCCTGATCCCGGCGGATTCGATATCGGCTATTGATCGGTTCCCGGACTTGTCCTCTTGTTCGGCCATGATCCCGTTTGAAAACCGGCGCCCATCGATCGGGCCTCCGCCCGCGGCCATGATTTTCGGGGCGATGTTCTGATGCGCGGCAGTTCGCTCGCCACCCGGCTGTATTTGTCTGCGACCGCATGGGTGGTGGTGATCCTGGTCATCACCGGCGTTGTGTTGTCGTCGGTCTATCGCGATGCGACCGAGCGCGCATTCGACCGCCGCCTCAATCTCTATCTGCGCACCCTGATCGCGGAAGTCGCGACGCCGGACGAACCGCCTGATCATCAGTTTCAGTCGCTCGGTGAACCGCTGTTCGAGCTGCCGCTGTCCGGCTGGTACTGGCAGATCACCCGCACCGACAGCGAAAAGGCCGAAACCCGGGCATCACGTTCGCTGTGGGACAAGAAGCTGCCGAAGCTCGACGAGAGCGCCGAATTGACAGCCGCCGGCGTGCGTCTCGGCTATGTCGACGGGCCCGAGGGCCAGAACTTGCGCATGGTGGAGCGGCCAGTCGATCTCGGCGCCGACGGCAAGTTTCTGGTCAGCGTGGCCGGCGACGCCACCGAGATTTTCGACGAAACACGCAGCTTCGATTATTACCTCGGCAGCACATTCGCGGCGCTGACGATCGTATTGCTGCTGACCACCATCTTCCAGGTCCGCTTTGGCCTGGCACCGCTGAAGCGCATCTCGGATTCCATCGCCGACATTCGTTCCGGCCGTGCCGAACGGCTCGAGGGTGAGTTTCCCGTCGAAATCGCACCGCTGGCGCGCGAGACCAACGCTTTGATCGACGCCAACAGGGAGATCGTCGAGCGCTCGCGGACCCATGTCGGCAATCTCGCCCATGCCATCAAGACGCCGCTGTCGGTCATCGTCAACGAAGCTTCCGCGCATGGCGCCGATCCCTTCGCGACCAAGGTGCTGGAGCAGGCCGATGTGATGCGCGATCAGGTGGCGCATCATCTGGAGCGGGCGCGGATCGCCGCGCGGCTCACCGTCATCGGCACGGTCACCGAAGTGGCACCCGCGATCGAGGCGCTGCGCCGGACCATGGAGAAGATCCATCGCGATCGCGGCATCCTCATTGAGGTCGTGGCCGACCCCCAGGCCAGGTTTCGCGGCGAGAAGCAGGATCTTGAGGAAATGGTCGGTAACCTCGTCGACAACGCCTGCAAATGGGCGGCTTCGCGCGTGTTCATTGAGGTGGGGGTGGAACGGCCGGTCGAGCCCGGCGCCGGCCCGCTCTTGCGGGTCATCGTCGATGACGACGGGCGCGGGCTATCGCCAGCGGAGCGCGCGCAGGTGGCGCGCCGCGGCCAGCGGCTGGATGAGTTGAAACCCGGTTCCGGTCTTGGCCTTTCGATCGTGGTCGACCTCGCCGCCCTGTATGGCGGCAGCCTTTCGCTCGGCAGCGCGCCGATCGGAGGGCTGCGCGCCGAGCTGGTGTTGCCGGGGGTATGATATCCCGGTCAAAACAGTCAAAACGCCGACAAAAGACGCTGTGCCGCCGGTAGTTCCTAAACGGCTTCTTAACGCCGGGGCTTTTATGGTGATCGGTGGGCGCATTTGCCGCTCGCCGATATAGACGTGCATCCGGGCGCATGGGTCAGACACCGAACGAGCGGCTGAGAGACTATCTCGCACAGCTTCCGCCGCAGTCGCAGGCGCTGCTGATGCGTGAGTTCGAGCGCGCCATCGAGCGTGGCGAGGACGCGACCGTTGCTACGTTCGTGCTCGAGGAATTGCGCAAGATCGTGCGCGGGGCCGACGAGCCGACCCGACCGCGAACCGACGATCCGGCGCGTCTGGTGTTCCGCCCGCTGGAACCGTTCCTGGTCGATGGCAATTTCCCCCGCCGCCCGGGTCAGATCCGCCGTTCCTCGTTGCAGTCGGTGTGGCAATGGCTGATCCGCGACGGCGCACCCGATCAGGCCCACGAATTTGAGGCCGCACTCGACGGCGCGCGGGACATCGAGAAGTCGCCTGCGCTCGAGGCCGCGGTCCGTACCTTCCAGCGTGCCGCAGGGGAAGCGATCGTCAAGCTTATTGCCGACGGAGATCGACGGGGGCTGGCCCGCGTCGGAGGACCCGACGTGCTCGAGGACCTGGTTCCGATCGGCTCGCTGCTGCAGGTCCGTGAGGCGCTCGACACCCTCAACGGCCGGCTGCCGAGCCAGTTCAGGGTGTTCGCAGAATTGCAGGTCGTCTCGGTCGGGCTCTCGCTCAACGTTCCCGCGCTGCAAACGCCGCAGCTGTTGCCATTCGCGCTGTCGCTGGTGATGGCGCGCCTGTCGGCGCCGTGGCAAATCATCCGCCTCGCGATCAAGATGGCGGCGTCCGACGATGAAATCCGCGTCGCCGCCACGCCCTACGGCATCGCGGTCACCATGGCGCTGCATGATTTGTCCTATCTGGCCGCGGTGTTGCGCACCGACATCAGGCGCGGCCATTTCGACAACGTTGGCGAGCATCTCAAGACGCTGCATGACGGCGTGCGCGGTCTGCGAACCGAACTCGATCTGCGCAACGATTCGACATGGGGCAAGCAGCTGACTTCGATCCGGGCGGAAATCTCCAATACGCTGCAATCGGAAATCGACAGCGTTCCCGGACGTGTCCGGCGCATCCTGCGCCAGCGCGCCGACAAGGATATTTCGATCGCCTCCAAGGTCGATTCCACGGAGGTCGAAGAAACCGTGTCATTGATCGATTTCGTTGCGGTGTGCCGCACCTATGCGAGCGAACTCGCGATCAATGAAGTGACGTTGCGGACCTATTCCGATTTGCAGCAATATGTCGAACAATCCACCGAGGCGCTGGTGCAATCGCTGCGCAGCGGCGATCACAAGACGCGACCTTACCGGCAGATGCAGGTCCAGGCCGCGATTTGTTTCTGCGAAGTGCTGTTCGGCCATGACTACGCGTCCCTGATGAGCCGGGCGGCCGAAAATGCGGTCACCGGCGAACGCAAATCGTCACGCGCCGGATAAAAAGATAGTATAAATTTTAAAATACTATTTCTGGTTGACCTCCCGAACCGAGGAACGTAGCTTCGGTTGCATGAACTCGATCATCAAATTCGTTGAACTTGAGAACCGCGTCATCTCGGCGACCTACCGCAATCTCATGCTCAAGGCGAAGGTGGTTCTGGTCGACAAGGCCAGCGGCGAGCAATTGTCCGACCCCGTGACTACGATCGCCAGCCCAGCCCCGAACGGCTGGTTGAGGATCAGGTTGCCGGACTCGGTCAAGGCGGGGGCCTATTATTTGAAAGCCCTCAATGGGCATGGCGAGCCTGCCGCGCAAAGCTGCGAATTTTATATCAGTTAGATCACGGTTTTTTGTGGTCCACCCGGGGCATC
This sequence comes from uncultured Alphaproteobacteria bacterium, assembly GCA_963738105.1. Taxonomy (GTDB): domain Bacteria; phylum Pseudomonadota; class Alphaproteobacteria; order Rhizobiales; family Xanthobacteraceae; genus Bradyrhizobium. Next base: position 48,734 of record CAVTWC010000032.1, on the reverse strand, counting down.
CGTGAGGGGCAATTCCGGCGATAATTGCCAATTGCCGGGCTTGCCGCACGTGGTGTAAAGCGGCGCATCGGCGCTTGCTTGTGGGGCGCTGTTTCACCGGAACCTGCTTGATGACGCTGTGGTTTGTGTTCGCGCTGATGACGGCCGCGGCGGTTTTTGCCGTGCTCTGGCCGCTGGGCCGAAGCGGCCCGTCGCGAAACGACGCCAGTGAGGCGGTGGTCTACAAGGATCAGCTTGCCGAGATCGATCGCGACCTCTCCGCGGGGCTGATCGGTGCTTCCGAGGCCGAGGCCGCCCGCGTCGAAATCGGCCGCCGTCTGCTCGCCGCGACCGACCATCAGCGCGCGCCGCCGACCGCATCCAACATCAGGCTGCGCCGCACCGCGGCGGTGATCGCCCTGGTCGGGTTGCCGGTCCTGTCGGTGGCTTTTTACCTCCCGTTGGGGTCTCCGCAGCTCGGCGATTTTCCGCTGACCGCGCGTACCCGCGCAGCCGATACCACCCAGCCGCTCGACAATCTGGTGGCGCAGGTCGAGGCGCATCTGGAGAAAAATCCGACCGATGGCCGCGGTTGGAACGTGCTGGCGCCGGTGCTGGTACGGATCGGTCGCTACGACGATGCGGTGCGCGCCTATCACAATTCGATCACCTATAACGGCGACAGTGCCGGCCGCCGGGCCGATCTCGGCGAAGCCATCGCTGGCGCGGCGGGCGGCGTGGTCACATCGGATGCCAAGGCCGAGTTCGAACGCGCCGTCGCGCTGGATCCGGACGAGGTGAAGGCGCGCTATTTCCTGGGCCTGGCGGCCGAGCAGGATGGCCGCGGCACCGAGGCCGCCGCGATCTGGCGCGCGATGTTGGAAAAAGCACCGCCGGATGCGCCGTGGCGACCGCTGGTACAGGCGGCGCTGGTCCGCGTCGGCGGGGTCGCCGCGCCGGCATTACCCGACGGGGCGATGGCTGCGGCCAAGGACATGAGCGAGACCGACAGGACCGCGATGATCCACACCATGGTGGATCGTCTCGCCAGCCGATTGAAACAAAATGGTGATGACGTCGAGGGATGGCTGCGATTGGTACGGGCCTATATGGTGATGGGCGATCGCGACAAGGCTAAAAGCGCGTTGTCGGATGCGCGTCAGGCCGTCGCCAATGACGCCGAGCGGTTGCGGCAGCTCAATGAGGGCCTGAAAAATCTCGGGCTCGATGGATAGACATGATGCCGATCCGCACGATTAGAGAGCACGTATGACGCGCAAGCAGCGGCGATTGACGATGATTGGCGGTTCGCTCGCGGTGCTTGCGGTGGCGGCGGCTTTGGTGCTGAACGCGCTGCGCGACTCCATCGTGTTCTTCTCGACCCCGGTGATGGTGGCGGAAAAACACATTCCCGCCGGCCGGCGTTTCCGGCTGGGCGGATTGGTGGAGCGGGGGTCGCTGGTGCATGGCGCCGATCTCGCCGTCACCTTCAAGGTCGGCGACGGCAGTGCCACGCTGCCGGTGGCCTTCAAGGGAATTCTGCCCGATCTGTTTCGCGAAGGGCAGGGCGTGGTCGCCGAGGGCGCGCTCGATGCCTCCGGCGTCTTCAAGGCCGACACCGTGCTCGCCAAGCACGACGAGACCTACATGCCCAAGGACGTCGCCGACGCCCTGAAGAAGCAGGGCCACTGGAAAGACGATTACGGCGATAAATCGCAGGCGGCGCAGGCCGATCAGAGTGCCGCAAATCCCCGAGGCGCCGGCGCCACGCAGGGAGTATCGCAGTGATCGCGGAAGCCGGACATTACGCCCTGGTGCTGGCGCTGGCGCTGGCCTTGATCCAGTCGACGGTGCCGATCCTCGGCGCGCGCTTGCGCGATCCGGTTTTGATGAACGTGGCGCGTTCGACGGCGCTGGCGCAGCTTCTGTTTGTCGGCGGCTCGTTCGCAGCCCTGGTGACGCTGCATGTCACGTCCGATTTTTCGGTCGTCAACGTGTTCGAGAATTCGCATTCGATGAAGCCGCTGATCTACAAGATCACCGGCGTCTGGGGCAATCATGAAGGCTCGATGCTGTTGTGGGTGTCGATCCTGGCGCTGTTCGGCGGCCTTGTCGCGGCGTTCGGCAATAATCTGCCGCTGTCGCTGCGCGCCCACGTGCTGGCGGTGCAAGCGTGGATCGCGAGCGCGTTCTATCTGTTCATCCTGATCACCTCGAATCCCTTTCTGCGAATTGCCAATCCGCCGATTGAGGGCCGCGATCTCAATCCGGTGTTGCAGGATATCGGCCTCGCCGTGCATCCGCCGATGCTTTACCTCGGCTATGTCGGCTTCTCGATTTCGTTCTCGTTCGCGGTCGCTGCCTTGCTCGAGGGACGGATCGATGCGGCCTGGGCTCGCTGGGTAAGGCCTTGGACGCTGCTGGCGTGGATATTCCTGACGCTTGGCATCGCGATGGGTTCGTACTGGGCCTATTACGAACTCGGATGGGGCGGCTGGTGGTTCTGGGATCCGGTCGAGAACGCCTCGCTGATGCCGTGGCTTGCGGGCACTGCATTGTTGCATTCGGCTGTCGTGATGGAGAAGCGCAACGCGCTGAAGGTCTGGACCATCCTGTTGTCGATCCTGACCTTCTCGCTGTCGCTGCTTGGTACCTTCCTGGTGCGCTCGGGCGTGCTGACGTCGGTGCATGCGTTCGCGACCGACCCCACGCGCGGCGTTTTTATCCTGCTGATCCTGTGCATCTTCATCGGCGGCAGCCTTTCGCTGTATGCGTGGCGGGCTTCCGCGTTGAAACAGGGCGGACTGTTCGCGCCGATTTCGCGCGAAGGCGCGCTGGTGCTCAACAATCTGTTCCTCACCACCGCCTGCGCCACCGTATTCATCGGAACGCTGTATCCGCTGGCGCTGGAAGTGATTACCGGCGACAAGATCTCGGTCGGCGCGCCGTTTTTCAACCTGACCTTCGCGCCGCTGTTCGTTCCGCTGATGATCGCGGTGCCGTTCGGGCCTCTATTGGCCTGGAAACGCGGTGATCTGCTCGGTGCCGCGCAACGGTTGTTCGCCGCCGGCATCGTTGCCTTGATCGTGATCGCGGTGGTGTGGGCCTGGACCCGCGGCGGCAGCGCCTTCGCGCCGCTCGCGATCGGCTTGGCCGTCTTCGTCATCGCCGGCGCGTTGAGCGATCTGGCGGAGCGCACCGGCCTGTTCCGCGTACCCCTCGCCATCGCGCTGCGGCGCGCCCGGGGCTTGCCCCGGGCGTCCTGGGGCACGGTGTTCGCACATGCCGGGGTTGGTGTGGCGCTGATCGGCATCGTCTGCGAGACCACCTGGAACACCGAATATATCGGGTCGATGAAACCCGATGATGTCGCCCATGTCGCCGGCTATGAGCTGAAGCTCGACGGCGTGACGCAACGGGGAGGACCGAATTTCCGCGAGATGGTGGCGCAATTCGAGGTCAGTCTCGACGGCCGGCGAGTGAGCATCATGACGCCGTCAAAGCGCAGTTTCACCACGCGCGGCTCGACCACGACCGAAGCGGCGTTGCTGACCCGTGGTGCGAGCCAGCTTTATATTTCGCTCGGCGATACCGCCGCCGACGGTGCGATCGCCGTGCGCATCTACCACAAGCCGATGGTGCTGCTGATCTGGTTCGGTCCGGTGCTGATGGCGTTTGGCGGCATGCTGTCGCTGTCGGATCGGCGGCTGCGCGTCGGTGCCCCGAAGCCTGCGCGCGCGCCGCGCGGCTTGCAGCCGGCGGAGTGATTCCTTGAAGCATATTCTGGCCTGCGCGCTCGCACTCTCTGTCATGATCGGATCGTCCGCAGCCTATGCGGTACTGCCCGACGAGATCATGTCGGATCCGGTCAAGGAGGCGCGGGCGCGGGATTTGTCGCGCGAACTGCGTTGCATGGTTTGCCAGAACCAGTCGATCGACGATTCAGAGGCGCCGCTGGCGCGCGACTTGCGACTGCTGGTGCGCGAGCGGATCGCCGCGGGCGACAGCAATCCGCAGGTGCTCGATTTTCTGGTCGCCCGGTATGGCGAGTTCGTCCTGCTGAAGCCGCGCCTGGAATCCCACACTCTGTTGTTGTGGCTGTTGCCGCCGCTGGCGCTGGCCGGAGGCGGACTTGCGCTGTGGATGTATGGCCGGCGGCGTTCGAAATCGGCGATCGCCGCGGACGGTTCCGGTGTTCCATTGACGGCGGAAGAAGAAGCGCGACTGCAACGGCTCATCGCCGATGAACCGCTGCCGGATAACCCCGCTTAACTGCTGTGATTAGTCCGTTCTCGCCGGTGACGGGCCACCTTGCGATCCGATAGCCATTGTCGTTCCGGCGATAAATCGTTTCGCCCTGCGATAAACCGTTTTCGCCCTGCGATAAACTGCCGCATTGGTTTTGCGCTTTATTACAAAAGTTTAACCCCGCCGCCAGCGCACTGTAAGGCGGAAATACCCATCTTCAGATCCATAAGGTGCTTGCCCCCTGGCACCGCCGTTTCAGGCTCTGGAGAGTTTTTATATGACCGACCGTCCCACCGATTTGTCCTCGCTTCCGTCTTATCAGGCGCCCCGACGTTCGCTGTTTTCCGCGCGCAAATTTGCCCTGATGGCCTCGGTTGTCGCTGGCCTCGGCGTTGCCGTTTACGGCCTTGGCTCCTCGCAGGGCCCGATCGATATCTTCACCAGCCCGGCGCACGCGCAGGTCAACAACGAGGTGCGCAAGGTCGCGCAGCCGGTTGGCTTTGCCGACATTGTCGAGCATGTGAAGCCGTCAGTGATCTCGGTGAAGGTCAACATCAACGAGAAGGTTTCCTCCAAGGACGACAACAACGACGATTCGCCGTTCCAGCCGGGCTCCCCGATGGAGCGCTTCTTCCGCCGCTTCGGCGGACCGGATGGTTTGCCCCCGGGTATGCGCGGCGGCCCGCGTGGTGGACGCGGCGCAGTGACCGGCCAGGGTTCCGGCTTCTTCATTTCCGCTGACGGCTATGCCGTGACCAACAATCACGTGGTTGATGGCGCCGACAAGGTCGAAGTGACGACCGACGACGGCAAGACTTTCAAAGCGAAGGTGATTGGCACCGACGCGCGCACCGATCTGGCGCTGATCAAGGTCGAAGGTGGCTCGGACTTCCCGTTCACCAAGCTGTCCGAGGGCAAGCCGCGGATTGGCGACTGGGTGCTTGCGGTCGGCAATCCCTTCGGTCTCGGCGGCACCGTGACGGCCGGCATTGTTTCGGCCAGCGGTCGCGACATCGGCAACGGCCCGTATGACGATTTCATCCAGATCGACGCGCCCGTGAACAAGGGCAACTCGGGTGGCCCGGCCTTCAACACCGAAGGCGAAGTGATCGGCGTCAACACCGCGATCTACTCGCCGTCCGGCGGCAGCGTCGGCATCGCGTTCTCGATCCCGGCGTCGACCGTGAAGAGCGTGGTCGCGCAGCTCAAGGACAAGGGCACCGTCAGCCGCGGCTGGATCGGCGTCCAGATTCAGCCCGTGACGGCTGATATCGCCGACAGTCTCGGCCTCAAGAAGGCCGAAGGCGCGCTGGTCGCGGAGCCGCAGGCCAACGGTCCGGCTGCGAAGGCCGGCATTGAATCCGGCGACGTGATCACCGCTGTGAACGGCGAATCGGTCAAGGATGCCCGCGAACTCGCCCGCACCATCGGCGGCCTCGCACCCGGCAATTCGGTGAAGCTCAACGTCCTGCACAAGGGCACAGACAAGGTCGTCAACCTGACGCTCGGTCAGCTTCCGAATACCGTCGAAGCCAAGGCCGATACCGATAATGACGACAACAAGGGAAGCGCTACCCGCGGTACCGACGTGCCCAAGCTCGGCATGACGGTGGCGCCCGCCAATAGCGTCGCCGGCGCCGGCAAGGATGGCGTCGTCGTGACCGAAGTCGATCCGAAGAGTGCCGCGGCCGACCGCGGCTTCAAGGAAGGCGACGTGATTCTCGAAGTCGCCGGCAAGACCGTTGCCAATGCCGGAGACGTTCGCGAAGCGATCAATGCCGCGCGCGCCGACAACAAGAATAGCGTTCTGATGCGGATCAAGAGCGGCGGGTCCTCGCGCTTCGTCGCGGTGCCGCTGGCGAAAGGCTGACGTCTCAGAGCGCTGACGAGATGGAGGGTGTCGCCGGCATTGTCGCCCCCGCCGACGGCTCTTTCCGGGGGGCGGGCCAAAAGCTCGCTCCCTCAGGTTCCTTCCGGTGGAATACGCCCCCCTCCGTCGGAAGGTCAAAGGGCGGTGAGGTCCCCCCAGCTTCACCGCCCGCTTTTTTGGTTAAAGCCTGATCCCTGCGACAAACGCGAAGCGTTTGCGCGGGGACCATGCTCAAACAGATAGGTCAGAGGTGTCGGGTCGCCTTGCATGATGATGCCGCCCGCGCCATGGTGACAGAAGGCTGGCTCAATTGATTGCAACCGATCCCCATATGCGCCTCTTGATTATAGAAGACGACCGCGAGTCCGCCGACTATCTCGTCAAGGCGTTTCGCGAAGTCGGTCACGTTGCCGATCTCGCCAGCGATGGCGAGGAGGGGCTGACCCTGGCCGAAAGCGGCGATTACGACGTGCTCGTGATCGACCGCATGCTGCCGAAACGCGACGGCCTGTCGTTGATCGGCACCTTGCGCGAAAAGGGCGATCGTACGCCGGCGCTGATCCTGTCCGCGCTCGGACAGGTCGATGACCGCATCAAGGGCCTGCGCGCCGGCGGTGACGACTATTTGCCAAAGCCCTATTCGTTTGCCGAACTGCTGGCGCGGGTCGAGGTGCTGTCGCGCCGCCATGGCGGTGGTCCGGCCGAGGAAACCACCTATCGCGTCGGCGACCTCGAACTCGATCGCCTGTCGCACCGGGTGGCCCGCGGCAAGGACGAACTGACGCTGCAGCCGCGCGAGTTCAGGCTGCTGGAATATTTGATGAAGCATGCCGGCCAGGTGGTGACCCGAACCATGCTGCTGGAAAACGTCTGGGACTATCATTTCGATCCCCAGACCAACGTGATCGATGTGCATATTTCACGGCTGCGCTCCAAGATCGACAAGGGTTTCGAGCGGCCCTTGCTGCATACGATCCGCGGGGCGGGATACATGATCCGTGACGGCCTTCGGTAAACTCATACGCACTACGGCGTTCCGTCTGACGCTGGTCTATCTGTTTTTGTTTGCGCTGTTTGCGGCCTCACTGCTGGGCTATTTCGCCTGGAACACACGCCGGCTGATCACCGAGCAGATCACCAGTACGGTGAATGCCGAAACCGGCGAGATCAGCGACATCTTTGCCCGGCGCGGCTTGCGCGGACTTGTCTTCACGATCGAGAACCGCGCCTTGCGTCCGGGCGCCAATCTGTACCTCGTCACCACGCCGACGGGGCAGGCCATCGCCGGCAATGTCGGCTCGCTGGCGCCGGGCGTGATGGGATCGTCAGGCTGGACCGAGACGGCCTATCGCCGGCTTGACGATCAGGATAACGCCGATCACCGCGCGCTGGTGCGCGTCACCGAATTGACCAGCGGCTTCCGGCTGTTGATCGGGCGCGATCTCGACGAGCGACGGCGGCTGTTCGGCATCGTCGCGCAGGCGGCGCAATGGTCGGTGTTGATCGTCGTCGTGCTTGGCCTTGGCGGTGGAATCTTCGTGGCGCGGCGGGTGTTACGGCGTATCGATGCCATGACCGGTACGACGCAACGCATCATGGCCGGCGATTTGAGCGGGCGATTGCCGGTCGGACGCAGCGGCGACGAACTCGATCGGCTGGCGGAAAACCTCAACGCGATGCTGGAGCGGATCGAAGCCCTGATGATCGGGCTCAAGGAAGTCTCCGACAATATCGCTCACGATCTGAAGACACCGCTGACGCGGTTGCGCAACCGGGCCGAGGAGGCGCTGGCGAAGTCCAGCAACGAAGCCGAATATCGTTCCGCACTGGAGCGAACCATCGAAGAATCCGATGGCCTGATCCGGACCTTCAACGCGCTGCTGATGATCGCGCGCGCCGAGTCCGGGCAGGCGCGCGATAACATGGACAATTTTGACGCCGCCGACGTCGCCAACGGCATTCACGAACTTTACGAACCGCTGGCGGAAGACGACGGCATGACCTTGCACGTCAAGACCACGTCGGCACCACTTCACGGCAATCGCGAACTGATCAGCCAGGCACTCGCCAACCTGGTCGAGAACGCGATCAAATACGGCAAGCCGGTGGTTCCGGCACCGCAGCCGCTCGGTGCGGACGCCGTGGTGAGCGCCGATCGCAAGGAGATTCTGATCGAGGCGCGGCGCGACGGCGATCAGGTGCTGCTCAGCGTTACCGACCATGGGCCGGGCATCCCGGAAACGGAACGTGGACACGCGGTGGAACGATTTGTCCGGCTGGAGGCGAGCCGTACCTTGCCGGGTTCCGGGCTCGGGCTTAGCCTGGCGTCGGCGGTGGCGACGCTGCATGGCGGCGATCTCAGGCTGGGGGACGCCAATCCCGGCTTGCGGGCAACGCTTGCGATCCCGGTCCGGGCCCGGGCCAGCGACCGGGTTGCGGCTCAAACACAGGATGTGCCACAGAAGGTGGCATGAATTCCTCCGCGCCGGATAACGCGGACGCAAGCTGCCTCGCCGCACGATTCGTGGATGGGCCGCGTCTGTCCGTTCCTCTTGAAGCAGAACAACGGTTTACAGGCTGGCTCGTCGATATCGAGCCAGGGCAGGCGGCTGCAATTCGCCAATACGCGACGACATTTCCCCGCGCGGGCGCCATCCTTTTCGGCATCGCGGAAGCCTCGCCCTATCTGTTTGACCTGATCCGCGCCGACGCAGCGCGCCTGATCCGGCTGTTGGACTGCGATCCCGACACGCATTTGGCCGCGCTGATCGACACCACCTGCCGCGACGTATCGGCTTCGGGAAGCGAAGCGGATGCGATGCGATGTCTCCGCCGCATGAAATCGGAAGCCGCACTTCTGATCGCCCTGTGCGACATCGGCGGCGTCTGGCCGGTGATGCAGGTCACGTCGGCGCTGACCGAAATTGCGGTCCGTTCCGTGCAATCGGCGCTACGCTATCTGCTGCGGCAGGAAGCCGCACGCGGGAAGATATCGCCGCTCAATCTCGACTACCCCGAGGACAACAGCGGCCTGATCGTGCTCGCGATGGGCAAGATGGGCGCCGGAGAACTGAACTATTCCAGCGACATCGATCTGATCGTGTTTTTCGATTCCGCTGCGCCGACGTTGGCGCCCGATATCGAGCCGCAGCCATTTTTCGTGCGGGTCACGCAAGGCCTGTCGCGGCTGCTGCAACAGCGCAATGGCGACGGCTACGTGTTCCGGGTCGATCTGCGGCTGCGGCCGGACCCCGCTTCAACGCAGGTCGCGATCTCGACCGAGGCGGCGCTGCATTATTACGAGCGGGAAGGGCGGACCTGGGAACGCGCCGCCATGATCAAGGCGCGGCCCTGCGCCGGAGATGCCAAAGCCGGCGAGGCGCTGCTTGCCGATCTCGCGCCGTTCGTCTGGCGCAAGCATCTGGATTTCGCAGCGCTCGCCGACGTGCACGACATGAAGCGGCAGATGCAGACCTACCGTGGTCAAACCGACATCACGGTCGAAGGCCACAACGTCAAGATCGGGCGCGGCGGCATCCGCGAAATCGAGTTTTTCGCGCAAACCCAGCAATTGATCGCGGGCGGCCGGCATCCGGAGCTGCGGGTGCGGCCGACGCTGGAAGCGCTTGACGTGCTGGCCTCGAGCAACTGGATCACTTTCGAGGCGCGCGACGAGATGTCGGCGGCCTATCTGTTCTTGCGGCGGGTCGAGCATCGGCTGCAGATGGTCGCCGACGAGCAGACCCATACACTGCCCGCCAGCGCGGAAGCGATGGAGCGCTTCGCGCGCTTTTTTGGTTACGACAGCCGGGGCGCTTTCGCCGAGGATCTGCTTGGCCATCTCAATGTCGTGCAAGGGCATTACGGCAAGCTGTTCGAGGGCGACCCAGCCGGCACCGCGAAACTGCCAACGGCCGATTACGGCGCCGGCCCGGACGATCCGCGGCTGCTCGCTTATCTGACGACGCTTGGCTTCAAGAAGCCGATCCAGGTCGCCGAAACCGTGCGGCAATGGATGGTCGGCGACTATCGCGTGTTCCGGACGGAATCGACCCGGAGCGCCTTCATCGAATTCGTTCCGGCGCTGATCGCAGGTCTGGCCGATGCCGAGGAGCCTGACGATGCCGTGACGGCATTCGACCGCTTCCTCGCGGCGCTGCAGCGTGGCGGACGTCTGATTTCCCTGCTCAGCCAGAACCGCGAACTGGTCGCGCTGGTAGCGCTTATTCTGGGCGCGGCGCCGCGCCTCGGCGACATGCTGGCGCGGCAACCGCAGCTCATGGATGGCTTGATCGATCCCCGCTTCTTCGGCGCCATGCCGGACCAGCGTGAGCTATCGGCGCGCCTCGCGGCGACCCTGACGGACGCCCATTCCTATGAGGAATTCCTCGATCGGCTGCGCCTGTTCGGTCAGGAAAGCCTGTTCCTGATCGGCACGCGGATCCTGTCCGGCACCGTATCGGCCTCGCAGGCCGGGATAGCCTTCGCCGACGTCGCCGAAGGCATCGTCGACACCGTCCATGGGCTGGTGACGGATCTGTTCGCGACCCAGCACGGCCGCATCAAGCAGCAGGAAACCGCCATCCTGGCGATGGGCCGGCTGGGCAGCCGGGAGATGACCGCGACGTCCGATCTCGATCTGATCCTGCTGTATGACTTCGATCACGAAGAGCCGGATTCCGATGGCGCGCGATCGCTGAGCGGCGCGCATTATTTTGCCCGCTTCACCCAGCGGCTGATCAGCGCGTTCACGACGCGGACGAATTACGGCGTGCTGTATGACGTCGATATGCGATTGCGTCCGTCCGGCCGGGCAGGACCCGTGGCCTCGCGTCTGGACTCCTTTGCGCAATATCAGGAAAACGAGGCTTGGACCTGGGAGCACATGGCGCTGACCCGGGCCCGCGTGATCTCATCGTCACCGGCATTTCGCCACGAGATCGAAACGATCATCCGCGGGGTGCTTACCCGGCCGCGCGATGCGGCCATCGTCGCGACCGACGTTGCGGACATGCGTCGTGCCGTCGCGCTTGAGAAGGGTGAAGGCGATATCTGGGACCTGAAATACGCTGCGGGCGGACTGGTGGATATCGATTTCATCGCGCAATATCTTCAGCTGGTTCACGCCGCTGGCAAGCCGGATATTCTCGACGTCAGTACGTTGCAGGTGCTGGATAACGCGGCGCGGCTCGGCGTATTGCCGCAGGCTTCGGCGGAAATCCTGCGTTCAGCAGCGCGCCTCTATCATGATCTCACGCAAATCCTGCGGCTTTGCGTGAGCGGCAAGTTCAAGCCGGATGTTGCCGGGGACGACCTCTTGCGGGTGATGGTGCGTGCCGGTGACGCCCCGGACTTCTCATCGCTCGAGGCGCGAGTGCGGGAAACCCAGACCGAAGTGCGCCGGGTATTTTTGGCCCTGGTGGGCAGCGACAGCTAGTCTAGGCCTTCTTCAGCGCTTCGAGGGCGTCGCGGACGTTCGGGTCCAGCCCGGCGCCGCCCGCGTCGAGATGCGCCAGGATCGCCTTCCGCATCCGGGGATCCCAGAATTTATGAATATGGTCGGTGATCCCGTGGACCGCGCTGTCGTGGCCTTGGCTCCTAAAGAACCAACCGATCTGGTTGGCCATGTAGATCAATCGGTCAGGCGACATCGACTATTCCCTGCGTCGTCATTCCAGGTACGATCCGGCCCGGATGGGTAAACACTTCAAATCCGTCGGTGCGCGCGACGGCAGCGAGCGTGATGCCGGCGGCCTCCGCCATGCGGACGGCGAGCGCGGTCGGTGCCGAGACCGCGACCATCAGCGGCGCACCCATCGCGGCCGTCTTCTGCACCAGCTCGACCGAAACCCGGCTGGTCAGCAGCACCATTCCTTCGCCGGCCGTGAGCTTCTCGTGGGCCAGCGCGCCGGCGAGTTTGTCCAGCGCGTTGTGACGGCCGACGTCTTCGCGCAAGGCGACGATGCCGCGCGCGGGCATCCAGAAAGCGGCGGCATGAACCGCGCGGGTCTCGATATTGATCGGTTGCAGCGGCGGGATCGCCTGCATCGCCGCCATAATCTCGCGCGGCGAGAATGATCGACCCTGCTTGACGATCGCGGCGGGGCGGATCGCTTCCGCGATCGAATTGATGCCGCAGAGACCGCAGCCGGTGGGGCCCGCAATGTGCCGCCGTCGTTCACTCAGCCGGTCGGCTTTTGCCTGCGCGAGCCACATCCGCAGTTCGATGCCGTCGTCAAGTTCCACGGTATCCAGCGAGTCGATATCGTCACGCGACTGGATAATGCCTTCGCTGAGGCTGAATCCTACCGCGAAATCTCTGAGGTCGCGGGGGGTACCCATCATCACGGCGTAGGTGGCGCCGTTGTAGGTCAGTGCAATCGCGGTCTCTTCCGGAATGATGCGCGTGCCCTCGACCAGGCTGCCCTGGTTAGGGCCGCCCTCGCGCCAGACCTTGCGATCAACTGTGCGGACCGGATCGCGCAACGATTACTCCGCGGCTTCGACGACGGGCGCGATGCGGCGCGAATGGCGGGCCTGCTCGTCATAGGCTTTTTGCCATTCGGATGGACCATTCGACGGCGAAATCTCCACCGCCGTGACCTTGTATTCCGGACAGTTGGTTGCCCAGTCGGAATAATCCGTCGTGATCACGTTGGCCTGCGTGTCGGGGTGGTGGAAGGTGGTGTAGACCACGCCCGGCGCGACCCGGTCGGTGATTTCCGCCCGCAATGTGGTTTCGCCGGCGCGGCTCTTGAGTCGCACCCAGTCGCCATTGCGCACGCCGCGCTGCTCGGCATCGTGTGGATGAATTTCGAGCAGGTCTTCGCTATGCCAGACCACATTCTCGGTGCGGCGGGTCTGCGCGCCGACATTGTACTGGCTCAGGATGCGCCCGGTGGTCAGCAACAGCGGATAACGGGGACCAGTACGCTCGTCGGTCGGAATGTATTCGGTGATGACGAACTTGCCCTTGCCGCGGACGAAGCCGCCGATATGCATCACCGGCGTACCCTCCGGCGCCTTTTCGTTGCAGGGCCATTGCACCGAACCGAGTTCATCAAGCTTGGCGTAGGAAACACCGGCAAAGGTCGGCGTCAGCGCCGCGATCTCATCCATGATCTCGGATGGATGATTGTAGTGCATCTCGAAACCCATCGCCTTGGCGAGACCGATGGTGACTTCCCAATCGGCGAAGCCGTTGAGCGGCGTCATCACCTTGCGCACGCGCTGGATACGGCGCTCGGCGTTGGTGAAGGTGCCGTCCTTTTCCAGGAACGTCGAGCCGGGCAGAAAGACGTGGGCGTAGTTCGCGGTCTCGTTAAGGAAGAGATCGTGGACGATGACGCATTCCATCGAGGACAGCGCCGCCACCACATGCTTGGTATTGGGATCGGACTGCAAGATGTCCTCGCCCTGCACGTAAAGGCCCATGAAGGTGCCTTCGATCGCCGCATCGAACATGTTGGGGATACGCAAGCCCGGTTCCGGGTTCAGCTTGACGTTCCAGGCTGCTTCGAACTGGTTGCGCACGGCGTCGCCCGCGATATGGCGGTAGCCGGGCAGTTCATGGGGAAACGAACCCATGTCGCAGGAGCCCTGCACATTGTTCTGGCCGCGCAGCGGATTTACGCCGACGCCGGGACGGCCGATATTGCCGGTCGCCATCGCTAGGTTGGCGATCGCGATCACGGTGGTCGAGCCCTGGCTGTGCTCGGTGACGCCGAGCCCGTAATAGATCGCGCCGTTGCCGCCGGTCGCGAACAGCCGCGCCGCCTCGCGCAACTCGTTCGGATCGACGCCGGTCATGATCGCCGTTGCCTCGGGGCTGTTCTTGCGATCGGAGACGAAGGTCGCCCAATCCTCGAATTCGCTCCAGTCGCAGCGTTCGCGCACGAAGGCTTCGTCGACAAGGCCCTCGGTGACGATGACGTGCGCCAAGGCGGTCAACACGGCAACGTTGGTGCCTGGCATCAGCGGCAGATGCCGCGCCTTGACGTGGGGCGATTCCACCATCTCGGTGCGCCGCGGATCGATCACGATCAGCTTGGCGCCCTGACGCAGCCGCTTTTTCAGCCGCGAGGCGAACACCGGATGCGCCGACGCCGGGTTGGCGCCGATGATCATGACGACGTCGGTATCCTCGACGGAGTTGAAATCCTGCGTGCCGGCCGAGGTGCCGAACGTGGTCGACAGGCCGTAGCCGGTCGGCGAATGGCAGACGCGGGCGCAGGTGTCGACATTGTTGTTGCCAAAGCCGGCACGGATCAGCTTTTGCACCAGGTAGGTTTCCTCGTTGGTGCAGCGGGACGACGTGATGCCCCCCACCGCGTCGCGGCCGTATTTTTCCTGAATCCCTTTGAACTTGGCAGCGGCGAAGGAGTACGCCTCGTCCCACGACACTTCGCGCCACGGATCGGCGATTTTCTCGCGGATCATCGGCTTGAGAATGCGTTCCTTGTGGGTGGTGTAGCCCCACGCAAAACGGCCCTTGACGCAGGAATGGCCGCGATTGGCCTTGCCGTCCTTGTACGGCACCATGCGCACGACTTCCTCGCCGCGCATTTCCGCCTTGAAGGTGCAGCCGACGCCGCAATAGGCGCAGGTCGTCACCTTGGAATGTTCGGGTTGGCCGATCTCGATCACGGATTTTTCGGTCAGGGTCGCGGTCGGGCAGGCCTGCACGCAGGCGCCGCAGGACACACATTCCGAGCCCAGGAAACTCTCGCTCATGCCCGGCGACACGCGGCTATCAAAACCGCGGCCGGAGATCGTCAGTGCGAAAGTGCCTTGCACTTCCTCGCAGGCGCGCACACAGCGCGAGCAGACGATGCATTTCGAGGGATCGTAGGTGAAATAGGGGTTGGATTCATCCTTCGGCATCCAGGCCGCGTTGGGCGCGCCGCCGGATTTGGCGAACACATGATTTTCGCCTTCGTAGCCGTAGCGCACGTCGCGCAAGCCGACCGCGCCGGCCATGTCCTGAAGTTCGCAGTCGCCGTTCGCCGCACAGGTCAGGCAATCCAGCGGATGGTCTGAGATGTAGAGCTCCATCACACCCTTGCGCAGCTTCTTCAGCCGGTCGGTCTGGGTGTGAACCACAAGACCGTTCATCGCCGGCGTGGTGCAGGAGGCCGGCGTGCCGGCTCGGCCTTCGATCTCGATCAGGCACAGGCGGCAGGAGCCGAACGCATCGACCATGTCGGTGGCGCAGAGTTTCGGGATCTGGGTGCCGGCATCCATCGCCGCACGCATGATGGAAGTGCCTTCGGGCACCGTGACGCTTTGACCGTCGATGGTCAGCGTGACCATGGTCTCGGATTTGGAGCGCGGCGTGCCGAAATCGGTTTCCTGAATCAGCGACATGACAGTCTCCTTTATTCCGCGGCCTGCAGGCGTGTGGGCGCCGGGCCGAAATCTTCCCGGAAATGTTTTAGGGCACTCAAAACGGGGTAGGGGGTGAACCCGCCCAGCGCGCAGAGGGAACCGAATTTCATGGTGTTGCAGAGGTCTTCGACGACGGCGATGTTCTCGCTGACGCGCTCGCCGGCGCGAATCTTGTCGATGGTCTCGACGCCGCGGGTTGAACCGATCCGGCACGGCGTGCATTTGCCGCAGGATTCGACAGCACAGAATTCCATGGCAAAGCGCGCCTGCTTTGACATATCGACGCTGTCATCGAATACCACGATGCCGCCATGGCCGATCAGGCCGTCGCGGGCGGCGAAGGACTCATAGTCGAACGGGGTATCGAACAGTTCGCGCGGGAAATAAGCCCCGAGGGGGCCGCCGACCTGCACCGCGCGCACCGGGCGGCCGCTAAAGGTGCCGCCGCCGATGTCGTCGACGAGCTCGCCGAGCGTGACGCCGAAGGCGATCTCGAACAGCCCACCGTGCTTGATATTGCCGGCGAGCTGGATCGGCATCGTGCCGCGCGAGCGGCCCATGCCGAAATTGGCATAGGCCTTGGCGCCGCCGGCGAGGATGAAGGGGATCGCCGCGAACGATAGCACGTTGTTGATGACGGTGGGCTTGCCGAACAAGCCCTTATGCGCGGGCAGTGGTGGCTTGGCGCGGACGATGCCGCGGCGGCCTTCGAGGCTCTCCAGCAGCGAAGTCTCCTCGCCGCAGACGTAAGCGCCGGCGCCAACCCGGACTTCGAGATCGAAGTTGTGTGCCGAGCCGCAGATACGTCCGCCAAGGAAGCCTGCGTGTTTGGCGGCCACAATGGCGGCATTCATCGCTTCGACGGCGTGGGGATATTCCGAGCGGATGTAGATGTAACCTTTGGTCGCGCCGACGGTGATGCCGGCAATGGTCATGCCCTCGATCACGACGAAGGGATCGCCTTCCATGATCATGCGGTCGGCGAAGGTGCCGCTGTCGCCTTCGTCCGCATTGCAGACGATGTATTTTCGATCGGCGCTGGTTTGCGCCACGGTCTTCCATTTGATGCCGGTAGGAAATCCGGCGCCGCCGCGGCCGCGCAGTCCCGACGTGGTGACGTCGGCGAGAATGGCATCCGTATCGAGCGTCAGTGCGCGCTCAAGGCCCTTGTAGCCATCATGGGCGCGATAATCCTCGACGGAGCGCGGATCGATCACGCCGCAGCGCGCAAAGGTCAGCCGGGTCTGCCGCTTGAGCCAGGGGATTTCATCGGTGACGCCGAGCCGCAGCGCATGCGCGCCGTCCACGATCATCGCATCGAGCACGGAGGTGACATCAGTGTCCGTCACCGGACCGAATGCGACGCGGCCCTGGGCCGTTGCGACCTCGACCATCGGCTCCAGCCAGTACAGGCCGCGCGAACCGGTTCGGACGATCTCGATGCTTGCACCGCGCTTCGCGGCAGCTTGCTCGAACGCGACCGCGACTTCATCGGCGCCAACGGCGACCGCTCCGGCATCGCGGGATACGAAAATGCGAAGGGTCATCGCTGCGCCTCCGCCACCAGCGCATCGATGCGCGCTTCATCCAGCCGTCCGACGAGACGGCCATCGAGCATTGCCGAGGGCGCGGTCGCGCACAGGCCGAGGCAGTAGATCGGCTCGAGCGTGACGCGATGATCGGCGGTGGTGTTGCCGAGCGCGATGCCCAGCCTGGCTTCCGCGCGCGCCGCCAGCGCGTCGCCACCCGCGGCCTGGCAGGCTTCGGCGCGGCACAGTTTCAGCACACGCTTGCCTGCCGGCTCGTGACGAAAATCATGATAGAACGTGAACACGCCATGGACTTCGGCGCGCGACAAATTCAGCGCGTCGGCGATCATCGGAATCGCCGGCTCCGGCACGTAGCCGAACGCTTCCTGCAGTGCGTGCAGGATCACCAGAGTCGCACCTTCGAGGTGAGTGTGCTCGGCGATGATTTCGGCGCCGCGGGCGCTATCCCACGGTTCGTAAACTGGCTGCATACACGTTCTCTGTCAGGGACTTATTGCCAGTCTGATGTGAATTGGAATCGATCCGAAAATCAATAAAGCTGTCTCATGCTGCGATACGGAAACCGGATCGATGCTGGTAACAAATTGGTCGATAGCGGATTCAAATGGCTGGGCTGCGGGCGCCGCGTTTTGGCGTATGGGTCTGGCGGCGGCCGTGTTATTCGTTGAACGGAATATCGTGGGAAGGACGCCTTTTGATCGACAAGCTTGAACTGCTGCTCGCCTTGGCCAAGGAACGCCATTTCGGGCGGGCCGCGGAGGCGTGCGGGGTTACCCAGCCGACGATGTCGACGAGCCTCAAACAACTTGAGGAAATCCTCGGCGTCATGCTGGTGCAACGTGGTTCCCGGTTCCAGGGCTTCACCCCGGAAGGCGAGCGGGCGCTCGACTGGGCGCGGCGGATCGTCGGCGACGCGCGCGCGATGCGGCAGGAAATCAACGCGCTCAAAGAGGGTCTCTCCGGCGAAATCGCCATTGCCGCGATCCCGACTGCGCTCGGCATGGTTGCTTCGCTAACCACACCCTTCCGCGCCCGCCATCCCGATGTGCGGTTTCGGATCGTGTCGTGCACGTCGATCGCGGTGCTGGGATTGCTGGAGAACCTCGAGGTCGATGCCGGGCTGACCTATCTGGAGAATGAACCGCTCGGCAAGGTGCGTTCGATCCCGCTCTACAACGAAAGCTACCGCCTGCTGACCGCGCCGGATGGCATGTTCGGCGATCGCGACCAGGTGACGTGGAAGGAGGTCGGGCAGGTGCCGCTGTGCCTGCTCACCCCCGACATGCAGAACCGCCGCATCATCGATCGCGCGCTCAAATCCGCCGGCGTCGAGGCGCAGCCGACGCTGACCTCGAATTCAATCATCGTGCTCTACACCCATGTGAAGACCGGACGCTGGGCCAGCGTGATGCCGGCGCGGCTGGCCCAGACCCTGGGCCTGTCGGATTCGGTGCGGACCATTCCGATCGTCGACCCCGAGGTGACCTACAGCGTCGGCCTCGTGGTTCCGCAGCGCGATCCGCTGACGCCGCTGATTGCGGCCTTGACGCAGGTCGCGCGCGAGGTCGCGCCGACGCTCGAGCCGTAGAATCCTCGAACTCTAGGCCGCCACCGAAATATCCGCCTTCGCTCTCGCCTTCCGGCCATCGCGCGGCAACGACACGCACACGACAGTCCCGGTGCCGAGCCGCGAGCGCAGCCGCATCGATCCGCCATGCAGATTGGTCAGCGACTTGGCGATCGCAAGTCCCAGCCCCGAGCCATGATAGGTCTTGGTGAGCTGGCTTTCGACCTGCTCGAACGGCCGGCCGAGCCGCGTCAGCGATTGCGGCGCGATGCCGATACCGGTGTCGGCGATCATCAGATGAATCGCATTCTTGCGCATCCGGCTGCGCACCACGACCTTGCCGCCATCAGGGGTGAATTTGACGGCGTTCGACAGCAGATTGACCATGATCTGCTTGATCGCGCGGCGATCGGCCACCATCAAATCGGTGCCTTCGATATCGGCGTCGAGCACCAGGTTCTTGTCGTCGGCGCGACCCGATACCACGCGCATGGACTCCTGCAGCGTTCGCGACAGATCGAGCGGCTCCATATCGAGCTGCATGCGGCCGGCCTCGATCTTCGACATATCGAGGATGTCGTTGATGACTTCGAGCAGATAGCGGCCGCTGGTCAGGATATCGTGGCAATATTCCGTATATTTTTCCGAGCCCAGCGTGCCGAACATGCCGCTGCCCATGATCTCGGAAAATCCGATGATGGCGTTGAGCGGCGTGCGCAGCTCGTGGCTCATATTGGCCAAAAACTTCGACTTGGTCTGGTTGGCTTCCTCGGCGCGGTTCTTTTCCTCGGAGTATTTTTCGGCGAGGTCGGCCATTTCCAGCGCCTGACGTTCCAGCGCGGTCTGCGATCGCTTCAGATCGATCACCGAGGCGCGCAGGCGAAGGTCGTTGTCGACCAGTTTCTGCTCGTGCTCCTTGATCCGGGTGATGTCGGTGCCAACAGAGACGTAGCCGCCATCCTTGGTGCGCCGCTCGCTGATATGCAGCCAGCTGCCGTCCTCGATCTGCGCCTCGAAGGTGCGGGCGCCCGGCGCCTGCGCCGAAGTCTCCTGCAGCCGGGTGCGAACCTCCGGCATGCTGCCGACTTCGATCACGGTCTCGTAGGACGTGCCCGGCGTCACGGCCGAATCCGGCAATTTGTGCAGCCGCTGGAAGTGCGAATTGCACAGCACCAGGCGGTCTTCCGCGTCCCACAGCACGAACGCTTCCGGAATGGTCTCGATCGCATCGCGCAGCCGCAGATCGGCCTCGACGGTTTTCTCGGCCAGGCTCTTTTGTTCTGTGATGTCGACGGCAATGCCGATCAGATGCAGGCCGGTGTCGCTGGCGCCGTGGCTGAGTTCGCAGCGAACCCGCAGCCAGATCCAGTGCCCGCCGGTGTGCTGCATGCGAAAACTCTGGTCGATGTGGTCGATCTTGCCGGCGATCAACTGATCGGCGATCTCGAACAGATCGATATCGTCCGACTTCACCAGCGCGTTGACTTCGCCGAAGGTCAGCAGGTCGCTGCGGCTGTCGAGGCCGAGCAGGGTGAACATCGATTGCGACCAGAAAATCCGGCCGCGCGACAAATCCCAGTCCCACAATCCGCAGCGGCCGCGATTGAGCGCGGTATCGATGCGGCCGCGGACGGCGTCGTTGATGAGGTCGCCTTCGCGGGCGCGGGTCGATTGCCAGTGAAAGGCAAAACCCAGAATCAGCACGACAAAGCCGGTGGTGGCGGACAGCGTCACCGACAAGGCGGCGTCCGATCCCCACAACGGATCGACTTTTTCCTGAATGACGATGACCTGGCCGGGCAGCGATTTGATGCCGCGTTGAATGGCGAGCGCGCCATTGCCGTTGGGCAGCGTGATGTCGGTGGCCTGCGACGAAGGATCGGCTTCGGGTCGCGGCAATGTGGCGTTGATGATGTCGAGCAGGGCGGCGGTATCGCCGATCGCGTCTTCGATCGGCAGCCGGGCCAGCACATGCGCGTCGGGGCCGGTCACGATCACATGGCGGCCGGCGGATCGGCCCCAGCCCGGAATCAGATCGGGCAGCAGCAGTTGCAGGCGCTCGAACGACGACACGCGCGTCGGCTTTTCGGAAGTTCTGCCTGATGTCAGGCGGTCGATGCGCTCGGCCAGCACATCGGCGACGGCGGCGAGGTCGCGCTTCATCGCGGCGCGCTTCTGCCGGTTCTGATCCACCACCTGGACAAAGGCGCCGAGGCAGATCGTGATCAGGAAGGCGATGATCAAGGTCGGAACCGCGCGGCGAAGCGCGGGCTCCGCCGTGAGCAGTCGGTGATAGGCCGGTTTTGCAATCGACTGCGCCAATCCCTTGATCGA
Organism: uncultured Alphaproteobacteria bacterium; assembly: GCA_963738105.1. Taxonomy (GTDB): domain Bacteria; phylum Pseudomonadota; class Alphaproteobacteria; order Rhizobiales; family Xanthobacteraceae; genus Bradyrhizobium. The sequence goes on along the minus strand of CAVTWC010000032.1, from coordinate 27,799 downwards.
ATCGGATTGGACGCATGCGTTCGCCGCGTGTGCGCGCGCCATGCCTTAAAACCCCCAAAAAAATAGGCTTTTTTAAACCCCGTCGGAAGCAGCCCCACGCACTCCCAAATCACCAGCGATTTGAATCCAGTTTGCTCGCCCTGTCGAGAGTCAACAATTCGTTAATTCAAAAAAAACTTGTCCCAAGGAGAATGAAGGCACGCAAAAGGTCGCAGAAGTGAGTCCGAAACGGGAACGTGCGCGGTTCGCGGTCGTGACGCGATCTCCGACGTCATCCTGAGAAGCATCGCGCGAGCAATGCATCTCGTCTCCCTCGCCCCGCGTGCGGGGTCGAGACGAGCGAAGCTCGCTCTCGAGGGTCGGGGTGAGGGGGCGTCTCGCCGAGTTCTGACTTGCGGATACGCCCCCTCACCCGAAGCCTTCGGCTTCGACCTCTCCCCGCAAGCGGGGCGAGGTGGTCGATTTGCGCACGTATCGATCCAACTCAAATTCGTCCCGCACTTCACCTCACGCGCGCGGCGGCTCGGCGTGGCTGATGACGCGCTTCACGGTCGGGAACGCGCGGCGCAGCGCGCGCTCGATCTCGTCGACGTTCTCATGCACCTTGATCACGCTCATCGAGGGGGCGGCGCGGCAATGGAAATTGACGATCTCGCCAGCCTCGGTGTCGCGCACCCGCACATTGTGGACGTCATGGATGGCGCCGTTGGCGGCAAAACCTGTCAGCGCCGCCTTGATCGCCTCGACCCGCTCGGGCGCGGCGTCGGTGCCGGCAGGCAAGTCCGGTTCCAGCGGCTCGATATGGGTGTCGACCTCGACGTCCTCGCCGAACTCGTCGCGGATATGGCGTTCGAAGTCATGGGCGATGTCGTGGGCTGATATCAGCGCCATCTCGCCGTCGACTTCGAGGTCGATGCTGACGGTGAGCTTGCCGCCGAGGTCGTGCACCGTGACATGGTGGATGGCGAGGCCCGAATTGCGCGCGATCACCATGATGCGTTCGCGGATGCTCTCATTGTTGCGCGCCACCGGCACCGCGGTGAAGGTGAGGTCGGCATCGCCGAGCGCGCCGGCGACCGCGGCCTGCGCCTGCCGCTTGATCTCCTCGACCCGATCGATCGGGTAGGTGCGCGGCACCTGCACGGTGGCGTCGATGAAGTGGGTGGGGCCGACCATGCGGGCCCGCAACCGCACGACATCGACCACACCGGGCAGCGCCTTGATCGCGGCGGTGGCTTTCTCGGCGACGCCGTCGGGGGCGCGATCGAGCAGGGTCTCCACGGTGGACCGCGTCAGCCGCAAACCGAGCACCGAAATCACCAATGCGACGCCGATCGCGGCCGCCGCATCGCCCCAGGCATAGCCGAGCGCGGACAGCGCGAGGCCGGCGATGACGGCAACCGAGCCGAGCACGTCGGAGGCAAAATGCAGCGCGTCGGCGGCCAGCGCCTGGCTCTTGGTGGCGCGCGCCGTGCGATGCAGCGCAGAGGCGCGCCACAGATTGACGGCGATATCGAGCAGCAGCACCACGAACGGGATCACCGACAGCGTCGGCGGCGGCGTGCCGTCGCGCAAACGGCCATAGGCCGCGACCAGGATGCCGCCGGCCAGCACATACAGCATCGCGATCACGCCGAGCGCCGACAGGCTCTCCATCTTGCCGTGGCCGTAATGATGTTCGTCGTCCGCCGGCTTGTCGGACACCCGCACCACCAGCCAGGTGATGATGGTCGCCACCAGATCGACCGAGGAGTGCAGCGCCTCGGAGATCAGCGCGAGACTGCCGATCGCGACGCCGACGACGAATTTCGCCGCCGCCATGCCGGCGCTGGCGAAAATCGAAATCGCCGCGACGCGGGATTTTTGAGTGTGAACGTGTTGGCTCATGGCGATGCTTTAGCAGCCGAACAGGGCAGGTCAAAGTGCGGATGGAGAAGCGCTAACGCGAGTGATTTGCAGGAGCGGGATTGTTGCGAATTGTTCCGAATTCAAGGAGGCGGCCCCTCAGCAGGTCGTCCCTGCGAACGCAGGGACCCATACGCTGTGTCCTATCGTCTGGAATGATGGGGTAGAGGTCTTACGCGACACAAACGCCAGGGGTTATGGGTCCCTGCGTTCGCAGGGACGACTCGTTGAAAGGCGATGACCGGACACAATTCCGCATTCTCACAACGCACTGCGCCTGAGTTATCGATGCTAGATCCGCCCAAAAAACAGAAAGGGCGCAGGGCGATCCCAAAAGGGACGCAGGGAAATGCCGGGTGCCCGCTGCACCCACGGCCCGTGTGCAAAAGGTAGTAAGCACACGGTAGTCACCACAGGTCACCGGAACACCCGGCATTCCCTGCGCAATGGTTTTAACGGTTTACTCCGCGCTCTCCTCGGCGACGAATTCGTCTTGTCACCGTCGTCGGCGAATTCCGTGTGGCACATCCCGGTAGGGCTCGCCACACCATCGCCGACTTGACACCAGCAACGGGTGCCAGGACCACACGGCTTCACCGTCCGCATCAGCGCCGTTCGTCTGCGCGCAGAGGTCGATCGCTCACGGGAAACCCGCCCTGCGACCCCTCACGCGCCCAACGCTGCCGCGTCCACCGCATCCCACCCCGCGTTCGTGACGATCATGATACGCCCCTTTGTGTGGGGTGAGACGGGGACGGATAAGCCGGTGATTTGGGTCGGAAGGGAAGGGGAATGTTTTTTCGGAGAGGACTGGACAGGGCAAATCAGCTTGAATTGCCTACGCAAATTAGATTTTTCGAGCATCGAATTCCATGGCTCTCTCGCGGTCACGCGGGCGAGAACATGGGAAATTAAGTGCCCTGTCACCGAGACCGCTTCAATGAGAGAACGGAAGCAGCCATCGCCGCGATCGGAGCGGCAGCCGGGAAGACCTGGATCTGAAGAACTGGGTCTAAAGGCGAGGGATCCAGCCTGGACGGCTCAACAGATATTCGACCATCCGCGGAGGAATGCTTAACCCTTGGGCTATCTCGCGTTCATCGTTCGGCAGTCCCGCGAGTATCGATGCTTCACTCTTGCTTCGGACTTTGGAAAGCCACTCCGGATCAACCACCACGGCGCGTCCGACGGCGACCAGATCGGCTCCCATTTTGATCGCGCCCTCGGCATCAAGGCAGGTTTTAATCCCTCCGCTTGCCATGACCGCACAGCGGCCCGCGATCACGCGGGCAAACGCCGTGATGGGATTCTCCGCCGGAGTATAAGTCTTCTCGACCGGACCATTATAAACACGAGTCTCCCCCATAGGCCGGCTCATCCGGTAATCATCGAGCGAAACGGAGATGTAGTCGAGATTCAATTTGGCGAGTTCGCTGCAAAGCAGTTTGGCGTCCTCAAGCGTATAACCGTCGTGCTCGGCCTCGAATGGCGTGATACGAAACCCTGCGATCAGTTTTGGACCGAGTGCGTCGCGAACGGCCTGCGCGACAGCGAGAGGAAAGTTCATGCGCTTTGCAAGCGTGCCACCCCACTCATCCGTGCGATGATTGGCCCGAGGTGAAAAGAACTGATGAACCGCGTAGTGGTTGGCTCCGTGGATCTCGACGCCATCAAAACCGGCTTTTCGGGCGAGGGAAGCGGCCTCTCGAAAATCTTCGATCAGGTTTCCAACTTCATCCGATGTCATCGCCCTTGGCGTCTTTGCTCCGGGACGCAACGATGCAACCGCAGAAGCCGCACGCAGGCATTGCTCGCCAATCAATTCGGGCTTTGCGATGCGGCCACCATCATAGATCTGGAGAATCGCAAGACCTCCTGCCGCACGCATCGCCTCAGCGAGCCGGTGGAGACTGGACAAATGTCCATCATGTGTCACACCTATTCCCTGCCACGAGCGCCCGTCCTGTTCGACGTAAGCGGCGGATGAAATAGTTGCGCCAAATCCGCTGGCGGCACGCCGCCGGACAAATTCGAGTTCGTCTTCGGCGGCCGTTCCATCTTCATTGGAAGAATTGGTTGTCAGCGGAGCGATGACAAACCGATTTGCCAGCTCCTGTCCGCTGTTGAATTGAAAAGGAGACCAAACAACCATCGATCAAGCCTTTGACATTCTTCAAGCCGGGCATCGAATAGCAACCGTTTGCTGCAATTCGATAAACCGTTCGATGTGTCAAATCAGTACTGAACAATGATCGAGGTTTCAAGGCTGTCGGGTTCGCTGTCACGGCTTTAACAGGCAAACGATTGCACGCAAGTTGCGGCCTGTCTATCTAGCGTTGGCGAAAGTTTGTGATCAAACAAAGCGCTCGGAAATGCCGTGTATTGAGAATTACGGCGCGCTAAACAAGCGAGCACAATTTTTGCACTTCAGTGATAGGTTTAGTGCACTGTCACCGTAACTTCGGTAGGGCTCGCCACACCATCCCCAACTTGACCCCAGCAATGGGTGCCAGGGACCACACGGCTTCACCGTCCGCATCAGCGCCGTTCGTCTGCGCGCAGGTCGATCACTCACGGGAAATCCGCCCTGCGCCCCTCACGCGCCCGACGCTCCCGCACCAGCGCGATATCTTCGCCTTCATCGAGGGCTTCTACAATCGAACCCGCCTCCATTCCGCCATCGGATATATCGCCCCGACCGAAATGGAGCTAAAGCCGAGCCGATTAAGCCCGTACTTTTTCGGGGGGAGATCACGCCGGCTTTCCGATGAGAATCCGTGAGGCCAAGGCGGCTGATTGCGGTGCAGCGTTGAGATAGATCAATACACCCCGGCAGATTTGGCCCCGAGTGAGGGCGCGAATAGCAATGTTTCTTGGCCGGGGAGGATTGGCGGGTGTCGAACAGACAAGAAGCAGAAGGTAGTTGAGGCGCCGGACGCGCCCGACAAGATCAGCCGCAAGCAATTCGAGAAGGAACTCGGAAAGCTTCAGGTCGAGCTAACCCGGCTGCAGACTTGGGTCAAAGACAAGGGGGCGCGCGTCATTGTGGTTTTCGAGGGCCGGGACACGGCGGGTAAGGGGGGAGTGATCAGCCGAATCACCGCACGCACCAGCCCGCGCGTCTTCCGGCACATAGCCTTACCTGCCCCCTCCGACCGCCAGAAGACCCAAGTCTACATCCAACGCTACATCGCGCAATTCCCAGCCGCGGGCGAGATCATCCTCTTCGACCGCTCGTGGTACAATCGGGCCGGGGTCGAGCGGGTAATGGCTTTCTGCACCGACGAGGAGTACGAAAAATTCCTGAAAATGGTTCCCTTGGTCGAGCAGGAGATGATCGTCAACAACGGCATCATCCTGCTCAAGTACTTTCTTGACGTCAGCCAGGAGGAGCAACGACGCCGGTTCGAGGCCAGGATCAACGACCCTATGAAGCATTGGAAGCTGAGCCCGATGGACACTGAATTGGTGCGGCGCTGGTGGGACTACACGGCGGCCTACCAACGCATGATCGAGGCCACCCACACGCCGTGGGCGCCCTGGCACATCGTCCCGGCCGACGACAAGCGCCGCGCCCGGCTAAACCTGATCCGGCATCTGCTCGACAGCATCCCCTATAAGAAGCTCCACGAAGACTTGCCGAAGATCCCCAAGGCGCAGCCGCGGCCCAAGAATGCTACCGAGGGTCTACGCGCAGGCCAGCCGATTCCCAGCCATTACTGATGTTGGAGTGTATTGTGCCTGCCTGGCAGTAGTGGCGTCGGAGTTTTCACACAGCCTGGGCCAGAAGCGGACTCGTGCGTCTCAGCACGTGGCAGACTGTTCGATCGCCTCGTTCTATGAGTTCTCGCTTGAGCGGTACGTTCCGACCAATCATCATCGGTTGCGGTCGAAGGTTTGTGGAATGCAGACAACACACACGCTACCCGCAATAATGATCTCTATGGAGTCTGCCCGCAAGTGCGGCAAATGATTGTGATCGGATCTGTCAGTTCTGCGGTTGTCGCTGTTGTCTTGCCTGTTGGTTCGTGCGTGGGCGGCCATAGTAGCGGCCGGCGGCGGCACCCACCACGCCATGGCCGGCATAGTGGCCAGCGACGCCACCGCGACGGCGCCTTTAATGCAGCCCTTGGCATCGGCGGCTGATGCAGCGACAAGCAGGAGTCCGGTCACTGCGAGTGGAGCTAGTCTAAAGCATTCATGATGCATACCTCCAGCTCAAAACGAAGTGGCATGCGACTGCGCTCGGAGTTGGGCAGTTTTGAACAATGGCCCCTCCGAGCGCCAGCGGCGTTGATCAGCCCGATACGACAGAGTCACCCCGCGCATATCCGCCTTGCGCACGGACATGTGCGGCTGACGACAATTTAGCGCGAACTACTTCGGGGCGGTGGTCATAGTGCTGTTTCACCAGCCCCAGCCGCCATAGTAGCGCGGAAACAGCGTTGGCCGTCCGGTAACGTAGCTGCGGTTGGCGTAGCCGCCGTAATAGCCGCCATACGCGCCATAATCGCTGGCTGGGTAGCCGGCAGCGGCATAAGAGCCATAGCCACCGTAGTAACGCGGGATCAGCGTTGGCCGGCCGGTGACGTAACTGCGGTTGGCGTAGCCGCTGTAATAGCCGCCAGGGTAGCCATAACTGCCGTAATAGCTGCCTGGGTAGCCGCCATAGTACGCGGCCGTCCCAATCGCGCCGGCCGCCAGACCAGCACCGACCACACCGGCACCGTAGCCGTACGCAGCCCGCCGGTAGTTGCGACGCGCAACGCCGGCAACGCTAAAGGGGGTCAATGGGCGACCGATCCGCGCCTGCGCGCTCTCGACTGACAGCGAGACGCCGCGCTGTTCAGACCAGCTGAACGAGAGCAACGTAGCGCACGCGAAGGCCGAGGTTGCAAGCGCACATGTCCTCAAACTCATCTGCTTCATGGACGTTCTCCACTAACGCCTGCCCCTCCATAAAATACGTGGGCGGTGCTGGGGGGCATTGCGCCAGATCAAGGGCCTTCAGCGGATCTGCCCCGCTTTAGATGAGGCAGAAACGCTGACGCATTGAAGACGCTCTTGCTGGTCAACGCGTAGGATGGGTGGAGCGAAGCGATACCCATCGATTGCGGCTTTGCGGCGCTGATGGGTTTCGCGAAGGGCTCAAAATCAACCACCCCACGAGATATTGCGGGCAGTTCGTCGTCTATCAAGTACTCGTTCAAATGCGCACCTCGCTAGCGCCGCCGATCTGCATGAAGGCATTCGGATCAAGCTGGCGGGCGGCGTGAACCACCTTCCCTCAGGGCCATCGCCGACAAAGATATGTTCAACAATTCGTTCGCGAAGTGAAGAGTAACGGTAGTGGGCTTTGTCATCCATTGATTAGCGCCTGTCTTATCGCTCTAAGATCCCACCGCACCCTGAGCCACCTCGATCACATGCCGGTCGCTGCCGACAACAATCACGATGGAATAGACCTTCTGACCGCCCGCTTGATCGGTTGGCGGCGCAAGGTGAAGCTGGCCGCCGTACCATTCTCCGGGCATCAGGGTGTTGTCCTTGATCACGGCTTGCTCGAGCATCGCCATGTTTTGTTGGCCCCGCTCGATCGTCGCGGCAATCATCGCTGCCGTTCTCCACGGCGGCATTGTTTTGCGCGATCGCCGCGGCGGTTGGACTATAGAATGTGCCAGTTCTGCCGTTGGGCGTTGTGTACGTGCCGTAGCCCGCCCTCGACGCGCTATACGCGTTCGCGGCTCCTGCTACGCCGGTCAGAATCGCGGCGGCGACCTGCCGGTTTTTCTCCTCCTGCTGCAGCATCTCGAACGTGACGATCTGCATGGGGTATTCCGATTCACCCACGCGCTGCATGGCTTCAACTTGAGAAACCCGGAAGTCCTGCGGTGTTCGGCTTAGATTATTGATGCCGACGACGAAGACAGGCCGGCCATTTGCCTGAAGCTGTCGTGATGCCGGTCGTACCAGCACGACCGAATTCTTCTGGCGGGACACCAGGGCCGGTTGCCCGTCGCGCATCATGGTTTGCTGGTTCGGATTAGAGCTCCGAAAAGCGACCGTTTCGTTGTTGGTGACACAGCCCGTCAGCGCGGCGCAAAGCGCCACGGCCACAAGAATACGCATTTTACTAACCCCCCAGACCCGCTGGCATACAAAGCGCAAACCGGAAAGCGAGAGCAAGGCCACGTGCACTGCGGCACATCGTAGTTCTGGGGATTAGTTCTTGGCCTTTAGACCAAGGTCCGACAGGAAATTTTGGTGACGGCGTACTGATGACTCATCGCTGTCTTGGCAGGCGCGGGATCGATACAGCGAAGGATATCCATTAATTGCTGGCTAGCAGCGAATACGAAAAAAGGCCCCGGACGATGCCGGGGCCTTGAGTAAGCTGGAGATTAGCTAAGTCTCAGTACCTGGCGACCGCCGGGTTTCCGAAGTGATAGTTGATGCCGGCCTTGACGGTGTGGAAGGCTGCGCCGAAGCCAACGCCGCCGGGCACGAAGGTTGCGAGGTAGGTTTGGTTGCCGTAGTCGGCATACATGTATTCAGCCTTGGCTGACCAGTTCGGGGCGAACATGTATTCGAGACCGCCGCCGACCGTATAGCCGGAGTGGACATGGCTTTCGGAGAACACGGTGCCAAAGCCGGCAACCGCAGCCGACATCTTGTTGTCAGCCCAGGCATAGCCACCCTTGGCATAGAACAGCGTCGGGCCCACGGCATAACCGATGCGGCCGGTGACGGACCCGAAGGCATCGATCTTGTCCGTCAGCGTGACGCCGAGCGAGCTCTCGGAGTCGGAGATGTCGGCGCCGGCGACATCGGCTTCAAGGCCGAACACCCACGGGCTGCCCGCCTGCCAGTTATAGCCGATGGTGCCGCCGCCAAATCCGCCGTTGATGTCGCTGCCGCTGCCGGCGAATGCCACGCCGCCGACGGTGACGCGGCCATGATCGGACCAGCCGTAGCCGCCCATCGCGCCGATATAGAAACCGGTCCAGTTGATGCCGGGATCCATCGGCGGCGCCTTGGTGTACTGGCGAGCGGCGAGATCAGCGGCGGATGCAACCGTCGAAAGCGCAATCAGCGCAACGGAAGCCAAAAAGAGTTTTTTCATTGGTAGCAGTGCCCCTAGCAAAATTGCAACCCACGCGGGGTATGGCCCAGTTCGCGGCCTGATGCTGTATCGAAAATGACACAGCTGCCTAAAGAGTAGACATTCCGGATCTACTCAACTGCCAATTTTCGGCTGTGGTTACTGAAGAATGTCACGGGATGACCACCGCATCCGGCGTGAGTGAATCGCCCCTACCGGACGATTCGATCAAGGCGGCAGTCCGTTATACAACCAAATATCTTATCTATCGGCACTCGGGTGCCTACCCGGCAATCCCTGATGCAAGCGCGCACATCGTCGGCCCACATACGGCCCTTGGTTTGAGCTTGCGAGATACACCGGTTGTTGCATGCCTTGTCGCCATCGGGGCATTTAGACAAGCAGGTCGCAAGGCCACGGCGCTCGCTTTCTGAAAATGCCGCTTCCTGGGCGTTCGCGAGCGTTGTCGTTGTCGCCGTAATGTAAAGGACGGACAAAATCATCGCCAATTTATGACGATCCATTATATCCCTCCGCTACATCGTAATGGACCAGCAATCGGGACGAATGAGGCGGACGGATATTTCCGCCTGTCCTGTTTTGACTTTTGTTTGAGGCGCGAAGGCGCAAATTCAGAACGCGGAAAGCCTAGCTCGCGCTTTTTTTGATGGCGGTCGGCAGGGTGTCGGATTTTCGCTTTTTGCAATAGGCCATAACCTTCGCGGAATTTTTTTGCAGGCGGCTGTAGTCCAGGACATTATTGTTTGCTGCCGCGTTGTAGTAGCCGCTCATGAAAAATCTGACGAAATCCCGGTCCGCCGGGCCGTACCCCAGCCAATCCCCGCAAGTGATCTGGTTCATGTCCAGCTTGATCTGAGCGGTAGCCGGCGCTGAGGCCGCAGCTAACAAAACCACGGCGACGACAAAGGCCCCGTATCTCATAGCAACCCTCCGATTTCCAAGCCGTCAATCAACGACAACAGCCTTTTTCAAGCCGGTCATGACACTCTCGCTCTGATGGTATTTGCACCACTCTTTCACGTTTGCGATGTTTTTCTGATGCGCAACCAGGTCCACATAGGTCTTGTTGCTTTGATAACTGAACCAGCCGCTCATCCAGGAGGAGAAATTATCCGACTGTGACGACGGCATAGCGAGATATTGGCCGCATGTTATGCTGCCCATATCGATGGTTAGCTGCGCATTCGCAACGACTGGAATAATCGAGAACGCAAACGTCAGGCGTATCAATCCACTTCTCATTGTGGTCTCCTTGAGCGAGGTCCACCCGGATTCTGGATACGGCTAGTCGCATATCAGCGTGAATTCTCTCAGAAAGCCACAACAATTTCCATCTAAATGTCCGAGCAAGGTTTGCCGAATATCGATCGATCCAATTCGCGCCGATGTCAGGTCGCAGCGAGCGTCCTTAAGCGCGAAGCGTCCTGACAGGTAATGGTCAATCGTTTCCGTGAGCGACAGGAATTCGTGAATTATTGCAATGACAATGGCGGAGTAGTCACATCGCGCCTCGGCGGCGCTGTTCCGCGCTTTGAGTGAGGCAGGTGCGGTGAGGGCGTGCACACGCCTTGACTGTGTCTTCGCAGAAATTAGTTGAGTGCACTGTCGTCGTATCCAGACTTCGCGACGGATGACCGGCGCTTCCACTCACTCCTCCTGCTTCGCCTTCTCCCGATACTCCTTCGCCGCGGCCCTGAGGTTTTCCTTCACGTCCTCGTCCACCGTCTGGTCCGCGAGGTTGTCGGCCCGGTCGGCCTGTCTTTCCAGTTGCTCTCTCGACATCGCCTGCTCCTTGTCCGGGCCAACGTTCGAGCCGTTTGGGGTGTTCCAGGGGCAGGGCACCTATCCCTAGCGGCTTGAATTTTGTTCGTGTTTTGTTCTATAATAGTCGTGGTCTTTCAGGAGGGGAAGATGCCAGACCTCGACTTCGTTAGACGGGAAATCGAACACATGCGCGTTCAGGTCGGGCGCCAGCGCAAGGAGATCCTGCAGCTTCAGCGGGCGGGGATCTCCACGGCGTCGGCCGAGCTGCTGCTGGGCCGGATGCACAGCAAGATCGACGATCTCTGCGCGCAGCGCGACCGGCTCAAGAAGGAGCAGCCGGTGGAGCGACGGGTTTTGGGCGGCCGGAGCTGGTGATGCGCGAACCGCCTAGATGGCTCGACGGCGTCGCCGTTCTAGGCGCCGCGATGATCCACGCTGTGCTTGATAAAACCTACCGCCAGCATCAGGCATCCGCCCGCCGCTATGCCGGCGAGGCCTTGCAGAACCGCGTTGTCGACCGCGCCAATCTCGTTGAGGCTGCCGCTGGCCGTGACCAGGGTGACCGCGAGCGTCTGCAGGAAATAGCCGCTGAGGGCGCCGCCGATGGCGCCGGCGAGGGTATGACCGACAAATCCGAAGCCATGCTCGCGCGCGGCGGTTGCCGCAAAATGCGCGCCGACAACGCCCGCAACAATCTGAATAACAAGATTGGTTGAGGTCCAGATCATCGCACGCTCCATCAAGCGATGGCCAAGGGGTAGTAAGGCGCAGTGGCGGTTCGCGCAAACTCAAATCACTGGCTCAGAATATTACAGCAAATATCCCACCACCAGCATGTCTGCCTGCACGGCACCTATCACCGCGGCAATGCCGGCGCCGTGCTGCAGTTGAAAGGCCTGACGCCAAGCCGCGATGCGATCACGGATTTTCTGGAAGAGGCGGCGTGAGGGGGCTGTGGATCTCGCGCAGTTATTTAGTTCGTCATGCCCGGGCTTGTCCCGGGCATCCACGTCTTTGCTACTATGGCAGCGAAGACGTGGATGGCCGGGACGAGCCCGGCCATGACGACGAACGTTAGCGAACGCCGCGCTTCCTACAGCGTCACTACGATCTTGCCGAGGTGCTGGTTGGCTTCCATGCGGTCGAACGCCTTGCCGATGTCGTCGAAGGCAAACACCTTGTCGATCGGCAGTTGCAGTTTTCGCAATTCCACCGCGGGCCAGATGTCCTTCTGCACCTCGGCAAAGATCTCGCGGATCTCCTCGATCGAGCGGGTGCGGAAGGTGACGCCGATGTAGTTGATGCGGCGCGCGGCGTGCAGGTCGAAATTGAAATCGCCATGGGTGCCGCCGAGCCGGCCGACATTGACGATGCGGCCCTTGACCTTGGTGGCCTTGAGGTTCTGGTTGGCGACCTTGCCCGAGACCTGATCGACGATCAGGTCGACGCCTTCGCCATTGGTGGCTTTCAGCACCTGCTCGACCCAGCCGGGATCGGACGAATCCACCGCGAGGTCGGCGCCGAATTCCTTCAAGCGTCCGCGCCGCATCGGATCGGTCGATGACCCGATCACGATTTTCGCGCCCTTCAGTTTTGCGATCTGCATCGCCATCAGGCCGACGCCGGAGCTGGCGCCCTGGATCAGCACGGTCTGTCCCGGGCTGCAACGCGCCGTTGGTGACGACGGCGTTGTGCATGGTCGCGAGCGCCACCGGCAACGTGGCGGCTTCCTCGAAATTCATGTTGGAATTGCCGGGAATCCGAAACAGCCGGCCGTGATCGGCCAGCGTGTATTCGGCGAACGCGGCACCACCGGAGCCCATCACGCGTTCGCCGACCTTGACGCCCTTGGCGTCGGGCCGAGTTCGGCGATCTCGCCGGCCCATTCCATGCCCAGCACCGTGCCGACGCCGCCGGCGCTGCCATGGGCGTGGCCCTTGGTCATGCCGAGATCGGCGCGATTGAGGCCGCAGGCGCGAACGCGAACCAGCACTTGCGTGCCCTTCGGCGAGGGTTTTGCGACGTCGGTGATCTCAGCGCCGTTGGCGCCGTAGACAAAAGCTTTCATTTTCTTGTTCTCGGTTTGAGGGCAGGGAAGATGATTATTCGGCGGCTTGCTGGCGGCCGCCGGACAGCATGGCTTCGAAGCGGCTGCGGATGATGGCTTCGGCGTCACGCATAATCCGCGACACCAGCTCGGCGCAAGTCGGGATATCGTGGATCAGGCCCTGCACCTGTCCGGCCGACCAGATGCCTTCATCGGCATCGCCTGAGGCATACACCATCTTGCCGCGCGCGCCGGCCACCAGTTCGCGCACGTCCTCGAACTTGGCGCCTTCCTTTTCCATCGCGACCACCTTTGTCGAGATCGCGTTCCTGGCGACCCGCGAGGTGTTGCGCATGGTGCGGAAAATCAGCTCGGTCTCGCGCTCGTCATTGGCGACGATCTTTTCCTTCACCAGCTGATGGATCGGGCTCTCCTTGGTGCACATGAAGCGCGTGCCCATGTTGATGCCCTCGGCGCCGAGCGCCAGTGCTGCCACCAGGCCGCGGCCGTCGCCAAAACCGCCGGAGGCGATCATCGGTATCTTGACCTTGTCGGCGGCGGCCGGGATCAGGATCAGGCCGGGCGTGTCGTCCTCGCCGGGATGGCCGGCGCACTCAAAACCGTCGATCGAGATCGCGTCGACGCCCATGCGCTCCGCCGACAGCGCGTGGCGCACGCTGGTGCATTTGTGGATCACCTTGATGCCGTGCTTCTTGAATTCGGTGACGTGTTCCTGCGGCTTGTTGCCGGCGGTCTCGACGATCTTGATGCCGGCCTCGATGATGGCCTGGCGATATTCCGCGTAAGGCGGCGGCTTGATCGAGGGCAGGATGGTGAGGTTGACGCCGAACGGCTTGTCGGTGAGATCGCGGCAGCGCGCGATTTCCTTGGTGAGGTCCTCCGGCGTCGGCTGGGTCAGCGCGGTGATCAGGCCGAGCGCGCCGGCATTGGCGACGGCGGCGACCAGCTCAGCGCGGCCGACCCATTGCATGCCGCCTTGCACGATCGGGTGCTCGACGCCGACGAGTTCGGTAAAGCGCGTTTTGATCATGGTCGCCCCCTGAATGTTTCCTTAAAGCCGCGGCGGATCGTTGCGCGCCGGCTTTGTGGTTTTTCAGGGAGCAGGATGCCGTTCTGTCCGGCAAAAGTCTACCGGGCAGGGCGGCAGGCATCACAGTGCCATCATGCAAAAGCAGCGGCTTTTGTTTCCGCAGGGCGGACAATTCCCTGATAGAGCCCGGCGATTGAGGCGCGCTGCGCGACCAGCGCCATCACGGCGTCGAGCGCCGGCGTCGGAATCTGCGTCAGGCGTCCCATTTCCTGCACCACCGACACCAGCGGATCGATTTCCATCGGGCGGCCGCGCTCGAGGTCCTGCAGCATCGAGGTCTTGTGCGCGCCGACCTTGCGGGCGCCTTCGATCCGCCGCTCGACATCGACGCGGAACTTGACGCCAAAAGTTTCGGCGATCGCTTGCGTCTCCAGCATGATCGCCTTGGACAGCGCGCGTGTCGCCGGATCCGAGCAGATCACGTCGAGCGTGGCGTGCGTCAGCGCGCTGATCGGATTGAGGCAGACATTGCCCCACAGCTTGAGCCAGATCTCGTCGCGAATTCGATCCAGCACCGGGGCCTGCATGCCGCCAGCGGTGAACAGCGCCGACAGCCGCGTGACGTCGGCGCTGGTTTCGCCTGACGGTTCGCCGATCGGAAAGCGATCGCCATAGACATGGCGGATCACGCCGGGGGCCTCGATCTCGGTGGCGGGATAGACGATGCAGCCGATGGCGCGCTCGGGGCCGAGTTCGTTCCATTGCCGTGCCCCAGGATCGATGCTCTCCAAGGTCGAGCCCTCGTGGCGTCCGCCATGCTTGTAGAAATACCAATAGGGAATGCCGTTGACCGCGGTGACGATGCGGGTGTGGGAGCCGAGCAGGGGCCGCATCGCCTCGATCGCGCCGGTGATGGAATGCGCCTTCAGGCAGACGATGACGAAATCCTGCGGGCCGAGCTCACTGGGATCATCGGTGCAGCGCGGCCGCACCACATGGGTCTGGTCGCCGATCAAAAGCTTGAGCCCGTTGTCGCGCATCGCCGCCAGATGCGCGCCGCGCGCCACCAGGCTGACATCGGCGCCTGCGCGCGCCAGCTGCACACCGATATATCCGCCGATCGCGCCGGCGCCGTAGATGCAGACTTTCATGAGATCTTTCCGACCAGAGTGCGAATGAGAGTGATCTAAAATTTTGAACAGCGATCAGCGTTCGGCTTCGAGCGATGGCTCAAAGCCGGCTGGTCGTGCTGGACCGGAATTAGCTTTTCAGGCGACCGATCGCTCGGCGTTGACCACTTCGTCGAACGCGGTCGAGATGTCGCGGATGCTGACGACGCCGATCAGGCTGTAATTGTCGATCACGGGCAAATGCCGGATGTGATTCATGTTCATCAGGTGCCGCGCATGTTCGAGCGTGTCCAAGGAACTGCAAGAGACCAGCTGCTGCACTGAAATCAGCTGCGAGACCTTCAGATTGACGCCGGCCGCGCCGTGTTCGGCGATGGCGCGCACGACGTCGCGCTCGGTAAACATGCCGACCGCGGTGTTGCCCTCGGTCCGCACCACGTCCTTGACCACGAGCGCGCTGATATTGCTGGTGCGCATCAATTTGGCGGCGATAGCCACGGTCTCGTTCATGCGAACCGTCGCAACGCGCGCTGTCTTCTTGCGCAGGATGTCTCCGACTTTCATCGCAACCTCCATGTCAACCAAAGGGTCTCTTCAATGACGTAACTCTGGTATACATTATTCCAATTGTCAATTCGGTCTTGGCGGAAATCAACCGATCTCATGATTAAAGAAATGGGCAGTAATATTGACGTTCTTTGACAAGGACAGCTTTGGGCCGAACGGAAACCGGCCCGGTGATGAGCCTTCGGTAGTGCGTCATTGGTATCTGGTATCCCAATTAGCTCAGGCAAAAAAAGAGGCGCACCGGAGTGCGCCTCTTCGAACTTGATGTGCCCGATATCAGGCCGGCTTGGCGTCGCGGGCGCCAGCCTCGGCGGGAGCCTCGTGGCCCAAGATGAAGGCGCGCCGCATCGGCTTGATCACGAAGATCGCCATCAGCGCCGCCGTCGCGTTGAGGGCAACCGCGACGACGAACACCGCCTGCCAGCCGTAGCTGGAGGCGATGATGCTCGCCAGCGGCACCAGCAGCGAGGCGGTACCCTTGGCGGTGTAGAGCATGCCGTTATTGGTGGTGGCAAACTTCACACCGAAGGTGTCGCCGGAGGTTGCGGGGAACAGGCTGTAGATCTCGCCGAACACCCCGAAATACACCGCCGTCGCCAGCACGAACACGATCGGGATATGACCGTAGACCGACAGCGTCAGCAGCATCAGCGCCGCGGTTCCGAACGCGATGAACATGGTGTGCTCGCGGCCGATCGTGTCGGACACCCAGCCGAAGAACGGGCGGCCGAAGCCGTCGAAGATGCGGTCGAGCGAGATCGCAAAGGTCAGCGCGGCCATCTGGAAGCCCAGGATGCCGACCGGTTCATTGGCGATCTTGAAGTCGTGCGCGATCGGCGCGATCTGGGCGGCCGTCATCAAGCCGCCGGCGGCGACCATCACGAACACCAGATACATCACCCAGAAGATCGGGCTGCGCAGCACCTGCGGCGGCGTGAAGTCGACCTTGGTCTGCGGCAGATTGAGCTGTTTCTTTTTCGCCGGCATCGCCTGCAACGGCTGGCGCAGGAAGAACGCGATCACGAAGACGATCACGCCCTGGCCGATGCCGAAGGTGAGGAAGGCGTGTTGATAGCCGCTCGCGGCAATCATGTTGGCGATCGGCACCACCGTGATCGCGGCGCCCGCGCCGAAGCCGGCGGCGGTAGCGCCCGCGGCAAGACCGCGGCGGTCCGGAAACCATTTCAGCGCGTTGCCGACGCAGGTGCCGTAGACCGAGCCCGCGCCGATGCCGCCGACGATCGCCGCGGCATAAAGTATCACCAGCGAGTTGGCATAGGAGTTGAGGATCCAGGCGAGGGCGATCATGACGCCGCCGAACATGATGACGACACGAGGACCGTATTTGTCGACGAACCAGGCCTCGACCGGAACCAGCCAGGTTTCCGTCACCACGAACAGCGTGAAGGCCAACTGGATCGCCGCGCGGCCCCAGTGATATTTCGCGTCGATCGGGTCGACGAACAGTGTCCAGCCATATTGCAGGTTGGCGATCATCGCCATGCAGACGATGCCCATCGCCAGCTGCAGCCAGCGGAAGCTGCCGGACAAAGGTGCCGCAGGAGCGGCGGTGTTTGTGCTGGAAACCATAGATCCTCCCGAGTGCGCTCTTTGATTGTGACCTAGTGTCGCAAAGTTGTGACTTATAGTCGCGAGCGTCGGGCGAAAGTTGGTATATTATATTCCAACATGCAAGCGCTTCTTCTGTTGCGGCGCGGCATATTGGCTAGGCAATTCGGTCAATATCTCCGGGTTCAACCGGCGGTTCGGCAACCCTGAGTTTGCGGCGGAGCGCACGAAAAAGCGCCGGCCCCTGGGAGCCGGCGCTACCTCACAAACGAACTGACTTGGCTTATGCGGTTGCGGTCGCCGCCGCTACCACGCGTCTTCGCCACGGTTTCAAGACAACGATGGCGAGCAGCGAAGCGAGAATATTGGCGCCGGCTGCGATGATGAAGACACGGTCCCAAGTGCCGGAGGACTGCTGCATGTAGTTCGCGATCGGCACCAGAAGCGCTGCGGTGCCTTTGGCGGTGTACAGCAGGCCCGCATTGGTGGTTGCGAATTTCGAACCGAACGTGTCGGTGCAGGTCGACGGGAACAGGGAATAGATTTCACCCCAGGCAAAGAACACGAGGCCTGACAGGATCACGAACCAGACCGGATCGTGGCCGAACATGTACAGCGCCCAGATGCCGACGCCTTCAAGCCCGAAGGCGATGAACATCGTGTTCTCGCGGCCGATCATGTCGGAGATCCAGCCGAAGAAAGGCCGCGTCAGTCCGTTGAGGACTCGATCGATGGTGGCCGCGAATGTTACCGCCGTCATGGTCATTCCGACCAGGGTGACCGGAACGCTGTCGACCTTCCAGTCTACGGCGATCGGTTTCAGATTGGCCGTCACCATCAATCCGCCGGCGCCCACGATCACGAACATGAAGTACATCAGCCAGAAGATCGGCTCACGCAGGACTTCCGTCGGCAGATAGTTGCGGCGGCTCTGGATCACGTTGGCATTGCCCATTACCGCAGGCACCTGTCCCGGTCTCGGCGCGAGCAGGAAGAAGGAGAGCATCACGATGATGATGCCCTGTCCCAGACCGAAGTACAGGAAAGTGCTCTGGAAGCCGGAATCCTTGATCATGGCCTGTATCGGCGCGACCGTCAGCGCCGAGCCTGCACCGAATCCGGCCGCGGTGATTCCCGCGGCGAGGCCACGCTTGTCAGGAAACCATTTCAGCGCGTTGCCGACGCAGGTGCCGTAGACGGCGCCGGCGCCGATCCCCGCCACGATCATCCCGAGATAGTAACCGTTGAGCGTGGTGGCGCGCGCGTTGATCGCCCAGCCGATCGCGCAAAGGATACCGCCGACGAGAACGACGAGACGCGGGCCGTATTTGTCGACGAACCAGCCTTCGATCGGCACCAGCCAGGTTTCGAACAGCACAAAGAGCGTGAACGCCAACTGAATCGAGGCGCGGTCCCAGCCGAATTGTTTCTGGATATCGGGGACAAAGAAAGTCCAGCCATATTGGTAATTGGCGATCATCACCATGGCGGCGACGCCGATCGCCAGCTGTGTCCATCGAAACGCGTCACTAACACGCGCGGCCGCTGGGGCCGTTGCCTGCACCATCTCCGTCATAGATCCTCCCCGGCGCTTCTGGTTCCATTGCGAGCGCAGCGGGGGCGATCTTGTATTCGATATGCCAAGGCTCAAAGTGACAGAAGCGCGCAGCGCGCAAATGACGCACGACTTTTGGACTACGTTATTTGCGCGTGAAGTTCGATGCAGGGAGAGATGCAACGAAAAAAAATGGCCTCGAACATCGAGGCCATTGGAGTTTGGGAGGAGTGCAGAATCGAAAGCAGAAATGCCTGA
Source organism: uncultured Alphaproteobacteria bacterium (assembly GCA_963738105.1). Taxonomy (GTDB): domain Bacteria; phylum Pseudomonadota; class Alphaproteobacteria; order Rhizobiales; family Xanthobacteraceae; genus Bradyrhizobium. The sequence goes on along the minus strand of CAVTWC010000032.1, from coordinate 8,830 downwards.
AACGCTGTACCGCGTGGAGTTAGAGCCCGATGCGCGGAAGGTCGCCGTTGCGGATCGCGATCTTGGCGCTTGCCATCAGCAGGCGGTCGATGGTCGCCATCAGGCGGCCGAACAGGGTGCTGGAGGCGGTCAGGCGAAATGAGGTGGTATCGGACATTTTTGTCCCCTTAAAGGTCGGGCAGCGGTGCGCTGCGTTCTGAGGAGCAAACTATGTATACCAGATACCAGAAACAACTGCTTTGTTTGCATAGCAGCATGGCCGAGTTTGCAGTGCAGCAAAAATGGCCTGATCGGAAATCCAGATCATGAAAAAGGCCGCCGGAACCGCCTCAGGTCGGGCCGCGCGTGCCTGTCTGCTTCCATGCGCGCTATCGCGCCAACTCCAGCAGCCGGCGACAGTCCACCGGTAGTCGCCGTTCATTGGGGTTGGTCACGCAGAGCAGAAGTCCCTGCTGCCTGGGAGGCTGCATGTACCATGGTGACAGGGGAGTCGGCGCCATGCCCAACGGTAGGGCACGCAAAGCGATGTCCACGTCTGACGTAAACTCGGGAAGCAGGATCACCACTGCCAGGCCAGCAGTCGCTTGCACCTTTATCGAATCTGACGCGATCTCTCCCAGGCAACGAAGCAGGATCTCCCGTCGGGCGGCGTAAAGCCGCTTCATGCGGCGCAGATGGCGAAGATAATGCCCTTCTCGCAGGAATTCCGCCACAGCGTGCTGCACGGCCTCAGCCGGCGCCGGCGCCAGGCAAGCAGCCAGCTCACCGAACCGACGACCCAGTTCCGGCGGAACGACCATGAAGCCCAGGCGCAGCGTCGGGCTGATCGTCTTGCTGAAACTGCCGATGTGCAGCACCCGTCCCCCATGATCGAGGGATGCGAGAGCCGGAGCCGCCCGTCCTTCCAGCTGCAGTTCGCTCAGGTAATCGTCCTCGATGATCCAGGCATCGGTCCGCCGAGCCCAGGCGAGCAGTGCAAGCCGCCGCTCCAGCGACATCGTCATCCCGAGCGGCGCCTGCTGGCCTGGTGTCACAACTGCCAATTTCGCTCCGGGGGCAGTCCGGACACCAGCGGCAACATCCAGTCCTTCCGCATCGACCGGGACAGCTGTGACAGGTATGCCAGCCAGGCCCAGTGCGGTACGGGTGAGCGGAAAGCCTGGATCCTCGATCCACGCTCCCGTCGTTCCAAGCTGAAGCCCTCGGATCACCAGACCGAGTGCACCGGAGAATCCGCCGGTTACGAGCACCTGAGAGGGACTGCACCGAATGCCGCGGGCCACCCCTAAGTAAGCCGCAACCTCCTTTCGCAATTCCGGATCGCCACGCGGATCCGGATACGCCACCGGCGCCGCCGCAGCCCGTCGGGTTTCACGAGTTAGGATGCGTGACCACAGCTTGAACGGGAAGGCGTCTTGAGAGGGCACGCCCATCTGAAATGCCAGCGGTGCGTTTCCGAACCCGTAATAGAAGAGCTCCGGCAGAGGCGGCGCTTCCGGCGACCAGTGGGGCATTGAGGACGGACGCTCGGCCACACGAGTTCCTGCTGGCCCGAGACTGATCGCGAATTGCTCCGCCATGAGACGTTCGTAGGCCACACGGACGGTGCCGCGGGAGACGCCGAGCTGCGTAGCCAGATCGCGCCAAGAGGGTAACCGCGCGCCAGAGGCGAGCCGCCCGTTCTCGATGCCCTCTCGGATCGCCGAATAAATCTGGGTAGCCAGCGGGATCCTTCTGGCACGATCGAGTTGGATGGAGAGATCAGCCATCGCGCGATGGTACAGCCGAAATCGCCGATCTTGGTACTGTTTTATAATCAGGCGCAGCGCATCTATCCGCCGTGACCAACGAGAGCGCTGATGCAACTTCAATCTCTTGTGGCAGGGCTGACTAAAGCGGAAGGCGTGATCGCGTCAGCCGACTATCCGGCGTTGTCGCTCGGCGGAGCTCGATGCTTCCTAAGGAAAACGCAGATGAATCGACTGATGGATTGGCGCAGCTTCGAGAATTCACTCAAGACCGAGGCGCGCTTTTGCAGTCAGACAGCCGTAAACTATCTGACATCACTCTTCGATGGTATTGGCGAGCTGCAAACGCGCAACGGCCGCTCACTCGTGGTGGATGCGGGTCCCGGAACTGACTTTCATATCCTCTATCGCGCTCGGGCCTTCCAATCTGACGACCAACTCGAGGCCGCACTCGGTAGACCGGACATCCACCTCGGCTCCCCGCCAGCATCCTTGGCGGCGGCCGGTCCGATGAACGCGCGTGGCATTTCGGTTTTCTACGGCGCAAGTAATCAGCAAGCAGCTATTGCCGAGGTGCGCCCACCTGTTGGTAGTCAGATTGCGGTGGCCCAATTCGAAATCATCAGAAAACTTCGATTGTTCGATTTGACCGTCCTCAGTGATATCCGCGTCACTGGAAGTTTTTTTGATCTCCGCTTAGCCGTGTTCCTCCGGTCGCTGAGTGGGCGTATCTCGCGGCCGGTAATGCCCGATGACGAACCGCTCGCATACCTCGCAACGCAGGCCGTAGCCGATTTTCTTGCGACAGAGGCTTCGGTGCCGATTGACGGCATCATTTTTCCGTCAGTGCAGGCCGCCGGAGGCGCTCCTAACGTCATCCTTTTTCACAAGGCAGCCCGTGTCGAGACGATGAACATTCCGGAGGGAACAGAGATCAGCGCGAGTACCGGCCGTTGGGCAGAGGTTGGCTGGGTGGAAGATTACGAGGTGCTTGAGAACGTTCCACCGTTACACAAGCAGCTTGATAACAACGAGCAAGAGCTCGAATCGCCGGACATCGCACCAACTGCGCAAGCAATGCCTCTTGACCGGCGGGACGGCGATTTGCGCGACGACAGCCTCCGTATCGTACCTGAAAGCATGGAGGTGCATTGCGTAAAGCGCGTCGAGTTCGCGACGGACGCATTCACGGTGAAGCGCCACCGTCGGGAAAAACGGGACAGCATCATGGCCCCAAGCTTTCCAACGCTGCAACATTTCCAGCAAAGGGACAAATGACCGAGGAGAAAATTACCATGAAGGCAATCGTGGTAACGGACCAGGCGGCGGGAACGGCCGGGATGAAGCTGGTGGAGCGGCCCGAGCCGCACGCAGCGATAAACGATGTCATCGTTCAGGTTCATGCGTCGGGATTCACCTGGGATGAGCTGACGTGGCCCTCGACGTGGACCGATCGCCTCGGCCGTGACCGGACTCCGGTGATTCCCGGGCAAGAGCTGGCTGGAGTGGTCACCGCCCTTGGCTATGGCACGAGAGGGCTGTCGGTGGGACAGCGGGTGTTCGGCCTCACGGACTTGTATCGTGGCGGTACCCTGGCGGAGTATGTGGCCGTCGAGGCACGCAACCTCGCGCCGCTGCCGGGCGATGTCGACTTCACGGTGGGCGCGAGCGTGGCGATGCCGGGCCTGACCGCGTGGCAGGGACTGTTCGAGCACGGCCGCCTTCAGGCGGGGCAGAGCGTCCTCGTGCACGGCGCGGCCGGCGCAGTCGGTTCGATGGTAACCCAGCTCGCACGTGAGTCCGGCGCCTACGTCATCGGTACCGGACGCGCTGCCCACCATCAGACGGCGATCGACTTCGGCGCGCAGGAGTTCGTCGACCTCGAGAACGACGTCCTGGAAGACGTCGGCGGAGTTGATCTGGTTTTCGATGTCCTCGGCGGAGACATCGCGAAACGGTCCGCAGGCCTGATCCGAGCCGGAGGAACGCTGGTGACCATCGCCGGCCCGACCGAGGCACGGCCCGCCGACGGCCGGGCGGTCGACTTCGTTGTCGTGTCCGATCGTGCCCAACTGAGCGAGATCGTCCGGCGGGTGCGGGACGGACGGCTGCGGACGAACATCGGCAAAGTATCGACCCTCGACGACGCCGTCGCCGCCTTCAACCCGACCAAGCGGATCAAGGCCAAGCGGATCAAGGGGAAGACGATCATCCGCGTTCGTCCGTGGGGGGGGGGGGGGGGGGGGGGGGGGGGGGGGGGGGGGGGGGGTGGGGGGGGGGGGGGTGAGAGGGGGGGGGGGGGGGGGGGGGGGGTCGCGCCGCCTTAAGAGAGGACGCAGGGGGAAGACAATCATCCGCGTTCGTCCTAGGGCATGCGCCTACCTCCTGCGAGGGCACTTTAATCGGCAGTTGCCGCCTTGCGGTCGCATTCCCGCGTCGCCAGTCGATGACGACCTTGATCCCTTGCGCGGCAAGCGCTTCGACCGCAACGCCGCCTTGAAACTTCGGCATTAAGATCAGACTTCCCGTGTCGAAGTTCCGTGCTCCTCCTTAGCGCCGGTTACGATCCCCTTCACAACCGGCTTCCCGCTATTCAAACATTAGTGACTTGAAGTATGGGGATATCCCCCTACATGTCCCCATAGAAAATGGGGATACCCCCATATTTTCCTGATTGAGAGCAAGTGCAGCGACCCGAGCCGAGTAGGCCGGGCGTGCATGACGGAGAACCGCGACGTGAAACAATCATTTCGCTCAGATAGCCCGTGCATCGTGGCCGCGATGCGCGCCGCCACTCGTCGACTGACGCAGCTGTATGACGAGGCGATGGTGCCGACTGGCTTGCGCGTCACGCAATTTCACGTCCTCTCGGAACTGGAACGGCGATCGGCCGATCCTCCAACGGTTGGTGAGCTGGCTGAGATCCTGACCATGGAGCGGTCCGCGCTCGGCCAAACACTTCGACCGCTTGAACGCGACGGTCTCATCGACCTGGGCCATGACAAGCGCGATGGGCGCCGTCGGCCCGTCAAGTTGACAAAGGCCGGCAAAGATAAAGTGGTCCGCGGACGACGCTATTGGGCCGGCGCTCATGAAAAATTCGAGCATTTCTTCGGGGATAGTCAATTGGTTTTCTTGCGCGAGACGCTGCGCGGTATCGCTGAAAGCCCGCAACTTCCTGAAGCTTTTCAATAGGCCCCTCGCGTCGAGGGGAGAGCAATGATCGAAGGCGTAAAAGCATAATCTTTGAAAGCAGGCCGAGACGTGGGTACGCATCAGAAGTTACGGGGCGACGAACGTCAGCCCGGCGGTAGGACACGCGAGGGCGCGGCGACGGGGCACGGTGGCTCGGAAGCGCCGCTGCACCACGAAGCGAAGCAAGTTTTGACGCCGATCTGGGTCATTTTCGGGCTTTCGATGGGCCCGGCCATTGCGCTTGGGCTCGCTCGGTTCGCTTACGCGCTGTTGCTTCCATCGATGAGAGCAGATCTCGGCTGGAGCTTTGCCGACTCCGGCGCGATGAACACCGCCAACGCGGCTGGATATCTGATCGGGGCCCTCGTGGCTGCCCATATTGGCCGTCGCGTAGGCGATAAAGCTGCATTTTCGTTAGGCCTGCTCCTGACGTCAGCGGCGATAGGCGGGTCCGGTCTCACCGCTGACTTTACGAGTTTGCTTCTCCTAAGAGCGGTCTCCGGACTTGCAGGAGCGGTGGCTTTTGTCGCTGGCGCAGGGCTCACATCTGCGGCAGCCTCAGGGGGCTCTCGATCGCGCGCGCCTACGATGTTGGGCATCTACTTTGCCGGGGCAGGTATTGGCATTACAGCCTCGGCTCTCGCAGTCCCTCCACTTCTTTCCGGCATGGGATGGCGGGGAGGCTGGTTGGCGCTTGGCGCATTAGGCTTAGCTGCGACCATTTGCGGATCACTGGTTCTAAGTCGCACATCCGAACCTTCCTATAAGGTTCATATGGCCCGTGGCGGCTGGTCGGCCCGCTTTATGGCACCCAAACTACTATCGTACGCGCTGTTTGGCGCCGGATATATCGCCTATGCCACATTTATCGTTGCGTACTTGCGCGCTAATGAGGGGTTCGATAGCGGATCGATTACCGCCTTCTGGGCCATCTTAGGTTTAGCGGCCGTTGTCGCCGCGTTCGCGTGGGGACCCATCCTCGCTCGCCTGAAAGGCGGCTGGGGAGCAAGCGCAACAATCGCGACAGTCGCTGCCGGTGCGGCGTTGCCACTGATCTGGCACGGACCAACAAGCGCCTATCTCTCCTCCATCCTCTTTGGAGGGTCAGTACTCGCGGTCATCGCCGCAGTCACCTCATTCGCGCGGAAGGCAGCCAAGCCGCACGCTTGGACAGCAGCGATAGCAGCGCTGACTATTGCATTTGGGATTGGGCAATGCGTCGGCCCGCTCCTCAGTGGCGCTCTGTCTGACGGGCCGAATGGCGTTCGCGCCGGTCTCTGGTTGTCCGTCGGCATCCTCATCGTGGCGAGCGTCGTTGCGGCTTTCCAACCCGAGCCGGCGGGCGATTGATCATCGGCATTCTGCCGAGAGAGGGACGTAACCACCAAGTGAATTAAGTGAACCAAGTCAAAGAGGATAAGGATTATGACCAACAATATTATTCAGTTGGACGCCAGCCGCATCGCGGAACTCGTTGCCAATCGTGAGCTATCGCCGGTCGAGGTGATGAAGGCGCATCTCGATCGTATTGCTGAGGTCAATCCCAAGGTAAACGCCATTGTGACGATGGCCGATGGCGCACTGGACGCTGCCAAAAAAGCCGAGGCCGCGGTCAAGTCGGGCGCTCGACTGGGTCCTCTCCATGGCGTTCCGTTCACGGTCAAGGATGCAATCGACACGGCGGGCGTGCTGACACAGCGCGGTTCGCCGATTTTCAAAGGGCGCGTGCCCGATACCGATGCCACCGTCGTAGCCAGGCTGAAGGCCGCCGGCGCGATCCTCATCGCAAAGACGAACCCGCCGGAATTTGCTTACTCGATCGAAACGGACAATTTCCTGACGGGGCAAACGAACAACCCCTGGAACCTCGATTACACCCCGGGCGGATCGAGCGGTGGTGAATCCGCCGCCATCGCAGCGGGCATGTCGCCACTCGGCGTGGGCAGTGATCTCTCGATCTCGTTGCGCGGCCCGGCGGCGCATACCGGTATCGTTGGATTTAAAGCTACTTACGGTCGAATGCCGATGACAGGCCACTGGCCCCGGGTGCCACGCCGCTTCTGGCACATCGGTCCGATGGCACGTTCGGTTCGCGATGTGGCGCTCGCTTATTCCTTGATGGCAGGACCCGACGGTGCCGACGGCTTCTCAATCAGCTCGCCCGGCCTCGATACAGGGGTGGGCACGAAATCGACCCGTCAGGTTCGTGTGGGCTGGCTAGCCTCTCCGGGTTTCTTCGGACCAACCGATCCAGAGGTGGTCGCGACCGTGAAGGCCGCGGCTCACGCGTTGAGCAATGCCGGCTGCCACGTCGAAGAGGTCCGCTTGCCCGTGCTGGAGCAGACCGATGCCAACAGCGTCCTCTGGAAACTCCAACAGATGGAAAGCCGGCCCGAGTTCGAGAAGGTCACCGCCGGCCACGAGGCCCAGATCTTCAGGCATGCCAAATTGATCCTCGACACACCTGACACGCCGATCGGCGACTTCGTCGCTGCCGAGCAGGCGGTGGAGCGGCTTCGCGACAGCTTCGCCGAGTATTTCCAGCGCTATGATGCGCTGCTCTGCCCGGTGACCCCGTTCCCCGCGACCAAGCATGGCCTCGCTGACCTCGTGGTCGACGGCCAGACGGTATCACCCTTCCACGTGATGAGTGCCACATCACCGTTCAGCCTGACCGGCATGCCGGCCCTGTCGATGCGGTTCGGAACAAGCCGTGATGGTCTTCCGATCGGCGTGCAAATCGTCTCGTCCTGGTTGGCGGAATCGACAACGCTTAAGGTCGCCTCGCTCCTCGAGGAGGTGAGCCCTGTCCGCAACCTTCACCCCAGCCTCTAACGAGAGCATCAAACATGAATGCACAGTGCGCCGATACCGAAGTTCATTCGATCAGCCGGCGGAGCATGCTTGGTTTTACCGCAGCCGCGGCGGCATTGCCGATGTCCATGCGGATCGGCGCTGCACAAGCAGCACCGGCTGCGCCGACGAACCCGAGCGGCATCAAGGCGATGACCTTCGACATTCAGGGAACCCTGTTCGACTACTATCAGCCCTTCGCTCGCATCAGTAACGCTTTGAATAATCGCAAGGGGCTACACCTGAATTGGTCGGGCTTCCTTGGAGATTGGAATGCGGGCGCAATTTCGATCGTCCAGGCCATCATTGCCGGCAAGCACGCATGGGTTCCACCAGGCCAGATTTTTCGCGAGTTGCTCGATACTCTTTTGTCCACTCGCGGGCTGACCAGCCAACTTGATGATGCCGACCGCCTCGAGCTGATGTCGGTCTGGAGCCAGATGGTGCCGTGGCAAGACAGTGTCGAGGGCATCGGACAACTCAAGCGCAAAGTCACCGTAGCGGCTCTCTCCAATGCGGGCATGGCCGGGGTCATCGCGCTTGCCAGGCATGCCGGGCTGCCATTCGATGCGGTACTCACCGGCGAGCTGGTGCACGCATACAAGCCGTCCCTCGACGTCTATCGGGCGGCGTCGACCTATCTCGGATTTCCGCCGGGCGAGATCATGATGGTTGCGGCCCACAAATTCGATCTGAAAGCCGCTAACGCGGCCGGATTTAAAACGGCCTACGTACCTCGGCCTCTCGAGCTCGGGCCGGAAACGAAAGTCGACCGGTCTCCGGAAGCTTACATCGATGTCGTCGCAGACAACCTGATTGATCTTTCCAAAAAGCTCGCTCTCACCTGAAAGCGAGCGAGAGCGATGCAAGCTGGCCGCTCGCTCGCGCGGAATATCGACAGCGCTCGCGCCGTCAACCCTTGCGCCGTCAACCCAACCCTTACTTCATCAACCACTGGGTCGCAGCTTCTGGGACGCAAAAAAAAGGCCGCCGAAACCGGCGGCCTTTCTTGCTGTTCGGTTGCCTTGCGCTAC
>CAVTWC010000031.1:0-25407 GCA_963738105.1 uncultured Alphaproteobacteria bacterium | reverse complement strand
CAGCGGGTGGGGGACTTCTTGACCGTCTCAGTTGTTGTCGTCGCGCGCGCGCTTCGCCTCCTGCTTGCGATCGCGGCGATCGGTTGCGGCACCGCGCGGGCGGTGGAGCTTCCGTCTTCGGCAGCGGAAGCGATTTATGCGGCGGCGCCGCCGCGGCTGCTGCAAATCCGCACCGTCGTTGCCGGCGCAGGGCGGCAGATATCGCTCGGTTCGGGATTTCTTGTTTCGGCCGATGGGCTGGCGATCACCAACTATCACGTCGTTTCCCAGGTCGCGCTCGCGCCGAAGACGTATCGCCTCGAATATATCGCCGCGGATGGCAGTCGCGGTGATGTCAGCTTGCTGGGAATAGACCTGCCGAACGATCTGGCGGTCGTTCGGCTCGACAAGCACGATGCGCCGTTCTTCACCTTCGACAAAACCGCCATGCAGGGCGGCTTGCCCAAAGGCGAACGCCTTTATTCGATGGGCAATCCACTCGACCTCGGCTTCACAATCATCGAGGGCACCTACAACGGGCTGGTCGAGCACAGCTATAACGAGCGTATCCACTTCGCCGGGGCGCTCAACCCCGGCATGAGCGGAGGCCCGGCGGTCACCGCCGAAGGCCTCGTCGTCGGCATCAACGTCGCCACCCGCCGGGGCAGCCAGCTCGTGAGCTTTCTGGTGCCGGCACGTTTTGCCGCGGCATTGCTTGCGCGCGTCCGCGAGCATGAAGCCCCGCCCGATCTGCGCCCCGAGGTTGAGCGGCAGCTCGTCGCGTGGCGATCGGCGCTCTACAAATCGTTTGGCCAAGAGGGGTTTCGCTCGACCACGCTCGGTCCCTATGGGGCGCCTGAGGCGGCGGCGCCATGGTTCGATTGCTGGGCCTACACCAACGCCGAGGTGACGCCGAAACCCCGTGCCAATATCAATTCGACGAGCTGCTCGAGCGACACCAGCGTGTTCGTGGCGTCCGATCTGAACACCGGCGCCATCGAGATCAACCAGTCCTACGTCAAAACCGTGGACCTCAATCAGTTTCAATTTGCGGCATTTCTGACGAGGCTCAGTCAGCCGCGTCTCGTCGGCGGTGGTCCATTCCGGAAATGGTACACTCCGGAACGTTGTCATGAGGATTTTGTGAGCGTGACCCCGGCGCCCGCGCATCCGCCACTCCGCGTGATCTGGTGCGCACAGGCCTATCGCGAATTCGAGGGACTCTACGACGTGGCCTTGATCGCCGTAACCCAGGATCACGACAGCCAGGCGCTGGTTTCGCGGTTGAGTCTCCAGGCGGTCGGTTATGACGACGCGATGGCGCTTGGCAAACGCTTTCTCGAATTTGTGCAGACAGCCAAATGATGTGGGTCGAGATATTGTCGCGCCAGCGCGACGTCGTCAGCCGTTTTCGGATTGACGGGCCGGAGGCGCGGATCGGCCGCGGCTATGACAGCGACGTCGTGGTCGACGATCCCTATGTCGCGGCGCAGCACCTGCGCATCTTTCGCGACGAGACCGGGCAGCTCGTTGCCGAAGACATGGGGAGCGTTAACGGTACCTTCCTCGATGGTGGCAACAGCCGCCTCGCGCGCATCGTGGTCGACGGCCGCAATCCGATCCGGATCGGCCGCACCTATCTGCGCATTCGCGAGATCGGTCATGCGGTCGAGCGCGAACGCATCGCGGGACCGGAGCGGCGAAGGTTGCCGATCGTTCTGACCATGGCGCTCGGCGTTGCGATATTGGGAATCCTGGTGCTCGATATCTGGCTCGGTCAAACCGTCGAGGCGCGCGCTTCGAGCTATGTGACGCCGCTACTGACCGTCACTGCCATCCTGCTCGGATGGGTCACGATCTGGGCGTTGATGTCCCGCATCTTCTCCGGCCGCTCCCGCTTTGTTGGCAATCTGATGATCGCGCTGGCGGGCGCCGTCGCTTTTGCGCTCTACGCGGACTTTGCCCGGGTCGCGGCCTTCGCCTGGGCCTTGTCCGGTGTCATCACCTACCAATACGTGGCGGCCTGGTTGATCCTGGGCGTGATGTGCTTTCTGCATCTGCGCGAGGTCGGCCGGGTCCGGCTGTGGCTGAAGGCCGGCCTCGTGACGGCGCTGGTCGTCACCGCGATTGGGGTACAGACGCTGCAACGATCCGAGGCCTTCTCGGATTCGGGGCGGCAGGTGGCGACCTGGCAGCTGATGCCACCGTCGTTCCGCGCGGTATCCTTCCACGACCAGAGCGCGTTTTTTGGCGAAATCGCCAACCTCAGGGCAGGGCTGGACAGGGATCGCAGCCAGCCCAGGCCCGACGCCGCGGGCCAATAAATCCGGAAAAGCGGGTCAAAAAGACCATAAAACCGGCCGTATTTCCTTGCTTCCAGCAGGAATCCCGCTATATAGCGGCCCATCTCACACGGAAACATGGCTCAAAAGGCCGTCCGGTGGCAACCGGGCCATAAGGCTCGTTTGCTCACACGTTTCCGGAGGAACCAACCGGAGAATTGAACTATGGCGCTACCCGATTTTTCTATGCGTCAGCTGCTTGAAGCTGGCGTGCACTTTGGTCACCAATCGCACCGCTGGAATCCGAAAATGGCGGATTACATTTTCGGTGCGCGCAACAACATCCACATCATCGATCTCGCCCAGACCGTGCCGTTGCTGCATCGCGCGCTTCAGGCGGTCAGCGATACCGTCGCCAAGGGCGGCCGTATTCTGTTCGTCGGCACCAAGCGGCAGGCGCAGGACGGCGTCGCCGAGGCGGCCAAGCGTTCGGCGCAGTATTTCGTCAATTCACGCTGGCTCGGCGGCACGCTGACCAACTGGAAGACGGTGTCCGGCTCGATCAAGCGCCTGCGCCAGCTCGAAGAGATGCTGAGCACCGGCGAGGGCGCGCAATACACCAAGAAAGAGCGCCTGACCTTGCAGCGCGAGCGCGACAAGCTCGACCGCTCGCTGGGCGGCATCAAGGACATGGGCGGTCTTCCCGACATGATCTTCGTGATCGACACCAACAAGGAAGACATCGCGATCCAGGAAGCGCAGCGGCTCAACATTCCCGTCGCCGCCATCGTCGATACCAATTCCGATCCCAAGGGCATCACCTATGTCGTGCCCGGCAATGACGACGCCGGCCGCGCCATCTCGATGTATTGCGACCTGATCGCACGCGCGGCCATCGATGGCATCTCGCGGGCGCAGGGCGATTCCGGCATGGATATCGGAGCCTCCGCTCACCCGGTTCGTGAAGCGATCCCGGCGGCGCCGCAGCCCGTCGGCTTCCAGGGGCTTGCCGGTCCGCGCGGTGCGGCCGACGATCTCAAGAAGCTCACCGGCGTGTCGGGTGCGATCGAGAAGAAGTTCAACGACCTCGGCATCTTCCATTACTGGCAGCTGGCCGAGCTCGATCACGACACCGCGCACAAGATCGGTGAAGAGGTTGGACTTCCGAGCCGCGCCGATGGCTGGGTTGCCCAGGCCAAGGCGATGACCGCCGAAGCCGAGTAACGATGAGCAGGTTGACCGGAACGCTCCGGTCACCACTTCTCCATTGACCTAATTCCTGATGGTGGAAGGCGGCGAGGCGTAAAGCCGCGCCGCGACCGCCCTGACAGGCAAAAAGGATATTCAACGATGACGACGATCACAGCTGCGATGGTCAAGGAACTGCGCGAGTTGACCGGCGCAGGCATGATGGATTGCAAGGCCGCGCTCACCGAGAGCAGCGGCGATATGCAGACCGCACAGGATTGGCTGCGCAAGAAGGGCCTGTCGAAGGCCGCCAAGAAGGCCGGCCGCGTCGCTGCGGAAGGTCTGATCGGCGCCGTCACGTCGGGCACCAAGGGTGTGGTCGTTGAAGTCAATTCCGAGACCGACTTCGTCGCGCGCAACGAGCAGTTCCAGGGCCTGGTCAAGATGGTCGCCCAGGTCGCACTCAAGGCCGGCGCCGATGTCGAGAAGATCAAGGCCGCCAAGGTCGGCGACGTGACGGTGGAGATCGCGATCTCCGACGCCATCGCCACCATCGGCGAAAACATGACGCTGCGTCGCGCTGCTGCGCTCGAAGTCAGCAAGGGTGTGGTGTCGAGCTACGTCCATGGCGCCGTGATCGAAGGCGCCGGCAAGATGGGCGTGCTGGTCGCGCTCGAATCCACCGGCAAAACCGACGAATTGGCGCATCTCGGCCGTCAGCTTGCGATGCATGTCGCCGCGGCCAATCCGCAGGCACTGGATCCGGCTGGTCTCGATCCCGATGTCGTGCGCCGTGAAAAGGACGTGCTGGCCGACAAATACCGCCAGCAGGGCAAGCCCGAGAACGTGATCGAAAAGATCGTCGATTCCGGCCTGAAGACTTACTACAAGGAAGTTTGTCTTCTGGAACAGGCGTTTATCCATGACGAAAAGGGCAAATCGGTCGCCCAGGCGCTGAAAGAAGCTGAGGGCAAGATCGGCGCGCCGGTGAAGATCACCGGATTTGTGCGCTATGCTCTCGGCGAGGGAATCGAAAAGCAGGAATCCGATTTCGCGGCCGAGGTCGCGGCGGCCAGCGGCAAGAAGTAACCGCTTCGGAGACTGTCTCGTAAATTGGGGTTTCCGCGCGCAGGAGAGCGATCGCATCATGGCTGAGCCGGTCTATCGTCGCGTGGTGATCAAGCTCTCGGGGGAATACCTCGCCGGTGCGCAATCCTTCGGTATCGACCAGCCCACCATCGATCGGATCGCTGGCGATCTGATCGCCGCGCGCCAGCTCGGCGGCGAGATCGCCGTCGTGGTCGGCGGTGGCAACATCTTCCGCGGCGTCGAAGTCTCGTCACGGGGTGTTTCGCGTCCGACCGGCGACACCATGGGCATGCTCGCCACGGTCATGAATTGTCTCGCACTGGAAGCGGCCATCGAGCGCAAGGGAACGCCCGCCCGCACGTTGTCGGCGTTCGTGATGCCGGAAATCTGCGAGCTATTCACCCGCGGCGCTGCCCACAAATACCTCGCCGAGGGCCGAATCGTGCTGCTTGGCGGTGGAACCGGCAATCCGTTCTTTACCACCGACACCACGGCGGTATTACGTGCCGCCGAAATCGGCGCCCAAGCCGTGCTGAAGGCCACCAATGTCGACGGCGTCTACAGCGCCGATCCCAAAAAGGACCCTTCCGCCAAGCGATTTGATCGCCTGACCCATTCGCAGGCGATCGAAGGCGGCTACAAGGTCATGGACGCGACCGCATTCGCGCTTGCCCGCGAGACGTCGCTGCCTATCATCGTGTTCTCGATTGCTGAACCGGGTTCGATCAGTGCGATCCTGCGCGGCACCGGCCACGGTACCATCGTCGCCGGCTGACAGGCCGGCTCAAGCATCGGACCGCGAGCCGCCAAGGGCGGCGCGGTTGGTCTTTTATGAGGGGAGAGGGTCATGCCCACGCCTGGTTTCGACATCAACGAATTGAAACGCCGCATGCAGGGCGCGACCCAATCGCTCAAGCACGAGCTCGGCGGCTTGCGAACCGGCCGGGCGGCAGCCTCGATGCTGGAACCGGTGCAGGTTGAGGCCTATGGCAGCCACATGCCGCTCAACCAGGTCGCCACCATCAGCGTGCCGGAGCCGCGCCTGCTTTCCGTGCAGGTCTGGGACAAGTCGATGGTCAAAGCGGTGGAAAAGGCGATCGTCGATTCCAACCTCGGTTTGAGCCCGGCCACCGAGGGCCAGGTGCTTCGGCTCCGGATTCCCGAACTCAATGAAGAACGCCGCAAGGAGTTGGTGAAAGTGGCGCATAAATACGCCGAGGCGGCAAAGGTCGCGGTGCGGCATGTTCGCCGCGATGGTCTCGATACCATCAAGAAGCTGGAGAAGAATCACGAGATCTCCGAGGATGATCAGGAGCGTCTGGCCGCCGATGTGCAAAAGGCGACCGACGGGACGATTTCGGAGATCGATCAGTTGCTCGCGGCCAAGGAAAAGGAAATCCTCACCGTTTAACGCTTCGTGATCGAGGCTTAGGATCGAGGGGCTTAAGGTCGAGAAGGCTTGAGGTCGAGAAGGCCTGGGATTGAACGATGTCTAACGCTGCGGCTCCCGCCACTGAAGGACCGGATCGATCGGACGGTCCGTCACATGTGGCCATCATCATGGACGGGAATGGCCGCTGGGCGGCCGCCCGGGGATTGCCGCGTGCGGAGGGGCATCGCCGCGGCGTCGAGGCGTTGCGCCGCGTGGTTCGCGCGTCCTCCGAACTCGGTATTCTCCATCTGACGATTTTCTCCTTCAGCTCGGAGAACTGGTCGCGTCCGGCGACCGAGATCGGCGACCTGTTCGGTCTGCTCCGGCGCTTCATTCGCAACGATCTCGCCACGTTGCATCGCGACGGGGTCCGGGTGCGGGTGATCGGCGGACGCGAGGGGCTGGAGCCCGATATCTGCGCGCTTCTCAACGAAGCCGAAGAACTGACCAAGGCCAATACCAAGCTTACGCTGGTCGTCGCCTTCAACTACGGCTCGCGCCAGGAAATCGCCAATGCCGCGCAGCGACTGGCGCGCGAGGTCGCGGAGGGAAAACGCGATCCGTCGTCGATCGACGCCGATACGCTCGGCCAATACCTCGATGCGCCCGATATTCCCGATCCCGACCTGATCATTCGCACCAGCGGCGAGCAGCGCCTGTCGAACTTCCTGATGTGGCAGGCGGCCTATAGCGAACTGGTGTTTGTGCCGATCCACTGGCCGGATTTCGACAAGGCTGCGCTGGAAGGGGCGATCGCCGAATACGCCAGGCGGGAACGCCGCTTCGGCGGTCTGGCTGCGAAAACCGGATCGTGACCAAGGGCGAAGCCGCGCCCGCGGCGGTTGTGGCACCAGGCTCCCGTAATCTTCTGCTCCGTATTGCCGTCGCGCTGGTATTGGCACCCGCCGCCATTGCGATGGCCTATGCCGGCGGATGGCCATGGACGACGCTGGTGACCCTGGCCTCGATCGGCCTCTTTGTCGAATGGCTGACCGTCGTGGGCGAGGCGAAGCGCACCCCGGTGCTCGCCTCGGGGGTTATCGGGCTTGCGCTGGCCGGCGGATTGCTCGCGTTCGGACGGGTCGAAATCGCGGTCATCGTGCTGATACTTGGTCTTGCGGCCGTCGCAGGGCTGACGCCGGAGCGGCGGATCTGGGCGGTCACGGGATTTGGCTATGCCGCGGTGGCGGAACTCGCGTCAGTGCTGCTGCGGCGCGATCCGGTGCAGGGCTGGACGGCCTTGATGCTAGTGCTTCTGGTGGTCTGGGTCACCGATATCGGCGGTTATTTCGCCGGGCGCGGTATCGGCGGCCCGAAACTCTGGCCGCGGGTCAGCCCCAACAAGACCTGGGCCGGCGCGATCGGCGGCTTTGCCGCAAGCCTGGCCGTGGCCTGGGGGTTTTCGGCGTTTGACCTCGGCAAGACCAGCGTGTTGCTGCTGCTGGGATCGGCTCTCTCGATCGCCTCCCAGCTCGGCGATCTCTTCGAGTTCGGCGGTGAAGCGGCGGTTCGGGGTCAAGGATTCCAGCCATATCATCCCGGGCCATGGCGGGTTATTGGATCGGCTCGACGGATTCGTCGCCGCTGTGGTGCTGGCGGCGGTTTTCGGGCTTTTGCGCGGCGGCGTGGATGGCGTCGGCCGCGGTCTTATGGTTTGGTGAAAATATGAGCGCAGTTCCGTTGCGTAACAACAAAGCCGCGGTATCGGCCGTGCGAGCCGTGAGTGTCCTCGGGGCCACCGGCTCGATCGGCGACAGCACGATGGACCTGCTGCGGGGGGCGCCGGAGCGCTATCAAGTCGAGGCGCTGACCGCCAACACCAACGTCGCCGCACTGGCCAAGCTGGCGAAGGAGTTCGACGCCCGCTTTGCGGCGATTGCCGACCCCAATCTGCTGGAAGATCTGCAGGACGCTCTGGCCGGAACCGGAACCGAGTGCGGGGCAGGCGAAAGCGCGATCATCGAAGCTGCCGCCCGGCCGGCGGATTGGGTCATGGCCGCCGTCAGCGGCGCCGCCGGGCTAAAACCGGCATTGGCCGCGGTCGATCGCGGCGCCACCGTCGCGCTGGCGAACAAGGAATGCCTCGTCTGTGCCGGTGATTTTTTCATGCAGCGCGCGGCCAAGGCCGGCGCCTGCATTCTGCCCGCCGATTCCGAACATAACGCGCTGTTTCAGGCGCTCGGTTCCGGCAATCGCGAGGAACTGGTTCGCGTCATTATCACCGCGTCCGGCGGACCGTTCCGGACCTGGGCCAGCGCCGATATCGAACAGGCGACGCTGGCGCAGGCGCTGAAACATCCGAACTGGAGCATGGGCCAGAAGATCACCATCGATTCGGCGTCGATGATGAACAAGGGTCTGGAGGTCATCGAGGCATCCTATCTGTTTGCGCTGACGCCTGATGAGATCGACGTGCTGGTGCATCCGCAGTCGATCGTGCACGGCATGGTCGAATTTTCGGATCGCTCGGTAATGGCGCAATTGGGCGCGCCGGATATGCGTATCCCGATCGCGCATTGCCTGGGTTGGCCGGACCGAATTGTCGGCCCATCCGCCAGGCTCGATCTCGCCAAGATCGGACAGCTCACGTTCGAGGCGCCGGACTTCGACCGCTTTCCCGGATTGCGGCTGGCTTACGATGCGCTGCGCACCGGTCACGGCGCGACCACGGTTTACAACGCCGCCAACGAGGTCGCGGTGGCGGCGTTCATCGCCGGCCAGATCAGAATTCGGTGCCATCGCCCGGCTGGTCGAGGCAACGATGGAGGCCTGGATGCGCTCCGGTAATCTGGCGCCGCTGACCTCGGCAGACGACGCCATCGCCGTTGACCATAGCGCGCGAAATAAAGCTGCCACCCTCTTGCCTCAAATTGCCGCAAAGGCATCCTAGAAGGTTGGGGGCAGGGCTTCGGCTCTGGGTGAGGGGAACTTGATGTCTGAGTTTTTTCTACATAGTTTCAATACGTTGAGCCATGGGCTCATCGGCTACGCCATTCCCTTCCTGTTCGTCCTGACCATCGTCGTTTTCTTCCACGAGCTTGGCCATTTCCTCGTCGCCCGCTGGGCCGGCGTGAGGGTGTTGACGTTCTCTCTCGGCTTCGGTCCGGAACTCGCCGGTTTCAACGATCGTCACGGCACCCGCTGGAAGATTTCGGCGGTTCCGCTCGGTGGCTACGTCAAGTTTTTTGGCGACGAGAGCGAAGCCTCGACGCCGTCGTCCGAAGCGCTCGCCAACATGACCGAGGAAGAGCGCGCCGGCAGCTTCCACCACAAGAAAGTTGGACCGCGCGCCGCGATCGTCGCCGCCGGTCCGATCGCCAATTTCATTCTGGCGATTGTGATCTTCACTGGTCTGTTCACGTTTTTCGGCAAGCCGAACATGTCGGCGCGCGTCGACAAGATCGAAGCCGGCAGCGCCGCGGCGGCCGCCGGTTTTCAGGTCGGCGACGTCGTGACCGCTATCGACAATCAGCCGATCGAGACTTTCCCCGACATGCAGTGGATTGTCGGTGGTCATGCCGGTGAGCAACTTTCGTTCACGGTCAAGCGTGGCGATTTCATCGTCCAGCTGCAAGGGACACCCGAACTCAAGGTACAGAAGGACGGGTTCGGCAATACCCATCGGCTTGGCGTACTCGGAATTACCCGGGCGTCACAGCCGGGCGACGTCCTGACCGAGCGTGTGAACCCGGCCACCGCGATGTGGCTCGGCGTCAAGGAAACCTGGTTGGTGATCGACCAGACGCTGACCTATATCGGCCGCATCTTTACCGGGCGCGAGCCGGCCGACCAGATCGGCGGCCCGCTGGGAATCGCCAAGATCTCGGGGCAGGTCGCCACCTTGGGCTTGGCGGCGCTGATTCGTCTGGCTGCGGTGCTCTCGATCTCGATCGGACTGCTGAACCTGTTCCCGGTGCCGCTGCTCGACGGCGGTCATCTTCTGTTCTACGCGGTCGAATTCATCCGGGGGCGTCCGTTGTCGGATCGGGCGCAGGAGATGGGGTTCCGGATAGGGCTGGGTTTGGTGCTGATGTTGATGGTGTTTGCCACCTATAACGACATCCTGCATCTGGCCGCCTCATGATGCCTTATTTGAATGGCGTGGCCGATAGGCAACGTCTTGGAATGAAAATGAAATCGCACTGCGATAGGACGTTTGCCGACCCGGTAAAATTGTCTACAAGCAGGGCAACTAATGGGATTCTGCCGGTTCGTAGGGGTTCGGCCCGGCAATGGAATGACAAGGGCGCGTTGCGCATGAATGTTGGAATGCGAGTGCGGGGGGGTCTGCTGGCCGCCCTGATTCTGGTCGCTGCGCCGGTTGCCGCCTCACTGGCGGCTATGCTTGTGCCGTCGCCCGCTGCGGCTCAGACCGTTGCCACGATTCAGGTCGAAGGCAACCGCCGCGTCGAGGTGGAGACCATCCGCTCTTATTTCAAGCCGGGGCCCGGTGGGCGGCTCGATCAGGGGGCGATCGATGACGGCCTGAAAGCGCTGATCGAAACCGGCCTGTTCCAGGACGTGCGAATCAACAATGCCGGCGGCCATTTGGTCGTGACCGTGGTCGAAAACCCGGTGATCGGCCGCGTTGCCTTCGAAGGCAACAAGAAGGTCAAGGACGAGCAGCTCTCGGCTGAAGTGCAATCCAAGCCGCGCGGGACGTTTTCGCGCCCGATGGTGCAGTCCGATGCCGAGCGTATCGCCGAAATCTATCGTCATTCCGGCCGCTACGACGTTCACGTCAATCCGCAAATCATCGAGCAGCCGAACAACCGCGTCGATCTCGTGTTCGAGATCACCGAGGGTGCAAAGACCGGCGTCAAGTCGATCGAATTCATCGGCAACAATTTCTATTCGTCGTATCGGCTGAAGGACATTATCAAGACCCGCGAATCGAATCTGCTGAGCTTCCTCGGGGGTAACGACGTCTACGATCCGGATCGGATCGAATCCGACCGCGACCTGATTCGCCGCTATTACCTCAAGCACGGTTTTGCCGACGTCCAGGTGGTGGCTGCGCTGACTGAATACGATCCCGAGAAGAAGGGCTTCCTGATCACCTTCAAGATCGAGGAGGGCCAGCAGTATCGGGTCGCGTCGGTCAATTTCCAGTCCAGCATCGCCACGCTTGACGGCAATTCGCTGTCGAGCTTCTCCCGGGTTTATGTCGGATCGCTCTACAATGCCGAAGCGCTGGAAAAATCCGTCGAGGAAATGCAGATCGAGGCGTCGCGTCGAGGCTATGCCTTCGCGATCGTGAAGCCGCGCGGCGATCGCAATTTCGACGCACACACGGTTTCCATCACCTTTGCGATCGACGAAGGCCCGCGGGTCTATATCGAGCGCATCAATGTGCGGGGTAACACCCGTACGCGTGACTATGTCATCCGCCGCGAATTCGATATCTCCGAGGGCGACGCGTATAACCGCGCGCTGGTTGATCGTGCCGAGCGACGCTTGAAGAACCTCGATTTCTTCAAGAGCGTGAAGATCACGACCGAACCCGGCTCATCGAGCGATCGCGTGATTCTCGTGGTCGATCTCGAGGAGAAATCCACCGGCGACTTCTCGGTATCGGGCGGTTACTCGACGACCGATGGTGCGCTGGCCGAGGTCAGTATTTCCGAACGTAACTTCCTCGGTCGCGGTCTGTACGCGAAAGCGTCCGTCACTTACGGCCAGTATGCGCGCGGTGTGTCGCTGTCGTTTGTCGAGCCCTATCTGTTCGACTATCGCGTGGCAGGCGGCCTTGACGTGTTCTATCGCGAGCAGCTTCCGAACAACTACATTTCGTACGGCACCAAGACCGTCGGCTTCTCGCCGCGACTGGGATTTGGCTTGCGCGAGGATTTGTCGTTGCAGGTCCGATATTCGCTCTATCAGCAGTCGATCACGCTGCCGTTCCAGCTCGACAATTGTAACAACCTGGCGGGTCCCGCGTTCTTCCCGACGCCGACCTACATCAATCAGGTCTTGGGCGGCGTCGATCCGACCGGCAATAGCCAGGCCGGGCTGCCTCCGGGCTGTTTGGGTGACGGCGAATTGTCGCTGCCGGTTCGCAAGGAACTGGCCCAGGGTGCGGAATGGACCTCGTCGGTTGGCTATTCGCTGGATTACAATACGCTGGATAACAACAAGAACCCGACCGACGGTCTGCTCATCGACTTCAAGCAGGATTTTGCCGGCGTCGGCGGCGACGTCACCTATCTGAAGTCCGCGCTCGACGCGAAATACTACACCCCGCTGGTCGCCGATATCGTCGGGTTGATCCATGTCCAGGGTGGTATGCTCACTCAGGTCGGCGACAATGCGCTTCGCATGCTGGACCAGTTCCAGATGGGACCGAACCTCGTTCGCGGTTTCGCGCCTAACGGCATCGGCGCACGCGATTTGACGTTCTTCCCCTATACCGGAAGTGGCGACGCGCTTGGCGGCACCAAATATTGGGGAGCGTCGGCCGAATTGCAGATGCCGTTCTGGTTCTTGCCCAAGGAAGTCGGCCTGAAGGGTGCGGTTTACGCCGATGCCGGATCGCTGTGGGATTACAAGGGACCGACCTCGTGGGCCGCCACGGGCGAAGTTAATGGCCTGGTCAACGGCCATCCCTGTGCGTGCGCCATGGTGTTCGATGATACCAATGTCATCCGTACGTCGGTCGGCGTCGGCTTGATCTGGGCGTCTCCGTTTGGCCCGCTGCGCTTCGATTATGCTATCCCGATTACCAAGGGTAAGTACGACGTCGTGCAGGAGTTCAAGTTCGGCGGCGGAACTTCGTTCTGAGTTTGATCGCGGGCCGGACCGCAACGGGTGGAATGGCGCAGCCGACATTTTTCGAGCAACCCCCTTCGTCGACGCTGGCTGAACTTGCCGCGTTGACGAAGGCGCATCTGGTCGACGCGTCGCGCGGCGGCCAGCCCGTGAAGGGGCTGGCTTCGCTCGACGAAGCCGGCCCGATGCACTTGGCGTTCTTCGACAATCTGAAATATGCCGATCAGCTGACGTCGACCAAAGCAGGTGCGTGCCTGGTCAGCCCGCGCTTCGAGGCTTCCGTTCCGGCCCATGTAGCGGTGCTGCGCGCGACCCAGCCGTTCCACGCCTTCGTGCAGATTGCCCGCGAGCTCTACGGCAGCTCGCTGCGCCCGCAGTCGTGGTTCGGTGTCGCGGGCATCGCTCCGTCAGCAATCATCGATCCGAGCGCGCACCTGGAAGATGGCGTGATCGTCGACCCGCTGGCGGTGATTGGTCCCAATGTCGAGATCGGCGCCGGGACGGTGATCGGCGCCGGCGCCATCATCGGAGACGGCGTCCGGATCGGCCGCGATTGCAATGTCGGGGCGCGAACCGCGATCCAGTGCGCCCTGATCGGCAACAATGTCCTGATTTATCCCGGCTGCAGCATCGGGCAGGATGGTTATGGCTTCATCTTCTTCGGGGCCAACGGCCATCTGAAGGTGCCGCAGACCGGCCGCGTCCTGATCCAGAACAATGTCGAGGTCGGCGCCGGAACGACCATCGATCGCGGCAGCCTGCGTGACACCGTGATCGGCGAAGGTACCAAAATCGACAACCAGGTCCAGATCGGCCACAATGTGACCATCGGCAGGCACTGCCTGTTGGCCGCCCAGATCGGACTGGCGGGCAGCCTGACGATTGGCGACAATGTCGCGCTTGGAGCCAAGGTCGGAATCAACAATCACCTGAACATCGGCGATGGCGCGCAAGTCACGGCGATGAGTGCGGTGAAGGATGACATTCCGCCTAACGGTCGCTGGGGCGGGCATTTTGCAAAACCAACCAAGCAATGGTTCAGGGAGATCATTGCGGTCGAGCGCCTGGTGCGGGACGGCGCCGCCAATTCAAAGGACGAGGGCAAGGAGTGATGGAGGAGGCACCGGTCAGGTTTGAACTCGTGGATATCAACGAGATTCTCAAGACGCTGCCGCATCGCTATCCGATGCTGCTGATCGACCGGGTCATGAAGATCCGGACCGACTACAGCGGGATCGGCGTCAAGAACGTCACGTTCAACGAGCCGCCGTTTCTCGGCCATTTCCCGGACCGCCCGGTCTATCCCGGCGTGATGATGATCGAGGCCATGGCGCAGACCGCCGGCGTGATCGGCATCAAATCGGTCGAAGGCACAGAGAAGCCGCGCGCGGTTTATTTCCTCACCATCGACAAGTGCAAGTTTCGCAAGCCCGTGATGCCGGGCGACACCATCGAATACCACATGAAGAGCATCGGCCGCCGCAAGACCATGTGGTGGTTTCACGGTGACGCCCGGGTCAACGGCGTCACCGTCGCCGAAGCTGATGTCGGCGCGATGTTGACCGACTAACGGGAGCTACAATGCGCAAGCTGATGATCACGACAGCGGTTCTGGCGATGGTGGCGGCGGCGCCAGCCCTCGCGCTAGGCGGACATGGACATGGTCACGGCCATCACATGCATCGTCATTCGCAACGCGCGCTGTCGGCGCCGGCCAATCCATCCGTGCCGCCGTCGCTGACGCCGGACGCGCGCCTCACCGGTAGCGCGCCATTGCCGTCGCAGCGCCAATCGAAGAACGCCGACGCGTCTTCGCCGGAGAAGCTCGATCCGGAAGACGCCGCACTCGATCAGAAGATCAAGAGCATCTGTCGCGGCTGCTAAAGCATGATCCGGAGCGGGATGATTTTTCGTGGGAAAGTCAGCCCGCGCCAAGCCTCGAATCATTGAAACAGAGGGTAATCAGACGTCACTGGACAGTCCCCCTGTGCCGCGCTAACCAGCGCGAAACCCGACAGATCAACACATCAATACTTGGCTAACCTGGCTGGCACCGGACTCATGAGCAAGATCGACCCCACCGCGCGGATCGAAGATGGCGCTGTGATCGGCGAGGGGACCACCATCGGACCCTATTGCATCATCGGTCCCAACGTCGTGATCGGCGCGAATTGTAAACTAATCGCGCATGTTCATATCACCGGGCAAACCACGATCGGGGCCAATTGCACCATCTATCCATTCGCCTCGCTCGGCGCGCCGCCGCAAATACTCAATCTACACGACACCGGCCGACTTCAGATCGGCGACGGCTGCACCATCCGCGAGTCCGTGACCATGAACAGCGGCAGCCCGAAGGGCGGCGGCGTTACGACCGTCGGCGACCGCGGTTATTTCATGAATTGCGCTCATGTCGGTCACGACTGCCATGTCGGCAATGATGTAATCTTCGCGACCTCGGCGACGTTAGGCGGTCACTGCGAGATCGGCGACTTCGTCTTCATCGGCGGGTTGTCGGCGGTGCACCAGTTCACGCGGATCGGGCCGCAGGTGATGATCGGCGGCGTTTGCGGCGTGCGCGGCGACGTGATTCCGTTCGGCCTCGTCCGCGGCCTGCATGCCAGCCTCGAAGGCCTCAACCTCGTCGGTATGAAACGGCGCAAGTTCACCAAAGAGCGCCTGGCGACCGTTCACTCGTTTTATCAGAAGCTGTTTCGCCGCCCCGGCATCTTCGCCGAGCGGCTCGCCGCGGTGCAGGCGCTGGCAGCCGACGATCCCGCGATCGGCGAAATCCTGACCTTCATCGGCAACGGCGCGCATCGGTCGCTGTGCCTTCCGGCCGACGACCACTGACGACGGGGGTCGCCGGAGCCATGACCAGCAAGGCTTTGGACAACTCATCGCCGATCGGCCTGGTTGCGGGAGGCGGCGCGATGCCGTTTGCGGTGGCGGATTCGCTGGTGGCCCGTGGCGCGACCCCGGTGCTGTTCGCGTTGCGCGGCGCCTGCGATCCGGTGCGCGTGGAGCGCTTTCGCCATCACTGGATCTCGGTCGGACAGTTGGGCCGCGCCATGCGGCTGTTCCGGTCCGAGAATTGCCGCGACCTCGTCTTCATCGGCACGCTGGTGCGGCCGTCGCTGTCGGAAATCCGCCTCGACTGGGGCACGGTTCGCGTGCTCGGCCGCGTATGGGCGGCGTTTCGTGGCGGCGACGACCATCTGCTGTCCGGCATCGGTGACATCTTCGAACAGGACGGTTTCCGGATGGTCGGCGTCAAGGATATCGCGCCTGACCTGCTGATGCCCGAGGGATGCCTTACCCGGGCGGTGCCTGACGAGACGGCGACCGCCGATATCGCGCGGGGACGCGCGGTACTGCAGGCGTTGAGCCCCTACGACGTCGGCCAGGCCGTCGTGGTGATCGACGGTCATGTGGTCGGGGTGGAAGACATTGAGGGCACTGACGGGCTGCTGGCGCGCGTGGCGCGGCTGCGCAATGAGGGCCGCATTCGGGCCCGGGCGGCGCGGGGCGTGCTGGTGAAGGCACCCAAGAGCGGCCAGGACCTGCGCTTCGATCTGCCGACCCTGGGGCCGCGCACCGTGGAGGGCGCGGCCAAGGCCCAACTCGCCGGCATCGCGATCGTGGCCGGCAATACCATCGTGGCCGAGCCGCAGGACATGATCGCGGCGGCCGACGCGGCCGGAATGTTCGTCACCGGTTTGCCCGCGTGATCCCGGCGCAGGCATCGGTCGGCGTGGTGCGAAAGGTCTTCCTGATTGCGACGGAGGAGTCCGGCGATCGGCTGGGCGCCAGTCTGATGAAGGTGCTGCGCCAGCGGCTCGGCGATGCTGTCCGTTTCGAGGGCGTCGGCGGCCGCGCGATGGCGCAGCAAGGGCTCACCTCGCTGTTTCCGATCGAGGAACTGTCGATCGTCGGGCTCGCCGCGGTGGTCAAGCAACTGCCGAAAATCCTGCGGCTGATCCGCCAGACATCGGACGCGGTGGCAGAGGCCGCGCCCGACATTCTCGTCATTATCGACAGTCCGGATTTTACCCATCGGGTGGCGCGACGGGTCCGCGCCCGCGATGCCGCCATTCCGATCGTCGACTACGTCTCGCCGTCGGTCTGGGCCTGGCGGCCCGGCCGGGCGCGCGCGATGCGCCGCTATGTCGATCACGTGCTGGCGCTGCTGCCATTCGAGCCGGAAGCCTATGTCCGGCTACACGGCCCGCCCTGCAGTTATGTCGGCCATCCCCTGGTGGAGCAGATCGGCGCGCTGCGGCCGAATGCAGCCGAGCAAGCGCGGCGAGACGGATTGCCGCCAGTGCTGTTGGCGCTGCCGGGCAGCCGACGCAGCGAGATCAGGCACCATATGGCGGTGTTCGGCGAGACCCTGGGCCGGCTGCAGGCGCTTGGCGCGCCATTTGAGCTGATCCTGCCAACCATGTCGCATCTGCAGAGTGCGGTGGAAGAGGGCGTCAAAAGCTGGCCGGTTCAGCCGCGGATCGTCGTCGGCGAGCAGGACAAGCGGGCGGCATTCCGGATCGCGCATGCCGCGCTGGTCAAATCCGGCACGGTGACGCTCGAACTGGCGCTAGCCGGCGTGCCGATGGTCGCGGCCTATCGGGTCGGCAACGCGGAGGCCTGGGTGGTGCGCCGCGCGATCCGCACCAGCTCGATCATCCTCGCCAATCTCGTGATCGGCGAAAACGTCGTGCCGGAATTCGTGCAGGAGAATTGTACGCCGGAGAAACTGCTGGAGCCGCTGCGCGAAATCCTCACGGATTCACCGCTGCGCCAGCAACAAATCCAGGCCTTCGCCAGACTGGAAACTGTGATGTCGACCGGCGACCAGCCGCCAAGCGTGCGCGCCTCCGATATCGTGCTGGCCACGATGCGGAAGGCGCGGCGGGGGAGCTAGACCAGGCGCGGATGGTGGCGGTTTTACCGGCCTACGAAAAGGCTAAATTCGATCAAAGGCTGGCAGGTGCCGTGGAAGCCGCGCAAAGCTCAATATCGTGACACCCTGCTGAACGGCTCCCGCGCTCCCTTCGGAGCAAGGGGAGCAACGGTCACACGTCATGCTGAGACCGGTTCGCTTTTCGGGGCGGGAGGCTGGATTGAGCAGGGGTCGTCCTGAATATCTCGCAGCAGCTCTCGGTGCGGTTGCGATCGTGTTGGGGCCGGCGACAGCCGCGGCGCAATCAGTTCCCGACGATACCGGCCTGGATTTTTTCCGCCCGCCTCCAAACCTGTTTCAGCTGCAGTACGGATATCGAACGGCGCCCGGTGACACTCGTGATGTAACGACACAAACACTCAATTTCCGCTATGACCATGCTTTCGATCTGACGCCCACGTGGATTCTGGTTACGCGATCGGACCTGCCTCTGGTCGCCAAGAACACGATCAATTCGGGCAACCCCAACGGAAACTATCTGTATGGCGTCGGAGACGCCGACATCCAGGCCGCCTTCATTCATAATCTCGACAAGCGTTGGGCGGTTGGCTTCGGGGCCCGTCTGATCGCGCCGACCGGCGAGGATCCGCTCGGTTCAGGAAAATGGCGCGTGATGCCGATCGTGGGTTTTCGGGTCGCGCTCCCCGAGATCAGTGCTGCGAGCTATTTTGAGCCGATCTTTCGCTATGACGAAAGCGTTGCCGGCGACCCGACCAGGAGGAACATCAGCAATCTGCAATTCGGCCCCGCCTTTAACATCGGGCTTCCGGATCGCTGGTTTATTACCTTCTACCCAAGTCAGGACATACGGGTGAACTTCGGTGATCCAATCACCGGGCAGACAGGACGGCTCTTTCTGCCTTTCGATGCGCGGTTCGGAAAGAAGCTATCCGACAATGTTGCGGCCTCGCTCGAAGTCGGTGTGCCGATCATCAAGGACTATCCAGTCTACAACTTCAAAGGCCAGTTCCGACTGAACGTCACGTGGTAATGCGCCTTGCCACCGCGACAACCGCTCCGTCGGTTCATAAAACCAAAAAGCCGGACGCTGATCGCATCCGGCTTTTCAAGGCTATCGATGATCGTTGAAGCTTACTTGCGCTTGTCCATCGCGACATAGTCGCGGCGGGTGACGCCGGTGTAGAGCTGGCGCGGACGGCCGATCTTCTGCTGCGGGTCCTCGATCATCTCGCTCCACTGGCTGATCCAGCCGACGGTGCGCGCGACCGCGAACAGCACGGTGAACATCGAGGTCGGGAAGCCCATCGCCTTGAGTGTGATGCCCGAATAGAAGTCGACGTTCGGGTACAGCTTGCGTTCGATGAAGTATTCGTCGTGCAGCGCAATCTTTTCGAGCTCGAGCGCGACCTTCAGCATCGGGTCGTCGCCATGGCCGGTTTCGGCCAGCACCGCGTGACACATCTTCTGCATGATCTTGGCGCGCGGATCGTAGTTCTTGTAGACGCGATGGCCGAAGCCCATCAGGCGGACTTCGCTGTTCTTGTCCTTCACCTTCTTGATGAACTCGGGAATCTTGTCGACCGAGCCGATCGAGGACAGCATCGCCAGCGCCGCTTCGTTGGCGCCGCCATGCGCCGGTCCCCACAGGCAGGCGATGCCGGCGGCGATACAGGCGAACGGATTGGCGCCGGACGAGCCGGCGATACGCACCGTCGAGGTCGAGGCGTTCTGCTCATGGTCGGCGTGCAGGATGAAGATCTTGTCGAGCGCGTCGGCGAGCACCGGATTGATCTTGTAGTCCTCGCACGGCACCGCGAAGCACATGTTAAGGAAGTTCTCGGAGAAGGAGAGCGAGTTCTTCGGATAAACGAAGGGCTGGCCGATGGTGTATTTGAAGGCCATCGCCGCCAGCGTCGGGACTTTCGCGATCATCCGCATCGAGGCGATCATGCGCTGCTGCGGATCGTTGATGTCGGTGGAGTCGTGGTAGAACGCAGCCAGCGCACCCACCGCGGCCACCATGATCGCCATCGGATGGGCGTCGCGGCGGAAGCCCTGGAAGAAGCGGGCCATCTGCTCGTGAACCATGGTGTGATGGATCACGCGGCTGTCGAAATCTTTCTTCTGCGCCGGGGTCGGAAGTTCCCCGTAAAGCAGCAAATAGCAGGTCTCGAGGAAGTCGCCGTGCTCGGCGAGCTGCTCGATCGGATAGCCGCGGTATTCAAGGATACCGGCGTCGCCATCGATATAAGTGATCTTGGACTGGCAGCTGCCGGTCGAGGTGAAGCCGGGGTCGTAGGTAAACATCCCGGCCTGGCCGTAGAGCTTGGCGATGTCGATGACATCGGGCCCGACGGTGCCGCTTAAAATCGGGAAATCGTAGGTCTTGTTGCCGACCGTTAATGTTGCGGTTTTGCTGCTGGATTTTGCGTCCATCGTCGAAGTCCCCGATGAAATCGTTGCGAGAACCGGGCTTGTCTTCATGCTCTCGGGAGAGAGATAGCGAGCCAAGCCGGATTGTCTAGAAGGCGTCGGGAGAATGGGTATCGTATTGCCCTGTGCGCTGCAAGATGGCCATCGGAGCATGGCAGACCCGACGTG
Source organism: uncultured Alphaproteobacteria bacterium (assembly GCA_963738105.1). Taxonomy (GTDB): domain Bacteria; phylum Pseudomonadota; class Alphaproteobacteria; order Rhizobiales; family Xanthobacteraceae; genus Bradyrhizobium. The sequence continues at coordinate 5,147 of CAVTWC010000031.1, read as the reverse complement.
GTAGCCTGATCCCGGAGGCCTAAACGGCCGCCTGATCGCCGAGCCGGGCAAGGCATTCCTCGCGTCCCAGCACCGCCAGCACATCGAATATCCCCGGCGAAGTGGTCCGCCCGGTCAGCGCTACACGGAGCGGTTGCGCGACCGCGCCAAGCTTGAGGTTGTCAGCCTCGGCGAGGCTGCGCATCGCGGCTTCGGTGGTTTCCGCGGTCCAGGGTGTGACCGCCTCGAGTGCCGTGCGAAGCCGGCCGATCAGTTTGCGGTTTTCGGCTGTCAGCAGCGCTGCGGCCTTGGGTTCGATCTGAAGCGGCCGGTCGGCAAAGATGAAGTCGGCGCTGTCGATCAGTTCGATCAGCGTCTTGGCGCGCTCCTTCAGGCTCGGCATCGCCCGCAGCAATTGCGCGCGCGTGGTGTCGTTGAGTTTCGCCTTCAGGTCGGAACGATCCGGCACATAGTTCAGCACGTCCTCGAACATGGTCACGAGAGATTGATCGTCGGCGTGACGGATATAATGGCCGTTGAGGTTCTCCAGCTTGGCGAAATCGAACCGCGCAGCCGAGCGGCCGATCCCCGACAGGTCGAAGGCGTCGATCATTTCCTGGGTCGAGAAGATCTCCTGGTCGCCGTGGCTCCAGCCCAGCCGGACCAGGTAATTACGCAGCGCCGCCGGCAAATATCCCATCGCGCGATAGGCATCGACCCCGAGCGCGCCATGGCGCTTGGAGAGCTTTGAGCCGTCAGGCCCATGGATCAGGGGAATGTGGGACATGTTCGGCACGTCCCAACCGAGCGCGTCGTAGATCTGCTTCTGGCGCGCGGCGTTGATTAAATGATCGTCGCCACGAATGATGTGGGTGACGGCCATGTCGTGATCGTCGACCACGACGGCCAGCATGTAGGTCGGATTGCCGTCGCCGCGCAGCAGCACGAGGTCGTCGAGGTTCTCGTTCTGCCAGACCACGCGGCCCTGGACCTGATCCTCGATCACGGTCTCGCCGGTCTGGGGCGCCTTCAACCGGATCGTCGGCTTCACGCCCTCCGGCGCCTGCGATGGGTCGCGGTCGCGCCACAGGCCATCATACAGCCGGGTGCGGCCCTCCGCGCGTGCCTTTTCGCGCATCGCGGTGAGTTCCTCTGCCGTGGCGTAACAACGATAGGCCTTGCCGCTGGCGAGCAGGGCTTCGGCGACCTCGCGGTGGCGGGCGGCGCGGCTGAACTGGTAGATGACCTCGCCGTCCCAATCGAGCTGGAGCCATTTCAGCCCGTCCAGGATGGCATCGATGGCCTCCTTGGTGGAGCGCTGCCGATCGGTGTCCTCGATCCGCAACAGCATCTTGCCGCCGAGCTTGCGCGCGTAGAGCCAGTTGAACAGCGCCGTGCGGGCCCCTCCGATATGGAGGAAGCCGGTCGGCGAGGGGGCAAATCGGGTGACGATGGAATTGGTCATTGCGGGGAACGGGCCTATGCAGGAACGGCCGTGGTGTATAGCAGGTGCGGTGCATAACTAAAGCCTTGCCACAAAAGCCTGCCGGATCGGCCAGTCGGAGCGGTCTGGGCTCGCTGGGGGATGCGAATTTGGCAGAAGGTCCCCTGATCCCGAACAGGAAAAACGAATGACGACAGAACCGGCGGCGACGGCAGAGGCGGGGCGCGATTTCATTCGCGACATCATCCAGGCCGATCTCGACTTCAAAAAGCATAGCCTGATCGTGACGCGGTTCCGCCGGAGCCGAACGGCTATCTGCATCTCGGCCACGCCAAATCGATCGCGCTGAATTTCGGCATCGCGCAGGAGTTTTCCGGGCAGCTGCCACCTGCGGTTCGACGATACCAACCCGACCAAGGAAGAGCAGGAATATATCGATTTGATTCAGGCCGATGTGCGCTGGCTCGGTTTCGACTGGCATTCGATCTGTTCTACGCTTCGGACCATTTCGACCGTCTGTACGAATGGGCGGAAACCCTGATCCGGACGGCGACGCCTATGTCGACGATCAGTCCCAGCCTACATCCGCCACCGCCGCGGCACCCTGACCGAGCCCGGCCAGAACAGCCCGTTTCGCGACCGTCCGGTGGAGGAAAACCTCGATCTGTTCCGCGCATGAAGGCGGGCGAGTTCCCCAACGGCGCCCGCGTGCTGCGCGCGAAATCGACATGGCGTCCGGCAACATCAACCTGCGCGACCCCGTGCTCTATCGTATTCTGCACGCCCATCATCCGCGCACCGGCACCAAATGGTCGATCTATCCGAGCTACGATTACGCCCACGGCCAGTCCGACGCGATCGAGGGCATCACGCATTCGATCTGCACACTGGACCTCGAGGATCACCGGCCGCTGTATGAATGGCTGCTCGACAAGCTGCTGGTTCCGTCAAAACCGCATCAGTACCAATTCGCGCGGCTGAATGCGACCTACACGCTGCTGTCGAAGCGCGTGCTGACCATGCTCGTGCGCGACGGCCATGTCGCGGGCTGGGACGATCCGCGGATGCCGACGATCGCCGGACTGAAGCGGCGCGGGGTTCCACCGGCCGCGGTCCGCGAATTCATCGAGCGCATCGGGGTCGCCAAGGCCAACAGCGTGGTCGATCTCGGCATGCTGGAATTCTCGATCCGCGAATCCTCAACCGCACGGCGCTGCGCCGCATGGCGGTGCTGCGGCCGCTCAGGTCGTGATCGAGTACTATCCGGAAGGCGAGACGAAGAACTCGAAGCGATCAACCATCCGGACGATCCGGCGACCGGTACCCGCCGCATCGCGTTCAGCCGCGAGCTCTATATCGAGCGCGACGACTTCATGGAGAATCCGCCGAAGAAGTTTTTCCGTATTTCGCCGGGTAACGAAGTGCGGCTGCGCTACGCCTATTTCATCAAATGCAACGACGTTATGAAGAACGCTGCGGGCGAAGTCACCGAACTGCACTGTACCTATGATCCCGCGACCAAGGGCGGCAATGCGCCCGACGGCCGCAAAGTCAAGGCGACGACGCATTGGCTATCGGCGGCGCAATCCATGCCTGCGGAAATCCGAATCTACAATCAGCTTTTCGACAACCCGACGCCGGACGCCGCCAATTTCGTGTCCGATCTCAACCCGCAATCGCTGGAAATTCTGCAGCGATGCGCGGGTTGAGTTGGCGATTGCGGAGGGCTTTCGCCGGACCCGGTGCAATTCGAGCGGCAGGGCTATTTCGTGCGCGACCCTGATTTACGCCCGAACATCTGGTGTTCAACCGGACCATCGGCTTGCGCGACACCTTTGCCAAGGAAGTCGGCGGCAAGGGCTGAGGACAAGAGCTGAGAAAAATCGCGTAGCCGCCGACCGCTGAGCCATGCGCTGAAGTACGGCGCTTAGCGTCCGGCGGCTTCGGGGATATTTTCGATAATAGTTGTACCATGGCCATCGCCGCACGATCCAATCGGCCTGGCAATTCAGATCAGTCAGTATGCGGCTTTGTGGTTATTCCCATCCCCACTCAGCGTCTCGCGCAGGGATTGCAGCGCGAGATTGTCCTTGGCTTTTTCGTTGATCAATATGTCGATGAAGGCGAGCCGCTGGACTTGTCATTCGCTTCCGCCAGCAATTTGCGATAGCGGTCGTAGTCAAATCCCGTTTCCGACTTACTCATGGCCCCGAGCGCACTCAACCCGTCCGGGAGCGGTGTCTCGCAACCCCTCACCGCACGCAAGCGTCAGAACACGGGTGCTGCGCTGCGCATGCATTCAGGGCAGTGGATAATTCACCATGCCCGGTGCGCCGGCGCACAGTCAACCGAGGCGGCGGCGAACCTCGTTGCGCATCTGCTCGCGAAACTCCCGCCGGCGTTCCGGTCGGTCCTTCTCCGGGATGTTGAAGCGATCGAACACGTTGAAGTTTTCGAGGATCGGATAGCGATCGCTGGCCATCGCCAGGATGCGGAGCAGTTCGGCCGCGGGCCCGTGGGACCGGAGACCTCCCATCTGCGGATGGTGTCGCCGCCGTTGCCCGTTGGAAGGCCGCAGAGCTTTGCCATGTCGGCAGCGGACAGGGGTTTGCCGATGGCTTCACCGAGATCGTTGCGGAGTTGTTTGAGTTCGGAGCCGGTCACTGTGGGTTGTTCCTGAGGTTGGAGGCGACAGCGAAGTCAGGCGTGATTCCCCATCCGTTCCGCTAGCCGCCTCCTACAAAACCTTGCGATAGCATTATGGTCCTAACGGGATCGTTTTTGTAAGGCCCGTAACCGCATGGCAGAACGGGGCAGGGCTCCAGGCCGGACGCAGGGCTATGCGGGAACTTGGCCGGAGCGACAGCGGGGCGCACGCGGGCGGGTTTGTCCCGTCGGGCTTCAGCGCGGCCACGTCTTTCGCCGCGAAGCTCCGCGAATGGATCGCTGCGGAGGCGGGCGCGGGCCGGTTGTTACCCTGGGTGCCGGTCGCGTTCGGCGTCGGGATTGCAGTTTATTTTACCGCGGATCACGAGCCGGTGGGCTGGGTCACCGCCCTGCCGCCGCGACCCCGCGCTGTGCACGGCGGCGTCTTGGCTGTTGCGGCGGCACAAGATATTTCCTGCCGCCGTGATGATCGCCGCGATGGCCTCCGGGTTCGCGGCGGCGACCTGGAAGACGGCCCTGATTGCCCATGACGTGTTGGCGCGACCGATGTATTCGGTGTCACTATCGGGTTTCGTCGAAGCTCGCGACATCCGCGAGCGCACCGACCGGTTCGTGCTGCGGGTCACGCAGATGGATGCTCCGCGTCGTCAGATCCAAGCTGGAACGCGTTCAGGCTGTCGGTGCGAAAGGGCACCGCGCCCGATGTCGGCAGTTTCGTCGAGTTGAAGGCGCGGTTGCAGCCGCCGCTCGCGCCGTTGCGGCCCGGCAGCTACGACTTTGCCCGCGACATGTTTTTCCAGGGCATCGGCGCCTCCGGCTTCGTCACCGGCGCGATCAAGACCGTGGAGCCGCCGGTCGCCGGCGGACTGTCGCTGCGCTATGCGGCCGTGATGCAGGGATCTGCGCGACGCGATCGACGCCCGGATCCGGACCACGCTCGACGGCGACAAGCGCGCCATCGCGACCGCGCTGTCTGACCGGCCGCCGCGACGCCATCACCACGCCGGTCAACGATGCGATGTTCATTTCCGGCCTCGGGCACGTGCTGTCGATTTCG
>CAVTWC010000030.1:0-85936 GCA_963738105.1 uncultured Alphaproteobacteria bacterium | reverse complement strand
CCAACTCGCCGGCATCGCGATCGTGGCCGGCAATACCATCGTGGCCGAGCCGCAGGACATGATCGCGGCGGCCGACGCGGCCGGAATGTTCGTCACCGGTTTGCCCGCGTGATCCCGGCGCAGGCATCGGTCGGCGTGGTGCGAAAGGTCTTCCTGATTGCGACGGAGGAGTCCGGCGATCGGCTGGGCGCCAGTCTGATGAAGGTGCTGCGCCAGCGGCTCGGCGATGCTGTCCGTTTCGAGGGCGTCGGCGGCCGCGCGATGGCGCAGCAAGGGCTCACCTCGCTGTTTCCGATCGAGGAACTGTCGATCGTCGGGCTCGCCGCGGTGGTCAAGCAACTGCCGAAAATCCTGCGGCTGATCCGCCAGACATCGGACGCGGTGGCAGAGGCCGCGCCCGACATTCTCGTCATTATCGACAGTCCGGATTTTACCCATCGGGTGGCGCGACGGGTCCGCGCCCGCGATGCCGCCATTCCGATCGTCGACTACGTCTCGCCGTCGGTCTGGGCCTGGCGGCCCGGCCGGGCGCGCGCGATGCGCCGCTATGTCGATCACGTGCTCGCTGCTGCCATTCGAGCCGGAAGCCTATGTCCGGCTACGGCCCGCCCTGCAGTTATGTCGGCCATCCCCTGGTGGAGCAGATCGGCGCGCTGCGGCCGAATGCAGCCGAGCAAGCGCGGCGAGACGGATTGCCGCCAGTGCTGTTGGCGCTGCCGGGCAGCCGACGCAGCGAGATCAGGCACCATATGGCGGTGTTCGGCGAGACCCTGGGCCGGCTGCAGGCGCTTGGCGCGCCATTTGAGCTGATCCTGCCAACCATGTCGCATCTGCAGAGTGCGGTGGAAGAGGGCGTCAAAAGCTGGCCGGTTCAGCCGCGGATCGTCGTCGGCGAGCAGGACAAGCGGGCGGCATTCCGGATCGCGCATGCCGCGCTGGTCAAATCCGGCAGGTGACGCTCGAACTGGCGCTAGCCGGCGTGCCGATGGTCGCGGCCTATCGGGTCGGCAACGCGGAGGCCTGGGTGGTGCGCCGCGCGATCCGCACCAGCTCGATCATCCTCGCCAATCTCGTGATCGGCGAAAACGTCGTGCCGGAATTCGTGCAGGAGAATTGTACGCCGGAGAAACTGCTGGAGCCGCTGCGCGAAATCCTCACGGATTCACCGCTGCGCCAGCAACAAATCCAGGCCTTCGCCAGACTGGAAACTGTGATGTCGACCGGCGACCAGCCGCCAAGCGTGCGCGCCTCCGATATCGTGCTGGCCACGATGCGGAAGGCGCGGCGGGGGAGCTAGACCAGGCGCGGATGGTGGCGGTTTTACCGGCCTACGAAAAGGCTAAATTCGATCAAAGGCTGGCAGGTGCCGTGGAAGCCGCGCAAAGCTCAATATCGTGACACCCTGCTGAACGGCTCCCGCGCTCCCTTCGGAGCAAGGGGAGCAACGGTCACACGTCATGCTGAGACCGGTTCGCTTTTTTGGGCGGGAGGCTGGATTGAGCAGGGGTCGTCCTGAATATCTCGCAGCAGCTCTCGGTGCGGTTGCGATCGTGTTGGGGCCGGCGACAGCCGCGGCGCAATCAGTTCCCGACGATACCGGCCTGGATTTTTTCCGCCCGCCTCCAAACCTGTTTCAGCTGCAGTACGGATATCGAACGGCGCCCGGTGACACTCGTGATGTAACGACACAAACACTCAATTTCCGCTATGACCATGCTTTCGATCTGACGCCCACGTGGATTCTGGTTACGCGATCGGACCTGCCTCTGGTCGCCAAGAACACGATCAATTCGGGCAACCCCAACGGAAACTATCTGTATGGCGTCGGAGACGCCGACATCCAGGCCGCCTTCATTCATAATCTCGACAAGCGTTGGGCGGTTGGCTTCGGGGCCCGTCTGATCGCGCCGACCGGCGAGGATCCGCTCGGTTCAGGAAAATGGCGCGTGATGCCGATCGTGGGTTTTCGGGTCGCGCTCCCCGAGATCAGTGCTGCGAGCTATTTTGAGCCGATCTTTCGCTATGACGAAAGCGTTGCCGGCGACCCGACCAGGAGGAACATCAGCAATCTGCAATTCGGCCCCGCCTTTAACATCGGGCTTCCGGATCGCTGGTTTATTACCTTCTACCCAAGTCAGGACATACGGGTGAACTTCGGTGATCCAATCACCGGGCAGACAGGACGGCTCTTTCTGCCTTTCGATGCGCGGTTCGGAAAGAAGCTATCCGACAATGTTGCGGCCTCGCTCGAAGTCGGTGTGCCGATCATCAAGGACTATCCAGTCTACAACTTCAAAGGCCAGTTCCGACTGAACGTCACGTGGTAATGCGCCTTGCCACCGCGACAACCGCTCCGTCGGTTCATAAAACCAAAAAGCCGGACGCTGATCGCATCCGGCTTTTCAAGGCTATCGATGATCGTTGAAGCTTACTTGCGCTTGTCCATCGCGACATAGTCGCGGCGGGTGACGCCGGTGTAGAGCTGGCGCGGACGGCCGATCTTCTGCTGCGGGTCCTCGATCATCTCGCTCCACTGGCTGATCCAGCCGACGGTGCGCGCGACCGCGAACAGCACGGTGAACATCGAGGTCGGGAAGCCCATCGCCTTGAGTGTGATGCCCGAATAGAAGTCGACGTTCGGGTACAGCTTGCGTTCGATGAAGTATTCGTCGTGCAGCGCAATCTTTTCGAGCTCGAGCGCGACCTTCAGCATCGGGTCGTCGCCATGGCCGGTTTCGGCCAGCACCGCGTGACACATCTTCTGCATGATCTTGGCGCGCGGATCGTAGTTCTTGTAGACGCGATGGCCGAAGCCCATCAGGCGGACTTCGCTGTTCTTGTCCTTCACCTTCTTGATGAACTCGGGAATCTTGTCGACCGAGCCGATCGAGGACAGCATCGCCAGCGCCGCTTCGTTGGCGCCGCCATGCGCCGGTCCCCACAGGCAGGCGATGCCGGCGGCGATACAGGCGAACGGATTGGCGCCGGACGAGCCGGCGATACGCACCGTCGAGGTCGAGGCGTTCTGCTCATGGTCGGCGTGCAGGATGAAGATCTTGTCGAGCGCGTCGGCGAGCACCGGATTGATCTTGTAGTCCTCGCACGGCACCGCGAAGCACATGTTAAGGAAGTTCTCGGAGAAGGAGAGCGAGTTCTTCGGATAAACGAAGGGCTGGCCGATGGTGTATTTGAAGGCCATCGCCGCCAGCGTCGGGACTTTCGCGATCATCCGCATCGAGGCGATCATGCGCTGCTGCGGATCGTTGATGTCGGTGGAGTCGTGGTAGAACGCAGCCAGCGCACCCACCGCGGCCACCATGATCGCCATCGGATGGGCGTCGCGGCGGAAGCCCTGGAAGAAGCGGGCCATCTGCTCGTGAACCATGGTGTGATGGATCACGCGGCTGTCGAAATCTTTCTTCTGCGCCGGGGTCGGAAGTTCCCCGTAAAGCAGCAAATAGCAGGTCTCGAGGAAGTCGCCGTGCTCGGCGAGCTGCTCGATCGGATAGCCGCGGTATTCAAGGATACCGGCGTCGCCATCGATATAAGTGATCTTGGACTGGCAGCTGCCGGTCGAGGTGAAGCCGGGGTCGTAGGTAAACATCCCGGCCTGGCCGTAGAGCTTGGCGATGTCGATGACATCGGGCCCGACGGTGCCGCTTAAAATCGGGAAATCGTAGGTCTTGTTGCCGACCGTTAATGTTGCGGTTTTGCTGCTGGATTTTGCGTCCATCGTCGAAGTCCCCGATGAAATCGTTGCGAGAACCGGGCTTGTCTTCATGCTCTCGGGAGAGAGATAGCGAGCCAAGCCGGATTGTCTAGAAGGCGTCGGGAGAATGGGTATCGTATTGCCCTGTGCGCTGCAAGATGGCCATCGGAGCATGGCAGACCCGACGTGGTAGCCTGATCCCGGAGGCCTAAACGGCCGCCTGATCGCCGAGCCGGGCAAGGCATTCCTCGCGTCCCAGCACCGCCAGCACATCGAATATCCCCGGCGAAGTGGTCCGCCCGGTCAGCGCTACACGGAGCGGTTGCGCGACCGCGCCAAGCTTGAGGTTGTCAGCCTCGGCGAGGCTGCGCATCGCGGCTTCGGTGGTTTCCGCGGTCCAGGGTGTGACCGCCTGGAGTGCCGTGCGAAGCCGGCCGATCAGTTTGCGGTTTTCGGCTGTCAGCAGCGCTGCGGCCTTGGGTTCGATCTGAAGCGGCCGGTCGGCAAAGATGAAGTCGGCGCTGTCGATCAGTTCGATCAGCGTCTTGGCGCGCTCCTTCAGGCTCGGCATCGCCCGCAGCAATTGCGCGCGCGTGGTGTCGTTGAGTTTCGCCTTCAGGTCGGAACGATCCGGCACATAGTTCAGCACGTCCTCGAACATGGTCACGAGAGATTGATCGTCGGCGTGACGGATATAATGGCCGTTGAGGTTCTCCAGCTTGGCGAAATCGAACCGCGCAGCCGAGCGGCCGATCCCCGACAGGTCGAAGGCGTCGATCATTTCCTGGGTCGAGAAGATCTCCTGGTCGCCGTGGCTCCAGCCCAGCCGGACCAGGTAATTACGCAGCGCCGCCGGCAAATATCCCATCGCGCGATAGGCATCGACCCCGAGCGCGCCATGGCGCTTGGAGAGCTTTGAGCCGTCAGGCCCATGGATCAGGGGAATGTGGGACATGTTCGGCACGTCCCAACCGAGCGCGTCGTAGATCTGCTTCTGGCGCGCGGCGTTGATTAAATGATCGTCGCCACGAATGATGTGGGTGACGGCCATGTCGTGATCGTCGACCACGACGGCCAGCATGTAGGTCGGATTGCCGTCGCCGCGCAGCAGCACGAGGTCGTCGAGGTTCTCGTTCTGCCAGACCACGCGGCCCTGGACCTGATCCTCGATCACGGTCTCGCCGGTCTGGGGCGCCTTCAACCGGATCGTCGGCTTCACGCCCTCCGGCGCCTGCGATGGGTCGCGGTCGCGCCACAGGCCATCATACAGCCGGGTGCGGCCCTCCGCGCGTGCCTTTTCGCGCATCGCGGTGAGTTCCTCTGCCGTGGCGTAACAACGATAGGCCTTGCCGCTGGCGAGCAGGGCTTCGGCGACCTCGCGGTGGCGGGCGGCGCGGCTGAACTGGTAGATGACCTCGCCGTCCCAATCGAGCTGGAGCCATTTCAGCCCGTCCAGGATGGCATCGATGGCCTCCTTGGTGGAGCGCTGCCGATCGGTGTCCTCGATCCGCAACAGCATCTTGCCGCCGAGCTTGCGCGCGTAGAGCCAGTTGAACAGCGCCGTGCGGGCCCCTCCGATATGGAGGAAGCCGGTCGGCGAGGGGGCAAATCGGGTGACGATGGAATTGGTCATTGCGGGGAACGGGCCTATGCGGGAACGGCCGTGGTGTATAGCAGGTGCGGTGCATAACTAAAGCCTTGCCACAAAAGCCTGCCGGATCGGCCAGTCGGAGCGGTCTGGGCTTGGCTGGGGGATGCGAATTTGGCAGAAGGTCCCCTGATCCCGAACAGGAAAAACGAATGACGACAGAACCGGCGGCGACGGCAGAGGCGGGGCGCGATTTCATTCGCGACATCATCCAGGCCGATCTCGACTCCAAAAAGCATAGCCTGATCGTGACGCGGTTCCCGCCGGAGCCGAACGGCTATCTGCATCTCGGCCACGCCAAATCGATCGCGCTGAATTTCGGCATCGCGCAGGAGTTTTCCGGGCGCTGCCACCTGCGGTTCGACGATACCAACCCGACCAAGGAAGAGCAGGAATATATCGATTCGATTCAGGCCGATGTGCGCTGGCTCGGTTTCGACTGGGGATCCGATCTGTTCTACGCTTCGGATTATTTCGACCGTCTGTACGAATGGGCGGAAACCCTGATTCGGAACGGCAACGCCTATGTCGACGATCAGTCCCAGGCCGACATCCGCCACCGCCGCGGCACCCTGACCGAGCCCGGCCAGAACAGCCCGTTTCGCGACCGTCCGGTGGAGGAAAACCTCGATCTGTTCCGGCGCATGAAGGCGGGCGAGTTCCCCAACGGCGCCCGCGTGCTGCGCGCCAAAATCGACATGGCGTCCGGCAACATCAACCTGCGCGACCCCGTGCTGTATCGCATTCTGCACGCCCATCATCCGCGCACCGGCACCAAATGGTCGATCTATCCGAGCTACGATTACGCCCACGGCCAGTCCGACGCGATCGAGGGCATCACGCATTCGATCTGCACACTGGAATTCGAGGATCACCGGCCGCTGTATGAGTGGCTGCTCGACAAACTGCCGGTTCCGTCAAAACCGCGTCAGTACGAATTCGCCCGGCTGAATGTGACCTACACGCTGTTATCGAAGCGCGTGCTGACCATGCTGGTGCGCGACGGCCATGTCGCGGGCTGGGACGATCCGCGGATGCCGACCATCGCCGGCCTGAAGCGGCGCGGGGTTCCACCGGAGGCGGTGCGCGAATTCGTCAAGCGTATCGGGGTCGCCAAGGCCAACAGTGTGGTCGATCTCGGCATGCTGGAATTCTCGATCCGCGAAACCCTCAACCGCACGGCGCTGCGCCGGATGGCGGTGCTGCGGCCGCTCAAGGTCGTGATCACTAATTATCCGGAAGGCCAGGTCGAGGAACTGGAAGCGATCAACCATCCGGACGATCCCGCGACCGGTACCCGCCGCATCCCGTTCAGCCGCGAGCTCTATATCGAGCAGGACGACTTCATGGAGAATCCGCCGAAGAAGTTCTTCCGGCTGTCGCCCGGCAACGAAGTGCGGCTGCGCTACGCCTATTTCATCAAATGCACCGACGTTGTGAAGAACGCTGCGGGCGAAGTCACCGAACTGCACTGCACCTATGATCCCGCGACCAAGGGCGGCAACGCGCCCGACGGCCGCAAGGTCAAGGCGACCATGCATTGGCTGTCGGCGGCGCAGTCGGTGCCTGTGGAGATCCGCATCTATAACCAGCTGTTCCAGAACCCGGCGCCGGACGCCGCCAATTTTGTCGGCGATCTCAATCCGCAGTCGCTCGAGATTCTCGGCGACGCACGGGTCGAACCGGCGATTGCGCAGACCAATTCGGCGGAAGTGATGCAGTTCGAGCGCCAGGGCTATTTCGTGCGCGACCCCGACTCGACGCCGGATCATCCGGTGTTCAACCGCACCATCGGTTTGCGCGATACCTTTGCCAAGGAAGTCGGCAAGAGCTGACGCGGCACGAACTGAAGCGACAAAAACTGAAGCGAAACGACGAAGCGATTTCGACGGCGACTATTCAGTTGCCGTCGGAAGCTTCCCGGCGACGGCCGGCTCAATCAGGTTCTGGGCTTTGTCAGTCCCATGCTCGCCAGCGTCTTGCGCAGCGCTTGTCGCGCCAGATTGTCCTTGGCTTTTTCGTCGATCAATATGTTGATGAAGGCGAGCCGCTTCGGCTCGTCGGTCGCTTCCGCCAGCAAGGTGCGATAGCGGTCGTAGTCAAATCCCGCATCCGGTGTACTCATGGCCCCGATCTCACTCAACCCATCCGGGAATGAGTGTCGCGCAACACATCACCGCACGCAAGCATCGCACGCGCGGGATGTGCTCTGCGCTGCATTCAGAGCAGTGGATAATTAACCAAGACTGGCGCGCGGTCAGCCGAGCCGGCGGCGAACTTCGTTGCGCATGTTTTCCCGGAACTCCTCCCGGCGCGCGGGCCGTTCCGCTTCGGGAATGTTGAAGCGGTCGAAGACGTTAAAATTGTCCAGGATCGGGTAGCGATCACAGGCCATCGCCAGGATGCGAAGCAGCTCGCCGGCCGGACCGGACGGGCCCGAGATCTCCCATCGCCGGATGGTGTCGCCGCCATTGGCGGGCGCAAGGCCGCATAGCTTGGCCATGTCGGCGGCGGTCAGCGATCTGCCGATCGCTTCGCCGAGGTCGGTGCGAAGTTGTCTGAGTTCAGGACCGGTCAATTGGGGTTCTTCCTTGAAGCATGGGGCAACCAGTGGATGCATGATTCTGCATCCGTTCCGCTATTCGCGGCCTCAGCCCGTACGATAGCATTGTGGTCCAAAGTTGGATCACGGGTCGCGTACGGGGCGTAGCCGCATGGCAGAGCGGGGCAGGGCTCAAGGCCGCACGCAAGGCTATGCCGGCACGTGGCCCGGCGGTGGCGCGGCGCAGGCCGGCGGTTTTGTGCCGTCGGGGCTCGGGATATGGCCTGCGCTTACGGCCAGGCTGCGGGAATGGATTGCCGCCGAGGCCGGCGCCGGCCGCTTGTTGCCCTGGGTGCCGGTCGCCTTCGGCACCGGCATCGCATTCTATTTTACCGCCGATCATGAGCCGGTCCGTTCGGTGACGGTCATGACCGCCGCAATCCTGGCCGCGGCGGCGTTCGGCTTGCGGCGGCACAAAATGTTTCCCGCGCTGGTGATGGTCGCGGCGGTCGCGGCCGGTTTTGCGGTGGCGACGTGGCGAACGGCGGTGGTCGCGCACGGCGTGCTGGCGCGGCCGATGTATTCGGTGTCGTTGTCGGGCTTTGTCGAGGCGCGCGATATCCGCGAACGCACCGACAGGTTCGTGCTGCGAGTGACGCAGATGGATGCGCCGCGTTCGTCGATCCAACTGGAACGCGTCAGGCTGTCGGTGCGAAAAGGCACCGCGCCCGATGTCGGCAGTTTCGTCGAGTTGAAAGCGCGGCTGCAGCCGCCGTTGGCACCATTGCGGCCCGGCAGCTACGACTTTGCCCGCGACATGTTTTTTCAGGGCATCGGCGCGTCCGGTTTCGTCACCGGCGCGATCAAGACCGTGGAGCAACCGCCGGTCGCCGGCGGCCTGTCGCTGCGCTATGCGGCGGTGATGCAGGGATTGCGCGACGCGATCGACGCCCGGATCCGGACCACGCTCGACGGCGACAAGCGCGCCATAGCAACCGCGTTGTTGACCGGCCGCCGCGACGCCATCACCACGCCGGTCAACGATGCGATGTTCATTTCCGGCCTCGGGCACGTGCTCTCGATCTCGGGATATCATCTAGCCTGACCAGTCATGAGGGGTCAGGAAGCGTCAACATCCACAGATTTCAACGGCTTAGCCCTCATAGCACGTGACGGATTCGGTCGCCCATGGTCACTATAGGTCACCGGTTCGCTTCCCCGGCGCTTCCCAAAACAACGGGCTGCTTCCCATGCTGAAGATCTCTGATGACCGAATCCGCTTCACCGACGCCTTCGTCCGCAAGCTGACGCTGCCGGCCGGTAAGACCGACCACATCCAATGGGACCCGGATCTACCCGGTTTTGGGGTGCGGCTCCGCCCGGGTAAGGGCTCCTTTATCGTCCAATACCGGATTGGCACCGATCAGCGTCGCAAGAGCTTGGGGGATGTCCGCAAGATCACCCTCGAGGATGCGCGCGGCGTTGCTCGGAAGAGGTTTGCCCAGATCGAACTGGGAATCGACCCGGACGCTGAGGAGGAGAAGCGAAAAACCGAGCAGGCCTCAGACGCCCGGACCTTTGAGAAGGTCGTGCCGCTGTATCTGGAGGCCCGAAAGCCCAAGATGGCCCGGAACACCTACATCGCCGCCGACCGGTACCTTTCCCGGCACTGCGATCGGCTTCAGAAGAAAGCGCTCACTAAAATCACGTTCGAGGACATTGCGGGGCTCATCAGGGATCTCGTCCAGGAACATGGCCCGACGTCGGCGGCTCGGGCCCGCAGCGCGCTGGCGGCTTTCTTTGTGTGGTGTATGCGCCAGGCCATGGCCAAGACCAACCCGGTGATCGGGACCGAGAACCCCATCGAAGGGAAGGAACCGCGCGATCGCGTTCTGAACGACGATGAGATCCGGTTCATCTGGCGGAACAGCGGGGACGATGAATTCGGGAAGATCATCCGGCTCCTGTTTCTGACGGCCTGCCGTCGCGATGAAATCGGGGGGTTGCGTGCGCCGGAGGTCGACCATGTCGCCGGTAAACTGTCGCTGCCGAAAGAGCGGACAAAGAGCAAGCGGGCGCACGTTCTAACCCTGCCGGCGACCGCGGTCGCCATCCTTGGGTCGATACGGCGCCGTAATAGCCGTGACACGCTGTTCGGTGGTGGCGCCAACGGCTTCAACGCTTGGAGCTACAGCACGCTGGCCCTGAACGGCCGGATCACGACGGCTGCAGGGAAAGCACTTGCGCCATGGCGAATTCACGACATCCGCCGGACCGTCCGGACCCGCATGGGCAAACTTGGCGTCCTCCCGCACATCGCCGAACTCGTTCTGAACCACGCCGGCCACAAGTCCGGCATCGGCGGTGTTTACGACCACCATGATTACGAACCGGAGATCACCGCGGCGTTGGCGAAATGGGAGGCACACCTGCTTGCGATCGTAGAAGCCAGAGGGCTGAACAATGCTTGAAACGCCAGTGGGTTTTACCAGACTGAATGACGTCGTGGACCTCGTTCGAGGTAAAGTGTCCGCTGAAACCGATTTGCCCCGGTTGATTGCAACGGCTTGCGTGCAGGGCAAACTCGCGGCTGCCTACCGAAAGTGGGACGGCGGCGCGGAGAAATTGGATCATGGCTTATGGCAGCGACCGCAATGGCGTTCCTATTTTGAAAGCGGGACTATCGTGCTGGAGCTTCCTCTCATAGACGATAGGGGCGTTCCGGTCCCCGATGGCCGTACGGCGTCAAATTGCGAGCGTGAGATATTCATTGATGACGGTTCGCTGATTGCGTTCCTTTCTGAGTTTCAGCCTGCGTCGGCTCTCGCGGCCAAGCCCGCGGCGGCGCTCGATCATCGGCCGACAAGAGGGCCAAAAGCCGGAACACAACTTCGCGTCGCCGACGCAATGCGTGAGGACTTGCTGAACGGGAAGAAAACAGCAGACCAACTTCGCAAACAAACGGAAAAGGTTCTCGAGGCCGAGTACAACGCGTCGCGGGACACCGTTCGCAAGGCGCGCCTCTCGGTCCTGTCAGTCGAAACTATGTCGAAACCATCGTCGGCTAACGACAAATAGCGACACCGGAAAACGCCAACTACTCCTGACGGTCAAGAACCGCTCAGGAGACTTCCGATGAACTGCCTTCCCGAAGTGACCGGCCGCGCCCCGCTGTTTAGCGGCGTTGATGACGACCGAGTCATGACTTTCGCCGAATGGTGCGTGCTGAACGGCTTTTCGCAAAGCACGGGCCAGCGGCTCATCTCCGGCGGACGTGGTCCCGTTTTCATTCAACTCTCCGCGCGACGCAAAGGCGTGACGGTCGGTGAAAATAGGCGCTGGCAGACGTCGCGTTTGATCGAGCCGGTGGCCTGATCCATGCCCCGTCGCCCAAGGCTGGACGAGCCCGTAATCGTCTCCCGCGAATGGATCAACCGCCAGCACGACGCGTTCGTCCTCAGCCTCTCCACCTTCAACGATGTCAATATTGTCGATCTGCGCAAGCACTCGATGAGCCGCGGAAAGTTGGTGCCCACGCCGAAGGGCATCGCCATGAAGGTGACGCGGCTGCCGGACCTGCTGAAGGCGGTGACGCTGGCGGTTAAACGCGCACGGGAGCTCGGCCTGATCGACAGCGACGAGGCCGCGTCATGAATGCGCCTCTGCAGACTTCAGAAATCCACGTTTTGGGCGGTCTCGACGAATTCGCGGAGTGCTGCGAAATTCAAGTTTGGTTTTGCGCCAACGGTTGGGCATCGCTTCACACCGCTCTGGACAATCTTCAACGTCTCGCCGAGCGCTGGCTGCTTATCAATGAATACGGCCAGGACGCTGTGCAGGCGCTCATGGCCGATGCCTTTGCGCCCCGCGAAGCTGGGCCGGAAATTGAACTTCCGCCGGACTATGCCGCGTCGATCGCCCGGCAGTGGGAATTGGCCGATCCGCGCGATCGCTGGCGGCACACCGGCGAATTGCCGCCCGCGCCGGAGGTGATCCCGACCACAACGCTGCGATCCACTCGCGTGCCGTCATCAACGGTCGACGCCTTCAAATACGTCGCGAGCCTCGGCGATCCCGAACACCTCGCGCACTGGCTAAGGGACCATTCCGACGTCGCAGCCGCTCTGCTCAAAGAGGTCGGACCATGCTGACAGCCGAAAATCGAGCCATGGCGCTGCGTGTCTTCCGAGAAATCGGCGTTTCCACCGACCCTGTGGAGGATCATCATCTCGACGAGCCGCCTCCGTACGATGAAATTCCCGACGGCGTGAATGAAGCCCCGCTTGACGAACCGCTCACAGTGAACGAGGCGCCGCGGCCGGGCCTCGCGCTGATTACGCCGCCGGCGTGGCGTGACGTGCCGTTGCCGCCGATGCGGTGGCTGGCGACAAACCGGATCCCCGAGGGCGACGTCACAATCCTGTCCGGTGACGGCGGCGGCGGCAAAACCACCGTGGCGCTGCAGCTCGCCGTCTCGGTCGAGCGTGGCCTGGGCGATTGGCTCGGCACCACCTGCGAACCGGGCCCGGTGATTTTCTTCAGCGGCGAGGAGCCCGAGGCGGAAATGCGCCGGCGCCTGCACCGCGTCGCGCGCAAGCGGGGCCTCGAGCCCGCGAACCTCGATCGGCTGCACTTCCATTTTGCCGAGCCCGACGCGTGTCTGCTCGGGATAGCCCAGCGCGATGGCACCATGGCGCCGGCGCCGCTGTTTGCGGACCTGGCGACCGCGGCGCGCAACATCCGGCCGGCGCTAATCGTGGTCGACAGCATCGCGGCGACATTCGGCGGCAATCAGAACGACCGGGTGCACGCCCGCACATTCGTCGGGCTGTTCCGGACGCTTGCCCGCGAGGTGGACTGCGCGATCCTGCTGCTCGACCACCCCAGCCTGTCCGGCATCACCAGCGGCACCGGCCGCGGCGGCAGCATGGATTGGCAGAACGCGACGAGGGCGCGGCTGCACCTCGAAACGGTCGACGGCGAGGACGGCAGCACCGGCCGCGTGCTGGAGGTCAAGAAGACCAATTACGGCCCGTGTGGCGAGAAGGTCAGGCTGCAATGGGACGAGGGCTGCTTTGTCCTGCAGGGCACCGCCAGCGCGCCGCACCAGGCCGCTGCGAACAGCACCGCCGATCAGCGCTACCTCGAGTGCCTCGACGCGATGACCACGCAAGGCCGTCACGTCTGCCCGGGCAAAGGTCGGGGCTACGCACCGAAGGCGTTCGCGGACATGCCGCAAGCGAACGGGATGACGACGAGGGCCTTCCAGGCGGCACAAGAACGCCTGTTCGCCGCCGGCACCATCGAAGTGATTGCGTATGGACCGCCGTCCAAGGGTGCTAAGTGCATCGCGAGGAGGGTGTGATCGTGCCTGCTATCCGCCTGCTATCATCCCAAAACAGCCTTCGATCACCCTGCTATCATGGTGGTGATCACGCTTCGATCAGGCTTCGATCATCTGCTATCACCCTGCTTCTTTCCCCCCATACCCCCGGCGGATCGCAGGCTCCGCTTTCGGCCTTGGGCGGCCGAGCGTTGCCACGACCCGGAAGAGAGGAAGGAACGAGGAGGGCAGAAGGACCTCGTCATCGGCATGCACCAAGTAACACCGACGCTTCGAACTCACCACCCGCCGATCAGAGCCGATCGGGTGCGATCGCGAGGAAACAGCCTGTTTCGCAGATCAGGCAGGCCTCGATAACCGTTAGTCACGTTACTCGAACGACCACCGGTCGAAGTAACTTGTTACCCGGCGCTTCCCATCTGCCGAATCCGCCGAAAAGGTCAGCGACTTCAAGCGTTGCCCGATGTCTCAAGATCACAGGGACAGGGTTTTCGCGTGTGGCTTGCCACATTCCAGGATCTTCGTTGGTAGGAACGGCGCGCTCGCGACCTGCGAGGCTCGGGCGAAACTTGGAATCGCGCGGTATCCATGCGGGCCGGGGCCATCGAACCGGGGGCGGGTGGGGGGTGGCCGGCGATCCTGGCGCCCGGCCGATAATCTACCTCTCGTTTCTATCGCGCGCCGCCTCTGAAAATTTTCGGCGGCCCTCTCAGAAAACTCGCGTCTACCTATGACAGCAAAGGTCATCACCTCAATGACCGGGCTGCTCGAAGCCATCCGCGTGCGGCAGGATGAGCTCGACCTCAGTTGCGAGACGATCGACGAGATCGCGGGGCTGCCGGCGCGCTACACAGCCAAGCTGCTGGCACCGATCCCAATGCGGGGAATCAGCCACATGTCACTGACGGCGATCCTGGGGGCGTTGGGCATCGGTCTGGTGGTCGTCGAGGACGTCGCCCAACGCGAAAAGGTCGAGGGCCGGTGGAAGCCCCGGAAGCGCGTCACCAAGCGCAAATTTCCGGGTGCGTTGATCTCACCAAGCAGCAAGCCGAAGTTGTCGTCAACGAACGCCAGCGGAGACGCCGATGTCCAGCAAGCCACTTTTATCTTTCCGACCGAGGCCCGAACTAGCCGAGCAAATTAAGGCGGCGGCCTCGGAGGATCGGCGGCCGGTTTCGCAGTTCATTTCCAACCTGCTCGAGGATGCGCTCGCCGCCCGGCGGCCGACAGCGTCCCGCGAAAGCCGGAGCGCCGCCTGATGCCCACCAGCACCCAGAGCGTCAAATTCACCGGACTTTCCGCGACGACGACCGCGACCTTTGGGATTAAGGGCGGGAAGTACGCGATCGTCATTACGGCGACCGGCACGGGCGGAACAGCAGTTCTCCAGATCCAGGCCGCCGATGGCACGTTCGTTCCTGTCAATGCTGGCGTGACTGCCGCGCCGGGCGGCTATGCCATCGAGGACCTGCCACCGGGTCAGTACAATTTCACGACCACCGTCCTCACGGCCGTGTCGGTCAGCATCACGTCAATCCCGGACTGAAATAGGAAAACTGATGAGCAAAATTACCGAGATAAACGGTCGAAGAGAGCCGCGCGCGCCGGCGATTGCTGAGAAACTCGAGGCCGCCCGCGCCATGTTGGCCGCCCATAGTGGTGAAATGGGGCAGGCCGTGCTCGACGCGGCCGAGAACGAGCCCGGAGCAACGAAGCGGCTGGTCGATCTGCGCTCGCATGTTTCGACGGCCAGTTCAGCAGTCGCCGAACTCGAGCAAGCTCTCGACCTCGCTCTGAGGATCGACCGGCAGGCCAACGCCGCCACCGCGACCCACATGCGCACCGAGCAGCTTATCGCTTTCGGTAAGGAATTCGAGGCGCGCGAGATTGCCATGGCGGCAGTTCTCAAAGCCGCCGCGGATATGGCGACCGCATACGGCGATTATTCGGAGGCCACGCTGCGCGCCGCGGCGGTGATCCCGTCGGGCACCACCGTGCCGCCGATGGCGATCGGCGGGGATGGCGCGTACGGCGCGGCATTCGGGCCATGTGAGCGCCTGATCCTGGCAGAGCTCTACCGGCTCGCGCCCGAGCGCGTGGATGGGATTGGGCGGTTTGTGCTGCCGTTTGCGAAGCCGCCCTCGGAGCAGCTTCGTGGAAATCACCCCGCGATCCCGGCTGGCCTCGACGAGCTGCGCGCCGCCGACGCTGCGATCCTAGTCGACATTTCCCGGCAGATTGAAATTCTCGACGAGGCGGCCATGCGCTTTGCGCTCGCGCCTGAACGAAAGAACGCGGCATGAGCAAACTGGCAGGACTGACGAAAAACGATTGTGCGATCGGCTGCAGCGCCACCGGATGCGTCATCGCAGATGGCCGGCAGCATTGCATGCATCCCTGCAAGGGCGGTGTGCCGTTCACCTTCAAGGACGACCCGGCGATCCAGAAGCTTTACGCCGACGCGTGCATGGCACTTGGCGTTCAGAACAAAAACGTGGTGTCACAATGACTGATCAGCTGCAGATACCCGAGACTGCCGCCGCGGCCAGCGAAAAACTCGCAAGTCTCCAGGCCGACAAAGCTTGGACCGGCAAATTGCTGGCTGGCGATGCTGCCGTGACGCAGGAATGGAATGGCCTGCACGAGCGCGTTCACCGCGGCGACGATGAAGCCAAGGAAGCGAAGTCGCTGGCTGACCGCGTGACAGCCGCCATGACCGGAGATCAGCGGAGCCTGTCCGATCCGGAAGCGAAGCAGATGAACTCCACCGCTGCGATGCTTCGCGAACTCGGCATCCGCGATGAGGTCGTGACGCAGACGCTATCCAGTCGCGACGTCACCCAGGCCGAATTCGACGCCGTGAAGAACTGGCAGACGCGCGCGACGCGCGACCCTGAATTCACCAAGCGCTATCTCACCGGCGATCCCGAAGCCTGTCAGAAGATGACGCTCGCCGCGATCGTGCTTAGCAGCAACATCAAAACCGAACTGAGGACTTCCTGACATGCGCTTCAATTGTGAATTCGAACACCGAGACACTGGCGAGTGCAAGACAATCGCCGCATCGCTCAGTCTGGCGGAATGCCAATCGATCGAGAGCTTGCGCAAGCATAAGGGCAGTGAAACTGCCGATGTGACAGCGGCGGCTTACGCGCTGAGGAAGGCGTATTCGGAGGTTCCCGACGGCTTTTTCCACACCGAGCCGCCGAAACTAGCGCTCGTTTCTTGAAAGGAAACTGTCATGTCCGTCGGCCCCCCGACTAACAGTGTGTCTCACGATGCGACCAGCAGCGCGAGTGAAGCAACGAGGCAAGCTGCCGATGCGGCCGCGCTAGCGACGTTCAAAGCCGGTGGCACATCCGCGGCATATCAGGCCGCGTTGAATACGAACGCAGCCGCTGACTTTCGCCGCCGCATCACCAGTGCCGTAGCCAACGGCATCGATCCCGCGGTTTGGCGCCAGGCCCTCTGGGAATTGACAGGCAGCTACGCGTGATGGCCGATCAAACGTCAGCCATCCTCGGACTGAAGAGGGATCTTAAAACGGCTCGCGCACATTCGCGCGAGCTGAAAGGCAAGATCGATCGCTGGAGCGGCGTAGCGGCTACATTGCGGAAACTGGCCGGCCTCGATGAAGAAAAGTACAAGAGATTGCTCGAGGCAGAATTCTGCTTTGTGACTTGTGAGTGATCACTTTTAAGACCATTTCGGATGGGCCTCCGGTATCAGCCTCGCCTTTGAGACATTGGCGAAAAACCGTCTTTCCAGTGGCCCCCTGATCGGAGCCGAGCCCAACTCTGCGCTGCGGATTGGGCGTTCGGAAAGACGCTCCAATGCTTTCACGCCATGCGTGCCGTGCCGTTATAGCAGCCGTACTCTTCGTCGGTATGCTGCCCGCGCTCGCCCAGGACGCCCACATCACGCTCCGGTTTAATTCCGCAGACGTCTTAGTGCTCGACAAGGCGCTCGCCGCCATTCCGCTCAATCAAGCGTATCCGGCGATCGATAAAATTCAGAAGCAGATCGACGCGCAAGGCGGTTTCGAATGGGACTGCATCAGCCCCGTGCTCGCCCTAGCTCCGAACATCCCGGCTGCCTGTCCGCGGAGCATCGCGCGATGAGACCGAGCCTCAAAGCACTGGCCTTCATCCTCGGTCTGTTACCATCGCTCGCGCTGGCGCAGTCGCAGGTCCCGTTGGGATTTCATACAGTCTGGGGCCGTCTCGGTGCGGCGCCTGGCGACACCGGCCCCGGTCAGGCGATCCCGTTTGCAACGCTGCAAAAATCCTTTGCGAAGTCCGGCAACGGCCCCACCCTTGCCACTTCGAACGGAGCCCTGACGCCGGGCGATTGCGTCAGGATCGACCCCGACTTCAACTTTGTCGACAGTGGCTCGACGAGCTGCGGCACGGGCACCAGCACGCCACACACGCAGGATTTCCTCGCGACCACGAATTTCACACCCGGCACCACGACTTCGCTCACGCTGTCGTCGGCTCCGTCCACGTCCGATCTCCTGATCATCGCGTTCGACGGTGTATGGCAGAACGCTAACACATGGTCGCTGTCGGGCGCGGTGGTGACGTTCAGCGCCGCGATCCCGCTCAACATACAGGTGGTCGAAGCGAAGTGGTCGACGTCCTCGACGCTGGCGGGCGTTGGATCGATCGGACAGTCGGGAACACCGCTAACCGGTGCGGTGACGGTTTCGTCCGGTGCGGGGATGATTGCTCAAAGTGGTCAGAATATCGCTTTCTCCCCCGGGAATTATAATACGACATTGACCAATGGTGTTGCGCGCACCGTGCTAGACAAGCAGCAGGACCTAAACAGTGTCTTCGACTTCGGGGTCAAGTGCGACAACTCCACCGACGACGCGACCACATTGCAGAATGCGATTAATGCAACGCCGGTCGGCGGCAAGCTCTATATCCCCTTCAAAAACGCGGGCGTCTGCCGGACCAGCGCGACCTTGGCTTTCACCAATCCCATTCATTTGGTCTGCGATCCCGGCGTAGCGATCAAGCCGGTACCGGCAATCAACAGCATTGCTGCCTTGGATTTTATCGGATCGCCAAACGGGCTCGCCTTTCCAACGATCGTTGAAAATTGCTTCATTGGTGACCCGGCGGTGAACACCCGGCGCGGCGGGGTTGGGATGCTGTTCGATACCCAGACGGCGGGGAACTACTTCAGGGGATTGGAGCTTCGAAACGTCACGATCAAGGCCGGAACGACTGGCGCTTATGGCGCGCTGTTCGTCAACAACGTGACCAATAATCCTAACGGCGGGATATTCGCTTCGGCTATCAGGGGCGGCACGATCGAGGGCGGCATCGAGTTTAGTGGGTCGGGCGACAACCTTTCGATCCGCGACACGCTGATCCCATGGAATGGCACGTCAGGTGCCGACAACAATGGCATCCTCGTAAATCTGGTTTCGGGCGCCGGAAGTTTCCTGATTGATCACATCAATTTTTCGCAGCCCGGCGGCCTGGTATTCGATAGCGTTTATTCCGGGGTCGTTCAAAACAGCCAGTTTGAAGGTCGGGCCGTCTCTACCGAAAGCAATGGTGCTATTGTTGACGTGCGGGCAGGCACCGCAACGATCTTGGACTTCAAGTTCAGGAACAATCAGGTGCAGGCCATCGGCGGCGTCGGTACGCCGACTCTGCTGCATATAAGTTCGAACGCTACGCACGTCGTGGTCGATGGCAACGCGTTCGCCACACCGACTTTCTACACTGGCGTCTTCAATTCGAGCGCGGGACTGCAGCTGGGCCCGAATTATTGGAACTCCGGTGCACATCTCTCAGGAACCGCACCCGCTAACACTTACGGAGGCGGCTAATGCTGCGGTCCATCCTCGCACTGATCTTCGCTGCTTTCGTTTCGACGGCAAGTGCACAACCTCTGACGACACAGCCATCGCTCAATATGCTGATGGCGAACTGCGGCCTGACGCATGTGCTATTGGGCGGCTCGGTATCCCCGGGCTGCGGGCCAACGCCGACGCGCGCGGGCGATCTCTTGTATTTCAACGGGACGACTTACGTCTCGCTGCCCGGCAACAATTCCGGAACGCAGCTTCTTCAGGAGACATCCGCCGGCGTCCCGTCGTGGGTGACCGTCTCTGGCACTGGCACGGTGACCAGCATCACATGCTTTGGCACCGCGATCACGTCGGCCGGCACTTGCGCCACGGCCGCCGCTAAATCGGATGAGCAGGCCGGAAGCAGCGCCACACTTGTCGTCACTCCTTCGCAACAGCAGAGCCATGACAGTGCCGCGAAGGCATGGGTAAACTTCTCTGGAAGCGGCACCAACGGAGCCCAAACCGTCAATGCCAGTTACAATGTGAGCGGAGTATCTCGAACCTCCACGGGCGTATATGCCATTTCTTTTACGACAAGTTTTGCGAGCTCGGCCTATGCATGCTCGGTGACGATAAATTCCAATTCCACTGCAAATTTGTGGGGGGAGATTACTTCGCTAGCAGCGGGGAATGCCACGGTCGCATTTCTTTCGAATTCTACGACGACGGGCGATCCTTCATCTGGCATGATAATCTGCTTCGGGCGCCAGTAATTTGAATTGATATGTCGCCGCGGTGGGCGAGGTGATTGCCGCAAATCAAGGGTCTATGTGCTCGGCCGTAAAAGTCGCAGCATAAGCACAGCACGCCAAAAAAATAATCGGCAAGGCGATACACACCCCGGCCACCGCAATAACCCAAAAAACCATTGCCAGACCCCAGCCGTTCCCGGCCGGGACTATTCGCGACAAAGGTGCGGATGTGAATCCTTAGGCCCGGCGGTTGTGTCCGGTTATCCCTGAGTCAAATTGACTTACCCATGCCGTTTCAACAGCCGACGTAACCACCCTTCGACTCAGGCCAGATCGCTCCGACTGTGGAATTCGGATGGCGCCGGCCGCCACCGGTCTGCCGCGACTTGGGTTCTGCATCCACCGGCGCAATTCCGCGCTGATGGAGCGGAGACATGGAGATCGAACGTTTACCGTTGGGCCAGTCGCTTGCCGACAAGCATCGGGCCGCTACGCTGAAATGGCGAGGGATGCCGCCGGGAATTCCGCCCGAGATGGCGGTCGATTTCATGGCCAAACTTAAGGCTGGGAGCACCATTCGCAAGCTGACTGGCGGTGGGAAAAAATTGGGCCCCGCCATGGTCAGCGATGACCGCTTCAAAAAACACTGCGAGCTTAATCCTGAGTGGGCTTCAGAGGCTCGGAGGATTTCGGACGTCAATAGTAGGATCGGGAAAGGCGCGCGCCTTCGTGATGCTACTCATTGTCTGAATGGTCACCCCTTTTCAGGAGAGAATTTGTACATCTTCCCCGGTGGCAAGGAGCGCAAGTGCATCACATGCATGAAGCTTCGTTACGAATCTCCCGTGCCGGCTACTGCGGAACAAATTCAACAGGTGACGGCCGCATTGAATGCCGGAAAGACGATCACCCAAATCTGCTGGGGCAAAAAGGACGGACGGATAATAGGAACTCCGATTTTGTCTTTCCGCAAATTGAAGCTTCACCGTCGATTGAACCCCGACTTTGAACGATTTGTGTTGTCAGCAACACATGACAACAACGGCAGGGGCCAACGGCGCCGATATCAACCGGAGCGCGTGCGAATTCAGATTGTTCGCGACCAAAACGCGGATTTCCAAAAAATAGTCGATATGACGCCGGCCTATTTGCCGCCAGACGTTCGTCACGACATTGCCCAATCGATCTTCGTTGCGCTGTTCGAGGGCTCACTGCAGCGCGATCAAGTGAAGGTCCGGGTGCAGCGGTTCGTTGCGGATCACAATCGGCTTTTCCCAACGAAGTACGCGAAGTTCGGCAACAGCCCCTTGGTGTCTCTGGATGAGGTGATGTTTGAGGACGGATCCACGACAAGGGGCGACAACCTCAGCCGCGGACTCTGGGACTAGACGCGCCGAGGCGCCCCGAGAGGCTTGGCAAATATTATTTGGCACCCGGGGGATTTGCCTCCGGGGTCGGCACTGGCGCGGTGGGCTCGGCCATGGGTGAGGTATCCCGAAGTTCTGGTGGGGCCAAACAGTCGCCGGCCCAAAGCTTGGTCCCCTTGACTGTTCCCACGAGCTTGCAGGCCATTGGCGTTATCGGCTTTGCCTGCTTCAGCGGCTTGGCACCACTATGCTTAGGTGCCGCGGTTTGAGCCAGGGCAGATACCGAAAAGCCAATGATCGCGGCAAGGATCAGCAGAGTCCTCATCGTCAATACCCCGCTTGAGAGATTTTCCCCGATGAGGGGGAATTGTTTTTTAAGCAAATCAGGTGCAGCGTGTCCGTGGGCTTAAGAACCCGGACCGAGATATAGCCGCCCATTCCTTGTCAGAATGCCCTCGATTGGCGTCGAGGGTTTGCGGTCGAACATAGGCAGCGCATTGGCGTGCGCTCCAACCTGGCCATTATGGCCGGGAGGGTCGCGCCATGTCCAGCCCGAAAGGGTAAAAGCGCCGCCGCTGGTCTCTCGGCCAGTTCTTAACTCCCGGCTGCCGGTCTGACACCGGCGACGGCCTTAAGAAGCCGAACCCGAGAGCAACCACCATGACCATCGAAAGACCCATGTTTCCGCCGCGTGCGGAGTCCGTGGATTCGTTTTCCACGCAACCCGCTATCGGACAGCCCGAGAGCGGAAACCTCACCAGCGACTCTCCCAAGCCCGTCCAGGCACTATTGCCGAGTGCGACCGTTCTTGAACTGCGTCCGCGAGCCATCAATCCGCCGATTCAGAGGGTGGAGGATGCGAGCCTTTCGCCATGGAAGGCCGCAAGCAGGCGCGAGGAGGCATCCGACGTCATCAAGGCCGCGGTGACCTACTGCTGCAGCAAAGCCACTGTAGAGCCGGGCTTCATCGCGGACCACACCTGCGACGGCATCTTTGCCGGCTACAGCGGGATCGTGGGCGGCAAATACATGCGTGAGGCCGAGCGCTCATTGCGGAAGTTGGTGAAGCTGATGGGCGCGGCCGATAACTTGATGACTGTGGAGTTGTGGTCGCTGGCCAGTGTTGCGAGCCTCGTCTTGAAGCAAGCCGACGATCCCGGGGACGAGTTCCAAGACGAGGAGATCAGCTTCATGAAGTCGTTCGCGCGGCTGATCGAGCGAGTTTGCAAAGACCAGTACGGTCGCGAGATCAAAACGGGGCAATCATGAGCGACAACGTCCTCACATTTCCGGCAGGCGAGCGCGAGATCACGGAACGCGATGTCGACGAACTGCACAGCGAGGCTTTCCGCGAGCTCGAAAGCCGGCTGTGCGATTGCGTGAATATGGCAAAAATCGCCTTTGACCAGATATGCGAACACAAAACCGACAACGGCGAATTGGTTTTCGCGGTCGCGCATACGTGGGAGATGCTGGCAAAGCTCAAGCGGGATTATTACGCGACATACGACAACGAGAAGCAGGGCGGATTGCACACCTCCTCGACCTAGGCGACCGCGCCGGCGCCGATCGGTTGGGACGCGGCGCTGACAACCAAGGGGGCGCGGGGTTTCGGCTCCGCGCCTGTAAGCGCGAAGATTTTACTTGTCAGGGCGCGACCCACGAAGCGCATAGACCGAGTCTACGTGGGCATTCAGATACTCAGAGCGGGTGATTTTGCTCAGGCTTTTGTTTTCGACGGTGACCAAAATTTGGATCGCCATTTGATGGGCGATTTCAGCTTCTGATTTACCAGTCACTTGAACATCGATTGTCTCGGCCATTTAAGTCTCCGGTTGAGTAAGTGTGGTTATCTCAACCTAGCCGATTCGCGGCTGCGCGGTGGATTGGCTTCCGTTGGTCCAATAGTGCAATTGAGATCGAAGCGAGCTCGGCGCCGAGCCACCGGCCGGCGCGGGTGTGGAGAAGTTGGGCGTCGCCTAATGGTGTGGTGACACGTCAGACCTTTAGCTTACTCCATGGGGTGTAGGCGGCCAGCTCGCTTGCCGAAAAAGTTCGCCTCCCGCGGGTCGTCTCGATGATGAAAGCGCTGACCGCCCTCGGTGTCCCGCGCAACTGCTCCTCTATTCTCTTGGCATAATAATACGGGTCGTCTTCCGGTGGGACGCTGTAAACTTCCATGGTGGCTTGATTAGAGTCGATCGTATGGACCCGATCAGGTTTCGGTATCCTTGTCTTCAGCCCCGCCATCCTGGCTTCGTGCATCGGCGGCCAGCGGGGATCCAACATCACAAAACGGACAACAGCCTTCGGCAGAACTACTTTATCGGCGATCCAGTCAATATCGATTATGTTCCGTTGAAGCGGGGGAAGGAGCACGGCTCGCACTTCCATCGGAAATAGGACGGCAAGAGCGAAGAATATGGCTTCGCGATCTAAGTTCGTGTGGTATCCGTCTTGTTCGGATGGATGCGCCGCGATCTCTTCAGTCAGTCTTTCGACATCTTCCAAGGTGCTCGCGCGGTCGCTTCGGCTATCAAGAATGTGAAGAAGCTCTTTTGCTTGAACCAATCGCTTTTCTTCAGGGGTGAGCGATTTCTCCGTGTAAATGTCGACGACCTTGCGGGTCCAGCCTTGGGTCACATATTCCCAGTGGACGATCGTACCTTTCAAGAAGTTGGCTTCTTCGTCCCAAAAATAAATCTCATCCTTGATCCCGGTAGATCGCAAGTAGTCCTCGACGTGGTCTACCTCAATCGGCACTACTTCGCGGGCAGAAAATTCGTTGATGAGCTTGAGAAGGCTAGTCACGTTCGCTCCGATACGAAAAGAGCCCGGGTAATGCCCGGGCTCCCAAATCCGATTCGTACGTGCGATATTACATGTCCGCAACCAGTTGGCGAATGTTTATTGGTGTTCTTCCGGTCTTGACCGAGCCCGACGGCACCAGTTGGCCACGATCACGACGAGTGATCAGCGAACAGACCTCCTCCCGCAGGGCCTCTGGGGTGCATTCGACGGTGCCGCGCATAAATTTGATGTTGAGGAGCCTCCGGTCCTGCCTCGAGAACAAGCAGTCCTGAAGGACGTCTTTCTCTTGAGTTGCCATGATACTCTCCTCTTTCAGCGCTGTTTCAACGCTTATTGCCGTGTTCTGTTCGTGTTCATTGCAAGCAATTCATCGCGGGTCAATGTGGCATGAGCGTTGCGAATTGATTGCGGTGTACGTACGGTTCCGGCTTAACGTTTCGTTAATTTAGTGTTTTCAATAGCTTAGGACAAGAGGCCAAGCGGGTTAAGTTTGAGTAAACAAATGGTGGGGGTCTTGGAAAAAACCATAGCAGTTGTGGCGCCAACCCTCAGTTGAGGGAAAACTCAAGGTTCGAGCGGAAGTTCCAACGACCCTTGGCACATTCGAGCGTCGATTCGAGCGGCGCTAGTGCCGCCAGCCGTCCTTGTCGACCTCGGTTTTGAAGCCGCCCGGCATCCGCGGCGCGTCGCCGTCGTTGGTGGCGTTGCAGGTGGGGCAAGGTGCGCCGGGAGCGCCGCAGGGGCACGCGTGCTTGCCTTCCCATGGCTTGTCCGGGTGGCTCTCGCAGACCCAGCCGCAGTCCTCGCAGAGTGAGCATTTCACGACCAGCGTCGGGCTGCCTCCGTGAACGCGAGGACTCCCTCGGGGACCTCATCGTATTCGACAAATCGGCGGCGCAGCTCGTCGGCAATATCCACGGTTACGTCACGGGACCAGCCTTCGGTGGTATTGAAGGCGACGACGCGGATCGGATTTTCATATTGCCCGTCGAGCAAGTTTCGGATCAGCGCCGTGCGACTAGTTCCCGCTTCGTCGGCCTCACGCCATGCCCTACCGAGAGAGCCAAAATCGTCCAGCACTATGTAAATATCTTGGTGCCTATCATCGGGCGCAATCGACGGCGAGGTACGCATAGCACAAACTCCCGCTCGGAATAAACTCCCCCCTCTCGCTGCTATCCTAGCACGGGCGGCAGGCTTTGTGAGCCAACACAGGGTTGTGGACCGCTGCTTCAGAGGAGGCGTAGGGGGCGAGCCGCGACGAATTTCATGGCAGCGTCGAATCCGGTTGTGACCGCGCCCAATCTAAGGGCGCCTCAGTCTGTTGCAGCGAGGAACAATTTTTGATTCGCGCCTCCGCCCCGCTGGGTGCAACTATGCAAAAACCGGGGTGGGAGTACTTCATAAGCATTGAATTTTAAGCCCGGCTATTGGCCGCCGGATTATTTCTGGCGGCCTTTTCATTCCCGGCTGCCCCCAGACCGCGCAGCGCGGTGGCCCGGATCGACCGGCCCATGGACAGCCGCAAACTCCCAGACTCACCAGCGGGCTTCCTAGAGTCGTGCAGGGGCTATCCGCCGCCGGGCATGCCGTCGTCAAAGGGATCTCGGCCGCCTGGTGGCAATCCGCGCGCTACCTCGTTCACAATCTCAACGATTCCTCGCACGATATCACCGCGGTCGCTACCGGCGGCGCCCTTGAGCAAATAGCGAACCGCCGCGCGGATTGTCGCCTTAGCATCATCGGCGCCGGCAAAATCCCAATCGTCTTGATCTGACATAGCCTCGTTTCCCATGTGCTTCCCAAGTCCGATTTTTGGGAAGCAAAAAGGTATCAAGTCTCTGTAAAAACATACAGAAATTTCCGCTTGACCGATCTCGGGATACCACATGGCCGTGGTGGCCGGCGTGGTGTTCTTTGCGATCCGCGCGCTGCTGGCGCTGTCCCCGGCGCTGTCAGCGGGTTATCCGATCAAGAAATGGGCGGCGGCCGCAGCGCTCGCCGCGGCATTGTTCTATCTGCTGCTGTCGGGTGCCGAGGTGGCGACCCAGCGCTCGTTCTTCATGACGGCGGTGGTGTTGATCGCGGTGATGGTCGATCGCCGCGCGGTGACGTTCCGGACGCTGGCGGTGGCAGCGATGATCGTACTGGTGCTGGCGCCAGAAGCGCTGGTGCATCCGAGTTTTCAGATGTCGTTTGCGGCGACCCTGGGGTTGGTCGCGCTGGTGCAGATCGGTATGCCGCGTTTGTTCGCCTCGCCGGATCATTCCATGACCGCAAAGGTGGCGCTGTGGGGCGGCCGGGAGATCATGACCCTGGCGCTGGCCTCGCTGGTGGCGGGGCTCGCCACCACGCCCTATGCCGCGTTTCACTTTCACCGGGTGACGCCCTATGGCGTGCTGGCCAATCTGGCGGCGATGCCGGTGGTCTCCGCGCTGGTGATGCCGGCGGGCATGCTCGGCCTGCTGGCGATGCCGTTCGGGCTCGACGGCGTGTTCTGGTGGCTGATGGGCGTCGGCATCGACTGGATGATCGTGGTGACCGAGTGGGTCGCCGCGCTTCCGGGCGCGATCGGGCGGATGGCGGCGTTCGGGATCGGGCCGCTGATCGCAGCCAGCGTCGGCATCGTGCTGCTCGGCCTGTTGCGGACGCCGCTGCGCTGGTCCGGCGCCATCGTGCTGGTGCTGTCGACAATCTGGGCGCTGGCGGTGCCGCAGCCCGATATCCTGATCTCCGGCGACGGCCGCAATGTCGGGGTGCGCGGCCAGGATGGCCGCCTGCATCTGATGAAGGGCGCCAAGGACGCGTTTCTGGTCAAGGAATGGCTCGCCGCCGATGCCGATCCCCGTTTGCCCGCGGATGCATCGCTGGCAGAGGGCATTTCCTGCGACGAGGCCGGCTGCGCGACGCAAATGGCTGGCGGCGCCTTCGTGACCTTGGCGTTGCGCCCCGAGGCACTGGACGACGATTGCGAGCGCGCCGCGCTGATCGTGACGGCGCGACAAGCCCCGTCCAGCTG
Organism: uncultured Alphaproteobacteria bacterium; assembly: GCA_963738105.1. Taxonomy (GTDB): domain Bacteria; phylum Pseudomonadota; class Alphaproteobacteria; order Rhizobiales; family Xanthobacteraceae; genus Bradyrhizobium. Next base: position 58,929 of record CAVTWC010000030.1, on the reverse strand, counting down.
CGCCGCGCCGGTCATCACGCTGGAGCGCCTGCGGCGCCAGGGCGCGATGACGCTGCGGCGGGCGCGCGACGGCTTTGCGATCGACGCCGCCAAGCCGAGGGGTTTTGACCGGCCCTGGTCCCCGGCGATAGCAGGCGAGGGCGAGGCGGAACCGAACTTCGTGCGCTCCATCGTGCCGCGCGCGGTCGACGCGACGCCGTCGGAGGCCGATCTGCAATCGGAGGATTGAGGTCGACGTAAAAAGGCCCCGGCTTGCGCCAGGGCCTTTTAATCATTCCGGGCGTCGAATACCGACGTCCATCGCAGGAACCGAGCCGCCCTCAGTATTTCCGGTACAGCCCGATCAGCTTGCCCTGAATTTTCACCCGGTTGGGCGGCAGGATGCGGACCTCGTAGGAGGTGTTGGCGGGCTCCAGCGCGATCGAGGCGCCGCGGCGGCGGAAACGTTTCAGGGTGGCTTCCTCCTCATCGATCAGCGCCACCACGATGTCGCCGGTCTCGGCGGTCTCGTTGCGCTGGATCAGCGCCATGTCGCCGTCGAGGATGCCGGCATCGACCATCGAATCGCCGCGTACTTCGAGCGCGTAATGTTCGCCGGAGCCGAGCATGTCCGGCGGCACGCTGATGGTATGGCTGCGGGTCTGCAGCGCTTCGATCGGCGTACCCGCCGCGATGCGGCCCATCACCGGCACCGCGACCGGGTGGTTCTGGTTGCCGTCGTCTTCGGAATTGATCGGGGGGCTGCTGCGGACCTTGCCGAGCGTGCCTTCGATGACACTCGGCGTGAAACCGCGGCGGCCATTGCCGTTGCCATTTCCATTGCCCGAAAGCTCCGGAAGCTTGATTACCTCGATGGCGCGGGCGCGATTGGGCAGGCGGCGGATAAAGCCGCGCTCTTCCAGCGCCGTGATGAGGCGATGAATGCCCGACTTCGATCGCAGGTCGAGGGCATCCTTCATCTCGTCGAAGGAGGGCGGCACGCCGGATTCCTTCAGGCGTTCGCTGATGAAACGCAGGAGTTCGTACTGTTTGCGCGTGAGCATCTCGACCAGTCCCCAGTTCGTCGTTTGGTTCTCAAGACCCCGCTCGCTCTCAAGACCCCAACAAGACCTCGCCGAGCGAGGTGGAGAGAACCCTGAGAGCCGGGAGTCCTGAAAACTCCAAGTTGCAGTTTGTAGCCGTCAATACTCGAAACAAATCATGAACGAACACTATATGTTCCATATGTGTTCCGCAACCACTTAATTTCTGGTGAACGCGACAGGCTTTCGCGAGATGACGCGCAGCGAAGACGTTCGTGGCGCTCAGAATGGCAGCCGCAGGAAGTCGCACTCCGAGCCCGCGCTGGCCGGTAGCGCGAACGGCGCACGTATCAGAAGTGCCCGTGCCGCAGCGAGATTCCCCAACAGGGAACTGTCCTGATGGTTTACCGGCGTTGCGATCAAGGCACCATCGGCACGCTCCTCGAGGCGGGCGCGCAAGTAATCTTCGCGCTGGTCGTTGGCGATCACGTCGCGACCGAGCAACGCCGTTTCTCGGACATGATGGATCGCGGCGCGGCCTGACAATGCGCGAATTAACGGCACCAGAAACAGGAATGCGCAGACATAGGACGACACCGGATTGCCGGGCAGGCCGATCACCCGCATGCCACCGAGCCGCCCGTGCATCATCGGCTTGCCCGGCCGCATCGCGATGCGCCAGAACGCCATGGCCACACCCTCGGCCTCCAGCGATTGCTTGACGAGGTCGTGGTCGCCGACCGAAGCGCCGCCGGAGGTGATCAGGATATCGGCGCCGGAGTTACGGGCGCGGCGGATGCCGTGCGTAGTGGCCTCGATGGTGTCGGCGGCGATCCCGAGATCGACGGTCTCGGCGCCTTCCGCGCGAGCGAGCGCACGTAAGGCGTAGCCGTTGGAATAGACGATCTGGCCCGGGCCGGGCTCCGATCCGGGCATCACCAGTTCGTCGCCCGTGGCGAGCACGGCGACCTTGGGCCGGCGGCGCACCGCGAGTTCCGGATAGTTCATGCCGGCAGCCAGCGACAGGTCGCGGTCGGTCAGGCGGCTGCCGCCCTTGAGCAGGACGTCGCCCTTGTTGAAGTCGACGCCCGCGGGGCGGATATGCCGCCCGGCGCTGGTCGCTTCCGTGATGGTGATGACGGCGCCGTCGACCTCGGTATCTTCCTGGATCACGATGCTGTCGGCGCCATCAGGAATCACGCCGCCGGTGAAGATCCGCACCGCTTCGCCTGGACGGACGGATTGATCGAACGGCCGCCCGGCAGCGACCTCGCCGATCACCTTGAACCGTGCGCCCACCCTGGAAGCGTCAGCCGATCGCACCGCATAGCCGTCCATCGCCGACATTGCCTGCGGTGGCTGTGTGCGCAGCGCCGCGAGGTCGCGCGCCAGCACCCGGTGATGGGCCGCATCGAGTGCCACCATTTCTTCCCGCAGCGGTTCGGCGCCGGCGAGAATGGCGGATAGCGCGTCGGCAACCGGCATCAAGGCCACAGCGAATGCTCCAAAATTCTACGGACCAGGTTCAAGTATTAAATCCCAAGCGCGGTTAGCGCCTTCGCCACGTCATCGGGCGAGGTGACGTGAACCGCGGTTAAACCCCGCATCCGCGCGCCCTCGATGTTCTCGGCGAGATCATCGAAGAACACGATGCGGTGGGCGGGAACGCCGATCGCCTTCACCACATGATCATAGGCGGCGGCGTCGGGTTTTCGAAGCCCGATCGTCGAGGACAGGAAGATTTCACGGAAATGGCCCAGCACGTCGGCAAAGGCCTTGGAGAAATGCGCGACATGGGGCCGGTTGGTATTGGAGAAGGCGTAAAGCGGCAAATGCCAGGCGGCGCGTGCGAGCAGGGCGTTCATGCCCGGCATCTCGCCGGCGAAGATCGCGTTCCAGCCTTCCAGGAACTGGGCATCTGTCAATTCGATGCCCAGCGTCCGGCGCAGTGCCGCAAAGAACTCGGCGTCGCTGGCCTCGCCGGTCTCATGACGGCGGAAGGTGTCGTCGGGCCCAAACCGCCCGGACAACTCCGAAGGCTCCCGGCCGGCATGCCCGGCCCAGCTCGCCAGCACCTTGTTGAAGTCGATGTCGATGACCACGCGGCCGATATCGAACAACAAGGCGTCGGCGCAGCCTGGAACGAGCAGAGGCGGGGTCATCGCAACCGGTTTGTCAGTAGCGATACGGATCGATGTCCAGCAGCGGATAGGCGCTGAACACGCTCGGCGCGTTGGTCGCGGTGGCCGGATGCAGATAGGACTTGTCCAGGCCGGTGAACGAGGTGACGCCGAGCAGGCCGAGCGTGCGGATCACTTCGTCTTCCAGCAACTCCAGCATCCGCACCACGCCGGCTTCACCGCCGGCGGCGAGCGCCCAGCATTGCAGCCGGCCGAGGCCGACGATGTCGGCGCCGGCGGCGATCGCCTTGACCACGTCGCTGCCGCGGCAGACGCCGCCATCGACCATGATCTTGGCGCGGCCGCGCACCGCATCGACGATCTCGGGCAGCACATGCATGGCGCCGCGGCCGTGATCAAGCTGGCGTCCGCCGTGGTTGGAGACGTAGATCCACTCGACGCCGTGATCGATCGCCATCTCCGCATCCTCGGCGGTTGCGATGCCCTTGATCACCAGCGGGATCTTGTACTTGTCCTTGATCAGTTTCACCGTGCGCCAGTTCAGCCCCATCTGGAAGTCGCCGCCGCTGACCCGCAGGCGGGTTGCGCGCACGTAACGCTTGGCGATATCGCGCTCGCGCCGGCTGTAATGCGCGGTGTCGACCGTGAGACAGAATGCGGTGTAACCCTTGTCGATGGCACGCTTGACGCTGTCCTCGACAAAGGCGTCATCGCCGCGGACATAAAGCTGGTACAGCCGCAACGCATCGGGGGCGGCCTCGGCGACCTTCTCGAGGCCGGGTCCCGACACCGAACTCAGCATGTGCGCGATGCCGAATTTACCGGTCGCCCGCACCACCGCTGCCGCGCCTTCGGGATCGAAGATTTCCAGCGCGCCGACCGGCGCGATCATCACCGGCATCCGCATCTTGCGGCCGAACCGCTCGACCGTGGCGTCGACCCGGGAGACGTCGCGCAGCACCCGCGGCCGGAACGCGATCTCGTCGAGCGCCATGCGGTTGCGGCGCATCGTGGTCTCGGTCTCGGCGGCGCCCACGATGTAATCCCAGGCATTCTGGTTGAGATTGGCCCGGGCCTTGCGAACGAACTCGTGAAGGTTCTGGAATTCTTCGGTGCTGGCGGCCAGCTGGGCCAGGGCCGGTGATCGCATCGGGGTCGGGTCGTTCATTGGTTTCCTCCGGGGAACGCTTCACGTTTTTGCGGCAGGCTTTGCCGTCCTTTCGCCTATCGCGTCCGGGCCGTCCGCACCATCCCGAAAATGCTATGGCTGGTATCACAGTGGTCGCGCGTGGCGGCAGGTAGGGCCCACCGCCGGAGCTGAGGCAGGGGCAAGTCTGCTATTTGAAAAAGGGCCGCTATGGAAATCAAACCTGGGAGACCGGCAAGTCGCCCCCGGCGCGCCTAAGCAAGAGCAAAAAGATGCCCTTCAGGACGCGTCGGCCGCCAGCATTCGGCGACCCGCTCGCGAGGGGCTCTTATTTTGCCGGCGCAAAATTCTGATTGGTCAGTGGAGGCTCAGTCGGGCGCTGGATCTGAATAAACGGCTTGCTGGCCCCCGCATGGCAGCTATTGCAACCGTTAGTAAGTTCGTCGAAGGCGGTGATAAATTGGGAGCTGTCTTTCCCTTCGACCGCCTTTTCAAGCCGCTCTATCCGTGGATCGATGATGGTCTTGATCATCTCGGCGACAGGAAGCCCGTCAAAGGTCGGATGCAGCCTGGCCGCGTCCTCGAAGCCCTCCTTGATTTCGTCGATTTCAAAAGCAGCGAGGTCCCAGTTACTATTTTTGCCAGCAAACCATAATTTGGCGTGGCGAAGTTGCGTCGCGGTCATGAACTCGCCGAGGCCCGGGTTGTAGGATTCCTTTGCTGGCTGCGCGGCTGTGACCATTACCGAGGCAGCAAGGAGGATCGCGGCAACGACTATTCGCTTCATTCGTCTTCCCTCCAACTATCGCTCACGCAAACTCGTTATCGGGTGGCGGGTCACGCAAGACTAGATAACGCACCGGCAACGGCCAGAAGCGAGACCACGATCCAGGGCGGCATTCTCCATACGGTGAGCAGCAGAAAGCCACCAAGCGCAACTGCAAAATCGCGCGGCGTCAGGATAGCAGTCGTCCAGACCGGGTTATAGAGGGCGGCACCGAGAATGCCGACCACGGCTGCGTTGGTTCCTCGCATCGCTGCCTGAGCGGCGGGTCGCGTGCGCAGAGCATCCCAAAACGGTAACATGCCATAGACGATCAGCAGACCCGGAAGCATTAGCGCAACGAGGGCAATGACGGCGCCTGTCAAACCGCTCGGAGCGGGAACCATCACGGCTCCAAGATAGGCCGCAAAGGTGAACAGCGGTCCAGGCACCGCCTGTGCCAGCCCGTAGCCTGCCAGAAACGCTTCGTTGCTTACCCATCCGGGTGCAACGACGTGCGCTTGAAGTAGCGGCAGCACGACATGGCCGCCGCCAAACACCAACGCGCCCGAGCGGTAGAACGCGTCGAACAAGGCGAGACCATGCGTTCCGGTCGCGGCGGTCAGAAGCGGCGACAGCAACAGCAGCGCCACGAACAGAGAGAGTGCAACGGCACCACCCAGCCGGCTGACCGGAAAATTCAGATGTCCGGAAACGCGCGCGACGTTTCCCTGGCAGAGCCAAAGGCCCGCGCAGGCGCCGAACGCGATCGCTGCGATCTGCGCCAACGATCCGGCGAACAATACAACGATCGCGATCGCGGCAAGCGCGATGCCGGCGCGCGCACGATCCGGCGTGAGGGTTTGCGTCATGCCCCAGATGGCTTGTGAGACGACCGCGACGGCGACGAGCTTGAGGCCGTGCAGGAAACCTTCCGCAACGGGTCCGGTGAATACGGCCGCGCCCATTGCAAAGGCAAACAGGATCAGGGCCGAGGGCATCGTGAAGGCGAACCACGCCGCGAGACCGCCCAAGAGCCCGTTACCACGCAGGACACCAAGGGAAAAACCAACTTGGCTGGAGGCCGGCCCCGGAAGAAACTGACAGAGCGCAACCAGGTCGGCATAAGCGTTCTCGTCCAGCCATTTGCGCCGAACTACCAACTCGTCCCGGAAATAGCCGAGATGGGCTATGGGGCCTCCGAACGAAGTAACGCCAAGTTTGAGGAAGACTTGAAAAACCTCTCCGGTCGAACCTCGCACCTCGTCGCCTTTTAAGCCGTCGGCCTCTACGCTAGCTGGCAAAGGAGCAACCCCTCTATTTCGTTTCCAACATCTGTCGGCGGTGGCTTATGTATCACAATTACTCACGCACGAGGCCATGTGCGCGCGCTTGACCGTCTGTCGTTCGATGTCTGGGTTTGGGCACTTTTCGGATCTGGCGCTATGTCCGCTTTTGCGTGTAACCCGGAACGGACATTTCGTCTTGCCCGAAATGACAAAGCTCCGGTATCGCCGCTGTGCGCACAATTGGCGAACGCCTCGACGAAACGCTCAATACCTGAGGTCCTCAAACCTGGTCAGAAGCAGCCGCTGGATAACGGCAAAGACCATGGCTGTCGAAACGCCGAACATGAGGGCTCCGTTCGCCGCCTCCAATGGTCCCAACAACCGCCACGACGGTGTCATAAGCAGATCACCGTAACCCAACGTCGTGTAGTTGACCGCCGAATGGTAGAAGGCGTTTGCGAACTCCTGAAATTCTCCACAGGTGATGAGCAACACTGCCCACAAAGCGATCTCGATCAGGTGTGCCACGAACGCGAATGATGTTGCCAGCGCGACGATTGCAAGATCGATCAGGGCGCCTGCGCCGGCGCGCCCGCGTCTCCTCTCGTGGCGAAACAGGTTTACCGTCGCGGCCAAAGCGAGCGCATGCACAAAAATCGTACATGCGACTGCGCCTAGGCCAACCACCAATGGATACAGGATCGCGAATTGATGATTCTGCGTCATCTGTCCATCACCAGCATCCGGTCCCGTCACGGATTACAATGCATCCGATTTGAGACGAACAGCGTTCGGACGGCCATCGCCGGGGCAGCCCTGTGGCCGGTTCAAGCCTTAGCAGAATATCCAAGGCAATCGAAGTCCGGTTCTGGGCCACTTTTCGAACCTGGCGCGATATCCGACTTAAGGCGGTAATGCGTACCAAACCATCCCATACGTCGGGATCGCGCTTGAAGTTATTGAAAGGGAGTTACGGTGGTTCTCACCGTAACTCCCTTAGCTCAAAGGGCTTAAGTCCGGCTCACGAGCCATTAGGCTTACGATTGCCCTTGGGAGCTTCGTCTTTCAGTTTCTCCAGCGCGTCGGGCATCATGCGGCCGAACATCGAACTCAGCATCGCGGTCGGGATCAGGCCTGCGTTGCTGTTCTCCTGGCCTTGCGCGCCGGACATGAGAAACTGCGGCACCAGCGGCTGATTGATCTTGGTCAGGGCTTCGGCGAATTTCGTGAAATTCTGCTCCGCCAGCCGGAATTCGGGGCCACCGTACGCATCGACGGAAAGCTTTGTGGCCTGGGCATTGGCGGCGCCGACCGCCAGTACCCGATCGGCTTCACCTTGTCCTTCGAGCCGCGACTGCTCACCGACCGCGGCAGCCGTCACCTTTCGGGTCTCCGCGTCCTTTTGGGCACGAGCCAGGGCTGCTGCACCCTCGTTTTCGTTGACCTTGACCTGAATCAGCGATTGCGTCAGCGCCAACTGCGCCGCAGCCGTCGCCTTGGCTTCATTGAGCGTGCGCTCCTGGATCGCGGCCTTCTCCTGTTCCCGATAGGTTTCGACCTGCTCACGGGCGATCTGGCGCGAGCGCAACTGGATCAGAATGTTTTCGATCGTATGGTCGGTGGCGGCGGCCCTTGGCGTACCGATCAGAACCTCCTGAAGATCGAGCGAATAGGCTTCGAATTTGGCTTTCATCTCCGCCGCCGATTCCTGCTGGATCGCAGCGCGGTTTTGCAGCAATTCGATCAATGTCATTTTTTGCGCGATGTTCTTGAAGAAAGCGCTGACCATCGGATCGAGCGTCTGCTCGACGAGTTTCTTCACGTCGCCGAAGCGCTGGATGATCATCGGAGCTTTCTTGTAGTCGATGTGCATCACGACGGAGAGCGGCAGCGTCGGCTCGAACGCGTCTTTCGTGATCAGCGAAATCTCCGACAGGTTCTCGTCGAGCTTCATCGCGCCCACTTCGCCACGCACCCATTTGAGAATGAAATTGACCGTGGGAATGATCTCGATTTTGCCCGCGTAGGTATTGAAGGCATATTTTCCCGGCAACAGCGGATCGCGCCAGACGCCACGGCTGCCATTGAGAACGAGTTCGCCGTGACGGTATTGCTCACCGGACACGTCGGCTGTTTGCGGCCCGGTATAGAATATGACGACTCCGACATTTCCGACCGGAATCACCGACTTTCCGACCGCCTCGACCGTCGCGAACAGGCTGTTGATGTACCAGGTGCCTTCGACGATGACCTGCAACTGCCGTCCGCGATAGCCGCCGCCTTTGAGGAATTTTTCGGGCTCCTGAAAATTATTGTGAAAGGTTTCTTCGTCGCGCAAATCGGTTCCAACTTCGGGCGCGATGATTTCGCCGGGAGGCAGCGACGGGCCGTCATGCACCGTCACGATCCCGACGAGGTCCTGACCGGCGGCGAGCACCACGGGCGCAAATCCCCCGCGATCGGCAATGGTCTGCTGCATGCTGGCGAGAACGCCGCGTTCCTGTCCGCTCAGGGCATGACCGTAAACGCGGTCATCGGTGACAATGGCAAACTGGGTGGTGTTGATCGCGTAGGTGCCTTCGCGCAGCACCTTGCGTTGTGGGCCCTTCTGGCCGCCGCCAAGCAGAAATCTCCGCGCGTCCTGATAGTCCGATTTATCCTCGGTGTCGTTTGCGCCGAGCACCTGCGATGCACCGAGCGGCGCGCCATCGCGTGCGAACACGTAGGCGATGGTGCCCTGTCCAACCGTGACGAGATCAGATTTGTGGATGCGATACATGAACGGGAAAAACATATGCAGGCCGCCGCGCAGCACCTCGGGCTCGTAACCGGCTTCACCGTGCAGGGCGATGAATCCGCTCTTGATCGAGCCCTTGGTGGTCCAGAGCTTTTCGACGATACCAACCTGGTTATTGGGGATGTATCGAAAGATATTGGCGAGGCGCAGCAGGATAAGAATTCCGGCAACCGCGGCCGCCCAAAGGGCTGGCTGGATTAAGCCCGGGAAAAAGCCATTGAAGTCCATAGTCGTCTCCGGCAATTGCAACCAAGCGACTCAGCGGCTGGTGCTTTGCAGCCCTGAATTGCAGGCGCACAGATGTGGCTGCGCCGGGTGATTGCGCCAGATGCCAATCACGTGCCGCACCGGAATATTTATTTGTAAGCAGCTATGGAAAGCTGGCGGCGGGTGACCAACGGCATGCTGCACCGATTCGCCGGGAGAGGCTGCGCATATCGCAACCCGTTGGCTCATGTGGCGACAGATGAGTTTAGCGCCTGCGCGCGCAGGCTAATTTCTCAAACAATCTCAAGCTGCTCTCGCAGGGTGGGGACCCCGCGGCGCGGAAGGTCGTCGCGCTGCCGTGACGCATATCACACAGCAGTTCGGGAATGGACGGCCACGCCGCCAGTCGCCTATGTGGGTAGATCGTCCGGCGAATCGGGTGGAGACCGAAGTGAACGAATTTACCGAGATCGTCGGGCTCTCGATCGGAATTAGCCTGGCGGCGACATTTATCGCTGCCGCGATCAGCCTGCCCATCGGAGCGGCTCTGGCGGTTTTCGCGTTTCGCGGCCGCCACGGCATCGTCGTTTTGATCAACGCCTTCTTCGGCCTGCCGCCCGTCGTGGTGGGCCTCGCGCTTTATTTGGCGCTTTCCCATTCGGGACCTCTCGGCTTCCTGCAGTGGCTGTTCACGCCTGCCGCCATGATCGTCGCACAGACGATCCTCGCCACCCCGATCATCACGGCGCTGGTTCATCGCGCCAGCGAGCGGGCCTGGGCGCGTTACGGTGACGAACTAACCAGTGACGGCGCGACGCGCTTACAGGCCGTTCCGCACATTCTGATGGTCATCCGTGCCGATCTGGTGACTGCCGTCCTTGCGGGCTTTGGTCGCACCGTTTCGGAAGTCGGTGCGGTTATCCTCGTTGGCGGCAACATTCGCGGATTGACCAGAACGATGACCACGACCATTGCACTTCAAACCAGCCAGGGCGACCTGTCATTGGCTTTGGCTCTTGGCGCGGTGTTGGTCGGGATCAGCATTTCGATCAGCGCGACTGTTTTCGCGTTGGCAGGACGGGCGCGAAGGGCAGGGAGTGACGAAATATGATGAAATTTCGAACCATCGTGGCGGCGGTCGCGACCTGCGCGGCGATCAGTGCGGTTTCCGCTGAGGAGCAATCCATCACTCTGGCCTCGACAACGTCGGTCGAAGCATCCGGGCTTTTGGCAAACATTCTTCCGCAGTTCACGGCCAAGACTGGCATCAGGGTCAATGTCGTGGCGCAAGGCACGGGCAAGGCGCTGGACACCGCGCGCCGCGGCGACGCCGATTTGTTGCTGGTTCATGATCCGGAAGCCGAACAACAGTTCATGGATGAGGGCCACGGCTCAACGCGGCGACAAATCGCCTGGAATGATTTTATCATCGTCGGACCGTCCGCCGATCCGGCCCACGTGAAGGGCGGTAGCGACAGTGTCGCAGCCCTGAAGGCGATCGCATCGGTGCAAGCACCGTTCGTGTCGCGTGGCGACAAGAGCGGCACGAACGCGGCCGAGTTGAGGCTTTGGAAGCTGGCCAGCCAGACGCCGGACGCGCTCAAGGATAAGTGGTATCGCGATATCGGTGGCGGCATGGGCCAGGCCCTAAATGCGGCGAGCGCGATGGACGCCTATACCTTGTCCGACCGTGGCACGTGGCTCAGCTTCAACAACAAGGGATCGTTGATCGTTGCCATTGAGGGTGATCCGCGCCTGCTCAATCGATACGACGTGATCGAATTAAATCCCGAGAAGCACGCCGGCGCAAAGCTGGCTACCGCCAAGGTGTTCGCCGATTGGCTGGTTTCGTCCGACGGGCAGCAGGCGATCGGCACGTATCAGGTGAACGGCCAAAAACTGTTCAACCCGTCCGCCGGTTCCCCGAAGTAAGGCGCTTCCAATTTCGAGTTGAGCAATTATTGTTCGACACAGCCGAACCGACTGTTCAGTAGCCCTGACCTCGCTCGGCGAGGCTTGGCGCGTGACTTACGGCTCGCGGCGAGCCGCTTTATTTTTTAACGCATGAACGTGCGGCAGAACGCCTCCGGCGGTGGGAGCATGAAGAACCTCAGGAGGGGTGTGCGATGACCGATACGGGCGGCAAGGTCCATTGGGAAGGTGTCTATAACAGCAAGAGCGAGCGGGAAGTAAGTTGGTTCCAGGAAAGTCCGGAGCCTTCCCTCGAATTGATAGGCTTGGCTGGTGCGAAACCGGACGCCGCAATCATCGACATCGGCGGCGGCGCGTCTCGCCTCGTCGATACGTTACTGACGCAAGGATTCAAAAATCTCACGGTATTGGATTTGTCTGAAGCAGCTCTCGACAAGGCCAGATCGAGGCTCGGAGGCGATGCTCGAAGCATCAGATGGATAGCCGCTGACGTCACGTCATGGAAGCCGGACGCGAAGTACGATGTCTGGCATGATCGGGCGGCGTTCCATTTTCTGACCAAACGTGACGAACAGCGGGCCTATATAGACCGCCTGAAGCAAGCTCTCAGGCCAGGCGGGTACGCGATCATCGGGACTTTCGCGCTGGATGGTCCCGAGAAGTGCAGCGGATTGCCGGTGGCGCGCCAGTCTCCGGAGACCATGACCGCCCTGCTTGGCTCGGACTTCGATCTGGTGGACGCCAGGCGGCACGACCATGTGACCCCGTGGCAATCGGTTCAGAAGTTCCAATTCAGTACATTCCGGCGCATGGCGGAGGAATTTGTGAAGTAGATGGCGTGATCGCCGATCTGCCCGATCTTGAAGAGGTGTTTGATTTCGAACTGGTGGATCGGGTCGAGGGGCATGCGCGCGGCTCCTCATCGATTGTGCCAGACGGCAAGCGATTCAACCTCGGATCGATATTGCCCGATGAACTTCATGGCGCCAGATATGGCGCGCAACAGCTTCATCACAGCGTGACGTGGCCTAAGCAGACGAATCCGCTGCGCGCGGACATGCGCGGCTGGACGACTAATTTACGCTCGAACTACTGCCCGCAACGCTAACAACGATTGGCTTACGACATCTGGACATTGACCTGGATCAATGACGGCGACGTAGGCACCAAACAAATTGCGCCGTTAGTGTTTTTACACAACGGAGAAAGCCCATGAAACATGTAAGAAAGGCTGCCCTTGCAGCTTCTGCCTTCACGTGTGCGGCATTGTTCTCCCTCGGCTGGTCTGAGCAAGGCGGCATCTCACTGTCAGTCGAGACCGCCCAGGCTCGGGTCGGTCGCCCACTGACCCCCATGAGCGTTGCGGGTGTTGCGCGCCGACAAAACCGGCGGGCTGCGTACGGGTATGGGGCCGCCGCGGCCGCAATCGGCACTGCCGCAGCGATCGGCACTGCTGCCGCGGTCGGCAGCGCAGGGTATTATGCGGGAACGGGCTACTATGGTGGTCCATACTACCAGGGCGCGGGCTACTACGGAGGCCCCGGGTACTACGGCGGTTCGTATGCGGCTTACGGCTATCCCGTGCAAGACTACGCGACCCGCAACGGCTGGGTCTGTCAGCCGGGCGCCATGGTCAAACTGGACGACGGCAGGATGTATCCCTGCCAGTAGCCCTACTAGCTATGGCAAGAGCGGCGGCTCGTCTGAGCCGCCTTTACCAACGGCCACTGAATGGATTGTCCCTACGCAAGGGAGGATCAAAATGATCAGGTCAATTGCTGCTGCTGGTTTCGCTTTGTCCGTCGCAACATTCGCGCAAGCTATGACGCCCGCGCCGATTCCTCAGCCGGACGGCATGATTTCGCAGATTGCCGTCGGCTGCGGCCCGGGCAGGACAATGGTGAACGGTGTGTGCGTGGCAAGAACCACCATTCGCCAGACCCGCCGCGACGTCCGCAGGTGTGTGCGATGGCAGGGAGGCGCTTGCGCCTTGTACCAGTGAACGCCACCGAACTCGTTGGTCCTTAACAGACCGGCTTGGTTCGGTCCAAGGCAAGCGAAGGCTTCACTCGGGCGCGACATCTTCAAAGTCGCGATGCATCGTTTGACGCATAACCGCGAAAATAACGGCTGTTGACCAACCAAACAGCAGTACGCCGTTCATTGCGGTAAGCGGCCCGAGAAGTCGCCAATGCTCAACTGGTACCACGTCGCCATATCCGAGAGTCGTGTAGTTCACAAAGGCGAAGTATATAAGATCGGTACCAGCCGGCGCCGCATCGAGTTTGCCATAGACCAGCGACCAGACGATGACCTCTGAGGTGTGAGAAGCCATCAAGATCGAAACGGTCGCGATCATGACAGCGGTCAATCGCAACGACGGTCGCGAGGCCGACATCGTGCGTGTCCTCTGCGCGATCTGAACCAGCATAACCATGATCAATGCATGGATCGTAATGTTACAGGCACTCGCGACTGTGCCTATCAGTAGTTGACGGAACATCACAGTTTCTCCCACCTGCATTCCCAGTCGAGATTGTCGAGCGGTCTTCCCGATTATCCAATTGCAGCGGTCAGGGCTGGTCTAGAAATCAAGCCGCCAGTCTTGATCTGGATCAACGTCCCGGCTCGGGAGCAAATTTAATAAAGTGGTTCACGCGCGGCAGGTCGGACGCTATGGCCAACCCTGACGTTGCATCTGTAACTCACAGATTATTGCCGATCCTGGATTGGGCTCCGGGCTATCGCCGCGATTGGCTGTTGCCTGATGTTCTTGCCGGCCTCGCGCTTTGGGCCGTCATGGTGCCTGAGGGCATGGCTTACGCGGGCATCGTCGGCGTGCCGCCGATCATGGGCCTCTACACAATCGTGCCGGCATTGCTCGCCTACGCGCTGCTCGGCACGTCGCAGCAGCTCGTAGTGGGACCGGACACCGCAACAGGTCTGATCTCCGCAGTGACGATCGGCGCCATCGCCACGCAGGGAACGGCGGAATTCAACTCGCTGACCTCCACGCTCGCCGTCCTGATCGGATTTTTCTTCCTCGTTTTTGGAATCATGCGCATGGGGTGGGTCGCGAGCTTCATTCCCACACCAGTGATGCGCGGCTTTATCGAAGGGCTCGTGTACGTCACCATCATCGGGCAGGTGCCGCATTTGCTCGGTATCAGCGGCGCATCGGGCAACTTTTTCACGAAGCTTTGGCATGTCTTGCAGCATCTGCCCGATGTCTCTGTCGCGCCTGTGGTGACGGGCATAGTGTCGCTCGCCGCTATGCTGTTGTTTCGCCATTTTGCGCCCGCCGTACCTGCGGCGCTCGTCGTCATGGCAATGGCCACGATCGTCATCGGGTTGCTCGGCGGAGATGCGACAGGTGTTCATGTGGCCGGCCATCTCCCATCCGGGTTGCCGCACCTGACGTTACCGAATCTGGAGCCCTCCACATTGAAGGAACTTGTGCCGGGCGCGCTGGCTATCGTGCTGGTCGGTTACGCCGAGGCACTTGGCGCGGCCAAAGCCGCAGCAATGCAAAGCGCCGGCAAGATTGATCCGAACCAGGAGTTGATCGCTCACGGGCCGGCTAACATTCTGAGCGGGCTTTTCGGCGGATTTCTCGTTGTGGGTAGCCTGTCGAAAACCTCGGTGGCCACCGCGGCAGGCGCCCGCAGTCAGCTCGCCAACCTGGTCGCCGGGGTCTTTTGCTTCTTTACGCTGATCTTTTTGACTCCTTTATTCCGAAACATGCCCCAGCCGGCGCTCGCGGCCATCGTCATTGCAGCAATGTTGCATCTGACGAAACCGAGCTACTTGCGCGAGCTATTCGTTCGAAGCCGCTGGTCGTTTGCAAACTGTGTGATCGTCATTCTCGGCGAACTCACTCTGGGCGTGCTCCAGGGCATTGCCCTTGGCATCGTGCTGTCGTTGCTGACCTTGATCTATCTGACGAGCCATCCAAAGGGAGCGGAGCTTGGACAGCTTCCGGGCACTGAGGCTTATCGCGATGTCCGGCGTCATCCCGAGGCTGCTACATTCTCGGAGCTGCTGATTTGGCGGATGGGTGGCGATCTCTTCTTCGCGAGCATCGAACACGTGAGCACGGCCTTGAAGGCATCACTGGCCGCGCGGCCGGACGTGAAGCACGTGCTTCTGGAATGCGCGGCCGTCAACGTGATCGACGTCAGTGCAGGAGATGAGCTGCTTGGTCTCATCAAAGAGCTGCAGAAAATGGGCATTGTCGTTGCCTTTGTCCGTGTGCGCGATGCCGTTCGAGACGATATGAAACGCGCGGGGATCGAGGCAATTGTCGGAGCAGGCAATTTTCATGAACGGACCACTGATGGCGTGCGCGCCTGGCGACAGCAGGGGAGCGCTGCTTAGCGTGCCGTAAAGCTCATCTTGTTCGCGCTGCGCCCGAGTTCTGGGCCAGGCGGAGGAGCTCTAAGAGACGCGTTGAAATTAAACTACGGTCACCTCGTCATGGAACACACAAGACACATCATCGCACCTTCGTCTTCTTTTGGTGCCGCGCCTGCTCTGCATATCGTCTCGCCCGACGCGCGAATAGCGGCCGGCAAAGCGCTACGTGACCAGATCCCGCGCGAGCAGCACGGGCGCTGGAACGGTGTCAAGGGACGGCCGAATCCAATCGACCTCCTGCACAAATCTGACGCAGGTCGAATGAAAAGACTCCTGGCGATCCGCTATGGCCGAATGCTGCCGTCGCCTTTCACCTACTACCGTGGGGCCGCCGGGGTCATGGCCGCCGACCTGGCACGAATGCCGACCACTGGATTGAAAGTGCAAGCGTGCGGTGATTGCCACCTTTTGAATTTTGGCGGATTCGCCACTCCCGAACGCAGCATCGTCTTCGATATCAACGATTTCGACGAGACCTTGCCTGCACCATGGGAATGGGACGTCAAACGGTTGGTCGCATCAATCGTGCTCGCTGCCAGATCGAACGGATTATCGGATAACCATGGCCGCGATTGCGCAGTCAGTTGTGCGCGCATGTACCGTGAACACATGCGCAAGTTCTCCAGGATGGACCCGCTCCGAATTTGGTATGCAGAAACCAGTGCGACTGACTTTATCAACTCATTGCCGAAGGCATTGCAGAACCGGGCTAAGAAAAGGATCGAAAAGACGGCAGCTCACAGTGGGTCCGAATATGACTTCCCAAAGTTAGCTGGCTCAGTCGGCGGACAAATCCGCATCTCCGACCAGCCGCCGCTCATCTTCCATCCGGAGAGCACCAACAGTGCCGGCGCCCCGGCAATACTTGACCAGCTTTTCCGGAGCTACCGAGAATCGCTGCACGAAGACAGGCGAATTCTTCTCGACCGGTACCGGCTCGTGGATGTGGCGATAAAAGTTGTCGGGGTCGGCAGCATCGGACGCAGGTGCTGGATCGCATTGATGATGTCCGAGGGAAACCAACCGCTGTTTCTGCAATTCAAGGAGGCGGTACAGTCGGTGCTCGAATCCTACGCCGGGAAAAGCGCTTACGGTCATCACGGACAGCGCGTCGTGATGGGGCAGCGATTAATGCAGCCTGCCTCGGATATTTTCCTCGGATGGACTAATGGTCGCAATGGTCACCACTTCTATGTGCGGCAGCTGCACGACGCCAAGATCAAGCCTCTCGTGGAGACTTTCGACGCCGAAACGCTGGATGTCTACGCGCAAGCTTGCGGCCGGGCGCTTGCCCGTGCCCACGCAAAGGCCAGTGAAATTTCGGCAACGATCAGCGGATACCTCGGTGGTTCAAGCGACGCGTTCGACGCGGCTATGGGAAAATTTGCGTTGGCCTATGCCGATCAGGCTGAGCGTGATCATGCCACGCTCAAGGCCGCGATACGTAAAGGCAAGGTTATAGCTAGCCAGGACATCTAATTTTCCTGGGACACCAGTTGGCGCTATGCCCCGACCTGACTAGGGGAGGCCGTCCATGGAAGATCCATTCCTGAATTACTTCGCCCTTGGTTTGCTGTTTTTCGTGGTGATCGTGCTGGTCTACGGCATCATCGCTATCCACGATATTCCGGCGCGAATCGCGCACGCGCGTCATCATCCGCACGAGGACGCAATCCACGCCGCCGGCTGGATCAGCCTGTTCATGCTGCACGTGTTGTGGCCGTTCCTTTGGATTTGGGCGATGATGTATCGGCCGGATCGAGGCTGGGGGTTCGGTCAAAAGCCGGGCGAGCCGGCTTCGCCAAAGGAGGCGGTGGCTGAACTGGAGGAGCTCAGGCGTCGAATGGCGGAAGTCGAGGCCAAGCTCGAGAGCGACGA
Organism: uncultured Alphaproteobacteria bacterium; assembly: GCA_963738105.1. Classification (GTDB taxonomy): domain Bacteria; phylum Pseudomonadota; class Alphaproteobacteria; order Rhizobiales; family Xanthobacteraceae; genus Bradyrhizobium. The sequence continues at coordinate 41,337 of CAVTWC010000030.1, read as the reverse complement.
TCGGGCAGCTCAATTGCGTAAAGAGCAGCGCCCGCCCGCAATCGAGTCACCCGGATCATTGGTTTCGGCCGCCGAGGGGGGCGTTCCTGCAACAGACGGGGCTGCGGAGAGCCGAGGCGCTCGGCGATAGCTGATGCACTTTCAAGGCTTGGAGCGGGAGGTCACTGATGGAAATATTGCTCACCTTGACCTACGTGGCGATCTGCGTTGCCATCTTCAAGATTTTCAGAATTCCGGTCAATCAATGGACGCTCGTGACAGCAGCGCTCGGAGGCGTCTTCGGGCTTGCACTGCTGTTCATAACAATGGCCTACAACCACCCGTTTTCGACCAACGCGCGCATTTACTTCACCGTTACGCCGATATTTCCTTCCGTTCGAGGCCGGGTGATCGAAGTGCCGGTCGAGGACCGTACCAACCAGCACCTCGAAGCCGGAGAAGTTCTCTTCAAGATCGATCCCAAGCCTTACGAATATCTCGTCGAGCAAAAGCGGGCGGGGTTGGCGGACGCGGAGGCCAATGTCGCCCAGCTCAAGGCGTCAGTTGATCAGGCCTCGGCGGCGACCGCAAAGGCGAAGGCCCAACTGCAGCTTGCCCAGGAAAACTATGATCGTCAGGCGACGCTGTTCCAGAAAAATGTTGTCGCGCAGGCTACGCTCGACACCGCAACGCGCAACCTGGATACGGCAAAACAGGCGACGGCCGAGGTCGTTGCCGCAGAAGATCGCGCCCGGCAAGCGTATGGCGCGACGGTTGACGGTGAACACTCGGTCATCGTGCGCTTGCGCAACGAACTTGCCGACGCTCAATACGATCTGGACCAGACCGTTGTTCGAGCCCCTGCAGGCGGCTTTGTCACCGAGCTGGCGCTGCGGCCGGGCTTGTATGTGCTCCCGGCGCCCCTCCGTCCAGCCATGGTTTTCGTCAATGACAGCCAAAGGGACCGGGCTTTGGCAGCGGCGTTCCAGCAGAACGCCCTGCAGCGCGTTCGTGCCGGCGACGAGGCCGAAGTTCTGTTCAAGGGCATACCGGGTCGCGTGTTCAAGGCCAAGGTCCGCCTCGTGATTGATGCGATTGCCGGTGGCCAGCTTCAAGCCACGGGCACGCTACTGAATGTCGGGGGGGCGGTGCCCGCAGATCGGGCTTTGGTCGTTTTTGACATCGTCGATGACATCTCAGGTTACCAGGTGCCGCTCGGCTCGGCAGGCGAAGCCGCCATCTACACCGAGCATTTTCACGAGCTTTCGTTGTTACGGAAGATTCTTTTGCGTATGCGAAGCTGGCAGAACTACGTCTTCCCTGAGAGTCTCTAGAAGATCGATGACGCACACAGCACTTCTCGGCTCGGCGGCGGCAAAGGCCTTAGGGTCAAATTTTTTGAAGTCGGCACGACCAATCGCTCAGCGGGAGGGATTTGAATTTCCGACGATGCTCACCGCCAAGCGCGGGGCAAGGTTGATAACACGGACAAATGCGCGTCCAACAGGCGCGCGGTTGGCGTGCGCGGCGGCGCTATTTTCTGTAATGGTCTCAAGCTGATTTGCCCTGTCCAGTCCTGCGTTCAAAAATATTCCGCTTCACATCTGACCCAAATCACCGGCTTATCTTCGGCCATCCCGTCCCAAACGAGGGGCGTTTCGCGATCGTCACGAACGTGGGCGGCGGGATGCGGTGGACGCGTATGCGCTTTTGACGAACAGCGCGTGAAGCGGACGGCGAAGTCGTGTGGTCCTGACGCTCCGGAGCAGGCGTCAAGTTTTTGAGAAGCAAGCTTCTCAGAGGCGACGGTGGCAACAAGCCGGTCACCGAGGAGAGCGCGAAGGAAACCGTTAAAACCATCGCGCAGGGAAGGCCGGGTGATCCCGGTGCGACCGTGGTGACTACCGTGTGCTTACTACCTTTGCACACGGGCTTCTGTAACGGGCCTCGGAGAGTCAATCCCTTTTTGCGTCATCCACTCGCCGGGTACTGGCTTCTGTGCGGGATCGGCGCAGGGGCCGTCGCCTGACGGGGTTCATGAAGGACAGGTCGGCCAATCTGCGGAAGGCGTGATCGCATCGCTGGATGCGTCGACAACCCGTGTGACGGCCTGGCCTGGTCCCTCGTCCCGGCGAAGGGACTTCGCTTCGGGGAGAGCCTGGTGTGATGGCCCGCCCGGAAACCGGTTGGTTCCTCCTTCAGGCCATTGTTGCCTTGGCAGCTGGATTGAACGGTACATTGTCCTTGAGCATGCGGAGCATGATCACGGCGAGCTTGCGCGCCAGCGCCACCTTGGCCTTGTTGACGCCGGCGCGCCGGGCGATCCGCATCGCCCAGCTTTTGAGTTCTGAACAGTGCCTGATCGGCTTTGTCAGCATGATGTGAGCGGCCTCGTACAGCGCCTCACGCACGGAGGCATCACCGTGCCTGCTGATGCGGCCGGTGTAATCGGTCTCACCGGATTGATACTTCTTCGGCGTCAGTCCGAAATGCGGCCCCGCCTGCTTTGCTGACGAGAAACGGCAGGGATCATCGATTGCGCAGGCAAAGGTCAGCGAAACGATCGGTCCCACCGCGGGCGTCGACATCAAGAGCCTGGCCTGGTCATGAAGGCGCGACATCGTGCGCACGCGCTTCTCAAAACCGCTGAACTCTGCAAGCAGAACGGCCCGCGCCCGAAGCAGCGCCTGCGCGATCGTCTGAAGGTTCGGATGCGCCTTCACCAGTTCGTCGATGCGTCCGGCAAAGTTTGTCCGCGTCGTGTTGCCGACCTTTAGTCCGAAGCCGCGCAAAATCCCGCGCAAGCTGTTCTCGACGTCGAGGAGCTTGCTCTGCACCAGCTTGCGCGCCGTCAGCATCGCGCGGATCTCCTGTGCCGTGATAGACTTGCAGTGTACCGGCCGGAACCAGCCGAGCCGCATCAGTTGCGCGATCTTGCGCGCGTCGTTGCGGTCGGACTTCACCGGCATCGACTTGAAGGCTTCGTACACGTGTCGTGTCTCCAGAAGCTCGACCGCAAGGCCAGCCTGCTTCATGGCTGCATAGAGCCATTGCGCCAGCGGCCCTGCTTCAAGTCCGATCCTGGCGAGCCCAAGCCCGAGCGGACCGAACCAGCCGATCAGCACCTCCGGTTCGCTGGCCACCTTGGCCTCCCGGACGATCTTGCCGCTCGCGTTGACTACGCACACGCTTGAGCATTCCATTGAGACGTCGATTCCTGCATAATGCTCCATGGTCGTCTCTCCTTGATGCTTGGAGCGAGGCTCATCCCTCTGACTCCGTTACACCATCAATGTGAGGGACGACCGCCTGCCTTCCAACCAAGCCGCGCGACGCGCGCTACAAACAGCGCCGTAGCTAGCGCGGCTCGGTTGGAAGGCCCCGGGGTGCAGCACCTCCGGTTCGCTGGCCACCTTGGCCTCCCGGACGATCTTGCCGCTCGCGTTGACTACGCACACGCTTGAGCATTCCATTGAGACGTCGATTCCTGCATAATGCTCCATGGTCGTCTCTCCTTGATGCTTGGAGCGAGGCTCATCCCTCTGACTCCGTTACACCATCAATGTGAGGGACGACCGCCTGCCTTCCAACCAAGCCGCGCGACGCGCGCTACAAACAGCGCCGTAGCTAGCGCGGCTCGGTTGGAAGGCCCCGGGGTGCCCGTTACCCCATCTATGGGTGCAGCGGGCACCCGGTTTTCCCTGCGTCCCTCTTGGGATCGCACTGCGCCCTCCGTTCTATTTGAGGGCAAATGTTTCCAAAGCCCCGGGCGCATCGCGCCGCGGGATCGCGGGTTTGTGTCGATGTTCCATGTCGCGATTTCCGGGGCGGCGATTGGCTTTTGTCCGGGGGAAAAACCGGCTTCCACCCCCGTATCGAGCGCGGGGCTGGCTTTTCCGGATCGTGCTTCGGGACGGCTGCACCGAATCTGTGCAGCCGCTCACTTTCCCCCCAAATGCCAGCCCAGGTTGGCCGGTTACAATTTGGCCATGAAGCGAATTCCGGCTTTCGGCTCGGCCCGGGCGCGTATACGCTGGCATATTCGCCGAAAATGGCCCGCGCCGCGGTAAAACCGCCTCAATGACACCAGAAAGTTATTGTGAGCCTTTCGGCCGACCCTATCTGAGACCATGACGCCAATTTGCCCGGTGATGTGCCTGATCCGGGCGTGCGATAACTGACAGCGAGAAGGTTCCGCGAACAATGCGCAAGAATTCCACCTTTTTCCTCGGTGCGTTGGCAGGCACATGCCTGACCCTTCTCGTCGCCGGCCCCAGCAACGAGTTCTGGCTCCGGGCGGCAAAGGCCGCCACCAGCGCGGCGACCTCGGCCACTAACGCCGACACCTACACGCAGCTCAATTTGTTCGGCAACGTGTTCGAACGAATCCGGGCCGACTATGTCGAGAAGCCCGACGACTCCAAGCTGGTCGAGGGCGCGATCAACGGCATGGTGACGTCGCTCGACCCGCATTCGCGTTACATGAATGAGGCAGCCTGGCGCGACATGCAGGAAACCACGCATGGCGAGTTCGGCGGGCTCGGCATCGAGGTCACCATGGAAGACGGCCTGGTCAAGGTGGTGTCGCCGATGGACGGCACGCCGGCGGCAAGAGCCGGTATCTTGTCGGGCGATTTCATCACCTATATCGATGGTGACGCGGTGCAGGGCCTGACCCTCGAGCAGGCCGTCAACAAGATGAAGGGGCCGGTTCATACCTCAACCAAGCTGAAGATCGAACGCAAGGGCACCGACAAGCCGCTCGACGTGTCGATCGAGCGCGAAATCATCCAGGTGAAGCCGGTCAGCTTCCACACCGTCGGCGACGACATCGGCTATATCCGGATCAGTTCGTTCAACGAGCAGACCACCGAGGGATTGCACAAGGCGGTTGTCGACATCGCCAAGCAGATTCCGCAGGACAAGCTTGCCGGTTACATCGTCGACCTCCGCAACAATCCGGGTGGCCTGCTTGACCAGGCGGTCTCGGTGGTGAGCACCTTCCTGCCGCGCGGCGAGGTGGTTTCGACCCGTGGCCGGACGCCGGAGGAAACCCAGCGTTACACCGCCAAGGGCGGCGACATGACTAAAGGCAAGCCGATCGTCGTCCTGATCAATGGCGGCTCGGCGTCGGCGTCCGAGATCGTGGCGGGCGCGTTGCACGACCACAAGCGGGCGACCCTGATCGGCACCCGTTCATTCGGCAAGGGCTCGGTGCAAACCATCATTCCGCTCGGCACCGGCAATGGCGCGCTGGCGCTGACCACGGCGCGCTATTTCACGCCGTCCGGTCATTCGATCCAGGCGCTCGGCGTTTCGCCCGATATCGAAGTGCTGCAGGACGTTCCCGATGAGCTGAAGGGGCGCGTGGATACCAAGGGCGAAGCCTCGATGCGCGGGCATCTCTCGGCCGAGGGCGCCGAACAGACGGGATCGCAAGCCTACGTCCCGCCGGATGAGAAGAACGACAAGGCGCTGGCCGCGGCCTACGACGTGCTGCGCGGCGTTACCATCAAGGCCGACATGCCATCATCGCCGAAGGCTGCGGCGACCGTTCCGAACTAATTCGGGCTGATGGTTGCGAAGTGATTCAATCGGGGCGGCGCGAGCCGCCCCGATGTCGTCTGGAGTGCCGGATCAGGCGACCGCCGATGATTTTTTTGGGTGCGTCCGAAACAATTGCCGGATCTCGGCGGCGGGCTTCGGCGGGCTGAACAAATAGCCCTGCATTTCCGAGCAGCCGAGCATGCGCAGTAACTGCTGTTGCTGCCGGGTCTCGACGCCTTCCGCCGTGGTGGTCATCTGACGTGCCGCGGCAATGTTGACCACGGCCTGGACGATGGAGGAGGAGCCTTCCGGCTCTTCGATGTCGGTGATGAAGCAGCGGTCGATCTTGATCTTGTCGAACGGAAAACGCTGCAGATAGCTCAACGAGGAATAACCGGTTCCGAAATCGTCCAGCGCGATACGCACGCCGATGGCGCGCACCTGATGCAGGATGGCGAGTGCTGCGTCATCATCGCGAATCAGGACGGCTTCGGTGATCTCGAGCTCGAGCCGGCTTGCGGCCAGGCCCGAGGCGGCCAATGCTGCGACGACTTTCAACGCCAGCGTGCCGCTCTTGAATTGCACCGGCGAAACGTTGACCGCAAGCCGGATGTCTTCCGGCCAGGTGGTGGCTTCCGCGCAGGCCGTCGTCAGCACCCATTCGCCGATCTGGTTGATCAGCCCGGTGTCTTCGGCGATCGGAATGAACTCGACCGGCGAGACCATGCCGCGCACCGGATGGCGCCAGCGCAGCAGCGCTTCGCAGCCGGTGATCTGGTTGGTCTGAAGATCGACGCAGGGCTGGTAATAGACCTCCAATGCGTCGTCTGTGATCGCCTGGCGCAGATCCATTTCCAGCAGGCGGCGTTCCTTGACCTGCGCGTCCATATCCGGCTCGAAGAAGCGATAGGTGCGGCGGCCGGCCGATTTGGCGGCATACATCGCCATATCCGCGTTCTTCAGGATCTGGTGCAGATCGGTGCCATGCTGCGGCGCCAGCGCCACGCCGATGCTGGCGTCGGTCGTGACTTGATGTCCGAGACATTCGTAAGGCGCCCGGATCGCATCGAAGATGCGGGTGACGAGATCGGTGACCTCGGCGTCTTCCTTGATCGCGGTCTGCACCACGGCGAATTCATCGCCGCCGAGCCGCGCCACGAAGCCGTTGCGGGTGATGCAGCTGCTCAAGCTCACGGCGACGGATTTCAGCAGCTCATCGCCGATCAAATGTCCGAGCGTATCGTTGACGCTCTTGAACTCGTCGATGTCGATATAGAGCACGGCCAATTGCTCGCCGTCGGGAATTTGCGCCAGTTCCTGCTCGAGCCGCTCATGGAACAGAGCGCGGTTGGGCAGGTCGGTCAGCGGATCGTAATGCGCGAGATGCCTGATGCGTTCCTCGGCAACCCTGCGTTCCGTCACATCTTCGATCGTGGCCACCCAGCCGCCGGCTTCCAGCGGTTGGTTGATGATCTGGATCGCGCGGCCGCCGGGCGCCTCCGTGATCTGGTTGGTCATCTTGCCGCGCGAGACGTCGCGAATGATCGCGTCGCAAAACTCGTCCACGTCGCCGTCAAAGGATCCCGTCTCTTTCCGGTGCGCGATCAGCTCCTGCATCGTGCAGCCGGGCCCAATCACTTCCGGCGACAACCCGAACATCTCGATATAGCGCCGGTTGCAAACGGTAACATGCGCGGTCTCGTCGTAGACGATGAGGCCCTGCGGAATGTTGTTCACGGCGGTGTCGAGCCGCTGCTTCTCCTGCCGGTGTTGCCGCTGCAACTTGCGAACCACGAGGAAAAGCAGGCCGGCGATCAGAAACACCGAGACGGTCGCGACCATGACCAGGAAACGGGTCTGTTCGCGCCAGTCGGCCAGTGCGGCCGATACGGTCGTGGTCGCGATCACCGAAATCGGAAACATGCTCAAGGCGCGGGCGGAGGCCAGCCGGTCGATGCCGTCGATCGGGCTGGCCAGCCGAATGGTGCCATGGTCGGTCTTCGCCAACACCTGCTGATGAACCGGGCCGTCAGAGAAGTTCGCCCCGATCATTGGTTCGACATGCGGATAGCGCGCCAGCAGCGTTCCGTCGCGATGATACATCGAAATGGCCGCGCCTTCGCCGAGCGTCAGCGAAGCAAAGAACCTCTCGAAGCTGGCGGGCGTGACCGCGCGCGTGACGACACCGAGAAATTCTCCGTTCGGCGCCGTGACCTTGTGCGAGATCACCGTTGCCCAGTCATCGGAGAACCGGCCACGCACCAGTTCGACCAGGATCGTCGCTGCCGACGAACCCGATTTGAGCGCCTTGAAGAACTTTCGATCGCTGATGCTGACCGCAGGCACGGGCCAGCTTTCCGACGAATTGATCAGTCGGCCGTCCGCATCGAACACGTTGACGCCGGCGACGTCGTTGTGTCCGCTGGACTTGGCCTTCAGCGTGCGATGCAAATCATGCGATGCCATTCGCGCCCGGAACGCGTCCGGCGTGACGAGTTTTTCGGTCTCGGCTTGCGCCGCAACCTCTCTCTGGATGGTGACGAAATCCTCGAGCTGTTGATCGAAATGGCGCGCCAGCAGCAACACGGTGTTGTCGAGCTCGCGTTCGGCGCTTTGCATGGCGCGTTCGCGAAACACGTCGGCCATCGTGGCGGTCCCGACGACAATGCCGGCAACCAGCACGGCGCCGCCGAGGATCAGCCAGCGGATCGGACTGCCGCGCACCAGGGCCCGGATATTGAACGAGGCGTTTCCCATCGACGTCATTGGTCTGGCTGCCAAGGCATTAGGCCAGAAGCAGTTTCTCGACCTCCGGCCTGCACAAAGTAACCGCGCCGGTGTGGAAGTGACGTTAGGAAGTTGAGTTAACGGAGTGTTAATCGGTCCCTTGCTCGGAGTTGGCGACGATAATGATGAAGGCGATGATGTTGGAACCGGCGCTGGCCAGGATCGGCAGTGTGTAACTGTGGCTGAAGTCGAAGGCGAAGCCAGCGGCGCTCGGACCGATCAAGGTACCGAATGCCACGCTGGTGTAGAGGATGCCGATCAGGCCGCTGACGTTGCGGCCTCCGAAATAATCCATCACCACGGCCGGAAGCACCGCGACCCATCCGCCATAGAACACGCCGTAGACGAACGCGAACGCGGCAAGCGACCAGAAATCCGACGAGAACGCCCAGATCGCCAGTGCGAACGCCATGCCGGCAAACATCAGCAACAGGGAGAGCTGGCGGCCCATCCGGTCGGCGAGGCCACCGAGGAAAAACCGTCCGGCCGTACTGCCGACGCCGATGACGCCGAGCAGCAGCACCGCGGAGGCGGGCGCAACGCCATGATCCCGTGCATAGGGCACCAGATGCACGAACGGCACGAAGACGCCGAACGCGCAGATCAGACAGGCCGCGTACAGGCTGATGAACCGGCGGGATCGAACCGCGTCGTGAACCGTATCGCCTTCCGGCTGCGCGCGTTGTGCGCCCGCTTGCGGTGCATCGCCGTCGGGACCGAGATTGCGATCGCGGGGATCACTTTCGATCAGCAGCGCCAGACCTCCGCCGAGCACGACGGCGAGACATCCGAGCGCGAGGTAGGCGCCGCGCCATCCCAGATTCTCGATCAGCAGCGTCGCCAGCGGCGGCATCACGAGCGTGCCGACGCCTATGCCGCTGACGGCAAGACCGGAGGCAAAACCGCGGCGGCGCACGAACCATCGTTGCACCGCGCCGATCGCTGGCACATAGGCGCATCCGACCCCGAGGCCGACGCCAAGCCCGTAGGCGGCGTAAACTTCCAGCAGACTGCGCGCCACGCTTGCCGCGACGAGGCCAAGGCCGGTCATGATCATGCCGGCGACGGCGAGGCGGCGCGGGCCGAAGCGATCGGCGAGCGGACCGCTCACCACGCCCAGGCCGAAGTACAGAAACCCCGCCAGCGAAAACACCAGCGAGACCGATCCGCGCGAAGCGCCAAAATCCCGCTGCAACGATTTAACAAAGGCGCTGAAGGTGTAGGCACCGCCGAAGCCTATGAACGTGATGCCGAAGGCGGCGGCGACGACGAACCAGCCGTAGAAGATGCGGGCGGGGTGCAGCATGGCTTCGCGGTGCATGACGGGCTCCGGCCGATTTTTGAATTAACACCAGTAAACAATTTATACAGGTGTCGATTGCAATAAACCAGTAAATTTGTTTTACTGGTGTCGAGATGTCCAAGGATTCCAGAAAATTCAAAGTTCCCGACGACCTGGCCAATCTGTATGATTTCGCCAATTCGCTTGATGTGCGGCACTTCGTGCATCACGGCACGCAGCACCAGCAAAGCGATGAACTGGCGGGCCCGCGGGAACTCGGAACCTGGATGGCGCAGCGCGGACTAATGAAAGACAACGCGGGCAAGATCGCGCCGGCGATGTTCGACGCCGCCCTCCGCCTGCGAAGCGATATTCGCGCCTATCTCGCCTGCGATCCCGCCGAGCGGCGCAAGAATGAGCGTGTGGCCGATCACCTCAACAAGGCGCTGGCATCGTTTCCGCTTGCTGCGGCGATACAGGGCGGAAAACTGGTCTTGCGGCCGTCACGCCACGATGCGGTCGCCGGGTTGTCCCATGTTGTCGCCGAGCTTTACGAAGGCTCCATAACCGGAACTCTCGATCGGCTGAAGATGTGTGCTGCCGAAGAATGCCGCCGGGTATTTTTCGATCGATCGAAGCCGGCAACACGCCGCTGGTGCATGTCGACGCTGTGTGGGAACCGGATCAAGACGCGCAATTATCGCGAACGCCATCGCAACAGTAAGTAGGTCGTCGCGTCCACGGCCGACGCGGGACCGTTCGCGCATCAGGCGCGATAGTGCCCGGACTTGCCGCCCTTTTTTTCGACCAGATGAAGGCCTTCGATGCGGACGCCGCGCTCGACCGCCTTGATCATGTCGTAGATGGTGAGGCAAGCGACCGACACCGCCGTCAGCGCTTCCATCTCGACGCCGGTCGGGCCGGTGACCTTGACGGTGGCGCGGACGACGCAGCCTGGCAGTTTCTTGTCCGTCACGATGTCCAGGGTGACTTTCGATAGCGCCAGCGGATGGCACAGCGGAATCAGATCGGACGTGCGCTTCGCCGCCATGATGCCGGCGATCCGCGCGGTGCCAAGCACATCGCCCTTCTTGGCGTTGCCGCTGACGATCAATTCGAGCGTCGCCTTGCTCATGACGACACGACCCTCGGCCACCGCGATGCGTTCGGTCGCGGGCTTGGCGGAGACGTCGACCATCCGCGCTTCACCCGATGTGTCGATGTGGGTGAGGGCGGGTTTCTGCTTGGTGTCTTCGTTGGAAGATTTGCGCGCCATGATTTTAGCGCGTTCCCGCGGCCCGATCCGCCTTACCGCGCGCCAGCAATGCGCGGGTCGCGGCGGTGACGTCAGCCTGACGCATCAGGCTCTCGCCGACCAGGAAGGTCGACATGCCGACACGCGCCAGCCGCGCGAGATCTTCAGGCGCAAAGATACCGCTTTCGCCGACCATCAGCCGATCCTTCGGGATCAGCGGCGCCAGCGCCTCGCTGGTCGCCAGCGTGGTCTCGAAGGTTCGCAAGTTGCGATTGTTGACGCCGATCATCGGTGAGCGAAGTTTCAGGGCGCGGTCGAGTTCGGCGCGTTCATGGATTTCGATCAGCACGTCCATGCCGTGCGCGATCGCGGCATCCTCGATATCCCTGGCGGCGCCGTCGTCGAGGGCTGCCATGATGATCAGGATGCAATCGGCGCCGTGGGCCCGGGCTTCGACCACCTGATAGGTGTCGAACATGAAATCCTTGCGCAGCACCGGCAGGCCTGTTGCCGCGCGCGCTGCCACCATGAAATCGAGGTGCCCCTGGAATGACGGCGTATCGGTCAGCACCGACAGACAGGCCGCACCTCCGGATTCATAAGCCTTGGCGAGCACGGGCGGATCGAAATCGGCGCGGATGAGCCCCTTGGATGGCGAAGCCTTCTTCACCTCGGCGATCAGCGCGTAGTCGCCTTGCGCATGCTTTTCGCGGATCGCACGGACAAAGCCGCGAGGGGCGGGCGCTGATTTCGCCAATGCTTCGAGGCTCGCGAGCGGATGCGCGCGCTTGGCAGCGGCGATTTCCTCGCGCTTGTAAGCCTCGATCTTATTCAGGATATCGGACATCGAGAGACCTTTGAACTCAACCGTTGGAGACTGCGATTAGTTGCTTCAGCTTGGCGGCCGCCGCACCGCTGTCGAGCGACTTGGCGCCAAGGCTCACCCCCTCCTTGAGGTCCTTGACGCGGCCGGCCACGATCAGTGCCGCGGCGGCGTTGAGCAGCGCGACATCGCGATAGGGGCTTGGTTTGCCGTCGAGCACGCCTTGCAGTGCGATCGCGTTGACCGCGGCATCACCGCCCTTCAACGCCTCGCCATTGGCGCGCGGCAGGCCGGCCTGTTCCGGCGTTACTTCAAAGGTGCGGACCTCGCCATGATCGAGCGCCGCCACGAAGGTCGGGCCGGTGATGGTGATTTCGTCGAGGCCGTCGGCGCCATGCACCACCCAGGCAGACTCGGCGCCGAGATTCTTCAACACCTGCGCCAGCGGCTGCACCCATTGCCGAGAAAACACCCCGACCATCTGCCGCTTCACGCCGGCGGGATTGGAGAGGGGGCCCAACAGATTGAAAATGGTGCGGGTCGCCAATTCGACGCGGGTCGGACCGACATTCTTCATCGCCGGATGATGCGAGGGGGCGAACATGAAGCCGATACCGGCCTCAGTGACGCAGCGGCCGACCTGTTCGGGCGTGATATCGATCTTGACCCCGAGCGAGGCCAATACGTCGGCAGCGCCCGAGCGCGACGACAAGGCGCGGTTGCCATGCTTGGCGACGGGTACGCCCGTGCCGGCGACGATGAAGGAGGCGCAGGTCGAGACGTTGACCGAACCGGAACCATCGCCTCCGGTGCCGACCACATCGACGGCGTTGGCGGGCGCCTTGACGCGCAGCATCTTGGCGCGCATCGCCGAGACAGCGCCGGTGATCTCGTCGACGGTTTCGCCGCGCACGCGAAGCGCCATCAATAGTCCGCCCATCTGCGAGGGCGTCGCTTCGCCGGACATCATGCTGTCGAAGGCGGATGCCGCCTCATCGCGCGACAACGTGGCGCCGGTCGCCACTTTTCCGATGATAGATTTGAAATCGTCCATCGTTTGCTTTCAGGAGGAATGTCTGCCGCGCGGCCTTGTGAACAACCGCTGCCCGAGCCTTTCGGATCATGCTCAGTTGTTGCCGCTTGCGCCGGTCACCTGGGCGAGGGCGGCTTCGTTGATGGTGGTGCCGATGTTGGATTCAAGCTTCGTGACGTATTGCGCGATCTCTTCATCCTCGAGGCTGCGCTGAAGCTGCTCCTTGACCTTTTTCATCTCGTCCGACGCAAGGTCGACCGGCGGCAAGTTGATGTCGGTGACACGAAACACGATCCACTCGTTGTTGCCGGTGCCGGCGGTCTGTCCGGCGCCGTCCTTGGCGGTGCGAAAAGCCGCCGCGATCAGGCCTGCCGGCACACTGGGCAGCGAGGCGTCACGCTTGAAGTTTGCCGCGGTCTCGACGGTCAGCCCGGCGCTGGCGGCTTCGTCCGCCAGCTTGCCGCCCTGATCCAGCTTTTGCACCATGTCGGTCGCCTTGGTCCGCAGCCTGCTGGCGATCTGGTCTTCGCGCCATTTCGCCTCGACCTGATCCTTGACCTCGTCGAGATTGCGTTCGCGGGTCGGAGTGATGCCGATCACGTCGTACCAGACATAGCCGCCGTTGAACGAAATCGGATCATTGTCGACGCCGACGTCGCTGCCGAAAGCCTGCGTGACGACATCGAGCCCCTTGGGAACTTCGCTCGCGAACTGGCCGTCGGGACGGCGTCCGGAACGGTCGACTGCATCGACGGTCACGGCGTTGAGTCCGAGCTTCTTGGCGGCTTCGATCACGCTGGCGCCGCCGCCACGTTCGTCTTCCATCTTGTCGCGGAGATCCGCCACCGATTTGCGCGCGCGCTCGGTTGCGATTTCCTTTTTCAGGCCCTGCGCGACGATCTCGTAGGGCACGTCAACGCCCGGTTCGATCTTGCCGATCTTGAGTAGCGCCACACCAAACTTGCCTTGCACCGGCTGGCTGATCTCGCCCGGCGTCAGCGCAAACGCCGCCTTTGCGACATCGGGATCGATGATCTCGGATTTCGAGACTGAGCCGAGCTCGACGTCGGCCGGCTTCAGCCCGCGTTCCTTGGCGAGATCGTCGAATGACGTTCCGGATTCGATCCGCGCGCGTGCCGCTGTGGCTTCCTCCACAGTGGGGAACACGATCTGCGACACTTCGCGCTTTTCCGGTTTGCCCAGGGTGTCCTTGCGCAACTCGTACAGCTTTTTGGCATCGTCATCGGAAACATCGGACCATTTGGCGATGTCTTCCGGGGTGATCGCGACAAACGCGATCTTGCGATACTCGGGCGCGCGGAACTGAATCTTGTGCTCGTCGAAATAGCTGGCCAGCGTCTCCGGCGAGGGCGGATCGATGGTTCCGGCCTGGGCGGCGGTGAGCCTGACGTATTCGGCTGAGCGCTGTTCGTTCTGGAAGCGGCTGAGCGCGTCCATCATCACTTTCGGCGGCTCGAGACCCGCCGAAATGGTGCCGGCGATCTGGCGCCGCAGCGAAACCTTGCGCTGATCGGCGACGTAGCGGGCTTCGCTGTAACCGAACTGCCGGATCGCGGCTTCAAAACGTTGCGGATCGAAGGCGCCGTTGGGCCCCTTGAAATTCGGGTCGCTGAAGATCATCCGCCTGGTTTCTTCGTCCGATTGGGCGAGCCCCAGCCGACGCGCTTCCTCGTCAAGTGCCGCCTCGGCGATGGTCTGCTGCAGCACCTGGCGGTCGAGGCCGAAGGCGCGGGCCTGATCCGAGGTCAGCGGGCGGCCGAACTGGCGGCCGATCTGCTGCAGCCGATCGGTGTAGAGCTGGCGGAACTGATCGGTCGAAATCTCGGTGCCGCCGACCTTGGCCAGTGTCGATTGCCCGAAACCCCGGAAGATGTCGGCAATGCCCCAGACGCCGAAGCTGATGATCAGCACGCCCATCACCACGGCCATGATGGTTTTGCCGAGCCAGTTTGATGAGGCTTTCCGCATTCCTCGAAGCATGGGTCCGTCTTCTATCCAAAAATTAAGAGGCTGATTTTATTGAAGTTTTTGGCTTTCCGCCCACACCTCAGCCGGAGGTGCGGGAGCGGACGTTCTATTTTCGGTCTCGGCACGATCTAACGTGCCGATGGCCCCCGCCGCAAGCCTGCTGCCGCTTGGGCTTTTGGCGCAAAAGGTCGCCATCGGCCCCTCGGAACAGGTGCCAGTGCGCATGTAGGAGCTCTATTGGGGTTCGCCAAAGCCGCGTTCGCGGCCCGCTTGTTTCCCTGCTTGTTCCCGAGCGGGCTTTACCCTGGCAGCAAATCCGCGACCGCCGCCTTGAGAAAGGCGGCATCCGCCGGGTTGACGCTTGGATTGCCGGCGCGATGGCCCCACACGCTTGGGATCGGCCGCAAGGTTCCGGCTGCAAGATGAGGAAGCTCGGCCGCATTGTCGGCAACGCGAAAATACAGATCCGTCTCACTCGGCATCAGCAGCACTCGCGCCTTGATGGATCGCAGCGCTTGCGTGAGGTCGCCGTTGTAAAGGCTGTTGTCGCTGATATCGCCGTGAAACCAGGCGTGCGCCTGCGCGTAGAGGTTCGCCGCACGACATTGTGAAAACCGTTCGGCCCAATTGATGCGGACGAAGGTTTCGAGATCGGGCGCGCCAAGCACGCTTCTGTAGAGGCCGGCACGGTAGAAATCCTGGCTCAGGCCCCAGCCGGCATAAATGTGGCCAAAAGCCTTAAGCGCCAGCAACGGCTCGCTCGAAAAGCGGCCGTTGCCGGTGTGCTCGGGGGCTGCTTCGAGCGTGCGCAGCAGGCCGGACAGAAAAACCTTGTTGTGATCGGCGGTTCGGGCGCTGCCGCAGACGACGAAGGCGCGTTCCACCATGTCGGGGTAGAGCGCCGCCCAATGATAGGCCTGCATGCCGCCCATCGAAAATCCATAGACCGCGGCGAGTTTGTCCACGCCGAGCATTTCGGTGACGAGACGGTGTTGCGCCCGCACATTGTCGGCGACGGTGACAAGCGCAGGATAATCCGGGGTCTCCGCCGCGCCGGACGATTCCCCGTTCGAGAACATGCCGACGGCGATGATGCACCAGCGCGTGGGATCGAGAATGCCCTCCGGTCCGATCAGCCAGGACATATCCGAAAGACGCGCGGAATAGCTCGAGGGATAAAGAATGAGATTGTCGCGCTTGTCGTTGAGCGCGCCAAAGCGCTGCCAGGCGAGTCGGGCCTCGCGGATCACGCCACCTTTCTCGACGGCGAAATCGCCCAGCGCGAAGCTGCCCGCCTCATTCTCCCAACTCATCGCTGTTCTCCTGGAATATGCGTCTACCGCTTTTCGGCGGCCTGCGCTTCGAAAGCAACGGCGACGCGCAGAAGGTCAAGGTCCGACCCGCGCGCGCCGATGATCGAAAGCCCGACCGGTGCGCCATCGACGGTGGCGCCCGGAAGATTGACCTGCGGCACGCCGGTGAGGCCGCCTTGACTGGTCAGGCAAGAGATGCGTTCGCGCAAGGGATCCAAGTGGTGAAGCGGCAGACCTTTTTGCGGCGCCGGAAACGGTGTCGTCGGCAGGCAGAGGATGGTGCCTGATGGCAGCAGCATGCGCATCCGGGCGCGGGCTTCCATCCGCATCAGGCTCGCGGCGTTGCGCTCCGCGTCTGTCATCATTGAGCCTTGTAGCAAGCCCCGCGCCACGCTGAAGGCGAGCCGCGGATTATGGCCGTCGAGCCAAGGCTGGAACGTGCGCCAGGCTTCGATCGCTTGCAGCACGCGTTGCGCACGCTGCCAGACGGAAAGACCTTGCGGCGCCAATGTGACATGGCGCCGTTGGCCAATCAGCGCCGCGAGACGGTTGACGAAAGGGGCTAGCGCCTGCTGCACATTTTCATCGGCGAAACCGAAGGCATCCGCTGCTACCAACAGTGTCGTAGGCAGGGTAGGCGGCAGGGCGCTTCCGAACAAAACTTCGCCAACACGCGCAAACGTCGCGGCATCGCGCGCGAACCAGCCGCAGGTATCGCTATTTGGCGCCTGCACGGCAATGCCGCTGAAATCGATCTGCCCATGGGTCGGCCGGATGCCGTAAAGGCCGCAAAAGCTCGAGGGCACGCGCACCGAGCCACCCGTATCGGTGCCAAGCGCGAAATCGCAGGCCTTGGCGGCCACGGCCGATGCCGATCCGCTCGACGAGCCGCCCGGCACGCGGCCGGGCGCTGCCGGATTCAACGGCGTGCCGTCATGCGCGTTCTCGCCGAGAATGCCGAGCGACACTTCGTCGGTGATCGTCTTGCCGACGACCGAAGCGCCGGCATCGAGCAGGGTCTGCACCACCCATGCGTGACGGGTCGGCCTTGGGGCGAAGCGCGGCCAGTCCGGATTGCCGCCGCCGGTCGGCAGGTCGGCGACATCGATCAGATCCTTGACCGCGAAGGTGAGACCCGCAAGCGGCCCCGCTGGCGCGCCCGGCACATGCGTGCGTGGGCCCGGCACAAAAGCATCGGTCGAGGTCATGAGGCCTTCCGGTCTTGCCAGGTGCCGCCAGGCACGGCGGCGAACAAGGCCTTGGTATAGGAATGCTGGGGATTAAAAAAGATCTCGGCGGTCGGCGCCACTTCGACGACTTCGCCTTGCTTCATCACGGCGATGCGGTCGCAGACTTGCAGCGCGACGCGTAGATCATGCGTCACGAACAGCATGCTGAGCTGCAGCCGTGCCTTGATGTCGGCGAGCAGCGCCAACACCTGCGCTTGCACCGAGACGTCAAGCGCGGAGACGGGCTCGTCCGCGACCAGCACCTCAGGGCGCAGCGCCAGCGCGCGGGCGATGCCGATCCGCTGACGCTGGCCGCCGCTGAACTCATGCGGAAAACGTTTCGCCGCCGAGGCGTCGAGCCCGACCAGGCCGAGCAGCGCTTGCGCCTCCTCGCGGGCTCTGAAGGCCGGAGTGCCGTGGATGATGGGGCCTTCCGCGATGATGTCGATGATGCGCTGGCGCGGATCGAGCGACGCGTAGGGATCCTGAAACACCATTTGCACGCGTTTGCGGATTGCGCGGAGCCGGTGACGCGGAAGACGGGCGATATCGGTACCGCCGAGCAGGATTTCGCCGTCATCGATCGGCATCAGCCGGGTGATGGCGCGTGCCAGAGTGCTCTTGCCTGAGCCGCTTTCGCCGACGAGCCCCAGTGTCTCACCGCGGCGTAGTTCCATGTTCACGCCGGCCAGTGCCATCGTGACGCGCCCGCCGAACAGGCCTCGCGTGCCATAGGTCTTGGTAATATCGCGCGCCTCAATGATGACCGGTTGCGTGTTTGGCGGTCGCGCCGCCGGCGGCTCGAGCTTGGGTACCGCAGCGATCAGCGCCTTGGTATAAGGATGGGTCGGCGCGCCGAGCACTGCCCCGGCCGAGCCGCGTTCGACCAGGGTGCCACGCTGCAGCACCGCGACCTCATCGGCAATATCGGCGACGACGCCGAAATCATGGGTGATGAAGAGAACTGATGTGCCGTGCTCGCGCTGCAGCTCGCGGATCAGATAGAGGATTTGCGCCTGCGTCGTAACGTCGAGCGCCGTCGTCGGCTCGTCGGCGATCAAAAGGCGCGGATTGAGCAGCAAGGCCATCGCGATCATCGCGCGCTGGCGCTGACCGCCGCTCAACTGGTGGGGAAACGAACGGACGATGCGGCCGGGTTCCGGCAGGTGAACGCTGTCGATCAATTCGAGCACACGCGCTCGGCGTGCGGCTTTCCCGAGCGAGGTGTGGATGCGCAGCACTTCGTCGAGTTGGCGGCCGATGGTGTGCAGCGGGTTCAGCGCGGTCATCGGCTCCTGAAAGATCATGCCGATTTTCGCGCCACGAATGGCGCGCATCTGGTCTTGCGGCGCGACGGCGAGATCCTGGCCCTCGAACAGGATGCGTCCGCTCCCGATGCGGACATGCGGACGCGGCAACAGGCCAAGGATCGAACGCGCGACCAGCGATTTGCCCGATCCGCTTTCGCCGATCAGGCATGTCACCTTGCCGGCGCGCAATACCAGGTCGACATCGCTTACCGCATTGGCGCGGTCGGCGCCGGGTGGCAAGGCGATCGTGAGCTTTTCAAGTTCGAGAACGGTCTGGCTCATCGCTCACGCAGCCTCGGATTGAGGGCTTCGTTGAGCCCGTCGCCAATGAGATTGATGCCGAGCACCGTGAGCAGGATTGCGATGCCCGGAAAGGTGCAGATCCACCAGGCCGAGCGTAGCACCGCGCGTCCCGCGCTGATGATCAACCCCCAGCTCATGACGTTGGGGTCGCCGAGGCCGAGAAACGCCAATCCGGCTTCGAGCAGGATCGCGGTGCCGATCAGCAATGATCCAACGGCGATGATGGAGGAGGCGCAGTTCGGCAGCATATGATTGAGGATGATGCGCGCATCGCTGGCCCCGAGGCCCGCACAGGCCTGGACGAATTCGCGGCCGCCGAGTGCTACGAATTCGCCGCGCACGAGCCGCGCGATGCTTGGCCAGGAGACGGCCGCGATCGCAATGATCTCGCTGCGGATCGACGGCGAGAGGATCGCGACAATCAACAGCGCGAATATGAAGGCCGGAATGGTCTGGAAGAACTCCGTGATGCGCATCAGCACGGTCTCGGTTCGCCCGCGATAATACCCGGCTATGCCTCCGACCACCGCGCCAAACACGATGGCGGCGAGGGTGGCGCCGACACCGATGATGAGCGAGGTGCGTGCGCCGTAAGCGATCTCCGCTGCGACGTCGCGGCCGAGCGTATCGGTGCCGAGCAGGAAGCGGCCGCCCGGCGGCTGCAAGGCGGGTCCGGCGAGCTTGAACGGATCATCGGGATAAATCACCGGCGTGAACACGACGAGCAACATCAGGCACAGCAGCACGGCTGCGCCAAACAGAGCCATCCGGTTGCGGGCGAACCGCGCGAATCCTTGTCGCATCTCAAATCTCCATGCGCGGGTCGAGCACGGCGTAGATCACGTCGACGGCGAGGTTGATGATCACGATCAGGCACGCCGACATGAAGAAGATCGCGAGCAGCAGATTGAGGTCGCGCGATTGCAGCGCGTTGAAAGCCAGCGTGCCGATGCCGGGCCAGCCGAATACGGTTTCCACCACGATGGAGCCGCCGATCAGATTGCCGGCCTGGACGCCTGCAATCGTCACGATCGGCAACAGCGCATTGCGCAGAACATGACCCGTCATGATGCGGCGCTCGGTCTGCCCCTTGGCGCGCGCCGTGGTCACGTAGTCCATGCCGGTTTGCTCCAGGACGGAGGCACGCATCAGGCGCGCATAAAGTGCCAAGTAGAACAGCGCGAGCGAGACGGCGGGCATCACGAGATGCCGAGCAACGTCCCAAACCTCGGCCCAGCCCTCGTGACCGGCGCCTACCGTGTCAAACCCGCTGGTCGGCAGCCAGCCGAGGCCGATCGAAAAGATCACGATCATCATCAGCCCAAGCCAGAACCCGGGCGTCGCATAGGCGACGAGGCTGATCAGTGAAATGATGTTGTCGCGCCAGGAGTTGCGCCCGGTCGCGGCAACCAGACCGAGGATGATGCCGAGCGCCACAGCAGTTCCGAACGCCGTCAACATCAGCAGGCTGGTAGGCCCAAGCCGTTCCAGGATCAGGCTGCTGACATCGGCATCGTTGCGGTAGGAATAGCCGAGATTGAAATGCGCCATGTTCGAGACGTAGGTCACGAACTGCATGCCGAGCGATTGGTCGAGGCCGAATTTATGGCGCAGGGCCTCCATGTATTCGGGAGTCGCGGCACCGCTCTCGCCGGCGAGCACGGAGGCCGCGTCGCCGGGCGCAAGGTGGATCAACAGGAAGTTGAGCACGATGATGCCGAAGATCACCGGCAGCGCGGTGACCAGCCGGTATCCCATATAGCGGGCAAATCGCACGGCTTATGTTTCCAGCCAGGCCCGTTCGAAAGCCTGTTGCGTGCCGAGCGGCCCGGTCGTGTGATCGTGAAGCTTTCGATTGAAGACCGAGACGTATTGCACGTCGACGAGCCAGACCAGCGGGCAATCCTCGGCCAGAATCTGCTGCGCCTTTTTGTATAGGACGGCGCGCTTGTCGTGGTCCTGCTCGCGCATAGCCTCGTTTAGGATGCCGTCGAATTCCGGGTTGGCGTAAAAGCTGTCGTTGACGAAGGTTACGCCCTTGCGGATCTGCGAGGTGAGATATTGCTTGTTGAGACCATAGACCGGATCAACGCCCTGGCTCAGGAAGGGCTCGTTAATGTCGTAATCGTAATCGGTATAGACGCGCCGCAACCAGGTGGCGGTGTCTTCCGAGCGCAGCGTCAGATCGATGCCGACGATCGCGAGCGCCTGCTTGAGATATTCGGCCTGGCGCAGCCATTGCTCACCGAATGAATTGACTTCGAGATGCATGCCGAAGCGCATGCCATTGGCGCCGCGCGGCAGGCCCGCGCCGTCGAGCAGCTTGTTGGCAATGTCGAGACGGTCGGGCACGTCGTATTTGCGCACATCGTCGGTATAGAAGCCGACGGTCTTGAACAGGCTGCTGAGCGGGCCGGTGGCCGGCTTACCGTAGCCATACATCACATCGCGCAGGATCACGTTGCGATCGATCGCATAGGCGATGGCCTGGCGCACTTCCTTTTTGTCGAGCGGCGGATGTTTGGCATTGAGTTCGAGCACGCTCAAGGCGGGCGTCATCTCATAGCCTTTCATCGTCGTATCGAGGATCGGGTTGGTCTTCATCCGAGCGAGATCGGCATAATTGACGGCGCTATAGCCGGCGAAATGCGCCTCGCCGGTCTCGAGCGCGGCGGAACGCGTCGCGGCATCGGGGATGAAGCGTGCAATGATATGGTCGAGATAGGGCAGTCCCGGCTTCCAATATTTGTCGTTGCGGTCGAGCCGCACGAACTGTCCGCGGTCCCATTGCCCGAATTTGAACGGCCCGGTGCCGATCGGCTTGTTGGCGGAAGGATTCTGCAGGATCTGCGTTCCCTCGAAAACCGATTTGCACATGATCGGCAGATCGCGCCCCGCAAGCGCCTTCATGAGATAGGGCGCGGGATTGGCGAGCAGCAGAACCGCCGTCTTTTCGTCGGGCGTATCGACGCCCGTCAGTTCGGCGAGCAGCAGCGGCGCGAAGGGGTGATATTTCTTCAGGATCTCCATGAAGGAGAATTGGACGTCGGCGCTCGTGAACGGCTTGCCGTTGTGAAACACAACGCCTTCGCGGAGTTTGAAGGTGATGGATTTGCCGTCCGGCGCAGTTTCCCATGAGGTCGCGAGATTGGGTTGAGGATTCTGATCCCAGTCGTAGGTCACAAGACCTTCATAAATCTGCGTGGCGATCGGCGGGATGTTGCCGGCGGTGACAGCATAATGTGCAAGCGTCGAGGGCTCGGGCTGCACGATCATCACCATCGTGCCACCTCGCACCGGCTGATCGGCCTTGGCTAAACCGTTGAAGATGGTGCTGGAAGATGCGGCCAACCCGAGGGGCAAGGCCAGAGCAGTGCGACGTGAAATTTTATTCAAGCGTGGATCGTGAACCAAAATGCGAACTCCTTAATGGTGTTCGCCACGAAGCAATTGATGTGCCAGCTTTGAGGTTGCGACAATCGGTCCACCCTCGGAAAAATCTTCAACGCCAAACGTTCGTTGGCGTTTTTTGAAGGATGGCGCGTCTATGCCCCACCAACAATTGTTTGTGAGGGCGTCTGTATGAAACGGACACTGAAATCGGTCGATTGGAGTTCCGCAAAAGGGGACGCCGAATTGATAAAGCCTCTTAAAGTGGCAGTCGCGTTGTCACCACGTCGGCGGGGATGCCATAAGACGGCTATCTGGATTAGGCGTAGTGGCTCTGCTAGCCCATGCTGACGTCACATTATTGCGGGAATTTCACATGACCGACGCTGTCCGGCCGCTGATTGCCGGTAACTGGAAGATGAACGGCCTCAAGGCCTCCGTTGCCGAATTTGACGCCATGTGCGCTGGCGCGCCCGGTGTGGCTGCCAAGGCCGATCTTCTGGTGTGCCCGCCGGCGACCCTGATTGCGGCCTTTGCGGATCGGGCACGGGGCGTGAAAACGCTGGCGATCGGGGCTCAGGATTGCCATCCCAAGGCATCGGGCGCCCATACCGGCGATCTGTCGGCCGAAATGCTGGCCGATGCCGGCGCTACCGCCATCATCGTCGGTCACTCCGAGCGGCGCGCCGATCACGGCGAGAGTGATGCGCTGGTGCGTCAGAAAGCCGAGGCCGCGTGGCGGGCTGGGTTGACCGCGATCGTTTGCATCGGCGAAACGCAGCAGCAGCGCGATCAGGGCAAGACCCTCGACATCTGCGGTGGCCAATTGGCGGGATCGCTACCGGACGGCGCCACCGCAGCCAATCTGGTGGTGGCCTATGAGCCGGTCTGGGCGATCGGCACCGGGCTGACGCCGACGGCCGCCGACGTCGAGCAGGTGCATCGCTTCATCCGCGGGACGCTGACCGCGCGGTTCAAGGGCGAGGGCGCCAAGATGCGAATTCTGTATGGCGGTTCGGTGAAGCCTTCCAACGCCGCGGAGTTGATGGCGGTCGCTAATGTCAACGGTGCGCTGGTCGGTGGCGCCAGCCTGAAGGCGTCGGACTTTTTGGCGATCGCGCAAGGCTGTCCCTAGGAAAGGCTGTCCCTAGGAGCCGCTGTTCTCCTGGTAGCGCATATTTTCGAGGTCGGTGATCAGTCCAGGGCCGGTCGGATGCCATCCAAGCCGTTGCTGCGTTCGTGCACTTGAGGCCGGAAGATCCAGTCCCGCAAAGGGAGCGAGCCATCCAAAATGACCTGCCGCCTGCTCTGGGGACAGGGAGACGACCGGCACCTTCAGGCCTTTGCCAATGACTTCCGCGACGTCGCGGACGGCTATGCCTTGTTCGGCCACCGCGTGATATCTGGCGCCTGCTTCCCGCTTCTCCAGCGCCAGCCTGTAGAGGCGCGCTACATCAAGCACGTGCGCCGCGGGCCAACGGTTGAGTCCATCGCCGACATACGCAGAGATTTGCTTTTCGCGAGCGATCATGACCGCGTAGGTGATGAAACCCTGTTTGACCGTGTCGTGAACCTGCGGCAGGCGCACCACTGATACATTGACGCCAGCCGCCAACAGCGCTGCACCCGTCATTTCCGAAACCACACGGGGATTCGTGCGGCCGGAATTGAAGACGTCCTCGGTGGCGGGTTGACCCGGCTCCGCGTTGCCCATTCCGGTGCCTGAAGTGATAACCAGCGGACGATCGGATCCGCTGAGCGCGGCGCCGAGAGTTTCGATGGCGCGCTTGTCCTTTTCGCAATTCGCCACGAATTTCGAGAAGTCGTGGTCGAAGGCGCAGTGGATCACGCCGTCCGATTGGGCCGCACCACTGCGCAGGCTTTCCAGATCCTCAAGATTCCCCCGATGCGGCTCCGCGCCGGCGGCAGCGAGAGACTGAGTTCCTGTATCCGAACGTGTGAGCCCGAGGACTTGATGGCCTGCGGCGATGAGTTCCGGAACAATGGCTGAGCCGATAAAACCGGTAGCGCCGGTGACGAATACGCGCATCGCAAGTCTCCAATGTTGTGTGGAGACCAATATCCGCTAGACTTCCATCCTGTTAAAGTAGTGACTTTATCATGGTATAGTAGCCAACAGGATCGGCATGTCCTTCGAGAAAAGCAATCTGTTGGGAGCCTATTTGAAGGATCGCCGCACGCGGCTTGATCCCGCGGCTCTCGGTTTTTCGGTGGGGCGCCGGCGAACGCCGGGTCTGCGCCGGGAGGAGGTCGCGCAGCGCTCCAACATCAGTCCGACCTGGTACACGTGGCTGGAGCAGGGACGGGGCGGCGCTCCCTCGCCGGATGTGTTGAACCGGATTGCCGGCGCGCTGATGCTGACCGACATCGAGCGCGAGCATTTATTTTTGCTGGGGCTCGGGCGCCCACCCGAGGTCCGCTACAAGGCGGTCGAAGGCGTCACGCCCCGTTTGCAGCGTCTGCTTGATGCGTTTGAGTTCAGTCCTGCGTTGATCAAGACCGCCACCTGGGATGTGGTCGCGTGGAATTGCGCTGCCGCTGCGGTGTTGACCGACTACGGCGCGCTGCCGCCGGGCCAGCGCAACATCCTTCGCATGATCTTCGGCAGCCCCCGCGTGCGAGCGGCGCAACACGATTGGAAAGCCGTCGCGCGCTTCGTGGTTGGAGCGTTCAGGGTGGATGCGGCGCGCGCCGGCGCCGTGTCCGAAGTCAGTGAACTCGTCGACGAGCTTTGCAAACTCAGCCCCGAATTCGCGGCGTTGTGGCGTGACAATGACGTTCATGCTCACGGCGAGGGGGCCAAGCGTCTCCGGCATCCGGTGCTGGGCCTACTCACGCTGGAATATTCCGCGTTTGCCGTCGATGGTCGACCTGATCTCAGCATGGTCGTCTACAATCCGGTCACCGCGGAGGATGCCGATCGTATCCGCACTCTCGCCATGTCGCCGTCCGTGAGCCGCGAGCCGTCTCCCGCAGAAGGCTGACGCGACTGCTTTCAGGCGAGCGCTGTTGCACCGATGCGCTTCCAGTAGATCATCGTGCCGACGAGGCCGCCATGCGGCTTCAAGGCATAATCCGGGATGATTCCGCTCAGCGTGAAGCCTAGTCCTTCGTAGAGCCCGGCGGCGCCATCTTCGGTGGCGGTGTCGAGCACCAGTAGCGTGCGTCCGCGCGCGATCGCCAGGCTTTCGGCCGCGCCCATCAACGCCCGTGCCACGCCACGGCCGCGGTGACTGATCTTTGTGATCATTTTCGCGATTTCGGCGCGATGCGGTTGGTTCGGTGGCAGGTCAAGCAGCAGCGTCACGGTGCCGATCAGCTTGTCTGCATCGAAGGCCCCGAGAACGATCCGCTCGCCGCGGTCGGCGGCGGCCAGCGAATTCCTCCAGAACGCATCGGCTTGCTCCGGCGCCAGCGGATGCATGAAACTGACGGAGCCCCCGCTGGCGACCGCTTCAATCAATATTTCGGTCAACGCCCAGCGGGTGGTGGGCTCATCGGTGAGGGGCGCGATCGTGATCTCCGGCATCAGTCAGCTCCGGGCGAGCGCTACGACATATATGCAGGGAGCCGTTGTCTCATTGGCGAAGGTGACCTCCGACGGCGAACCGAAGCCGAGACAATCGCCTGCGCCGAGCGCGAAGGGCTCGCCGGCTTCGGTCAGGGTGAGGTTACCCTTCTGGACCCAGACGACCTGTCGGATATGGGCATAGGACGAGGCCGGCAGCGTCACCCGCTGCCCCGCCGGCAATTCGACCCTGACAATTTCGACGGGATGGTCGGGACGGCTGAACACCTGCTTGCGCAGATAGCCGGTCTCGGGGTCGCGCCAGACCGCTTGCTCATCGGCGCGCACCAGGCGCTCGCCGTGGCCTTCGGCCCGCAACATCAGGCCCGCCAACGTCAGGTTGAAGGCGGCGGCGAGCCGCACCAGGATCACCGCGGTCGGGCTGACCTCGGCACGCTCGATCTTGCTGATGGTCGCCTTCGAGACTCCGGATTGCTCGGCGAGCTGCGCCAACGACCAGCCCCGGCTGTCGCGTTCAAGCCGTAGGCGTTGCGCAAGGCGGGCGCTCAAATCGTCTATGATAGTATCCATATGTATATTATAAGAGACGTCGTCGCCGGCGTAAAGTCTTCAGCGACGGCTTCATTCCTGGCCCCAACGCCCTCGCGGAAGGGCCGCCGGGCAACTATGTGGTGCTGATCGCGCGGGGGGTGACAATGCCCGGTCCGATCGTGTAACACCGCGCGAATTCAAATCCCGCAAACCCCATGATGCAGCCGGACCCCGGCCTTATTGGTTTGCGACGGAAGGTAGAGATGCAGACTGTCGTTATCGTCGTCCACCTCATGATCGTTGCGGTTTTGATCGCCACGGTGTTGTTGCAGAAATCCGAGGGCGGCGGCCTTGGCATGGGCGGCGGTGCCGGCTTCATGTCGAGCCGCGGCACCGCCAATCTGCTGACGCGCACCACCGCGATCCTTGCAGTCGGCTTCTTCGTGACCAGTCTGTTTTTGTCGTGGCTCGCGAGCTACAACCGCGCGCCGACCTCGATCCTGGGCACGCCGGCTTCGCAGTCGCAGCCGGGTGGGGCAACTCCCGTCGCGCCGCCGACCAGCGGCGGCATTCTGGATTCGCTGAAGAAGTCGGACCAGCAGCAGGCTCCGCCGGCACCAGCGCCGTCGGGCCCGGAAGCGCCAAAGTCGCAATAAAGCGGGGTGGCCATGCAGGATGGCATCTAGCATCCTGCATGAGAAAACCCCATCAATGCCCTGACAATACTTTAAATTTCACGTCACCCACAGCCTCACAGAATATTCGGTGCGGGACGCGAATTGTTTTGGCGAATCGCACCGCTAGCCTTAAAGGTTAAGCCCCATGGCGCGGTATATATTCATCACCGGCGGCGTGGTCTCCTCGCTCGGTAAAGGTCTGGCTTCGGCGGCGCTCGGCGCCCTGTTGCAGTCACGAGGCTACAAGGTCCGGCTTCGCAAGCTCGATCCCTATCTCAATCTCGATCCCGGAACGATGTCGCCGTATCAGCACGGCGAAGTGTTCGTGACCGATGACGGCGCCGAGACCGATCTCGATCTCGGCCATTACGAGCGTTTTACCGGACGGCCAGCCACAAAGGCCGACAACATCACCACCGGGAGGATCTATCAGGACATCCTCACCAAGGAACGGCGTGGCGATTATCTCGGCGCCACCATCCAGGTGATCCCGCACGTCACCAACGCCATCAAGGACTTCATCCTCGATAGCAACGACGACTATGACTTCGTGCTGTGCGAGATCGGCGGCACCGTCGGCGATATCGAAGGCCTGCCGTTCTTCGAGGCTATCCGCCAGATCAAGAACGATCTGCCGCGCGATCACGCCATCTACATTCATTTGACGCTGCTGCCGTTCATCCCAAGCGCCGGCGAACTCAAGACAAAACCGACGCAGCATTCGGTGAAGGAGCTGCGTTCGATCGGCATCCAGCCGGATATCCTGCTGTGCCGCACCGATCGTCCGATCCCGAAGGAAGAACGGCGCAAGCTCGGCCTGTTCTGCAACGTGCGCGAGTCCGCCGTGATCGAGGCGAGGGACGTCGATAACATCTACGCCGTGCCGGAGGCGTATCACGCCGCCGGTCTCGACGATGAGGTGCTGGCGGCGTTCGGCATCGAGGCGCGGATTCCGCCGGCGCTGCAGAGCTGGAACGTCATCAACGAGCGGGTGCGCAATCCCGAAGGCGCGGTGACGATTGCCATCGTCGGCAAATACACCGGCATGAAGGACGCCTACAAATCGCTGATCGAGGCCCTGTCGCACGGCGGCATCGCCAACAAGGTCAAGGTCAATCTCGACTGGATCGAGAGCGAGGTGTTCGAGAACGAAGACCCGGCGCCGTTCCTCGAGCACGTCAACGGCATCCTGGTGCCCGGCGGTTTCGGCCAGCGCGGCGCCGAGGGCAAGATCCGCGCGGCGCAGTTCGCCCGCGAGCGCAACGTGCCATACTTCGGCATCTGCTTCGGCATGCAGATGGCGGTGATCGAGGCCGCACGTAATCTGGTCGGCATCGAGGCGGCCAATTCCACCGAGTTTGGCCCGACCCCGGAGCCGTTGGTTGGCTTGATGACGGAATGGCTGCGCGGCAATGAACTGGAAAAGCGCTCGAAGGCGGGCGACCTTGGCGGCACCATGCGCCTCGGCGCCTATCCCGCAGCCCTCAAGCGCGGCAGCCGGGTGTCGGAAGTTTATGGCGGCGCCACCGAGATTTCCGAACGCCATCGCCACCGCTACGAGGTCAACACCGCCTACAAGGACCGGCTCGAACAGCACGGCCTGCGATTCTCGGGGCTTTCACCAGATGGCGTGCTGCCTGAGATCGTCGAGTACGAGGATCATCCCTGGTTCATTGGGGTGCAATTCCATCCCGAATTGAAATCGCGTCCGTTCGAACCGCATCCGCTGTTTGCGTCGTTCATTCAGGCCGCGGTGGTGCAATCAAGGCTGGTGTAGCCGCTCGAAAGGCGTTTGGAACGTGACTGAGGCCGGACAGACGCGCTCCTTCGCATTTCCGTGGAAAGACACCGACGACGAGGTCGTCGTCAATCTGGCGATCGGCAGCCTGCGCGACTCGCTGCAGATGTGGTTGAAGACCGAGCGCGGCATCCATGTCGAAACGTTATTCGCCAGCATCGGCGCACTGGCCGGCTTCGCCGCCCAAACCACCGCTTTCGCGCGAATAGCGAAGCGCGATATTCCGCTGCTGACGGGCGCGGCGCTTTCGCCGGTGGAGTTGAGCGAGCATCTGCGCAAGCACAATTTGCTGGTGGTCGCCAATACCAAATCCGGCGAGACGTTTTATTTTGGCGACCTGATCAATGGTTATCTGGTGCCACAAGTTACCAATGATTATTCGCTCTGGAATTTTGCCGCGGCCGCGGCGATCGAGGCGGGCGTGAAGCCGGCCGAACTTCCGGACTGCAACGCGATGTTTCGGCATGCGGCCCAGACCGTGGGAAGTCCGGAATATGGCGTGCCGCAGGTCGCGCAGGAGCATCAGCCCCACCTGACGCCGCGCCGGGCGCTGGATCTGTTTTGGCCGCGGACCAAATCCATATTGACCCGGACTGACGGTCCCGGACCTGCCAGAGGTCGCAGCGCGCCGCCAGAATACTGGTCGCTGGTCACTGACCTCGTGGCGCGGCAATTGTTCTTGATGGCCAAAGAGGCGCTCGACCCACGTATCGGCATCGCCTTGCTGATGGAGTGCGCCATCACGATGTCGAAGGTCGACCCAAAAACCGTGCCTCAAACCTAGACCCACCCGAGAAAGCCAAGGGTGTGGTGTCAAGGCTGAGGTGTCATGTGAGGATGCCCTCAAGACAGCCTCCCATCTCCGCGCTATAAAAGCCGCGCAAGAACAGGGAGGATACCTAATGATCTACGAAACACGTGTTTATCGTTGCCTGCCCGGCCGGTTGCCGGCGTTGTTGAAGCGTTTTGAGAACACCACGCTGAAGCTGTGGGAAAAGCACGGCATCAAGCAGGCCGGCTTCTTCACCACGCTGGTCGGCGAATCCAACCAGGAACTGACCTATTTGCTGGCCTGGGAGTTGCTCGCCGATCGCGAGAAGAAATGGGCCGCATTCCAGAGCGATCCCGACTGGATCTCGGCGCGCGCCAAGACCGAGGAAGACGGCCAGATCGTCGGCAACATCGTCAACCAATTGCTGGTGCCGACCTCATTCTCATCGGTCAAGTAACGCAGCGTTGCCTCACGGTCTCGACCATATCGTGCACGCCGTCCGCGATCTCGACGCGGCGGGGGAGTTTTATGGGCGCGCCGGCTTCATCGTCGGCGCGCGCAACAAGCACGCGTGGGGCACGCATAATCGCATCGTGCAATTGAACAACGCCTATATCGAACTCCTCGAAGTCGCCGAACCTGAAAAGATCCCGCCGCATGGCGCCCGCTCATTCTCGTTCGGCGCCTTCAACCGCGATTATCTGGGCGCGCGCGAAGGGCTTTCGATGCTGATCCTCAACAGCCGCAACGCGGTCGAGGATGCGCGCGCGTTCGAGGCCTCGAGCATCGGCGATTTCAAGGTGTTCGATTTCGCCCGCGAAGGCGCCAAGCCCGACGGCACCGTGATCAAACTCGCGTTCTCGCTTGCTTTCGCAGTGGACAAGACCTCACCGAATGTCCGCTTCGCGGTGTGCCAGCACCATTTTCCGGAGAATTTCTGGAACCCGGCGTTCCAGACCCATGCCAATGGCGCCAAGGGCGTGCCCGGCGTGGCGCTGGTCGCCGACAACCCGACCGACCATCACATTTTTCTCAAGGCCTTTACCGGCGTCAGCGATCTGCATTCCAGTTCGATCGGTATCGTCGCGCGGACCCAGAATGGCGATGTCGAGATCATGGCGCCGGTCGCGTTCCGCGATCAGTTCGGCGTCACGATAAACGCAGCCGGCGAGGGGATGACGCTGAACGCGCTGCGCTTCGAGGTCGCGGATCTCGCGCAGACGGAAGCGCTGTTGCGGCAAAACAATGTTGCATGCCAGGGCCATGTCGGCCGGCTCGTGGTGCCGCCCGATGCCGCCCATGGCGCAACCCTGATATTCGAGCCCGCCAAAGCGGGGTGACCGGGTTGATCTCCGGGAAGCAGCCCGGCATGGTTCGGCCGAACAAGGAACATGCTTTGAACGCCAACACCACAACTGCGCCGATCGTTGCCGCCGGAGCTGTCAAATTCGGCAACGCCCTGCCGATCTCGATCATTGCCGGCCCGTGCCAGCTCGAGAGCCGCGCACACGCGCTCGAGGTCGCCAGTGCGCTGAAGGAGATTTCGACGCGGCTCGGAATTGGCCTTGTCTACAAAACCTCGTTCGACAAGGCCAATCGCACCAGCGCTTCGGCCGCGCGCGGCATCGGCCTCAAGCAGGCGCTGCCGATCTTTGCCGAAATCCGCTCCTCGCTCGGATTGCCCGTGCTGACCGATGTGCACGAAATCTCGCAATGCGCCGAGGTCGCGCAGGCCGTCGACGTGCTGCAGATTCCCGCGTTTCTGTCCCGGCAGACCGATCTTTTGGTGGCGGCGGCGGCGACCGGCAAGGTCGTCAACGTCAAGAAGGGCCAGTTCCTGGCGCCATGGGACATGGCCAACGTCGTCGCCAAGATCACCAGCGCGGGCAACGTCAATGTGCTGGTCACCGAGCGCGGTGCTTCCTTTGGCTACAACACGCTGGTGTCGGACATGCGTGCGCTGCCGATCCTGGCGCGCACCACCGGCGCCCCCGTGATCTTCGACGCAACGCATTCGGTGCAGCAACCCGGCGGCAAGGGAGCCTCGTCGGGCGGCGAGCGCGAATTCGTTCCGGTGCTGGCGCGGGCCGCGGTCGCGGTCGGCGTGGCGGGGGTGTTCATCGAAACCCATCCCGATCCCGATCACGCACCGTCCGACGGCCCCAACATGGTGCCGCTGCGTGAGTTCGAAGGTCTGCTGCGGACATTGATGGCGTTCGACCGGCTGGCGAAAAGCCCGGCGGCCTGATGGGCAAGACCGCCAGCGGCGGCGATCACTCGCGTATGCCGCCCCTGCTGAACATCATCGCGCTGGCGACTTTCGCGGCCAGCCTGTCGGCGCGGGCGCTCGATCCGGTGCTGCCGCATGTCGCCAGTGATTTTTCCGTCAGCATCGCAACTGCGGCCGGCTTTGCCTCGGTGTTCGCCTTCACCTTCGCCATCATCCAGCCGGCGCTGGGGGCTGCCGCGGATCTGTTCGGCAAGGCGCGGCTCGTCATCATCTGCCTGGTGCTGCTCGGCGTCGCCAACGTGCTCGGTGCGCTGTCGTCGTCATTTCCGATGTTGTTTGCCACCCGCATCCTGGCGGGAATCGGCGCCGGCGGCGTATTTCCGATCGCTCTCGGGCTGACCAGCGACCTCGTCGGGCCCGAGAAGCGCCAGATCGCGATCGGACGCACCCTGGCGGGCTCGATGACCGGCAATCTGCTGGGCGCGTCCTTGTCCGGCCTGATCGGCGATTTCCTGGGCTGGCGCGGCGTGCTCGCGGTGCTCGGCTCGCTGGCAGTGGTGGCGTCGATCGCGGTCGCCCTTGGATTTCGCAACGGCGCGCTGACGCGCGTGCCGCCGGCGAAGGTCGATCTGTCGGTGCTCAAACACGGCTATCGCACCATCTTCGCCAATCCAAACGCGAAGGTTTGCTACAGCGCGGTATTCGTCGAGGGCTGCTGCGTGCTCGGCCTGTTTCCCTACGTCGCCTCGTTCCTGTTCGAGCAGGGCGTCACCAGCCTGTCGATCGGCGGGCTGGTGATCGCAGGCTTCGCCGTCGGTGGGCTGCTTTACACCCTGACGGTGTCGCGCTTGCTGCCGCGGATCGGCGTCAACGGGATGATGATCTCGGGCGCGGCGCTGATGGGCCTGCAACTCGCAATCATCGCCTTCGGTCCGCGCTGGCAGATTCAGGCCTTCAACTTTCTCCTGATGGGGTGGGGCTTCTACATGATCCACGGGTCGCTGCAGGTGTTTGCCAGCGAACTGTCGGTGGAGGCGCGCGCCACCGCATTGTCGCTGCATTCGTTCTTCTTTTTCATGGGGCAGACCATCGGGCCGATCGCCTATGGCTTCGGCATCCTCAATGCCGGCAAGATTCCGACGCTGCTGAGCAGCGCGTTAATCATTGTGGTACTCGGCCTGGTCTGCGCGCGTCTGTTGCGCCAGACCCGGCCGGCGGATGTGGGTGCGGCGTAAGCGCGCGGTCAAACAACCACCATCACGCTCTGTTACGGGGAACCCTGGATCGCGCTTGTCCGAATAACACCTCGACAAAGTCATAAGGGTGCGCGATCAGCCGAATGGTGGACATTCGCGAATGTGGAACGATCACGTCACGCCGGGTAAGATGAATACGGATCGATTTCACGCATGAGTTTGTCTAGCCCGTTCATCCGTCGTCCCGTCGCGACAACGCTGCTGACGTTCGGGTTGATCGTGGCTGGCGTTATCGCGTTTTTCAAGCTGCCGGTCTCGCCGCTGCCCGACGTCGATATTCCGACCATCTCGGTGACGGCAACATTGCCGGGCGCGAGCCCGGCGGATGTGGCGACCACGGTGGCAAGTCCGCTGGAGCGCCATCTCGGCCAGATCGCCGATGTCAGCGAGATGACATCATCGAGTTCGCTCGGCTCGGCGCGCATCAACCTGCAGTTCAGCATCAGCCGCGACATCAATGGCGCCGCGCGGGACGTGCAGGCCGCGATCAACGCCTCGCGCGCCGACCTGCCGGCGTCGCTGCGCAGCAACCCGACCTATCGCAAGTTCAATCCGGCCTCGGCGCCGATCCTGATTTACACGCTGACGTCCGATACGCTGCGTCCGGCAGAACTGTACGACGCCGCCTCGACCGTGCTGGCGCAAAAACTGTCACAGGTCGAAGGCGTCGGTGAGGTCAGCGTCAGCGGCGGCTCGCTGCCCGCCGTGCGTGTCGAGCTGACGCCGCGGGCGCTCTACAAATACGGCATCGGCCTGGAAGACGTTCGCGCCGCGCTCGGCAGCGCCAACGCCCACAGCCCGAAGGGCGGCATCGACGTCGGCGGACAGCGCTACCAGCTCTATTCCAACGATCAGGCCATCAAGGCGGCGGACTACGAGCCGCTGGTCGTGGCCTATCGCAACGGCGCGGCGGTGCGGCTGACCGACGTCGGCGACGTGCTTGATTCCGTGGAGAACCTGCGCGCGCTCGGTCTGTCCAACGGCAAACGGGCGATCATGATGATCGTGTTCCGGCAGCCCGGCGCCAACATCATCGGGATGGTGGACCGCGTGAAGGCGCTGATGCCGCAATTGCGCGCCTCGGTCTCGCCCGCGATCGATATCAACCTCGCGGTCGACCGCTCGGTCACGATCCGGACTTCGCTGCTGGACGTCGAAATCACGCTGATCATCGCCGTTGTTCTGGTGATCCTGGTCGTGTTCGCGTTCCTGCGCAGCGGCAGGGCGACGCTGGTTCCCGTGGTAGCGGTCTCGGTCTCCCTGATCGCGACATTCGCGGTGATGTATCTGCTCGGCTACAGCCTCAATATCTTCTCGCTGATGGCGCTCACGGTCGCCACAGGATTCGTGGTCGACGACGCCATCGTCGTGCTGGAAAACATTTCCCGCCATCTCGATGCCGGAAAGGCGCCGCTGGAGGCAGCCCTTCTGGGCTCCCGGGAGGTCGGCTTTACGGTGCTGTCGATGAGCGTGTCGCTGATCGCGGTATTTGTCCCCATCCTGCTGATGGGCGGGCTGGTCGGAAAGCTGTTCCGCGAATTCTCCATGACCATCACCATCGCGATCGTGATCTCGCTGGTGGTCTCATTGACCACGACGCCGATGATGTGCGCCGTGCTGCTCCGCGGAGAGCATGAGCGCGCGCACGGATGGATCTATCGCGCCAGCGAGCGCGCCTTCGATGCGCTGCTGGGGGGCTATCGGCGCACGCTGACGGTGGCGCTGCGTCATCCGCGCTCGGTGATGCTGGTTCTTGCGGCCGTGCTCGGCCTGAACTTCTATCTCTATGCCGCTGTTCCCAAGGGGTTTGTGCCGCAGCAAGATACCGGATTGCTGATCGGGTCGATCCAGGCCGATCAAAGCATCTCGTTTCAACTGATGCAGCAGAAGCTGACGCAGCTCGTTGACATCGTCGGCAAAAATCCCGCGGTCAGTACCGCCGTCGGCTTCACGGGCGGCGGTCCGGGCCCGGGCGGCGGCTCAACCAACTCCGGCACGGTGTTCGTTTCCCTGAAGCCGCTGCGCGACCGCGGGCTCACCGCCGAGGAGGTGATCAACTCGCTGCGCCGTGAGCTTGCCGCGGTGCCCGGCGCCACGCTGTTCCTGCAGGCGGTGGGGGATCTCGGTGGCGGCGGACGCTCGAGCAACGCGCAGTATCAGTACACGCTGCAGGGACCGACGTTCGAGGATCTGGATCAATGGACGCCGAAGATCGTGGCCGCGCTTCAGTCCGTGTCCGATCTCGCCGACGTCAGCAGCGATCAGCAGGACAAGGGCCTGCAGGCCAACGTGGTGATCGACCGCGATACCGCCTCGCGTCTCGGGCTTTCGGTCGGCCAGATCGACAACACGCTGTACGACGCGTTCGGGCAACGGCAGGTCTCGACCGTCTATGTTGCGCGCAACCAGTACCACGTGATCATGGAGGTGGCGCCGGCGTATTGGCAGGACCCGCAGACGCTGAAGGATGTCTACGTCAGCACCTCGGGCGGACCGGCCACCGGTTCGCAGACCACCAACGCGCTGACCGGGACCGTGTCATCAACGCAGGCGACCTCGGTCAATTCGGTCGCGGCCAGTGCGGTGCGCAATCTCGCGACCAACTCGATCGGCGCCACCGGCAAGACGGCATCGTCGACCGGCACGGCGGTCAGCACTAGTCAGGAGACGATGATTCCGCTGTCCAGCATCGCGCACTTCGGACAGGACCGGACGTCGCTGATCGTCAACCACCAGGACGGCCTGGTCGCCAACACCATCTCGTTCAATCTTCCGACCGGCGTGTCGCTCTCCACGGCGGTGGCGGCGATCGAAACCACCATGGAGCGGATCGGTGTTCCCGCTGCTATCAAAGGCTCGTTCCAGGGCGTCGCCAAGATCTTTCAGGAATCGATCCGCAGTGAACCGTTTCTCGTGCTCGCGGCGCTGGCGACGATCTATATTTCGCTCGGCATGCTCTATGAGAGTTTTGTTCATCCGCTGACGATCCTGTCGACATTGCCTTCCGCCGGCGTCGGGGCCGTGCTGGCGCTGATGTTGTTTCGCACCCAGTTCGATCTGATCGGAATGATCGGGGTGATCCTGCTGGTCGGCATCGTCAAGAAGAACGCCATTCTGATGATCGACTTCGCGCTCGACGCCGAGCGCGCGCGGGATCTGTCACCGGCGGATGCGATTTATGAAGCCTGCCTGCTGCGCTTCCGGCCGATCATGATGACCACCATGGCTTCGCTGCTCGGCGCGGTGCCGCTGGTGATCGGAATGGGCGAGGGCAGCGAGTTTCGCCGCCCGCTCGGAATCACCATCATCGGCGGACTGGTGCTGAGCCAGATACTGACGCTCTACACCACACCGGTAGTCTATCTCTATCTCGATCGTTTCCGGCATTGGAGCCGGCGGGTACGGCGTCGTGGCTGATGGCGGGCAGCCGCCCTTGCAGCGCTGGTGCGGCGTTCGACGCTCATGCTACCTGGCGATGCCAGATTGGCTTACACTTCCCGATACAAGGTGCGCACATCCGCGCTGAGGAGAGCCTGACGATGACCGAAATCCATCACGTCGATGTCCCCGGCTACCCGGCGCCGCATTCGCCGTATTCGCATGCCGTCGTCGCCAACGGTTTTATATTCGTCTCAGGGCAGATCCCGGTGAAGCCGGGAGGCGGTTCAACCGAGATCGCCGGCACAACGATGCAGGAGCAGACGCGTCAAGCGCTGACCAACGTCAAAACCATCCTGGAGGCCGCCGGCAGCTCGCTCGACCGTGTCGTGAAGGTCACCGTACTGCTCGCCAGACCCGATCTCTACAAGGAGATGAATGAGGCCTATGGGGAATTCTTTCCGGGCGCGAAGCCCGCGCGGGCGATAGTCCGCTTCGGCGCCGACATTCCCGGTGTGCTGGTGGCCGTCGAGGCTGTGGCATGCGTGTGAAAGCGGGCGCGATCAACCTCGCCCGCGGTAAGGCGCAACGCCCTGATCCGGAATCCACATGCCCTTGGGCAATCGGCCGGTCTGCCAGAACACGTCGATCGGAATGCCACCGCGCGGGTACCAGTAGCCGCCGATGCGCAGCCATTTTGGCTTGATCTCGCCGGCGATCCGTTTGCCGATCATGACCGTGCAGTCCTCATGGAATGCACCGTGGTTGCGAAAACTCGCGACATAAAGTTTCAGCGATTTGGACTCCAGCAGCCACGGCCCCGGCACATAATCGATCACCAGATGGGCGAAATCCGGCTGTCCCGTAACCGGGCACAGCGAAGTGAATTCCGGCGCCGTGAACCGCACCACGTAATTGGTGTCCTTCTGCGGATTGGGCACCCGGTCGAGTTTTGCTTGCTCGGGCGTTTGCGGCCATTCGACCGCGCGGCCGAGCTGCAGGGCAGGTGATTTTGCTGATTTGAGTGGTGTTTTCGACATGGGATTCTCCGCTGCCGCGGTATTAGCCAATTGTAATACCAACGTCACGCGGGCAGGCGGCCTTTTCGGCTGCCATGCCTTGCTGTAAAGCAGCGCCAACCACCCCGTTACAGGCAATTTCCAAAGAGGCACCCATGACCGCCATCGTCGACATCATCGGCCGCGAAATTCTCGACAGCCGTGGCAATCCCACCATCGAGGTCGATGTGGTGCTGGAGGACGGCTCGCTCGGTCGCGCCGCGGTGCCGTCGGGCGCCTCGACCGGCGCCCATGAGGCGGTGGAACTGCGCGACGGCGACAAGACGCGCTATCTCGGCAAGGGCGTCCAGAAGGCGGTCGCGGCCGTCAACGGCGAGATCTTCGAGGCGCTGGCCGACATGGCGATCGAGGAGCAGGTGCAGATCGACCAGGTCATGATCGATCTCGACGGCACCCCCAACAAGAGCCGGCTCGGCGCCAACGCCATTTTGGGCGTGTCGCTGGCGGTCGCCAAGGCGGCGGCGGAATCCTTCGATATGCCGCTCTATCGCTATGTCGGCGGCACCTCGGCGCGGACCCTGCCGGTGCCGATGATGAACATCATCAACGGCGGCGTGCACGCCGACAACCCGATCGACTTCCAGGAATTCATGATCCTGCCGGTCGGCGCCTCGAGCTTTGCCGAGGCGTTGCGCTGCGGCTCGGAGATTTTCCACACGCTGCGCGGCGAATTGAAGAAGGCTGGCCACAACACCAATGTTGGCGACGAAGGCGGCTTTGCGCCGAACCTGCCATCGGCGGACGCAGCCCTTGAGTTCGTGATGTCCGCGATCGGCAAGGCCGGTTACAAGGCCGGCGACGACGTCATGCTTGGCCTGGACTGCGCGTCCACTGAATTCTTCAAGGTCGGCAAATACGTCTATGGCGGCGAGAACAAGACCCGTTCGCGCTCCGAGCAGGCGAAGTATCTGGCCGACCTCGTCGCGCGCTACCCGATCGTCTCGATCGAGGACGGCATGTCCGAGGACGATATGGAGGGCTGGAAGGAACTGACCGATCTAATCGGCAGCAAGTGCCAGCTCGTCGGTGACGATCTGTTCGTCACCAACGTGATCCGGCTTGCCGACGGCATCAAGAACGGCCGTGCCAACTCCATCCTGGTCAAGGTCAACCAGATCGGCACGCTGACGGAGACGCTCAGCGCGATCGAGATGGCGTACAAGGCAGGCTATACCGCTGTGATGTCGCATCGCTCGGGTGAAACCGAGGATTCCACCATCGCCGATCTCGCGGTCGCGACCAATTGCGGGCAGATCAAGACCGGCTCGCTGGCGCGCTCCGACCGCACCGCTAAATACAACCAGTTGCTGCGGATTGAGCAGGAATTGGGCGCCCAGGCGAAATATGCCGGCAGGGCCGCGCTGAAAGCGCTGGCATAGCCAGGAGACACCGTCGATTATCAGAGGTCACGCCGCCCAAAAATAATAAAAGCCGGAGGATGAACGCAATGCCGCAACCGATGCTGTTTTCTCCACTCGAACTGCGGGGCGTGCGCCTCAAGAACCGCGTTGTGGTGGCGCCGATGCATCAATATTCGGCGGTCGAGGGCTTTACGACCGACTGGCATCTGGTCAACGCCGGCAAATATGCCCAAGGCGGCGCCGGGCTCGTCATCATGGAATTGACCAAGGTGGCGCGTAACGGCTGCGGCACCGTCGGTGACACCGGGCTTTGGAACGACAATTTCATTCCGGGGCTGGCGTGCTGCGCCGCCTTCATCAAGGCGCACGGCGCGGTCGCGGGCCTCCAGCTCGGTCATTCCGGCCGCAAGGCGCGGCTGTCGCGCCCGTGGGAAGGCGGCAAGCCGCTGCGCGGCGATGAGCCCGAAATCTTCGACTGGGATGGCTGGGAGCTGGTGGCGCCGAGCGCGGTGCCACATTCCGAGCGCTCGCCGACCCCACGCGCGCTGTCGCATAACGAGGTGCGCGATCTCGCGGTCAAATGGGGCGAGGCCGCCGCGCGCGCCGCCACCGCCGGCTTCGATGTCATGGAGATCCACGGCGCCCATGGCTACCTCATCCATCAATTCCTGTCGCCGGTCGCCAATGCCAGGACCGACGAATATGGCGGCTCCGAACTTAACCGGATGCGGTTTGCGGTCGAGGTTGCCGAATGCGTGCGTGCGGCGTGGCCCGCCGACAAGCCGTTGTTCATGCGGCTGTCCTGTGAGGACGATGCCGGCTGGGGCCCGGATGAGAGCGTTCGCTTGGCGAAGCTGCTTAAGGCCAAAGGCGTCGATGTGATCGATTGCTCATCCGGCGGCACCCTGGGGCACTCGCCGATGGACAGCGTGCGCGCCCGGAAATACGGCTACCAGGTTCCTTATGCGGAGCGGATCCGGAAAGAGGCCGATCTCAAGACCATGGCGGTCGGGCACATCGTGCATGCGGACCAAGCTGAAGCGATCCTGCAGGAGGGGCGTGCCGACCTGACCGCGCTGGCGCGCGAGATCATGTATAATCCGAACTGGCCGATGGACGCCGCACAGAAGCTCGGCGCCGATCCCGACT
This sequence comes from uncultured Alphaproteobacteria bacterium, assembly GCA_963738105.1. Lineage (GTDB taxonomy): Bacteria > Pseudomonadota > Alphaproteobacteria > Rhizobiales > Xanthobacteraceae > Bradyrhizobium. Next base: position 1,316 of record CAVTWC010000030.1, on the reverse strand, counting down.
TTCATCTGGTGCCGCCGCCTTATTCCTATTGGCTCGGCAAACGCGCCAAGTCCGCCTTCGAAGGTAGGCCGTCGACGTGGGTGACAGGGATCTCGGATCCCGCCGCCACCAAAACCTGACAACGATATCCGGCAACAACAAAGGTCGATCGCGACCGCAGAGGGAGAGACATCGTGAGTTCTGAAAACCATAAAACCGGTCTTCAATTGCGATCGCTGCTCAAGAAGAGCGGCGAACTGGAGGTGTCGCTGGCCAATGTCCCGACGCCGGAGCCGAAGGATGACGAGATCGTGGTTCGCGTCGAGGCTACCCCGATCAACCCATCCGATCTGGGGCTGTTGTTCGGTCCGGCCGATATGGCCGCGGCCAAGTTTTCCGGAACGAAGGAATCTCCCGTCGTGACGGCTAAAATGCCCGAAGCCGCAGTGAAGGCGATGGCGGCAAGGTTGGATGAATCGATGCCGGTCGGCAACGAAGGCGCCGGCGTGGTGGTCGCAACGGGTGCGTCCGATGCCGCGAAGGCATTGATGGGCAAGACGGTGTCGATGATCGGCGGCGCGATGTACGCGCAGTATCGTGTAGTGAGGGCCAAGGATGCCATGGCGCTGCCGGCGGGCACCACGGCCGCCGACGGCGCCTCGTGGTTCGTCAATCCGCTGACCGCGCTCGGCATGACCGAAACGATGAAGCGCGAGGGTCACAAGGCGCTGGTGCATACCGCCGCCGCGTCGAACCTCGGCCAGATGCTCAACAAGATCTGCCTGAAGGATGGCATCGGCCTCGTCAACATCGTGCGCAGCCCGGAGCAGGCCGCTATCCTGCACAAGATCGGTGCCAAACATGTCGTCGATTCCTCCGTGGCGAGCTTCATGGACGATCTGACCAACGCGCTGGTGGAGACCGGCGCCACGATCGCCTTCGATGCCATCGGCGGCGGCAAGCTCGCGGGGCAAATCCTCACCTGCATGGAAATCGCGATCAACAAGACCGCAAAAGAGTACAGCCGCTACGGATCGAACGTGCACAAGCAGGTCTATATCTACGGCAGCCTCGACACCCGCGCCGTCGAATTGAACCGCGCCTTCGGCATGGCCTGGGGCGTCGGTGGCTGGTTGCTGTTTCCGTTCCTGCAGAAGATCGGACGGGCCGACGCTGAAAAGCTGCGTCAACGCGTAGTCGCGGAGCTCAAGACCACCTTCGCCAGCCATTATACGCAAGTCGTCTCGCTGCAGGAGGCGCTGCAGCCTGCCAACATCGCGATCTACAACAAGCGCTCCACCGGCGAGAAATTCCTGATCAATCCGAACAAGGGCGCT